>NZ_PJNE01000001.1:1200000-2400000 GCF_002846495.1 Phycicoccus duodecadis
GAAGAACGCCAGGAACGACAGGACCCCCACCGTGCCGCCGATGACGGTGAGCGCACCACTGCCGAGGGAGACCTCGGCCAGCAGCCGCACGACCTCGCCGCGGTAGCGGGTCAGGGTGCGCGGCACCCAGCCGATCGAGCGCACGTAGAAGCGCATCTGCTCGCTGAGGGCGTCGAGCAGGCGCAGCGGGGCCTGGACGGCGGCGGCGAGGTTCGGCATCGGCGTCAGATCTTCTGCGGGACGACTTGGAAGTACACGGCGCTGATGACGAAGTTGACGACGAACAGGAACATGAAGGTGATGACGACGCTCTGGTTGACGGCGTCGCCGACCCCCTTGGGGCCGCCCCCCGCCGTGAGCCCCTTGTAGGAGGCCACCAGCGCCGCGAGGGCGCCGAAGATCAGGGCCTTGATCTCGGAGGTGACGAGGTCGGCCAGCTGGGCGAGCGCGGTGAACGACGCGAGGTAGGCGCCGGGGGTGCCGCCCTGCACCAGGACGTTGAAGACGTAGCCCCCGGCCACGCCCACGACCGAGACCAGACCGTTGAGGAGGGCGGCGACGAGCATGGTGGCCAGCACGCGGGGCACGACGAGGCGCTGGATGGGGCTGATGCCGAGCACCTCGAGCGCGTCGATCTCCTCACGGATCTTGCGGGAGCCGAGGTCGGCGCAGATGGCCGAGCCGCCCGCACCCGCGACCAGCAGCGCGGTGACCAGCGGGGAGGCCTCGCGCACCACGGCCAGCACCGAGGCCGCGCCCGTGAAGGACTGGGCGCCGAGCTGGCGGGTCAGGGTGCCGAGCTGGAGGGCGATGACGGCGCCGAACGGGATGGAGACCAGCGCCGTGGGCACGATCGTCACGGAGGCGACGAACCAGGCCTGCTGGATGAACTCGCGCAGCTGGAACGGGCGCCGCGGAGCCGCCTTGGCGACGTCGACCACGAGCCCGAAGAACGAGCCCGCCTGGCGCAGGCCGTTGGACACCACCGTCATGCGCCCACCCCGTGCCGGACACCGGGGACCCCCGCGGTGGTCGAGGCGAAGCTGCCGGGCGGCGGGGTGATGCCGTTGTCGCGGCACCAGACGCCCGCGCCGCGCTCGGCCCGACGGGGGGTGCGGTCGCTGGTCGGCAGCTGCAGCGGGATGGGGGGCAGTGGGGGCAGCTCCTGGCCGGACTCGGCGGCGAGCTCCTCGGCGTCCTTCTCCTCCGACATCCCGATGGGGCCGACGGTCTGGGCGTTGAGGAACTGGCGGACCACCGGCTCCTCCGACGACAGCAGCATCTCGCGGGGCCCGAACATGGCCAGGTGCTTGTGGTAGAGCAGGCCGATGTTGTCGGGCACGGTGCGGGCGGTGTTGATGTCGTGGGTGACGATGAGGAAGGTCGCGTCGATCTGGGCGTTGAGGTCGACGAACAGCTGGTTGATGTAGCTGGTGCGCACCGGGTCCAGGCCCGAGTCGGGCTCGTCGATGAGCAGGATCTCGGGGTCGAGGACCAGGGCACGGGCCAGCCCGGCGCGCTTGCGCATCCCGCCCGAGATCTCGCCGGGGAGCTTCTTCTCGGCTCCGGTGAGGCCGACGAGGTCCATCTTCTCGTGGACGATGGCGGCGACCTCCTTCTCGCTCTTGCGGGTGTGCTCGCGCAGCGGGAAGGCGACGTTGTCGAAGAGGGTCATCGAGCCGAAGAGGGCGCCGTCCTGGAACAGCACGCCGAACAGCTTGCGGATCTCGTAGAGGTCGTCGCCGCGGAGCCGGACGATGTCCTGGCCCTCGATCAGGATCGAGCCCTTCTCGGGGCGGATCAGGCCGACCAGGGTCTTGAGGAAGACCGACTTGCCGGTGCCCGACGGGCCCAGCAGGACACTGATCTCGCCCGCCGGGAGGGTGAGGGTGACGTCGTCCCAGATGAGCTGGCTGCCGAACTGCTTGGTCAGCCCGCTCACCGCGATCTCGACACCCATGTCGACCCTTCTGCCGTCCGTGGTCATGCGCCCGACCCGTTGTTACCCAGCGGTAGGTAGCGGGCGCGGGTCCATCAGACCACGGAACCGCCGGTTCCGAAGGTTTGACGACCTGACACTTTTCTCAGCCCGACCCCTTGCCCGCCGGGCGTCGGGATGCCACGGTTCCTGGTTCGGCACGGGCCCCCGGCCCGGATTGCCCGGGCGCACGACGACGGGGCCCGACTGTGTGGTCGGGCCCCGTCGGGCGTGGTGCTCGTCACCCTCAGGGGGACGGGCTCACTTGAGGGTGACGGTGGCGCCGGCGCCCTCGAGCTGCTCCTTGGCCTTCTCGGCCGCAGCCTTGTCGACCTTCTCGAGGACGGCCTTGGGGGCGCCGTCGACGAGGTCCTTGGCCTCCTTGAGGCCGAGGGAGGTCAGCGCGCGGACCTCCTTGATGACGGCGATCTTCTTGTCGCCGGCAGCCTCGAGGACGACGTCGAACTCGTCCTGCTCGGCGGGGGCCTCGGCGTCGCCGCCACCGGCCGGGGCAGCGGCACCGGCGACCGCGACGGGCGCGGCGGCGGTGACGTTGAAGGTGTCCTCGAACTGCTTGACGAACTCGGAGAGCTCGATGAGGGTCATCTCCTTGAAGGCCTCAAGGAGCTCGTCGGTGCTGAGCTTGGCCATGTGTGGCGTCCTTTCGTGCTGATATGCCGTGAGTGGCGGTTGGTGTGGTGAGCCGGCCCCGGGGGGTCGGCTCTCCCCAGTGCTACGCGCTGGGGCCCGGGCCGCCACCCTCGGCGACGTCGGTGGCCTCGGCCGCGGGGGCCTCGGCAGGGGTGTCCTCGGCGGCCGGGGCGTCGGACCCGGCGACCGGACCCTCCGACTCGACCTTCGCCCGCAGGGCCTCGACCGCGCGAGCGGCCTGGGCGAGCGGAGCGGCGAAGAGGTAGACGGCCTGGCTGAGCGACGCGTTCATGGCGCCGGCCAGCTTGGCCAGGAGCACCTCGCGGGACTCGAGGTCCGCGAGCTTGGTGATCTCCGCGGCGGAGAGGGTCTTGCCCTCGAGCACGCCGCCCTTGATCACCAGGAGGGGGTTGGCCTTGGCGAAGTCACGCAGACCCTTGGCCGCCTCGACCGGGTCGCCCTCGACGAAGGCGATGGCGGTCGGTCCGACGAGCTGACCGTCGAACGCGGTCACCCCGGCGTCCTTGGCGGCGAGCTCGGTCAGCGTGTTCTTGACCACGGCGTAGGTCGCGTTGCCACGCAGGGAGTTGCGCAGCTCGGTGAGCTGCTTCACCGAGAGTCCCCGGTACTCCGTGAGGACGGCGGCGTTGGAGCTCTTGAACTTCTCGGAGAGCTCGGCAACGGCTGCCGTCTTGTCGGCACGTGACATTCGGGCCTCCTTCCGTCGGGTCGGACCGTCGGCGGAGGCCCCGGAACAGAGAAAGAGCCCCGGCGCACGGCACGGGGCTCTCAGCGGGGGGCTCACGCCCACACCGGGGAACTACGCGTCCTGCGCTGGTCGCCCGCTCTCGCGGAGCCTTCGGTCTGCTGCGGGTGCAGCCGACAACCGGCGGTCTTCGGTCGTGGACCAGCGTACGGGACGGGGGGCCGGCGCCCAAATCGCGCCGCCCTCGCCCCGCCCCCGTGCCCGGGCCGGCGGCCCGCCCCACGACGCGCGGGAGCCCGCCATCCCGAGGCGGGGTGGCGGGCTCCGGTGCGGCGGCAGCCGGTCAGGCGTCGACGGCGTCCTCGGTGAGGTTGCGGGTCTTGCTGGCGTCCAGCGGGATGCCCGGGCCCATCGTGGTCGACAGCGTCGCCTTGGTGATGTAGCGGCCCTTGGAGGCGGCCGGCTTGAGCCGGAGGACCTCCTCGAGGGCGGTCGCGTAGTTCTCGACCAGGGCCAAGGTGTCGAAGGACGCCTTGCCGATGATGAAGTGCAGGTTCGCGTGCTTGTCGACGCGGAACTCGATCTTGCCGCCCTTGATGTCGGTCACGGCCTTGGCCGTGTCCATCGTGACCGTGCCGGTCTTCGGGTTCGGCATGAGGCCGCGCGGGCCCAGCACCTTGCCCAGACGACCGACCTTGCCCATCAGGTCGGGGGTGGCGACGACGGCGTCGAAGTCGAGCCAGCCGCCGGAGACCTTCTCGATCATGTCGTCGGACCCGACGAAGTCGGCGCCGGCCTCGGTGGCCGCCTCGGCCCTGTCACCGGTCGCGAAGACCAGGACGCGGGCGGTCTTGCCCGTGCCGTGCGGGAGGTTGACGGTGCCGCGCACCATCTGGTCGGCCTTGCGGGGGTCGACACCGAGACGGAACGCGACCTCGACGGTCTCGTCGTACTTGGCCGACGCGGCCTCCTTCGCGAGGCGGACGGCGTCGAGGGGGCTGTACAGGGCGTCGGCGTCGATCTTCTCGGCGGCGGCGCGGTAGGCCTTGCTGCGCTTCATGTGCTGCTCCTGGTGGGTCGTGGTGGAGTCGTGGTCGTCGGGCCGGCGCTGGCCCTGCCACTGGGTGAGGCCGGGCTCAGAGTTCGGTCTCGATGCCCATCTGCCGGGCGGTGCCGGCGATGATCTTCATCGCGGCGTCGACGTCGTTGGCGTTGAGGTCGGGCATCTTGGTCTCCGCGATCTCGCGGAGCTGGTCCTTGCTCAGCTTGCCGGCCTTGGTCTTGTGCGGCTCGCCCGAGCCCTTCTGGACACCGGCCGCCTTCTTGATGAGCTCGCTCGCCGGGGGCGTCTTGGTGATGAAGGTGAACGAGCGGTCCTCGAAGACCGTGATGACGACGGGGATGATGTTGCCGCGCTGGTGCTCGGTCGCCGCGTTGTACGCCTTGACGAACTCCATGATGTTGACGCCGTGCTGGCCGAGGGCCGGGCCGACGGGCGGGGCCGGGGTCGCGGCACCGGCCTGGATCTGCAGGCTGATGTAGCCGGAGACCTTCTTCTTGGGGGGCATGTCTGTCCTAACTGGTGGGGTGGGCCGACGCCGTGGGCGATGACCCCTTTGCAGTGTCCGCGGGACCCCCGCGGAGGGGCTCGGTCAGAGCTTGGTGACCTGACTGAAGGAGAGCTCGACCGGGGTCTCCCGGCCGAAGATGGAGACGAGCACCTTGAGCTTCTGGGTGTCGGGGTTGATCTCGGAGATCGTGGCCGGCATGGTCTCGAACGGCCCGTCCATGACGGTGACCGACTCGCCGACCTCGAAGTCGACGACGGTGACCGCGGAGGTGCCGCCGGCGCCCTGCGCCTGCCCGCCCCCGGAGGCCGCGGCGGCGGCCGAGGACTCGAGGTCGGCGGGCTTGAGCATCCCGAAGACCTCGTCGAGGGTCAGCGGGACCGGCTGGTGGGCGTTGCCGACGAAGCCGGTGACGCCGGGGGTGTGGCGCACGGCGCCCCAGGACTCGTCGGTGAGGTCCATGCGCACGAGGACGTAGCCGGGCATCCGGACCCGGCGGACGAGTTTGCGCTGCCCGCCCTTGATCTCGGTGACCTCCTCCATCGGCACCTGGACCTCGAAGATGTAGTCCTCCATGTTGAGGGACTGCGTGCGGTTCTCGAGGTTGGCCTTCACGCGGTTCTCGTAGCCCGCGTAGGAGTGGATGACGAACCAGTCGCCGAACTTGGCGGCCAGGTCGTCCTTGAACGCCTGCACGGGGTCGACGCCCTCGAGGACGTCGCCGTCCTCGTCGGTGACGGGCTCGTGCACGCCGGCCTCGGTGTCGGTGGCGATGGGCGCCTCGTCCTCCGCGCCCTCCTCGTCACCGGCGTCGGTCACGTCGGAGCCGGCCTCGTCGTCGGTCTGGTCGTCGGTCTCGATGCCGACGGGCTCACCGGCCTCGGCGCCCTCGTGCGCGACGGCGAAGTCCGCCTCCTGGACGGTGGCGTCGGCGACCGGAGCCTGCGGGGCGTCGGTGGACGTCTCGTCCGGGGTGTCGGTCCACTGGTCGGACACGGATGACCTCTTCCTTGGTGCGGGTGCCGGGGGCGGGGTGCTCGGGCGGGGCTGGGTCAGGAACCGGAGCCCAGGACCAGCGCGATCAGCTTGCTGAAGCCGAAGTCGATACCGGCGACGAACGCCATCATCACGGTGACGAAGACGATGACGACGAGGGTGTACTGCCACAGCTCGGCGCGCGTGGGGCGCACGACCTTGCGGAGCTCGTCGAGGATCTGGCTGACGAACAGGGTGAGACGAGAGAACCACCGCGAGACGGGGTTGCCGCTCTGCTCCCGGCCCTTGGCGGGGCGGGAGGGGGTCCTGGTCTGACCTACGTCAGTCACGGTGCCTCTTCACGTCGGGAACTGCTGTCGGTGCCTTCGGCGCGGCACGCCCGCGAAGGCAGCCCGAGGGACGGACCGCGAATCGTGGACGAACCACACGTACGACGCAGGGCAGGAGGGACTCGAACCCCCAACCGCCGGTTTTGGAGACCGGTGCTCTACCAATTGAGCCACTGCCCTGTGGGGTCCCAGGTTGGGGCGGGACCCCTCCGGTGGGACCATCCCCGGGCACGCCGAGATGGTGGTCACACCGAACGGACAGCATACGTGACGTCGCGGCTCCGGCGCGAACCCGGGCCGACCGCCCGACCCGCGACCTCCCCCGGCCCGCATCTCCCCGCTCTGCCACAGTAGAAGGGTGAGCACCGACGCCTCCCCCCGCACCCCGCTGGCCGACCGTTCCCCCGACGAGCTGCGCTCCTTCCTCGAGGAGAAGCGCGCCGCGTACGCGACCCTCGTCGAGCGGGGGCTGCGCCTGGACCTGACCCGTGGCAAGCCCAGTGCCGAGCAGCTGGACCTCTCGGAGGCGCTGCTGTCGCTGCCCGACGGCCACACCGACCGGGCCGGCACCGACGTGCGCAACTACGGCGGCCTCGAGGGGCTGGTCGAGCTGCGTGAGATGTTCGCCGAGCTGCTGGGGGTCGAGACCGCGCAGATCGTGGCCGGGGGCAACGCGAGCCTGACGATGATGCACGACGTCCTGGTCTTCCACCTACTGCACGGGGGGCTCGACTCGCCGCGGCCCTGGAAGGACGAGGAGGTCGTGCGCTTCGTCTGCCCGGTGCCCGGCTACGACCGGCACTACACGATGCTCGAGTCCTACGGCATCGAGATGGTCACGGTGCCGATGCTCGCCGACGGGCCGGACGTCGACGCCGTCGAGGCGCTCGTCCGTGACGACCCGAGCGTCAAGGGGATGTGGATCGTCCCGACGTACGCGAACCCGGCCGGCTCGGTGGTGACCCAGGAGGTCGCGGCCCGGCTCGCCTCGATGCCGGCGGCCGCCCCCGACTTCCGGATCTTCTGGGACAACGCCTACGCGCTGCACCATCTGACCGAGGACGAGGCCAAGTCGGCCGACATCGTGTCGCTGGCCTCGGCGGGTGGGCATCCGCACCGGCCCGTGGTCTTCGCCTCCACGAGCAAGGTCACCCTCGCCGGCGCCGGGGTGGCCTTCCTGGCCGGGTCCCGCGAGACCGTGCAGTGGTACCTGGGGCACCTGAAGTTCGCCTCCATCGGGCCAGACAAGGTCAACCACCTGCGGCACGTCCAGTTCTTCGGCTCCCCCGACGGGGTCCGCGCGCACATGGCCGAGCACCGCCGGATCCTGGCGCCGAAGTTCGCCGCGGTCGACGCCGCGCTGTCGGCCGAGCTCGACGGGCTGGGCATCGCCGAGTGGACCCGCCCGCGCGGCGGGTACTTCGTGAGCCTGGACGTGCCCGACGGGTGCGCCGCGCGCATCGTCGCCCTCGCCAAGGACGCGGGCATCGCCCTGACCCCGGCCGGTGCGTCGTTCCCGCACGGGCGGGACCCGCACGACCGCAACATCCGGCTGGCACCGTCGTTCCCGGTGCTCGACGAGGTCGAGACGGCGATGGCGGGGGTCGCGACGTGCGTCGCTCTGGCCGCGGCGGAGCAGCTGGTCGGCGACGTAGGCTGACGAGCATGACCGAGAACTCCGGGTCCACCGACTCCTCCGCCCCCATCGACGACGACCAGCTCCAGCCCGAGGACACCCTGGTGCAGGAGGACGTCGCCGACGTGCTCGACCGCGGGTACTCCCCGCCCGACGTCGACCGCTCCGAGCTGCACGGCCCCACGGTCGAGGAGCAGCTCGAGGGCGAGACCATCGAGGACCGCATCAAGCAGGAGGTCCCGGACCCGGACTCCGCCTACGGCGCGCCCGACAACGAGTCCGGGCTCGACGAGCCCCGAGTGGGCGGCGACGACCCCGACGCCATCGACGCCGAGGACGACTGGCTGGGCGACGGCGAGGTCGGCGACGAGCGTGCCGGCCGGCTCGTCGCGCCCGACGAAGGACTGGGTTCGGACGACGAGAAGGACCTCGTGGGTGAGGACGTGGGCGTCGACGGCGCCGCCGCCTCGGCCGAGGAGGCGGCGATGCACGTCGTCGACGAGGACTCGACGCAGGAGTGAACGCAGCAGGTCCCGCAGCGCCGGTCGAGGCATCGACCGGCGCTGCTGCGTCCCGGTCGGTGTCGGCGCTGCCCAAGGCGCACCTGCACCTGCACTTCACGGGCTCGATGCGCGTCGAGACGGTGCGCGAGCTGGCGCAGGCCCACGGACTGCGGTTGCCCGTGACACTGCGCGAGGAGTACCCGCCTCGGTTCGAGGGGGCCGACGAACGCGGCTGGTTCCGCTTCCAGCGCCTCTACGACACGGCCCGGGCCTGTGTGCGCGGGGAGGCCGACATGCGGCGGATCGTCCGTGAGGCGGCCCTGGACGACGGGGCCGAGGGATCGCGCTGGCTGGAGATCCAGGTCGACCCGACGTCGTACGCCCCGTTCGTCGGGGGCATCACGCCGGCGGTCGAGATCGTGCTGGACGAGGCGGCGGCCGTGTCGCGGGAGCCGGGGGCCGCGCAGGTCGGGGTCGTGGTGGCGGCCTCGCGGATGCGGCACCCGCTGGAGGCCCGCACGCTGGCACGGCTGGCCGCGCGGTACGCCGGCGAGGGGGCGGGGACGGTCGTGGGCTTCGGGCTGTCGAACGACGAGCGGCGCGGGGACACGGCGGAGTTCGCGGCCGCCTTCGCGATCGCGCGACGCGCCGGGCTGGCGTCGGTGCCCCACGCCGGGGAGCTCCTGGGGCCGGAGGCGGTCGCGGCGACGTTGGAGGCCGCGGTACCGGATCGGCTCGGGCACGGGGTGCGGGCGGTCGAGGACCCACGGGTGCTGGAGCGGGTGGTGGCGGCGGGGGTGGCGCTGGAGGTGTGCCCGGGGTCGAACGTGTCGCTGGGGGTGTACGCCGAGCCGGCCGACGTGCCGCTGCGCCGGCTGCTCGAGGCGGGGGCGACGGTGGCGTTGGGCGCGGACGACCCGCTGATCTTCGGCTCCCGGCTGGCGGCGCAGTACGAGACGGCGCGGACCGTGCACGGGCTGGACGACGCCGAGCTCGCAGGCCTGGCGCGCGCGTCCCTGGCGGCGAGCCGAGCGCCCGCAGACGTGCTCGCCACGGCCGCGCGCGACATCGACGCGTGGCTCGCGAGCGACGGGTGACCCCGGCAGCGTAGGTACGGCGGCGCGCCCTCTCGGATGCTCCCCCACCGGGAGCGCCCCGGCGCCCCACCACGCCTCGCTCCCCTCTCGGATGCTCCCCCACCGGGAGCGCGGCCCCGCGCAGAGGGCGGCGACGCCGCCTGACACCGCGTCACCCTCAGGAGCATCCGAGAGGCGCCGCAGGAGCCCTTACGCGGGCGGCTCGCCGCACGGCCACGCGACTGGACCCTGGTCAGGGCATACGACGGGGCGTCGGTCACCGGTGTCGGGCCGCCGGGAGAACGGAGCGCGACGGCCCCGGTTGGGCAGGGCCCTCCGTCCACAGGCCGCGCAGGGCCGCTCGCCCGTCCACAGATGCGCCGCGGCCGGTTCGCCACGAGCTTGGCGCGGAGCACGGTGATGACATGAACCGACACGTCCACGCGTACCCGACCTTCGCCCAGGAGCTGCTGGCGGCCCGCGCCGCGCTCGGACCGCAGGAGGTCGTCGGTCTCGCACTCCGCGCCGACCGCCGTCGCCGCGGCCTCAGCCAGCGGGCCTACGCGAGGCTGCGGGGTTGGTCACCGTCCTGGGTCGCCCGGCTGGAGTCGGCGGCGGGGCGGCTGAAGCTCGACGACCTCGTCGAGGCGCTCGAGGGGACGGGCTACGAGCTGGCCGTGTGCGAGACGAGCCACCCGCGGGACGACCCCGGCGACGACGACGAACCGCGGCCGCCTCCCGTCCCCGGTGGTGCCGCGCTCCCCGTCCCGGTCCCCGCGGACCACTGGGACCGTACCGAGCTCATCGCACGGGTGCGGGGCGGCGGGCGCCGCTTCCCGGCGCATCACCTGATCCAACAGGTGAGCTACCCGCCGAACTGGTGGTGGGGAACCGAGTCGACGCAGGCGGGCAGCGTCGCACCGCACTGGTACGCCGACCCCGGCTGGGGCGCGTCCGAACCTCGTCAGGCGTCGTGACCCGTGGGGGGCGCCGGTCGTCAGAGGGTCTGACCCACCAGGACGGGCTCGTTGACCAGGGTCACGCCGAACGCGTCGCGCACGCCGTCGCGCACGGTGCGGGCCAGCGCCACCACGTCCTCGGCGCGGGCCGAGCCGCGGTTGGTCACGGCCAGGGTGTGCTTGGTCGAGAGTGCGGCCGGCCCGGGCATCCCGTAGCCCTTGCCGAACCCGGCCCGCTCGATGAGCCACGCGGCCGAGGTCTTGACCCCGCCGCCGGCCTCCGCGAACCGCGGCGGGGCCGGGGCGTCGGCTCCGAGCCGGGCGGTCACGCGCCGCTCCAGCTCGTCGGCCTCGACCTCCGAGAGCACCGGGTTGGTGAAGAACGAGCCGCACGACCAGGTGTCGTGGTCGGCGGCGTCCAGCACCATCCCGCGGCGGCCCCGCTGGGCCAGCACGGCGGCGCGGGCGTCGGCCAGCGGCACCCGCTCCCCCACCTCGACGCCCAGCTGGGTCGCCAGGTCGCCGTAGCGCACCGGCGCCGAGAGGTCCCCGAGCACGAGCTGGAACATCACGTCGAGCACCACGTACCGGTCGGTCCCCTTGAAGAGCGAGTGGCGGTAGGTGAACCGGCAGTCGTGCGACGACATCGTGCGGACCTTCTCCTCGAGGCGGTCCCAGACCCGCACCCGCGCGATGGTCTGCGACACCTCCTGGCCGTAGGCACCCACGTTCTGCACCGGGGTGGCACCGGTCGACCCGGGGATGCCCGACAGCGCCTCGACGCCCGACCACCCCTGACCGACCGCGAGCTCGACGAACGGGTCCCACGGCTCCCCCGCCGCGACCGTCACCGAGGCCCCGCCGCACTGGTCGGCCGAGTCGACCTCCACCCCGCGCGTCGCGACCTTCACGACCGTGCCGGCGACTCCCTCGTCGGGCAGCACGAGGTTGGACCCGCCCCCCAGCACCAGCAGCGGCTCGTCGGCGTCGTCGACCTCACGGACCGCGTCGACCAGCTCGTCGGTGGTCTCGACGACCACCATGCGCTCGGCTGGGCCGCCGACCCGCATCGTGGTGTGCCCCGCGAGGGGCTCGCCCGCCAGCTCTCGCATCAGTCGAGGCGCACGACGGCGACGCAGCGCCCGAGCACCTTCGCACCGTCGGCGCTCACCGTGAGCTCGACCGTGACCCGGCCGGCCTCGACGTCCACGCCCTTGACCGTGCCCTCGACGACCAGCTCGGTGCCGGTGACCGGCACCACCACGGGCTTGGTGAACCGCGTGCCGTACTCGACCACGCGGCCGGCGTCACCGGCCCACTGCGAGACCACGGAGCCGGCCGCGCCCATCGTCCACATGCCGTGGGCGATGACGTCGGGCAGCCCGACCGAGCGGGCGAACTCCTCGTCCTGGTGGATGGGGTTCTGGTCACCGGAGGCGTTCGCGTAGGCGACGAGGGTCTCGCGGGTGACGGGCACCGTCACGGGGCCGACCGTCTCGCCGACCGAGACCGTGGCGAGGGCGCGCGCGGCCATCAGCCCTCGCCTCCCCGGACGACGATCGTCGAGACGCAGGTGGCGAGCGCCTCGCCCCCGGTCGTCGCGAGCTCGGTGCGGGTGGTGACCATCGAGTGGCCGCCGGCCTGGCGGACCTGGTCGACGGTCAGGGTGCCCACGACCTCGTCGCCGGCCGTGATGGGCCGGTGGTGGACGAAGCGCTGCTCGCCGTGCACGACGCGGCTGTAGTCGATGCCGGCCTCGGGGTCGGTGACGTAGGCGCGGTCGGCCGACTGCGCGAACCGCACGGCCATCGTGGGGGGCGCGATGACGTCGGCGTAGCCGGCCGCGCGGGCCGCCTCGGGGTCGGTGTGGACGGGATCGTCGGCGCCCACGGCAGCGGCAAAGGCGGCCACGAGGGCGGCGTCGACGGGGTGCGGCCCGTCCGGCGGGTAGGTGCGTCCGACGAAGTCGGCGTTGACGGCCATGCCCTCACTCTAGGGGCGCCCGGGCGGTCGGGCGGGACCCGCCGCACACGCGACGAGGCCGCCGGCACCGTGTGGTGCGGGCGGCCTCGTCGGGTGACGCGCTGGGGTCAGCGGGTCTCGCGGTGCGCGGTGTGCTTCTGGCAGCGCGGGCAGAACTTCGCCAGCTCGAGCCGGTCGGGGTCGTTGCGCCGGTTCTTCTTGGTGATGTAGTTGCGCTCCTTGCACTCCGTGCACGCCATGGTGATCTTGGGGCGGACGTCGGCGCTCTTGCTGGCCACGGGGCAACCTGCTCTCGGAAAACGATGGTGGATCGGTGGGCGGCGCGGACCCGGGAGGGCCCCACGCGCATCAGCACAACAGGGTACGCGACCCCGGTGTTCCCGGGAAATCGCGAGCCCTTGCGTAGCGGGAGCGGGGCTCGATCCCGCGACCTCACGATTATGAGTCGTGCGCTCTAACCAGCTGAGCTACCCCGCCTTGGGAACGACCGAAGCCCCCTCTCGGGGAGCTGGACTCCGGGCGGACCAGAGCCCCCTGTCGGAATCGAACCGACGACCTTTTCCTTACCATGGAAACGCTCTACCGACTGAGCTAAGGGGGCGTTCGCCGGGCGTCGGAACGCTCGGCAGCGCGACGGAGACATTACAGGGTCACGCTCGGTCCAGTGAAATCCGGGACTCCACCAGCGCCGGTCCGTACCAGGTGAGCAGCCGCCCGGACACCATCCGCGTCGGCACCCGGGTGAACGCCTCGGGCCCGTCGGCGGCGGTGAACTCGTACGGCTCGTCGGGCAGCAGCACCTCGTCGGCGAGCGCCGGGTCGTCGAGGGACCCCACCTCGGCCGCCGGGTAGCGCCCCGGCCCGGTCCCGCCCACGACCTCGTAGCCCAGGCGGGCGAGCAGGTCGGCGGTGAACGTGGGCCGACCCACGACCATCCACGGGTCGCGCCAGATCGGCACGACCACGCGGGCGCGCGGCGCGGGCACCGGGCCCTCCCAGGCGGCGTCGGCGTCCGTCAGCCAGCCGGGGGCCCGGACCCCCACCCCCTCGACCAGCAGGCGCCGCATCGACGCCAGCGCCTGCGGCACGGTCTCGATGCCGGTGACCCAGACGGCCAGGCCGCGCTCGCGCATCCGGCGCACGTCGAGCTCGCGGTTCTCCTCCTTGTTGGCCACGACCAGGTCGGGTGACAGGGCGGCCACCGCGGCCAGGTCGGGGTTCTTGGTCCCCCGCACGCGCGGCACGTCGAGGCCCACCGGGTGGGTGCACCAGTCGGTCGCCCCCACCAGCCGGTCGGGGCAGGTGACGGCGAGCGCCTCGGTGAGCGACGGGACCAGCGACACGACGCGGCGCGCCGGCCCCGCCAGGGGAACCGGCGCGCCGAGGTCGTCGAGGAGCGGCACGGGGGTCAGCGCGGCGCCATCCGCAGCGAGCCGTCCATCCGGATGACCTCGCCGTTGAGGTAGTCGTGGTCGATGATCGCGAGCGCCAGCTGCGCGTACTCCTCGGGGCGGGCGAGCCGCTGCGGGAACGGCACCCCGGCGGCCAGGCCGGCCCGGAACTCGTCGGACACGGTGGCGAGCATCGGGGTCTCGACGATGCCGGGGGCGATCGTCATGACCCGGATGCCGTACTGCGCGAGGTCGCGCGCGGCCGGCAGGGTGAGCCCGACGATGCCGCCCTTGGAGGAGGAGTACGCGGCCTGCCCGACCTGGCCGTCGTAGGCGGCGATGCTGGCGGTGTTGACGACGACGCCCCGCTGGCCGTCGGCGTCGGGCTCGGTGGCGGCGATGGCCTCGGCCGCGACCGTCATCACCACGAAGGTGCCGACCAGGTTGACCTGCACGACCTTGGTGTAGAGGTCGATCGAGTGGGTGCCCTTGCGGCCCAGGATGCGCGCCGACGGCCCGATGCCGGCGCAGTTGACCACGACGCGCAGGGGCCGGGCCGGGTCGCCGGCCGCCTCCGCGACCGCTGCGCGGACGTCGGCCTCGGACGTGACGTCGGTGGGCACGTAGGTGACGCCCTCGACCTCGGGGCCGGCCGCGCAGGCGTCGGGCAGGTCGAGGGCGACGACGCGGGCGCCCGTACCGGCCAGGGCGGCGGCGGTGGCCGCGCCCAGACCGGAGGCGCCACCGGTGACGATGGCGGAGATGTCGGTGGTCTGCATGCTCGTCATCCTGCCACCGGGAGCGGGGGCGGCGGCGGGGGCGGCCCGTCGGACCGGCGCCGTACGGTGGCCCCATGACGCTGCGCATCGGTGGACACGTCGACCAGGCCGACCCGGTGGCCGAGGCCGCCGCTCGCGGGGCCACGCTGAGCCAGTTCTTCCTCGGCGACCCGCAGAGCTACAAGGGCCCGGTCGTCGAGTACGCGGGGGGTGCCGCAGCGCTCAAGGCGGCGGCCGAGGCGGCCGGCGTCGACCTCTACGTGCACGCTCCGTACCCCATCAACGTCGCCTCCACGAACAACCGCATCCGCATCCCGGGCCGCAAGCTGCTGCAGCAGCACCTGCACGCGGCGGCCGAGATCGGCGCCAAGGGGGTCGTCGTACACGGCGGGCACCTGGGCAAGGACGAGGACGCCGGCGTCGGCTTCGACAACTGGCGCAAGTGCGTCGACGGCCTCGAGATGCCGGTGCCGCTGCTCATCGAGAACACCGCCGGCGGCGACAACGCGATGGCGCGCCGGCTCGAGGCCGTCGAGCGGCTCTGGGAGGCCGTGGGGCGAGCCGAGGGCGGCGACACCGTGGGGTTCTGCCTCGACACCTGCCACGCGCACGCCGGGGGCAACGACCTCGGCAGCGTGGTCGAGAGGGTCCGGGCGGTGACCGGGCGCATCGACCTGGTGCACTGCAACGACAGCCGCGACGAGTTCGACTCCGGCGCCGACCGGCACACCAACCTCGGCGCGGGGCACATCGACGGCGCCGACCTGGCCGAGCTCGTGCGCACCGCCGGCGCCCCGGTGGTCGTCGAGACCCCCGGCGGGGTCGAGGGTCAGCGCGCCGACATCGACTGGCTGCGCGCGCGCCTCTGAGCCGGGCCGCTCCCCGGCCGCTCTCCTGGGGTACCGCCGTCTCAGACGTTGCGGCGGTACTGCCCACCCACCTCGAAGAACGCCTCGGTGACCTGCTGGAGCGAGCACACCCGGGCGGCCTCCATCAGCACCGCGAAGACGTTCTCGCCCGATGTGGCGGCGGCCTTGAGCCGGGCCAGCGCCTGCTCGGCCTCCTCGCGGTGGGCCTCGCGGAAGGCCTGCACCCGGGCCAGCTGCGACTCCTTCTCGGCGTCCGTGGCGCGGGCCAGCTCGACCTCGCGGGGCGAGGCGTCGGCATCCGGGCGCACGAAGGTGTTGACCCCGACGACCGGCAGCGAGCCGTCGTGCTTGCGGTGCTCGTAGAGCATCGACTCGTCCTGGATGCGGCCGCGCTGGTAGCCGGTCTCCATGGCCCCGAGCACGCCGCCGCGCTCGGAGATGCGGTCGAACTCGGCCAGCACGGCCGCCTCGACGAGGTCGGTCAGCTCGTCGACCACGAACGAGCCCTGGAGCGGGTTCTCGTTCATCGCCAGGCCCCACTCCTTGCCGATGATCAGCTGGATGGCCAGGGCGCGGCGCACCGACTCGGTGGACGGGGTCGTCACGGCCTCGTCGTAGGCGTTGGTGTGCAGGCTGTTGGCGTTGTCGTAGATCGCGATGAGCGCCTGCAGCGTGGTGCGGATGTCGTTGAAGTCCATCTCCTGCGCGTGCAGCGAGCGGCCCGACGTCTGCACGTGGTACTTCAGCTTCTGGCTGCGCTCGTTGGCGCCGTACTTCTCGCGCATCGCGACGGCCCAGATGCGCCGGGCCACGCGGCCGATGACGGTGTACTCGGGGTCCATCCCGTTGCTGAAGAAGAACGACAGGTTGGGCGCGAAGTCGTCGACGGCCATCCCGCGGGCCAGGTAGGCCTCGACGTAGGTGAACCCGTTGGCGAGGGTGAAGGCGAGCTGGCTGATGGGGTTCGCCCCGGCCTCGGCGATGTGGTAGCCGCTGATCGAGACCGAGTAGAAGTTGCGGACCTGGTTCGCGATGAACCACTCCTGGATGTCGGCCATCATCCGCAGCGAGAACTCGGTGGAGAAGAGGCAGGTGTTCTGGCCCTGGTCCTCCTTGAGGATGTCGGCCTGCACCGTGCCGCGTACCGTGGCCAGCGCCCGGGCCCGCACCTCGTCACGCTCCGCGTCGGTGGCGGCGCGGCCGTTCTCCTCCTCCCACGCCTCGACCTCACGGTCCATGACGGTGTTCAGGAAGAACGCCAGGATGGTCGGCGCGGGCCCGTTGATCGTCATCGAGACGCTCGTGGAGGGGGAGGTCAGGTCGAAGCCCGCGTACAGCTCCTTCATGTCATCGAGCGTGGCCACCGAGACCCCGGAGGTGCCGACCTTGCCGTAGACGTCCGGGCGCGGGTCGGGGTCGCGGCCGTAGAGGGTCACCGAGTCGAAGGCGGTCGAGAGCCGGGTCGCCGGCTGTCCCTCGGAGAGCACCCGGAAGCGGCGGTTGGTGCGGGCCGGGTCGCCCTCGCCCGCGAACATCCGGGCCGGGTCCTCGCCGTCGCGCTTGAACCGGAAGACGCCGGCGGTGAAGGGGAACCAGCCGGGGAGGTTCTCGCGCCGCAGGAAGGTCAGCAGGTCGCCGTCGTCGTGGTAGCGCGGCAGCGAGACGCGGCGGACCGGGTTGCCCGACAGCGACTGCCGCACCAGGGCGGTACGGATCTCGCGGTCGCGGACGGTGACGACCTGCTCGTCGCCGGAGTAGTCGGCCACGGTGTCGGCCCACTGGGTGAGCTGCGTGGCCACGGCGGGGGGAAGCTCCTCGCGCGCGGCGTCGAGGAGCGCGTCGAGGTCGGTGGTGTCCTTGCCGGCGAGGGCGAGCGCCTCGCGCGCGTCGCCGAGGCGCTGCAGCCGCCGGGCGGTGTCGGCCCAGCGCTCGGTCTCGGCGTGGTAGCCGCGCACGGTCTCGGTGATCTCGGCCAGGTAGCGCACCCGCTGCGGCGGTACGACCTGGCGCAGCACGGTGGAGTGCCGCACGTCGACCGCGGGCAGCGAGGGCTCGCCCACCGGCAGCCCCTCGGCCGCCAGCCGCCCGCGCAGCTCCTGATAGAGCGCGGTGACGCCGTCGTCGTTGAAGGTCGCGGCCGAGGTGCCGAAGACCGGCATGTCCTCGGGGCGCTTGCCGAAGGCCTCGCGGTTGCGCACCATCTGGCGGCCCACGTCGCGCAGAGCGTCGAGGGCGCCGCGCCGCTCGAACTTGTTGATGGCCACGACGTCGGCGAGGTCGAGCATGTCGATCTTCTCGAGCTGGCTGGCGGCGCCGAACTCGGGCGTCATCACGTAGAGGTTGACGTCGGCGTAGGAGGTGATGGCGGCGTCGCCCTGGCCGATGCCGGGGGTCTCGACCACGACGAGGTCGTAGCCGGCGGCCTTGAGCACGGTGAGGACGTCGTCGAGGGCCTCGGGCACCTCGCGGCCACCGCGGGTGGCGAGGCTGCGGAAGTAGACCCGGTCGCCGTCGAGGCTGTTCATCCGGATGCGGTCGCCGAGCAGGGCGCCACCGCCGCGCCGGCGGGTGGGGTCGACCGCCACGCAGGCGATGCGCAGCTTGTCCTGCTGGTCGACGCGCAGCCGCCGGACCAGCTCGTCGGTGAGGCTGGACTTGCCGGAGCCACCGGTGCCGGTGATCCCCAGCACGGGCACGCGGCGGGCCTGTGCGGCCCGCTGGAGCGCGCCGCGCATGGTGTCGTCGAGGTGGCCGGTCTCGGCCGCGGTGAGGGCTCGCGCGACGGCCGAGCGCTCGCCCGCGAGGACGGCCTCGACGGTGGTGGGCGCGGCCTCCCAGAGGTCGGTGTCGCAGGCGGCGATCACCTGGTTGACCATGCCGGGCAGGCCGAGGCGCTGGCCGTCCTCGGGGCTGAAGATGGTGACGCCGGCCTCGCGCAGCCGGGCGATCTCGGCCGGCACGATGACACCGCCGCCGCCGCCCACGACCTTCACGTGGGGCGCACCGGCCTCGCGCAGCAGCTGGACGAGGTACTCGAAGTACTCGACGTGCCCGCCCTGGTAGGAGCTGACCGCCACCCCCTGGACGTCCTCCTCGACCGCGGCGTCGACGACCTCCTGGACCGAGCGGTTGTGCCCGAGGTGGACGACCTCGGCCCCCTGGCTCTGCATGATCCGCCGCATGATGTTGATCGAGGCGTCGTGCCCGTCGAACAGGCTCGAGGCCGTGACGATGCGGACGGGGTGGGTGGGGACGTGGAGCCCCTGCTCGGTCGGCTGCGCTGCCATGGCGGTCCTTCGGTCGAGGGTCTCCCCGAATAGTAGGACGTCCTAGTACCTACCGGGAAGTCACGGGCGCCTCGACACCGGCGGCGGGAGGTCAGGCCCCCGCGGCGTGCGCGGCGAGCCAGTCGACCGCCTCGGAGTAGCCGGCGACCCCGCGCCCGATGACGTGGTGGTCGCAGACGTCGGTGAGGTAGGAGTGGTGGCGGAACTCCTCGCGGGCGTGGATGTCGCTGATGTGCACCTCGACCCGCGGTACCCGGCAGGCCGAGAGCGCGTCGCGCAGGGCCACCGAGGTGTGCGTGTAGCCGGCGGCGTTCACGACCATTCCGGCGATGCCGGCCCGCCCCTCCTGCACCCAGTCGACCAGCGTGCCCTCGTGGTTGCTCTGCCGGAAGTCGACCGTCAGGCCGTGACGCGCCGCGGTGGCCACGCAGAGCCGCTCGACGTCGGCCAGGGTGTCGTGGCCGTAGACCGCGGGTTCGCGCTCGCCCAGCAGGTTGAGGTTGGGGCCGTTGAGCACGAGCACGGTGCGGTCGTCCATGCCCAGGGAGCATGCCACCTCCGGCCGCGGTGGGTCGCGCCGGTTCGTCAGCGGCGGTAGGTGTCGGTGAGGATGCCGTCGCAGCTCCCCGGGGTGGCGAGGGCGGACCGGGCGGCAGCGGCGCGCGAGCGACCGAGGTTCCAGGACAGGGCGTCGTCGGTGCGCCCGGAGCTCGTGGCCTCGGGGTCCGGGGCCTCCAGGATGCAGCCCGCGACGTCGGCGGGCAGCCGCTGCGCGATGACCGGGGCGGCATCGGCCGAGAGGGTGGAGAGGTACAGGGTGTCGATCCGCCCGGAGGCCTCGAAGCGGTCGATGTTCTGGCCGGCGACCCAGGCGTCGGGGTTCATCGCCGCGAAGCCCAGGGTGAAGACGGCGCCGCTGACCAGTACGGCCCGCGGCACCCAGCGCCACGACAGCGCCATCACCCCGACCAGGAGCATCAGGACGACCAGCCCGAGCCAGAGCTCGAAGCCGTCGACGAAGACCCGCAGCGTCGTGTAGCCGAACGCGTCCTGGTACAGCGACATCCGGTACAGGGCGGAAGCCACGACGGCCAGGGTGAACAGGCCGAGCGCCCCGAGCAGGCCGCGCGCCGCCAGCCGGTCCCGGGTGGTGTCACGCGCGGCGACGCGCAGGGTGAGCGTCATGACCAGCACGGTGAGGGCGGTCGCAGCCGTCAGCTGGCCGAAGCCCTGGTGCACGTACTCGGCATGGGTCAGGCCGGTCTGGCGGCGCAGGTAGGCGTCGCCACCCCACATCGCGGTGGTCTGCGCGGCGAGGAAGGTGGCGAACAGGAGCACGACGACGCCCACGGGTACGGCCCACTCCCACACCGGCCGCGCCCGCAGCCGCGGCGGCAGCGCCACCAGGTCGACGGCCGGCGGGTTGAGCGCCAGGTAGGCCCCGGCGAGCGCCACGCCGGCCACGAGGACGAACACGAAGGTCCGCAGCACGATCGCGTCCCAGCCCAGGTCGGGGACCAGGGCCGCGGCCCACGAGCCGAAGAGCGCGTCGCCGGTGGCGAAGAGCCCCCCGAAGACGACGAGGACGACCAGGCTCACGGCGAGGGTCCGCAGCACCGGCCAGAGGAGGCCGACGCGGCTGGTGGCACTGACGGTGCGCGCGAGCAGCGGCAGCCCGCGCAGCCCCGACAGGGGCCAGGCGGCCCAGCTGGCGAGGACGGCGAGCAGGCCGTGCGCGCGGGTCAGCGCGGCGGCGGCGACGGCGGCCCCCGCCAGCACGGAGAGGGTGACGACCCCGCCGGCGTCGCGCAGGGTGACGACCAGCGCCAGCAGCACCGCCAGCACGCCGCCGGCGACGGTCCAGGGGTCACGGCGGTGCCGGGCGACGGCCCACATCAGGGCGCCGGTGGCGAGCATCACCACCGAGGTGGCCAGGCCGAGGCCGCGGTAGGGCCAGGTCAGCGCCGCGAGCAGCCCGATGACGAGGGCGGCGGCGACCACGCCGACGCGGGGGCGGGCGTCGCGCTCGGGCCACAGCCCGTCGAGGGCGCCGCGGCCTCCCCCGCCGTACGGGCCGACCGGCGTCGGAGCGGGCGCTGGGGGGGCGGTGGTCGGCACGGTGGCCTCCTGGGGAGCGGTGACGGTGAGCGGGACGGAGGAAGGAGCAGGGGCCACGGCAGCGGCAGCGGCGGCGCGCAGGTGCGAGGGGCGGTCGGCCGCGGGGGCGGTCGGCAGGGTGACGAGCAGCAGGGCCCCCCGCTCGCCGGGGGGCGTCGGCACGGCCTCGACCCGGCCCCCGTGGAGGTCGCAGACCCACCGCACGATGGCGAGCCCGAGGCCGGTGCCACCCGCGGCGTCCGACCCCGTGCCGAAGCGCTCGAAGACGCGGTCGGCCTGCTCGGGCGGGATGCCCGGCCCGTCGTCGCGCACCTCGAGCACCCATTCGGCGGGCCCGGCGCGCCGGGCCGAGACGTGCACCCGGCCGCCTGCGGGGCTGTGCCGCACCGCGTTGTCGACGAGGTTGGCGACCAGCTGCGCCAGCCGCGCGGGGTCGGCCGAGACGGTGAGGTCGGCCGGCTCGACCAGCGCCTCCACCCGCGCCCCCCGCCCGGCGACCCCCGCCTCGGCGAGGCACCGGTCGAGCAGGGCGCGCACCGCCACCGGCGCGAGGTCGAGCGGCGCCACCCCGGCGTCGACCCGCGAGAGGTCGAGGAGGTCGCCCACCAGGGTGCTGAGACGCTCGGCCTGGGCCAGCGCCGCCTCGAGGGCGGCCTGGTCCGGCGCCGAGACCCCGTCGACGAGGTTCTCGAGCAGCGCGCGCTGCGCCGTGAGCGGCGTGCGCAGCTCGTGCGAGACGGTGGCGACGAGGCGCCGGCGCTCGAGGTCGGCGCCCGCCAGGTCGGCGGCCATGGCGTTGAAGGCGCGCCCGAGCTCGCCCACCTCGTCCGACGAGCTGGCCCGCACCCGCTGCCCGTAGTCGCCAGCTGCCATCCGGCGGGCGGCGGCCGTCATCTCGCGCAGGGGCGAGGTCATCCCCCGGGCCAGCCACTGGGTGACGCCCAGCGCCGCGGCGACGGTGACGGGGACGCTGGTCCACCACGCCACCCCGGCGCTGTCGGCGATGGCCGCGACGAGCACGGCCACCAGCACGCTGACGCCGACGAGCAGGCCGAGCTTGACCTTGATCGACGAGACGCCGTCGAGCGGGCGGTCGGTCCTCATCGGTCGGCCTCGAGCGCGTACCCGACCCCGTGCACGGTGCGCACCCGGTCGGCGCCGATCTTGGCGCGCAGGGCCTTGACGTGGCTGTCGAGGGTGCGGGTGCCCGACGCGTCGCCCCAGCCCCACACCTCGCGCATCAGCGCCTCCCGCGAGCGCACGGTGCCGGGCTCGGCGGCCAGGGCGCACAGCAGGTCGAACTCGAGCGGGGTCAGGTGCACCTCTCCCCCGTCGACGCTGACCCGGCGGCTGGCGGGGTCGACGACCAGGCCGGCGAGGTCCATCCGGCCGGTCGAGCGCGCGAGCTCCTCGGCGCGCTCGACCCGGCGCAGCAGGGCGCCCAACCGGGCGATCACCTCGCGCATCGAGAACGGCTTGGTCACGTAGTCGTCGGCGCCCACTCCGAGCCCCACCAGCAGGTCGGTCTCGTCGTCGCGCGCGGTGAGCATCAGCACCGGGACCGGGCGGACGGCCTGGATGCGGCGGCAGACCTCGAGCCCGTCGAAGCCGGGCAGCATGACGTCGAGCAGGACGGCGTCGGGCGCGTGCTCCTCGAAGGCCGCGACCGCCGAGGGGCCGTCGCCCGCCTGGTGCACGGTGTACCCCTCGGCCCGCAGCCGGTCGGTGACGGCCTGGTTGATCACCGGCTCGTCCTCGACGACGAGCACGCTGCGGCCGGCCTGCTTCCCCTCGGTCATGTCGACGAGCGTAGGGATGCCGGCCTGGAGGGCGCTCGCCCTCGGTGTGGAGATCGTGTGAAGGTGGGTCGCCCGCTCGGGCTCAGGCCGAGTGGCGGTGCTGGCTGCGGAAGGCGCTGGGTGAGACCCCCGTGCCCCGGGTGAAGTGGTGGCGCAGCAGCGCCGCGGTGCCGAACCCGGAGCGCCGGGCGACCTCCTCGACCGGCAGGTCGCTCTCCTCCAGCAGCTCACGGGCGCGCAGGACCCGCTGGTCGGTGAGCCACTGGTGCGGGGTGGTGCCGGTCTCGGCCACGAAGCGCCGGGCGAAGGTGCGCTCGGACATCGAGGCGAGGCGCGCCAGGTCGGCCACCGTGTGCGGGTCGTCGAGCCGCTCGGTCATGTGGGCCAGCACCTCGCCCAGCGACTCGCACTCGGTGGTCGGGACGGGCCGCTCGACGTACTGGCGCTGGCCGCCGTCGCGGTGCGGCGGCACGACCATCCGCCGGGCGATGCGGCCGGCCACGCCCGCCCCGAGCTCGGTGCGCACGAGGTGGAGGGCTGCGTCGATGCCGGCCGCGGTGCCGGCGCTGGTGATGACGCGGCCCTCCTGGACGTAGAGGACGTCCGGGTCGACCGTCGCGCGGGGGAAGCGCTCGGCCAGGTCGGCGGCGTGCCGCCAGTGGGTGGCGCAGCGGCGGCCGTCGAGGAGCCCCGCGGCGCCGAGGGTGAACGCGCCGGAGCAGACCGAAAGGATCCAGGCGCCCCGGTCGGCCGCCTCGCGCAGGACCCGGACCACCTCGGGCGACGGCTCCCTCGCGGCCCCGCTGGCGGGGACCGCGACGAGGTCGGCGTCGGCCGCGGCGGCGAGCCGGTGCGGCGCCGAGACCGTGGTGCCGTTGCCGGCGTCGAGGAGGCCCGGCCGCTCGGAGCAGACCCGGTAGTCGAAGGGCGGGCAGCCGTCGTCGGTGCGGTCGATGCCGAAGACCTCGGCCAGGACCGCGTACTCGAAGAGCTGCACCGGCTCCTGGAGGAGCACGGCCACGGAGCGGAGTGCCATGCACCGCAGTATGGCAGGAAATCGACGAGAAGCGACAGGCCTGCCACTCGTGGCGGGATATGTGCCAGGCGCAATATCGTGCCATGGATATCTCCCAGCTCCTCGACACCGCGTCCCCCGTCGCCGCCGCCCTCCTCGTGACGGGCCCGGTGGTCTACCTCCTCGAGCGCACCCACCGGCGCGCATCCCGCGCCGCGGGCGGCCGGCTCGGCCTGCCGGCCGGCGACCCCGACGTCCGCCGCACGCGCGACGAGCTGCGGTTCCGCGCGGCCGAGGAGGGACGCCCGGAGCCCACCCGGGGTACGGCGACGGCCCCGGTGCCGAAGCTCCGGGGCCGTCGTCACGTGTGGGTCAGCGCCCCCAGATGAGCCATCCGATGACGAGACCGACCACACCCGCCACGGCGTACGGCGCGTAGGTCCGGGCCAGGACCGGCAGCACGGCCGACCCCAGGTCCAGGGCGTCGTCGCCGGATGCCGGCCGCGGCCGCGGGGCCGGGGACGGCGCGGCAGCAGGAGCCGGGGCGGCGGCCGGAGCCGGAGCCACCGGGGCGGCGGACCCGGCCGGGTCGACCGGCGCCGCCGAAGGGGTCTCCGCCACCGTGGACGCCGCGGCCGGAGCCTCGGTCGTCGCCGTCCCGACGGCCGGAGCCGCCCCGGAGTCGGCCAGCTCGCCCTCGATGCACGCCACGAACTGGCCGAGCAGCTTGTCGGAGACGTCCTGCATGACCCCGCGGCCGAACTGGGCCGGCTTGCCGGTGACCGCGAGGTCGGTGACGACGTCGACCAGGGTGCCGGTGCCCTCGGGCGTCAGCTGGATCTCGACGGTGGCCCCGGCCGTGCCGTTGCCCCGCTTGTCCTTGCCCTTGGCCTCGATCACCGCGTGGTGGGCGGCGTCGTCCTTCTGGACGAACTGACCCGAGCCCGAGTACTGCAGCGCGATCGGGCCCAGCTTGACCTTGACCGTCCCGCTGAAGTTCTCGCCGGTGGCCTCGGTGACGGTGGCGCCGGGGAAGCACCCGCCGACCCGCTCGAGGTCCATGAAGGTCGCCCACGTCGTGTCGACGTCCGCGGGGACCGAGAACTGGTGCTTCAGCTCCATGCGGGGATCAGCCCTCCATCGCCTTCTGGACGGCCCGCCGGGCGAGCACGCCCG
Organism: Phycicoccus duodecadis; assembly: GCF_002846495.1. Lineage (NCBI taxonomy): Bacteria > Bacillati > Actinomycetota > Actinomycetes > Micrococcales > Intrasporangiaceae > Phycicoccus > Phycicoccus duodecadis. The sequence goes on from NZ_PJNE01000001.1 coordinate 1,224,820, forward strand.
CCAGGTGGCGCCGGTAGTCGGCGTCGCCGTTGAGGTCGCTCGGGGGGTTGGTCCCCTCGGCGGCCGCCGAGCACGCCGCGGCCAGGCCGGCCACGTCCTTGCCCACCAGGGCCTGCTCGACCGCGGTCGCCCGCAGCGGCGTCGAGCCCATGTTGGTGAGCCCGATGCGGGCCTCCGCGATGGAGCCGCCGTCGAGCCTGACCGTCGCCGCCACGGCCACGATCGACCACTGGTGCGACACCCGCACGAACTTCTCGTACGACGCGCCCCAGCCGGTGTGCTTCGGGATGCGGATCTCGGTGAGCAGCTCGCCGTCGCCGACGGAGGTCTCGAAGAGGTCCTGGAAGAAGTCCGAGGCCGCCACGGTGCGCTCGCCGCCCGGCCCGACGACGACCAGGGTCGCCTCGAGCGCGAGCACCGGCGCCCCCACGTCACCGGCCGGGTCGGCGTGCACGAGCGCGCCTCCGACGGTGCCGCGGTGGCGGATCTGCGGGTCGGCCACGGTCTCGACGGCCTTGGCCAGGAGCAGCGCGTGCTCGCGGACCAGGGCGTCGTCGACGATGTCGCAGTAGGGCGTCATGGCGCCGATCGCGATGTGGTCGCCGCCGTCGCGCACCCCGCGCAGGGCCTCGATCCGGCCGAGGTCGACGACCTTCTCGGGGGCGTTGAGGCGCATCCGCAGGATGGGCAGGAGCGACTGGCCGCCGGCGAGGACCTTGGCGTCGTCGCCGGCCTCGGCGAGGACCGAGAGGGCCTCGTCGACGCTGGTCGGCGCCACGTAGTCGAAGGAGGTGGGGATCACTGCGCTGCTCCGTCCGTCGTGCCGGCTGCCGGGTCCTGGTTGGGGGCGCCCTCGTCGAAGTGCGGCTGAGCCTCCGCGACGGGGGCGGCGTCCTGCGTGCCGCCCGCGCTCTGGATGGCCTTCCACACCCGCTCGGGGGTGCACGGCATCTGGATGTCGTTGATGCCGAGGTGACGCACGGCGTCGACGATGGCGTTGACCACGGCCGGCGTCGACGCGATGGTGCCGGCCTCGCCGACGCCCTTGGTGCCGAGGGTGTTGGTCGTCGACGGCGAGGTGGTGTGCTCGCTGACGTAGCTGATCGTGTCGGCGGCCGTGGGGAGGGTGTAGTCGACGAACGAGCCCGACACCAGCGTGCCCTGCTCGTCGTACTCGGCGCCCTCCCAGAGGGCCTGGGCGATGCCCTGCACGAGCCCGCCGTGCATCTGGCCCTCGACGATGAGCGGGTTGATGATCGTCCCGATGTCGTCGACGCAGACGTACTTGCGCATCGTCGTGGCGCCGGTCTCGGTGTCGACCTCCATCGCGCACAGGTGGGTGCCGTGCGGGAACGAGAAGTTCACCGGGTCGAAGGTGGCGTCGGCGTCGATGCTCGGCTCGACCCCGTCGGGCAGGTCGTGCGCCGCGAACGTGGCGAGGGCGATGTCGGTGATGCCGACGCCCTTGTCGGTGCCGCGGACGGTGAACTGCCCGGCGCTGAACTCGATGTCGTCGACGCTGGCCTCGAGCATGTGCGCCGCGATCGGCCGCGCCTTCTCGATGACCTTGTCGGCCGCCCGCACGATGGCCTCGCCGCCGACGACCAGCGAGCGCGACCCGTAGGTGTCCATGCCCTTGGGCGCGGTCTGGGTGTCGCCGTGCAGGACCTCGACGTTCTCGAACGGGATGCCGAGGCGGTCGGCGACGATCTGGCTCCACGCCGTCTCGTGGCCCTGGCCGTGCGGGGTGGCCCCCGAGACGACCTCGACGGTGCCGGTGGCGAGCATCCGGATGCTGGCACTCTCCCAGCCGCCGGCGCCGTAGCTGAGCGAGCCCAGCACGCGGGACGGGGCCAGGCCGCACATCTCGGTGAAGGTCGAGACGCCCAGGCCCAGCTGGACCGGGTCGCCGGCCTCGCGGCGGCGCTTCTGCTCGGCGCGCAGCTCGTCGTACCCGAAGAGCTCGAGAGCCTTCTCGGTGGCGGCCTCGTAGTTGCCCGAGTCGTAGGTCATCCCGGCCACCGTGGTGAACGGGAACTCGTCCTTGGTGATCCAGTTCTTCTCGCGGATGGCGATCGGGTCGACCCCGACCTCGGCCGCGAGCTCGTCCATCAGGCGCTCGATGCCGTACGTGGCCTCGGGCCGGCCGGCGCCGCGGTAGGCGTCGACCCAGGTCTTGTTGGTCAGGACCGTCTGGCAGTTGAACTGGTAGGCCGGGAACTTGTAGATGGCGTTGAACATCCACGCACCCAGCACCGGGACGCCGCCGCCGACGATGGCGACGTAGGCGCCGAGGTCGGCCAGCAGCTCGACCTTGAGGCCGGTGACGGTGCCGTCCTTCTCGGCCGAGAGGGTCAGCTTCTGCCACTGGTCACGGCCGTGGTGGGCCGAGACCATCGACTCCGAGCGGGTCTCGGTGTACTTGCACGGCTTGCCGAGCCGGCGCGCGACGGCGATGGTCGCGAACTCCTCGGGCGTGGTCTGGAGCTTGCCGCCGAAGCCGCCGCCCACGTCGGGCGCGACCACGCGGATCTTGGACTCCTGGATGCCCATGGTCGCGGCGATGGCGAAGCGCAGGATGTGCGGCACCTGGGTGGCCGACCACACGACCATCTGGTCGCCGGTGGGGTCGACGACCGTGGAGCGCGGCTCCATGAAGGCCGGGACGAGGCGCTGCTGGCGGTACTCGCGCTCGATGACGATGCCACCCTCGCGGGCCTTGGCGATCGCCTCCTCGACGTCGCCGCCGCTGCCCTGCTCGGCGGAGTCCAGCCGCCAGAAGGCCGACTTGTTGGTGCCCAGGTCGGGGTGCGCGAGCACCTCGTCCTTGATGGCCTCCTTCATGTCGAGGACGGCGGGGAGCTCCTCGTAGTCGACGTCGACGAGCTCGGCGGCGTCGCGGGCCTGGGCGGCCGAACGGGCCACGACCACCGCGACGATCTCGCCGGCGCAGGCGACGCGCTCGATGCACACCGGCAGGTGCGTGGGCGTCTTCTGGTCGGCCGTGATCGGCCAGGCGTTGATGTTGACGCCCTGGGTGTCGGCCAGGTCCTTGCCGGTGAAGACCCCGACGACACCGGGCGCGCCCTGGGCGGCCGAGGTGTCGACGTTCTGGATGTTGGCGTGCGCGAAGGGGCTGCGCACCATCGCGAGGTGCAGCATGCCGGGCAGGACCATGTTGTCGGTCCAGCGGGTGCGGCCGGTGATCAGGCGCGCGTCCTCCTTGCGGCGGCGGTCCTTGCCGACCTCGAGGGCCGGGCGGTCGTCGACGGCGGTCATCAGGAGTCGCTCCTCTCGCTGGACATGGCGCCCGCGGCGGCCGCGACCGCCTTGACGATGTTGTGGTAGCCGGTGCAGCGGCAGAGGTTGCCCTCCATGCCGTGGCGGATCTCGTCCTCGGTGGGGCTCGGGTTCTGACCCACCAGGTCGATCGCCTGCATGATCATGCCCGGGGTGCAGTAGCCGCACTGGAGGGCGTGGTTCTCGTGGAAGGCCTCCTGCATCGGGTGCAGCCGGCCGTCCTTCGCGAGGCCCTCGATGGTGGTGACCTCGTGCCCGTCGGCCTGGACGGCGAGCATGTTGCAGGACTTCACGCTCCGGCCGTCGAGGTGCACGGTGCAGGCACCGCAGTTGCTCGTGTCGCACCCGATCACGGTGCCGACCTTGCCCACGGTCTCCCGCAGGTAGTGGACCAGCAGCATGCGGGGTTCGACCTCGTCGGTACAGGACACGCCGTCGACTGAAACGGTGATCCGAGTCATCCTTGACTCCTTCGCGGGGGGATCCATCTCGTGCTCGTGATCTTGCTTCACGGGGCCCGAGTCGGCAAGGGCTTCCGTCGAAGGTGGCGACCGGGCACGACCGCGCCGTTTCCCGTCAGGAAAGTCCGGACCGTCCCGGGGTGGGACGGGGACGCTCAGGCCATCCCGTGGTGGTGGATGGGCCCGCCGACGTCCTGGAGGCGCGACCCGCGCCCGCCCCACTGGAGGGCGACGATCTCGGCCGCGATCGACACGGCCGTCTCCTCCGGCGTGCGCGCGCCGAGGTCCAGACCGATCGGGCTGGACAGCCGCGCCAGCTCGGTGTCGGTGAGCCCGGCCTCGCGCAGGCGCTCGAGGCGGTCCTCGTGGGTCCGCCGGCTCCCCATCGCGCCGACGTAGGCGACGTCGTCGAGCCGCAGCGCGACCTGCAGGACGGGCACGTCGAACTTGGGGTCGTGGGTGAGGACGCACACCACGGTGCGGGCGTCGACGCGACCGGCCCCGACCTCGGCCTCGAGATAGCGGTGCGGCCACTCGACGACGACCTCGTCGGCGGCCGGGAAGCGGCTGTGGGTGGCGAACACCGGCCGGGCGTCGCAGACGGTGACGCGGTACCCGAGGAAGGAGCCGACGTGCGCGACGGCGGCCGCGAAGTCGATGGCGCCGAACACGAGCATCCGGGGCCGGGGGGCGAAGGCCGAGACGAAGACACGCATGCCCTCGCCGCGGCGCTCGCCGTCGGGCCCGTAGGTGAGGGTCTCGGTGCGGCCGGCGGCGAGGAGGCCGCGCGCGTCGTCGGTGACGGCGCCGTCGGCGCGCGGGCTGCCGAGGCTGCGGGGCGGGTCGCCGTCGGGGGCTTCGGTGTCCTCGGGGCGGACCACGAGCCGGCGCCCGAGCCACGCGGGGTCGGGGTGCTCGATGACGGTGGCGACGGCCACGGGGCGGCCGGCCGCCACGTCGTCGGCGATGGCCCCGAGCTCGGGGAAGGTCTCCTGCGAGATCGGCTCGACGAAGACGTCGAGGATGCCGCCGCAGGTCAGCCCGACCGCGAACGCGTCGTCGTCGGAGACGCCGTAGCGCTGCAGCACCGGGGTGCCGTCGCCGACGACCTCCTGCGACAGCTCGTAGACCGCGCCCTCGACGCAGCCGCCCGACACCGATCCGACGGCCTCGCCGCCGGGCCCCACGAGCATCGAGGCTCCCGCGGGGCGGGGCGCCGAGCGGAAGGTCGCGACCACGGTGCCGACACCGACGGTCTCACCCGCCCGCCACCAGCCCATGAGCTCGTCCAGGACGTCACGCACGTGCCACCACCTCCGTGAGCTGCTCGAACGCCGCCATCGAGTGGCCGGCGACGAAGTCGTCGACGTGCGGCAGCACCGCCATGATGCCCCCCTGCACGGGCTCGTAGCCCGTGCGGCCGCGGTGCGGGTTGGCCCAGACCACCCGGTGGGCGACCTGCGCGAGGCGCCGCACCTGCTCGCCGAGGGCCTCCGGCTGGTCGCGCTCCCACCCGTCGCTGAAGATCACGACCACGGCGCCGCGGGCCATCCCGCGTCGCCCCCAGCGGTCGAGGAAGACCTTGAGCCCCTCGGCCAGTCGGGTCCCGCCGGACCAGTCGGGGACGGCCGCGCCGGCCGCGACGATGGCGCGGTCGGGGTCGCGCTGCAGGAGCGGGCGGGTGATGTGGGTGAGGCGGGTACCGAGGGTGAAGACCTCGGTGGGGACGTCGGAGACGCAGTAGGTGTGGGCCAGCCGGACGAGGGCGTCGGCGTAGGCGCTCATCGAGCCCGAGACGTCGATGAGCAGCACGACGCGGCGGGGCCGGGTGGTGCGGCGGCGCCAGGCGACCTCCCCCGGCTCGCCCATCCGGCGCAGCGTGGCGCGCAGGGTGGCGCGGGCGTCGACCTGGCCGCGGCGAGCCCGCTCGTGGCGGTGGGCGCGGCGGCGTGGGGCGCGTGGGCGGAGCGAGCCGAAGAGGCGTAGCAGCTCCTCGCGCTCGGCGCGCGAGAGCTCGGCGACGTCACGATGCCGCAGCACCTCGGTGGAGCTGGCGGCGGCCTTGACCACCTCGGTGTCGTCGCCGCCCTGGCCCGAGGCGTCCTCGCCGGTGAGGTCGGCCTGCGACATCTGGCGGCGCAGCGGCTCGCGCGCCTTGGTGCCGGCCCGGGTGCCGCCGAACCACTCGGCGAAGACCAGGTCGTGGCGCTCGAGGTCGGCGGGCGACCCGCAGAGGGTGCCGCGGCCCGCGTGGTAGACCGCTGCGGGGTCCTCGAGACCCGCGGCGGCGACGGCCTCCAGGTAGGTGCGCTCGCGGTCGGCGGTGACGTTGACCCCGGCCGCGCGCAGGGCACGGGCGAAGCCGAGCAGCACCTCGTCGGCGCCGCGGACGTGCTCGGCGGCGTCGAGGCGGTGCTGGGCGATGCTCACGCGGGCTCCGTCCGGGGCGCTCGGCTCACGGGGTGAGGAGCTCGTCGAGGGCCTTCTTGACCCGCTCGGCGTCCTCGCGGTACTTCACGGCGACCCCGAGGGTGGCGGCCGCGGTGGCGGTGTCGAGGGTGCGGGTGCCGAGCTCGTGCAGGGCGCGGGCCCAGTCGAGGGTCTCGGCGACGCCGGGGGGCTTCAGCAGCTCGCGGTCGTCGCGGATGCGGTGCACGGCCCGCACGACCTGCTCGGCCAGGGCCGCGGGCACCTCGGGGGCGCGGGTGCGCACGATGGCGAGCTCGCGCTCGATGCCGGGGTGCTCGAGCCAGTGGTAGAGGCAGCGCCGCTTGAGCGCGTCGTGCAGCTCGCGGGTGCGGTTGGAGGTGAGGACCACCACCGGCGGGGTGGCGGCCGCGACGGTGCCGAGCTCGGGGATGGTCACCTGCCAGGTCGAGAGGACCTCGAGCAGGAAGGCCTCGAACTCGTCGTCGGCGCGGTCGACCTCGTCGATGAGCAGGACCGCGGGCGCCTCCCGCAGGGCACGCAGCACGGGCCGGGCCAGCAGGAAGCGCTCGTCGAAGAGGTCCGCCTCGAGGGCCTGGACGTCCTGGGGCGCACCGGCCGAGGCCTCGAGGGCCCGCACGTGCAGGATCTGGCGCGGGAAGTCCCAGTCGTAGAGGGCCTGGCTGGCGTCGATGCCCTCGTAACACTGCAGCCGGATGAGCGGCAGGTCCATCGACTCGGCCAGGGCCTCGGCGAGCGCGGTCTTGCCGGTGCCGGGCTCGCCCTCCATGAGCAGCGGCCGGCCGAGGCGCAGCGAGAGCCAGGTGACCGTCGAGAGGGCGTCGTCGGAGAGGTAGCCCACCTCGCCGAGCGCGGTGGCGAGGTCGGTCGCCGAGTCGAACGTCGTACGGGGGTCCATGGGCCCAGCATCACCCACCGGGGGCCGGTTCGGAAGGAGCACTCTCACAGCGGACGGGTCGGCTGTCGAGGGGGTGCCGTGCTGGTCAGCGCAGGCGGGCGAGCGCCGAGGCCAGCTCCGCCACCCCGACGACCGCGAGCACGACGGTCAGCGCCAGCGGTAGCCGCGCGTCGGCGAGCACCGAGAACCGGGGGTCGTGCGGGTGCTCGCGGGCCAGGCGGCGCGAGCGCAGCGCCGACGTCACGACCCAGCCGGCGAGGACGGCCACCAGGGCCAGCGGGACGACGACGGTGGCGCCGAGGGTGTCGACCGTCAGCCGGCCGACGGTCAGGGCACCGACGCCCAAGGCCAGCCCGGTGCGGCGCCAGGCCAGCGTGGTGCGCTCCTGCTGGGCACCGCGGTCGGCCCGGGTCATGCGACGACGCCGCCCAGCACGGCGCTCACCGCCAGCACGACCCCCACGACGACGAGGGCCACCACGACGACGGGCATCGCGGGGTTCGACGGCAGCGGGGTCTCCTCCCGCATGGCGCGCTCGATCCGCATCCAGCCGCCGAAGGCCGTCACGGCCACGACGATGCCGGCCAGGGCGAGGAGCGCCGACAGCAGGCCCTGGACGGTGTCCTGGAGCGGCAGGTCCAGGGCGTCGAGGGCCGCGGCCCCCGCGAGCAGCGCGAGCCCGGTGCGGATCCAGGCCAGGAAGGTCCGCTCGTTGGCGAGCGAGAACCGCGCGTCGGGGTCGGTACCGCGGCCGTAGACGCTCGCCGGCCACCGCTTCTTCTCGCTGTTCATGCCCTCATCATGGCGAAGCGCCGGGCAGGTCCTGGGGGGTGTCGGCGTCGTGCCCGGTGGCGAGGTCGCCGCACTCGACCGGCCGCGGCGGGTGGGCGGCCAGGTAGGCGCGCGCCCCCCGGTCGCCGGTGGCGGTGGCGGCCACGCCGTCCCAGTGGTCGCGGCCCAGCACGACCGGATGGCCGGCGGTGCCGGCGAAGGCGGCGCGCAGCAGCACCCCGGGACCCAGGCCCCGGCCGGCGTTCAGGACCCGGCGGTACACGCGGGTGCCGACGTCGGGCAGGTCGACCAGGGTGACGAGGGCGGCGTCGACGTCGGGCGGTGCGGTGGCGGCGAGGTCGCGCAGCCCGGCCCGCAGCGAGGCCCCCATCCCCTCGTCCCAGTCGTTGGCGACGACGACAGTGGCGCCGGCGGCGGTGGCGGCCGGCTCGGCCTCGGCGGCGGAGGCCCCGAGGACCACGACGACGCGCTCGAGGCCGGCGTGCAGCAGGCGGTCGAGGGTGGTCTCGAGCAGCGTCGGCCCGTCGGGGTCGGGGCGGACCAGCGCCTTGGGGCCGCCCATCCGCCGGCCGGCGCCGGCCGCCAGGAGCAGGCCCACGGTCGTCATACGGCCAGCCTGCCACGGCGCTCGACCGGCCGCGGGCGCCCGCGCTGGCTACCGTGGGCCCGATGGTGCACACCCTGAGCGCGCGTGACGCCCGGCGGGTGGCCGTGCGGGCGCAGCTCCTCACCGCCGACCGTCCGGTGGACGCCCTCGAGCTGGTGCGGCACCTGACCCTGGTGCAGATGGACCTCACGGCGCACGTGGCACCCAACGCCGACCTGGTGCTCTGGAGCCGGCTCGGGAGCGCCTACTCCCCCGACGTGATCGACGACCTGCTGGTGTCGCGGGCGCTCGTCGAGGTCGAGGGCTACCTGCGCCCGGCCGAGGACGTCGCCCTGTTCCGGGCCGGGATGGCCGCCTGGCCCGGCGTCGAGCCGCTCAGCGAGTGGCGGCGCGAGCTCGAGGCCTGGGTCGAGGCGAACCGGGCCTGCCGGGAGGACATCCTCACCCGGCTCCGTTCGGAGGGCCCGATGCCGGCGCGCGAGCTCCCGGACACCTGTGTCGTGCCCTGGCGCTCGTCGGGGTGGACCAACAGCAAGAACGTGCAGCGGATGCTCGACCTGATGGAGCAGCGCGGCGAGGTGGCGGTCTCGTCGAGGGAGAACCGGGAGCGCACCTGGGACCTCGCCGCGCGCGTGCACCCGGACGGGCCGACGGTCCCGTGGGAGGAGGCCGAGGCCGAGCGCGACCGCCGGCGGCTGGTCGCCCTCGGCATCGCCCGGGCGCGGGTCACCTTCCCGCCCGGGGAGCCGAACCACGTCGGAGCCGCGGGCGAGGAGGCGGTCGTCGAGGGGGTGCGTGGGCGCTGGCGGGTCGAGCCGCGCTACCTCGAGGGGTCCTTCGGGGGCCGGACCGCGCTGCTCTCGCCGCTGGACCGGCTCGTCCTCGACCGCAAGCGGATGGCCGAGCTGTTCGGGTTCGACTACCAGCTCGAGATGTACAAGCCGGCCGCGCAGCGACGCTGGGGCTACTTCGCGCTGCCGGTGCTGCACGGCGACCGGCTGGTCGGCAAGGTCGACGCGCAGACCGACCTGGCCGCGGGGGTGCTGCGGGTGCACGCCGTGCACTGGGACGACGAGCCGACGGCGGCGATGCGCGACGGGGTGCGGCGCGAGCTGCGTTCGCTGGCGGCCCTGCTCGACGTCGAGATCGCCGACCCACCCGACTGACGCGTGGCCGGGCGGCCCGCAGGGTTGCTAGGCCGAGGTCCGCAGCGGCTCCAGGGCGGCCAGGACGAGGTCGAGGCCGAACATGAACTCCTCCGTCGGGTCGTAGCCGGCGGCGACGAGCCCCGCGGCGGACTCGTTGAGGTAGGGGAACTCGTCGTCCGGCAGCTGGGGCAGGAAGACGTCCTCGGTGATGCCGGAGAACTCGTCGGCGGTGTCGAAGGGCAGGCTGGCGGCCTGGAGGGCGAAGCCGTAGACGTAGACGTCGAGCAGCCAGTTGGCGTGGGTCGCCATCACGACCGAGAAGCCCGCTCGGCGCAGGCACGAGGTGACCGCTTCCCGGTGTCGGAGGTGGGCGAGCCCCGGCGTGGTCCGCGACTCCATCAGCCCGACCGCCCACGGGTGGCGGGCGAGGACCTGCCGGGCCGACTCCGACCGCTGCCGCATCGCGGACTGCCAGTCGGCGCCCTCGGGGGGGAGCTCGATCTCGGCGAACACGACGTCGATCATCGCGTCCAGCAGCTGCTCCTTGTTCGCGACGTAGTGGTAGAGCGACATCGCGCCGGCGCCGAGCGCGTCGGCGAGGCGGCGCATGCTCAGCCCCTCGACCCCCTCCCGGTCGGCCAGCCGGATCGCCTCGGTCACGACCCGCTCCCTGCTCAGCCCCGCGTCCGACGCTGGGCCGCGCTGCTTCCTCCCGGACACGGGTCTCCTCTCGTCGGCGGCTTGACGATCGTACGCCGTACGGTCATAGTACGTCGTACGACGTACGCTGTACGACAACAGCGCCAGCCGCCGCAGACCTCAGGAGGACCGACAGTGGGAACCGAACAACGACCGGCCGGGGCACCCCCCGCACCGGAGGCCGATGACCTCGGCACCGACCGGATGCGAGCCGCGGTCCGGCACCGCTACGGGCCGCCGTCGGTGGTGCAGACCCGTGAGGTCGAGCGGCCCCGGGCCGGCCGGGGCGAGGTGGTCGTCCACGTCGGCGCGGCCTCCGTGCATCCCGGCGACCACTTCGTCACGACCGGCGAGCCGTACGTGGCGCGCCTGGCCTTCGGGCTCCGCCGGCCGCGGCACGGCATCCTCGGCCGGGACCTCGCGGGCATCGTGGCAGCGGTCGGGCCCGGTGTCACGACGCTGCGTCCCGGCGACGAGGCCTTCGGGTGGAGTACCACCGGAGCGCTCGCGCAGTACGCAGGCGTCCCGGCCGAGCAACTCGTGGCCGTGCCGACCCGCCTGTCGGTCGCGGCCGCCGCGACCGTCCCCACGTCGGGCATCGCCGCGTTGCAGGGGCTGCGCGACAGCGCCGACCTGCGTCCTGGCCAGACGGTGCTGGTCACCGGGGCGTCCGGCGGCGTGGGCTCCTTCGCGGTCCAGATCGCCAAGGCCTTCGGCGCGGAGGTGACCGGCGTGTGCAGTACCCGCAACCTCGAGCTGGTGAGGGCGCTCGGAGCCGACCACGTCGTCGACTACACGAGCACCGACATCACCCGCGCCGGCCAGCGGTACGACGTCATCCTCGACCCGGTCGAGGCCCAGCCGCTGGCCGACCTGCGCCGCGCGCTGACCCCCACCGGCACCCTCGTCCCCCTCAGTGGACGCGGCGGCCGGTGGCTCGGCCCGATCCCTCGGATCGTCGCCGCCCGTGCGCTGTCCGTCGTCACCCGCCAGCGGCTGAGGCCCCTGGTGTCGGTGGCGAAGCGGCAGGACCTGCTCGCTCTGGCCGACCTCCTGGCCACCGGTCAGGTCACGCCGCTCGTCGACCGCACCTACCCCCTCGACGACGCGGCCGAGGCCCTCCGCTACGTCGGCGCGGGCCACACCCGGGGGAAGGTCGTCGTCCTCCCCTGACGACCGGGCCCTCGAGAACCCGCCTCACCCCGACCCGACGCACTCCCTGACCGGCCGCCACCCCGGCGGACGGCCCATCCCCCCGAAAGGCAGAACCGATGACCATCCGCACCGACACCCCTCGCCTCGCCGACAGCCCGCACATCCCCGTGCAGGCCAAGCTCGCCGCCGCCTGGACGAGCTTCATGTTCCTCGTCATCTACATCGACTACTTCCATCTCTACCAGCCCGGCGAGATCGACGTCATCCGCGGCGGCGACATCTTCGTCTTCGAGATCACCGGGACGCTGGTGACGATATTCTTCGCGCTCATCGCGGTCCCGACCCTGATGGTGCTGCTCTCCGTGACGCTGCCCGCCCGGGTCAACCGCGCCACGAACCTCGTCGTCGCTGCGCTCTTCATCCCCATCTGCGCGTTCAACGCGGCGGGGTCCTCCTGGGATTGGGCCCTCTACTACGCCGTCACGATCGGGGTCGAGGTGGCGATCCTCGCGTTCATCCTGCGCTCCGCCTGGCGGTGGGCCGCTCCGTCGCAGCGCGACCTCGTTGGCGCCGACCGCTCGGCGGCCCGCGCGGGACGGTAGGCAGGTGCGCCGCCGACCACCACGGTGACCGGCCCGGGTCAGGCGTCTCGTCCGGGCCGCCCATCGTCTGATGGTGTCGAGCGGGAGGCGAGCGGCTAGACAGGGGGTGTGCACCACGACCTGAGTGACGGCTTCGTCCATGTCCGCGGCGCCAGCGAGCACAACCTGCAGAACGTCGACGTCGACCTGCCACGTGACGCGATGGTCGCCTTCACCGGCGTCTCCGGCTCCGGCAAGTCCTCCCTGGCGTTCGGAACGCTCTACGCGGAGGCTCAGCGTCGCTACTTCGAGTCGGTGGCGCCGTACGCCCGCAGGCTGCTGCAACAGGTCGACGCACCTCACGTGCGGGAGATCACCGGGCTGCCGCCGGCGGTGGCGCTCCAACAGCGGCGCGGCGCCGCGAGCTCCCGCTCGACGGTCGGCACGCTGACCACGCTGTCGAACCTGCTGCGGATGCTGTACTCGCGTGCCGGCACCTACCCCGAGGGCGCGGCGCGGCTGGGGGCGGAGGCCTTCTCCCCCAACACCGCCGCCGGCGCCTGCCCGCGATGCCACGGGCTCGGGGAGGAGCACGACGTCAGCGAGGAGCTGATGGTGCCGGACACGTCGCTGAGCATCCGCGAGGGCGCGATCGCCGCCTGGCCGGGGGCCTGGCAGGGTGCCAACCTGCGCAGCGTCGTCGCCGGCCTGGGCATCGACGTGGACGCGCCCTGGAGCTCGCTTCCCCGCAAGGACCGCCAATGGCTCCTGTTCACCGACGAGCAGCCCAAGGTGCTGGTCAAGCCCGAGCGCGACCGCATCGACCACGGCTACCACGGGCTCTTCTGGAGCGCCCGGGCGCACGTCAACCACGTGCTGGCCACCTCCAAGAGCCAGATGATGCGCGACAAGGCGATGCGCTTCGTGCGCACCGTCAGGTGCTCGGTCTGCCACGGCACCGGGCTGCGCCCGGAGTCGCTGGCCGTCACGTTCCAGGGCCTGAGCATCGCGCAGGCCAACGCCTTGCCGTTCGTCGAGCTGGTGAGCGCGCTCCGGCCGGTGGCCGAGCTCACCGAAGCGGGTGCGGCGACCTCGCGGGCCGACTCCGGCGAGGCGACCGAGGTGGCCGTCCGCATCTGCGCCGACCTCGTGGCGCGGGTGCAGGTGCTGCTCGACCTCGGGTTGGGCTACCTCGCGCTGGGGCGCAGCTCGACGACGCTCTCCCCGGGTGAGGCGCAACGCCTCCGGGTCGCCACCCAGCTGCGTTCCGGCCTCTTCGGGGTCGTCTACGTGCTGGACGAACCGTCCGCCGGCCTCCACCCGGCCGATGCGAGGCCGCTGCTCGACGTGCTCGACGCGCTCAAACGTTCGGGCAACTCGCTGTTCGTCGTCGAGCACGACCTCGACATCGTGCGGCGTGCCGACTGGGTCGTCGACATCGGCCCGGGAGCCGGGGAGAAAGGGGGACGGGTGCTCTACTCCGGGCCGGTGGCGGGCCTCGAGGACGTCGACGGCTCGATCACCGGCGACCACCTCTTCGGACGCGTGGAGCCGGCCCACCGGCCCCGGCGCACGCCATCCGGGTGGCTGCACCTGACCGGCGTGAGCCGGAACAACCTCGGCGACCTCTCCGTCGACGTCCCCCTGTGCGTGATGACCGCGGTCACGGGCGTGTCGGGGTCGGGGAAGTCGACGCTCGTCACCCAGGTGCTCGCCGAGCTGGTGCGCCGCCACCTCGGCCAGGCCCCCGACGACGAGGAGGACAGCGCCCTCGAGATCGACGTCGACGACGCGACCGGGCTGGAGTCCTTCGACCGGCTCGTCCGCGTGGACCAGAGGCCGATCGGGCGCACGCCCCGCTCCAACCTGGCGACCTACACCGGCCTCTTCGATGCGGTGCGCAAGGTGTACGCCGCGACCCCCAGGGCGCGTGAGCGCGGCTACGGCGCCGGCCGCTTCTCCTTCAACGTCGCGGAGGGGCGCTGCAGCACCTGTCAGGGCGAGGGCTTCGTCTCCGTCGAGCTGCTCTTCCTCCCAGGCACGTACGCGCCCTGCCCGACCTGCCACGGAGCGCGGTACGACGCGGAGACCCTCGAGGTCGAGTACCAGGGGAAGAACATCGCCGAGGTGCTGGCGCTCTCGGTCGACGAGGCCGCGGCGTTCCTCGCCGACGTGCCGGCTGCGGCGCGCAGCCTGACCACGCTGCGCGAGGTCGGGCTGGGCTACCTGCGCCTGGGGCAGCCCGCTACCGAGCTCAGCGGCGGTGAGGCCCAGCGGATCAAGCTGGCCACCGAGCTCCAGCGGGCACGCCGCGGGCACGCGCTGTACCTGCTCGACGAGCCGACGGCGGGGCTCCACCCGGCCGACATCGCCCTGCTGCTGAGCCAGCTGCACCGGTTGGTCGACGCCGGCAACACCGTCGTGCTCGTCGAGCACGACCTCGACACGATCGTCAGCGCCGACTGGGTCATCGACCTGGGCCCGGGCGGTGGGGACCACGGAGGGCACGTGATGGCCGCCGGCACCCCGGCGGAGGTCTCCCAGGCCGAAGGCAGCGCCACGGCGCCCTACCTGGCCGCCCGGCTCCGCTCCCACGGGAAGGATCGGTAGCCGGCTGCCGCATCTCGTCGAGCTGGTTCACCTCCGTGCCCACGAGATCGAAAGGCGTCGGCGTCATGTCTGCCGGGTGGGCTGGACCGGTACCGCGCCCATCGACGCAGCCTCCGGCGAGCCGGTCCCGAGCGCCCGTGCGGCGAGGACCGAGCTGAACGAGGGCTTCCGCTTCGCGGGACCAGGGGGTTTGCTGTCCCCATGGACAGCACGATGCAGCCGACCCCCCTCCTCATCAGCCAGATCCTGCGGTTCGGGACGACGCTGCACGCCGACCAGGAGGTCGTGACCTGGACCGCCGACGGCGCGCGCCGCGCCACCTACGCGGAGGTCGGGCGGCAGGCGGCCCAGCTCGCCCACGCCCTCCAGGGCCTCGGCGTCGAGGGCGACGACCGGGTCGCCACGTTCATGTGGAACAACGTGGAGCACTTCGTCACGTACCTCGCCGTGCCGTCCATGGGCGCGGTGCTCCACGCCCTGAACATCCGGCTGTTCCCCGAGCAGATCGTCTACGTCGCGAACCACGGTGGGGCGAAGGTCGTCATCGTCGACAACACCCTCGCGGCCCCGTTCGCCACGCTGCTCGCCCACCTGCCCAAGGTCCGCCACGTCGTGGTCAACGGCCCGGTCGACGACGACACCCGCGCCGCGCTCGCAGCGCCCGAGCACGTCGAGTCGGTGCACGACTGGTCCGAGCTGCTCGGGGGGCGGCCGACGACGTACGACTGGCCCGAGAACCTCGACGAGAACTCCGCCTCGTCGATGTGCTACACCTCCGGGACCACCGGCAACCCCAAGGGCGTCTCGTACTCGCACCGCTCGAACTACCTGCACGCGGTCACGACTGCGATGACGACCGACGTCCGCCAGGGCGATCGGCTGCTCGTCGTCGTCCCGCTCTTCCACGCCAACGCGTGGGGTTTCCCCTACCTCGCGATGGCGGTGGGCGCCTCCCTCGTCATGCCGGACCGTTTCCTCCAAGCGGCCCCACTCGCGACGATGATCGAGAGCGAGAAGGTCACCTACGGAGCCGGCGTGCCGACGATCTGGCTGGACCTGCTCCACCACCTCGAGGCGAACGCGGTCGACGTCTCGACGTGCCGGGGCCTCATCGTGGGCGGGTCGGCCGCGCCCCCCGCCATGATGAGGTCGTTCAAGGAGCAGCACGGCATCACCATCCTCCACGCGTGGGGCATGACCGAGATGTCCCCGATCGGCACCGCGGCCGTGCCCCCGGCCGCGGTGGAGGAGGGCTCGGACGCCTACTGGGACTACGCGACCTCCCAGGGCCGGCTCGTCCTCGGCGTCCAGGGGCGGCTCATCGGTCCGGACGACGGCGAGGTGCCGTGGGACGGCGAGAGCGTCGGCGAGCTCGAGGTCCGAGGGCCGTGGATCACCGGCTCCTACAACGCTTTCGGCGGGGAGTCGGAGAACGAGCTCGCCGAGATGGCCGCCAAGTTCCACGACGGGTGGCTGCGGACCGGAGACGTGGGCACGCTGACTCCCGACGGCTTCCTTCGGCTCACCGACCGCGCCAAGGACGTCATCAAGTCCGGCGGCGAGTGGATCAGCTCGGTCGATCTGGAAAACGCGATCATGGCGCACCCGGACGTGCTCGAGGCCTCCGTCGTCGGAGTGCCGGACGAGCGGTGGGGCGAGCGCCCCCTGGCCACCGTCGTGCTCAGGGAGGGAGCCACCGCCACCCCGGAGTCGCTGCGCGGGTTCCTCGAGGACAAGCTCGCGCGCTGGCAGCTGCCCGAGCGGTGGGCGCTCATCGACGAGGTGCCGAAGACGAGCGTCGGCAAGTTCGACAAGAAGGTGCTGCGCCGCCGGTACGCCGAGGGTGGGCTCGCGGTCCAGACCCTGGACTGAGCCCAGCACCATCGCGCGTCGAGCTGCACGCTCGCCGACGGCGACCCCGGATCATCTCCACCGCGGTGGGTCACCGGAAGGCCATGGGCGGCCCGTCCGGTCCGTCCCGCACACCGCACGCCCATCCGCCGGAACGGTCACCCTGTCCGCGGCAGATCGGGATGAACGGACCCACGGACAGGCAGTGGGCCACTTCCGACCTGTAGGCCACGCTCACAGGACGAGCAGCACGTTCCACTGCCTGTATGTGGGTCCGCCCCGCCCGCAGGGACCGCAGAATCCGAGGTCTCGGCGGACGTCGAGAGGCCACAACATGCCCGGGATCGAGCGATTTCTTCTGCGTGTTGCGACCTCTCGACGTGCAGGCCGGGACGTCCGACATTCGGCAGATCCGGATGATTGCGGGGGCAGCGCACCGCGCTCAGGCGGGGAGCCGGTGCTGGGGCTCGGTGGTGCGGGTCGCACCGTTCGGACCGTGCCCGGTGACGGTGCCGTCGGGATCGAGGACCGGTCGCCAGCGCCCTTGCTGCTTGAAGCGATGATGTCGCCGGCAGAGGGCCTCGAGGCCGGCCGGCGTGGTCGCGCCCGCCGGCCAGGGTCTGGCGTGGTCGAGGTCGCAGCGCTCCGCGGGCCGGGAGCAGCCCCACATCCGGCAGGTGCCGTCGCGGGTGGTGACGAAGTCGGCGATGCCCTTCGGCGGCCGGTACGCGCCGCTGGCGACCCGCCAGAGTGCCGGTCTCGGCGTCGAGGACGGCCCGGGCAACGCCCATCGGGAGGGTCTTGAGGAGGTTGGCCAGCGTGGCCGCGTCCACCCAGCCCAGGCCCGGGAGCTGGGTGCCGGAGACGGCGAACCCGGGCAAGACCTCGGCCATGATGGTCGTCAGATCGCCCTCGGCCTCGGCCGGCACCTCGATCCAGGAGAGCTCCTCCCGGGTGGCAGGGTCGAGGTCGCCGGAGCGGACCTCCTCGCCGGTGACGGCGTCGACGATGGTCTCGTCGTCTCCCCAGTCGACCCGGAAGCGCTCGCCGGGAACGGTCTCGGGCGCGGGCCGGTCGGTGACCACGGGGATGCCGAGGGTCACCTGCGCGGTCACGGTGACGTTGCGCAGCACGAGGTCGGTCAGGGCGTCGGCTCGGGACTCCGGCACCGACAGGCTCTCGTCCTGCGCCCGGTACTCCCCCGCAAGGGACTCGACCGCCGACCACATCGCGGCCGACGTGGCCGTGGGCAGCGACGCGAACCAGTCGGTCAGGCCGTCGACGCCGGCTCTGGCCTCGACGCAACGGCCCTTCTTCGTCAGGGCGGCGTGGGCAGCGACCTGGGCCGCCGCCACCGTCGTGGCCACCCGCCGGGCCTCGGCGGCCACCCGCGCCGGATCCATGGCAGCGAGGCGGGGTGCGAGCCCGGCATCCACCCGAAGACACGCCTCGACATCGAGACCGGCGCAGGCATCGACCACCTTCTGCGCGGTCGCCGCCGGGACCTCCCCACCGAGCAGGAGGTCGCGGACCCGCGGGAACCGCTCGCCCAACGCGGCGCCGAGAGCGGCCTTGCGCCCGGCCACACCCTCGGTCAGCCCGGTCGCCAGCGACATCTGCGCCGCCGCCATCGCGTCCATGTACCCCACCGGGTGGACCCGCTCCCATGACCCGGAGCGCATCGTGGTCTCGACCCGGGCTCCCCACGCCCCGGCCACGGCGACGAGCGCATCCGCCGCGTTGGCCAGCCCCTGGGCCTCACCGGCGAGCTCGAAGGCCTCGTCCGGCGCCAGCCCCCGGCCGGCCTCGGACAGCTCACGGCCGAGCAGCGCGCACTCCGCGCGCAGGGCCGCGATGCGGCTGCTGACCTGGCCCCTGTCCATGCCCCATCGTACCGAACATCCGTACGAACCAGCAACCCTTCATCCGCAGCATTTTTCCTGCGGCACAGACGATTTGCTCCCGATGAGGGGGTAAACACAGCCCCGGCTCAGCCCAGCTCGGCCTCCAGCGCGGCGACGATCCGCGGGCGCAGCTCCTGGGGGGCGATGACGGCGTCGACCGACCCCACCCGCACGGCGCGGTGGATGTCGTGGACCCGGTCGAACTCGGAGGCGACCTTGCCGAGCATCTCGGAGCGCACGGCCTGCCGCACGGTGGCGAGCTCGCTGGCGAGCACCGGCCGCGACGCGGCGTCGGCCTCGCGCATCCGAGCCTCGAGGTCGGCCACCCGCGGGTCGGCCGCCGTGCGGGCGTCGACGTCACGGGCGAAGACGACCGCGGCCGCGGGAGCGCCACCGATGACCGACGCGAACGAGCCCTCGACCGCCAGCACCGTCATCCGCTCGTTGAGCGCCTTGGAGAAGACCACGAAAGCCCCTCCGTGGTACCGGGACACGACGACGAAGACGATCGGGCCCTCGAAGTTGACGATGGCCCGGCCGATCTCGGCGCCATACTCGAGCTGGAGGCTGCGCATCGAGTCGGGCGAGCCGTCGAAGCCCGACAGGTTCGCGAGCACCACCAGCGGCCGGTTGCCCGAGGCCGCGTTGATGGCGCGCGCCGCCTTCTTCGAGGAGCGCGGGAACAGCGTGCCGGCGGTGTAGGTGTCGGGGCCGTCGGTGGGCGGGAAGCCACGACGCGGCACGTTGCGCGACTCGATGCCCAACAGCGACACCGGGATACCCCCGATGCGGGCGTCGTACACGACCGCGGTCTCGGCGTCGGCCATCCCTGCCCAGCGCTCGAGCGTGGCGTGGTCCTGGTCGGCGACGGCCCGCATCAGGGTGCGGATGTCGAAGGCCTTCTTGCGGTCGGGGTTGGTGGCCGGCGAGAAGATGTCGCCGACGGTCGTGAAGTCGCTGCCCTCGAGCGCGTGCGGGTAGGTCGTGACGTCGCGCTCGACGGGGTCGGTGGTCGGCGCGCGCCGCGGGCCGGCCTCGCCGGGGGCCACCCACGTCGACTCGTAGTGGGCCAGCAGCACCCCGTACGCGTCGACGAGGTCCTTGGCCCAGTACTGCGCCTGCCCGTTGGGGCCCATCACGCGGTCGTAGCCGCCGATGCCGAAGTTGTCCTCGGCCGACACCCCACCGGAGAAGTCGAGCGACTGCTTGCCGGTGAGCACCATGGCCGAGTCGGGCGTCATCACGAGGATGCCCTTGGTGTGCATGAGCATCGTCGCCTCGGCGTTCCAGTACGGCTGCGCCCCGACGTTGATGCCCGCCACCACGACGTTGATCTCACCGCCGGCCTGGGTGAACTCGATGATCCGCTTGAGGGCCTTGGCGACCCAGTCCATGTTCTCGGTGCCGGAGTCCATCGAGATGCGCGCACCCGCCGAGAGGGCGAACCACTCGACGGGCAGCCCGCGCTCCTCGGCCAGGTCGATGGCGGCGATGACGCGTCGGCACTCGGGCTCGGCCACGGCCCCCAGTGCACGCAACGGGTCGCCGCAGAGCAGCACGCGGGTGACGCCCTCGGGGTGCAGGCGCGTCGGGGTCGTGACGACGCCACAGATCATCCCGGCCGTGTTCTGCCCGTACGGGCGGTCGACGGGTACGAGCCGGCCGCTGTCGTCGAGGTCGTACTCGACGGCCTCGCCGCCGCCGCCGGCGATCATCGAGACGAGCTCGTACGGGTAGACCAGCCCCCGCCGCCGGGCCCGCACGACCTTCTCGGCGTAGGCGTCGAGCGGCGCGAGGCGCTGGGTGGGCGGCTGCTCGACGGCGAAGGTGACGCCCGAGCCCGGCTGGTACGTGAACCGCGCGCAGATGGGGACGGTGTGGCCGTGGTCGCCCGCGATGGAGCCCTCGATCCGCACCTCCTCGATGCCCGCGCCGGCCGTGAGCGGCGCGACCTTGCCCTGGAGCGCGGTGAGCTGGTCGAGGTCGGCCTCGACCGGCGGCCAGATGTGCAGCCAGACGTGGTTCATGTCGAGGCGCGAGCCGCCGCCCATCGAGCCACGGGCCCGCCGGATCGCCTCGAGACAGTTGGCCAGGGCGCGCTCGACGTGCGGGAGTGCGGTGATGCGCCCTTCGTCGTCGCGCACGACCACGAGCTGGCGGACCTGGGCCAGCGCCACGAGCCGCTGGTCCTGGGGGTTGCCGGCCGCCACGGCGTGCAGCAGCAGGACGTCGTCGGGCGCCTCGAGCCGGGTGAGCTCGAAGTCGCGCAGCCGCCACAGGTTGAGCCGGCGCCCCACCATCGGGTGCACGCCGCGCACCGGCAGGTCCTCGTCGAGGGTGCCGTCGGGCCGGGCGCGGAAGGTGAAGTAGCCGACCTCGCGCCCGTCGTCGGTGACGACGCCCACGGCCACCCGGCGGCAGGCGAGCGCGAACGGCATCGCGACCAGCCGCTCCGCCAGCAGGGCCGAGGTGGCGTCGGCGTCCTCGGGCGCGTCGGGGACGTGCAGGTAGAGGTCGACCACTGCGTCGTGGCCGGCGGGGCGCTGCTCGACGGCGCGGCGCAGCAGCCCGGCCAGCGGCCCGTCGGACGTCAGCTCGTCGAACGTCCCGATGGTGGTGACCAGGCGGGTCTCACGGTCGTCGAGCCGGTAGTCGGCCACGGTGACGGCCCGGCCGTCGACCGACTCCTCGTGCAGCCCCTCGAGGTGGTACTCGCGGTAGTGCCGCTTGACCAGGACCTCGAGCATCGGCTCGCGCGCAGCGACGCCGCGCCGAAGCCGCTCGCCGAGGAAGCGGACGATGCGCTCGGGGATGTCGGCCAGGGCGTCGACCCGCGCGGTGCGCTCGGGCCCCGGTGGGAGCGCATCGATCTCGTCGAGCTCGGTGCCGACCGAGCCCAGCACGGAGGCGCGGTCGGAGTCGACCAGCGGCTGGTCGAACCAGCGGAAGCGCACACTGCGGGCGAGGTCACCGACCACCGGGAAGCGCAGCTGGGTCGCCAGCACGAGGCGGTCGAGCAGGTCGCGGGCCTCGACGTCGGCCGGGGCGGCGGGGGCGGGCTCGGCCAGCCAGCGGCGCAGGATGGAGGTCGCCATCGTGACCTCGGGGGTCGAGCGCTGCTGCGCCAGGAAGATGCGGAAGACGGCGCCCTCGAGGGCCGGGGTGCGCTCGAGGGCGTCGACGCCGTGGTGCACCAGCACCCGCTCGAGGCGCCCCACGAAGTCGGCCGGCAAGGCGCCGCGCTCGGGGTCGAGGGTCTGCAGGAAGGTGCGGAAGTGCTCGCGCGGGCTGTGCACGCGGTTCTCGACGTGGGTCTCCTGCCCGACCGGGCGGTTGCGCCCCAGCTCGGCCAGGTCGGCGAACACCGTCAGCAGCGGGATCTCGTCGGGCACGACACCGGTGCCGCTCGCGGCCAGCTCGTCGCGCGCGGCCAGGTACCCCTGGAGGGCGCGGCCCTCGTGCCCGGGCTCGAGGTCGTAGCCGAGGATCATCGCCGACAGGTCGGCGCGCCCGCGGGCAGCCCGCTGCGCGGCGTCGCCGTCGGATGCGGCGTCGGGCAGGTCGAGGTCGGCGCCCTCGACGTCGGCGACCACGGCGGCGTCGGCGTCCCCGGTGGGCTCGAGGCGCACCAGCGCGGCCCCCGTCTCGACCTGGCTGCCGGTGGCGACCAGGAGCTCCTTGACCCTCGCCGAGAACGGCGCGGGCAGGACGGTCTCCATCTTCATCGACTCGAGCACCAGGACCGGGGCCCCGGCGGCGACCTCCTGGCCGACGGCGACCGGGGTGGCGACCACGAGCGCCGGTGCGGGCGAACGCAGCACGCCACCCTCGTCGCGGCTGACCCGGTGCGTGACACCGTCGACCTCGACCAGCTGCACGGGACCGTGGGCGGCGGTGACGAGGCGGTGGCCGCGGCCCCCGACGACGATGCGGCTGGTGTACTCGCCGGTGCGCTCGAGGTCGGCGTCGACGGTGTGCGCGGCGCCGGTGGGCTCGGCCACGGTGACCCGGAACCGCGAGGGCCCGGTGCGCAGGACGGTGACCTTGTAGCCGGTGCCGCGCAGCTTGAGGTCGACGGCGCGGCCGACGACGTGCTGCACCTGGGGTCGGCCGCCGCGGGCGGTCTCGAGCAGGCGGGCGCGCTCGATGGCCTCGGCGTCGAGGTAGGACTCGATGCCGGCCGCGACCAGCGCCACCCCGGAGTGCTCGGCCGCGACCAGCCGGCCCTCGCCGCGCACCCGGTCGATCCAGCCGGTGTCGGCGCTGCCGTCGATGACCTCGGGCTGGTCGAGGAGCTCGAGGATGAACGACTTGTTGGTGGCCCCGCCCTCGATGACGACGGTCGTCTCGCGCAGGGCCCGCCGCAGCCGGCCCAGGGCCTCGTCGCGGGTGCGCCCGTGGGCGATGACCTTGGCGATCATCGAGTCGAAGTCGGCCGGGATCGAGTCGCCCTCGGCCACACCGGTGTCGACCCGTACGCCGGGCCCGGCGGGGAGCTCGAGGTGGGCGATCCGCCCGGGCGCCGGGGCGAAGTCGCGGTCGGGGTCCTCGGCGTTGAGCCGCGCCTCGACGGCGTGCCCGAGCTCGACGGGGCGCTCGCCCTCGAGGCGGCCGCCCTGCGCGACGTGGATCTGGAGCCGGACCAGGTCGGTGCGGGTGACGATCTCGGTGATCGGGTGCTCGACCTGGAGGCGGGTGTTGACCTCGAGGAACGCGAAGAAGCGGTCGGCCGGGTGGTAGAGGAACTCCACGGTGCCGGCGCCGGAGTACCCGACCGCCACGGCCAGCCGCTCGGCCGAGGCCTTGAGCTCGGCGACCTGCTCGGCGTCGAGCACGGGCGAGGACGACTCCTCGATGACCTTCTGGTTGCGGCGCTGCACCGAGCAGTCGCGAACCCCGATGGCCCAGGCGGTGCCCTGGCCGTCGGCGATGACCTGGACCTCGACGTGACGCGCCCCGGTGACGAGCTTCTCGAGGAACACCACGCCGGAGCCGAAGGCGCGCTCGGCCTCCTCGCGGGTGCGCTGGTAGGCGTCGGCGAGCTCGGCGTCGGAGGCGACCTTGCGGATGCCGCGGCCACCACCACCGGCCGTCGCCTTGAGCATCAGCGGGTAGCCGATGCGCGCCGCCGCGGCGGTGGCGTCCTCGAGGGTGTCGACCCCGCCACGGCTCCACGGCGCCACCGGGACTCCGACCTCCTCGGCGATCAGCTTCGAGCCGATCTTGTCGCCCAGCCGGCGCATCGCCTCGGCGCTCGGGCCGATGAAGGTGACCCCGATGCGCGCGCAGAGCTCGGCGAACGCGGGGTCCTCCGCGACGAAGCCCCACCCCACCCACACCGCGTCGGCGCCGGTCTCGCGCAACGCCCGCTCCAGCTTGGCGTGGTCGAGGTACGGGCGCTCGGACGCCGGGCCGAGGTCATAGGCCAGGTCGGCCTCGCGGACGAACATCGCGGTGCGCTCGGCCTCGGTGTGCAGGGCCACGACCTCGGTGCGGGCCGCCCCCGGAGGGAGCTCCGCGTTGAGGTCGCGCACGGCGTGCACCAGCCGCATCGCGGCCTCTCCACGGTTGACGACGGCGATCCGCGAGAACATGGCCCGAGCCTGCCATCGATCACACCCGACGCGCGAGTAACGCGCGCCGACGGCCTCAGGCTCGTTCGGGGTCGTCGTCCGAGGCCGGTCCGGAGGCCGCGGCGCTGCGCTCGGGCTCCGCGTCGGTGGTGGGGTCGACCCTCGGCTGCACCAGCGCGGCGACCGTCTCCTCGACCTCGGGGGCCTTCTCGTGGCGCCGCTGGTAGATCTCGAGCATCGCCATCGCCGTGGCGGCCAGCGGCACCCCCATCAGGGCCCCGGGCAGCCCGAACAGCTGGGCCCCGAGCAGGGCCGACCCGAACGAGACGGCGGGGTGCACGTTCACCGCCCGGGCCGAGATGCGCGGCTCGATGGTGAGGTTCTCGACCTGCTGGTAGCCGATGCCGTACAGCAGCACCCAGAGCCCGAGGACCGGCTCGGGCGAGGTGAGCCCCACGAGCACCGGGAGCGCGATCGAGACGTAGGTGCCGACGTTGGGGATGAACTGCGCGACGAGCCCGGTCCACAGGGCCAGCGGCAGCCAGTAGGGCAGGTCGAGCAGGAAGAACGCGACCCCGCTGGCGAGCGCGCTGAGGGTGGCCAGCACCACGCGGGCCGCGATGTAGTTGCCGACCTTGACCTTGGCCAGGTCCCACGCGGTGAGGAACGGCACCTGCAGCCGCGGCGGCATCCGGGTGGCCAGCCAGCGGCGCAGCGCGGGCATCCCGGCCGACATGTAGAAGAGGAAGAACGCGACGATGAACAGGCCGAACGCGGCGCCGAGCACGGCCGTGACCAGGCCGAAGACACCGAAGGCCACGTTCTGCGCGTACCCGCTGAGATCGCTCGGGCTGAGACCGCTGGACCGGAGCAGCTCCTCGAAGGTGTAGGAGGAGCCGGTGGCCTCGTTCACCCGGTCGAGCACGTTCGTGGCGATGTCCGGGGTGGCCTGGACCAGCGAGGTGAGCTGGTCGACCAGGAGGCTGCCGAAGGCCCCGAGGAAGGCCGCGATGCCGAGCAGCAGCGCGAGCATCACCGTCGCGGTGGCGGCGGCCCGCGGCATCCAGCGCGACAGCCGCGAGACGGCCGGCTCCATCGCGAGCGCCAGGAACAGGCTCATGACGACGTAGAAGACGGTGCTGCTCCCCCGCCACAGCACGAAGACGGCCAGGGCGACCAGGGCCAGCACCCCCACGACGGTCCACACCCGGGAGCGGTCGGCACGGCCGCCGGGGGCCAGGACCGGGCCGGGCCCGGAGGCGCGCGCCGGGTCGGAGGGGCCGGGACGGTCGACCGCGGTGGCGCTCAGGGCGCCGATGCTAGGGGCTCGGGGAAGGCCTCGCTCCCGACGGCGCCCCGCCCCCGCCCGCGGGCGGGGGGACGGCGACCTCCACGACGTCGGCGACGACCCGGACCGGGTAGACGGGGACGGAGGCCGTGGCCGGCGGGCACTTCGGGGCGCCCGTGCCCAGGTCGAACGTGGACCCGTGGAGCCAGCACTCCACGGCCCCGTCGGCGACCTCGCCCTCGGACAGGCGGACGCGGCCGTGGCTGCACTCGTCGAGGATGGCGTACACGACCCCGCCGCTCCGGGCCAGGCAGACGGGGACGCCGGCCACCTCGACATGGGTGGCGCCCTCGTCGGGGACGTCGGCGAGCGGGACGGTCGGCACCCATCGCTCATCGAGGATCTCGCCGGCTCCGTCGGGCGGGCGCGGCGCTCGGGGATGACTCACGGGACCGACCTCCCGTCGTGGAGGGTGGGCAGGGCCGCGGAACCACGACCAGGGGGGCCCGCCTCGGCCGTTCCGGGGCGGGCGCCCACCGTCTCACGGCGCGCCCGCGATCCCCCTACCCCGAGCGCGGCAACTCTGACACAGTGACTTCTCAGGTCGCCTGTTCCCGGGCGCCGCACGACTCACGAGGCGAGGCGGACGGCGTGGTTCCACGGACATCGACCCACCGGCCCGGCCGGGACACCCCGGCCGGCGACACCCCGGCCGGCACGGGGTCGCCGGGCGTGATGCTCGCCATGGCCACCCTCGGGTTCGCGGTCAACTTCTGGGCGTGGGCGCTGATCAGCCCCCTCGGCCCGTTGTTCCGGTCCACCGGCAGCCTGGGAGCGCTCACCGAGTCCGACGTGGCCCTGCTGGTCGCCGTCCCGGTGGTCGTGGGCTCCCTCGGCCGCATCGTGGTGGGTGGGCTCACCGACCGCTTCGGCGGCCGGGTCATGTTCCCGATCGTCTCGGGCGCGACCATCGTCCCCATCCTCTTCATCGCCTTCTTCGCTCTCGACTCCTACGCCCTCCTCCTCGTCGGCGGCTTCTTCCTCGGCATCGGCGGCACCGCCTTCGCCGTCGGTGTCCCGTTCGTCAACGCGTGGTTCCCGCCCGAGAAGCGGGGGCTGGCCGTCGGCATCTTCGGCGCCGGCATGGGTGGCACGGCGATCAGCGCCCTGACCACCGTCAAGCTCACCCACCAGCTGGGGGCCAAGGCGCCCTTCCTCATCACCGCCGCGGTGCTGGCGGTGTACGCCGTCGCTGCCTGGCTCGTCCTGCGCGACGCCCCCGGTCGCGTGGTCCCCACCACCTCGCTGGCGGCCAGGATCTCGGCCAACGCCCGGCTCCCCATCACCTGGCAGTCCTGCCTCCTCTACGCGGTCGCCTTCGGGGGGTACGTCGCCTTCTCGGTCTACCTCCCGGCCTACCTCAAGACCGCGCACCACCTCACCGCCGAGAGCGCGGCCAACCGGATGGCCGGCTTCGTGCTCATCGCGGTCGTCATGCGGCCGGTGGGGGGCTGGCTCGCCGACCGGATGGGCGCGATCCCCGTGCTGGCCGGCGGGTTCGCCATCGTCGTGGTGTGCGCCGCCATCTCCGCGGGCACTCCGCCGCTGGCGGGGATCGGCACGGTCGCCTTCCTGGCCATGGCCGCCGCCCTCGGCTCGGGGAGCGGCGCCACCTTCGCGCTCATCGCGCAGGTCACCGACCCCTCGCGGGTCGGTGGCGTGACCGGGCTCGTCGGCGCCGCCGGCGGCCTGGGCGGGTTCGTCCCGCCGCTGATCATGGGCTACGTCTACGGCCGCACGAGCTCCTACGCCATCGGGCTGTGGATGCTGTGCGTCACCGCCGCGCTGGCCTTGGTCCTCACCGTGACCGTCGTCCGTCGAACCGCCGCCTCAGGACAGGAAGCCCGTTGAGCCCCTCGCAGCAGCAGCCCAGGTCCGATCTCGGGATGGACGGTTCCCTCTCGGAGGCCTTCGTCCGCAGCCGGCGGTTCTTCACCCGGGGGACCGTCTCGCAGGACCTGCGGACCATCTCGCAGGTCGGCGGGCGCGAGGCGGACGACTTCTACCGCGACCGGTGGAGCCACGACAAGGTCGTCCGCTCCACCCACGGCGTGAACTGCACCGGGTCGTGCTCGTGGAAGGTCTACGTCAAGGACGGGATCATCACCTGGGAGACCCAGCAGACCGACTACCCCTCGGTCGGCCCCGACTCCCCCGAGTACGAGCCGCGCGGCTGCCCCCGCGGCGCGGCCTTCTCCTGGTACACCTACTCCCCCACCCGGGTCCGCTACCCCTACGTACGGGGCGTCCTGCTGCAGATGTTCCGTGAGGCCAAGGCCCAGCACGACGGGGACCCCGTGAAGGCCTGGGCGCACATCGTCGAGAACCCGCGGCGGGCCAAGACCTACAAGTCGGCCCGCGGCAAGGGCGGCCTGGTCCGCGCCACCTGGGAGGAGGCCAGCGAGATCGTCGCGGCCGCCCACGTCCACACCATCAAGGAGTACGGACCCGACCGGGTGGCCGGGTTCTCGCCCATCCCCGCGATGTCGATGGTGTCGCACGCCTCCGGGGCCCGGTTCGTCAACCTCATCGGGGGCTCGATGCTGAGCTTCTACGACTGGTACGCCGACCTGCCGGTGGCCTCGCCGCAGGTGTTCGGCGACCAGACCGACGTCCCCGAGTCCGGTGACTGGTGGAACGCCGGCTACCTGATCATGTGGGGCTCCAACCTGCCGGTGACCCGCACCCCGGACGCGCACTGGATGACGGAGGCCCGATACCGCGGCCAGAAGGTGATCGCGGTCGCCCCCGACTACGCCGACAACGTGAAGTTCGCCGACGAGTGGCTGGCCGCCAAGCCGGGCACCGACGCCGCGCTGGCGATGGCGATGGGCCACGTCGTGCTCAAGGAGTTCTTCGTCGACCGGCAGTCGCCCTACTTCACCGCGTACGTGAAGACCTACACCGACCTGCCCCACCTGGTCCGGCTCGAGGAGGCGGCCGACGGGGCGTACACGGCGGGCAAGTTCCTGACCGCCGCCGACCTCGCCGACCACGCGAGCGAGGAGAACGCCGCCTTCAAGACCGTGCTCCTCGACTCCGCCACCGGCGAGCCCGTGGTCCCCAACGGGTCCCTGGGCCACCGGTACGGCGAGGCCGGCGTGGGCCGCTGGAACCTCGAGCTCGGCGACGTCGACCCGGCCCTCTCCCTGCTGGACACCGCCACCGAGTCGGTCCTGGTCCGGATGCCGCGCTTCGACACCCCCGACGGCGCCGCCGCCGACCTCCCCCGCGGGGTCCCCGTGCGCCGCGTCGGCGGCCACCTGGTCACGACGGTGTTCGACCTGCTGTTGGCGCAGTACGGCGTCGGCCGCCCCGGCCTGCCGGGCGAGTGGCCGACCGGGTACGACGACGCCGGCTCGCCGTACACGCCCGCCTGGCAGGAGGCCATCACCGGTGTCCCGGCCGCCACCGCCGCCCGGATCGGGCGCGAGTTCGCGCAGAACGCCGAGGAGTCCAAGGGCCGGTCCATGATCGTCATGGGGGCGGGCACCAACCACTGGTTCCACTCCGACACGATCTACCGCGCCTTCCTCACCCTGACCAACCTCACCGGCTGCCAGGGGGTCAACGGCGGAGGCTGGGCCCACTACGTCGGCCAGGAGAAGGTGCGGCCCCTGACGGGCTACACCCAGATCGCGAACGCCCTCGACTGGAACCGCCCGCCGCGCAACATGATCCAGACCGCGTACTGGTACCTGCACACCGACCAGTTCCGCTACGACCAGTTCGGCGCCGACACCCTGTCGGCCACCACCGGCCAGGGCCGGCTCGCGGGGATGTCCACGGCCGACGTCATCGCCCAGAGCGCCCGGATGGGCTGGATGCCCTCGTACCCCACCTTCGACCGCAACCCGCTCGACCTCAGCGACGACGCGGCGGCGGCGGGCACGCCGGTCGGCGAGTACGTCGTCGACCAGCTGAGGTCCGGGGCGCTCGGTTTCGCCGGCGAGGACCCCGACGCGCCCGCGAACCACCCGAGGATCCTGTCGATCTGGCGGGCCAACCTGCTCGGCTCGTCCGGAAAGGGCAACGAGTACTTCCTCAAGCACCTGCTCGGCACCGACTCCTCGGTGCGGGCCACCGAGACGCCCGAGGGGCAACGCCCCGTCGACGTGACGTGGCGCGACGAGGCCCCCGAGGGCAAGCTCGACCTGCTCATGACGATCGACTTCCGCCAGACCAGCACCACGATCTTCTCCGACGTCGTCCTCCCGGCCGCGACCTGGTACGAGAAGCACGACCTCAACACCACCGACATGCACCCGTTCGTGCACTCCTTCAACCCCGCCATCGCCCCGCCCTGGCAGACCCGCACCGACTGGGACGCCTGGCAGACCATCGCCGAGAAGTTCAGCGAGCTCGCCGCCACCCGGCTCGGCGTCCGCAAGGACGTCGTCGCGGTGCCGCTCACCCACGACACCGCGGACGCCATGGCCAACCCCCACGGCGTCGTGCGCGACTGGAAGAAGGGCGAGTGCGAGCCGGTCCCCGGCGTCACGATGCCCAAGCTCGTCGAGGTGGAGCGCGACTACGGCGCGGTCGCCGCGAAGATGAACGCGCTCGGGCCCCTGATGGACACCCTGGGGGCCACCACGAAGGGCGTCACCTTCGAGCTGGGCGCGCAGGTCGACTACCTGCGGGCCAAGAACGGCGCCGTGCGCGGTGGCGTGGCCGACGGCCGGCCGTCGCTGCGCAAGGACGTCCACGTCTGCGAGGCGATCCTCGCGCTGTCGGGCACCACCAACGGCCACCTCGCCACGCAGGGCTTCAAGACCCTCGAGAAGCGCACCGGGGTGCGGCTGGCCGACCTGGCCGAGGAGCACGAGGGCAAGCAGATCACCTTCGCCGACACCCAGGGCCCGCCGGTGCCGGTGATCACCTCACCCGAGTGGTCGGGCTCCGAGACCGGCGGCCGGCGCTACTCGCCCTTCACCATCAACGTCGAGCGCAAGAAGCCCTGGCACACCCTGACCGGGCGGATGCACTTCTACCTCGACCACGACTGGCTGACCGAGCTCGGCGAGGGACTGCCGGTCTACCGGCCCCCGCTCAACATGGCCGCGCTGTTCGCGGAGCCCGCGCTGGGCACCGTGTCCGACGGCTCGGCCGGCCAGGTCGAGGGGCTGACCGTGCGGTACCTGACCCCGCACAACAAGTGGTCGATCCACTCCGAGTACCAGGACAACCTGTTCATGCTCTCGCTCTCGCGCGGCGGCCAGAACATCTGGATGAGCGACCGCGACGCGGCCAAGGTCGGCATCAAGGACAACGACTGGATCGAGGCGGTCAACCGCAACGGCGTCGTCGTGGCGCGCGCGATCGTCTCGCACCGGATGCCCGAAGGGACGGTGTACATGTACCACGCCCAGGACCGCCTGATCGACGTCCCGCTGGCGGAGACGTCCGGCAAGCGCGGCGGCATCCACAACTCGCTGACCCGGCTGCTCGTGAAGCCGTCCCACCTGGTCGGGGGGTACGCGCAGCTGACGTACGCGTTCAACTATCTCGGCCCCACCGGCAACCAACGCGACGAGGTCACCATCATCCGCAAGCGCAGCCAGGACGTGACGTACTGATGAGAGTCATGGCCCAGATGGCGATGGTGATGAACCTCGACAAGTGCATCGGGTGCCACACCTGCTCGGTCACCTGCAAGCAGGCGTGGACCAACCGCTCGGGCACCGAGTACGTGTGGTTCAACAACGTCGAGACGCGGCCGGGGCTCGGCTACCCGCGCACCTACGAGAACCAGGAGAAGTGGAAGGGCGGCTGGGAGCTGACCAAGCGCGGGCGGATGAGGCTCAGGGCCGGAGGGCGCCTGAAGAACCTCATGACGATCTTCTCCAACCCGATCCTGCCCTCGATCGGCGAGTACTACGAGCCGTGGACCTACGACTACTCCACCCTCACCGACGCGCCCGCCCAGGAGCACACGCCGGTGGCCCGCCCGAAGTCGCTGATCAGCGGCCAGAACATGAAGATCGAGTGGTCGGCCAACTGGGACGACGACCTCGGGGGTGCCACCGAGACCGCGCACCGCGACCCGATGCTCGCCAAGATCGCCGACAAGGTGAAGTTCGAGTTCGAGCAGACCTTCATGTTCTACCTCCCCCGGATCTGCGAGCACTGCCTCAACCCCTCCTGCGCCGCGTCGTGCCCGAGCGGGGCGATCTACAAGCGCGAGGAGGACGGCATCGTCCTGGTCGACCAGGACAAGTGCCGGGGCTGGCGCAAGTGTGTCTCGGGCTGCCCCTACAAGAAGGTCTACTTCAACCACCGCACCGGCAAGGCCGAGAAGTGCACGTTCTGCTTCCCGCGCATCGAGGTCGGGCTGCCCACCGTGTGCGCCGAGACGTGCGTGGGCCGGCTGCGCTACATCGGCCTGGTCCTCTACGACGCCGACAAGGTCCTCGAGGCCGCCTCCACCCCCGACGACACCGGGCTCTACGAGGCCCAGCGCGAGGTCTTCCTCGACCCGTTCGACCCGGAGGTGGTCCGGGCGGCCGAGCAGGCCGGCATCGCCCGGGACTGGGTCGACGCGGCCCAGCGCTCCCCCATCCACGCCCTGATCAACACCTACAAGGTCGCGCTGCCGCTCCATCCGGAGTACCGCACGATGCCCATGGTCTGGTACATCCCGCCGCTGTCCCCCGTGGTCGACGTGGTGGCCGAGACCGGGGAGGACGCCGAGGACACCGGCAACCTCTTCGCGGCCATCGACGCCCTGCGGATCCCGGTCGAGTACCTCGCCGAGCTCTTCACGGCAGGCGACGTGGCACCGGTGGACGCCGTGCTCAAGCGGCTCGCCGCGATGCGCTGCTACATGCGCGACATCAACCTGGGCCGCGACCCGGACGCGTCGATCCCGGCCGCGGTCGGGATGAGCGAGGAGGAGATGTACGACATGTACCGCCTCCTCGCCATCGCGAAGTACGACGAGCGCTACGTCATCCCGCCCGCGCACGCCGAGCAGGCGCACTCCCTGGAGGAGCTCGGCACCGAGTGCGCGGTGTCGGAGTACGGCGGCGGCCAGCACGACCTGTTCGGGGAGGGTTCCGGGACGCCGACGCCGATCGCGGTGGAGAACTTCCAGATGCTGCAGGACCGGCAGACCTCCGACTCGCTGACCGGGCCGAGCAGCACGAAGGGCCGGGTCAACCTGCTCAACTGGGACGGCAAGGGCTCCCCGCCCGGGCTGTTCCCCCCGACGGGTCCGGACTCGTGAACGGCCGTCGCCCGGCAGCGACCCTGCCCGCCGACCAGCTCACCATCGTGTGGCAGTCGGTCTCGCTCCTCCTCGACTACCCGGACGAGGCCCTCCTGGCCCGCGCCGACCTGCTGCGCTCGGCCGCCGACCGGCTGCCCCCGGCCCTCGGCGGCTCGCTGCGGGCCTTCCTGGACCACCTGGAGTCCACCCCGCTGCCGCAGCTGCAGGCCGACTACGTCGAGACCTTCGACACCCGGCGCCGCTGCACCCTGTTCCTGACGTACTTCGCCCACGGGGACACCCGCAAGCGGGGGATGGCGCTGCTGCGGTTCAAGCAGAGCTACCTGCGGGCCGGGGTCGAGCTCGACGACGAGGAGCTGCCCGACCACCTCTGTGTGGTGCTGGAGTTCGCCGCGACGGTCGACCAGGAGGTGGGGCGCGACCTGATGCTCGACCACCGCGCCGGGCTCGAGCTGCTGCGGCTCTCGCTGCGCGACCGCGGCTCACCGTGGGCGCCCCTGCTCGACGCCGTCACCGCCACCTTGCCGCCACTGCGGGGTGACGAGCGGGATGCCGTCCGCCGCCTCGCCGCCGAAGGTCCTCCCGAGGAGGAGGTCGGCCTCGCCCCGTTCGCCAACCCGGGCTTCAGCCCGGGCGCACCGCCCGAGACCGCCGCGGGCTCCATCTCCCTGCCGATGCCGTCCTTCCCGGGAGCCCGCGCATGAACCAGTTCCTCTTCGTCGTCTTCCCCTACCTGTGCCTGGCGACCTTCGTGGTGGGCCACGTGTGGCGCTACCGGTACGACAAGTTCGGCTGGACCACCCGCTCGTCCCAGCTGTACGAGAACCGCCTGCTGCGCATCGGGAGCCCCCTGTTCCACTTCGGGATGCTCGGTGTCGTCGGCGGCCACATCATCGGGCTGCTGGTGCCGCAGGCGTGGACGGACTGGGCCGGCATCAGCGAGCGCGCGTACCACGTGGTGGCGGTCGCGGGCGGCCTGCTGGCCGGGGTGATGACCGTGGTCGGCATGGCGATCCTGATCTACCGGCGCCGCACCGTCGGCCCCGTCTTCTCGGCCACGACACCCATGGACAAGGTCATGTACGCCTTCCTGGGGGTGGTCATCGTCCTCGGCATGTGGAACACCGTCGCCGGCTCGATCCTCACCATCGGTGGCGTGTACAACTACCGCGAGGGCGTGTCCGTCTGGTACCGCTCGTTCCTCGCGTTCCAGCCCGACGCCGCACTCATGGCGCAGGCACCCCTGGGGTTCCGGCTGCACGCCCTGGTCGCCTTCGGGCTGTTCGCGCTGTGGCCGTTCACCCGGCTGGTCCACGTGTTCAGCGCCCCCGTGGGGTACCTGACGCGTCCGTACATCGTCTACCGGAGCCGCGACGACGCCGCCCTCGGCAGCCACTCCCCCCGGCGGGGCTGGGACCGGGTCGGCGGCTGAGCGCCCGGGACCTTCGGCCCTGGGCGCCGCCGGCCGGTCCCAGCAGGCTGCAGGGACGGCACCCCGTCGCACCCCATCGGAGGTGCCGTGCGGGCGCGCGGATGCCGTGCCCCGCCCGTCCTCGACCCGAGCCCGGAGGTCCCATGTCCAACGTCTCCCTGACCGCCCTCGCCCGCGAGCAGCTGGAGCTCGCGACCGCCGCGTCCAGCGGCCGCAGCGCCCACACCGTCTTCGGCGGCCACGAGCACCGGCTGCGCCAGACGGTGATCGCGCTCGGCTCCGGCACGCGCCTCGCCGAGCACGCCAACCCCGGCGAGGCGACGGTGCACGTGCTCCACGGGCGGGTGCGGCTGGACGCGGGCGACGCCGGCTGGGAGGCCGCCGCCGGCCACCTCCTCGCCGTCCCGGACGGCCCGCACTCGGTGCTGGCCCTCGAGGACGCCGTGATCCTGCTGACGGCGGTCAACCGGGCGTGAGCACCGAGCCGAGCCCCCGTCCCGAGGAGGCCGACCGCCCCCTCACCGTCTACGGCGACGTCACCGACCCGCTCGGTCGCATCGCGTCCCTGCGCGCCGACGCCCTGCGCGCCGCCGGCCTCCCCCTCGAGTGGCGCTCGGTCGTGCAGCACGTCTCGACCCGCGTCACGGCAACCCCCGCCACGGCCGAGACGCGTCAGCACGTCGCGGAGGTCGAGCGGTGGCACCAGGACCGGGCGCTGCCCGGGGAACGGGTGGCATGGCCGACCCCCCGCAGCGTGCCCTGCCCGCGGCCGCCCGTGGCGGGCCACGCGGAGGCCGTCGGAGCCGGGATCGGCGACCACGTCCGGCGCGTGCTCGTCGACGCCTACTGGGGGGACGGGCTGGACATCGGCAACCCCGACGTCCTCCGGCATCTCCTGGTGCTCCCCATCCTGCACGGGCACCCGCGGGCGGACGTCCTCCAGCAGGACGGGTACGCGGTCGCCATCAACGGCGACCCGATCACGACCGACGCGTGGCGGCGCATCCGGCACTGGCGGCAGGAGTGGGAGCTCCTGGGCTCCCCCGAGCTGCCCGTGGCCGTCGACGGGGGCCGGCTGTACTGCGGGGCCGACGCCGTCAGCCACCTGGGGGAGCTGGTCGAGGAGCGCCGGCTCCCGTTCCCCACCGTCAACCCCTTCCCCCTGCCGGCCATGCCGCTGCCCGCGCAGCGGCTCAGCGTGGGGCGCCCCGGCCGCCGCCCCGCCTGGTGGGATGCCTGAGCGATTCCCCGCATCGACGTGAGAAGGGCCTCCGACCGCGTTTCCGCTGGTCGGAGGCCCTTCGTTGCACGGGGTGGCGGGTGAAGGATTCGAACCTTCGAAGCTTTCGCGACGGATTTACAGTCCGTTCCCATTGGCCGCTCGGGCAACCCGCCCGGTGCGCATGGAAGGATAGCAAGCCGCATCCGAGACACCGAATCGACGGGAGAGACCGATGGCCGACAGCAGCTTCGACATCGCGAGCACCTACGACAAGCAGGAGGTCGCCAACGCCGTGAACACCGCGGCCAAGGAGATCGCCAACCGCTATGACTTCAAGAACGTGGGTGCCCGGGTCGAGCTCTCGGACACGGTGATCAAGATGGAAGCCAACAGCGAGGAGCGCTGCAAGGCCGTGCTCGACGTGGTCGAGACCTGGCTCATCAAGCGCGGCGTCTCGCTGAAGCACCTCGACATCCCGGAGGCCGGCCCGCGGCTCTCGGGCAAGGAGTACAAGCTCGACGTACCCCTCAAGGAGGGCATCTCGTCCGAGAACGCCAAGAAGATCACCAAGATCATCCGCGACGAGGGGCCCCGAGGCGTCAAGACCCAGATCCAGGGCGACGAGGTACGCGTCACCAGCAAGTCGCGCGACGACCTCCAGGCGGTGCAGCGCCTGCTGAAGGACGCCGAGCTCGACGTCGCGCTGACGTACACCAACTACCGCTGACGCCCGGCGCGGTCCCGCCCTCCCGGCGGCGGGGTTCCTGACGTAGCGTGAGTGGATGAGCGTCCCTCCCGCCATCTCCACCGCCGGTGAGCTCCGCGCCGCCGGCCACGAGGCCCGGCCGCTGCGCGCCGAGCTCCGCGCCAACCTCCTCGCCGCGCTGCGCGAAGGGCGCGACCCCTGGCCGGGCCTGCACGGCTTCGCCCAGACCGTCATCCCCCAGGTCGAGCGGGCCCTGCTCGCCGGCCACGACATCGTCCTGCTCGGCGAGCGCGGGCAGGGCAAGACCCGCCTGCTGCGCAGCCTGGTCGGGCTGCTCGACGAGTGGACCCCTGTCATCGACGGCTCCGAGCTCGGCGAGCACCCCTTCGAGCCCATCACCGTCGAGTCGCGGCGCCGGGCCGCCGAGCTGGGCGACGCCCTCCCGGTCACCTGGCGCCACCGCGACGAGCGCTACGCCGAGAAGCTCGCCACCCCTGACACCAGCGTCGCCGACCTGATCGGCGACGTCGACCCGATGCGGGTGGCCGAGGGCCGCCGGCTCGGCGACCCCGAGACGATCCACTTCGGGCTCATCCCCCGCAGCCACCGCGGCATCGTCGCGATCAACGAGCTGCCCGACCTCGCCGAACGCATCCAGGTCGCGATGCTCAACGTGATGGAGGAGCGCGACATCCAGATCCGCGGGTACGTGCTCCGGCTGCCCCTCGACGTCCTGGTGGTCGCGAGCGCCAACCCCGAGGACTACACCAACCGCGGGCGGATCATCACCCCGCTGAAGGACCGCTTCGGGGCCGAGATCCGCACCCACTACCCGCGCGAGCTCGCGGCCGAGGTCGCCGTCATCCGGCAGGAGGCCGACCTGGTCGCCACCGTGCCCGACGCGCTGGTCGAGATCGTCGCGCGGTTCACCCGCGGCCTGCGCGCCTCGGGCTCGGTCGACCAGCGCTCGGGCGTCTCGGCCCGCTTCTCCATCGCCGCGGCCGAGACCGTCGCGGCCGCGGCGCTGCACCGCGCCAGCACCCAGGGCGAGGACCACGCCGTCGCGCGCGTCGTCGACCTCGAGGCCGCGCTCGAGGTGCTCCGCGGCAAGGTCGAGCTCGAGACCGGCGAGGAGGGCCGCGAGCGCGAGATCCTCGGGCACCTGCTCCGCACGGCCACCGCCGAGACCGCCCGGGCCCGCCTGGGCGGCATCGACATGGCCGTGCTGGTCAGCGCCATCGAGGACGGCGCCATGGTCACCACCGGCGAGCAGGTCAGCGCCCGGGCCTTCCTCGACGCGCTGCCCGTGCTCGGCGAGTCCGAGCTCTACGACGCCATCGCCGAGCGCCTCGGCGCCGGCGACCACGGCGAGCGGGCCAGCGCCGTCGAGCTGGCGCTCGAGGGGCTGTACCTGGCGCGCCGCATCTCCAAGGACAGCGACGGCTCGGAGACCGTCTATGGCTGAGCGCCCGGTGGGCCGCCGGTCGCGGTTCACCCCCTACGACGGCGGAGACCCCCTGGCGCCGCCGGTCGACCTGCGCGAGGCGCTCGACGCCATCGGCGAGGACGTCATGGCCGGCTACTCCCCCGAGCGGGCGATGCGCGAGCTGCTGCGCCAGGGCACGCGCGACCGCACCGGGCTCGACGAGCTGGCCCGCCGCGTGGCCGAGCGGCGCCGCCAGCTGCTCAAGGAGCACTCCCTGGACGGCACCATGGAGGAGGTCCGGCGGCTGCTCGACGAGGCCGTGCTGGCCGAGCGCAAGCAGCTCGCCCGCGACCTCGACGACGACGCGCGCTTCGCCGAGATGCGCATCGGGAACCTACCGCCCACCCCGGCCGCCGCCGTCACCGAGCTCTCCGACTACCCGTGGCGCTCGAGCGAGGGCCGCCAGAAGTACGACGAGATCAAGGACCTGCTGGGGCGCGAGCTGCTCGACCAGCGCTTCGCGGGGATGAAGCAGGCCCTCCAGAACGCCACGGACGAGGACCGGGCCGCCGCCCAGCAGATGCTGAGCGACCTCGGCGACCTGCTCGAGGCCCACGCCCGCGGCGACGACACCACCCAGCAGTTCCAGGACTTCATGGAGCAGCACGGCGAGTACTTCCCCGAGAACCCCCAGTCGGTCGAGGAGCTCGTCGACAGCCTCGCCCAGCGCGCCGCGGCCGCCCAGCGGATGCTGCAGTCGATGTCGCCCGAGCAGCGCCAGGAGCTGATGGAGCTCTCGCAGCAGGCGTTCGGCTCCCCCCAGCTGATGGACCAGCTGGCGCGCCTCGACGGGCTGCTCCAGGACCTGCGCCCCGGCGAGGACTGGGGCGGCAGCGAGCGCTTCGAGGGCGAGCAGGGGCTCGGCCTCGGTGACGGCACCGGCGTCCTCCAGGACCTCGCCGAGCTCGACGCCCTCG
This sequence comes from Phycicoccus duodecadis, assembly GCF_002846495.1. Taxonomy (NCBI): domain Bacteria; kingdom Bacillati; phylum Actinomycetota; class Actinomycetes; order Micrococcales; family Intrasporangiaceae; genus Phycicoccus; species Phycicoccus duodecadis. The sequence continues at coordinate 1,263,189 of NZ_PJNE01000001.1, forward strand.
CCGAGCAGCTGTCGCAGTCGGGCCCGGGCGCGCGGATGGACGACGTCGACCTCGACGCCCTCGCCCGCCAGCTGGGCCCCGACGCCACGGTCGACGCCCGCGCCCTGGCTGCCCTCGAGAAGGCGCTGCGCGACAGCGGGATGCTGACCCGCTCGTCCGACGGCAGCCTGCGCCTGTCACCGAAGGCGATGCGCGAGCTGGGCCGGTCGCTGCTGCGCGACGTCGCGGGGCGGCTCTCGAACCGTGGCGGCCAGCGCGACGTGCGCCAGGCCGGGGCGGCCGGCGAGCAGAGCGGCGCCACGCGGCAGTGGGAGTTCGGCGACACCGAGCCCTGGGACACCACCCGCACCCTGACCAACGCCATGACCCGCACCGTCTCGGCCGGCGGCGACCCGCGCGCGGGGATGCGGCTCGACATCCGCGACGTCGAGGTCCAGGAGACCGAGGCCCGCACCCAGGCCGCGGTGGCGCTGCTGGTCGACACCTCGTTCTCGATGGCGATGGACGGGCGCTGGGTGCCGATGAAGCGCACCGCCCTGGCGCTGCACCAGCTGATCTCGACCCGCTTCCGCGGGGACCACCTCGAGCTCATCGCCTTCGCCCGGCACGCCCGCACGATGGACATCGACACCCTCACCGCGCTCGACGCCGAGTGGGACAAGGGCACCAACCTGCACCACGGGCTGCTGCTGGCGAACCGGCACTTCCGGCGCTACCCCAACGCCCAGCCGGTGCTCCTGGTGGTCACCGACGGCGAGCCGACCTCGCACCTCGAGCCCGGCGGCGAGGTGTTCTTCGACTACCCGCCGCACCCGCGCACCCTCGCGCTGGCCGTCCGCGAGCTCGACGCCGCGGCCCGGCTGGGGGCCCAGACCACGTTCTTCCGCCTCGGCGAGGACCCGGGCCTGGCCCGGTTCGTCGACTCCATGGCCCGCCGCGCCGACGGCCGGGTGGTGGCGCCCGAGCTCGGCGACCTCGGAGCGGCCGTGGTCGGCTCCTACCTGGGCGGGCGCACCGGGGGCCAGGCGGCCTTCGGCGGGTCCTACCGCGACCTGTTCGGCGGCCGCGGCTACTGGGCCGGCTGATCCCCTACCGCGGCGACCGGGTCGGCGTCGGCAGCGACGTCGGCCGGCCGGGCGGGGTGGACGGGCGACCCGTGGGCGTGGGCCGGGCCGTGGGGCTCGGCGTGGCCGTGGGCGATGCGGTGGCGCTGGGGGTCGCTCCCGGGTTCGGGGTCGCTCCCGGGTTCGGCGTCGGTCCTGGGGTCGGCGCCGCCGTGACACTGCGCGTGGCGGTCGGGGTCCCGGGCCCCATCGGGCCGGTGCCACGGGTCGGCGTGGACGTCGTCGAGGTCGATGGCCGTGGGGCGTCCGGTTCCCCGGAGGCGTCCGGGCGCGCGACGCCGCCCGGGGCCGGCAGCGCCGGGGTGGTCGGCTGCTGCACCGACCCGGGCTGGACGACGAGCACCAGCAACGCGGTGGCCACGGAGGCCGCCAGCAGGGCCGGCACGGACACCGGGCCCCGGCGCCACCATCCGCGGCGTCGCTCCCGGGTGCGCCGGGCCCGCAGCTCGGCCGGCAGGTCGGCTCGCATGGCGCGGATGGTGTGCAGCGGCGCGGCCAGCCAGCCGAGCACGGGCAGGACCAGGAGCAGGGTGAGCGCCAGCGACCCCGTGCCCGGCCGGCGGAGCAGCGCGACGGCCGCCGCCAGCCCCGCCAGCAGAACCAGCAGCGACTCTGCCCTGTTGGCGCGCAGCGCATCCGACCAGCGCACCCGCTCGCTGACCTTCGGCGTGCGCAGGAAGACCCCGGCCGGCTCGACCAGCCCGCGCACGCTGGCCTGGGTGACCACGAGGGCAAGAGAGGCCCACACCAGGTAGGCGCCAACGGCGTCGCGCACGGTCGCGGCGTGCTCGGGCACCGCCCGGGAGGCGGCCCGCACGCCCCCGACCGCGCGGAGCACCCCGAGCAGGACCAGGGCGGGCACCGCGACCACGAGCAGCCCTGCGAGCCGGCCGACGGCGAAGCCGCCCCCGAACGCGAGGTCGACGAGCGCGGCCATCACCACGAGGGCGAAGGCGACACCCAGCAGGTCGCCGAACCATTGGATCCCCCCGAGGAGGTAGCCCAGACGCTGCGCCGGGGTCAGGCTCGTGCCGCCGAGCAACAGGGCGCGCGCGTGCCGCCGCAGGATCTGCATCCCCCCGAAGCACCAGCGGAAGCGCTGGCGCTTCAGGGCCTCGAACGTGAGCGGCATGATGCCGCGGCCGAAGGCCCGGTCCAGGTGGCGACCGCTCCAGCCGGCGGCCAGCAGCCGGAGCGAGAGCTCGGCGTCCTCGGTGACGCACCACTCGTCCCAGCCGCCGACCTCGACCAGGGCGCGGCGCCGGACCAGCCCCATCGTGCCGCCGAAGATGGCGGCGTCGCGCTCGTCGCGCGAGGGCTGGGAGACGGCGAAGAAGTAGTCGTAGGAGTGGTAGAGGCTGCGCAGGTACTGCGCCCCCTCCCAGTCGCGGTAGTCCTGGGGCGACTGCACGAACGCCACCCGCTCCTCGGCGAAGGGCGCGCTCGCCACGGTGAGCCAGTCGGGGTCCACCTGGTAGTCGGCGTCGACCACACCGACGAGCTCGGTGCGCGGGTCGACCTGCTCGAGTGCGAAGTTCAGGGCCCCGCTCTTGAAGCCGGGCCAGTCGAGCAGTCGGTGGAAGCGCAGCACGTCGGGGTAGCGGGCACAGAAGGCCTCGACCGGCGCCACCAGCTCGTCGTCGTCGGTGTTGTTGTCGACGACCAGCACCTCGTAGGCGGGGTACTCCACCGCCAGCAGCCGCTCGAGGGTCTGCACGACCATCTCGGGCGGCTCGTTGTGGGTGGGGACGTGGATGCTGACGAACGGCTCGCGCCCGGGCGCCGCCGAGGTCACGACGGTCGTGGCGCGGCGCACCCACCGGCGCGAGCCCAGGGCGTCGTGCAGTTCGTAGGAGTAGGAGACGAACAGCACGAAGGCGGCCACCTCGAGCGCCAGCAGCAGCCAGGCCCCCAGCGCGGCACCGCCGTGCAGCCCCGAGGTAAGGGTCCACCGGCCCATCGCCGCCAGGTAGGCGAGCCCGGCGGTGACGCCCATCGACCAGCTGGCGTGGGCCGCGGCGCTCCAGCGCGCACTGAGCCGCAGGTGCGGGAGGGTCGCGAGCCAGACCGCCGCCCCGGCGACCAGGAGGGAGCGGGCGCCGGCCCATGGCGAGAGCACCAGGGCCGCGAGCGCCACGGCGGGCCCTGGTGCCAGGGCGCGCCCCAGCAGGCCCGCGGGGGCCGCATGACTCCGGCGAACCCCAGCGCGGCGGCCGGTGGCCAGGAACGTGAGGGTCGCCGCCACCAGGGCGACGACGGCCAGGGCCACGGCGAGGGTCACGGCGTGATTGTGCCCGGGGCCGGGGCACCCCGTCGACGTGCGCGCGCCGGGGGCTGTAAAGGCCCCTCAGCGCCCACGGGTCGGGTGGGTCCGCCCGGAGGCGGTCCCACCCGACCCGTCGGGTACTCGCTGGGTGGTGCGGGTGGGGCGGTCAGCTCACCGCGTCGAGGGCGTCGACCATGCCTTCACCGAAGTAGCTGTTGTCCTCCACCGGGCCGACGCACGGGACGCCACCGGTCGCGACCGAGCAGGCCTTGTCGTCGGCCTGCTGGCGCAGCTTCTCGATCATCTGCGCGGGGGTCCACGTGGGGTGGGCCGACTTCATCAGGGCGAGCACGCCGGCCACGTGCGGCGAGGCCATCGAGGTGCCGCTGAGCAGGGCGTAGCCCGAAGCGACCGTGGTGCGCGGGATGGTCGACAGGATGCGCGAGCCGGGAGCCGCCACGTCGATGACACCGAGACCGCGGTTCGAGAAGCTCGAGAGCCGGCTGTCGAGGGTGTTCGCGGGGTACCGCTCGACCGACGACACCGTGACGACCCCGTCAAGCTCGGTGGGGATGTCGCCACAGGTGCTGTTCAACCACCGGGTCACGGGGGTCCCGTCGTCCGGACTGCCCGTGTCCTGGAACGAGGACTTGTCGGACAGGTCATTGGCGGAGTTGCCCGCCGCGGCCGCATGGACCACCCCCTGCTCGGTCGACCAGGTGACCGCGCGACGCACGGCCTCCTTGGCGGCGTGCTGGTCGGGCTGGTCGTCGCAGTAGTACTCGAACGGGTCGACGTAGTAGCTGTTGTTCGTGACGTCCATGTGCTTCAGCCCGGCCCAGACGAAGCCGCACACGGCGTACTCGGGGTAGATGAAGCCGTCGTCGTTGACGACGCGCACCGAGGCCAGGCGCACGTTGGGCGCGACCCCGACGATGCCGATGCCGTTGCGCGCGGCCGCGACCGTACCGGCCACGTGGGTGCCGTGGTACCCACCCGGGGCCTTGCTGTCGAGCCACGCGGCCCGCGACGTGTCAGGGCGGCCGGCGTCGACACAGCCCACGGAGTCGGCGGCGTCGATGTTGGCGGCGAGGTCCGGGTGGTCGGCCTCGATGCCGCTGTCGAGGATGCCGACGACCACCGAACGCGAGCCGTCGGTGACCTGGTGGGCCTCATCGGCCTTGATCATCCGCATGTCCCACTGCTCGCCCTCACGCGGGTCCGTGGCCGCGGCGGGGGCTGCCGCACCCGGGAGGTCGCCGTTGGCCGGCTTCTTCGCGCCCTGCTTGTAGACGGAGGCGCCGTGGCCCCAGGTGGACGAGACATCCGCCGGCGTCCCTTCGGAGACCGGCACGCTGCGGGTGGCGCCGACCGAGTCCAGCGCGTTGCCCGCCGCCTTCGCCACGTCGGCCCGGAAGGCGGCGCGGTCGGAGTGGGCGACGATGACGCCGATCTGCGGCCACGCCTGGACGACCACGCCGCCGGCCCTGGCGACGGCCTTGCTGACGACGGTGGTCTGGCCGGGGTTGGCGATCCTGGTGTTGAGCAGGTAGCTGAAGACCTGTCCGTCGGGGGTGACGATCGGGACCGGGGTCGACGGGGCCTCGGCGGTGGTGGCGGCCGAGGCGGCGCCCGAGAACAGGGCGCTGCCGAGCACGGCGACCGACGCGGCCGCGATGGCCGCTCGACGCCGGAGATGGGTGCGGGTCATACGGATGTTCCTCCTGGGTACGGGCCGGTGGGCCGCGGTGGAGTCATGTGGGTGGGGCCACTCTGGCCGAGAACGCTTCCTGAGAGGGCTTTCAGGACCACTCGGTTCGCGACGCGTCCCATCCACTCCGGAGACCACCCCCGGGATGCCCCGCCCGGTCAGCCGAAGCGCCGCCGGCTGCCGAGCGCCTCGCGCAGCACGTGGTCTTCGTCGAGCAGGGCCCGGTGCACCCCGGGCGAGAGGTCGTCGCGGGCCAGCAGCGCGGTCGACGCCTCGAGCGAGGCCTCCTCGACGACGCCCCGGGGATGCAGCGCGGCCGCCACGCGGGCGAGCGCGTCCTCCCCCATCCGCTCACCCAGGTGGGCCAGCAGGTCGCCGACCTCGCTGACCCACGGCCGCAGCACCTCGGGCCCGGCGCCGACCCAGAACCCTCGGGCCAGCTCGAGGGCGCCGTAGTTCGACAGCTCCGCGTCGTCGCGCAGCCGCTCCCACGCCCACGCCTTGGCCTCGGCGGTCGGGCGGCTCGCCCGCACCCCCATCGCGGCCAGCCGCCCGGCCAGCGAGCGGTCGGCCTCCTCGGCCGCGGCCAGCTCGGCGTCCGTGAGAGCGCCGAGGGCGGCCAGGCGGCGCAGCACCAGCCAGCGGAAGTCGTCGTCGCCCGCCAGCACCGCGGGCAGGCCGTCGCCGGAGACCCACGCGCGCAACCGGTCGAGGTCGGAGCCCGAGCGCGCCCAGATCCGCGCCGCGAGCACGGCGACCGCGTCGCCGGCGGCGCCCGGGATGCCGGCGGCCCGCTCGGCCAGGACGTCGGCGGCGGCCGCGACCCGCGCCAGGGCGGCCGGACGCTCCTGCGGGGGCAGGAAGACCGGCACGACCGAGCCCGTGACGACGAGCCCCACCCGGGAGAGCAGCGACGCGTCGTCCTCCAGCGGCCACGCGCGCTCGACGACGTCGAGGAGCAGGCGCGGGTCGACCTCGGCGCGGTGCATCCCGCCGACCAGCGAGGTCCACACCACGGTGCGCGCCAGGGGGTCGGGCACCTCGGCCAGTCGGCGCGGCAGCAGCGCGAGGGTCGTGTCGTCGAGCACGACCTCCCCCCACGTCAGGTCGCCGGCGTTGGGCACCAGCACGACGCCCTCGCCCACGGCCGCCACGCCGTCCACCGCGGCCCGGGGCTCGGTGAGCACCACGCCCACGCGCAGCACCTCGCGCTCCCCCTCGAAGGCGGCGACGTCGAGGGTGTGCGGGCGGTCGGTGACGCCGTCGGGGGCGGTGCGGGTGAGCGTGCCGTCGCGGCCGAGGGCCAGCCGGTCGGCACCGGCGGTGCGCAGCCAGGCGTCGGCCCAGCCCTCGAGCGAGCGGCCCGCGGCCGCACCCATCGCGTCGAGGAACTCCGACAGCTCGCCGTTGCCGAACACGTGCGAGCGCAGGTACTCGGTGACCCCCGCGACGAACGCCTCGTCACCGATGTGCGCGATGAGCTGGCGCAGCACCGCGGCGCCCTTGGCGTACGAGATGCCGTCGAAGTTCTGCAGGGCCGAGAGGGCGTCCGGGGCCGGCGAGCCCGCCACGGGGTGGGTGCTGGGCGAGCGCTCGGCGGCATAGCCCCACAGCTTGCGGACGATGCCGAACTCGACCCAGGTCTCCGGCGCACCCAGGGCCTCGGCCGAGGTGCGGTAGGCCATGTACTCCGCGAAGGACTCGTTGAGCCACAGGTCGTCCCACCAGCGCATGGTCACGAGGTCGCCGAACCACATGTGCGCCATCTCGTGGGCGATGGTGTTGTCGCGCTCGAGCACCTGGTCGGGCGTCGCCGCCCCGCGGAACACGTAGGTGTCGCGGAAGGTGACGCAGCCGGGGTTCTCCATCGCGCCGGCGTTGAACTCGGGCACGAAGACCTGGTGGTACTCGCCGAACGGGTACCGGATGCCGAAGAGGCGGTGGTAGTGGTCGAGGCAGGCCCGGGTGGTGGCGAGCATGTGGTCGGCCTGCTCGCGCAGCGGACCGGCGAGGGAGGCGCGCGCGTGCAGCCCCAGCGGGATGCCGTCGTGCTCGCCCGTGACCGACACCCACGGCCCGGCGCACACGGTGACGAAGTAGGTGGCCAGCGGCTGGGTGGTGGCCAGCTGCCAGCGGCCCGGCTCGACCTGGCGCGCGGCGCCGTTGCCGACCACGCTCCAGTGCCGGGGCGCGCGGACCGTGACCGTGTAGGGCGCCTTGAGGTCGGGCTGGTCGATGCAGGCGAACACGCGCGGGGCGGCATCCAGGAAGAGGTGGCCGTAGACGTAGTCCTCGTCGTCGGCCGGGTCGGTGGCGCGGTGCAGCCCCTGGCCGTCGTGCCCGTAGGCCATGGTCGCCTCGACCTCGAGGACGTTCTCGGCGGCGAGGTCCGGCAGCGGGAGCCGGCCGTCGGCGAGGGACGCCGGGTCGAGGGCGCGCCCGTTGAGGGTGGCGCGGTGCAGGGTCTCGGGGCGCAGGTCGGCGAAGGTCGAGGCGCCGGGCTCGTGGCAGGTGAAGCGCAGCGTCGTGTGCGAGCCGAAGGTGCGGTCGTCGCGGTCGAGGTCGAGGTCGACCGCCAGGGCGTCGACGGTGAGCAGGGCGGCCCGGGTGCGGGCCTCGGCGCGGGTCAGGGACGGCATGCCCCCACCCAACCAGACGGCGTCCTGGCCCCCTAGGCTGGCCGACGATGGAGATCCTGGTCAGCCCCGACCCCGCCGCCACCGCGCGCCGTGCCGCCGACGTCGTCCTGGCCGGGCTGGCCCGCCGGCCGGGCCGCGACCCCGTCCTGGGACTCGCGACCGGCTCGTCGCCGCTGGGCCTCTACCAGGAGCTCGGGCGGGCGGTGGCCGAGGGCCGGGCCGACTTCTCGACCGCGCACGGCATCGCGCTCGACGAGTACGTGGGGCTGCCCCCCGGCCATCCCGAGGGCTACCGGCAGGTGCTGCTGCGCGAGGTGTGCGACGTCATCGGCCTCTCCCCCGACCGGCTGGCCGTGCCCGACGGGTCGGCCACCGACGAGGCGTCGCTCGTCGCCGCGGCCACGGCCTACGAGGAGCGCATCGCGGCCCTCGGGGGGGTCGACGTGCAGATCCTCGGCATCGGTGCCAACGGCCACCTGGGGTTCAACGAGCCCGGCTCGGCGCTGGCGTCGCGCACCCGCGTCAAGCGCCTCTCCGAGCGCACCCGGCGCGACAACGCCCGCTTCTTCACGGGACTCGACGACGTGCCGACCCACTGCCTGACCCAGGGCCTCGGCACCATCCTCGGCGCCCGGCGGCTCGTGCTGGTGGCCACCGGCGACGGGAAGGCCGACGCCGTGGCCGCGGCGCTCGAAGGGCCCCTGACCGCCTCGGTGCCGGCCTCGGTGCTGCAGTGGCACCCCGACACCGTGGTGTGCCTCGACGAGGCGGCGGCGGCCGGGCTGCGCGGGCGCCAGTACTACGACGACTCCGCCGCCGGCCTCCCCTCCCGCTGACGCCTCCACCCTCGAACGTGTGTGAAGACCGTCGGGATGCCGACGGTCTTCACACACCTTCGGGGGCTACGGGTTGATGCGGTGCCCGTAGGCCATCTGCTCGAGCCGGGCGATGCGCTCGGCCATCGGCGGGTGGGTCGACATCATCCGCGACACGTCCTGGGCCCGGAACGGGTTGGCGATCATCATGTGGCTGGCGTTGACCAGCTGCTGGCTGGGGGCCAGCGGGGCCCGCGCGACGCCCTGCTCGAGCTTGCGCAGGGCGCTGGCCAGGGCCAGCGGGTCACCGGTGAGGGTGGAGCCGTCCTCGTCGGCGTCGTACTCGCGAGTGCGCGAGATCGCCATCTGCACGAACACCGCGGCGATGGGGGCCAGGATGGCCAGCGCCAGGCCGGCGATCGGGTTGCGGTCCTCGTCGCTGCTGCCGCCGCCGAAGATGGCGCCGAAGGCGAGGAACTGGCCGATGGAGGAGATGACGCCGGCGATGGCGGCCGCGACCGAGCCGGTGAGGATGTCGCGGTTGTACACGTGCATCAGCTCGTGGCCGAGGACCCCGCGCAGCTCGCGCTCGTCGAGCAGGCCGAGGATGCCCTCGGTGCAGCAGACGGCGGCGTGCTCGGGGTTGCGCCCGGTGGCGAAGGCGTTGGGCGCCTGCGTGGGTGAGACGAAGAGACGCGGCATCGGCTTGCCGGCGCGGGTCGAGAGCTCGCGCACGATCCGGTACATCGCCGGCGCCTGGGCCTCGGTGACCGGGTAGGCGTGCATCGCCTTGATGGCGAGCTTGTCGGAGTTCCAGTAGCCGTACGCGGTGGTCCCGAGGCCGATCACGGCGAACACCAGGATGAAGGCGCTGTTGCCCGTCGAGCCCGCGATGACGTAGCCGATGGCGAGCAGGATGGCCCAGAGCCCGCCCAGCAGAGCGGCGGTCTTCAGGCCGTTGAAGTGGTTGTGCATGTGGGGTGAACGCCTCCGGTGCGCGTTTCAGTTCCGGCCCGGCTCAGCCGAGGCCACCGAGCAGCAGGTGCGGCAGGGCACTGGTCAGGGCCAGCACGGTCGTGCCCAGCACCAGCACGGCCGTGGTCGACCGCCCCGCGCCGGGACGGGCGGGCTCGGGCGCAGTGGGCGCGCTCAGCAGCACGGCGAACCAGCGCAGGTACACGGCGATGCCGACCACGACGGCCAGGATGCCGGCGACCGCCACCGGCCACACCCCCGCAGCCACGGGCGACCCCAGCGCGAGGATCTTCACGACGAGGCCGACCACCCCGGGCGGCAGCCCCGCCAGCACCAGCAGGGCCAGCGCGAGGGGCCCGGCGGCCAGCGGGTCGCGGCGGAGCAGGCCGCGGTGGCCCTCGAGGGTTCGGGTGCCGGTGCGGGCCCCGATGCGGCCGAGGGCCGCGAAGGCCACCGTGGTCGCGGCGGCGTAGACCAGAACGTAGGCCGCCGAGGCCCGCAGCCCCGCGGCGTCGAGGGCCGTCAGCGGCACCAGCACCCAGCCCGCCTGCGCGATGGTCGACCAGGCGAGCAGCCGCACGGGGTCGTGCTGGCGCAGGGCCACGACGGTGCCGAGGAGCAGCGAGGCCACGGCGGGCACGGCCAGCACGGTGACCACGGCCGGGGCGTCGAGCCCAGCCCCGACGAAGGCCGCGACGGGGGTGAGCAGCGCGGCCAGGGCCGAGAGCTTGGAGGCCGCGGCCAGGAACAGGGCGGTACCGAGGTCGGACTCGGCGTAGGCCTGGGGAGTCCACGCGTGGAACGGCACCAGCGAGAGCTTGAACCCGACGCCCGAGACCAGCACCGTGACGGCCAGCACCAGGACGGCGCGGCGCTGGGGGTCGGCCCAGGCGGTGGTCACGGTGGCGGAGGAGAAGGTCGCGTCGCCCGTGGCGGTGAGCCACAGGGCCACGCCGAGGACCAGCAGCGCGAACGACACCAGCGACGTGACGAGCAGGCTCAGGCCGGCGTGCGCCGCGCCCCGCGACCCGCGCAGCGCGACCAGCGCGACGACCGGCACCGTGGCGAGCTCGAGGGCGACCACCCACGTGCCGAGGTCGCGGGCCGCGGCCACCGCGACCCCGCCGGTGGTGGCCGCCAGGAGGAGGGCGGCCGTGACCGCGCCGTCGCGGGGGCGCGGACGCCCGTCGTGCAGGAGGGCCAGCGCCGCCGCGGCGGCCAGCAGGATGCCCGCCTGGAGGCTCGAGGTGCGCGGGCCGGCCGTCCAGAGGCAGGCGCCGCCGGGGGCCGGCAGGCACAGCGAGCGCAACGGCTCGGCCTCCACCCCGAAGGACCCCCGGGCCGCCAGCACCGCGCCGACCACCAGGACCACGGCGGCCACGGGCAGGGGCCAGCGGGCGCCCGCCCGGCGCGGCGCCAGCGCGTCGCCGACGAGCACGAGCACCACGCCCAGGGCCGGGGCCAGGGCGGGCGCCAGGACGAGCGGGGCGAACGTGACCAGGGTGCTCACCGCGCACCGCCGATCCGGGCGACGGCGTCGGCGGTGGTCGACAGCAGCAGCATCGGGAGGATGCCGAGAGCCACCACGGCGGCGGCCAGCACCGCGATGACCCACCGCTCGACGCCGGTGGTGTCGGGGGTGCGGGGGGCCTCGGGGTCGGGGCGGTCGCCGGCCCAGACCAGCCCGGCCACCCGGAGCGCGTAGGCGGCCGCCAGGGCGGCACCGACGGCGGCCACCACGGCACAGGCGACGAACACGACGCGCGGCCGGTCACCGGCCGGGGTCCACGCGGAGTACACGGCGAGGAGCTCACCCCAGAACCCCGCGAGACCGGGCAGCCCCAGGCTGGCCGCCAGGCCGAGCAGCAGCACGAAGCCCAGCCGTGGAGAGGTCTCGCGCAGGGCCGGGCGCCGTACGGCCAGGTCGACCGACCCCCACCGCTGTTTGAGGCCGCCGACCACCACGAACAGCAGCGCCGAGATGACGCCGTGCGCGATGTTGGCGTAGAGCGCGGCCTGCAGCCCGGTGTCGGAGCCGCTGGCCAGGGCAAGCACGACGAAGCCCATGTGCGCCACCGACGAGTACGCCACCAGCCGCTTGAGGTCGCGCTCGACGAGGCAGACCAGGCCTCCCCACACGATGCCGACGGCCCCCGCCACGGCCAGGGCGGGCGCCAGCCGGGCGAACCCGTCGGGGACGACCGACACCGGCAGGCGCACGAGGCCGTAGGTGCCCATCTTCAGCAGCACGGCCGCCAGGAGCACCGACCCCGCGGTCGGCGCCGTGGTGTGGGCGGGCGGGAGCCAGGTGTGCAGGGGGAAGACCGGCACCTTCACCGCGAGCCCCAGCACCAGCAGGAGCGCCACCGCCAGCTGGGTGCCGCTGCCGAGGCCCGCCCCGGCCTGGTCCGCCAGGCGGCGCAGGTCGGCCGTCCCGGCGGTGGCCACCAGCAGCAGGATGCCGACGAGCAGCGTCGTCGAACCGACGGCGGTGTACAGCACGAAGCGCTGCGCGGCGCCGGTGCGGGCCCGGGGGTCATGGGCGTCCCCGTAGCGCGCGACCAGCACCCACATAGGCACCAGGACGACCTCGAAGGCGACGAGGAACAGCACCGCGTCGCGGGCGGCGAAGGTGGCGAGCGCGCCGGCCTCGACGACCAGCAGGCAGCCCAGGAAGGTGGCCGGCGAGCCGCCCGGGGGGACCTCGACCCAGGCGTGCAGGGCCACGAGCACCCCGATGCCGGCGGTCAGCAGCACCAGCGGGGACGAGATGCCGTCGACCCCGAAGGACCACCGCACCCCCAGCTCGGGCAGCCAGGCCCGGTCGACCGCCGCGCCGAACGCCACCGTCGCCACGGCCAGCAGCAGGGTGGCCCCCGCCGTGGCGGCGGTGATCCGCCGCGCGAGCACGACCGCCAGCGCGCGGCCCCCGGTGACAAGCCAGAGGCCCACGGCGAGCGGCAGGGCCAGGAGCAGGCTCATGACCATGCGAGCACCCCGACGGCGGCCAGCACGACGACGCCTCCCAGGACCAGGCCCACGCCGGCGCTCGGCCGCTGGCCGCGGTGCAGACGCTCGCCCGCCCAGCCCGCCACGCGGGTCGCCGTCCCGGCCCCGCGGACGTAGGCGTCGACCACCTCGGTGTCGACGAAGGCCACGACCCGCGCCAGCCTCAGCACCGGCCGGGCCACGACGCGGCGGTAGACGAGGTCGGCCCCCAGGCCGGCGTCGGCCGCGGGCGTGAAGCGGCGCGCCAGCACCTCGGCCGGGTCCCGGTCGAAGCCGCCGCGCAGGGCGACGCCGACCCCGACCCCGACGACCAGCAGGCTGAGCACCAGCCAGAACACCGAGACCTCCCCGACCGCGAACGCCCCGGTGAGGACCACGAGGCCGCCGACCACCGTGAGCGCCACCAGGACGGCGAGCACGACCGGCACCACGGGCGGGACCCCGGGCAGCTCCGGGCGCCGGCGCACGTGCGCGGTGACGACGAAGTAGCCACGGGTGCTGTAGGCCGCGGTGACGGCCGCGGTCAGCACCAGGGCCACCAGCACCAGGACGCCCGGCCCGTCCGCCGAGACCGCCCCGTCGTAGGCCACGGCGACCACGTGCTCCTTCGAGATCCCGCCCACCACCAGCGGCACGCCGGCCAGCGACAGGAACCCCGCCAGGAACGCGGCCCGCAGCACGGGGGAGGCCGCGGCCGACCCGCGCAGCGTGGTGGCGGCGGTGCCCCCGGCCGCCAGCGCCGCCCAGCCCACCGCCAGGAAGAGGAGGGACTTGAACAGCGCGTGCGACCACAGATGCAGCAGGCCGGCGTCGGGGCCGGCCTCGAGCGGCGCCGTCGCCAGCGCGGAGAGCATCACGGCGACCTGGCTGACCGTCGACCAGGCGAGCATCCGCTTCAGGTCGCTCTGGGCGAAGGCCAGCACGGCGGCCAGCAGCATCGTCACCGACACCGCCACCCCGAGGAACCAGCGGGCGGTCGGGCTGGCCGCGAAGACCTCGAACAGCGAGCCGATGACCACGGTGCCGGCCGCGACCATGGTGGCGGCGTGGATGAGGGCGCTGGCCGGGGTGGGGCCCTCCATCGCGTCGGCCAGCCAGTCCTGGAACGGGACCTGGGCCGACTTGCCGAGCACCCCGATGACCAGCAGCACGAGCAGCACGGCGCGCAGGTTGGCATCGGGCGCCGCGCACGCGCTCAGGGCGTCGCCCAGCGAGGTCCCGCCCGCGACGGCGGTGTCGATGCACTCCCCCGGTCGCCGCCACGCGCCCACGACGGCCGCGAGTGAGGTGGAGCGCGCCCCCGCCGCGAGGCCCACGACGGCCAGGACGAACCCGATGTCGGCGACCCGGGTGACCAGGAAGGCCTTGAGCGCGGCCCGGCGGGCGGTGGCGCGGCGTGACCAGTGCCCGACCAGCAGGTAGGAGCACCAGCCCATGACCTCCCACCCGACGAGGGTCAGGAGGAGGTCGGCCGACAGGACCACCAGCAGCATCGCGGCGGCGAAGAGCGAGACGGTGGCCGCGAACTGCCCGTAGCGGTCGTCGGTACCCAGGTACCAGGTCGAGTACAGCTGCACCGCCAGGACCACCAGCGCCACGACCGCGGCGAGTGCAGCCCGGGTCGGGTCGACGGCGAGGTCGAGCGGGACGGCCAGGCCACCGGTGGCGAGTCCCGGGCCGCGCGTGGTGGCGGGCCCGTCGACGACGGCCCACAGGACGACGGTGAGCAGGGTCGTGATGCCGGCCGCGGCCACCGCGACCCCGCGCGCGAGCCGGTCGTCGCGGCGCACCGCCACGCCCAGCGCGGCGGCCAGGGCCGGCAGCCCGACGAGCAGCCAGGGGTTCACCGGGCGCCCTCGGGTGCGTCGGGGACATCCGCAGCGGCCGGGGCGTCGAGGTCGATGTTCCCCCGCAGCCGGAAGGCGGTGAGCACCACCGCGAGCGCCACGACCACCTCGGCGGCGGCGATGGTGATGACGAACAGCGGCAGCACGCTGCCGGCGGCCCAGCGGTCGCCCCCGGCGGCCTGCGTGGTGACCAGCAGCACGAGGCATCCGCTGAGCACGAGCTCGACCCCGACGAGGAGCAGGACGGCGTTGCGGCGCACGGCGATCCCGGCGACCCCGAGCCCGACGAGCAACGAGGCGAGCAGGTACGGCCCGGCCAGGTGGATCACGACGCCCCCTCGGCGGCGTCGGGGCGGCGGGCGACGGCCAGGGCGCCGACCAGGGCCGCGAGCAGCAGCAGCGAGAGCAGCTCGAAGGGCCAGACCCAGGTGCCGAAGAGCTGGGCGGCCACCTGGCTGGAGGCCACGTCGGCCCGGCGCACGCTGCCGTCGGCCAGCGGGACCAGCACGGTGGCCAACAGGCCCGCGGTGGCGAGCCCCAGCAGGCCGGCGCCGGCCGAGCGCCACCCCCCGACCGCGTGCGCGCGGTCGGGCCCGATGGGCGCGCGGGTGAGCATCAGGGCGAACAGCACCAGCACGACGACGGCCCCGACGTAGACCAGGACCAGGACCAGCGCGACGAGCTCGGCGCCGAGCACGAGCAGCGAGCCGGCCACCCCGAGCAGGGCCACCACGAGCCACAGGGCGGCGTGCACCACGTGCCGGGTGGTCACCGCCAGCAGGCCGCCGACCACGGCCAGCACGCCGCAGGCCGCGAACGCGGTGTCGAGAGCGGTCACGCGCCGTCCCCCTCGCCGCGGACCACCCGCGGCCGCACG
The DNA here is from genome assembly GCF_002846495.1 of Phycicoccus duodecadis. NCBI lineage: Bacteria > Bacillati > Actinomycetota > Actinomycetes > Micrococcales > Intrasporangiaceae > Phycicoccus > Phycicoccus duodecadis. The sequence continues at coordinate 1,278,452 of NZ_PJNE01000001.1, forward strand.
GTGCGCGGCGGCCGGGCGCTGCCCGCACCCCCGGGGCCGCCGGCCGGGCCCCGCGCCCCGCGGGCCGGGCGGGAGACGGCCGTGACCTCGGCCGGCTCGGCGGCCTTCTCGTCGAGCGCCGGCGGCGGGGGCACCGTGGCCATCCACTCGCCGAGCCGCTCCTTCTCGTGCAGCAGGTCGAGGATGTCGACCTCGGCGTACTCGAACTGCGGGCTCCAGTGCAGCGCGTCGAAGGGGCAGACCTCGATGCAGATGCCGCAGTACATGCACAGGCTGAAGTCGATGGCGAACCGGTCGAGCACGTTGCGCTGGCGCTCACGCCCGCCCTCCGTGGTGGCCGGGACGGTCTCCTTGTGCGAGTCGATGTAGATGCACCAGTCGGGGCACTCGCGGGCGCAGAGCATGCACGAGGTGCAGTTCTCCTCGAGCAGCGCGATGACGCCGCGGCTGCGGGGGGGCAGGTCCGGCGCGACGTCGGGGTACTCGTGGGTGTGCGTGGGGCGCAACGCCGTCCGGGCCGTCGTCGCGAGCCCCTTGAGGACCCCGGGCAGGCCGCCGCGGCCGCGGGTGTCCTCGTGCTCCTCGTGCTCCTCGTGCTTCTCGTGCTCCTCGGGCGTCACCATCCGGCCACCACCCCCACCCCGGTGAGCACGACCTGGAACAGGCCGAGCGGCACCAGCCAGAGCCAGGCCAGCCGCTGCAGCTGGTCCTCGCGCAGCCGCGGCCACGCCACCCGCACCCAGATGACCACCAGGGCCACGACGAACCCCTTGACCAGGGTCCACAGCCAGCCCAGGGCATCCGGGAGGGGCCCGTGCCACCCGCCGAGCCAGAGCACCGCGAACAGCACCGACATCACGACGATGCCGGCGTACTCGGCCAGCAGGAAGAAGGCGAAGCGCAGGCCGGTGTACTCGGTCCAGGCCCCCATGACGAGCTCGGCGTCGGCCACCGGCATGTCGAATGGGGGCCGCTGCAGCTCGGCGACGGCCGCGACCAGGAAGACGACGGCGCCCGGCAGCTGCCAGAGCAGCCACCACGGCGACCAGGCGTCGGCCAGCCCGACCAGCGACAGCGACCCGCCCGCCAGCGCCACCGACGCCACGGCCAGCACGATCGGCAGCTCGTACGACACCAGCTGGGCGGCGGCCCGCAGGCCCCCGATGAGCGAGTACTTGTTGGCGCTGGACCACCCGGCCATCAGGGTGCCGAGCGCTCCCACCGACGTGGCGGCCAGGAGCAGGACCAGCGAGCCCGGGACGTCGACGGCGGCGACCCCCGGGTGCACGGGCAGCAGCGCGAGCGCCAGCAGGTAGGGCACCAGGGCCACGCCCGGCGCCAGCCGGAACACCCAGCGGTCGGCCGCGCGCGGGGTGATGTCCTCCTTCTGGAGGAACTTCACCCCGTCGGCCACGAGCTGGGCCCAGCCGTGGAAGCCGCCGGCGTACATCGGCCCGAGCCGGCCCTGCATGTGCGCCATCACCTTGTGCTCGGCCTGGCCGACGAGCAGCGGCAGGACGAGGAACGCGGCCAGCGCCGCGACCGCCCGCAGGGCCGCCTCGAGGACGGTCATCGCGGCCCCCACTCGGGCGGCGGGACCCCGGCGGCCTGCACCCGGCGGCGGCTCGGGGAGCGCACCGACTCGTGGCCCTCCCCCGGCTCCTTGCCCCCGGGCCACGGCTTGGACGCCCGGGCCGCGAGCTGGAAGGACTTGCGCAGCGGCGTGCCCTCGAAGCCGTCGGGCAGCAGCAGGGGCCGCAGCCCGAGGCCGCTGCCGTCGTCGAAGCCGTCGAAGCCGATGCCGAACATCTCGTGGGTCTCGCGCTCGTGCCAGGCGGCGCCCGCGAAGACCGCCGTGAGCGAGGGCAGCGCCTCGCCGTCGGCGACCCGGGTGCTCAGCAGGATGCCGCGCAGCCGCCCGGGAGCGGAGACGTCGTAGAGGTGGCAGACGACGTCGAAGCCGGGCGCGGCCGCGTCGTCGGTGCGGTCGACGGCGCTGAGCCAGTCGAAGAAGGCGTAGCCCTCACCGCGGGCGGCGGCGACGGCCTGGGGCCAGTCGCCGGCCTCGACCACACGCGTCTCGTCCGCCACGTCGGGCAGCCTAGCGAGACGCCGCGCCCCCGGGGTGCCCGCGCCGCCGCCTCAGGCGGGCTGAGCGGGGGCGGCCGGGCGGTGCAGCACGGTCCGGGCCGCTACGACGGCCAGCCCGGCAACCCCGAAGAACCAGCCCGGGGCCGGGGCTCACGGCTTGGCGACCAGCCCGCGGGTGACGTCGGCGGCGGTGGCGGCCCGGTGCCCCGCGAAGCGCCCGGCCCGGCGCTGGGCGATGGCGGCGCCCGAGACGCGCTCGTCGGCGATCTTCTCCTGGAGCCGGATGATGCCCTGGAGCAGGGCCTCGGGGCGGGGCGGGCAGCCCGGCACGTAGACGTCGACCGGCACGATCTGGTCGACGCCCTTCGTGACCGAGTACGAGTCCCAGTACGGCCCACCGGAGTTGCTGCACGCCCCGAACGAGATGACGTACTTGGGCTCGGGCATCTGGTCGTAGAGGCGGCGGATCGCCGGCGCCATCTTGTCGGTGACGGTGCCCGAGACGACCATCAGGTCGGCCTGGCGCGGCCCCGGCGCGAAGGGGATGACGCCGAGCCGGATGAAGTCGTGGCGGCCCATCGAGGTCGCGATGAACTCGATGGCGCAGCAGGCGAGGCCGAAGTTGAAGACCCACAGCGAGTACCGGCGCCCCCAGTTGAGGACGACCCGGAGGGGTTTGGGCGCGTGCTCGGCGAGCGGGCCGACGCGCGGGGTCGGCAGGTCGACGCTCATCGCAGGTCCCAGCGCAGCAGCCCGCGGCGCGCAGCGTGCACGAGCCCGAGCAGGACGACCCCGACGAAGACGAGCACCTCGACCAGCGAGGCGAGCCCCAGCGAGGAGTCGCGCAGCACCAGCGCCCACGGGAAGAGGTAGACCGCGTCGACCGCGAACACCACGTAGAGGAAGGCGAAGGACAGGTAGCGCACCTGGCTCTGCGCCCACCCGGTGCCGACCGGGTCGACGCCCGACTCGTAGGTGGTGCGGCCGGCCGCGGTGACCGCGCGTGGGGCGACGAGACGCCGGGCCACCATGGCCGCGGTCACGAGGAGCACACCGGCCAGCACGACCGCCGCGACCGCGAGGTAGCCCTCCATGCGCCCACCTTAGTGCCGGGTTCCGCGGGCCGGTCCGGGCGAGGGCCGGCGGCCGCCCCAGACGTACGATGGGAAGCGGTGCGCCCTCGCCCCGGTGGGCGCCCGACCCCGACTCCCGACACCCCAGGGAACGCCGTGACCAGCAAGACCGTCCAGACCCTCGACCGCGTCGTCATCCGGTTCGCCGGCGACTCCGGCGACGGGATGCAGCTGACCGGCGACCGGTTCACGTCCGAGACCGCAGCGTTGGGCAACGACCTGTCGACGCTGCCCAACTTCCCGGCCGAGATCCGCGCCCCCCAGGGCACCCTGCCGGGCGTCTCCAGCTTCCAGCTGCACTTCGCCGACCACGACGTCCTCACCCCGGGCGACGCCCCCGACGTGCTGGTGGCGATGAACCCGGCCGCGCTCAAGGCCAACCTCCCCGACCTGCCTCGCGGCGCCACGCTCATCCTCGACACCGACGAGTTCACGAAGCGCAACCTCGGCAAGGTCGGCTACAGCAGCAACCCGGTCGACGACGGCAGCCTCGACTCCTGGCACGTGCACCCGGTGGCGCTCACCTCCATCACGGTCGAGGCCCTGGCCGGTTTCGAGGGCCTGAGCCGCAAGGAGAAGGAGCGGGCGAAGAACATGTTCGCCCTCGGCCTGCTCTCGTGGATGTACACCCGCCCGACCACCGGCACCGAGGCCTTCCTCGAGAAGAAGTTCGGCGCCCGCCCCGAGATCCTGGCCGCCAACCTCGCCGCCCTGCGCGCCGGCTGGAACTACGGCGAGACCACCGAGGACTTCGCGTCCAGCTACGTCGTGCAGCCCGCCCCGATGCCCCCCGGCACCTACCGCAACGTCACCGGCAACACCGCGCTGGCCCTGGGGCTGGTGGCCGCCGCCCACCGCGCCGGACGCCCGCTGCTGCTCGGGTCGTACCCCATCACCCCGGCGTCCGACATCCTGCACGCGCTCTCGGGGATGAAGCGCCACGGCGTCACCACCGTGCAGGCCGAGGACGAGATCGCCGGCATCGGCATCGCCCTGGGCGCCGCGTACGGTGGCGCCGTCGGGGTCACCACCACCTCGGGCCCGGGCATCGCGCTGAAGTCCGAGACCATCGGCCTCGCGGTCTCGCTCGAGCTGCCGCTGGTCGTCGTCGACATCCAGCGCGGCGGCCCGTCGACGGGCCTGCCCACCAAGACCGAGCAGGCCGACCTGCTGCAGGTGATGTTCGGGCGCAACGGCGAGTCGCCGGTGCCCGTCATCGCCGCCCGGACCCCCGCCGACTGCTTCGACGCCGCCATGGACGCCGTGCGCATCGCCACCACCTACCGCACCCCGGTCATCCTGCTGTCCGACGGCTACCTCGCGAACGGCTCCGAGCCGTGGTCGGTCCCGTCCGTCGCCGAGCTGCCCGGAGGGCCGGTCGACCTCGCCACCGAGCCCAACGCGACCGACGACGCCGGCGAGCCGGTCTTCCGCCCCTACCTGCGCGACCCCGAGACCCTCGCGCGGCCGTGGGCCGTGCCGGGCACCCCGGGGCTCGAGCACCGCATCGGCGGCATCGAGAAGGCCGACGTCACCGGCGACATCAGCTACGACCCCGACAACCACGACCGGATGGTGCGGCTGCGCCAGGCCAAGGTCGACGGCGTCACGGTGCCCGACCTCGAGGTCGACGACCCCACCGGCGACGCGCGCGTGCTGGTCATCGGCTGGGGCTCCACCTACGGCCCGATCGCCGCGGCCACCCGCGTGGTCCGCAACTCCGGGCGGTCGGTGGCACGGGCGCACCTGCGTCACCTCAACCCCTTCCCGGCCAACCTCGGCGAGGTCCTGCACCGCTACGACCGCGTGGTCCTGCCCGAGATGAACACCGGCCAGCTCGCGCTGCTGCTGCGCGCGAAGTACCTGGTCGACATCCGCTCCCACACCGCCGTGCGCGGCCTGCCCTTCACGACCGTCGAGCTGGCCGACGTCGTCTCCCAGACCCTCGAGGAGGTCCGATGACCACCACCGACCTGGGGATGCCCGCGAGCGGGCTCGCGCACGTCCCCCACCAGCCCGACGGCGAGGCCGCGCAGACCAAGCGTGACTTCACCTCCGACCAGGAGGTGCGCTGGTGCCCCGGCTGCGGCGACTACGTCATCCTCGCGGCGGTGCAGTCGTTCCTGCCCGAGCTCGGGCTGCGACGCGAGAACATCGTGTTCGTCTCGGGCATCGGCTGCTCCTCGCGGTTCCCGTACTACCTCGACACCTACGGGATGCACTCGATCCACGGCCGAGCCCCGGCCATCGCCACCGGGCTCGCGACCTCGCGCCCGGACCTGTCGGTGTGGGTCGTCACCGGTGACGGCGACGCGCTCTCGATCGGCGGCAACCACCTGATCCACGCGCTGCGCCGTAACGTGAACATGACGATCCTGCTGTTCAACAACCAGATCTACGGGCTCACCAAGGGCCAGTACTCCCCCACGTCGCGCCCCGGCACCGTCACCAAGTCGAGCCCCCTGGGGTCGGTCGACCGGCCGTTCAACCCGGTGTCGCTGGCGCTCGGCGCCGAGGCCACCTTCGTGGCGCGCGCCATGGAGAGCGACCGGGCCGAGCTCCGGACGATCCTCAAGGCGGCGGCCGAGCACCGGGGCACCGCCCTGGTCGAGATCTACCAGAACTGCCCGATCTTCAACGACGGTGCCTTCGAGGTGCTGAAGGACCGCACCGAGCAGGCCGCGCGCATCGTGCGGCTGCGCTCGGGCGAGCCCGTCACCGTGGGCGCCGACGACGAGCGCAAGGTGCTGGTGCGGGTCGCCGGGGGCGCGCAGGAGTTCGTGCCCGAGGCCGAGGTCGGTGCGCGCGAGGTCGTCGTGCACGACGCCGGTGCGGACGACCCGTCGGCGGCGTTCGCGCTCTCGCGGCTGGACTCGCCCGAGATGACGCACGTGCCGATGGGCATCTTCCGGCAGGTCGCGCGGCCCACCTACGACGACCTCGTGCGCGCCCAGGTCGACGCCGCGGTCGAGGCGGCCGGTGGCCCGGCGGGCGACGACGACCTCGACGCGCTGCTGCGCGGCCGCGACACCTGGACCGTGGGGTGAGCGGGGGCGCGTCCGAGCCCTCCGGGTCCCCCGCCTCCGAGCCGGGGGACGACGCTGCCACCGACGCGGCGGTCGAGGCGGCGGCCGAGGTGCGTCGCGGCACCGGCTACGGCTTCCTGGCCTACGGCATCTGGGGCCTGTTCCCGCTGTACTTCGCGGCCTTGGCCCCGGCCGGGGCGTTCGAGATCCTGGCCCACCGGATCCTGTGGACCCTCGCGGTGTGCGCCCTGGTCCTCGCGGTGCGGCGCGACCTGGGCTGGGTGCGCGGCGTGCTCGGCCGGCGGCGGCTGGTCGCCGGGATCACGGTGGCCGGGCTGCTCATCGCGGCCAACTGGACCATCTACGTGCTGGCGGTCCTCACCGGGCGCACCTACGAGGCGGCGCTCGGGTACTTCCTGAACCCCATCGTCACCGTGGCGCTCGGGGTCGTGGTGCTCGGCGAGCGCCTGCGCCCCCTGCAGTGGGTGGCCGTGGGCATCGGCGCCCTGGCCTCGGTGTGGCTGGCGGTGGCCGGTGGGGTGGTGCCGTGGATCCCGCTGGTGCTGGCGTTCTCGTTCGGGCTGTACGGCCTGGTGAAGAAGAAGGTCGGGGCGTCGCTACCGGCCATGCACTCGCTGGCGGCCGAGACCGCCGCCCTCTCGCCGGTGGCCGTCGTCGTGCTGGTGGTGCTCGGCGCGCAGGGTGCCACGACGTTCACCGGGCACGGAGCGGGCCACACGACGCTCCTGGTGCTGTCGGGCGTGGTCACCGCGGTGCCGCTGCTGCTGTTCGCGGCGGCGGCCCGGCGGATCCCCCTGGTGACGGTCGGGCTCATCCAGTTCGTGACGCCGGTGCTCCAGCTCGCGGTCGGCGTGACCCTGCTCGGCGAGGATGTGTCCGGGCGCCTCTGGGTGGGGTTCGGGATCGTGTGGGTGGCGCTGGCGGTGCTGTCGTACGACTCGCTGGTGGCCGGGCACAGCGCGAGGCGGGCGCGGCGTGCCGGGCCGGCGCAGCCCGAGCCAACCGTCTGACCGGGCGGGCGGCGCTCACAGCGCGAGCAGACCCTTGACCACCGTCGAGACCGCCCCCGCCACGGCGAGGACCATGACCGCCTTGGCGGCCCGCGCCCGGCTCACCCGCCGCGCGAGCAGGTCGCCCAGGACCAGTCCCACCGCCAGGGCGGCCACGGCCACCGCGACCACGCCCGGGGCGAGCTGGCCGACGCCCCCCTTGGCGGTCAGCGAGGCGGCGTTGACGATGATCGAGTAGAACTGGAACGTCGCGACGAACCGGTGGTGCTCCCAGCGCGTGCTCGTCGCGTACAGCACCATCGCCGGGCCCCCGACCCCGGCCGTCACGTTCATGAAGCCACTGGACGCCCCCGCGGCGATCGCGCCCCCCGGTCCGTGGAGGGCGGTGAGCCGGGAGGTGAACCGGACCAGGGCCAGCGCGACGAGGACGAGGCTCCCGATGAGCACGAGTAGGGGTGGCCCCGGGACGTGGCGCGCCACGTACGCGCCGACCGGGATGACGACCAGCGCCGGGATCACGAGGAGGATCCCGCGCCGCCACTCGACGTCCCGCCAGGTACGGGCGAGGACCACGGCACAGACGATGAGGCCGAGCAGGTTGGCCAGGACGATGCCCTCGAACGGGCCTGCGGCCAGGACCAGCAGGGGCGCGCTGACGAGCGCGAAGCCGACCCCCGTGACCCGCTGGGTCAGCGCCCCCGCGAGGACCCCGACCGGGAGCAGGAGCAGGTGGTCGACCGCCACGTCACAGCCCCAGCGCGAGGTACCGCACGTCCTGGAACTCCTCGAGGCCGGCCGCCGCGCCCTCGCGGCCGAGCCCGGACTGCTTGACCCCGCCCATGGGTGCGAAGACGACACTCGGCAGTGGGGTGTTGGCCCCGATGATGCCGACCTCGAGCCGTTCCGCGACCCGCCAGATGCGCCCGACGTCGCGGGACCAGAAGTACCCGGCGAGGCCCATCTCGGTGGCGTTGGCCAGGGCCAGCGCCTCCTCCTCGTCCTTGAACCGGAACACGGCGGCGGCGGGGCCGAAGACCTCCTCGCACCCCAGCGGGGAGGTGGTCGGGACGTCCGCCAGCAGGGTCGGCGCGACGTAGGCTCCCCCGCTCGGGAGGTCGAAGGGCCGCGTCAGCTGCGTGGCGCCGGCATCGAGGGCCTGCGCGACCATGCCTCGGACGGCGTCGGCCCGCTCGGCGTCGATGACGGGCCCCAGGTCCGGGCAGGGGTCGGCGAGCCCGTCCCCGACGGTCATCCGGTCGACCGCCTCGACGAAGCGCCCGGTGAACTCCTCGTAGACCCGCTCGTGGACGACGAACCGGTTGGCGGCGATGCACGACTGACCGGTGTTGCGGAACTTCGCGAGCATCGCGCCCTCGACGGCGGCATCGATGTCGGCGTCCTCGAAGACGATGAAGGCGGCGTCCCCCCCGAGCTCGAGGAGGGGCCGGACGACCCGCTCCGCGGCCGTGGCCATGATCTCGCGCCCCACCCGGGTCGAGCCGGTGAAGCTGACGGCCCGTACGGCGCGGTGACCCACGAGGGTGGTCGTCAGCTCGCGGGCCGGGCCGTGGACGAGGTTGACGACGCCGTCGGGGACGCCCGCGTCGACGAGGCACCGGACGAGCTCGGTCACCGCCAGCGGCGCCTTCTCCGAGACCCGCGCCACGACCGTGCACCCGGCGGCGAGCGCCGGGGCGAGCTTGCGCGCCTGGATCGAGCACGGGAAGTTCCACGGCGACAGCGAGGCGACCACGCCCACCGGGCGGCGGAGCGTGAGGTGCCGGCGGCCCGGGACCTCGTGCGGCACGACGGCGCCCTCGGGTCGGCGCACCTCCTCGGCGAACCAGCGGAAGTACTCCGCCGAGAAGCCCACCTCGGCGACGGCCTCGGGCAGCCGCTTGCCCGCCTCGACCGCCAGGAGGCGCCCGATGTCGTCCGCCCGCTCGGCCACCAGGTCCGCTGCCGCCCGCAGGACGTCGGCGCGGGCGCGCGCCGGGCGCGACGACCAGGCGTCCAGGGCGGCGGCCGCGGCGTCGGCAGCCCGGTGCGCGTCCTCGGGCGTGCCCCAGGCCACCGTGCCGGCGAGACCCCCGTCAGCGGGGTTGCGGACCTCGACGGTCCCGGCCGAGTCCTCCCAGCGGCCGTCGATGAGGTGGCGGGCGGCGGTGGGCGTGGGGTCGGTCACGGGGTCTCCTTGGGTCAGGTGCGGACGAGCACATCGGGTCGCGGGCGGTCGCCGACGGTGAGGACGGGCCAGGCCGGGTCGTCCACGAGGAGCTCGGGGCCTCCGGCGCGGACGAGGGCGGTGTCCTCGACCTTCCAGCGGTCGGTGCTGGGGTTCCACGCGACGGCCATGCCGGCGGCGAGGCGCACGTCGCTGCCGGCGTGCGCGGGGAACTCCCGCGGCTGCCAGCCCGTCAGGCCCCCCTGGTGGTGGCGGTGCCACTCGGTGGGCTCCAGCCCGGCGCCGGCGTAGGCGGCCGTTCCGGCGGCCACGACGTCGCCCAGGCGTGCGCCCGGGCGGCTCCGGTCGAGGAAGACCCGCTCGACCTCGAGGAGGGCCAAGTAGGCGTCCCGGTCCGCCGCCGAGAGCGGGGCGAAGCTGACGAACCGCGTCACGCTAGCGACGAGCCCGTGGCGGCGGGCGCAGCAGACGAGCATGGCACGCTCGCCCAGGGGTGCCGTCGTCGGCAGCGGATGGCGGTGGCGCCCGCCCCGGTCACCGCCGGCGACCATGAGGACGACCGGGTCGAGACCCGCGGACAGCAGCTCGTCGGCCACGGCACCGGCCGCCGCGTACTCGCTGTGCTCCGGGGTGATGCGGTGCGCGGCGCGGGTCGCCGCGGCGGCGGCGTCCCGGGCCACCTGGGCGAGCCGTCGCTGCTCGCCGGGGGTGAGCACCCGGCGCGCCGCGGTGAGACCGGCGGACAGGTCGACGTCGGCCCCGCGGGGCCGGTCGCTGCCCGTGCCCGCGCCGGTGGGGAGCCGGGTGTCCCGCGGCTCCCACCACGGCACGACGACCCAGGACGCCGGCAGCCCCGCGAGCTCGGTGTCCCGCAGGCGCGGCGCCTCGATGGCGTTGGTCACGACGGTCAGCCCGGGCGGCGCGCCGCCGACACCGGGCTCGACGAGCACGTCGAAACAGGCGGCGTCGAGGGTCTGGGGGACGTGGACCCGCGCGCCGAACAACCACGCCAGGGTGGCCGGCTCCCGGATGACGACCCGGGTCACCCCCGCGGATTCCGCGAGCCGCGCGACGGCAGCGAGCTTGCCCGCCAGGTCGGCCCAGCGGTCATCCATGGCGCACGGCACGGGTCTGGACGGGTTGGCCGCCCGTGGCGGCGACGGCGTCGCCGGAGAGCGTGACGTGGAGCGGGGCGCCGTCGAACCCGACGAGGGTGTGTTCGTCGGCGGTGGGGCCGAACAGGTGCAGCGTCCATGGCCGCCCGATCAGGTCGTCGGTGCGACGGACCGCCTCGTCGACCTCGATCCGGGGGATGACGGACCCCGTCCGGGCGAGGACGGGCATCGCATCGAGGGCGAGCTCGGCCTCGTGGAACCGGGGCCCATCGTAGGTCTTCCCCGTCACGATGTCGTGCCAGGTCCCCTCCGGCACGTAGAAGCGCCGGCGCACCGGTGCCGTGCCGTCGTCGAACACCGGGACCACGAGGAGGTCCGACCCGACCATGAACACGTCGTCGACCTGCGCCGCGACCGGGTCGTCGGGGAACTCCAGGGCGAGCGGGCGCATCACGGGCCAGCCGTGGGCGGCCGCCTCGTGCGCCACCTGCCACAGCGTGGGGAGCAGGGAGTACCGCAGTCGCACCCATCGTCGTGCCACCTCGAGCGCCTCGTCCCCGAAGGCCCACGGCTCACGCGGACGCAGGCCGTGGGCGCGCATCAGGGGCGAGAGCGCACCCATCTGGGTCCACCGCACGTACAGGCCCGGGGTGAGCTCCGGCCCGAAGAAGCCGCCGATGTCGTGACTCCAGAGGCCCGGGGCGCTGAGGGCGTAGGAGAGCCCTCCCCGCACGGTCGCCTGCATGCCGACGACGGTCGACTCCGCGTCGCCACCCCACTGCCCCGGGTAGCGCTGCGAGCCCGCCCACCCGCTGCGGCCCCAGACGAGCGGGGTGCGACCGGTGTACCGGCGGATGGCGTCGCTGACCGTCGCGTTGTAGCGCAGCGGGTAGAGGTTGTGCGCCTGGTGGGCCGGGGTGCCGTCGTGGAGCGCGGCATCGTCGGGCAGGGCCTCGCCGAAGTCGGTCTTGAACACCGCGACCCCGTCGTCGAGGAACGCCTCGTGCATCTCCTGCCACCAGGCCGCGGCCTCCGGGTTGGTGAAGTCGACGAGCGCGCGCATCCGGCCGTCCGGCGTGGGGGTCTTCTGGATGGCGGCCAGCGTGCCGTCGGTACGGCGGACGAGGAAGCCCTTCTCCTCCGCCTCGGCGAACCGCGGACTCGCGGGGTCGAGGTAGGGCAGCTCCCACACCGAGAGCCGCACCGACTCCTCCTCGAGGGCCGCGACGAAGTCCCGCCGGTTCCCGAACCGCTCCTCGTTCCAGATGAAGTCGCAGTTGAGCCGGTCGACGACGAGCCAGTCGGGGTCGAGGTGGAGCACGTCGAGCGGGACGGCGTGGCGGCGCATCGTGCGGGCGACGCCGAGCATCTCCTCCCGGTCGTGGTACCGGCACCGGCCCATCCAGTAGCCGAACGCCCACAGAGGGGGGACCTCGGCTCGGCCGGTGAGCGCCGTGTAGGTCGTCAAGCGGTCCTTGGGTGAGGGGCCGGCGACGACGTAGAGGTCGATGGCGTCGTCCGCCACCGTGAGACCGAGGACCGAGGGCCGCTGATGCCCGACGTCGGCGGTGACGACGGCCCCCGTGTTGAGGAAGCCGGTGTACCCGGTGGCGGAGTGCCACAACGGAACCGGCTTGTAGGCCAGGCCCGTCCCGGTGCCGCACGCGTCCTCGCTGCGCAGGACGAGGCGCTGCCCGTTCTTGACGAGCCGCCCGAACTGCTCACCGAAGCCGAGGACGTCCTCGTCGGGGGACAGCTCGAGGTTGAGGCTCAGCCCGGACGCGTCGACGAGCGCGGTCGGGGCCATCATCAGCCCCGCGACCTGGCGCAGGCGGTGCGCGGACCGCAGCAGGACCTGCCCGCTGCCGGAGTCCTCGACGGTGAGGGTGAACGGGTGCCGGCCGACCCGCAGGCGCACCCGGCCGGCGGTGACCACGACCTCACCCTCACCCTCGTCGACCCGCAGCGGGACCGGGCCGGGGGCGGGGTCGACGACGATGCCCAGCCGCGTGCCGTCGTCGTCCAGCGCGGCGGAGCCGGACGGAGCGAGGGTGAGGCGCACCGTCGCCGGCGCGGGCGAGGTGACCCGGAGGGCGTAGGGCGTCACGTCCGTGGGCGGGAGGTCGAGGTGGGGCAGGTTGGGCATCCCCGTCTCCACCCCCTGCTCCTCGGGCGGCTCGCCGGTGAGCCAGCCGGGCATGATCCCGAGCTGGACGCCTCGGATCGCGTCGACGTCGAGCGTCACGCTCGAGCCGTCGGCGTCGGTACGGACCTGCCGGACGTGCCGCAGGAGCAGGGTGTCGGCCATGGACCGGGTCATCCCTTCACGGAGCCGGCGGTCATGCCGGCCACGAAGTAGCGCTGGAGGAGGACGTAGGCGATGACCAAGGGGGTCGAGGCCACGATGACCCCCGTGAAGAGCAGGGGGTAGTTGGTCAGGAACTCGCCCTGGAAGTTCAGCAGCGCGAGGGGGAGGGTCGTCTTCGTCGGGTCGTGGATGAAGAGCAGTGGGTAGAGCAGGTCGTTCCACTGGATGACGAACAGGAAGATCGCGGTGGCCGCGAGGGACGGCAGCGAGACCGGCAGCGCGATGGAGCGGTAGGTGCGCCAGGGGCCGGCGCCGTCGACGAGCCCGGCCTCGAACAGCTCGCGAGGCAGGGTGCGCATGAACCCCGTCAGGATGAAGACCGCGACCGGCAGCGCCGCCACGATCTCGATCAGGATCAGCCCGACGCGGCTGTCGAGCAGCCCCAGGTTCTGGAAGAGGACGTACTGCGGAATCATGTTCGACTGTGCGGGAACGGCCATCCCCAGGACGAGGAAGCCGTAGAGCACCCATCCGCGCCACCCGGGGATGCGGGCGAGGCCGTAGGAGGCCAGGCTGCCGATGGCCAGGGTCAGGGCCACCGCGGCGCCGGTCACGATCACGCTGTTGACGAACGCCGTCGACATGCTCGCGTCGGTGAGGACGGTGCGGTAGTTCGTCGGAGCCAGCGACGACGGCAGGCCGAACGGCGAGCGGAACAGCTGCTGCGTGGTCTTGAACGAGCCGGCGACGACGACGACGAGGGGCACGACGATGATGGCGGCGTAGATGCCGAGGACCAGGCGCCGAGCGAGGGAAGCGGCCATGACGACACTCCTTTCAAACGCCGTGCTGGGTGAGTCGCACGGCCCTGCGCTGCAGGAGGCTGACGAGGGCGATGATCGCCATGAACACGATGGACTCCGCTGCCGCGTAACCGAACCGTGAGTTCGTGAACGTCGTGTAGATGCGGGTGGACAGGATGTCGAGGGAGCCCTTCGGGGGGTTGCCGCCGAGGCCCAGGATGAGGTCGAAGGCCTTGAACGACTGGATCGTGGTGTACGCCACGACGATCGCCGTCGCCGGCGCGATGAGGGGCCACGTGACGAAGCGGAACCGCTGCCACTGGCTCGCGCCGTCGAGGGCGGCCGACTCGTAGAGCTCCTCCGGGATCTGCTGGAGGCCGGCGACGAAGATCACCATCAGCTGGCCCGCGTGCGCCCACACCTGTGTCAGCGCGACCCAGTAGATGGCCGTCGAGGCGTTGCCGAGGAAGCTGCTCTTCAACCCGTCCAGGCCGATCCCGCCGAGCACCTGGTTGATGAGGCCGAAGTTGGGGTCGTACATGAACTTCCACACGAAGGCCACCGACACCGACGACAGGATCGCCGGCAGGAAGAACAGGGCCCGGAGGGTCGTGGACGAGCGGGAGTTGCGCTGCAGCAGCACCGCCAGGAGGAGCGAGAGGACGGTCTGGGCGATGACGACCACGAGGAGGAACTTGAGGTTGTTCGTCGCCGCGCCCAGGAAGAGGTCGTCGTTCGTCGCGATGTTCTCGAAGTTCGACGTCCCGACGTTCTGGAAGGCGGCGCTGAAGCCGTCCCAGTCGGTGATGGAGTACTGGAACGCCTGGATCGTCGGCCCGGCGAAGAACACGGCGTAGAGGACGAGCGCCGGGAGGGGGAACAGCCACAGCCCCGGGTGGGTCCGGGCGGCGGCGGATCGGCGCCGCCGCCCGGTGGGGGCCTCGCCGTCGGCGACGCGGCGGGACCTGTCCTGGAGGGTCTCGGTCATCTCACTCCTCCTCCTACTGGCTGCGCTGCTGGTCCACCACGCGCTGGGCGTCCGCGGCCGCGGCGTCGGGCGACTTGCCGCCGACCACCGCGATGCAGGCGCCCTCGACGGCGGAGCGGATGTCGAGGTTGTTGAACTGGAAGCGAGGGGCGAGCAGGGTCTTCTTCTGCAGCCAGGGGGCCAGGGCCTTCAGGTCCGGGTTCGTGTACTCGACGCCCTTGACCGTGACGTGCTGGCTGGTGCCGTTCGCGTACTCCCCCGCGTTCGCCGGCTGGGAGAGGAACTCCAGCCACGCCAAGGCCGCGGCCTGGTGCTGGGAGTGGGTGTTCACGCCGAGGATGAAGGTGGCGTTGTAGATGCCCTCGTACTTCGCCTTGTCGGCGGAGGTCGTGATCGGGGAGATCACGTTCATCGGGAACGTCGCCCCGAGGGCGCGGATGGCCGCGATGTGGTAGCTGCCCGTGGCGAGCATCGCTGCCTTCTTCGTCGCGAAGATCTGCTGGCAGGGCTCGACCGCCGTGCCCGTCGAGTTCGGCTGGAAGTAGGGCTTGAGCTGCTGGTACTGCTTCAGCGTCGTGAGGAACCAGTCGTCGGTGCACTTGTACTCGCCGGACTCGATCTTGGCGCACATGTCGTCGCTCGGGGCGTTGTTCATGACCATCGAGTTGAAGAGCTGGCCCGCGTTGCCGGGGTCGCCCCCGGGCCAGGCGATCGGCACCAGCCCCTGGGACTTGAGCTTGTCGCAGAGGTCGAGGAAGGACTGCCAGTCCTTGGGCGGGGTGCCCCCCGTCGCCTTGCCGATGATGTCCTCGTTCGTCACGGGCATGTTGAAGACGACCTGGTACGGGAAACCGTACTGCGTGCCGTCCTGCTGACCCGCGGTGATGAGCGAGGGCTCGTACTGCTGCACCACCGCCTGCTTCGACATGTCCGAGTACACGCCGGCCTTGACCATGTCGACGAACTGCGCGCCGCGGAAGGCCGTGAAGACGTCACCGACCGAACCGCCCCGGATCCGCTGCAGGGCCGAGGACTGGTAGTCGTTCGAGGGCGAGATGTCCTGGCGCACCGTCACGTCCGGCGTGGCCGACTGGAAGGCCGTGATGAGCTTGGCGAAGACGTCCTTGTCCTCGGCGCGCCAGTGGGCGAAGGAGATCGCCCCCGTCGGCTTCCCGGTCGCGGGGGCCGACGCGGCGCTGGTGGCCCCGGCGGTGCTCCCCGGGCCGGCGCAGGCGGTGAGGGCGGCACCGGCACCGCCGACCCCGAGGAGCTGCAGTGCGGTGCGGCGGCTGAGCGGCTGGCCGAAGGTGTTCTTGTTCATGAGGCACTCCTTGTGGACTCTGCGGTGGCGAACTCGATGACGGGGACACCGAGCCGGTCGGCTGCGGTGCGGAGGGCGGGTCGTACGTCGGTCCAGGCGAGGACCGTGTGGTGCGGGAAGCCGCCGGTGACGAGGGCCTGGACGAACTCCTCCGCGGAGGTGTCCAGGCGAACGGCGGCGGTGTTGCCCTGGAACCGGTTCGGCTCCGGGACCGACTCGCCCGAGGCGAGGAGGAGGCGCAGGCCACCAGCCACCGGGTCCTCGGTGAGGCGTGCCATCACGACCGGGCCGGTGCGGAGCGGGAAGTTCCCGGCGACCCCGATCTTGCGGTTGCAGTGGACGTCCTGACGGGCGTCCGAGGGGTCGGCGGCCAGCGACGTCGCGGCCGCCCCGCAGTGCCAGAGGCGCACGAGGTTGTCGTCGGCCTCGAGGTCGACGGTGTCGACGAGGTAGGTGGTGCCGGAACCGAGCGCCTCCAGCAGCATCATCGTGACCGCCCCGTAGACGTCCCGCTCACACGCCGTGGGGGTGCCGGCGTCGGCGAGCCGCGACAGCGAGGAGCACGGGCAGACGCCGAGCGACGACGGGAACTCGGGCCAGCAGCGGATCGCCATCCCCGAGAGCCCGGAGTCCTCCCCCCAGCTCCGCATCGCCGACGTGACGCCGGCCGACAGCGCCACCTGCGCAGGGTCGAGGGCGGCGAGGGACGGCTGGGCGGCGGTCGCGGCGCGGCGCTCGTCCTCCCGCTGCCCTTCGTCGACCGCTGCGACCCGCTGGAACATGTCCTCGACGGAGATCTCGTCGACCCCGATGCCGAAGAGCTCCTCGAGCAGGGCGGCGTCGTACCGGCTGGGGGTGAACCCGGCGGGCGCGTCGCCCACGAGACCGAGGGTGCGGCCCCGCAGGGACCCGAGGGCGCGCTCGACCGCCTCGGGGTCACCGGCCCGTTCGCCGACGACGTCGGGCAGCGAGGGCGCGGCCGGGAGCTCGCCCGCGAGCGCCCGGGCGAGGGCGTCCCGGACGGCGGGTTCGCCCGGGTCGCCGTGGACGAGGTGAGGTACCCGGCCCGCGTGGACGACGAGGGCGTGCCCGAAGAGGTTCGCGCCGCACAGGCTGTTGAGCCAGAGCCGGTCACCGACCGGGCCGGGCTCCCGGAAGGCCCAGAGCAGGATCGGTACGTCCACCTCGGAGTAGAGGCGCAGCGCGGGGCTGGCGTCGGAGAAGCTGGCGCACACGTTGACGACCAGGTCGACGTCGTCGAAGGAGTGGCCGGCGGCCTCGTCCAGGTCCTCCGGCGTCATGACGAGTCCGGACGGGCCCGTCACCTCGGCACCCAGCGCGACGAGGAGCTCGCGTGCCTGCGCTGCTCGTTCCCTCGCGACGTCGACGGCGAAGGTGGGGCGGGCCGTGGCGACCAGCGCCACCCGGGGGCGGGGAGCGGTCATCGGGACACCCCGGCGTCGACGATCTCGGCCAGCCGCTGCAGGCGGGGCACCGAGACCTGGAGGAGGTCCTCCTCGAGGTCGGCACTCCCGACGACCGAGGCCCACACGGCACGTCCGGCGAGAAAACCCGAGGCACCGGCCTCACAGGCGAGCTCGACGGCCCGCGGGAACAGCTCGGTCGGGACCCCCGAGGAGAGGACGACCCATGGGGAGGCCACGGCCTCGGTGATCTCGGCGCAGGCGCGGCGGATGTCCCCCGCCTCCCCCTCCCCCTTGTACGGCACCTCGGCCTTGTAGAGGTCGGCCCCCAGCGAGCCGAGCTCACGGGCCGCCTCGACGACGCACGCGTTCCAGTCCCAGGCGCGCCCGTCGCGCGGGGCCTTCGCCACCGGCTCGATGATGCTGAGGAGGCCGGCCGAGTGGCAGCGGTCGACGAACCGGCGGACCATGTCGGTGCGCGCGTCCGGGTCGCCGTCGGGACGGTGGATGACGAGGAGCTTCATGGCGACGGCGCCCTGTGCCCGGACCTCGTCGGGGTCGACCGCCTCGTCGATCTCTACGTCGGTCACGTGCTCCCCGTTCCCGGCGATGAAGTGGTCGGCGGCCGCGATGAGCCCACACGAGGGAGCCACGGCACCCTCGGCGACGACCGCGTCGAAGGCGAACTGCTTGTCGACGAGGACGGCACTGGCGTAGGGGCTGAGGATGCGCGTGGCGAGCACCTTGAAGTGCCGCAGCTGGTCGTCGGTGACCGGGGCCGACTGGTGCTCGGCGAACATGGATCGCATCGCCTCGCGCTGGTCGACGGCGAGCATGGCGAAGCCGCCGCCGGGTCTGGTCAGCCGGGACAGGTCCGGCGGGGCGGGGGTCGGTGTCGGGTCGGACACTGGGGGTCTCCTTGCGGACGGGGTCAGGTGAGCGGGACGGTGCCCAGGTGACGGAGCACCCGGTCGTGGGAGGGGATGGCGGAGCGACCGTCGATGCCGGTGCACGACGCCGCCGCCACCGCGTTGGCGTAGCGGAGCGCGTCCTCGAGCGGCACCCCGCGCACGTGGGCCGCGACGAGCGCTCCGTGGAAGACGTCGCCGGCCCCGAGGGTGCTCACCACGTCGGTCGGGACGGCCGCCACGTGGACCACGTCGCCTCCTGGGTCGGCCCCGTAGGAGCCGCGCCCCCCGTCGGTCGCGACCACCCGCCGGGCGCCGAGGGCGTGCGACGCCCGGACGAGCGCCTCGGGCGGCGCATCGCCGTGGTCGCGTCGCAGCGCCGCCACCGTCGGGACGTAGAGGTCCACCCCGCGGGGGCTGAAGTCGGGGATCGGGTTGCCGGCGTCCACCGAGAGAGCCGGTCGGCCGTCCGAGCCCGGGTCGACCAGGGCCCGCACGGCCGCCCATCCCAGGTGGTCGGCGTGGACCCACTCGGCCGCCGCGATGAGGTCGGCGCCGAGGGAGGTGTCGACGGGGGGGCCGGGCCGGGCGCAGATCGCACGGGTGCCGTGGGTGCGGTCGACGACGATGACACTCGCCGCCGACCTCCGGCCGCGGGCCCGGGTGACGCCGGAGACGTCGACCCCCTCGCTCTCCAGCTCGGCGAGGATGCGCTCCCCGTCGAGGTCGTCCCCCACGGTGCCCACGAAGGCGCAGGACACACCCAGTCGCGCGGCGCTCACGGCCGCGGTCGCCGCCGGGCCCCCACCCGCGAAGGTCAGCCCCTCGGCCACGACCCGCTCGTCCGGGCCGGGGTACCCGGCGACGACGGCGATGGAGTCCATGGTGGCCGCACCGACGAACACGGTCGGGGCCTTCCCGTCACGGGCGGCGGTCTGACTCATCGCGGCTCTCCTTCGAGACTCCCCGGTCGGCGGCGACCCGGGCGATGTGGGGAGCCTAACAATGAATGTTGGAAAGTCAACAACTTGTGTCGAGTATTCTTCAGGGAGCCCAGGAGGTGGATCGGTGGACGAGAAGTCGATGCGCTACGTCAGCGCGCCCCGTCGACGGCGGTGGATCCTGGAGCGCCTGCGGGAGACCGGCTTCATCTCCGTGGCCAGCCTCACCCAGGACCTCGCGGTCTCCGACATGACCGTCCGGCGCGACCTGCGCAAGCTCGAGGAGCACGGCGAGGTACGCGTGGTCCACGGCGGGGTGAGCCTCCTCCACGGACCCATGCACAACCCGGCCTTCGCCGCGCGGTCCGGCCTGGAGTCGGCCGCGAAGGCGGCGATCGCCCGGGAGGCCCACGAGTTCATCGGCGCCGAGGACACGGTGGCCCTCGACGCCGGCACGACGGCCTACGCCGTGGCCCGGGCCCTCTCCTCCGACTTCGCCGGCACCGTGGTGACGCCCTCCGTGCCCGTGATCCAGCTCCTGCTCAGCCGGGGGCGCGTGCGGGTGGTGGCCCTCGGCGGCGAGCTCCTCCATGAGAGCCAGGCCTTCGCGGGGCAGATGACGGTCGACGCGGTCAAGGGGCTGCGGGTCGGCACCCTGTTCCTCGGCGCCGCCGCGGTCGACGAGCGCGGGGTCTACGTCGCCACGGACAACGAGCGACCCACGAAGCTCGCCCTCATCGACGTGGCCGACCGGGTGGTCCTGCTCGCCGACCACTCGAAGTTCGCCACGACGGCGCCGGTCCTCCTCTGCCCGCTGGACCGGATCGACGCGCTGGTGACCGATGGTCCGCTGCCGGACGAGACCGAGGCCCTCCTGCGGCACACGTCGACCGCGGTCATCCTCGCGCGCCCGGAGCGGAGCGCCTGAGGGGACGTCCGCGCGACATCGGGCCGCTACGGTGTCCCCTGGTGCTACTTTCACATTTCCGCACATAGGGAGTCGACGATGACGTACACGGACCTCGACGGGCGGGTCGCGCTCGTCACGGGCGGCGCCCGCGGCCTCGGCTACTCGGTCGCGGAGGCGCTCGCGGCCCAGGGATGCCGGGTGGCCCTCCTCGACGTCCTGCCCGACGTCGCCGACTCCGCCGAGCGGCTGGCCGCCGACCACGGGGTCGGGACCACCCACGCCGTCACCGACGTCACCTCCCCGGACTCGGTCGGGACGGCCTTCGCCCACGTCACGGCGACGCTCGGGACGCCGCAGGTACTGGTCACCGCCGCGGGCATCACGGTGTGGAACGACACCGTGGACGTGAGCCCGGAGGAGTGGCGCCGGGTCATGGCCGTCAACCTCGACGGCACCTTCTTCGCGCTCCAGGCCTTCGCCCGCGGCCTCCTCGCCGCCGACCGCCCGGGGAGCGCGGTGCTCGTCGCCTCGATGTCCGGCTCCATCGTCAACCTCCCCCAGCGCCAGGCCTCCTACAGCGCCTCCAAGGCCGCGGTGTCGATGCTGGCCAAGGCCACCGCCGTCGAGTGGGCGGCCCGCGGCATCCGGGTCAACTCCGTCTCGCCCGGTTACTTCCTGTCCCAGATGACCCGGCAGTTCACCGATGCCAACCCCGACCTCGCCGCCCAGTGGGTCGGGCAGATCCCCCTGGGGCGGATGGGCGAGCCCGCCGACCTCCACGGTCTCGTGACCTTCCTCGCCTCCGACGCGTCGGCCTACCTCACCGCCCAGGACCTCGTCATCGACGGCGGGTACACCGCCGTGTGACCGCGGCCGGGCGGCGTCCGGCCCCCTCGGTCAGCGGATCTCCGGGACCAGCCCGCGGTAGGGGTCGAGCCGCTCGTCGTCGGGGTCGATCTCGGTGACGAGGACGTCGTAGCGGGAGAGGGCGAGCGAGCGGAACCGGGACCGGGTCTGGAGCTTGCTGGCGTCGACGGCCAGCACGCAGGTGCGCGCCGCCTCGGCCATCGCCTCCTTCACGGCGACCTGCTCCAGGGTGAGCTCGCTGGTGCCGAACACCGGGTCGACGCTCATCGCGGAGAGCAGGCACAGGTCGACGCTGAACTGCGAGATCGCCTGCACCGCCAGGGACCCGACGAGGCTCTGGTTCTGCTCCTCGCGCTCCCCGCCGGTGAGGTAGGTCCGCACCCCCTCGCGCCCGTGGAGGGCGTGGAAGGCGCCGAGCCCGTTGGTCACGACGGTGACCCGCTGGTCGGTGAGGGCCCCGGCGAGGGCGTGGACGGTCGTGGACGAGTCCAGGGCGACGGTCGCGTCGGCGGGGACGAGGGCGAGGAGCTTCGCCGCGATCTGGCGCTTGGCCGCTGCGTGCTGGTGGCGACGCTGGTCGAAGTCGTCGCCCGCGAGGGCCACGAGGCCGCCGCGCACGCGGCGGGCGACGCCGGCGCGGACGAAGGCGTCGAAGTCCCGGCGGATGGTCATCGGATGCACCCCCCACTCCTGCGAGGCGGTGGCCAGCTCGAGAGCGCCGTCGTGGGCCAGCCGGTCGGCGAGGGCGGCCCGGCGCGCCTCGGCGTCGACGGTTCCGGTGACGGCCACGATCCCTCCCTTCGTCCCGCCCGAGGGTGTTGCCGGGCGGTAGGCCCGATGCTAGCGTGGCTCTGAATGATAGATCGTGCAATATCGCACATCAAGTAACATTCTCAGTCGCCCTCGCCCTCGGGCGACCCCCCGGGCGGCGTGGGCATCCCACAGGAGCGGAGACCGCATGGGCACCGTCGATGACCTCGTCGGCCGGAGCAACCGGCTGGGGGCCGACCCCGGGACGACGAACTACGCGGGGGGCAACACCTCGGCCAGCGGCGAGCTCGTCGACCCCGTCACCGGCGCACCGGCCGAGGTGCTGTGGGTCAAGGGGTCCGGCGGCGACCTCGGCACCCTCACGGCGGCGGGCCTGGCCGTGCTGCGCCTGGACCGGGTCCGGGCGCTCGTCGACGTCTACCCCGGGGTGGAGCACGAGGACGCGATGGTCGCCGCCTTCGACCACTGCCTGTTCGGCCGGGGCGGGGCGGCGCCGTCGATCGACACCGCGATGCACGCCCTCGTCGACGTCGCCCACGTCGACCACCTCCACCCCGACGCCGGCATCGCCCTGGCGACGGCGGCCGACGGCGAGACACTCACGGCGGAGATCTTCGGGGACCGCGTCGTGTGGGTCCCGTGGCGGCGCCCCGGCTTCCAGCTCGGCCTGGACATCCGGGACGTCCAGCGCGCCAACCCCCAGGCCATCGGCTGCATCCTCGGCGGGCACGGCATCACCGCGTGGGGGGCGACCAGCGAGGAGTGCGAAGCCAACTCCCTCACCATCATCCGCACCGCGGAAGCCCACATCGCCGAACACGGGTCCGCGGAGCCCTTCGGGGCCGTGGTGCCGGGGCGCGAGCCACTACCGGAGGCCGAGCGCCGGGCGCGGGCCGCCGCCCTCGCGCCGGTGATCCGCGGGCTCGCGAGCACGGACCGCCGGATGGTCGGGCACTTCACCGACTCCGAGGCCGTCCTGGACTTCATGGCCCGTGAGAAGCTGGCCCCGCTGGCGGCGCTCGGGACCTCCTGCCCCGACCACTTCCTGCGGACCAAGGTCTCGCCGATGGTCCTGGACCTGCCGGCCGCAGCGCCTCTGGAGGAGGTCGTGGACCGCCTGCACGCGCTCCACGCCGACTACCGGCGCGACTACGCCGCCTACTACGCGCGGCACGCGACGGCGGACTCCCCCGCCATCCGGGGAGCGGACCCGGCCATCGTCCTCGTGCCCGGGGTGGGGATGTTCTCGTTCGGCACGGACCAGCAGACCGCCCGGGTCGCCGGCGAGTTCTACGTCAACGCCATCACCGTGATGCGCGGGGCCGAGGCCCTCTCGCGCTACGCCCCGATCGAGGAGTCCGAGAAGTTCCGCATCGAGTACTGGGCGCTCGAGGAGGCCAAGCTGGCGCGCCGGCCGAAGCCCAAGCCCCTCGCCGGGCGCATCGCGATCGTGACCGGCGCCGGCTCGGGCATCGGCCGCGCCATCGCACAGCGGCTCGCGGCCGAGGGGGCCTGCGTGGCCGTCGCCGACCTCGACGGCGAGGCCGCCTCCCGGGTCGCCGGCGAGCTGGGCTCGGCCGACGTCGCCATCGCGGTCACCGCCGACGTCACCGCCGCCGACGCCGTGCAGTCCGCGGTCGAGGCCACGGTCCTCGCGTTCGGAGGCCTCGACCTCGTCGTCAACAACGCCGGGCTGTCGATCTCGAAACCGCTGCTGGAGACCACCGAACGCGACTGGGACCTGCAGCACGACGTCATGGCCAAGGGCTCCTTCCTCGTCTCCCGGGCCGCTGCCCGGGTGATGCTCGCGCAGGACCTCGGCGGCGACATCGTCTACATCTCGAGCAAGAACGCGGTCTTCGCCGGTCCCAACAACCTCGCCTACGGTGCCGCGAAGGCCGACCAGGCGCACCAGGTGCGGCTGCTGGCGGCCGAGCTGGGGCCCCACGGCATCCGGGTCAACGGGGTCAACCCCGACGGCGTCGTCCGCGGCTCGGGCATCTTCGCGGGCGGGTGGGGTGCCGAGCGGGCCAAGGTCTACGGCGTGCCCGAGGAGGATCTCGGCGCTTTCTACGCCCAGCGGACCCTTCTCAAGCGCGAGGTCCTCCCCGAGCACGTCGCGAACGCCGTCTTCGCCCTGACCGCCGGCGAGCTCTCGCACACCACCGGCCTGCACGTGCCCGTCGACGCCGGCGTCGCCGCCGCCTTCCTGCGCTGACATGGACGCCCTCCCGGACGACGCCGCCCCCGTCCGCCCCCGCCGCGCCGGCCCCGTCACGCGCGCCTACGCGGCCGTCGACCTGGGGGCCTCCAGCGGCCGGGTCGTCCTCGGGCTCGTCGACCACGAGGCCGTCACCGTCCACGAGGTGCACCGGTTCCCGAACGTGCCGGTGCAGCAGGACGGCGTCCTCGCGTGGGACGTCGACGCGCTGTTCGCTCAGACCCTCACGGGCCTCGGAGCCGCGGTCGCGGAGTGCGGCCGGCGCGGGGCGCGCCTCGAGGGCGTCGGCGTCGACGCGTGGGGCGTCGACTTCGCCCTCGTCGACGACGAGGGCCGCCGGACCGGCCCGGTCCGCTCGCACCGGGGGGTCGGGGATCCGCGTCCGCTCGTCGCTGCCCGGGGCATCGACGAGTCCGAGGTCTACGCCGCCACCGGGGTCCCCGACCAAGCCATCAACACCTCGGTCCAGCTGGCGGCCGCCGTCGCCGCCGGCGAGCACGCCGGTGACGGGCTCCTCTTCGTCCCCGACCTGTGGGTCCAGCTGCTCACCGGCCAGCGGGGGACCGAGCCCACCATCGCCTCGACGAGCCAGCTCCTCGACCCCCGCGTCGACCGCTGGCTGCCCCAGCTGCTCGAGGCCCACGGGGCGGGCGGCATCCGGATGCCGCCCGTGTCCGAGCTCGGTGCGGTGGCCGGGCGGACGACCCCGGACATCACGGCCCGGCTGGGGCTGAGCGCGCCCGTGCCCGTCATCCGGGTCGCCGGGCACGACACCGCGAGCGCGTTCGCCTTCGCCCGGCCGGTCGAGCGCGGCGCCCGCGTCGAGGGGCTGGTGTCCAGCGGCACGTGGTCGCTGGTCGGGCTCCCGCTGGCCGAGCCGCTGACCATCGAGGAGGCGCTCGCGGCCGGCTTCACCAACGAGCGGGGGGTCGACGGCGTGCTGCTGGTCCGCAACCTCAACGGGATGTGGCTGCTCCAGCAGTGCCTCGCCCACTGGGCCGGCGAGGACGGTGCGCCGGTCCCCCTCGGTGACCTGCTCGCCGCCGCGGGCGCCGGGCCCGGCCACGAGGCCGTGCTCGACGTCGCCGACGAGCGACTGCTGCCGCCGGGGGACATGCCGGCCCGGATCGCGGTGCTCTGCGCGGAGGCCGGCCGGCCGCTGGACGGGTCGCGGGCCGACGTCGTCCGGGCCGTCCTCGACAGTCTCGCCGCGGCGTACGCCGACGCGCTCGGGGAGGCGGCCGCTCTCGCGGGCTGCACGGTCGGCCGGGTGCGCGTCGTCGGCGGCGGGGCGCGCAACGCGGTCCTGTGCCAGCTCACCGCCGACGCCACCGGCCTGCCCGTCACCGCAGGGCCCGTGGAGGCCTCGGCGATCGGCAACATCGCCGTCCAGGCCGTCGTCTCCGGCGCGCGGTCGACGGTCGAGGAGGTCTACCAGGACCTCACCGGCACCGGCTCGGACGCGGTGACCTACCGGCCGCGGGGCGAGCGGCACCACGACGACCACCCCGGAGGGCATCCCGTGACCAGCAGCACCGCGACGACGAGCAGCGCGACCGCAGGCACCGCGAGCGCGCTGGAGGCGCTGGTCCGGGTCTCCCGCGCGGTCGGCGAGCCGCACCGCGACCTCGCCCTCCTCGCCGAGGGGAACACGTCGGTACGCTCGGGGCCGGGCCGGATGCTCGTCAAGGCCTCGGGCTCGAGCCTGCGGACCGCCACGGCTGAGGACTTCGTCGACGTCGACCTCGCCCGGGTGATGCGCCTCGTCGACTCCGAGCATCCTGTGGACGACGACGGCGTGGCCGCCGCGATGCGCGACGCCGTCCCCTCCGGCGGCCGCCGCCCCTCGGTCGAAGCGCTCCTGCACGCGGTGTGCCTCGAGGTGCCGCAGGTGGGGGCGGTCATCCACACCCACCCCGTGGTCGTCAACGCCCTGCTGTGTTCCGACCGGGCCGAGGCCCTCGTCGGGGGCAGCCTCTTCCCCGACCAGGTGGTCGTCCTCGGCCGGCACAACCTCCTCGTCCCGTACGTCGACCCGGGCCTGCCGCTGGCCCGCGAGGTGCTGGCCCGGCTGCGGGCGTTCGTCGCCGAGCACGGCACCCACCCGCGGGTGCTCTACCTGCGCAACCACGGCATCTTCACCCTCGGCGCCGACCCCGACGACGCCTTCGCCGTCACCGAGATGGCGGTGAAGTCGGCCCGGATCCTGCACGGAGCCCTTGCGGTGGGCGCGGCCGTCCCCCTCGACCCGGCCCACGCCGAGCGCATCGACACCCGACCCGACGAGGCGTTCCGGCGGCGGCGGCTCGCCGGGACCGAGGAGGAACAGCCATGAGCACGACCCAGGACCTCACCGGCGCGGTGGCCGTCGTCACCGGCGCGAGCTCCGGCATCGGCCGCTCCTACGCGCGCACGCTCTCGGGGGCCGGCGCGACGGTGGTGCTCGTGGCCCGCAGTGCCGACCGCCTGGCGGCGGTCGCCGAGGCGCTCCCCGGGCCGTCACTGGTCGTCCCCGGCGACGTCTCGGACACCGCGTTCTGCACCGAGGTCGCCGCGCGCACCCTGGCCGAGCACGGCCGCATCGACGTGCTGCTCTCCAACGCCGGCGTCTACGTCCCCGGCCCCTTCGCCGAGACCGACCTCGGGGCACTGCAGGAGCTGGTCGGTGTCAACGTCCTCGGGGCGATGGCCATGGTGCGAGCGGTGCTCCCGGCCATGGTCGAGGCGGGGCACGGCGACGTCGTGATGACCAGCTCGGTCTCGGGCCACCAGTCGATCCACTGGGAGCCGGTCTACTCCGCCTCGAAACACGCCGTGCAGGCCTTCACCCACGGGGTGCGCCGCCAGCTGGTCGGGACCGGGGTGCGGATGGGTGCGATCGCTCCCGGCGTCGTCCTCAACGAGCTCTGGGGGGTGGCGGAGGGCGCCGACGTCGCCGCGGAGGTCGCGGCCGGGCGGGGCATCACGTCCGAGGACGTCGCCGACGCCGTCCTGTGGATGCTGACCCGGCCGCGACACGTCGCCATCCGCGACCTCGTCATCCTCCCCACCAACCAGGAGATCTGAGGGGCGCCCGGGGTCCGTCTCGTCGGTCACAGGCGCGCGGCGCCCCTCCCGCGGAGGAGGAGGCTGGAACCAGCAGCCGCCCACGCGGACGGACTGCGCGGAGGTGTCGGACATGACTGGGACCCTGGATCGGCCGCTCGTCACGGGTCGCGAGCGCTATCCCCTCGCCGCGGACGCGTTCCTGGGCGCGGCCCTGATCTTCCTCGTCGCCGTCGTCGCCCAGGAGGGCATCGCCTACCTGCTGGCGGCCGGAGAGCCGGCGACCTGGACACCGCCGGTATGGCTGGAGGCGATCGGTGCGCTGGGGATGCCGCTGGCCGTCGTCGGCGGCCCGCTGCTCGCCTGGCGGGTCCACGGCCGGCACCTCGGCTGGCGCGAGCTCGTGGCCGCAGTCGTCGGAGCGATGCTCGGCGGTGCCGTGTTCGGGGTCGCGTTCCTCCTCCTCTTCTTCCTCACCCGCCTCGTCCCGGGCCCCGCCGCGAGGGACGAGGGGCCGTGGGCCATGGTCATCGTCGCCGCGCTCGGCGTCGTGGCCTTCCTCTGCCGGCCCGTCATCGTCGCCGTCCGCGACCTCGCCGGGCCGAGGGCGCATCCGCGGCGGCACGGGCTCCGGCTCGTGGTCGTGGTGCTCGGTCTGGCCGCCGTCGTGGCCGGCGTGATGGTCGGCGGCGAGACGGCCGAGCTGGGCATGTTCATGCTGCTGCCGGCGGTCCCGGCCGCGGTCGCCGCGACCGCCATGGACTGGTGGCGCGCCGGGCCGGGGTCCCCCCTCAGTCGGCGAGGAAGTCCCGCACCGCCGCGACGAACCGCCGCGGCTCGGTGGCGTGGACGAGGTGCCCCGCCTCGATGACCGCGAGGCGGCCGTCCGGCAGTGCCTGGACGAGCTCGCGCACGTGCCCCTGGTCGACGTGGCTGGCGGCTCCCCCACCCACGACCAGGGTGGGCGCGACGACCTGCGGCACGAGCTCGCGCCATCCCGGGTGGGGGTCGTCGATCTCGGGCCGCACCTGCTCGACGACGGCCCAGTCGAACGCGAGCTCGCCCGGCGGGCGGCTCGGCGGGGAGGGGGCGCGCGGGTGCGGCATCCCGACGTCCTCCAGAACGAGGCGGCGCACCCGCCCCGGCCGCTCGGCGGCGACCCGGAGGGCCACCAGCCCACCGAGCGAGTGCCCGACGAGGTCGACCGCCGGCTCGTCGAGGACGTCGAGGAGCGCCGCGACGTCGGCAGCCATCAGCGCGGTCGAGTAGCGGCCGGGGCGGTCGCTGTCGCCGTGCCCGCGCAGGTCCACGGCGTGGGTGGTGCGGTGCGCGGCGAGGTCGTGCGCGACGTGGTCCCAGTCGCGCGCGGTCAGCCCGGTGCCCGGCAGCAGCACCACGGGAGGCGCGACCTGCGACGTGCGCGCCACCCGGACGAGCCGCGCGAGGTGCACGCCCCCGCCGACGTCGACCCGCTCCACGCTCGCCATCCTCCCAATCTGCGGTACGGCCCGGTCGCCGGCAAGCGGTCGGGCCGGCGCGGCCGCCGCGCGTGTCAGGCGGGGAAGTCGGGGCCCGCCTCCAGGCGCAGCCGGAGCAGCACGTCCAGGGCCACCGAGTCACCGTCCCGGCCACCCGCTCCGACCTGGAGCGGGGCGTCGCTGGGCTCGACGTGGACGCCGAGCAACCGCCCGCGCAGGCTGGGCGCCGCGACGAGGACGTACCAGCGGCCGTCCGTGCCGACGGCGGCCCGCTGGTCCCGCCGGACGTACCAGCCGACGATGTCGGTGCGCAGGCTCCCGCCGCCGCTGTACGGGAGGGCCCGCAGCCGGGTGGGTTCGACGCCCGCCGAGCGCATCGCCTCGGCGAAGGCCGCCACCATCGGGGCCGTGCGCCGCGCCTCGGCCTCCGCCGCCCGCGCTGCGACCGCGTGGTGGTACTCGGCGTTCTCCCGCGCCTGGCGGCGACGCACCGCGGCCGCGTCCGTGGGCTCGCTCTCCGGGCTCATGGCCCGATCATCGCAGCGGGCGGGGCGGGGCGGAGCCGGCCACGCGCCCGGCGAGGCCCTCTACCGCCCTCGGTGGCTAGCGGCTGCGCATCTCGCGGACGAAGATCCAGATGAGCCAGAGGCCGCCGGTCAGCAGCGTGAGGATCGCGTCGAACGCGAAGTTCAAGAGTCCGTATCGCTTGCGAGCCACGGTGGACCTTCCCGGGTACGTGAAGTGCTCGACCCGCGCCGAGCGTCAGCCATCGTCGCACGTGGCCATCGTCGGGGCCCTCCTCCACCCGGCACGTGCGGACGGGTCGCCGGGATGACGCGGAAGACCGGGAAGGGCGCGGGAGTTTCCCTGCCAGCGGCGAGGTTCCGCGCCGTCCCCGTGACCCGGGCGCCCCGTCAGTCGCCCAGGACGTGGCGGAGGTAGGTGTTGGTGAAGAGCCGGCCGGGGTCGAGACGGTCGCGCACCGCACGCCAGTCGTCGAACCGCGGGTAGAGCGCGCGCAGGCGGTCGGCGCCGAGGGTGTGCAGCTTGCCCCAGTGCGGTCGCCCCTCGTGCTCGGCGACGATGGCCTCGAAGGCCGCGAACAGGCGCGTGCCGTCCATCCGGTGGTACTGGTGCACCGCGACGTAGGCGTTCTCGCGCTGGTACGCGGTCGAGAGCCAGACGTCGTCGGCACCGGTGAACCGCACCTCGACCGGGAAGGGCACCGGCTCGCGGGTGCGCTCGAACCAGCCCCGCAGCTCGCGCAGCACGGGCTCGACGGAGGCCCGTGGCACCGCGTACTCCGACTCGACGAAGCGCACCTCGCGCGACGAGCAGAACACCTTCCACGAGTCGTCGGCGAACTCACGGGCGCCCAGGGCGCGTGCGCTCAGCCGGTTCACCCGCACCACCGTGCCCGGCACCCGCGCGGCCACCCGGTTGACGCCCTCGAACACCCGGTTGGCGAGCAGGTCGTCGTCCAGCCGGGCGCGCCATCGCGGCAGCGGCCCCGGCCCCTCACCCGGCCCGACGACGTCGTTGCGCTTCACCAGCACGCGGTCGGTGTGCGGGAACCAGTGCATGTCGAGGTGGTCGTGCGCGTCGGCCAGCGCGTGGATGCCGCCGAGTACCTCGGTGAACGACTCCCCCGACTCGCGGGCGTGCAGCCGGAAGGACGCTACGCACTGCAGCTCGACCTCGACGACCACCCCGAGCGCGCCGAGCCCCACCCGCGCCGCCTCGAAGACCTCGGGCTGCTCGTCGGCCGAGCAGCGCAGCAGCGAGCCGTCGGCCAGGACCAGCGTGAGCCCGCCCACCGCCGCCGCGATGCCCTGCCGACGCGTGCCCGTGCCGTGGGTGCCGGTGGCGATGGCCCCGCTGATGGTCTGCCGGTCGATGTCGCCCAGGTTGGGCAGCGCCAGGCCGAGGGCCTGCAAGGCGGGGTTCAGCTCGTACAGGGGCGTGCCCGCGGCCACCCGCACCCGCATCCGGTCCCGGTCGACGCCCACGACCCCGCGCAGCCCGTCGACCCGCAGCAACGTGCCGTCGGTGGCGACCAGCGGGGTGAACGAGTGGCCCGCGCCGGCCACCCGCAGCGTGCGGCCGCGGCCCGCCGCGGACCGCACCGCAGCGACCACGCCGTCGACGGTCGACACGTCGGTGACCACGGCCGGATGCGCCACGACGTTGCCGCCCCAGTTGCGCCACGCGGGGGTCATCCGAAGTTCCTCCCCTCGCCGCGGTACGTCGGCACGCTCTCGACCAGCCGGCTCCCGCGCACCAGGTGCAGGGTGTCGAAGCGCTCGAGCAGCTCACCGGCCTTGGCCCCACGCATCCACACCCGGTCGCCGAGCCCGAGGTCGTCGACGTCGCCCTCGACCGGGGTCTGCACCTCGCCGGCCGCCTCGGTGCGCAGCAGCGACAGCCCCGCGCGCACTGGCGAGGGCACCCGCGACCATCCGGGCTCGCCGCTGGCCACGTAGCCGCCACCGCAGGTCGTGACGATTCCGCGGGCCGGGCGCCGCACCACCGGCAGGGCGTACGCCATCGCGGGGCGGGGCGAGAACGCGTCGTAGCCGTCGAACAGGGTCGGCGCGTACAGCCCTGAGCCCGAGGCGAGCTCGGTGACGGCGCTGTCGTCGCCGTAGGTGTGCAGGCTGCCGGTGCCGCCGCCGTTGACGAAGCGCAGGTCGACCTCGGCCCGCACCGCCTCGACCACCGCCGCCCGCCGCCGGGTCAGCTCGTGCACCGAGCGCCGCTTCAGCAGCCGCACCGCGGCGGAGTCGGGCAGCCCCGCCACCTGAGCGTCGTAGAACATCAGCCCCCGCACCTCGAGGCCCACGCCGGTGGCCGCCCGCACCACGGCAAGCGCTTCGGCGGGGGTACGAGTCGGCGACCGGCGCACCCCCAGGTGGGCCCGCCCCACCCGCACGGACGCGTCGACGTCGACCGCCACCCCGACCCCCGACACCGCCGGCCCCAGGGTGTCGCGCAACCACCGGACGTGCTCGACCGAGTCGACCGTCAGGGTCACCTCGCGCCGCAGCCCGGCGTCGCCCGCCACCGTGCGCACCCCTTCGACATCGGCGCTCGGGTAGGCCACGAACACGTCGCGCAACCCCGACCGGACGAGCCACACCGCCTCGGCGACGGCGTACCCCATCACGCCGGCGAACCCCGGGCGGGCCAGCACGTCGGCCAGCACCCAGCGGCAGCGTAGGGACTTCGACGCCACCCGGATGGGGCGCCCGGCGGCCCGGCGCACGAGGTCGGCGGCGT
The DNA here is from genome assembly GCF_002846495.1 of Phycicoccus duodecadis. Lineage (NCBI taxonomy): Bacteria > Bacillati > Actinomycetota > Actinomycetes > Micrococcales > Intrasporangiaceae > Phycicoccus > Phycicoccus duodecadis. The sequence goes on from NZ_PJNE01000001.1 coordinate 1,310,297, forward strand.
TGGCCTCGTAGGCGTCGAGGTCGAGGACCACGAGGGGCGCGGGCAGGCCGGCCGTCGCGGCGTCCCAGCCGCGGGTCACGTCATCCGGTACCGGGCCCACGAGCCGACCCTAGTGGGATGCTGGTCCCGTGACCGAGGACCTGCGAGGCGCCGTCACCGAGCCGGCCCGGCTCCCCGGGCGGCGGATGCCGCACCGGGCCTGGTCGGTGGCCGCCGTGACGCTGGCCGCGCTGGTGTCCGCGGCCGCCTTCCGCTCCTCCACCGGGGTGCTGCTCGAGCCGGTCGAGACCGAGTTCGGCTGGAGCCGCGCGACCACCTCGGGTGCGGTCAGCCTCAACCTCGTCCTCTACGGCCTCACCGCCCCGTTCGCCGCCGCCTTCATGGAGCGCTTCGGCGTCCGGCGCACCGTGGCCATCGCCCTCGTCGTCGTCGGTACCGCCAGCGGGGCCACGACCGTGATGACCTCCGCGTGGCAGCTCTGGCTGCTGTGGGGGGTCTTCATCGGCATCGGCACCGGGGCCATGGCGCTCGTCCTCGGGGCGGTCGTCGCCAACCGCTGGTTCGAGCGGCACCGCGGCCTGGTCACCGGCATCTTCTCGGCGGCCAACGCCACCGGGCAGCTGGTCTTCCTGCCCGTCATCGCCCGCGCGGCCGACGGCCCGGGATGGCGGTGGGCGGCCGGCATCGTCGCCGTGCTGGCCCTGCTCGTCGCGGTGCTGGTGTCCCTCCTGCTGGTGGACCACCCGAGGGACCGCGGGCTGCTGGCCTACGGCGCCGCCCCCGGCAGCACCCCGGCGGCCCCGACCGCCCCCGCCCAGGCCCCCGCCCGCCGGGCCGTCGCGGTCCTGACCCGGTCCGCCCGGTCCTGGCCGTTCTGGGCCCTGGTCCTCACCTTCTGGGTCTGCGGCTGGTCGACCAACGGCATCATCCAGACCCACTTCGTCCCGGCGGCCCACGACCACGGGATGCCGCCGACGACGGCCGCGGGGCTGCTCGCCGTCGTGGGGATCTTCGACATCGCGGGCACCATTGGCTCCGGGTGGCTCACCGACCGGGTGGACCCCCGGCTGCTGCTGGCCGGGTACTACGCGGGGCGCGGGCTGTCGCTGCTGGCCCTCGACGCCGTCCTGGCCCCCGGCATCGAGCCGGGCATGTGGGTGTTTATCGTCTTCTACGGGCTCGACTGGGTCGCCACCGTCCCGCCCACCATCGCCCTGTGCCGCACGCACTTCGGTGCCGAGGACTCCGGGGTGGTGTTCGGCTGGGTCTTCGCCTCGCACATGGTCGGCGCCGGGGTCGGCGCGAGCGTGGCCGGGGCGGTACGCACCGCCCAGGGCGACTACCACTGGGCCTGGGTCGGCGCCGCGGTGCTGTGCTTCGCCGCCGTCGCCCTGGCGCTGGCCATCCCCCGACGGCCCCGCGCCGAGATGCTCGGCCCGAGCGGCTGACGGCCCCGGCCGCCGCGGGCGTCATCCCGGAACCTCGTGGGTCGTGCGGGAAACCTTCCGCTGCGACCCCGGGGTTTCCCGCCGGGGGCGGGAAACCTGAGGCGTCAGCCGACGCGGGTGACGACGCCCGCGGCCAGGGCGCGCAGCGCGTCCTTGGCCTCGCTCGGCGGCAGCGGGTCGAGCACCGCCTGCGCCCGCGACGCCACCGCGGCGGCGTGCTCGCGGGCCCGCTCCATCGCCGGATGCACCCGCAGCAGCGCCAGCGCCTCGGCCAGCGGGCCGTCCTGGCTCAGGTCGCCGCGCAGCAGCTCCTGGAGCCGTGCGTCGGCGGGGTCGGTGGACGCCAGCACGAACAGCACCGGCAGCGTGCGCTTGCCCTCGCGCAGGTCGGTGCCGGGCGTCTTCCCGGTCTCCTCGGCCTCCGAGGCGATGTCGATGAGGTCGTCGGACAGCTGGAACGCCACCCCGAGCCGCTCGCCGTACTCCCGCAGGAGCTCGACGACCTCGGGCGAGCAGCCGCCGAACATGGCGCCGTACCGCGCGGCGGTGGCGATCAGCACGCCGGTCTTGTCCTCGAGGACGTGCAGGTAGTACTCGACCGGGTCCTGGCCCGGGGGGCAGGGCCGGTCGTCCCGGATCTGCCCGGAGCAGAGCCGCACGAAGGTCTGCGCCTGAATCTTGACGGCCTCGGGCCCGAGGTCGGCCACGATGTCGGACGCGGTGCCGAACAGCAGGTCGCCGACCAGGATGGCGGTGGAGTTGTCGTACAGGGCGTTGGCGCTCGGGGCCCCACGCCGCACGTCGGCCTCGTCCATGACGTCGTCGTGGTAGAGCGAGGCCAGGTGGGTCAGCTCGACGCCGGTGGCGGCGGCCACGACGTGCTCGTTCACGCCCGAGCCGACCTCGGCCGCCAGCAGGGTCAGCAGCGGCCGGAACCGCTTGCCGCCGGCCAGGGTCAGGTGCGAGCTCGCCTGCGCCACGAACGGGTCGTCGTGGTCGACCCGCCGCGCGATGAGGTCCTCGACGGCCGCGAGCCCGGTGGTCAGCCGCTCGCGCAGGCCGTCGCTCGCGCCGGGCAGCGACAGCACCGACGGGGTACCGCGCTGGGCCGCCGGCGCCGGGTGGCTCACAGGAGGAACTGCGAGGCGTTGCCCGCGAGCTGGAGCACGTACGTCGGGGCCACGCCCGCGAGCAGGGTGACGGCCAGGCCGACGCCGATGGCGAGCTTCGAGCCGAAGGACGCCCGCAGGGCCACGACGCCTTCGACGGGCTCGGTGAAGTACATCAGCACGATGAGGCGCACGTAGACGAACGCGGTGACGGCCGAGGCCAGCACACCGACGACGACCATCACGACACCCGAGGTACCGGACGCCACCGCGGGCGCGAAGGTCGCGAACTTGGCGGTGAAGCCCGAGGTCAGCGGGATGCCCGCGAAGGCCAGCAGCAGGAAGGCGAACGAGCCCGCGACCACCGGGTGGCGCCGGCCGAGGCCCGCCCACTGCGACAGGTGCGAGGCCTCGGAGCCGTCCTGGCGCACCATCGCGACGATGGCGAAGGCGGCGATCGTGGTGGCGCCGTAGGCCACGAGGTAGAACATGACCCCACCGACGGCGGCCTTCGAGAACGCCAGCACCCCGACCAGGATGAAGCCGGCGTGCGCGACCGACGAGTAGGCCAGCAGGCGCTTGACGTCGGTCTGGGTGACCGAGAGCACCGCGCCCACGACCATGGTCAGGATGGCGATGACGACGACACCGATCTGCCAGTCCCACCGGTCGCCGCCGACGCCCACGTAGGCCAAGCGCAGGATGGCGCCGAAGGCCGCGAGCTTGGTGCAGGCCGCCATGAAGCCGGTGACGGGGGTGGGCGCGCCCTGGTAGGCGTCCGGGGTCCACGAGTGGAACGGCACGGCGCCGACCTTGAAGAGCAGGCCGATGAGCGTCAGCACGACGCCGGGGAGCAGCAGCCCCTCGAGACCACCCGGAGTGCTGCTGATCGCCTGGGCGATGACCTTGAGGTCGGAGGAGCCGGCGAAGCCGTACAGCAGCGCGGAGCCGAACAGGAAGAAGGCACTGGAGAAGGCCCCCAGGAGGAAGTACTTCAGCGCCGCCTCCTGCGACAGCAACCGGCGGCGGCGCGACAGCCCGGTCATCACGTACAGCGGGAGCGAGAGGACCTCGAGCCCGACGAACATCGTGATGAGGTCGTTGGCGGAGACGAAGATCATCATCCCGAAGACCGCGAACAGGGTCAGCGGGAAGACCTCGGAGGTCGCGTACCCGGCGCGGGTGGCGGCGTCCTCCTGGCCCGAGCCCGGGGTCGACGCACCCATCGGGGTGAAGGCGTCGGAGCCGACCCCGCCGAAGCGCTCGGCCATGACCAGCACGCTGAGCACCGAGAGCGCCAGGAGCGTCCCCTGGAGGAAGAGCGCGACGCCGTCGAGCGACAGCGAGCCGCCGAAGGTGACGGCCAGGTGGCCGCGGCTCCAGACGGCGAGGACGACCAGCGCCGCGACCAGGACGACGAGGGTGAGCACGACCTGGATGCCGTGCCGACGGCCGCGGGGCGCGAAGGCCTCGACGAGCACCCCGACGAGCGCACCCGCGACGACGATCAGCATCGGCGCGACCGCGACGTAGTCGACGGTCACGGCCTGGAAGGCGGCGGGCATCACTTCGAGCTCCCGGGGGCGGCGGAGGTGGGGGCCGGGTCCGTGACGCCGACGATCTGCATCGTCCTGTCCACGGCCGGGTTGACGAGGTCGAGCACGGGCTTGGGATAGAAGCCGAGCAGGACGAACGAGGCGATGATCGGGGCCACGACCCACTTCTCACGCCGGTTCAGGTCACGCGGGTGCCCGCCCTCGGCGAACGCGGGCTTGGGGCCGGTCATCACGCGCTGGTACATCAGCAGGATGTACAACGCGGCCAGGACGATGCCCAGGGCGGCGATGACGGCCGCGACCTTGTAGCGCATGAAGGTGCCCTGGAGGACCAGGAACTCCGACACGAACGACGACAGGCCGGGCAGCGCGAGCGAGGACAGCCCCGCGACCAGGAAGGTGCCGGCGAGCACCGGGGTGACCCGTTGCCAGCCGCCGTAGTCGGGGATGCGCTTGCTGCCGTGGCGGGTGACGAGGAACCCGGCGATGAGGAAGAGCCCGGCCGTCGAGAACCCGTGGTTGACCATGTACAGCGTGGAGCCGGCGCCCCCGACGCTGGTCATCGCGAAGATGCCCAGGACGATGAAGCCGAAGTGGCTGATCGAGGTGAACGCGATGAGGCGCATCATGTCGGTCTGCCCGATGGCCAGCAGCGCCCCGTAGACCACCGAGATCACGGCGAGCGTGAGCACGACCGGGGTGGCCCACGTCGAGGCCTCCGGGAAGAGCTGGAGGCAGAAGCGGATCATCCCGTAGGTGCCGACCTTGTCGAGCACGCCGACCAGCAGCACGGCCGTGGCCGGGCGGGCCTCGGTGGCGGCGTCCGGCAGCCAGGTGTGCACCGGCCACATCGGGGCCTTGACGGCGAAGGCGATGAAGAACCCGACGAACATCCAGCGCAGCGCGGCCGGGGAGCCGTCGACGTTGCCGATCAGCTTCTCGACCAGGAAGCCGTCGGGGCCGCCCGGGCCCGCGACGTAGACCGCGATGACCGACACGAGCATGACCAGGCCGCCGGCCAGCGAGAACAGCAGGAACTTGACGGCGGCGTACTGCCGCCGCGGCCCGCCGTAGAGCCCGATGAGGAAGTACACCGGGATGAGCATGGCCTCGAAGAAGACGTAGAACAGGAAGACGTCGGTGGCCGCGAAGACGCCGACCATGAAGGCCTCGAGCACCAGCATCAGCGCGAAGTAGCGCTGGGTGCGGCCGGTGTCGACCTCGTCGACGTCGTTCCAGGCCGCCAGCAGGCAGACCGGGGTGAGGATGACGGCCATCACGATGAGCGCCAGCGCGATGCCGTCGACCCCGAGGGCGTAGGACACGCCGAACTGCGGGATCCACGCGTGGGTCTCGGTGAGCTGGAACATCGCGCCGGAGCCGCTGTCGAAGGCCACCCACGCGGCGATGCCGAGCGCGAGGGTGACGAGCGAGACCCCGAGCGCGACCTGACGGGCGTGGCGCGCGGCGCCCGAGGGCAGCGCGGCCACGACGACCGCGCCGACGAGCGGCACGACCATCATCAGCGTGAGCAGAGGCAGGGAGGTCACTGGATCACCCACAGAGCACCGAGGACGGCGACGACGCCGGTGAGCATCGTCAGGGCATAGGACCGGGCGTAGCCGGTCTGGAGGCGACGCAGCCTCGAGGACAGGCCGCCGACGAAGGCCGCGAGACCACCGACGGCGCCGTCGACCCCCCGCGCGTCGGCGAAGACCAGCGCTCGGGTGGCGTGCACGCCGGGGCGCATGAAGAGGCCCTCGTTGACGGCGTCCTGGTAGAGGTCGACGCGGGCGGCGCGGGTGAGCACCGAGCCGCGCGGGGCGACCTCGGGCACGTCGGCCTGCCAGTAGCCGCGCCAGGCCAGGAAGATGCCGCCCGCGACGAACAGCAGGGTCAGGACCATCAGCACGGGCACCGCGATGACCGGGCTCTCCTCGCCGTGCTCCCCCACGACCGGGGCCAGCCACGACTGGATGGCGCCGGTGGGGCCGAGCGCCAGGCCCAGGAAGGCCGAGCCGGCGGCCAGGACGATCATCGGGATGGTCATGATCCGGGGCGACTCGTGCGGGTGCACGTCCTCGGTCCAGCGCCGCGGGCCCTGGAAGGTCATGAAGAACAGGCGCGACATGTAGAACGCGGTGATGCCGGCACCCACGAGCGCGGCCCCGCCGAGGACCCACGGCTGCCAGCCTTCGCCGACGAACGCGGCCTCGATGATCTTGTCCTTGGACCAGAAGCCCGAGAACGGCGGCACGCCCAGGATGGCGAGCCACCCCAGGGCGAAGGTGCCCCAGGTGACCTTCATGACCCCGGACAGGCCGCCGAAGCGGCGCATGTTGACCTGGTCGTTCATGCCGTGCATGACCGAACCGGCCCCGAGGAACATCCCGGCCTTGAAGAAGCCGTGGGTGAGCAGGTGGAAGATCGCGAAGGCGTAGCCGACCGGCCCGAGGCCGGCGGCCAGCATCATGTAGCCGATCTGGCTCATGGTGGAGGCGGCCAGCGCCTTCTTGATGTCGTCCTTGGCGCAGCCGACGACGGCCCCGAAGAGCAGGGTCACCGCACCGACCAGCGCGACGGCCAGGCGGGCGTCGGGCGTGGCGTCGTAGATGACGTGGCTGCGCACCACGAGGTAGACCCCGGCGGTGACCATGGTCGCCGCGTGGATCAGGGCCGAGACCGGGGTGGGGCCGGCCATGGCGTCGCCGAGCCAGGACTGCAGCGGGAACTGCGCCGACTTGCCGCAGGCCCCGACGAGCAGCAGCAGCCCGATGGCGGTCAGGGTGGCCGGGTTCGCGTTCGCGACGCCCGCGTTGACGGTGGCGTAGTCGACGCCGCCGAAGCTGACGAACATCGTCATGATCGCGATGGACAGCCCGAGGTCGCCGACGCGGTTGACGAAGAACGCCTTGTTGGCGGCGGTCGCGTAGGCCGGGTTCCAGTTCCAGAAGCCGATGAGCAGGTACGAGGCCAGGCCCACGCCCTCCCAGCCGACGAACAGCAGCAGGTAGCTGTCGGAGAGGACCAGCAGCAGCATGGCCGCGACGAACAGGTTCAGGTATGCGAAGAAGCGCCGCTTGTCGGGGTCGTGCTCCATGTACCCGAGCGAGTACACGTGGATGAGGGAGCCCACGAACGTGATGAGCATGACGAAGCTCATCGACAGCGGGTCGACCAGCAGGCCGAGGTCGAGCTTGAACGACCCCGCCGGGACCCAGTTCCAGAGCTTCAGGTGCATGCCCCGGTCCTCGGCCGCCATCCCGAGCAGCTGCACGAGGATGAGGACGCCGAAGCCGAAGCTCGCCCAGGACAGGCCGGTGGCCAGGCCGGGCCCGATCTTGTCGGTGCGCCGGCCGCCGAGCAGCAGGACGACGGCACCGAGCAGGGGCAGCGCGACGAGCAGCCAAGCGAGCGAGGAGATCCCGCTCGCGGCGCCCGCGGTCATCGCGCCGCCCTCGGTGATGAGTGAGTGCACCAGTGCTCCTTACAGCTTCAGCAGGTTCGCGTCGTCGACCGAGGCCGACCGGCGGGACCGGAAGATCGCCATGATGATGGCCAGGCCGACGACGACCTCGGCGGCCGCGACGACCATGACGAAGAGGGCGATGACCTGGCCGTCGAGGTTCCCGTGCATCCGCGCGAAGGTCACGAAGACCAGGTTCGCGGCGTTCAGCATGAGCTCGACGCCCATGAAGACGATGATGGCGTTGCGGCGGGTGAGCACGACGGCTCCCCCGATGCAGAAGAGCACCGTCGCCAGGTAGACGTAGTTGATGAGGCTCACCGCTCGCTCCCCTCGCGCACGTCGCGCTCGATCTCGCGCTCGCCGTCGGTGTAGGGCGAGGGCGACAGGTTCTGGTCGCGGGCCGTCAGGACCCGCGAGACGGACAGCTCGGAGGGCGTGCCGTCGGGCAGCAGCGCCGGGGTGTCGACCGCGTTGTGGCGGGCGTATACACCGGGGGCGGGCAGGCCGGCCAGGTGCTTGCCCTCCTGGAAGCGGCGCTTGCTCCACTCCTTCTGGTCCGGGCCGCGGCCGAGCCGCTCGCGGTGGGCCAGGACCATGGCGCCGAGGGCGGCCGTGATCAGCAGGGCGCTGGTGGCCTCGAAGACCCACACGTAGCGGCCGAAGATCAGCTGCGCCACACCCGAGACGTTGCCGGTCTGGGCGTTGACGGCGGCCAGGCCCACGGTCTCGCGGACGGTCGCCTTGCCGATCTGCGCGCCCAGGATGCCGCCGAGCCCGATGGCGAGGACCGCGGTGGCCCAGCGCTGGCCGGTGAGGGTCTCGACGAGGCTGTCGCTGGAGTCGACCCCGACGAGCATGAGCACGAAGAGGAAGAGCATCATCACGGCGCCGGTGTAGACGAAGATCTGGATGACGCCGAGGAAGTCGGCGTTCTGCGCGAGGTAGAACACGCCCAGGATGATCATCGTCATCGCCATGCCGAGGGCCGCGTGCACGGCCTTCTTCGCGAAGACCAGGCCGAGGGACCCCACGACCGCCAGCGGGCCGAGGATCCAGAACATCACCTGTTCGCCGGTGCCGGTCACGAGGTCACCTCCGTGTCGTCGCCGCTGCCGGCGCGGGCCCCGACGACCTGGCGCTGGGCGTCGGTGGCCTCGGTGACCTTGCCGAGGTAGTAGTCGCGCTCCTCCATGCCGTCGGCCATCGGGAAGGGCGGGCGCAGCATCCCGGACTGCAACGGCGCGAGCAGCTGGTCCTTGGTGAAGATGAGGTCGGCGCGGTTGTTGTCGGCGAGCTCGTACTCGTTGGTCATCGTCAGCGCCCGGGTGGGGCAGGCCTCGATGCAGAGCCCGCAGAAGATGCAGCGCAGGTAGTTGATCTGGTAGACGCGGCCGTACCGCTCGCCCGGGCTGAACCGGCCCAGGCCGCCCGCGGAGTCGTCGTTGTCGGCACCCTCGACCAGGATGGCGTCGGCCGGGCAGGCCCACGCGCACAGCTCGCAGCCGACGCACTTCTCGAGCCCGTCGGGGTGGCGGTTGAGCTGGTGGCGGCCGTGGAAGCGCGGCTGGGTGGGGCGCTTCTCCTCGGGGTACTCCTCGGTGACGACCTTGCGGAACATGGTCGAGAAGGTCACCCCGAAGCCGGCCACGGGGGCGAACAGGTCGGAGAAGAAGCCGGACTTCCTCTGCTCGTCAGCCACGAGTGGCCTCCTCGGTGTCGGGTCGCGACGTCAGGGCCGGCGCGGTGAGCGAGGGCTCACGCAGGCGCTGGCCGGGCATGGGCGGCACGGGGTGGCCGCCCGCGTACGGGTCGATCTCGTCGGGGACGTGCGGGTGCAGCCGCGCCTCGCGCCGCTCGACGCGGGCGTCCCACATCCAGCCGCCGGCCAGGGCCAGGGCCGCGATGATGCCGACGAGCGCGAGCGACACGACCGGGAAGCTGCGGCCCGCGACGTCGACGGTGCCGCCGAGCCAGCCGTTCTGGCCGGCGCGGAAGAACGCGACGAGGACGACCCAGCCCAGGGTGGCCGGGATGAGGAACTTCCAGCCGAAGCGCATGAACTGGTCGTAGCGGACGCGGGGCAGCGAGCCGCGCAGCCACACGAAGACGAACATGAACATCCACAGCTTGGCGGTGAACCAGAGCAGGCCCCACCAGCCCTCGTTGAACATGCCGTCGTTGATGGCCGCGATGCCGGGAGGCGCCTGCCAGCCACCGAGGAACATGGTGGTCGCCAGGGCCGCGACGGTGAACATGTTGATGTACTCGCCGAGGAAGAACATGGCGAAGCGCATCGAGCCGTACTCGGTGTGGAAGCCACCGGTGAGCTCGCCCTCGCCCTCGGCGAGGTCGAAGGGCAGGCGGTTGGTCTCGCCGACCATCGTGATGACGTAGACGAAGAAGCTGAAGAACGCCGGGACCACGAACCACAGGCCGCTCTGGGCGTTGACGATCTGCGAGGTCGACATCGAACCGGCGTAGAGGAAGACGGCCACGAGCGAGAGGCCCATCGCGATCTCGTAGGAGATCATCTGGGCCGACGCGCGCAGGCCACCCATCAGCGGGTAGGGCGAGCCCGAGCTCCAGCCGGCCAGCACGACGCCGTAGATGCCGACGCCCGCGACCGCGAGGACCAGCAGCACGGCGATGGGGGTGTCGGTGAGCTGGAAGGGCGTGGTGTGCCCGAACATCGACACCTCACCGGCCAGCGGCATGATCGAGAACGACACGAAGCACATGGTGGCCGTGATCAGCGGGGCCAGGGTGAAGACGAAGGCGTCGGCGGCCTTGGGGCGCACGTCCTCCTTGAGCATCGACTTCATGCCGTCGGCCAGGGTCTGCAGCAGGCCGAAGGGGCCGTTGCGGTTCGGGCCCGGGCGCTGCTGCATCCGGCCGATGACGCGGCGCTCGAACCAGATGACCAGCAGCGTCGAGACCAGCAGGTAGACGAAGATGATCAGGGCCTTGACCAGGCTCAGCCACAGGGGGGTGTCGCTGAAGTCGGCGCGCGGGTTGTCGGTGCCCTCGGCGACGAGGGAGACCAGGTCCGGCAGCGCGGCGAAGGTGCTCACGAGTCCTCCTTGACGACCGAGACGAGTGTGCCGGGCGCCCCGGCGAGGGTGGGCCGCAGGTCGCAGCCCTGCGAGTTGAGCGGCAGCCACACGACGTGGTCGGCCATCTCGGTGACCACGACGGGGGCGGTGACGGCAACCCCGGCGGCCCGGACGGTGAGCTCGTCGCCGTCGACGACGCCCAGCGCGGTGGCGGTGGTGGCCGAGACGCGCGCGACGGGGCGCGGCGCGGTACCGGCCAGGAACGGCTCGCCGTCCTGGAGGGAGCCGCGGTCGAGCAGGTGGCGCCAGGTGGCGAGGACCAGCGTGCCCTCGGCCAGCTCGGGCACCTCGCCGGCCTCGACGGCGGGCGCGTCGGGGCGCGGGCCGACCCAGGGGCCGAGGGTCTGCATCTCGGTGCGGACCTCGCGCAGGGTGCGGGTGCCGAGGAACTCGCCCATCTCGTCGGCGAGCATGTCAAGGGCGCGGTAGTCGCTGACGTAGCCGGTGTCGAGGGCGACCTCGAACGGGCGCAGGCGGCCCTCCCAGTCGACGAAGGTGCCGCCCTTCTCGGCGTGCGCCGCGACGGGCAGGACGACGTCGGCGACCTCGGTGACCGCCGAGCGGCGCAGCTCGAGCGAGACCACGAACGGGGCCGCGATGGCGGCGGCGGCGTCGGCCACACCGAGGTCGGCGGGGTCCACCCCACCGACGACCAGCGCGCCGAGCTCACCGAACGCGGCGGCGGCCAGGATGCCGGCGGTGTCGCGGCCGGGGGTCTCGGGCAGGCCCTCGACCTCCCAGACCGAGGCGACCTGCTCGCGGGCGCCGGCGTCGTCGGCCGGGCGGCCACCGGGCAGGAGGGTGGGCAGCGCGCCGGCCTCGAGGGCCCCGCGCTCCCCCGCCCGTCGCGGCACCCACGCGAGGCGGGCGCCGGTGCTGTCGGCCAGGGCGACCGCGGCGCTCAGCGCACCGGGGACCATGGCGAGACGCTCCCCGACCAGGATGATGCCGCCCTCGCGCAGTGCGGCGCCGGCGGCCGAGACCGCGTCGGTGCCGGAACCCTTGCCGAGGGCCCGCAGGACCTCGGGCTCGGTGCCCGGAGCGGTGGGGATGAGCGTGCCGCCCATCTTGGCCAGGCCGCGGCTCGCGGCCGCGGAGACGCCGAACACGCGGGTGCCACGCTTGCGGTAGGCCTTGCGCAGGCGCAGGAAGACGATGGGGCTCTCGTCCTCGGGCTCGAACCCGACCAGGACGACCGTGGAGGCGGCCTCGAGGTCGGCGTAGGTGACGCCGCCGGCGTCGGGGCCGGTGCCGACCACCCGGGAGGCGAGGAACTGCGCCTCCTCGGCCGAGTGGGGGCGGGCGCGGAAGTCGACGTCGTTGGTGCCGAGGACGGTGCGGGCGAACTTGCCGTAGGCGTACGCGTCCTCGGCGCTGACCCGGCCGCCGACGAGAACGCCGGCGGCGGACGCGGCCCGCAGGCCGGTGGCGGCCCGCTCGAGGGCCTCCCGCCAGGACGCGACCCGAAGCTCGCCGTCGTCGCCGCGGACCATCGGCAGCTCGATGCGGTCGCCGACCCCGGTGTACGCGAAGGCCCAGCGACCCTTGTCGCAGTTCCACTCCTCGTTGACCGCGGGGGTGGCCTGGGCCATCCGGCGCAGGACGGTACCGCGGCGGTGGTCGGTGCGCTGCGAGCAGCCGCTGGCGCAGTGCTCGCACACGCTGGGGGTCGACACCAGGTCGAACGGGCGCGAGCGGAAGCGGTAGGCGGCGCCGGTGAGCGCGCCCACCGGGCAGATCTGCACGGTGTTGCCCGAGAAGTAGCTCTCGAAGGGCTTCTCCTCGTAGATACCGACCTGCTGCAGCGCGCCGCGCTCGACGAGCGCGATGAACGGGTCGCCGGCGACCTGGTCGGAGAAGCGGGTGCAGCGGGCGCACAGCACGCAGCGCTCGCGGTCGAGCAGCACCTGGCTGGAGATGTTGACCGGCTTGGGGTAGGTGCGCTTGACGTCCTCGTAGCGCGAGGTGCTGCGGCCGTTGCTCATGGCCTGGTTCTGCAGGGGGCACTCGCCGCCCTTGTCGCAGACGGGGCAGTCGAGGGGGTGGTTGATGAGCAGGAGCTCCATCACGCCCTTCTGCGCCTTGTCGGCGCCCTCGGACGTGTACTGCGTCTTGACGACCATGCCGGGGGCGACGGTCATCGTGCACGAGGCCTGCGGCTTCATCCGGCCGGGGGGGCCCTGCATCTGGGTGGGCTCGCCGGGGGTGCCGTCGGGGCCGGGGCGGCCCGGCATCCAGACCTCGACGAGGCACTGGCGGCAGGCGCCGATCGGGTCGAGGCCGGGGTGGTCGCAGAAGCGCGGGATGTCGATCCCGGCCTGCTCGGCGGCGCGGATGATGAGGGTGCCCTTGGGCACGGACACCTCGAGGCCGTCGATCGTCAGCTGGACGAGGTCGACCGGGGCCTTGGTCTCGGGCGTGGCAGTCATGCGGAGACGGTCTCCTTCGCGTGGCCGTCCTTCGCCCACAGCGTCGAGGCCGCCGGGTCGAACGGGCAGCCGCCGTGGGTGAGGTGGGCGACGTACTCGTCGCGGAAGTACTGGATCGAGCTCGTGATGGGGCTCGTCGCGCCGTCGCCGAGGGCGCAGAAGCTGCGCCCGAGGATGTTGTCGCAGATGTCGAGGAGCTTGTCGAAGTCCTCCTCGGTGCCCTGCCCGTGCTCGATCCGGCCGAGGATCTGCTTCAGCCACCAGGTGCCCTCGCGGCACGGGGTGCACTTGCCGCAGGACTCGTGCTGGTAGAAGTCGGTCCAGCGGTCGACGGCGCGCACGACGCAGACGGTCTCGTCGAAGACCTGGAGCGCGCGGGTGCCGAGCATGGAGCCGGCGGCCGCCACGGACTCGAAGTCGAGCGGGACGTCGAGGTGCTCGGCCGTGAAGATCGGCGTCGAGGACCCTCCCGGGGTCCAGAACTTGAGCTCCTTGTCGGGGTCGCGCAATCCCCCGGCGAGGTCGATGAGCTCGCGCATCGTGATGCCGAGCGGGGCCTCGAACTGGCCGGGGTTCTTGACGTGGCCCGAGAGGCTGAAGATGCCGAAGCCCGCGGACTTCTCGGTGCCCATGCCGGTGAACCAGTCGACGCCCTCGAGGATGATCCCGGGGACCGAGGCGATGGACTCGACGTTGTTGACCGAGGTGGGGCGGGCGTAGAGGCCGGCGGCGCCCGGGAACGGCGGCTTGCTGCGGGGCTGGCCGCGGCGGCCCTCGAGGCTGTCGAGGAGCGCGGTCTCCTCGCCGCAGATGTAGGCGCCGGCGCCGGCGTGAACGGTGATGTCGACGCTGCGGCCGGAGCCGTTGATGTCGGTGCCCAGCAGGCCGGCCTCGCGGGCCTCCTCGACGGCGCGCATCAGCCGGCGGTAGACGTGCACGATCTCGCCGCGGATGTAGACGAACGCGTGCTCGCAGCCGATGGCCATCGAGCTGATGATGATGCCCTCGATGAGGACGTGCGGGTTCGCCATCATCAGCGGGGTGTCCTTGCACGTGCCCGGCTCGGACTCGTCGGCGTTGACGACGAGGTAGCGGGCGCCGCCGTCGGGCGGGGCCATGAACGACCACTTCATGCCGGTGGGGAACCCGGCGCCGCCCCGGCCACGCAGCGAGGAGTCCTTGACCGCGGTGAGGATGTCGGCGGGCTCCATCCCGAGGGCCTTGTCCAGCGCGCGGTAGCCGCCGTGGCGCCGGTAGGTCTCGAGGGTCCAGGACTTCGGGTCGTCCCAGAAGGCGGTGAGGATGGGGGTCAGCGGGGTGCTCATCGGTCGCCCTTCGCGTCGGTGGTCTCGTCGCCGTCGGGCTCGTCGAAGAGCGTGGACGCGGCGGACGCGTCGTGGCCCACGGGCACCGACGCGCTCTGGGCCGAGACGTTGGCCGCCCGGTCCTTGGGGTGCTCGAGGTCGGCGTCCTGCGCGGGCTCGATGTCGACCGGGTCGGCCGGCGAACCCTCCTGGCGAGCGACCCCGGAGACCCCGTCGCCGGTGGAGGCCACCGGCGGCCCGTCGTCGGAGGGACCAGCCTTCGTGCCGGCGGCCCTGCGGGCGGGCGTCTTACGGGCGGCCGCCTTCTTGGCCGGCTTGTCGGTGCTGGTGCCGGCGTCGTGCTTCTCGCCCGGGGTCTCGTCGCTGGCGTCGCGCTCGGCGCCCGGCTCGGACTTCTCGGCCTTGGCGTCGTCGCTGGCCGGGGTGACCTCGGTGTTGCCGGGGGCAGCACCGGCGGTGGACGAGCCGTGGGCGGAGCCGGCGCCTTGCGGCGCGCTCCAGCCCTTGCGCTTGGCGATCTCGAGGCCGAGGAGCGAGGCCGGGCCCGCGCCCACGCCCTCGTCGGCGAGGCCGTCGCTGAAGCCGGCCAGGGTGCGGCTGACCTGCTTGAAGGTGCACACGCGCGACGGCCCGCGGGTGGGGCGCACATCCTTGCCCTCGCGCAGGTCGTCGACGAGCTGCTTGGTCGACTCGGGCGTCTGGTTGTCGAAGAACTCCCAGTTGGCCATGACCACCGGCGCGTAGTCGCACGCGGCGTTGCACTCGACCCGTTCGAGGGTGACCTTGCCGTCGGGGGTGGTCTCGTCGTGGCCTATGCCGAGGTGCTCGGACACGGCCTCCCAGATCTCGTCGCCCCCCATGACCGCGCACAGCGTGTTGGTGCAGACGCCGACCGTGTACTCGCCGTTGGGGTGGCGCTTGTACTGGGTGTAGAAGGTCGCGACGCCGCTGACCTCGGCGGTGGTGAGGTCGAGGAGCTCAGCGCACAGCTCGATGCCGCGCCCGGTGACGTAGCCGTCGACCGACTGCACCAGGTGCAGCAGCGGCAGCAGCGCCGACCGCTTCTCGGGGTAGCGGGCGATCACCTGCGCGGCGTCGGCGCGGAAGGTCGCCTCGACGTCGGCGGGGTAGGGGTCCTTGGACTCTCCGGGCACCGTGAGGTGGCCGGAGGCGGACTGCAGACCGAAGTGGCCGGTCATCAGCGGTCGACACCTCCCATGACGGGGTCGATGGAGGCGACGGCGACGATGACGTCGGCGACCTGCGAGCCCTCGCACATCGCGGCCGTGGCCTGGAGGTTGTTGAAGCTCGGGTCACGGAAGTGCGCCCGGTAGGGGCGGGTGCCACCGTCGGAGACGGCGTGGCAGCCCAGCTCGCCCTTGGCGGACTCGACGGCCACGTAGGCCTGGCCCGGCGGCACGCGGAAGCCCTCGGTGACGAGCTTGAAGTGGTGGATCAGCGCCTCCATGGAGGTCCCCATGATCTCGCGGATGTGGTCGAGGCTGTTGCCCTGGCCGTCGCCGCCGATGGCCAGCTGGGCCGGCCAGGCGATCTTCTTGTCCTCGATCATGACCGGCTGGCCCTCGGTGCGCTGGAGCCGCTCGAGGCACTGCTCGACGATCTTGAGCGACTCGTACATCTCGTCGATGCGGATGCGGAGGCGGTCGTAGGCGTCGCAGCCGGTGCGGGTCTTGACCTCGAAGTCGTAGGTCTCGTAGCCGCAGTAGGGCGCCGACTTGCGCAGGTCGTGCGGGAGGCCGGTGCTGCGCAGCACCGGGCCGGTGACGCCGAGCGCGACGCAGCCGGTGAGGTCGAGGTAGCCGACGCCGACGGTGCGGCCCTTGAGCAGCGGGTTCTCGACGAGGAGCTTCTCGAGCTCGCTGAGGCCGGTGCGCAGCTCGGAGATGACGCCGCGCACCATCGCGACCGCGCCGTGCGGCACGTCCTGGGCGACGCCGCCGGGGCGGATGTAGGCGTTGTTCATCCGCAGGCCGGTGATCGCCTCGAACACGCGCAGGATGCGCTCGCGCTCGCGGAAGCCGACGGTCATGACCGTGGTCGCGCCCATCTCCATGCCGCCGGTGCCCAGCGCGATCAGGTGCGAGCTCATCCGGGTGAGCTCCATCATCATCACGCGGATGACCGAGGCGCGCTCGGGGATGCGGTCGGTGACGCCGAGGAGCCGCTCGATGGCGAGGCAGTACGCGGTCTCCTGGAACATCGGGGTCAGGTAGTCCATGCGGGTGCAGAACGTGACGCCCTGGGTCCAGGTGCGGAACTCCATGTTCTTCTCGATGCCGGTGTGCAGGTAGCCGATCCCCGCACGGGCCTCGGTGACGGTCTCGCCGTCGAGCTCGAGGATGAGCCGGAGCACGCCGTGGGTCGACGGGTGCTGCGGGCCCATGTTGACGACGATCCGCTCCTCGTGGAGGGCGGTGGCCTCGTCGACCAGGTCGTTCCAGTCGCCGCCGGAGACGGTGAAGGAGCGCGCGCCGGCGGTGTCGTCGTCGACGGACGCGCCGTAGGCGTCGGCACCGGGGAGCGAGGAGTCGAGCCCCGGGGAGCTGTCGTCGTAGATGGTCTCGTCGTGGGTCGTCATCAGCTGTACGCCCTCCGCTCGTCGGGCGGCGGGACGACCCCGCCCTTGTACTCGACGGGGATGCCGCCGAGCGGGTAGTCCTTGCGCTGGGGGTGGCCCGGCCAGTCGTCGGGCATGAGGATGCGGGTGAGCGCGGGGTGGCCGTCGAAGACGATGCCGAACATGTCCCAGGTCTCGCGCTCGTGCCAGTCGTTGCCCGGCCAGACCTCGACGACCGAGGGGATGTGCGGGTCGGCGTCGGGGCAGGTGACCTCGAGGCGCAGCCGGCGGCTGCCGTGGGTGATGGAGAGCAGCGGGTAGACCGCGTGCAGCTCGCGGCCCTCCTCACCCGGGTAGTGGACGCCGGAGACGCCCATGCACATCTCGAACCGCAGGGCCGGGTCGTCGCGCAGCACGCGCGCGACGGCGAGCAGGTGCTCACGGCGCACGAACACGGTCATCTCGCCCCGGTCGATGACGACCTTATCGACGGCGGTCTCGTAGCCGACCGCGCCCGACAGGGCCGAGCCCAGCCGGTCGGCGACGACGTCGAAGTCGCCGCCGTAGGGGCGTGCGGACGCGCCGGGCAGCAGGGTGGGCGTGACCAGGCCGCCGTAGCCGGAAGTGTCCTGGCCGCGGGTGGGCCCGAACATCCCGCGCCGCTCGCCGATCTGCACCGGCTCCTGGTCGCCCTCGGCCTCGGCCCAGCGGCCGACGCCCGAGGAGTGCGCGACCTCGACGGCCCGGGGGTCGTCGGTGGTGCGGGTGGCCGGGGAGTCGATCGCCTTGTCGGGGATCGGCTGCACGGGGGTCTGGTCGGCCTTCTTGCCGTCCTTCTTCTCGCTCATGCCAGGAGGTTCTTCCCGGCCGGCGCCGCGAGGTGCGCGAGGTGGTCGTGCGTGGGCGCCATCTGCGAGGTGGGCGTGGCGCGCAGGGCGGCCGCCTCGGCGGCGCGGGCGGCGGCGACGCGGTTGACGCCGAGCTTGCTGTTCTGGATCTGGTCGTGCAGCTCGATGATGGCGTTGAGCAGCATCTCGGGGCGGGGCGGGCAGCCGGGCAGGTAGATGTCGACCGGGATGATGTGGTCGACGCCCTGCACGATCGCGTAGTTGTTGAACATCCCGCCCGAGCTCGCGCAGACGCCCATCGAGATGACCCACTTGGGGTTGGGCATCTGGTCGTAGACCTGGCGCACGACCGGGGCCATCTTCTGGCTCACGCGCCCGGCGACGATCATCAGGTCGGCCTGGCGCGGGGTGGCGCTGAAGCGCTCCATCCCGAAGCGGGCGATGTCGTAGTCGGGGGTGCCGACGGCCATCATCTCGATCGCGCAGCAGGCGAGCCCGAAGGTCGCGGGCCAGATCGAGGCCTTGCGCATGTAGCCGGCGACGTTCTCGAGCGTCGTCAGCACGAACCCTGCGGGCAGCTTCTCCTCGAGTCCCATCACGCCTCCTTGGCGTCGGTACGGGTGGTGCGGGCGGTGGTGGCGGTCAGTCCCACTCGAGACCGCCCCGCTTCCACACGTAGGCGTAGGCGACGAAGACGGTGACGATGAACAGCACCATCTCGACGAGGGCGAACAGGCCGAGCTGGTCGAACGCCACGGCGAAGGGGTAGAGGAACACGGACTCGATGTCGAAGATGATGAACAGCATCGCCGTGAGGAAGTACTTGATCGGCACCCGGCCGCCGCCCTGGGCGCGCGGCGTGGGCTGGATGCCGCACTCGTAGGCCTCGAGCTTGGCGCGGTTGTAGCGCTTGGGGCCGACCACGAGGCTGGTCCCCACCGACAGCGCCGCGAAGCCGAAGCCCAGCGCCAGGAGGATGAGGAGGGGGACGTAGGGGTTGCTCATCGCTGCACAACTCCCCTTTCGCTGCTCGAGTGCGTCGGCCGGGCGCGCGGCGCCGGATCCGCCGACGGGACCCCCGCCATCCTAGGGGCCGTGACGTACGCCGCATCCAGGGACGTCTCGTCCCCTCGCTGGGTGCGCTGCGGGCGCATTGTGCGGGTCACCACGGCCTTCGCTTGTGAACGTCTTCACGATCGCCCCGAAGTCTAGGACGCCGCTCCGACGGGCAGGACTCAGGTATGCCTAACCCTCGACGTGGGGCTCCGGGGCGCCGTCGCCGCCGGGCTTGGTGGCCCGGTGCAGGGCCACGATGCCACCGGTGAGGTCGCGCCACTGCACGCCCTCCCAGCCGGCCTCGGCGACCCGCCGGGCCAGGCCGCGCTGGTCGGGCCACGCGCGGATGGACTCGGCCAGGTACACGTAGGACTCGGGGTTGCTGCTGACCCGGCGGGCGATCGGCGGCAGCGAGCGCATGAGGTAGTTGGTGTAGACCGTGCGGAAGGCCGCGTTGGTGGGGCTGCTGAACTCGCAGACCACGAGACGGCCGCCGGGCCTGGTGACACGCAGGAACTCGCGCAGGGCGGCGTCGGGGTCGCTGACGTTGCGCAGCCCGAAGCTCATGGTGACGACGTGGAAGGCGTCGTCGGCGAAGGGCAGGCGCATGGCGTCGGCGGCGGTGAAGCCGAGGTCGTTGCGGCGGCGGTGGCCGACCCGGAGCATCCCGAGGGAGAAGTCGGCCGGCACGACGTCGACGCCGGAGTCGGCGAAGGGCTCGCTGCTGGTGCCGGTGCCCGCGGCGATGTCGAGGACGCGCTGGCCGGGGCGGGCGGCGCAGGCGGAGACGACCGCCCGGCGCCAGAGCCGGTCCTGGCCGAGGCTGAGGACGTCGTTGGTCACGTCGTAGCGGCGGGCGACGTCGTCGAACATCGCGGCGACGTCGCGGGGGTCCTTCTCGAGCGAGGCGCGGGACATGGGCCCATCCTCGCACCGCGCCGGGGGGCGTCGCACCGGCCGTCCTGCGGTGCGCCGGCCGGCGTGCGCCCCACCGGCCGACCTGCGCCGCACCGGCCGTCCTGCGCCCCACCGGCCGACCTGCGCCGCACCGGTGCCATGGGGCAGGTGCCCCGCGAGATCGCCGGTGGGCGGCGAGGTCGCCGGTGCGCGTCCCCCGGGGTGGGCGGTGGGGCTGCGCGCAGCCGCCGTATCGTTCTCCTCGATGACCTCGCTCCCCGCGGACCGGGCCCGTCCCGCCCCGGTCGCCCCGCTCGTCGCGCGCACCGTCCCGCTGGACGACGGCCTGGCGCGGGACCTGCTGGCGCTCCTGCCGGCCGCCGGAGCCACCGACGCCTGCTCGTGGGTGCGCCGTGGTGAGGGTCTGGTGGGCTGGGGCCGGGCCGCCGCGCACATCGCCTCCGGGCCCGAGCGGTTCGCCGAGCTCGAGCAGTGGTGGGGCGACCTCGTGGGCTCGGCCGTGGTGCGCGACGAGGTCGACCTGCCCGGCACGGGCCCGGTGGCCTTCGGGTCGGTGGCGTACGCGGCCGGCTCCCCCGCAGGCGGCACGCTGGTGGTGCCGGAGGTGGTGGTGGGCCGGCGCGGCGGCCGGGCCTGGCTCACCACCGTCAGCGCCGTCAGCGCCGAACAGCCCGTGGCCGCGGTGCCCGGGCCGGCCGACGTGCGGCGGCAGGACGACCCGGCCGCCCCGTCCGAGGTGGCCTTCGCCGACGGCGCGCTGACGCCGGGCGCCTGGACCATCGCCGTGGCCGAGGCCGTCGCGCGGATCACCGGCGGCGGGCTCGACAAGGTGGTGCTGGCCCGCGACCTCGAGGTGAGCAGTGGCGCGCCGCTCGACGTGCGGTGGCTGCTGCGGCGCCTCGCCGAGCGCTACGACACGACTTGGGTGTTCGCCGTCGACGGGCTCGTGGGCGCGACCCCCGAGCTGCTCGTGCGCCGCGAGAAGGGCCTGGTCACCTCGCGGGTGCTGGCCGGCACCATCCGGCCGACCGGCGACGACGCCCACGACCTGGCGCTGGCGGCCTCGCTGGCCCGCTCGAGCAAGGACCTCGAGGAGCACGAGTACGCGGTGCGCTCGGTGGCCGACGCCCTGGCACCGCACTGCACGTCGATGAACGTGCCCGAGACCCCGTTCGTGCTGCACCTGTCGAACGTCATGCACCTGGCCACCGACGTGGCCGGCGTGCTCGCCGACGCGACGTCGTCGCTCGCGCTGGCGGCGGCGCTGCATCCGTCGGCGGCGGTGTGCGGCACGCCCCGCGAGGCCGCCGACGCCGTCATCGCCGAGCTCGAGCACATGGACCGGGGGCGCTACGCCGGCCCGGTCGGCTGGATCGATGCCGCCGGCGACGGTGAGTGGGGCATCGCGCTGCGCTGCGGCGCGGTCGAGCCGAGCGACCCCTCACGGATGCGGATCTTCGCGGGCTGCGGCATCGTCGCGGGGTCCGACCCCGACGACGAGCTGGCGGAGTCCTCGGCCAAGCTGGTGCCGATGCGCGACGCCCTCACCGCCGCCGCATCCTGAGCCCCCGGCGTCGGGGACGTCCGGCCGCGGCTGCGTCAGGTGAAGGGCGGGCGGGCGTCGAGGTTGATGGAGCGGCGGCCGGCCCAGCGCCAGATGCGGGCCGAGCGGTCGCGGTCCTCGTCGGTGACGAGGTTGCCCATCCAGCGCAGCGCCAGCGTCATCAGCCAGTCGCTGCGCATCCCCACCGGGCCGAGGGCGGCGAGGGTCTTCGGCACCGTGAAGATCGCCGCAAGGCGCCGCGCCACCGAGAAGGCGTCGCCGTACTCCTCGCGCAGCAGGGCCGGCCACGCGGTGAGCAGGTCGTCGTCGAGGTGCGCGGCCAGGAGCCGTCCGGTCTCGAGCCCGTAGTCGATGCCTTCGCCGTTGAGCGGGTTGACGCATGCGGCGGCATCCCCCACCAGAGCCCAGTTGGCACCGGCGACCCCGCTGACCGCGCCACCCATCGGCAGCAGTGCCGAGGTCGGCATCCGCTGCTCGCCGGAGAGGCCGAACTCGGCGCGGCGCTCGTCGGTGTAGTGCTTCATGAGGGGCTTGATGGCGACCGAGGCGGGCCGCTTGGTGGTGGCGAGGGTGCCGACACCGACGTTCACCTGGCCGCCGCCGAGCGGGAAGATCCAGCCGTAGCCGGGCAGAGCCTCACCCGACTCGCCGCGCAGCTCGAGGTGGCTGCTGATCCAGGGGTCGTCGGAGCGGTCGGAGTCGACGTAGCAGCGGCCGGCCACCGCGTACACGGTGTCCTGGTGCCACTCCCGGCCGAGGACCTTGCCCAGGCCGGAGCGCACGCCGTCGGCGACGACCAGGCGCTCGCACTCGATGTCGAAGGTCTCCTCGCCGCGCCGGAAGGTGACCGCACGGACCCGGCCGCCCTCGACGCGCGCGTCGACGGCCTTGGCGCCCTCGACCCCGGTGGCGCCTGACTCGAGCGCGACCTGCCGGATGCGGGCGTCGAGCTCGGTGCGCGGCACGGCCGAGCCGTGGTCGGGCAGCGTGCCGCCGGGCCAGCGCAGGTGCAGCGTCTGCCCGAACCCGTGGGCGCGCAGGCCCTGGTTGACGGTGTGGCCACGGACCCAGTCGCCGAGCCCGAGCCGGTCGAGCTCCTCGACGGCGCGGGGGGTGAGCCCGTCGCCGCAGGTCTTGTCACGCGGGAAGACGGCCGCGTCGGCCAGGACGACGTCACGCCCGGAGCGGGCGGCCCAGGCGGCGGCCGAGGCCCCGGCCGGGCCGGCGCCGACGACGAGCACGTCGGTACGGGTGGGGGTGGCGGGCACGGGTCGATTCTCGCAACCGCCGCGGCCCGCCGGGAAATCGGCCCTCTCCGACCCTCGACACCGGGGCAGCCTCCCCCAGCTCGGCTCAGGCGGTGACGATCCGGGCGGCCAGGGAGCGCAGGTCGGCGTGGGCCTGCCGGTGGGTGCCGCGGTCGACCCGGACCTCGACCACGCTCAGCCCCGCAGGGAGCCGACGTACCTCGTCGGCGAGCGCCGCCGCGGTGTCGACGAGCGTGTACGTGACGCCGTGCGCCACGCACAGGGCTGCGAGGTCGGTGCCGGTGGGCGTGCCGAAGACGCGCTCGAACCCGGCGGACCGCTCGGGGGCACCCGGCTCGAGCGTCGTGAAGATGCCGCCGCCGTCGTCGTTGACGACCACGACGGTGAGGTCGGGCCGCGGCTCGCCGGGCCCGATGAGCAGGCCGTTGGCGTCGTGCAGGAACGTGAGGTCGCCCAGGAGCGCGTGCGTCGGGCGCCCGAGCCCCAGGGCGACCCCGGCGGCCGTCGAGACCATCCCGTCGATCCCCGCCAGGCCGCGGTTCGCGTAGACCCGGACGCCCCTGTGCGGGTCGCCGGGGCGCCCGGCGGTGGCGAGGTCGAGGTCGCGCACCGCGTTGGACGAGCCGAGGACGAGGACGCCGTCGGCGGGCAGCGCGTCGTGGACGGTGGCGGCGACCGCCAGCCCGCTGGGCCACGGGAGGCCCTCGGCCGCCACCGCGTCCGCCAGGCGCCGGCCGGCGTCGTCCCACGCCTGCGCCCACGGGCCGCGCGGTGCGGGCTCGCGACTCTGCGCGAGGTCGGCGGCGACCGCGGCCCAGGGATGCACCCGGGCCGCGACGTGCGACGGGTCCGCCCAGGTCGTGGCGGCGGTGACCGCCTCGACCCGAACGTCCGGGCGACGCAGCAGCGCCGCGACCGGGCGAGCCAGGGTCACCCGGCCGACCACCACGACCCGCTCGGGCGCGTGGGCGTCGACCCAGTCGGTGGCCGTGAGCAGGAGGGGGCCGTGCGGGAGGGTGCCGGACCGCGCCGAGGGGCCGGCGAAGGGCTCGGCGACGACCGGGTACCCGCGCGAGGCCGCCCAGGCCACCGCCTCGGCCCCGCCCACGGCCGGGACGTCCCCGAGCACGACCAGGGTGCGCTCGACGTGCTCGACCGACGAGGCGACACCGGCCGGTCGCCGCGTCTCGGGGAGCCGGGGCCGCACCTCGGTCCACGGAGTGCCGTCGGGCCGGCCCGCGAGGTGCGGCGGCAGCCCGGGGTCGTCGAGGTCGGGGACGAGGGGGTCGCGGAACGCCACGTCGAGGTGCACCGGCCCGGGGTCCCCAGCGAGCACACCGGTGGCCGCTGCCAGGGCGCGCACGACGAGGGTGCGCCAGGGCCCGCGCCCGACCGCTTCGCCCGGGACCACCTCGGGGGCCGGGAGGTCGGCCTGCCAGCGCACGGCCCCGGCGAAGAGGCCCGGCTGCTGGGTGGTCTGGTTGGCCCCGGTGCCGCGCAGCTCGTGCGGCCGGTCAGCGGACAGCACGACCAGCGGCACCCCGGCGTGGTGGGCCTCGAGGACGGCCGGGTGCAGGTTCGCCACGGCCGTGCCCGAGGTCGTGACGACCGCGACGGGCGCCCCCGTGGCCTTGGCCAGCCCCAGCGCCAGGAAGCCCGCCGACCGTTCGTCGACCCGCACGTGCAGCCGCACCCGGCCGGCCGCCTCGGCCGCGAGCAGGGCGTAGGCGAACGGCGCGGAGCGCGAGCCGGGCGCCAGCACGACCTCACGGACCCCGCCGCGGACGAGCTCGTCGACCAGGACCGACGCCAGCGCCGTGGAGGGGTTCACGTCGGCGGATTCTGCCACCCGCGCTCGACCACCACCTCGTGGACCGAGCGCACCGGCCGGTGGAGGAACGTGCCCGCCGACGCCTCCCACGCCCCGAGCCCGGACACCGTCCCCCGCGGGGCGCCCTCGGCCGCCCGCACCGTCGTGACGTACCCGGCCAGCGCGTGCCGGCCGACGTCGACCGGCGGCCCGGCGCCCACCCGCAGGGTCAGCCACGACGCCCGGGCCGGGTTGGGTGACAGGTCGAGCGTGGGCACCGGGTCGTCGGCGTGCTCGACCGAGAGCACCCGCACCGAGGCCGGGACGGCGAACGCCCCCACCGGCGAGCCGGTGGTGACCAGGTGCGTGACGCGATGCCCGACCCGGAACCCCGGGTCGGCCGCGAGCGCCGCCGCGAGGATGCCGCCCTGGCTGTGGCCCACGAGCAGCACCGGATCATCCCTGTGCCGCGCGCGCCCGCCCGCCGCGGCCCAGGCGACCTCGAGGGCCGCCGTCACCCCGGCCGCGGCCAGCGTGGCATCGCCGGTCACCGCCCCCACGTCGCTGGTCAGGTCGAAGGGGTTGACCCCCGCCCGTGGCGACCACTCCTGCGTGCCCGGGACCGCCACCACCCACGCCGAGCCGCCCGCCCCGTCGTCGACCTCGACGACGCGCACGCGGCCACCGTGGAGCCCGTCGCCCAGCGCGACCAGGTCGGCCGGGCCCGCCAAGGGCGCCACCCCCGCCGCGGCGGGGACCGGCCGCACGGACACGGCGGCACCGCCCTCGCCGAGATACCCGCCTCGCGCGCCCAGGTCGGCGCCGGCCCGGACCCCGGCCATCGTCGCCGCGACCGCGTCCTCGACCTGCGCGTACGCCCGCGCCGCCACCGAGAGGCGGGTCGCGAGCGCGTCCAGCCCCAGCGCCAGGCCCCACAGACCCGCCGGGCCGGCCAGCCGCAGCCCGTCGGTCTCGACCCGCCACCAGGCCACCAGCGCGCCCGGGTCGAGGCCCGGGGACCGGCACCGCGCGAGAGCCGCGCCCAGCGCCGCGCCCGCCCGGCGCAGGTCGTCGGCCCCCTCGCCGAGCCGCCCGGACGCGGCGCTCAGGGCGTCCGAGCGCACCCGCACCCGTGTCATGCGGCATCGCCCCCGACCGCCGCCCGGATGCCGCCGACGCTCACGACGCCCGCCCCACGACCCGCCCGACCCCGGACCCCTGCCGCGCGAGCACCACGAGCCCGGCCACCGACTCCTCGAGCCACCCGAGCTCGTCCGCCGCCCGGCCCAGCGCCGCACGCCGCTCGTCGACCAGCGCGCGGTAGCGGTCGGCGGCCACGCCCTCCCACCACACCAGCACCGAGCGGTCGAGTGCCACGCGGTGCGCCTCGACCACCTCGCGGGCACGCCCGACCTGCACCAGCAGCCGCTCGAGCTCGGCCAGCTCGTCCATCCGGACCCCCTCTCCTCCGGACCCCAGCCCACCCTGCGCGACGCCCGCACACCACCCCCACCAGCCCGGATGTGGACGGACCCGCCGCGCCCCGGCCCCTGTGGACGACGGAGGTCCCACCTACGCTGGGCGCCATGCCCCACCACGACCTCGTCATCATCGGCAGCGGCTCGGGGAACTCCCTCCTGGTCCCCGAGCTCGAGGGCCTCGACATCGCGATCGTCGAGAAGGGCGTCTTCGGGGGCACCTGTCTCAACGTCGGCTGCATCCCGACCAAGATGTTCGTCCTCCCCGCGGACCGGGTGGTCGAGGCCGACGACGCGCGGCGCCTCGGCGTCACCTTCGCTCCCCCGACCGTCGACTGGCCGGCCATCCGCGACCGCATCTTCGGGCGCATCGACCCGATCAGCGCCGGCGGCGAGCAGTACCGGGCCGGCCAGGAGCACGTCACCCTCCACCGCACGCGGGCCCGGTTCACCGGCCAGCGCCGGCTGGCTCTCGACACCGGCGAGGAGCTCACCGCCGACCGCGTCGTCGTGGCCGCCGGCAGCCGCGCCGTGGGTCTCGCGATCGACGGCCTCACCGGCGCCGACCCCGAGCGCGGCGTCCACACCTCCGACACCGTCATGCGGATGGACGCGCTGCCGGCCCGGATGGCCGTCGTCGGCGGCGGCTTCGTCGCGTGCGAGATGGCCCACGTCTTCGCCGGGCTGGGGGTGCAGGTCACCCAGGTGCAGCGCTCGGGGCGACTGCTGATGGCCGAGGAGTACGAGGTCTCCGAGCGCTACACCGAGCTGGCGCGCCGACGCTACGACCTGCGCCTGTCGACCCACGTCACCGGGGCCGCGCGCACCGACGGCGTCTGGCGCCTCGAGGTCGAGGGACCCGACGGCGCCGGGCACGTCGAGGCCGAGGCCGTCCTGCTCGCGGTCGGCCGTCGCCCCAACTCCGACCTCGTCGACGCCGCCGCCGGGGGGCTCACCACCCATCCCGACGGGCGCATCGCGGTCGACGACCAGCAGCGCACCAGCGTCGACAGGGTCTGGGCGCTGGGCGACGTCAGCAGCGAGCACCAGCTCAAGCACGTGGCCAACCACGAAGCCCGCATCGTCGCCCACAACCTCGCGGTCGACCTGGGGCGCACGGACGCACTCCCCCGCCGCAACGACCTCTCCCCCGTGCCGCACGCGGTGTTCGGGCATCCGCAGGTCGCCTCCTTCGGCCCCACCGCGGCCGCGCTCGACGAGGCCGGCACCGCGTACGTCACCTACACCCAGAGGGTCGGCGACGTCGCGTACGGCTGGGCCCTCGAGGACACCAGCGGCCTCCTGACCGTGCACGCCACCCCCGACGGGCACCTGCTGGCCGCGCACTGCCTGGGCCCGCAGGCGTCCAGCATCATCCAGCCGCTGATCCAGGCGGCGGCCCTGGGCCAGACCGCCCACGAGGTCGCCCGCGGGCAGTACTGGATCCACCCGGCGCTCGCCGAGCTGGTCGAGAACGCGCTCCTCGGTCTGCCCGTCACCCGCTGAGCCGCATCCGCCGGGGCCCCGCACCGGACGTGTAACGTCGCCCGCGACCTCAACGGCGACGTACACCGACTCTCACGGAGAGGCCCCATGGGACGCACCCAGGACCGCGCACGACGAGCCCTGCGACACCCGGTGACGACGGCCCGCGCGGTCGTCCGGCGGCTGCGCCGCGCCGGCCGCCCCGCTCTCCCCGCCACTCCGGCTGCCCCCTCCGCGCCCGCGGCCCCCCGACAGCCGACCCGCCGCGTGTTCGACCTGGCCGTCCCCCTCCTGCCGCCCGCCGGCGCCGCCGGCGGGGTCGGCACGAGGGAGCTGCACTTCGACGTCCCGCGGGGGATGTACGTGGGGCGCGTGCTGTCCCAGCGCCGGCTGGCGGGCTACGAGCCGAACGCGTTCGCCGCCTTCCTGGCCGCGCTCGACCACGGGCCGGACGGCTCCGTCCTCGACATCGGCGCCAACATCGGCATCTACGGCCTCGTGGCGGCCGCCGTCACCGACCGTACGGTCCGCGCCGTCGAGCCCACCCCCGACCTCGCCGAGGCGGCCCGCCGGGTCGCCGCCGACAACGGGCTGGGCCTGACCGTCGAGGAGATCGCCCTCGGCGAGACCGAGGGCCGCGCGACCCTCTACCTCTCCGACACCACCGACAGCTCGAACTCGCTCAACCCCGCCTTCCGCCCGCACAGCCGCGAGATCGACGTGCGCGTCCGCACCGTGGACGACTGGGTGGCCGAGCACGGCGAGCCGCCCGGGGTGATGAAGATCGACACCGAGACCACCGAGTACCAGGTCATCCGGGGTGCGTCGCGCACCATCGCCGAACACCGTCCCTGGCTGTTCGTCGAGGTCCTCGCCGGTCGCTCGGAGGAGGAGCTGCGCGAGGCCATCGCGCCGCACGGCTACACCTACTACCACCTCGACGGCCCCGGGGCCCGGCCGGAGGCGCCGGTCATCCAGGGCGACCCGACCCACGCCGCGCTCATGTACCTGCTGGCCCCGGCGCCCGTCGACGACGCGTACTGGGCCCGGGTCTCCGCCTGGGAGGACGCGATCCAGGCCACCGCCCCGCAGTGACGTCTGCCGTGGGCGCCTGCCCCTACACCGGCGCCCGGCGGTGAGGCTCAGCGCCGCCCGGGGCGCGGGTCGCGGTCGGTGAGGCAGTAGACCCGCCCGACGGGGTCCTCGAGCACCGTCCAGAAGGGATGCACCGAGCGCACCCGGGCCCCGGCTGCGACGTGGCGCTCGGTGTCCGCCGCGCGGTCGCGGCAGGCGAGGTCGACGTGGCCCCGCACCGGCCCGTCCTCGTCGCCGAGCCACTGCAGCAGGATGCGGAACGGCATGCTCGGCCCGCCGCTGACCGAGGCGAACCCCGGCTCGTCGGACGCGCGCCACGCCCAGCCGGTGAGCGCCGTCCAGTACGCGTTCTCGGCGTCCCACCACGCCCGTGGGACGTCGAGGCAGACCTGGTCGAGGATGCTGGTCAGCCCGTCGCGCTCCTGGCCCGACGCCCCGCGCCAGGTCGTGAGGCAGTGCACGAACCCGCCCGGGGACTCCACGACGACCACGGTGTCGCCGATGGCCCCGACCCGCCGGGCACCGAGCGACTCGGCGTACGCCGCGGCCCCCGGCACGTCGTCGACGTCGAGGTCGAGGTGCACCCCGCCGGGTCCCTCGCCGACCGCCTGGAGCGTGACCCACGCCTCCCCCGACCTGGGCTCGAGGGTGGCGAACTCGCCGTCCGCCCCTCGCCGGTCGGCGACGTGCTGCCCGGTCACGTCGGCCCAGAACCCCCAGGAGCGGGGCGCATCGGGGCGCGGAGTGTCGAGGAACATCCGCGCCCACCGGATGGCGGGGCCCACCCCCGGGGGCGTCACTCGTGGCTCCGCAGCAGCTCGTTGTGGCACAGGGCGACCCGCTCGCGCCACCACGCCACGCGCTCCGACGTGGCGCGCCACCGCTCGAGCAGCGACGGGTCGGCGGGGACGCGGCCCACGGGGAGCACCCCGGCGCGGGGCAGCGACGACGGCTCGGCGACGTCGCCGCCGAGCAGCGCCACGGTGCCGAGCCCGCAGGCGTGCTCGAGCCGTGGCAGGGACGCCGCGAGCGCCACCCCGGCCGCGATGCCGACGCTGGTGTCGATCGCGGACGAGACGACCGCGGGCAGCCCGCAGGCCTCGACGACGGCGAGCGCGGCCCGCACCCCGCCGAGCGGGGCGACCTTGACGACCACGATGTCGGCGGCCTCGAGGTCGCGCACCCGCAGCGGGTCCTCGGCCTTGCGGATGGACTCGTCGGCGGCCACCAGGACGCCCACCCCGGCTCGGGCCAGGGCGAGCCGCAGGTCGCGCAGCTCCTCGACGCGGGCGCACGGCTGCTCCGCGTACTCGAGGTCGTACGGCGCCAGGCGGCGGAGCGCCTCCAGCGCCTCGTCGACCGACCAGGCCCCGTTGGCGTCGACCCGGACGCGACCCGCAGGCCCCAGGGCGGCGCGCACCGCCGCCACGCGGTCGACGTCGTCGGCGAGCGCCTGGCCCTGCTCGGCCACCTTGACCTTGGCGGTGGTGCAGCCGGGGAAGCGCGCCAGCACGCCCGCGACCTGGTCGGCCGGGACCGCCGGCACCGTGGCGTTGACCGGGACCTCGTCGCGCAGCGGCTCGGGCCAGGCCTCCCACGCCGACTCGACCGCCGCCGCCAGCCATCGGGCGGCCTCGGGCGGGCCGTACTCGAGGAAGGGGCCGAACTCGCCCCATCCGGCCGGCCCGCGCACCAGCGCGACCTCGCGCGTGACGATGCCGCGGAAGGGCACGCGCAGCGGCACCGCCACGACGTGGAGCGATCCCAGGAGCTCGGGCAACGGGGGCAGTGTCATCCGCCCACCGTAGAGCGGCCGGGGCGCCGATAGCCTGAGCCCGTGAGCGCGATCGACGGAGTCAGCGAGACCTTCGACCCCTCGGCCTGGGAGGCCGTCCCCGGCTTCGAGGACCTCACCGACGTCACCTACCACCGGGCGGTCGGCCTCGGCTGCGTGCGCGTCGCGTTCGACCGGCCCGAGGTGCTCAACGCCTTCCGCCCGCACACCGTCGACGAGCTCTACCGCGTGCTCGACCACGCGCGCCGCACCGCCGACGTCGGCGTCGTGCTCCTCACCGGCAACGGCCCCGGCCCGCAGGGCACCGGCAGCGCCGACAAGTGGGCCTTCTGCTCCGGCGGAGACCAGCGCATCCGCGGCCGGTCGGGCTACCAGTACGCCGACGGCGCCACCGCCGACACCGTCGACGAGCGCCGGGTCCGGGCGGAGGGCGGCCGCCTGCACATCCTCGAGGTCCAGCGCCTCATCCGCACCATGCCCAAGGTCGTGGTCGCGGTCGTGAACGGCTGGGCGGCCGGCGGCGGCCACAGCCTGCACGTCGTCTGCGACCTGACCCTGGCCAGCCGCGAGCACGCGCGGTTCAAGCAGACCGATGCCGACGTGGGCTCGTTCGACGGCGGCTACGGCAGCGCGTACCTCGCGAAGATGGTGGGGCAGAAGTTCGCCCGCGAGATCTTCTTCCTCGGGCGCACCTACACCGCCGACGACATGCACCGGATGGGCGCGGTCAACATCGTCGCCGACCACGCCGAGCTCGAGGTCGAGGCCCTGCAGGTGGCCCGCGAGATCATGGGGAAGTCGCCGCAGGCGCAGCGGATGCTCAAGTTCGCGTTCAACCTGCTCGACGACGGGCTGATGGGCCAGCAGGTCTTCGCCGGCGAGGCGACCCGGCTGGCGTACATGACCGACGAGGCCGTCGAGGGCCGAGACCAGTTCCTCGAGAAGCGCGACCCCGACTGGTCGCCCTTCCCCTGGTACTACTGACGCCGAGGACCGCCCACCGGACGCCCTCGCCACGGCCGCCCGCACCGTCCCAGACTGGGGGCATGAGCGAGCCGAGCACCGAGCAGCTGATCGAGGCCGACCGCCGGGTGCCCGACGTCGGCCAGTACGCCGGCGGCGTGACCTCCGACGCCCACCACGCGGCGCTGCGGGCATCGGTGCGCCAGCTCGGCCGGCTGCTCGGCGAGTCCCTCATCCGGCACGAGGGCGAGGAGCTGCTGGCCCTGGTCGAGCGGGTCCGGCGGCTCTCGCGCGAGGACGACCCGTCGCTGCACGAGGTCCTGGCGAGCGTCGACGACGCCACCGCCGTGCGGCTCGCGCGCGCCTTCACCGCCTACTTCCAGCTGGTCAACATCACCGAGCAGCTGCACCGCTGGCGCGAGCTGTCCGGCGCCGGCGAGGGGCCTCTGGCCGCCACCGCGGGCCGCATCGGCGCCGCGTTGGCCGACGGCACCCTGGACGCCGACCTGCTGCACGACGTGCTGGCGCGCGTCGAGTACCGCCCGGTCTTCACGGCCCACCCCACCGAGGCCAGCCGCCGTTCGGTGCTCGAGCTGCTGCGCAAGGTCGCCGACACCGTCGCCGCCCTGTCCGACCCGCTGCGCCCCCGCATCGACACCCCACGGCTCGAGCGCCGCCTGGCCGAGCTCGTCGACCTGCTGTGGCAGACCGACGAGCTGCGCGTGGTCCGCCCCGAGCCCAAGGACGAGGCCCGCACGGCCGTCTACTACCTGCACTCCCTCACCGGCCAGGTCGTCCCCGACCTGCTGGAGGAGCTCGACCGCACGCTCGGCGACATCGGGGTCACCCTGCCGGTCGGCGCCCGCCCGCTGCGGTTCGGCACCTGGGCCGGCGGCGACCGCGACGGCAACCCGTTCGTGACGCCCGAGGTGACCCTCGACGTCCTGGCGCTCCAGCACGACGTGGGGCTGCGGACCCTGGTCGAGGCCGTCGACGGGCTGCTGGTCGAGATGAGCCCGTCGACCCGCGTGGTGGCCGCGTCGGCCGAGCTCCTCGAGAGCCTCGAGCGCGACGCCGAGGCCCTGCCCATCACCTACCGCACCATCAGGCGGCTCAACGCCGAGGAGCCCTACCGGCTCAAGCTCACCTACGTCAGCGTCCGGCTGCAGCGCACCCGCGACCGGCTCGCGCAGGGCTCCCCCCACGAGCCCGGGCGCGACTACCTCGGCCTCGACGAGGTGCTGGCCGACCTGGCCCTCGTCCGCGACTCGATGCTCGAGAGCGGCGACCGGCTCACGGCCGACGGGGGCATCCTGCGGCTCATCCGCACCGCCACCGCGGTCGGCCTGGGCCTCGCGACCCTCGACGTGCGCGAGCACAGCGAGAAGCACCACGAGGCCCTGGCCGCCCTCTACGACCGCATCGGTGAGCCCGACACCCCGTACGCGGAGCTCGACCGCCCGGCCCGCATCGCTCTGCTCTCGCGCGAGATGGCTTCGCGCCGACCGCTGCTGGGCGGCACCCGCCCCGACCTGCCGGACACCGCGCGCGCCTCGCTGGCCCTGATGGGCGCCATCCGTGACGCGCTCGACCGCTTCGGCCCCGACGTGGTCGAGACCTTCATCGTGTCGATGACCCACGACGTCGACGACATCTTCGCGGTCGTGGTGCTGGCGCGCGAGGCCGGGCTGGTCGACCCCGGGTCCGACGCCGCCGCGGCCACCGCCCGCATCGGCTTCGCCCCGCTGTTCGAGACGGTGGCCGAGCTCGAGCAGGCCGGCCCGCTGCTCGAGGCCATGCTCGGCGACCCGGCGTACCGGCGCATCGTGGCCGCCCGCGGCGACGTGCAGGAGATCATGCTGGGCTACTCCGACTCGTCCAAGGACGCGGGGATCGCGGCCTCGCAGTGGCAGATCCACCGCGCCCAGCGCTCGCTGCGCGACATCGCCCGCCGGCACGGCGTGGTGCTGCGGCTCTTCCACGGCCGGGGCGGGTCCGTGGGGCGCGGCGGCGGCCCCACCGGCGAGGCGATCATGGCCCAGCCCAACGGCAGCCTCGACGGCCCGATCAAGATCACCGAGCAGGGCGAGGTCATCTCCGACAAGTACACCCTCCCCGGGCTGGGGCGCTGGAACCTCGAGACCGCCCTGGCCGCGGTGCTCGAGGGCTCGGTGCTGCACCGCCGGTCGATGCTGCCCCCCGAGGTGCTCGAGCGCTGGAACGCCACCATGGACGTGCTGGCGGGCGCCGGACAGGAGGCCTACCGCGCCCTGGTCCGCGACCCCGAGCTGTTCCGCTTCTTCGTCACGGCCACGCCCGTCGAGGAGCTCGGCGCGATGAACATCGGCTCGCGCCCCTCGAAGCGGCCGGGCGGCGAGGGCGACCTCTCGGACCTGCGCGCCATCCCGTGGGTCTTCGGCTGGACCCAGTCGCGGATCATCCTGCCGGGCTGGTACGGCGTGGGCTCCGGGCTGGCGGCGGCTCGCGAGGCCGGCCGCGCCGAGACCCTGGCCGAGATGTACGGCTCGTGGCCGTTCTTCCGCACCTTCCTGTCGAACGTGCAGATGACGCTGGCCAAGACCGACCTCGACATCGCCGCGCGCTACGTGCGCGACCTCGTGCCGGAGGGCTCGGCGCACCTGTTCGACGCCATCCGGGCCGAGCACGCCCGCACCGTCGAGGAGGTGCTGCTCGTCACCGGCCAGTCGGGGCTGCTCGAGGCCGCCCCGCTGCTGCGCCGGACCCTCGCGATCCGCGACGACTACCTCCAGCCGCTGCACGCGCTGCAGACCTCGCTGCTGGCGCGGGCCCGGGCCCTGCCCGAGGGCGCGCCGGCCGACGGCGACCTCCAGCGCGCGCTCCTGCTGACCATCAACGGCATCGCCGCGGGGCTGCGCAACACCGGATGAGCGGGAGGCGCACGAGCCGGCGGCCGTGCCGGCGACGGGCGCCCCGCCCGGGCTGCCTACAGTGAGCGGCATGGAGATCGAGCCACTGGCCGTCCCCGCCGGGGCCGACGCGGTCGCGGTCCTGCCGCGCCTGGCCCGGGCCCTGGCCGGTGGTGCCCCCGTGGCGCCGTACCTGGCCGGGTCCCCCGCGCCGGTGCTGCCGCGGCACTCCGCGGCCGGCCTGCCCGACGACCTGGCCGTGGTGGTCGGGACCTCCGGCTCGACCGGGACGCCGAAGCTGGCGATGCTCGGCGGCGACGCCCTGCGGGCCAGCGCGCACGCCACCCACGCGCGCCTCGGCGGCCCCGGGCAGTGGCTGCTGACGCTCCCGGCGGGCCACGTGGCCGGCGTCCAGGTGCTGCTGCGCAGCCTCGACGCCGACACCGAGCCGGTGGCCACCGACACCTCGGGCGGCTTCACCCCGGCCGCGTTCACGGCCGGGGTGCGCCGCCTCTCCCCCGGCCACCGCCACTACACCTCGGTCGTCCCGACCCAGCTGGTACGGCTGCTCGACGACCCCGCGGCCACGGCTGCGCTGGCATCCCTCGACGGCGTGCTGGTGGGTGGCGCCGCGACCCCCCCGCTGCTGCGCCGGCGGGCCGAGAGTGCGGGGGTCCGGGTCGTCACGACCTACGGGATGAGCGAGACCGCGGGCGGGTGCGTCTACGACGGCCGGGCGCTCAGCGGGGTCCGGGTGCGGGTGGATGCCGACGGCCGCGTCGAGCTGGGGGGCGACACCCTGGCGGGCGGCTACCTCGGCCGGCCCGACCTGACCTTCGCGGCCTTCGCCGTCGACACCGACGGGTCACGCTGGTACCGCACCGACGACGCGGGGCGGGTCGACGACGACGGCGTGCTGCACGTCGACGGGCGGCTCGACGACGTCGTGGTCACCGGCGGGATGAAGGTGGCGCCGCGTGTCGTCGAGGAGGCGGCGCTCGAGCACGTGCCGGGCGTCAGTGAGGCCGTGGTCGTCGGCACCGCGGACCCGGAGTGGGGCCAGGCGGTGAGCCTGCTCGTGGTGCCGACCGCCGGTGCCCGGCCGCTGTCGGTGGTCGAGGTCCGCGAGCACCTGCGCGGGCACGTCCCCGACCACGCCCTACCGCGGCGCGTGACGGCGGCCGGCGCGGTACCGCTCCGGGGGCCGGGCAAGCCCGACCGGGCCGCGGTGGCCGCGCTCTTCGGCGTGGGATGATGGGCCCGTGTTGCGGTACCTGCCCCTCATCCTCAGCCTGGCGCTGACGATCTACTGCCTCGTCGACTGCATCCAGACCGACGACCTGCTGGTGCGCAACCTGCCCAAGATCGCCTGGCTCCTGCTCGTGCTGCTGTTCCCGGTCATCGGGCCGGTGGCGTGGCTGGTGGCGGGGCGGCCGTCCCGGGAGGCGGCCACCCAGGCCGGGCTGACCCAGCAGGAGCGGTGGGACCTCGACCGGCGCCGCCGCGGCCAGGGCAACGGTCCGGGGCCACGGCCCCCGCGCGGCCCCGACGACGACCCCGAGTTCCTCCGGGGCCTCTGACCCGATGGCCACGACCGCCCAGTGGGTGGCGGGTGCCCGCCCGCGCACCCTGCCCGCCGCCATCGCCCCGGTGCTGCTCGGCTCGGCCGCCGCGCTGCGGTTCGGTGAGGCCGCGCTGCTGCCGGCCGTCCTCGCCCTGCTGGTGGCGCTGTCGCTGCAGGTGGGCGTCAACTACGCCAACGACTACTCCGACGGCGTCCGCGGCACCGACGAGGTACGGGCCGGGCCGGTGCGCCTCGTCGGCCAGGGGCTCGCGGCGCCGGCGTCGGTCAAGCGGGCGGCGTTCGCGGCCTTCGGCGCCGCCGGGGTGCTGGGGCTGGTGCTCGTCGTGCTGTCGCACGCGTGGGTGATGCTGCCGCTGGGCGCGCTGGCCATCGTCGCGGCGTGGCGCTACACCGGCGGCGACAACCCCTACGGCTACCGGGGCCAGGGCGAGGTCTACGTGTTCGTGTTCTTCGGGCTGATGGCGACGCTCGGCACCGAGTACACCCAGGCCGGGGCCGTGTCGTGGTTCGGGCTCGTGGGGGCGGTCGGGGTCGGGGCGGTGGCCTCGGCCATCCTCGTGGCCAACAACCTGCGCGACATCCCCACCGACACCGAGCACGGCAAGCGCACCCTCGCCGTGCGGATGGGCGACGCCCGCACGCGGGGGCTCTACGTCGGGCTGCTGGCGGTCTCGCTGGTGGCGCTGCTGCTGCTCGCCCTGTGGGAGCCGTGGTCGCTGCTGGGGCTGCTGGCCCTGCCGCTGGCCGCGCGCGGGGTGCGCGTCGTGCGCGCCGGGACGGTGGGGCCCGGGCTCATCCCGGTGCTGGCCTCGACCGGGCTGTACGAGGTGGCGTACGCCGTGCTGGTGGTGGTGGGCGTCGCGGTCGGTCGCTCATCGGCCTGAGCCACCGGGCGGGGGCTCCGCCGTCGGCTCTCGGATGCTCCCGATCGTGGTGCAGGCCTCGTGGCGCGTGTGCTCCCGGTCCGGGAGCATCCGAGAGGCAGCGGACGACCCCTCACACGGCGCGGAGGTCCGGGTGCTCCCGATGCCGGGCCGGTGGTGGGTTCAGCGGAAGTCGCCGTCGCCGGGGGCAGCGCGGCGCGCCGCCTCCTCGTCCTCGATGTCCTCGTCGGTGAGCGCGTCGCCGCCCTGGGCCCGGCGCTGGGTGGTGCGCCGCTCGAGGGTGGTGGCCACCTGGGCCGAGTAGTCCTCACGGAAGCGCTTGAGCGCGAAGAACGACACCACCATCGACAGCAGCGCCGCCCCGACGACCAGCAGCAGCCGCTCGTCCTCGGCGCGCAGGCCCGCGAGCCAGAGCAGCATCAGGCATCCGAAGAACACCAGGAGGCGCAGCACGGTGTAGCGGAGGAAGGCGTTCATGGCGGCGACCCGACCTCAGAGGCCCGAGTACGAGTGCTGGCCCACGAAGTACATGTTGACGACCGCGAAGTTCATCAGGACGCACACGAACCCGGCCAGCGCGATCCACGTGGCGTTCTGCCGCTTCCAGCCGGTGGTGGCCCGGGCGTGGAGGTAGGCGGCGTAGACGACCCAGATGACGAAGCTCCACACCTCCTTGGGGTCCCAGTTCCAGTACGACCCCCACGCCTGGCGGGCCCAGATCGCGCCGGCGATGACGGTGAAGGTCCACATCGGGAACGCCACGACGTGCGCCGCGTAGGTGAGCCGCTCGAGGCCGCGGGCCGTGGGCAGGCGCCGCATGAACGCCGCCCGCGGCGAGCCGGTCGTCTCGAGCCGGTCCTGGATCAGGTAGAGGACGCCGAGCGAGGCGCCGATGGTGAAGACCGCGACGGTCATGGTGGCGACGGTGACGTGGATGGCCAGCCAGTACGAGCGCAGCGACGGCATCAGCTCGGAGGCGTCGGTGTACCAGACCGTGATGGCGGCGCCCATCACCAGCAGCACCGGCCCGACCACGAAGAGCCCGAGCCAGCGCAGGTCGCGGCGGGCGGACCAGCCGGTGAAGACCAGCAGCGTGAACATCGCCCCGACCAGCGCGAACTCGTACATGTTCCCCAGCGGCCAGCGGTGCACCTCGAGCGCGCGCAGCACCACACCGGCCACCACCAGGAGGGTGCCGAGCAGCGTCAGCATCCGCCCCACGCCGGCGGCCTTGCGGGCCCCCAGCGGCTCGGGCCCCTCGACGGCGCCGCCACGGCGGTCCACGCCGGCGTCGCCGTTCGCGGCCCCGGGTGCGGATCCCTCGATCCCGGCCTCCGGCGCCGGCGCTCCGGCCCCCGCGGCCACGAGCTCGCGCTCGGGGACCTCGGCGGTGCGCTCACTGCGCTCGGGCGCGATCCGCGCCAGGTACAGCGCGTAGGCGAGCATCGCCAGGGTCAGCACGACCATCGCCGAGTAGACGGAGTAGTTCGAGAGCTGGGCCAGCGTGTAGTCGGTCATCGGCTTCCTTCGGGTGCGGTGAGCACGGCGGCGAGCTCGTCGTCCATGCCCTCGTCGTCGTCCTTGGCCAGGCCGCCGACGGAGACCACGGTACGTCCATCCTCGGGTGCGGGACGAACCCGCACGAACACCCTTCGACGGCGCACGACCAGGCTCA
Organism: Phycicoccus duodecadis; assembly: GCF_002846495.1. Taxonomy (NCBI): domain Bacteria; kingdom Bacillati; phylum Actinomycetota; class Actinomycetes; order Micrococcales; family Intrasporangiaceae; genus Phycicoccus; species Phycicoccus duodecadis. The sequence goes on from NZ_PJNE01000001.1 coordinate 1,348,636, forward strand.
GCACGAGCCCGGCCAGGGCCAGCAGGGCCGACACCAGGGTGAGGGTCTTGCCCGGGTCGGTACGGATCGACAGCCCCGCGAAGCGCTCGACACCGTCGAAGGTGATCGACCCGCGCTGGTCGGGCAGGTCGAAGGTCTGCCCGGGGCGCAGCAGGATGCGCAGCTGCCCCTCGCCGTCCTTGCCCGGCAGCGGCTTCATGGCCGAGGTGTTCAGCGTGTAGACCGACTGCGGCGCGCCGTTCGGGAAGAGCTTCCCCTCGAAGGCGGTGAGCGCCAGCTGCGGGTCCGCGGTGTCGGGGAAGATCGAGTGCGGCCCGCGCTGGTCGTCGATGACCCCGGTCGGCAGGAAGAACCCCGCGAACCCGAGCTCGTCGGGCTGGGCGCCGGGCACCTTGACCGCCCCGACCGAGGTGTAGTTGTTGTCCTGGGGCAGGAACGGGGTGGCGTCGGAGTAGATGACCGTGCCGTCGGCGTCGCGTACGGTGATGTGCGGCGCGTAGCCGTTGCCGAGCAGGAACACCGAGCCCCCGCCGGTCTCGAGCGGGTGGTTGACGGCGATCTCGCGCGGCTCGGAGTGCCCCGAGGCGTCGGTCACGGTGGTGAACGCGCGGAAGTCACGCGGCATCCCGAACTGCCCGCGGCCCTTGTCCTGGGTCTCGAACTGCACGTCCATCCGATCGAGCCGGATCGTGTACGGGTCGAGGTCGGTGGGGTCGACCCACGGGCCGGGGCTGAAGGTGTCGTAGCGCGACAGGGTGTTCGCGAAGGTCTGGCCCACGGGCAGGATGACGTCGCCCTTCCAGCCCAGCAGGTGCCCCCACGCGACGCCCAGCAGCACCCCGATCAGCGCCAGGTGGAAGACCAGGTTGCCGCTCTCCTTGAGGTAGCCCTTCTCGGCCGAGAGGGTGGTGTCGTCGTGGGCGTGCACCCGGTAGCGCCGGCTCCTGAGCCGGGCCCGCAGCCGGTCGCGCACCACGTCGGGGGTGCCGTCGACCGTGAGCTCCCGGTGCGCGGCCAACCGCTCGAGGCGGCGCGGGGCCCGCGGGGGCGTCGAGCGCACCTGGTGCCAGTGGATGCGGCTGCGCGGCGCCACGCACCCGATGAGCGAGACGAACAGCAGCAGGTAGATGGCCGCGAACCACGGTGCGGCGTAGACCTCGAAGAACCCCAGCCGGTCGAGCAGCGGCCCGGCGGTGGGGTGGTCGGTGATCCACTGCGTGGTGCGGGCGGCGTCGATCGAGCGCTGCGGGAAGGTCGAGCCCGGGATGGCCGCGACCGCCAGCAGCAGCAGGAGGAACAGCGCGGTGCGCATGCTGGTCAGCTGGCGCCAGGCGTAGCGCAGCCAACCGACCGGGCCGAGGCTCGGCAGCGTCACCGACCCGTCGCGGCGCCCGCCGCCGCCGCCGGCCTCGCCCTCGGGGACCGGCTGGGTCGAGAGCGCCGTCTCGTCGCGGGTGGTGCTCATACGCTCACCTGGAACCCGGCGACGAGCTCGGTCTGGAGCCAGCGGTTGAGGTCCTCCCAGACGCCGGTGAGCAGCAGGAGCCCGACGAGCACGAGCATCGCGCCCCCGAGCAGCTGGATGCCGCGCTGGTGGCGCCGCAGCCACCCGGAGAAGCGCCCCGCCCGGTCGAGCCCGGCGGCCACGAGGAGGAACGGCAGGCCGAGGCCGAGGCCGTACGCGACGGCCAGCGCGACCCCGCGGCCCACCTGGGGGTCGACGGAGGCGGTGGCCATGACGAGCACGGCGGCCAGGGTGGGCCCGGTGCAGGGCGCCCAGCCGAGCGCGAACACCGCGCCGAGCAGGGGCGCGCCGAGCAGCCCGGCCCGCGGGCGCCAGTGCAGCTTGGCCTCGCGCTGGGTCCCGATGCCGAGGAAGACCAACCCCATCAGGACCACCACGACCCCCCCGGCGCGCATCAGCAGGGTGCGGTGCTCGACCAGCGCGCGCCCGGCCCCGGTGACGAAGATCGACCCCAGTACGAAGACCAGCGTGAAGCCGACGACGAACAGGGCGGCGCCGGTGAGGGTGCGCCCGCGCGAGCGCTCCTGCGCCGACTCCCCCGTGAGGCCCGTGACGTACCCGAGGAAGCCGGGCACCAGCGGCAGCACGCACGGGCTGGCGAACGACACCAGCCCGGCGAGCGCCGCGACCGCCACGGCCAGCGGCAGCGCTCCGGTGGTCACGGCGTCGCCGGTGGACGCGGCGAGGGCGGGCAGCACGGCGGGGGTCATGCCTCGGCGACCACGTCGTCGACGAGCCCGGTGAGGGTGCTCGCGTCGACCGGGCCGTTGACCCGGGCGGCGATGCGCCCCTTCCGGTCGAGGACGAGGGTGGTGGGGACGGTCGGCGCCTTGCCCTGGAGCCGCAGGACGAGCACGCCGCCCTCGTCGGTCAGGCTCGGGTAGGTGATGCCGGCCTTCTTCACGAAGGCCGCGCCGCGGGCGGCCTCCTCGCGGAAGTCGATCCCCACGAACCGCACCGGCGCCTTCTTGTCCTGGAGCTCCTGCCAGGCCTTCTCGAGGTCGGGCGCCTCGGCGACGCAGGGCGCGCACCATGACCCCCACACGTTGAGCACCAGCACCTGGCCGCGGGTGGAGGTGATGTCCCACGCGGTGCCGTCGAGCAGCGAGCCGTTCATGGTCACGGGCTCGGCGCGGTCGGCGACCGGGATGGTCTCGACGGCGCCGTCGCCGGAGAGGTAGCCCTTCTGGTCGCCCGCCTTCGCCTGGGCCGCAACGGAGTTGGGGTCCTGGGTGCAGCCGGCGAGCACCAGCGCGGCCAGCCCGGCGGTGGCCAGGGCGAGCCGCCGCGAGGGCCGCGGCGGCCGGGCGGACGGGCTCACGCGCCCGCCCCCTTCTGGGCCTGCGGGAGCAGCGCGGCGGCGGGCTCGCAGTAGGCCAGCGAGAGCAGCTCGTCGCCGAGGAAGGTCAGGGAGGTCAGACTGGCCAGCGAGCACTCGCGGCGACCCGGGTTGTGCACCAGCGAGCGACCCTCGGTGGCCAGCCGGATCATCCAGATCGGCGACTGGTGGCTGACCACGACGGCCTCGTGACCCCGGGCGGCGGCACGCGCGTCGACGATCGCGTCCCGCATCCGGGTGATGATCTCGGTGTAGGGCTCGCCCCACGAGGGCCGGAACGGGTTGACCATCTTGGGCCACAGCCGCGGATGCCGCAGCAGCCCCCGGCCCCCGGCCACCGGCAGCCCCTCGAAGTCGTTGCCGGACTCGATGACGCGGTCGTCGATGACGGGATCGAGCCCGTGCGCGGCCGCCAGCGGAGCAGCGGTCTCCTGAGCGCGCTCGAGGGGGCTCGACACGACGTGGACGATGTCGTGGTCGGCCAGGTGCTCGGCCACCAGCTCGGCCATCGAGCGCCCCAGCTCGCTGAGGTGGTAGCCCGGCAGCCGGCCGTAGAGGATGCGCCCGGGGTTGTGGACCTCGCCGTGGCGCAGCAGGTGCACCGTGGTGCGCTGCGGCTCGGCGGGGGCGCTACCACCCGGGGTCGACGTCATGGTCCCGATTGTCGCAAACGGACCTGAGGACGCCCGACCGGGTTCGATGCGCGGTCAGCCGGCCGCGGCGGCCGCGGCCGCGGGCAGCGCGTCCAGGATGCGCTGCACGGCCGCGTCGTCGTGCGCGGCCGAGACGAACCAGCACTCGAAGGCGCTCGGCGGCAGGTAGACCCCGGCCGACAGCATCGCGTGGAAGAACCGACCGAAGGCGGCGGTGTCCTGGTCGCGGGCGTCGTCGTAGTCGCGCACCTCGCCCTCACGGAAGAACACCGAGAACATCGACGAGGCGTGCTGCACCCGGTGCGGCACGCCGGCCGCGGCGAGCGCCGAGGACGCGGCCGCACTGATGGTGCGGGAGACCTCGTCGAGGCGCGCGTACACGGCGTCGTCGCAGTGCTGCAGGGTGGTGAGCCCGGCCGCCGTGGCCACCGGGTTCCCCGACAGGGTGCCCGCCTGGTAGACGGGGCCGTCGGGCGCGAGCAGCGCCATCACGTCGGCGCGGCCGCCGAACGCCGCGGCCGGGAAGCCCCCACCCATCACCTTGCCGAAGGTCATCAGGTCGGGGGTGACGTCCACGCCCTCGTACCCCCACCAGCCGGCGCGGCTGCAGCGGAAGCCGGTCATGACCTCGTCGGTGACCAGCAGCGCGCCGTGCTCGGCGGTGACCCGGCGCAGCGCCTCGGTGAAGCCGGGCTGCGGGGTGACCACGCCCATGTTGCCGGCCGCGGCCTCGGTGATGACGCACGCGATCTGGTCGCCGCGGGCCGCGAACACGGCCTCGAGCGCCTCGACGTCGTTGAACGGCAGCACCAGGGTCTCGGCGGCCATCTGGGCCGGGACGCCGGCCGAGTCGGGCAGGGCCAGGGTGGCGACGCCCGACCCCGCCGCGACCAGCAGGGAGTCGACGTGCCCGTGGTAGTGCCCGGCGAACTTGACGACGAGGGGTCGACCGGTGAAGCCACGGGCCAGCCGGATGGCACTCATCGTGGCCTCGGTGCCGCTGGAGACCAGGCGCACCTGGTCGACCGGCCCGATGCGCGCGACGATCTCCTCGGCCAGGGCCACCTCGTTCTCGCTGGGGGTGCCGAACGAGGTGCCCCGCGAGGCGGCGTCGTACACGGCGTCGAGCACGGCCGGGTGCGCGTGGCCGAGGATCATCGGGCCCCAGCTGCCGACGAGGTCGACGTACTCGGTGCCGTCGGCGTCGGTGAGGTACGGCCCCGCGCCGCGGACCATGAAGCGCGGGGTGCCGCCGACCGACCGGAAGGCCCGCACCGGGGAGTTCACGCCCCCGGGGGTCACGGCCCGGGCCCGGGCCAGGAGGGCCGCGGAGGCGGGGGCGTCGGTGTCGGAGGGGGCGGTGGGGGTGGAGGCGCTCACGGCTCCATTGTCGGGCACTCGGTGGGGTCCGGGGTGTCGGGGTCGGCCTCGTAGGCGCGCGACACCGCCTGCAGGGCGGCGCCCAGGCCGTTGAGCTGCTCGGCGCTGAGGACGTCGACCAGGTGGCGGCGCACGCTCTCGACGTGCACGGTGGCGAACGACTCGACGGCGGCCAGGCCGTCGGCGGTGAGCTCGAGGACGACCCCGCGGCCGTCGTCGGGCGCCGGCGTGCGGCGCACCCACCCCCGCCGCTCGAGCCGGGCGGCGGTGTGCGTGACCCGGCTGCGCGACTGGACGATGAGGTCGGCCAGCGCCGACATCCGCAGCCGGCCGCCGTCGGCCTCGGACAGCATCGACAGCAGCTCGTACTCGCTGAGGCTGACGCCGGAGCACTGCAGGTCGCGGTCGAGGGCGGCGTCGAGCTGGCGGGTGGCGCGCAGGTAGGCACGCCACGAGCGCTGCTCCTGCTCGCTCAGCCAGCGCACCCCGGTCTCCATCGGGCCATCGTGGCACGGCGTGGGCTCGCTGAGAGCAGGGAACATCGGGGACTGGCGCATAGTTGAAGGATAAACTACTGTGGTCCTCGAACCACCTAGACCCCAAGGAGCACCACCCATGAGCACCAGCACCCTCACCGGCCTGTCCACCGGCACCTGGACCATCGACCCCACCCACACCGAGGTCGGCTTCGTCGCCCGCCACCTGATGGTCACGAAGGTCCGTGGCCGCTTCACCGACGTCACGGGTACCGTCACCGTCGCTGACGACCTCGCCGCTGCGCGCGCCGACGTCACCATCAAGACCGCCTCGGTCGCCACCGGCACCCCCGACCGCGACGCGCACCTCGTCAGCGCCGACTTCTTCGACGCCGAGGCCTTCCCCGAGATGACCTTCGTCTCCACCTCCTTCGACGGCTCGACCCTCACCGGCGACCTCACCATCAAGGGCATCTCCAAGCCCGTCACGCTCGATGTCGACTTCGGTGGCGTCGCCACCGACCCGTGGGGCAACGAGAAGGCCGCCTTCGAGGCCACCGGCGAGATCGACCGCACCGACTGGGGCCTGACCTGGAATGCCAACCTCGAGAAGGGCGGCGTCCTGGTCTCCGAGAAGATCAAGATCGCCATCGACCTCCAGCTCGCCAAGCAGGCCTGAGCGAGGTCCACCGCTCCGGGTCACCGGAGCCCACGGAGCCGCCGTCGGTGCAGGGGCCGACGGCGGCTCCGTCGCGTCCGGGGCCACCCCCACCGCAACAACCCCGCACGTGCCGAGTCGTGGTCGTCCGGGGCCCACCCCCACCGCAACAACCCCGCACGTGCCGACCACTGCGCCGCGACCGCGCAGAGCAGCGCCTCAGAGCAACGCGGCGGCCTCGAGCGCGAAGTACGTGAGGACGACCTGCGCCCCGGCCCGGCGGATGCCGATGAGGCTCTCCATCATCACGCGCTCGCGGTCGACCCAGCCGCGCTCGGCGGCCGCCTCGATCTGCGAGTACTCCCCGGAGATCTGGTACGCGACGACCGGCACCGGCGACACGGCGGCCGCCGCGGCGATGACGTCGAGGTGCGGGCCGGCGGGCTTGACCATCACGAGGTCGGCGCCCTCGGCGATGTCGGCCTCGAGCTCGCGCAGTGCCTCGCGCCCGTTGGCGGGGTCCTGCTGGTAGGTGGCGCGGTCGCCGACCAGGGAGGACTGCACCGCCTCGCGGAACGGCCCGTAGAGCCCCGAGGTGTACTTGGCCGCGTAGGCGAGGATCGCGGTATCGGTGTGGCCCGCGGCGTCGAGGGCGGCGCGCACGTACCCGACCTGGCCGTCCATCATCCCGGAGAGCCCGAGCACCGGCGTGCCGACCGCGGCCTGGGCCAGCGCCATCGACGCGTACCGGTCGAGGGTGGCGTCGTTGTCGACGGTGCCGTCGGGCGCCAGCACGCCGCAGTGCCCGTGGTCGGTGAACTCGTCGAGGCAGAGGTCGCTCATCACGACGAGGTCCTCACCGACATCCTCGACCAGCCGGGCCAGCGCGAGGTTGAGGATGCCGTCGGGGTCGTCGGCGCCCGAGCCCCGGGCGTCCTTGGCCTCGGGCACGCCGAAGACCATGATCCCGCCCAGGCCGGCGTCGACGCAGCGGCGCGCCTCGTCGAGCAGGCTGTCGAGGGTGTGCTGCACGACGCCGGGCATGGCCGAGATCGGCACCGGCGCGTCGATGCCCTCACGGACGAAGACCGGCAGCACCAGCTCGGCCGGGTGCAGGCGGGTCTCGGCGACGAGGCGCCGCACGGCCGCGCTGCTGCGGAGCCGGCGGGGCCGCCCCGCCGGGAAGGGAGCCGCGGGGAACGGCCGGGGGCTCACGTCGCGCGCTTCCGGCTGCCGGGCCGGCGCTGGCTGGGGCGGACGACGTCCTCCCCGGCCTCGGCGGCGGCCAGGGCCAGCGAGCGACCGTGGTCGGCGAGCGCGTCGACCAGCGCGACCGCGCTGGGCTCGGGGGCGAGCACGTCGACCCGCAGCCCGTGCTCTTCGGCCGTCTTGGCCGTCGCCGGGCCGATGCACGCGACGATGGTGCCGGGGTGCGGCTTGCCCGCGATGCCCACGAGGTTGCGCACGGTCGAGGACGACGTGAAGAGCACGGCGTCGAAGGCGCCGCCCTTGATGGCGTCGCGCACCGGCTGCGGCGGCGGCGCGGCCCGCACCGTGCGGTAGGCCGTGACGTCGTCGACCTCCCAGCCGTTCTCCTGCAGCCCGGCCACGAGCGTGTCGGTGGCGATGTCGGCCCGCGGCAGGAAGACCCGGTTGATGGGGTCGAGGTCGGGGTCGAAGGGCGGCCACGCCTCGAGCAGGCCGTGGGCCGACTGCTCGTCGGTGGGCACCAGGTCGGGGTTGATGCCCCACTCCCGCAGCGCGTCGGCGGTGACGCCGCCGACCGCCGCGACCCTGAGCCCGGCGAACGAGCGGGCGTCGAGGCCGAACTCGTCGAACTTCTCGCGGATGGCGCGCACGGCGTTGACCGAGGTGAAGCCGACCCACTCGTAGCGCCCGGTGACCATGCCCTTGACGGCGCGCTCGAGCTGCTGCGGGGTGCGCGGCGGCTCGACCGAGATGGTGGGGACGACGTCGGCGGTGGCCCCGTGGTGCTCGAGCCGGGCCGTCATGGACGCCGACTGCTCCTTGGTGCGGGGCACCAGGACGGTCCAGCCGAACAGCGGCTTGGTCTCGAACCACGAGAGCGTCTCGCGCATCGCGACGGTCTCGCCGACCACGGCCAGCACCGGGAAGGAGCCGGCCGCCATGGTGGCGGGAGCCTCGGCGAGGGTGGTGACGAGCGTGCGCTGCTCGGTGCTGGTGCCGCGCTCGGTGACGGCGACCGGCGTGGCCGGGTCGCGGCCCGCGAGGGCCAGGGCCAGCAGGGCGTCGGCGGCCCGGTCGGGCGGCCCGAGGACGACGACGGTGGTCGACGGGGCGACACCGCCCGCGACGTCGGGCGTCGCCCCGCCGGCGACGACGACGTGCACGGCCGTGGAGGACGTCGAGGTGAGCGGGATGCCGGCGTACGCCGGAACGGCGGTGATGGAGCTGACGCCCGGGACGACCTCGAAGGAGATGCCGGCCTTGACGAGCGCCTGCGCCTCCTCGGCGAAGCCGTTGAACACGGTGGGGTCGCCGTCCATGAGCCGGACGACGAGGCCGCCGGGGTGCGCCTTCGCGGCCCGGACGACGAGCTTGGCGCGCGAGGCCTGGGTGAGCCGCTCGCCGTGGTCGCCGTGGCCGGCGTCGACGATCTCGACGTCGGGACGGGCGTGCCGCAGGGCGAGGTCCTCGCGGGCCACCTGGTCGATGACGACGGCGTCGGCGCCGGCCAGCAGCTCGGTGGCACGCACCGTGAGCAGGCCGGGGTCGCCGGGGCCGCCGCCGACGAAGGCGACGCGCGCGGGGACGCGGGGGGACGGGGTGGTCGAGCGCGTGGGGCTCACTGGGCACGCTCCGTGACGGATCGGTCGGTGGACGTGGACGTGGACATCAGGTCGGCGGCTCCGTCGTCGAGGAGCAGCCGGGCGAGGCGGTGCCCGAGGGCGGCCGCCTCCTCGGGGGCACCGGTCAGGGACCGGCGGAGGTCGGCGGAGCCGTCAGGGGCGGCGACGACCGCCCGGAGGGACAGCTCCGCGCCGTCCATCCCCTCGACGACCTCGGCCAGGGCGCCGACCGGGGCCGAGCACCCCGCCTCGAGGTCGGCGAGGACGACGCGCTCGGCGGTGACGCAGGCCCGGGTGTCGGGGTCGTCGAGCGGGGCGACGGCGGCCGCGGTCACGGCGTCGTCGGCGCGGATCTCGACCGCGAGCGCGCCCTGGCCCGGGGCCGGGAGCACCTGGAGCGGGTCGAGCCACTCGGTGACCTCGTCGGCCCGGCCCAGGCGGCGCAGCCCGGCTGCGGCCAGGACGACGGCGTCGAGCCGGCCGTCGTGGACGTGGGCCAGGCGGGTGTCGACGTTGCCGCGCAGGCCGGTGATCTCGAGGCCGAGCCCGAGCGCGGCGAGCTGGGCGTGCCGGCGGGGCGAGCCGGTGCCCACCGTCGAGCCGGCGGGGAGCTCGGCCAGGGTGAGCCCGTCGCGGGCCACGAGGGCGTCGCGGGCGTCCTCGCGCACCGGCACCGCGGCGACCGTGGTGCGCGGGTCGGGCGCGGTGGGCAGGTCCTTGAGGGAGTGCACGGCGAGGTCGACGCGCCCCTCGGCCAGGGCCTCGCGCAGGGCGGAGACGAAGACGCCGGTACCCCCCAGCTGGGCCAGCGGGGTGGTGGTGTCGCGGTCGCCCTGGGTGCTGACCTCGACGAGCTCGACGTCGTGGCCCAGGGAGCGCAGCCGGTCGGCGACCCACGACGACTGGGTGGTCGCGAGGGCCGAGCGCCGGGTGCCGAGGCGCAGCACGGTCACGGCTCCTCCCCCGGGATGACGGGCGGGGCCGAGACCAGCGAGACGTCGCGCGGGTCGAGGTCGAACAGCTCGGACAGGGCCCGGGCGTAGCTGCCGCCCTGGCCGTCCTGGGCGAGCTCCTTGACCCGGACGGTGGGGGTGTGCAGGAGCTTGTCGACGACCCGCTCGACGGCCCGGCGGACCTCGACCCGCTCGGTCTCGCCCATCCCGGGGGTGCGGCGCTCGAGCCGGCGCAGCTCGGTGTCGACCAGGTGCGAGGCGCGCTCGCGCAGGGCGGTGACGGTGGGCGCGACGGCCTGGGCCGAGCGCGCCACGAGGTAGGTGGCGACCTCGACGGTGACGAGCTCGCGGGCCGCGGTGACCTGGGGCGCGGTACCGGCGGAGGCGAGGTCCTCGCCGAGCTCGCCCAGCCCGACGCGGGTGACGGTCGGCAGGTCGGCGACGGCGAGGTCGACGTCGTGCGGCAGCGCGAGGTCGACGTACACCTGGGGGCGGCCCCCCCGGGCCTCGAGGGCCGGGGCCACGTGGTCGGCGGTGATCATCTGGCCCCGGGCGCCGGTGGAGGAGATGACCAGGTCGGCCGCCGCCAGCGCCTCGGCCAGACGGTCGAGCGGGACGGCCGAGCCGCCCACGCGCTCGGCCAGGGACCGGCCGCGCTCGGCGGCGCGGTTGGCGACGACGACCTCGCGGGCGCCGAGGCGCGAGACGGTGGTGGCCGCCAGCGCGCCCATCCCGCCGGCGCCGACGACGAGCACCGACAGGTCGCCGAGCCCACCCAGCACGGCTTCGGCGCGGGTGAGCCCGGCCTGCACCAGCGAGCCGCTGACGAGGTCGATCCCGGTCTCGCTGTGCACCCGCTTGGCGACGCGCAGCGACTGCTGGAACAGGCCGTTGAGGGCGGGCCCGACGTGGCCGTCGCGCTGGGCCCGGGTCAGGCTGCGCCGCACCTGGCCGACGATCTGGGCCTCGCCGACGGCCATCGAGTCGAGGCCGGCGGCGACGTTGAAGGCATGGGCGATGCCGCGGTCCTCGTAGTGCACGTACAGGTGCGGCTGGAGCACGGCGCGGTCGAGGTCGCAGGCGGCCGCGATGGCGTTGGTGATGTCGACCAGCGCCCCGTGGAAGGTCAGCGCCTCGGCGTAGACCTCGGTGCGGTTGCACGTCGAGAGGACGACGGCCTCGGTGACGTGGTCCGAGCGCAGGACGGCGGCCTCGAGGTCGGAGGCGGAGACGGGGTCGAGCGCCACCGACTCGAGGAGGGCCAGGGGGGCGCCGTGGTGCGACAGCCCGAGGACGACGAGGCTCACCGGGCCACCGCCTCGGCGACGGCCGACCGGTGCCCGTGGAAGGCGAGGATCTGCAGCTCGGTGGAGAGGTCGACCCGGCGCACGGTGACGTCGTCGGGGACGGTCAGCACCACGGAGGCGAAGTTGAGCACCGAGCGGACCCCGGCCTCGACCAGCAGGTCGCAGGCGACCTGGGCACCGTCGGGCGGGGTGGCGATGACCCCGATGGCGAGCCCTTGCTCGTGCACGAGCTCGGGCAGGGCGCTCATCGGGCGCACCGGGCACCCGGCGACCTCCTCGCCGACGATCCGCTCGTCGTGGTCGAGCAGCGCGATGACGCGGAACCCGCGCTCGGCGAAGCCGCGGTAGGCGGCCAGCGCGCGGCCCAGGTTGCCCATCCCGACGATGGCGACGGGCCAGTCCTGGGTCAGGCCCAGCGCGGCGGCGATCTCGGAGGCGAGGTGCTCGACGTCGTAGCCGACCCCGCGCACGCCGTAGCTGCCGAGGTGCGAGAGGTCCTTGCGCAGCATCGCGGAGCTGACGCCGGCGCCGGCCGCGAGCTCCTCGGAGCTGACCGAGGCGGTGCCGGCGGCGGCGAGGGCGGTGAGGGCCCGCAGGTACCCCGGCAGACGGGCCACCGCTGCGTCCGGGACATCCCGGCGGGCGGCTGCTGCGGTGGACACGAGCGGTCCGGCTCCTTTCGGGGCCGCGGGCATGGGGGCAGCGAGCGAGAGGCTCGCGAGGACCCGCGGACCCCGCCAGCCTACGACTTTGTGAAGGGAGGCACAAAGTCGCGCGGGGACCCGGTGAGACTCCTCACAAGGTTGATGTGCTAAGCGCCGGCGCGGCCGGCCGGCCCCTCCGGCGCCGGGGCCGCCAGGGCCGCCCGCAGCCGGGTCTCGTCGACCCGCCAGAAGTCGTGCTGGCGGCCGTCGACCAGCGTCACGGGTACCTCCTCGGTCCAGCGCGCGCGCCGCGCCGGCTCCACGTCGCGGTCGACGTCGAGCTCCTCCCAGCCGACGCCGAGGTCGGCGCAGACCCGCTCGACGACCTCCCGCGCGACGTCGCACAGGTGGCAGCCCACCCGCCCGACGAGCGTGACCCGCACCGGCGGCTCCATCAGAAGAAGACCGACCGCCGCTGCATCAGCAGGGTGTAGAGGGTCTGCTGGATGGTCTCGCGCACCTGGTCGGTGAGGTCGAAGACCAGCATCGGGTCGTCGGCCGCCCCGGGCTCGTGGCCGGCGGTGCTGATGGGCGCGCCGAACTCGATGATCCACTTGCTCGGCAGCGGCACCATCCCGAGCGGGCCGAGCAGCGGCCAGGTGGGGGTGACCGGGGCGTACGGCAGCCCGAAGAGGCGGGCCAGGGTGGGCATCGAGCCGATGATCGGGTAGATCTCCTCGGCGCCCACCACCGAGCACGGCACGATGGGGACGCCGGCGGCGAGCGCCGCCGCCACGAACCCGCCGCGCCCGAAGCGCTGCAGCTTGTAGCGCTCGCTGAAGCGCTTGCCGGTGCCCTTGAAGCCCTCCGGGAAGACGCCGACCAGCTCGCCGCGCGCGAAGAGACGCTCGGCGTCCTCGCTGGTGGCCAGGGTCGAGCCCGACCGGCGGGCGATGGTGCCGATGAACGGGGTCTGGAACACCAGGTCGGCGCCGAGGGCGCGCATGGTGCGGTGGGCGGGGTGCTCGTCGTGGATGGCGAGCTGGACCATGAGCGAGTCCATCGCGATGGTGCCGGAGTGGTTCGCCACGACGAGCGCGCCGCCCTCGGCAGGGATGTTCTCGATGCCGCGCACCTCGACCCGGAACCAGTGCCGGTAGAGCGGGCGCAGCATCGGGTAGAAGACGTTCTCGGTGAAGTGGTCGTCGAAGCCGAAGTCGTCGACGCCGTAGTCGCCGTCGAGGCGGCGGCGCAGGAACGCCAGCACCTGGGCCACCCGGGCCTCGACGTCCTCGGGGGCGACCCCGGTGGCCTGCGCGGCCAGCCGCAGCCCTGCGACCAGGGCCTCGACCAGCTCGGCGGCGTCGGGGACCGGCACGCCGCTGCGGGCGGGAGCGTGGACCACGGTGGGGTCGAGGGGCGGCGGGGCGACCGGCGCGGGCTCGGCCAGGCGCAGGTGGGGGCGGCGGGCGACCGCGTCACGCCGGGCCTTCTCGCGGGGCGAGACCCGCCGGGAGCCGGTGCGTTCGCCGGCCTGGGTGGTGGCACGGGCCGACGGGGCCGAGGTGACCCGCGGGGCGGGTCGGTGCTTGCGGGCGGCGGGGGTCGCGGGGACCGGCGCCGGTACCTGACGTGGCCTGTCGGACGACCCGGGGACGGGCGCGGCGGCCCGCTCGGGCGCGACCGGCCGGACGGTGGCGGCCGTCCTCGTGGTCGTGGCCTTCTTCGTCGCCGCCGGCGTGGCCTTCTGCGTCGCCGACTTCGTGGGCTTCTTCTTCGTCGTGGCCTTCTTCGCGGCGGGAGCCGCGGTCACCGGGTCGGCGCCGATCAGCGGCGTGGCCCGGCGGCGCGCACGCTCGCCGGTGGCCCGGGCGGCACCGGCGGCGAGGGTCCCGCGGCCGGCCATCAGCGCGCGCTCCCGGCGCCGAGGGAGCGCAGCACGGCCTGGCTGGCGAGCCCCGCGACGCCGCTGACGGCGTCCGTGACGACCTGGGCCCTGGGCACGGCCGCCCCGAGGGTGCCCGCGAAGGCGGCGAACGCCTCCCGCGAGGTGTAGCGCGGCTCGAAAGCGAGGACGGTGCGCATCCGGGTGGTGTCGAGGCCCCGCCCGAACGCGAGGAAGGACATCTGGTCGGGCGAGAAGTCGGCCAGTCCCAGGCGCCGGGTGACGCCACCGACCAGCCCGGCGCTCGGCAGCGGGATGGGCAGCATCGGCCGGGCGGCCATGGCGACCGCCTGGTGCACGGTGACGACGCCGTCGCCCGCGATGTTCACGACGCCGGTGGCGGAGCCGGTCGCCCCCAGGACGAGGGCGTCGATGGCGTCGTCCTCGTGGACGAACTGCATCCGGGCGTCGTACCCGAGCGGCACCGGCACGACCGGCAGCGAGAAGTAGTCGGTGACCGAGGTGCGGATCTTGGGGCCCAGCACGTTGGCGAAGCGCAGCATCAGGATCTCGGTGTCGGGCCGGCGCCGGGCGAAGCCGCGCACGTACCCCTCGACCTCGATGGAGTCCTTGCCGAACCCGCCGCTGGGCGAGCGGCGCGCGGCCATGTCCTCGGTGAACATCGCGGGGTCACGCGAGGTCGAGCCGTAGACGGCCGCCGAGGACTTCACGACCAGCCGGCGCACCGTCGTCGACTTCTGGCACGCCGCGAGGAGCTGCATCGTCCCGATGACGTTGATCTCCTTCTGCGGCGTGCGGCCGCCCACGAAGGTCGGGGTGGCGATGACGTTCATGTGCACGACGGTGTCGACGCCGGCCTGCTCGATGACCCGCGAGATCATCGGGTTGCGGATGTCGGCGCGGACGAACTCGACGTCGCCGATGTCCTGCGGCGGGGGGATCACGTCGACCCCCACCACGCGCTCGACGCCCGGTTCGGCGGCCAGGCGGCGCGCGAGGAGGCCTCCGAGGTACCGGGACACCCCGGTCACGAGGACGACTCTCGCCACGGCCTGCTCCTTCACGTCACGGGTCACGCGCGGGCTACCCCCGACAGTACCCACTGACCGCGCGGGCGGCAGGACCGGTGCCGCCGGTGGCAGCGGGACGACAAAGGCCCCCGGCCGTGCCGGGGACCTTCGGCGGTCAGAGGTGACTCGGGGTCACTTCTTGTTGCGACGCTGGTGACGCGTCTTGCGCAGCAGCTTGCGGTGCTTCTTCTTGGCCATCCGCTTGCGCCGCTTCTTGATGACTGAACCCATGCGATGTCCCTCGTCGTGGAGCGTGGAAGTACGGCTGCCCACCCTACCGCCGCGGCGCCGACCGCCCAAACGCGGCGGTCGGACACGGACGGAGGGGCCGCCCCGACCAGGTCGGGACGGCCCCTCCGGTGCCGACGCGTGGGGATGCGCTCACGCAGTGTCGACGAACGAGCTCTTGAGGTACGCGTGCACCTCGTCCTCCGGGACCCGGAAGGACCGGCCGACCCGGATGGCGGGAAGCTCGCCGCCGTGGACCATGCGGTAGACCGTCATCTTCGAGACGCGCATGATCGCTGCGACCTCGGCGACGGTGAGGAACCGCACCTCGCCGAGCTGACGCTCCGTGGACATCTGAACCTCGATCTTCTGCACCACGCAGTGCCGGAAGTCAGCGCCGGCTTGGCTCCCTGCGTCGTGCTGTCGCAACCATAGGGGCAGTTGTGACGATAGTGAAGGGGAACCAGACGAATTGGTCGCGGATGTCCAGCCGACACGCCGAGGTGACGCAGAGAAACTCGTGGGACGCCCCATCCGGCGGACGGGCCGGCCCCGGTCACTCGAACCAGGGGTCCAGCCCGTGGAGGGGGAAGACCGCCTGGCGCGTGGCGAAGACGGAGCGGTCGAGGGGGTGGTCGGGGTTGTGCCCCATCGTCCACGGCTGCACCCAGATCGGGAGCCGGTCCTCGGGCAGGTCGCCCATCCGGCGCGGGCCCGGGCGGCCAAGAAGCTCCTGGACGTGCGAGCGCCAGTCCTCAGGGACGGGGGTCCGCACGTCGACGGGGACGTGGGCCGCGATGGCGGTCAGGTGCGTCCACGAGCGGGGGACGACGTCGACCAGCTCGTAGCCGCCGCCGCCGAGGGCGACCCACCGCCCGTCGCACACCTCGTGGGCGAGGGTGTGCAGCTCGTCGTGGGCCCTCCGCTGGGCGTCGACGGTGATGGCCAGGTGCGCCAGGGGGTCCTCGAGGTGGGTGTCGCAGCCGTGCTGGGTCACCAGCACCTGGGGCGCGAAGGCCCGCACCAGCGGGGGGACCACGGCGTCGATCGCCCGCAGCCACGACGCGTCGGTCGTGCCGGGAGGCAGGGCCACGTCGGCCACGCTCCCCCGCGCGTCGGGCCCGCCGACGTCACCGGGCCAGCCGGTACCGGGGAAGAGGTGGCGCCCGCTCTCGTGCAGCGAGATCGTCAGCACCCGCGGGTCGTTCCAGAACGCGCGCTCGACACCGTCGCCGTGGTGCACGTCGATGTCGACGTACGCGACCCGCTCGACGCCGTGGTCGAGGAGCCACTGGATGCCGACCACGATGTCGTTGTAGATGCAGAAGCCGCTGGCGTGCGAGCGCATCGCGTGGTGCAGGCCGCCGCAGTAGTTGACGCCGTGGTCGGCCTCGCCCTCCCAGACCCGGCGGCAGACCTCGACGGTGCCCTGCACGATGCGGGCCGAGGCCTCGTGCATCCCGCGGAAGGCCGGGTCGTCGTCGGTGCCGAGACCGCGGTGGGGGTCGGCGGCGGCGGGGTCGGCCGAGGCGGCGCGCACCGCCTCGATGTAGGCGGGATCGTGCGCGGTGGCGAGCAGCTCGTCGGAGGCGACGCCGGGGCGCACGAGGTCGACGTGGTCGAGCACCCCCAGTGCGCGTGCCAGGCGGGTGGTGAGGTCGAGGCGGACCGGGTTCATGGGGTGGTCGGGCCCGAAGTCGTAGGCGGTGAACACGTCGTCCCACACGACGCTCGTCCGATGGGCCATGGCTGCACGCTACACAGCGCCACCGTGGCAGGCTGGGCCCCGACCGGACCGGATCCTGGGAGGACGACGATGGGCAGAGGCCCGCGCAGCGACGACGAGGTGCTCGTCATCGGGCTCGGCCGCTTCGGGGCCGCAGCCGCACTCGAGCTCGGACGGCTCGGGCACAAGGTGACGGCGGTCGAGAAGGACGGCTTCCTGGCCGAGAAGTTCCTCGGCCGGATCAGCCAGGTGGTGCACGGTGACGCCAGCGACGCCGGGGTCATCCGCGACGCCAGGGCCGGCCGCTTCCACATCGCGATCGTGGCGATCGGCTCCTCGGTCGAGGCCTCGGTGCTGGCGGCCGCCAACCTGGTCGACGCCGGGGTGCCCGCCATCTGGGCCAAGGCGCTCTCGCCCGAGCACGCCCGCATCCTCGACCGGATCGGGGTGCACCACATCGTGCGGCCCGAGGCCGACACCGGCCGCCGGGTGGCGCACCTGGTGGGCGGCCGGATGCAGGACTACATCGAGTTCGACGACGGGTTCGCCATCGTCAAGATGCGCCCGCCCACCGAGGCGGTCGGCTTCACCCTGGAGCAGAGCCAGATCCGCAGCAAGTACGGCGTCACGGTGGTGGGGGTCAAGGCCCCCGGCGAGGACTTCACCTACGCCGTGCCGAGCACCAAGGTCTCGGCGCACGACACCCTGATCGTCAGTGGCCCGACCACGCTCATCGAGCGGCTGGCCGCGCGCCCCTGACGTCCCTCCCCCGGGCCGCGCAGCGGCTCAGACCGCGGGCAGGCCGCCGCGGTCGCCGGTCAGCGAGAGGGTCATGGCGACCTCCTCCTCGCCGTCGTCCTCGGAGACGACGCGCATCGGGCGACGGTGCTCGGTGGGCCGGAACCCGAAGCTGCTGGCGAAGGCCACGGCCCGGCCGTTGTCGGTGCCCACCCAGTAGTAGAGGTGCGAGCGGCCCTGGTCGGCGGCGACCCGGGCCCCGGCCCGCACCAGGTGGGCGGCGACGCCGGTGCCGCGCGCCTCGGGGCGCACCCAGAGGCCGAACAGCTGCGCGACCTCCTCGTGGTCCTCGTGGTCGCCGACGCTGGCGATGCCGACGGCCTCGCCGTCGACCTCGGCCAGGAGCCGCACCGAGCGCTCCATCCGGGCCCGCCAGAAGCTCTCGGGCTCGGCCTCCTCGTCGGCGTGGGAGGCCACGAAGGCCTCGGGCGACTCGGTGAGGGCGGTGAGGCGCATCGAGCGGTACTGGTCCCACTCGTCGACGCCCAGCGGACGCACCGTGATCTCGCTCATGGCACAGCACTCTCCCACGACACCCGTGGGGGTCGGCAAGCGGGACGGTGAACAGTCGGTGCGCGCTCAGGCCCCGGCGCCCAGGTCGAGCACCATCCCGTCCTCGACGCAGGTGGGGTCCCAGGGCATGGTGCCGGAGGTCCCGGTGAGGACGAAACCACGGCTCAGGTAGAAGCGGCAGGCCCGGGTGTTCTCGCGGGCGACCTCGAGCAGGACCCGTGTGCGGCCGTCGGCGCGGGCCTGGGCCACGGCGGTCTCGACCAGGGTCGCGGCCACCCCGCTGCCGCGCGCGGCTGCGGTGACCCACATCCCGACGAGGTACGCCTCGTGGGCGGGCTGGTGGTCGGCGTGCCAGAGCGCCACGGTGCCGACCGGCCGGTCGCCGTCCCACGCCAGCCAGGTGCCCGGGCCGCTGGTGGCGTGGGTGCGCCAGTCGTCGTCGGTGCGCGCGGCGGCCTCGGCGTAGCGGGTCCAGAAGGCCCGCGGGCTGTCGATGAGGGCGGCCAGCCGCACGTCGCGGTAGGCGCGCCAGGTGGCCTCGGTGACCCGCTCGACCCGCAGCCCCGGGTGCACGCCGGGGCCGCCCTCAGCCACCGGCCAGCTCGGCGCTGCGGGTGGCGGCGGCCTCCATCGCGCTGATGAACGCGGCCCGCACCTTGTGGTCGTCCATGACGCGCAGCGCGGCGGCCGTGGTGCCACCCGGGGAGGTGACCTGCTCACGCAGCACCGTGGGGTGCTGGCCCGTCTCCTTGATCATGGTCGCGGCGCCGAACAGGGTCTGCACCACGAGCTCGGTGGCGGTGGCCCGCGGCATCCCGAGGACGACGCCGGCCTCGATCATCGCCTCGACGACGTAGAAGATGTAGGCGGGGCCGCTGCCGGAGATGGCGGTGACGGCGTCCTGGAGCTTCTCGGGCACCTCGAGCACCTTGCCGGTCGCGGCCAGCAGCCCCTGGGCCTCGGCCAGGTGCGCGGCCTCGCAGTGCGCGCCGGACGAGACCGCCGCCATCCCCTGGTCGACCAGCGCCGGGGTGTTGGGCATGACCCGCACCACCGCGCGGCCCTCGGGCAGGCGCGCCTCGAGGAACGCCGTCGTGATGCCCGCCGCCAGGCTGACGACGAGGTTGCCGGGGGCCACGTGCGGGGCCACCTCCTCGAGCAGCGCGCCCATGTCCTGGGGCTTGACGACCAGCACGAGGGTGTCGGCGGCGGCCGCGGCCTCGGCGTTGTCGAGGACCCGTACGCCGTAGCGCTCGGCGAGCTCGGCGGCCCGCTCGGGCCGCCGCTCGGTGATGACGAGGCTGTCGGCCGGGCGCCCCGAGCGCAGCAGCCCCGAGAGGAGCGTCTCGCCCATGACGCCGGCACCGAAGATCGCGACCGTACCCATGGCGCGACCCTACGGCCTCAGCCCCGCGAGGTGAGCGAGCGCAGGAAGAACCGGACGTTGGCCGGGCGCTCGGCCAGGCGGCGCACCAGGTAGCCGTACCAGTCACGCCCGAACGGCACGTACACGCGCATCTGGTGGCCGCGGTCGGCGATGCGCTTCTGCTCGAGGTCGCGGATGCCGAGCAGCATCTGCAGCTCGTAGCTGTCGGGGCGCCGGTCGTGGTGGCCGGCCAGGGCCTGGGCGATCTCGACCAGGCGCGGGTCGTGGGTGGCCACCATGGGGTAGCCGTCGCCGGCCATCAGGACCTTCAGGCAGCGCACGTACGACAGGTCGACGTCGGCGCCGTCCTGGAAGGCGACCGACTCGGGCTCCTTGTAGGCGCCCTTGCACAGGCGTACCCGGCTGCCCTCGCCCGCCAGGTCGCGGCAGTCGGCCTCGGTGCGGTGCAGGTAGGCCTGCAGCACGGCCCCGACCCAGGGGAAGTCGGCCCGCAGCGCGCGGACGGTCTCGAGGGTGCGGTCGGTGGTGGTGTGGTCCTCCATGTCGAGGGTGACCGTGGTGCCGGCCTTCTCGGCGGCCTCGCACACGGCCCGGGCGTTGTCGAGGGCGATGGCGTCGCCGTCGCGCGGGATGGACTGGCCGACGGCGCTGAGCTTGACGCTGACCTCGGTGGCGCCGTAGCGGGCGAGGTCGGCCTCGGTGAGGGCCTCGAGCAGGGCGATGTAGGTGTCGCGGGTACGGGCCGCCTGCTCGCGGTCGGTGACGTCCTCGCCGAGGTGGTCGATGGTGGCGAGCCGGTTGGTGGCGCGCAGGTCGGCGGTGGTCGAGACGGCGTCCTCGACGGCCTCGCCCGCGACGTAGCGGTCGACGACCGCCCGGCTGACGGGGGCGGCGACCACCGCCCGGCGGACGGTGTCGGACTCGGAGAGCTGCAGCAGTGCTCCGCGGAGCAGGTCGGAGGCGTCCACGGGCAGCAGGCTAACCGCCCGCGGCGTCGATCGACGCGCGAGGCGCGGGCCGCCGCCTCAGGGCGTGCGCCGCCGCAGGGTGAGGCTGCCGAGGACCAATGCGAGCACGACCCAGAGCGCGATCATCCCGAGGCTGGGCAGCACCTCGGCGAGCGGGTGGGCGTCGGTGGTCACCTGCTGCATGGCGGCGACCGCGTACGACAGGGGCAGGACGTCCGAGAACAGCTCGAGGGGACGCGGCAGGTCGGCGCGCGGCTGGATGAGCCCGCACAGCAGGAACTGGGGCAGCACGAAGGCCGGCATGAACTGCACCGCCTGGAACTCCGAGCGCGCGAACCCCGACGCCAGCAGGCCGAGCGCGGTGCCGAGCACCGCGTCGACCAGGGCGATGACCACCAGCAGCCACAGGGGGCCGGCGATGTCGAGCCCGGCGACCCACACCGCGAACGCGGTCGCCACGAGGGCCTGGACGACGGCCACGATGCCGAACGCGAGCGCGTAGCCGAGCATCAGGTCGCCCTTGGCCATCGGGCTGGTGAGCAGCCGCTCGAGGGTGCCCGAGGTGCGCTCGCGCAGCGTCGCGATGCTCGTGACGAGGAACATCACCACGAACGGGAAGACGCCGAGCAGGGCCGGCCCGATGCGGTCGAACACGTCGACGGGCGCGTCGGCGTACACCCAGGCCAGGAGCCCCAGCAGCACGCACGGCACGACCACGATGAGGGCGACGGTGCGGTGGTCGGCGCGCAGCTGGCGCAGGACCCGGGCCGCGGTGGCGAGCGTGATGCGGGGGCTCATCCGGCCGCCTCCTCGCCGCGGGTCGTCCCGCCGCGGGACTCCACGAGCGTCAGGAAGGCCTGTTCGGCGTCGGCGGCACCCGTGCGGGAGAGCAGCTCCGGCAGCGTCGAGTCGCTGAGGATGTGGCCGTCGCGCAGCAGCAGGAGCCGGTCGCAGCGGGTGGCCTCGTCCATCACGTGGCTCGAGACCAGCACGGTGGCCCCGGCCGCGGCCAGCCGCCCGAAGAGGGCCCACAGGTCGCGGCGCAGCACCGGGTCGAGGCCGACCGTCGGCTCGTCGAGCACCAGCAGGTCGGGCGAGCCCACGAGCACGCAGGCCAGGCTGGCCCGCGAGCGCTGCCCACCCGAGAGGCGGTCGACCCGGACCCCCGCGTGGTCGGCGAGGTCGACGTCATCCATTGCCCGGTCGGCGGCGTCGGGCGGTGCGCCGAGCACCTGCCCGAAGTAGCGCACGTTGTCGCGCACGCTGAGGTCGCCGTAGACGCTGGGCGCCTGGGTCAGGTAGCCGACCCGGTGGCGCAGCGCGGGCGACCCGGCGGGAGCGCCGAGCACGGTGACGGTGCCGCTCTCGACCACCTGGACGCCGACGACGGCGCGCATCAGGGTCGACTTGCCGCCGCCGCTCGGGCCCAGGAGCCCCACGACCTGGCCGGTGGGCACGCGCAGCGAGAGGTCGGGCAGCACCGGGCGGCCGCCGCGGACGACGCACAGGTGCTCGACCACCACCGCGTCGTCGACGGGCGGTGATGGCTGCGCTCGGCTGCCGGTCCCGGCCACCCCCAGAACCTCCCACTCGGGATGCCGCGGCACAAGGACCGCCGGCGGACGGGCCGGCTCAGGCCGCGGGGGTGTCGAGGTGCAGCCGCGCGAAGGCGAGCGACTCGGCCAGGTCCAGGTCGCGCTGGGCGGCGTCCACCGTGCGGGTCGAGACCTCGACGACGACGTCGCCGGTGAAGCCTCCGGCGGCGAGGCGCTCGAGCACGGTGCCGCACGGCTGGGTGCCACGGCCCGGGACGAGGTGCTCGTCCAGCGGCGAGCCCGACCCGTCGGCCAGGTGCAGGTGCGCGAGCCGCCGGCCGAGACGCTCGGCCAGCCCCAGGGCGTCCGAGCCGGCGGTCGCGGTGTGCGACAGGTCCAGCGTCACGTGGTCGTAGGGCTGCTCGACGGGGTCCCAGTGCGGCAGGTAGGCCTCGACCTCGCGGGCCCGGGGGCCGCGCCAGGGGTACATGTTCTCGACCGCCAGCCGGATGCCGGTGTCGTGCTCGCGCAGCGCGACCCCGTCGGCGAAGCCGCGCGCGTACTCACGCTGCCAGCGGAACGGCGGGTGCAGCACCACCGTGGGGGCGCCGACCTCGAGGGCGAGCTCGACCGAGCGGTCGACCTTGCCCCACGGGTCCCTCCCCCACACGCCCTGGGTGACCAGCAGGGTGGGGGCGTGCACGGAGAGGACCGGCACCCCGTGGTGGGCGGCGAGCGAGTGCAGCGCCCCGGCCTCCTGGGTCAGCGGGTCGGTCCAGACCATGACCTCGACGCCGTCGTAGCCGAGCCGGGCGGCGGTGGCGAAGGCCGAGGCGGCGCCTTCGGGGTAGACCGACGAGCTCGACAGGCCGACCCGCGGGGTGGTGCGGTGCGAGCGCGTGGCGGCCACGCTCAGCCCATCCGGTCGAGGTGACGCAGCAGGATGCCCTCACGCAGCGCCCAGGGGCAGATCTCGAGCTGGTCGAGGCCGAGCAGGTCCATGGTCGCCTCGGCCACGATGGCCCCGGCCAGGATCTGGCGCGCGCGGGCGGGCGAGACCCCGGGCAGGCCGGCCCGCTGGTCGGCGGTCATGGCGGCGATGTCGGGGAGGCGCTTCGAGAGCTCGTCGCGCGGGAGGGCTCGCGGGGCGTACATCCCCTCCGAGCTCGGCGCCGCGCCGCAGATGCGCGCCAGCGAGCGCATCGTCTTGGAGGTGCCCACGGCCCGGTCGGGCGTGCCGGCCTTGGCGATGGGGCGCAGCTCCTTGCCGATGGCGGCGCGGACCCGGCGACGGGCCTCCTTGACGTCGTCGGGCGACGGCGGGTCGCCGCGCAGGAGGTCGCGGGTCACGCGGCCGGCGCCCAGCGGCATGGAGACCGCGGCGTCGGGCTCCTCGTCCATCCCCACGGCCAGCTCGAGCGAGCCGCCGCCGATGTCGGCGACGAGCAGCGTCCCGGCCGACCAGCCGAACCAGCGCCGGGCCGCGAGGAAGGTGAGCCGCGCCTCCTCCTCGCCCGAGAGGATGTCGAGGGCCACCCCGGTGCGCTCGATGACGTGCTCGAGGACGGCCTGGCCGTTGGGCGCCTCCCGGACGGCGCTGGTGACGAAGCCCCGCAGGTCCTCGACGCCCTGGTCCTGGGCGACCTCCTGGCACTCGGCCACGAAGTCGGCGAGCCGGTCGCGGCCCTCGTCGGCGATGCGGCCCGCGTCGTCGACGTGCTCGGAGAGGCGCAGGTCGATCTTGTGCTTGCTGGCGGGCAGCGGCTGGGCGCCGGGGTGGGCGTCGACGACGAGGAGGTGCACGGTGTTCGAACCCACGTCGATGACCCCGAGGCGCATGGGCCCAACGTAGTCGCTGCCCGGGGGGCTCCCGGCGTGCATAGGGTGGGCGCGTGCCCGAAGCCCCCCTCGACATCCCGCGTACGTGGGCCGAGTTCACCGACCCCGACGAGCCGGGGCAGCGCTTCCGCGTCGACCTCACCTGGCTCACCTCGAGCTGGTCGTGCGTCTACGGCGTCGGGTGCCAGGGCATCTACGCCGACCGGCCCGACGACGGCTGCTGCACGCTGGGCGCGCACTTCACCGACGACGACGACGTCGAGCGGGTGCGCGCGGTCGTCGCGCAGCTCGGCGAGGACGAGTGGGAGCACCACCCGGGGCGCGGCCGGCGGGGCGACAAGGACCCGGCCCGCCTCTCGGCCTGGACCGAGAAGGAGGACGGCGCCCGCAAGACCAAGGTCGTCGACGGCGCCTGCATCTTCCTCAACCGCCCCGGCTTCCCGGCCGGCGACGGCTGCGCGCTGCACCAGCACGCGGTACTCACCGGCATCCCGCCGCACACCGCCAAGCCCGACGTGTGCTGGCAGCTGCCGATCCGCCGCTCGTACCGCACCGTCGAGCGGCCCGACGACACCTCGTACCTCGAGGTCACCATCACCGAGTACGACCGGCGCGGGTGGGGGCCGGGCGGGCACGACCTGGACTGGTACTGCTCGAGCACCTCCGAGGCGCACGTGGGGCGCGAGCCCGTGTACCGCAGCAACCACGCCGAGCTGGTCGAGCTGATGGGCCGCGCCGCGTACGACGAGCTGGTGCTGCGCTGCGAGGCGCACCTGGCGATGGTGCGCCACGCCCGCTCGGCCGGGGCCCGCACGCTCATCCCGCTGCTCGTCCACCCCGCCACCATCGAGGCCGACACCGTCGGCGGGCGGCGCGAGCGGGTCAAGCGGCGGCGCGGCACCACGGCGCTGCCGGGGGCCGGGGTGACCGACGCCACGGCCCCGTGATCCCCAGCCCGAACATCTGGGACACCCCGGACGTCTACGAGCTCGAGAACCTCGCGTCCGACCGGGCCGGGGTCATCGACACGACCCTCGACGCCCTGCACCCGCTCGCTGGGGCCGACCTGCTCGACGTCGGCTGTGGCACCGGCTTCCACCTGCCGCGGTTCGCCGCGCGCGGGGCGCGCGTGGTCGGGGTCGAGCCGCACCTGCCGCTGGTGTCCCGTGCGGCGGCGCGGGTGGCGGGCGCCGGGTCGACGGCCCGGGTCGTGGCCGCCGGCGCGGAGGCGCTGCCGCTGGCCGACGCCTCGGTCGACGTCGTGCACGCGCGGTGGGCGTACTTCTTCGGGCCGGGATGCGAGCCTGGGCTGGCCGAGGCCGCGCGGGTACTGCGGCGGGGTGGGCTGCTCGCCGTGGTCGACAACGACGCGACGCGCTCGACGTTCGGGGCCTGGTTCGCGCGGGGGTACCCGACGTACGACGCACTGGCCGTGCAGCGGTTCTGGGACCGGCAGGGCTTCACCACCGAGCGGCTCACCATCGCGTGGACGTTCGAGCGGCGCGAGGACCTGGAGGCCGTGGTCCGCATCGAGCTGCCCGGGCCGGCCGCCGAGGACGTGCTGGCCGAGCACGAGGGGCTGGTCGTCGACTACGCCGTCGCGCTGCGGTGGCGCCGCTCCTGAGGGGCCGCCCGCCCCGGAGCGCGGAGGACGCGCCCGCACATCCGGACGCGGATCGTCCGCTGGGCGTGCTTGCATCGGCCGCATGGAGACTCTCGAGCACACGATCCGGCCGCTGACCGCCGAGACGTGGGACGCGTTCGCCGGACTGGTCGAGCGCCACCACGGCATCTTCGGCGGCTGCTGGTGCATCTGGTTCCACCCCGACTGCGCCGAGCGGGGGCAGGGGTACGAGGGCAACCGCGCCCTGAAGCGGCGCCTGGTCGAGGCCGGGGAGGCGCACGCCGCGCTCGTGATGGTCGGCGACGAAGCGGTGGCCTGGGCCGAGTACGGCACGCCCGAGGAGCTGCCCTCCATCCACCACGGCAAGCAGTACCTGGCCGAGGCCGACCTGCTGCCGGACTACCGGGTCACGTGCATCTTCGTCGACAAGCGGTACCGGCGGCAGGGGCTGGCCAAGGTGGCCCTGGCCGGCGCGCTCGACCTGATCGCCGCGGCGGGCGGCGGTGTCGTCGAGGGGTACCCGCACGAGATCGGCGAGAAGCGGATGAACAACTCGTTCGTCTACAACGGCACGCGCACGATGTACGAGGAGGCGGGGTTCGAGTTCGTGCGGGCCAAGGGGCTGCGCAACACGGTCATGCGCCGCACGGTGGAGCCCGCCGCACGCTGACCGGGACGACGGCGCGACTCAGAAGGGCGGGTGGTCCTCGGGCTCGGGTGGCTTGTGCCGGGGTGGATGGGTTGCGGTGTAGGTGAGGTGGGCGCCGGCGGCTGTCGGGTGGTGGTGGTCGATCCGGCAGCGGGGGCGGGGTCGGCTCGGTTCGGGTGGGCCGAGGGTGTGTTCGAGGTGGTACTCGAGGGTGCTGTGGGGTGCGTCGGGGGTGACGAGGCGGGGGTTGTAGGTGATGGGGGCGGGGTCGGTGCCGGTGTCGGGTAGGACGGCGCGGTGGAGGTGGTCGACGGGGTGGGTGGTGCGGGCCCGTCCGGTGGGGTCGGTCCAGGTGAGGGTGGCGTCGGAATGGAGAACCGCCCGCCAGCCGGAGCGTTGTTTGATGCGGTGGTGGCGGCGGCAGAGGCAGACCAGGTTGGTGGCGCTGGTGGGTCCGGTGGGCCAGGGGGTGACGTGGTCGAGGTCGCAGAAGCGGGCGGCGACGTGGCAGCCGGGGAAGCGGCAGTGCCCGTCGCGGGCCTTGACCAGCGCGGCCAGGGCCTTGCCGGGGCGGTAGGTGTCGGTGGTGAGGGCGCCGGCGAGGTCGAGCAGGGCGCCGGTGAGCGGGTCACACGGGGCGGGGCTCTTCGCCGGTTTGCCCCGCGGCCGGGGTGCGGCCCGGCCGGCGCTGGTGTCCGAGGTCGGGTGGGCGCTGGCACGGTCGAGCCAGTCCCTGGAGACCAGCGTGGGTTCGCCGGGGCGGAGGCCGGTGACCTCGACCAGGTCGCCGGGTGCTCCCCCGCTGGCCGCGGTCCCGGTCACCGGCGCACCGGTCGCGGCGGCACCGGTCGCGGCGGCATCGGCCGCGATGGTGTGGACGACCTGGACGTCGATGGTCGCGTTGCCCGCCACCAGGTCGGTCAGGGCCTTGGCCCGGGCCCGGTCGACGCGGTCGCACACGCCGTCGGTGACGTACTGCTGGGCGAGGGCGTCGATCGCGGCCCAGGCCTGGGCTGCTTCTTCGGAGGGGAAGGTGCCGTGCCAGGTGTCGACCCCGGGTTCGCCGACCCACCGTTCGAGGCGGCATTCGGACCGGGCGCGGACGGCGCGTTGGCGCAGCAGGTCGGGCGAGATCCGGGCGAGCATCCGCCGGACCCGGCGCCGCAACCGCGGCCCGTCCTCGCTGCCGAAGTACTCGTGCAGACCGCCGACCACCGACGCGGCGACATCGGCCGGTGCCTCCTCCAGCTCGGTCGCCACCACCGACGCCCGGTAGGCGTCCAGGCGGCCGGCACCCATCGCGTCGTGCAACCCCCGCAGCCCGGTCTCCGTCAGCGTCCCCTCGGGCCCGTCCGCCGCCAGTCGCACCGCCGCTCGCACGCGCCGCTCGGCGTGGACCGCGGTCACGGCCAGCACCCCGGACACGATCGCCGAAGCGTCCAACGCCACGTGCCCCAGCGCCCAGTGGGTGTCGATGACCTCCCCGTCATCCAGGACGTGCGGCTCGATCGCCGCCAGCCGCACGATCGCGGCATCCTGCGCAGCGGTCGCGGTGTCGATCACCGCCTGCAGCTCGCCCAGAGCCTGCGCCCACTCCTCCTGCGACCCGCGCAGCTCGCTCGGGGACAGAGCGTCCGTCAACATCTGACGCGCTGAACGTGCGGCACTCAGAACGTCCTGCGGACCGGTCGTCACTGTCATCGGAATCCCCCTTCCCCGTACCCACGATCTTACCCGATCAGGGTGACACGAACAAGCGTTCGAGGAGACCAATCGAACTTTCTGGCAACGTTTTTCCCGCCAGAAGTGCAACGGGTGAGGCAGGTGTGGCTACCCGAGGGGAAGGGATGGGGCCATGCTCACCGGAGCACCGCGGAGCCCGCCATCAAGGCCGTCTGTGAAGGTGCGACGAACGCCCCCACCCTCATCCGCGGGATCCGACGAAAGACCATCGCCGAGCGGGCGTGTCCGCGGCTCACCCGCCGGCAGCCACCGAACCCGCTCCCGGCTCGAGCCGCGTGGCCCCCTCGTGCCCGACCGCGACCTGCACCCGCTCGACGTACATCGCCGCCATCGGCGGCAGCGCCTCCAGCCGGAACCACCCCACCTCGCTCGACTCGTCGTCGCCCACGTGCGCCTCGCCGGACTCGTACCGGCAGCGGAACACGTGGTCGAGGTACTGCGTGCGGTCACCGTTCGGGTACTCGACCACCCCGGTCACCTGCACCCACGCCAACACCTCGACCGCACACCGGACCCCGGTCTCCTCCAGGCACTCACGCACGGCCGTGGTCGCGGGGTGCTCGCCGGGGTCGCAGATGCCCGTGACCGGCGTCCACTCCCCCGTGTCGGCCCGCCGCACGAGCAGCACCTCGCTGCCGCGCAGGACCACGGCCGTCATCCCCGGCAACCACAGCAGCTCGTGCCCGATCCGCTCACGCAGCGCCAGGATGAAGTCGGGGGTCGCCATCGCCCCACCCTACGGAGCCGTTGGCGCCCGCCCCCGCCCTCCCGCGGGCCTCAGCCGTCGTACGTCGGCCGCCTGATCTCGCGGATCTCGCCCAGCCGCCCCCACTCGTCGGCACCCAGCCTCGAGAGCGGGTCGAGGGCCCGGATGTCGACGTGCGGGCGGCGCAGCATGTCGTCACCCACCGCCACCGACTCCGCGACGGCCACGTGCAGCACCAGCCCGACCACCACGAAGCAGTTCCCGGTCGGGCGCACCTCGTGCAGCCGGCACTCGAAGGCGACCGGCGACATCGCGACCCGCGGGGGCGCCACCGTGAGCGACGGCTCGCGCTCGACCCCCTGGGCGTCGAACTCGCCGATGTCGGGCGGGTAGTCGGCGCTCGTGCCGTTGACGACCTCGAACGCGGGCTCGGTGGCGACGTTGACGACGAACTCGCCGGTGGCCTCGATGTTGTTGAGCGTGTCCTTGCGCCCCACCGACGTGAACGCCAGCATCGCGGGGTCGGTGCTGACGACCGTGAAGAAGGAGTGCGGGGCGAGGTTGTCGACGCCGCCGGCCGACCGGCTGCTCACCCACGCGATGGGGCGCGGCACCACCGAGGCGGTCATCAGCCGGTAGGCCGCGCCGGCGCGCATCCGCTCGGCCTCGGGACCGTGCTGGACGGGGAGCTCGTGGCGCATCCCCCGACCCTACGACCGCTCGCGCCGCCGGCCCCGGCCGACCCATACTGGGCCATGCTCACCCGCTTCGTCGGCACCGTCTTCTACGCCGACCTCTCCGTCGGCCTCGACCTGTTCGCCGACGGCCTGGGGATGACGGTCGTGCACCGCGACGGCGACCTCGTCGTCCTCGAGCGCGACGGCGCGAAGATCCAGCTCTGCCAGAACGCCGAGGCGGCGGCCCACTCGGAGCGGCCCGAGCTCGGCCTCGAGACCGACGACGTCGAGGCCGTCCACCGCGACGTGGCCGCGCGCCGGCCGGACCTGCTCCACCCCAACCTGCCGACCGTTCGCCTGCGCCCGTGGGGCGCGCGCGAGTTCGCACTCCTCGACAGCACCACCGTCTGCGTCGTCGTGCGGCAGTGGCCGGCCCGGGACTGACCGCTCAGACGCCGCCCGGCTCGAGGTCGAGGGCGATGTCGACGATGGGCGAGGAGTGGGTGAGGCCGCCCACCGAGAGGTAGTCGACCCCGGTGTCGGCGTACTCACGCGCCACCTCGAGCGTCAGGCCGCCCGTGGCCTCGACCTCCACGCTCTCGCCACTCCCCCGCACGGCCTCCACCGTCTCGCGCAGCAGTGCCGGAGACATGTTGTCGCACAGCAGGAACCGCGCCCCAGCGGCGACGGACTCGACCGCCTCGGCCGTCGTGGTGACCTCGACCTGCACGTCGACGTCCGGGTAGGCCCGGCGCACCGCGTCGTAGGCCGCACTGAGCCCACCCGCGGCGAGCTTGTGGTTGTCCTTGATCATCGCGACGTCGTAGAGGCCCATCCGCTTGTTGGTGCCGCCGCCGCAGCGCACCGCGTACTTCTCCAGCGCGCGCAGCCCGGGGGTCGTCTTGCGGGTGTCGAGCACGGTGGCGCCGGTGCCCTCCAGCTCGTCGGCCCAGCGGCGGGTGTGCGTGGCCACCCCCGAGGTGCGCGACAGGATGTTCAGGATCGTCCGCTCCGCGACCAGGATGGTGCGGGCCGGGCCCCGCAGGGTGGCCAGCCGGTCACCGCCCACCACGGTGTCGCCGTCGGCCGCGAGCAGCTCGCACCCGACGGCACCCGTGCCGATGCGCCGGTCGACCGCGGCCAGGACGAGCGCCACCACGGGCAGCCCCGCCAGCACCCCGCCGGCGCGGGCCACGACGTGCGCGACGGCCTGCTGCTCCGCCGGGATGGTGGCCAGCGTCGTCACGTCACGCCCACCGCCGCCGTCCGAGGTGCCCAGGTCCTCGTCGAGCGCGCGCTCGACGACCAGGCGGGCGTCCACCTCCGGGAACCCGAAGCCCCCGGCACCGTCGCCGTTCACGCGCGCACCCCCATCGGCTCGGACACCGGGCGCTCGACGACCACGAGCTGCCCGTCCGCGCCCCGGGTGACGCCCTGGTGCACCCGCCAGCGGTCCTCCCGTTCGGGGAAGTCGGTGCGCACGTGGCCGCCGCGGGTCTCCTCGCGACGCCGGGCCAGCAGCGCCAGCGCCTGCCCGAGGTGCAGCAGGTTGGTGGTCTCCCAGGCGTCGGGTCCCGGGTCGGCGGCCCTCGCCGGCCGAGCCGCCAGCGCGGCCAGCCCCTCCTGCGCCGCGGCGGTCGAGTCGGCGCTGCGCAGCGGGCCGCATCCACGGGTCATGGTGCGCTGCAGCTCGATCCGCAGGTCGCCCTCGAGCAGGTCGACGCCGCCGTCGTCGTCCGCCGCCACCGGCTCCCGACCCGCGAGGTCGCCGGCCTCGAGACGGGCCGTGACGTCGTCGGCGATGCGGTGTGCGAAGACCAGCCCCTCGAGCAGGCTGTTCGACGCGAGCCGGTTGGCCCCGTGGACCCCCGTGCACGAGACCTCGCCACAGGCGTACAGCCCGTCGACCGAGGTGCGCCCGCGCAGGTCGGTCTCGATCCCGCCCGAGGCGTAGTGCTGCGCCGGCGCCACGGGCAACAGGTCGACCGCGGGGTCGAAGCCCAGCTCACGGCAGCGCGCGACGATCGAGGGGAACCGCTCCTCGAGGAACGCGGCCCCCAGGTGGCGAGCGTCGAGCCCCACGTGGTCGAGGCCGCGCTCGCCCATCACGTCGAGGATGCCGCGCGCCACGATGTCGCGCGGGGCGAGGTCGGCCAGCTCGTGGCGGCCCTGCATGAACCGGCGGCCGGTGTCGTCGACGAGGAAGGCGCCCTCGCCGCGCACGGCCTCCGAGATCAGCGGCTGCTGCCCGGTCGAGCCCTCCCCCAGGAAGAGCACGGTCGGGTGGAACTGCACGAACTCCAGGTCGGTCACGCGGGCCCCCGCGCGCAGCGCCGCCGCCATCCCGTCGCCCGTCGCCACGGGCGGGTTGGTGGTCGAGGTGTAGATCTGCCCCAGCCCCCCGGTGGCCAGGACGACGGCCCGCGCCCGGGCGGCCCCGACCCCGTCGCGCTGCCCCTCGCCGATGACGTGGAGGGTGACTCCGCACACCGCGCCGTCGGCAGCGGTCAGCAGGTCGACGACCAGGGCGTGCTCGACGACCTCGATGCCCGGGTCGTTGCGCACCTGCTGCAGGGCCGCGATGAGCGCACGGCTGATCTCGGCGCCCGTGGCGTCGCCCCCGGCGTGCGCGATGCGGTCGCGGTGGTGCCCGCCCTCGCGGGTCAGCTTGATCTCACCGCCGTCGTCGAGGTCGAAGTGCGCGCCGAGCGCCACGAGCTCGCGCACCCGGTCGGGGCCTTCGGTGACCAGGGCCCGCACCGCCTCGACGTCGCACAGCCCGGCTCCCGCGACGAGGGTGTCGTCGAGGTGCTCCTGGGGGGTGTCCTCGGGGTGCAGGGCCGCCGCAATGCCGCCCTGAGCCCACGCCGTCGAGCCCGCCGACAGCACGGTCTTGGTCACCAGCAGCACCCGGTCGACGCGCTCACGTAGCCGCAGGGCGCAGGTGAGCCCGGCGATGCCGGAGCCCACCACGACCACGTCGGCGGTGGTGGTCCATCCGGGGGCGGCCGCCGCCAGGCGGCGCGGGAGCACGACGGGGAGCTCGCACATGGTGGGGGCCTCAGACCTCGGCGCGGGCGGTGGGGACGTCGGAGAACACGTCGATGGCCCCGCCACCGGGCCCGACGACGACGGGGGTGTTGTCGATGAGGCGGGTCGTGCCGATCCGGGCGGCGACGGCCAGGAGCGCCTCGCCGCGGTACCACTCGGGCACGTCGGCCAGGGTCTGCGGGTGCACGAGGACCAGGTAGTCGACCAGGGCCAGCGGTTCCTCGACGACGACCTCGCGGGCGGCGCGCCGCACCGCCGACGGACCGAACGGCGCGGCGTCGGCCCCGGCGCGCAGGGCACGGCTGAGGCACAGCGCCACCTCGCGGTCGGAGGCGGTGAGGTAGGTGTTGCGGCTGCTCATCGCCAGCCCGTCGGGCTCCCGCACGGTCGGCACCGACACGACGTCGACCGGGAAGTCGAGGTCGCGCACCATCCGCCGGATGAGCAGCAGCTGCTGGGCGTCCTTCTGGCCGAAGTACGCACTGCGGGCGGCGGTGAGGTGCAGCAGCTTGCCGACCACGGTGAGCACGCCGTCGAAGTGCCCCGAGCGCGACGCGCCCTCGAGCACCTCGCCGAGCGGCCCGGCCGACACCCGCACCCCGGGGTCGCCGTCGGGGTACACGACGTCGGGCGTGGGGGCGAACACCACGTCGACGCCGGCGTCGCGGCAGATAGCCATGTCGTCGTCGAACGTGCGCGGGTAGCGCGAGAGGTCCTCCTTGGGCCCGAACTGCAGGGGGTTGAGGAAGATCGTCACGACCACGTGGTCGTGCCGGCGGCGCGCGGCCCGGATGAGCTCCGCGTGCCCCTCGTGCAGGGCGCCCATCGTCATCACGGCGGCGACGTCGCGGCTCGGCAGTGCCTCGCGGGCGGCCTTGAGCTCGTCGCGGGTGTGCGCGACGACGGGGGTGGCGGTGGTGGTGGTCACTCAGCGCTCCTGGTCGGAGAGGACGTCGAGGAGGGGCTCGGCGGCCGCCGGGCGGAGCCGGCCGGCGTCGAGCGCCCGCAACGCGGTGGCCCGGGCGAGCGCCACGTAGGTCCTCCGGATCTCGGGCGCGAGCCGGTCGAGCTCGCGCAGGTGGTCACTCACGGTACCCACGTCGCCGCGCGAGACCGGGCCGGTGAGGGCGGCGTCACCCATCCGCAGCGCGTTGTCGAGCGCGGCGTGCAGCAATGGGGCCAGGACGCGGCGCGGCTCGGACACCCCGGCCCGGGTCAGCAGCTCCATCGCCTCGGCCGTCAGGGTGACCAGGTGGTTCGCGCCGTGCGACAGCGCCGCGTGGTAGGCCACCCGCTCCTCCTCGGCCACGGCCTGCGGCGTCCCGCCCATCTCGAGGACCAGCGCCTCGGCCACCGGCGCGAGCTCGGGGTCGGTGGTCACCCCGAAGACGCACTCGACGAGCCGGTCGAGGTCCATCGCGGTGCCGGTGAAGGTCATGGCCGGATGCAGCGCCAGGCCGAAGGCGTGGTGGGCGCGCACCGGGTCGAGCACCGCGGTGCCGAAGCGGCCGCTGGTGTGCACCACGAGCTGCCCGGCCTGCCAGGCGCCGGTGGCCGAGAGCCCCGCGACCAGGTCGGCGAGCGCGTCGTCGGGGACGGCCAGCAGCACCAGCTCGGCGCCGGCCACGACGGTGGCGACGTCGACGACGGGGACACCCGGCAGCAGCGACGCGGCCCGCTCGCGGCTGGCCTCCGACACGGCGTACACGCCGGTGACCCGATGACCGGCCCGCGCCAGGGAGGCCCCGAGGACCGCGCCGACGCGGCCCGCACCGACGACCCCGACGGTGAGGCGCGCGGGGTGCTCGATGCCGTCCACGGGCCAGAACGCTACCCCCGGCCGGGCCTGTCCCGGTCGCCGGTAGCGTGCGCCGGATGGACCTGCTCCCCTGGCGCGACGCGTGGCAGCACGCGCTCTACGGCGCCGGCGGCTTCTACCGCGGCGACGGCGGCCCGGCGAGACACTTCATCACCTCGACCCACGAACCCCTGGGCGCCACCTTCGCCGAGGGGGTCCTCGCGCTCGCCGACCGCGAGGGTGCCACCCACGTCGTCGACGTCGGGGCCGGCCGGGGCGAGCTGGTCACCGCCCTGCACCGCCTGCGTCCGGGGCTGCGGCTGACCGCGGTCGACGTCGTGGCGCGCCCTCCCGGCCTGCCGGCCGACGTCGCCTGGCTGGTCTCCCCCGGCGGCGCCGACCTCCCCGACGCGCTGCGCGACCTCCACGACGTCCTGGTGGTCGCCCACGAGTGGCTCGACGTGGTGCCCTGCACCGTCGCCGAGGTCGGCCGCGACGGGGCCCTGCGCACCGTGCTCGTCGACCCCGCGACCGGCACGGAGTCGCTGAGCGACCCGCTCGCTGGGCCGGACCTGGCCTGGTGCGCGCAGCACTGGTGCCTCGAGGGGCCGGCGGCTGGGACCCGGGTGGAGGTCGGGCTGACCCGTGACCGCGCCTGGGCCGGCCTGCTGTCCCGCGTCCGCAGCGGCACGGCCCTGGCCGTCGACTACGGCCACACCCGGGCGACCCGTCCCGCCACCGGCACCCTGGTCGGCTACCGCGACGGCACCACCGTCCCGCCCGTCCCCGACGGCACGTGCGACCTCACCGCGCACGTGGCCGTCGACAGCCTCGAGCAGGACGAGCGCACGACCCAGCGCGAGGCGCTGCTCGGTCTCGGCCTCACGGCTTCGACCCCGCCGCTCGGCCTGGCGCGCACCGACCCGCCGGCCTACCTCACGGGTCTGGCCCGGGCCTCGGCCGTCACCGCCCTCACGGCACGGCGAGGCCTGGGGGACTTCCACTGGGTGCTGCGCCGCATCCCCGACCCCCGGACCCGGCCGGGTGCGTGACCGGTGCGGCACACTGACCGGGTGACCTCCGACGCCCCCGCCGAGCCCCGCGCGCTCGACGTCGCCGTCGGGGCCGGCGGCCTCGCCACGGCCGACATGGTCCTCAACATCGGGCCGCAGCACCCGGCCACCCACGGCGTGCTGCGGCTCAAGGTCGTGCTCGACGGCGAGCGCATCCTGAGCGCCGAGCCCGTCGTCGGGTACATGCATCGGGGCGCCGAGAAGCTCTTCGAGGTGCGCGACTACCGGCAGATCACCGTGCTGGCCAACCGCCACGACTGGCTCTCGGCGTTCTCCTCCGAGCTGGGGGTCGTCCTGGGCGTCGAGGCGATGCTCGGGATGGAGGTCCCCGAGCGCGCCGTGTGGCTCCGGACCCTGCTGGCCGAGATGAACCGCGTTCTCTCGCACCTGATGTTCCTCGGCTCCTACCCACTCGAACTGGGCGCCATCACCCCGATCTTCTACGCCTTCCGCGAGCGCGAGGAGCTCCAAGCGGTGATGGAGGAGGCCTCCGGCGGCCGGATGCACTACATGTTCAACCGCGTCGGCGGCCTCAAGGAGGACGTGCCCGCCGGCTGGCTCGGGCGCGTCGCCCAGGCCCTGGCGTCGGTGCGCCGGCGCCTGCCCGACCTCGAGTCGATGCTCGTCGGCAACGAGATCCTGCTCGCCCGCACCCGCGGGGTCGGCGTCCTCGACGCCGCCACGGTGCTCGACTACGGCGTCTCGGGCCCCATCGCCCGCGCGAGCGGGGTCGACCTCGACCTGCGCCGCGACGACCCCTACCTCGCCTACGGCGAGCTCTTCGCGCCGGGCGGGCCCGGCCGGGTCGTCACCCGACCCGAGGGCGACTGCCTGGCGCGCCTCGACGTGCTGCTCGAGCAGGTGCACGTCAGCCTCGATCTGGCCGACGCCTGCCTGGACCGCCTGCACGGGCTGCCCGCCGGGCCGGTGAACCAGCGCCTCCCCAAAGTCCTCAAGGTCCCCGAGGGCGAGCGCTACACCGCCACCGAGAACCCGTTGGGGCTCAACGGGTACTACCTCGTCTCGCGCGGTGAGAAGACGCCGTGGCGGCTCAAGCTGCGCTCGGCCTCGTTCGGCAACGTGCAAGTGCTGAGCGAGGTGCTCCCCGGCTGCGTGGTGGCCGACATGGTGGCCGTGCTCGGCTCGATGTTCTTCGTCGTGGGCGACGTCGACAAGTAGCCCGCGAGGGTGCCGATGTCGGCGCGACCGGCCCGGGCGGGTCAGGGGTCGCCCAGCCGGTCGTCGAGAGGGCGGTCGTCGTCGTCGCGGTCGTCGATCCGGCACCACGACTGCGCGAGCATCCCGCACACCGTGAGGACCAGCGACGCCACGAGGGCGAGCCCGAACGACAGCAGCCGCTCCTGGTTGGCGACCAGCGACAGGTCGCCCAGCAGCACGCCGAGCTGGCCGAGGTACCAGCCGGTGGCCGCGGCCCCGGTGAGCGCCGCGGCCTGCGAGAGCACCAGCGCCCGGGCCGCACGCAGCGCCTCGACCGAGGTGCGGTGCCCGCTGCGCAGGTGGCGACGTACCGGCCGCGCGATCCACAGCACCAGGCCGCCCATCACCACGAGCAGCGCCAGGGCGGGCCAGACAGGCCGCTGGAGCAGCGAGCCGTCGCGGGTGACGACCAGGCTCATGCCGTAGCCCAGGACGAGCGTCACCGCCGCCACGAGCAGCAGGGTCTGGATGCGGACGCCGTGACGGCTCACGCGAGGTCCTCCGGGTCGGGGGCGGCAGCGGACGGGGCGGGGCGCACGCCGCTGGTGTCGAGGGCTGCCACGAGGTCGGCGACCGCCACGACGTCCGTACCCACGCGCAGCACGGCCGCGGGGTCGACGTCGAGCCACGGCACCAGCACGAAGGCGCGTTCGGCCGCGCGCGGGTGCGGCAGCGTCAGCCACGGCCGGTCGGAGACGACGTCGGCGCCTGCGGCGGGGTCGCCGTACTGCACGAGGTCGAGGTCGAGGGTGCGCGCGCCCCAGCGCACCTCGCGGGTCCGGTCGAAGGCGGCCTCGACCCCGTGCAGGGCGCGCAGCAGCGACGCCGGCGACAGCGCCGTGCGCGCCAGCACCACCCCGTTCACGTAGACGGGCTGCTCGGGGCCACCGACGGGGTCGGACTCGACGAAGGCCGAGCGCGCCACGACCTGCACGGCCGGATGGTGCGCCAGCGCTTCGACGGCCGAGGCCGCGGTCTCGGCCGGGCTGCTGCCCGCCCAGGGGAGGTTGGCCCCCACCGCCACCACCACCGGTACCGGCTCGCGCCGGCGGGTGACCCGCACCTCGACGTCGTCGAACGGCACCCCCACCGGCGCCTGCGGCTTGTGCACCGTGACGGTCACCTCGTCGACGGCCGCGTGCGCCAGCGCGTCGTGCGCCACGGCCTCCGCCAGGGCCTCGATGAGGTCGAAGGGCGGGCCCTCGATGCGTGCCAGCGCCGCCGCCCCGATCTCGCCGTAGTTGACGGTGTCGGCGAGGTCGTCGCTGCGGCCCGGGGCGGTCAGGTCGACGGCCAGCTCGACGTCGACCACGAAGTCCTGGCCGTCGCGCTTCTCGTGCTCGAAGACGCCGTGGAAGCCGCGCCCGCGCACCCCGCGCAGCACGATCCGGTCGCGGGCCGTCCCGGCGGCGCTCACTCGCGCGCCCCGTCGGCCATCAGCGCGTCGGCGACGTCGAGGGCGTCCATGGCCGCCACCACGTCGTGCACCCGGACGCCCCACGCCCCGCAGCCGGCGGCGTAGGCGGTGGTGACCGCGGTGGCCACGTCCCGCTCGAGCGGCGCCCGCTCGGCGCCGGCCGCCCGCCCCACCCGGCCGAGGAAGCCCTTGCGGGAGGTACCCACCAGCACCGGCAGCCCGAGGTCGACCAGCTCGCCGAGGCGGCGCAGGACCTCCCAGTTGTGCGCGGCGGTCTTGGCGAAGCCGAAGCCGGGGTCGAGGACCAGCCGTGAGCGCGGCACACCGGCCGCCTCGATGGCCTCGACCCGCTCGGCCAGCTCGCGGCGCACGTCGGCCACGACGTCGTCGTACACGGCGCGCGACTGCATCGAGGTGCTGTGCCCGCGCCAGTGCATGACGACCAGCGGCACTTCGCGCTCCGCGACCAGCGGCACCATCTCGGGGTCGGCCAGCCCCCCGGAGACGTCGTTGACGAGGGTGGCACCGGCGTCCAGGGCGGCCGCCGCGACCGCCGAGCGCATGGTGTCGACCGACACCGGGCCGAGCGCGGCCAGGGCCTCGACGACCGGCAGCACCCGCCGCAGCTCCTCGGCCTCACTGGGCCGCTCGGCCCCCGGCCGGGTCGACTCGCCGCCGACGTCGAGCACGTCGGCGCCCTGCGCCAGCAGCGCCCGCCCGTGCTCGAGAGCGTCGGAGGGATGGAACCACGCCCCGCCGTCACTGAAGGAGTCGGGGGTGACGTTGACGACGCCCATCACGACGGGCCGGCCGGCCCGCCCGGTGGGGAGCCCGACGGCTCGGGTCATCGCTTCCCGCCGAGCAGGAGCGACATCGCCTCCGCCCGCGTCGCCGGGTCGCGCAGCTGGCCGCGCACGGCCGAGGTGATGGTGCGCGAGCCGGGCTTCTGCACACCGCGCATCGACATGCACAGGTGCTCGGCCTCGACGACCACGATGACGCCCTGGGCACCGAGGTGGGTGACGAGCGCGTCGGCCACCTGCGTGGTGATCTGCTCCTGCACCTGGGGGCGCCGCGCGAACACCTCGACCAGGCGACCCAGCTTGCTGAGGCCGGTGACCTTGCCGTCGGCGGCCGGGATGTAGCCGATGTGCGCCACCCCGTGGAACGGCAGCAGGTGGTGCTCGCACGTCGAGTACATCGGGATGTCCCGCACGATCACGAGCTCCTCGTGCTCGATCGGGAAGGTCTTCGACAGCACCTCGGCGGGGTCCTGACGCAGGCCGGCGTAGAGCTCGACGGCGGCCTTGGCGACCCGGGCCGGGGTCTCGAGCAGACCGTCGCGGTCGGGGTCCTCACCGATCGCGATCAGGAACTCGCGCACCGCTGCCCGCGCCCGTGGGACGTCGACCGGCGGGTGGACGAAGGAACCGGCCGCCTCAGGGTTCGACACGACCACCCTCGGGGACCTCGATGACCTCGGTCGCGGGGTGCTCGTCCGGGGTGGTCTTCGCGCCGACGGCGGCCTGCGCGTCGATGGCGGCCTGGGTCTGCGGGTCGCCCGGGGTGACGGTGGCGCCCTGGGGCGCCCCGGACCCGTTGCGGCCGTTCATGGCAGCGGCCTCGGCCGGGGTCAGGACCGGCGGGATGTTCGAGAGGGTGCGGTGCTCGCTCGACAGCCAGGTGGGCCGCACCGGGCGCTTGTGGATGTCCTTGAACAGCTCGGCGAGCTCGGCGGCGTTGAGCGTCTCCTTGTCGAGCAGCTCGAGGACGAGGCGGTCGAGGAGGTCGCGGTTGTCGTTGACCACGTGCCACGCCTCGTCGTGCGCGGTGTCGACGAGCTTGCGGACCTCCTCGTCGACGACGGCCGCGACCTGCTCGGAGTAGTCGCGCTGGTGGCCCATGTCGCGGCCCAGGAAGGGCTCGCCCTGGCTCTGGCCGAGCTTGATGGCGCCGACGCGCTCGCTCATCCCGTACTCGGTGACCATCTTGCGGGCCATGGCGGTGGCCTTCTCGATGTCGTTCGCGGCACCGGTGGTGGGGTCGTGGAAGATGATCTCCTCGGCGACGCGACCGCCCAGGGCGTACGCCAGCTGGTCGAGGATCTCGTTGCGCGTCGTCGAGTACTTGTCGTCGAGCGGCATCACCATCGTGTAGCCGAGGGCGCGACCGCGCGGCAGGATCGTGACCTTGGTGACGGGGTCGGTGTGGTTCATCCCCGCCGCCACCAGGGCGTGGCCGCCCTCGTGGTAGGCCGTGATCTTGCGCTCCTTGGCCGACATGATGCGGGTCCGCTTCTGCGGGCCGGCGATCACACGGTCGATGGCCTCGTCGAGGACCTCGTCGTCGATGAGCTTCTTGTCGGTGCGTGCCGTGAGCAGCGCGGCCTCGTTGAGGACGTTGGCCAGGTCGGCGCCGGTGAAGCCGGGGGTGCGCCGGGCGACGGCCAGCAGGTCGACGTGCGAGGCCATCGGCTTGCCCTGCGCGTGCACCTGAAGGATCTTGTGCCGCCCGATCATGTCGGGATTCTCGACGCTGATCTGCCGGTCGAAACGGCCCGGGCGCAGCAGCGCGGGGTCGAGGATGTCGGGGCGGTTCGTGGCGGCGATGAGGATGACGTTGGTCTTGACGTCGAAGCCGTCCATCTCGACGAGCAGCTGGTTCAGCGTCTGCTCGCGCTCGTCGTGCCCGCCGCCCATGCCGGCGCCGCGGTGGCGGCCGACGGCGTCGATCTCGTCGACGAAGACGATGGCGGGGGCGTTGGACTTGGCCTGCTCGAACAGGTCGCGCACGCGGGAGGCGCCGACACCGACGAACATCTCGACGAAGTCAGAGCCGGAGATGGAGTAGAACGGCACCCCGGCCTCACCGGCGACGGCCCGCGCGAGCAGGGTCTTGCCGGTACCGGGCTGGCCGTAGAGCAGCACGCCCTTGGGGATCTTGGCCCCGACGGCGAGGAACTTGGCCGGCTCGCGGAGGAACTCGACGATCTCCTGGAGCTCCTCGACGGCCTCGTCGGCCCCGGCGACGTCGGCGAAGGTGACCTTCGGGGTGTCCTTGGTGGCGAGCTTGGCGCGCGACTTGCCGAACTGCATGACGCGCGAGCCCCCGCCCTGGGCCTGGCTCATCAGCCACCAGAAGAGACCGACCAGCAGCAGCACGGGGAAGAAGCTGATGAAGATGGTCCAGAACGTGCTGTCGCCCTGGACCTTGTCGTCGTAGCCGTCGGGCAGGTTGGTCTTGAGCTCGGTGACCAGGCCCTCGGCGCGGGCGTCGACGTACTCGGCGCGGACCTTGGTGGCGTCCTTGACGTTCTTGGCAGGGTCGGAGAAGCTCTGGCCCTTCT
The DNA here is from genome assembly GCF_002846495.1 of Phycicoccus duodecadis. Taxonomy (NCBI): domain Bacteria; kingdom Bacillati; phylum Actinomycetota; class Actinomycetes; order Micrococcales; family Intrasporangiaceae; genus Phycicoccus; species Phycicoccus duodecadis. Next base: position 1,389,674 of record NZ_PJNE01000001.1, read on the forward strand.
TGAGGTCGAGGGTCAGGACGTTGTCGGTGGACATGACCGCCGAGTCGACCTTCTTCTCGGTGATGAGCTTCTCGGCCTGGGAGGTCGTGATCGTGGTGTAGCCGCCGTCGCCACCGGTGGTGAAGACGACCAGCAGCAGCACGAGCGCGGCGAGGACCCAGAACACCGGGGCCTTGAGAATGCGTTTGAAGTCCATCTGGCCACGGGGCTCGCGCCCCGACCTCCTGCTCGTCGTCATCTGGCCCGGAGGTCACGCCGTCCGGACTGGTACACGCTAGCAACGAGCCCGCGGGTGTGCGTGTTCCGCAGGGTTCGACGGGATCAGCTGTAGACGTGCTTGGCGAGGGTGCCCACGACGCGCAGCCCCCGGTAGGCCTCGGCGTAGTCGAGGCCGTAGCCGACGACGAACTCGTTGGGGATGTCGAAGCCCACCCACGCCACGTCGACCTCGACCTTGGCCGCGTCGGGCTTGCGCAGCAGGGTGCAGATCTCGACCGAGGCGGGGCTGCGCGACTCGAGGTTGGACTTGATCCAGGACAGCGTCAGGCCCGAGTCGATGATGTCCTCGACGATCAGGACGTGGCGACCGGTGATGTCGCCGTCGAGGTCCTTGAGGATGCGCACGACGCCGCTGGACTTGGTGCCCGAGCCGTACGACGACACCGCCATCCAGTCGACCGGGACGCTGTTCGGCAGCGCGCGCATCAGGTCGGCCATCACCATGACGGCGCCCTTGAGCACGCCCACCAGCAGCAGGTCCTGGCCCTCGTAGCGCTCGGTGATGTAGCCCGCGAGCTCCTCGAGCCGGGCGTGGATCTGCTCCTCGGTGAGAAGGACTCGTTCGAGATCTGCTCCCATGTGGGCGGCGTCCACTGCGGCTCCTGGTCGGGCTGGGGGGTGGTGGGCCCTAGTCAACCCGATGGGCGGGGGCCATGGACACCCGCCCGTCGGATCTCGTGACGCGCAGGCCCCCGGGGGCGTGCACGGCGCCCTGACCGTGCCAGTGGGTCAGGAGCCGGTCGCAGGCGTCGGTGTGCCGGCTGGAGACCTGGCCCGCGGGCGCGCCGGCGGCCACCAGGAGACGGCGCCAGGCCCGGGTGCGCAGGGGCCGGGGCAGCGCGGCCAGGGCCTGCGCCGGCCACGGGCCGGGGCCCAGGGCGGCCACGGCGGCGTCGGCGAGCGCGTCGAGGTGGTCGGCGTCCTCGCGCAGCTGGTCGGCGCTGCGGGCGAGCGCGGCGGCCAGCCCGGGGCCCAGGTCGGCCTCGAGGCCGGCCAGGGCCCGGCGGGCGCGGACCCGGGCGAAGGCCGGGTCCTCGTTCATCGGGTCGTCCCACCAGCTCAGGCCCTCGGCGGTGCAGGCGGCCCGGGTCTGCTCGCGGGTGACCCCGAGCAGCGGGCGCCGGTAGCGGCCGCGGGCGGGCGGCATCCCGGCCAGGCTGCGGGCGCCGCTCCCCCGGGCCAGCCCCAGCAGCACCTGCTCGGCCTGGTCGTCGCGGGTGTGGCCGAGGAGCACCAGCCGGGCCCCGTGGCGGTCGGCGGCGGCGTCGAGCTCGCGGTAGCGGGCGGCGCGGGCGGCCGCCTCGAGGCCGCCGGAGCCGCCTCCGAGCGCCATCGACCAGCAGGACACGACGGACACGGGGTCGAGCCCGAGGTCGCCCAGCCGCCGCCCCGTCCGCTCGGCGAGCGCGCGCGACCCGTCCTGCAGCCCGTGGTCGACGACGACGGCGCCCACCCGGACGCCGGCCGCCCCGGCCTCGTGGCGGGCGGCATCGGCCAGCGCCAGCGAGTCCGCTCCCCCGCTGCACGCGACCAGCACCAGGTCGCCGCCGTCGCACTCGGCCAGGGCCGCACGCACCGCCGAGCGCACCGCGGCGACGGCGGGGTGCGGCGTCCCCCACGCGCGGGTCATCGAGCCATCACCGTCCGATCATCCCGGCTCGGGGCGACACCGGCGCGGGCGGTCAGGCGTGGACGCGGCGGACCCAGGCCTGGGGGTCGGCGATCTCCTGCGGCCGGGGCAGGGTCTCGGGGGAGGTCCACACGGCGTTGAAGCCGTCGACGCCGACCTGCTCCTGCACGGCCCGCACGAACACCGCGCCGTCGCGGTACTGGCGCATCTTGGCCTCGAGGCCCAGCAGGCGGCGCAGCAGCCGGTCGGCGGAGCCCGCACCCTTGCGGCGCGTCGTGAACTTGCGACGGATGTCGGCCACGGACGGGATGTGCGCGGGCCCCACGTCGTCCATCACGACGTCGGCGTGCCCCTCGAGCAGCGACATGACGGCGGTGAGGCGCGCCAGCAGGTCGCGCTGCTCGGGCGTGGTGAAGAGCTCGGCGATACCGGTGCTGCCCTCCGAGAAGAGCTCGGGCAGCCGCTCGGCGATGCGCGAGGTGATCTCGTGGACCCGTTCCTGGTCGGGCGCGAGGTCGACCGCGAGACGGCGGGCCTGGGCGATGACGTGCTCGCGCAGCCACGGGTTCGCGGTGAACTGCACGCGGTGGGTCTCCTCGTGCATGCAGACCCAGGTGCGGAAGTCGGCGGGGTCGACCGACAGCTCGCGCGCGGTCGCCATCAGGTTGGGTGCGACGAGCAGCAGGCTGGGGGTGCCGTCGGGCGCGAGGTCGTACTGGCCGAGCACCTTGCTGGCCATGAACGCCAGGAGCGCCCCGGACTCGGCCCCGGTGACCTTTCCGCCCACGGCCTGGGCGGCGGGCCCGGGCGCGCCCCGGCGCTCGACGATGGCGTCGACCGCGGGGTCGAGCAGGGCCGACATCGAGTCGACGTTGACGGCGATCCAGGTGGCGCGGTCGACGACCAGGGCCTCGGGGGCGTCGGCCGGGGTGTGCATCCGGGCGGTCTCGGCGACCGGCCCCCGGGCGGCCCGCGCGGCGGCGCGGATGGCGGCGACCTCGGCCTTCGCCTCGGCTGGCGAGACCACCGGCCCGGCCGGGACGAGCGCTCGGCCCGTCGTCTTCGCGAACTCCCAGTCGACGTATGCCACGGGTTCAGCCTCTCATCACGGCGGTCACCGGCAGCCGCATCGGGTGAGGGCGGCCACGATCCGGTCCAACGCGGCCCGGGCCCGCAGGGTTCCGTCGTAGGTCTGCGCGAACCCGTCGACCTGCACGACGAAGAGGAGCGGGCGGCCGTCGGCCGTGAGGGTGGTGCCCGCCAGCGAGGAGCCCTGGCGCAGGGTGCCGGTCTTGGCCCGCGGCACCCCCAGGACGTCGGCGGTCGCCTTCTCGGTGAACCGCCCGCGCACCGTGCCCTCGAGGCCCGACACCGGCAGCCCCGCGACGACGCTCCGCAGGGGTTCGGAGTCCCCCTGCACCGCGCGGGCCAGCACCGCCGACAGGGTGACGGGGGCGACGGCCTGGCCGGGGCTGAGGCCGCTGGCGTCCTTCAGCACGAGGCCGGGGACGGGGATCGCGTCGGCCGCGAGCCGGCTGCGGATGAACGCCGCGTTGTCGCCGGTGCCCCGGGTGGGGGCGCCGGCGGTGGCGGCCGCCTGCCGGACCAGGCTCTCGGCCAGGGTGTTGTCGCTCACGGCGAGCGCGTGCTCGAGCAGCTCGCCGTAGGTGGCCGACTCGACCGAGCCCAGCTCCTCGGCGCCGGCCGGGGCGGGGGCCCTCCACGTGGTGGCGGGCGCCAGGGTGGCCTCGACGCCCTTCTCGGCCAGCCGGGTGACGAGGGCGCGGGCCACCGTGGTCTCGGGTGAGGCGGGCGCCGGCCGCAGCGGCCGGGCCTGCTGCGTGGTGAGGCCGGTCATCGCCACGGGCCCGGCGAAGCCGTCGCGGACGTCGTTGCGGACCCAGGTGGCCGGGATGCGCGGGCCGGGGGCGAAGGAGAGGTCGAGACGCAGCCGCACGGTGGTGCGGCCGCTGGGGCGCAGGGCCGCCGCGACCTGGGCGGCGAGGTCGGCGAGCCCCGCCCGCCCCTCGACGGCGTCCGGGTCGCCGGTGGTCGGGGACAGCAGCATGTCGCCCCGGACGACCAGCACGAGGTCCGTGGAGCCGGGCGGGGCCACGACGGTCGTCGGGATGCGGGAACCGAGGTGGAGGGTGTCGGTGACCGCCACGGCGGCCAGCAGCTTGGCGGTGGACGCGGGGACCCGCGCCTGGGCCGACCGCACGCCCAGGAGCTCCTGGCCGGTGACCCCGTCGCGCACGCTGAGGCCGAGGTGCCCGGCGAGCGCGCGGTCGGTGGCCGCGGCGTCCACCGCCGCCAGCAGGCCGCGCGCGGTGGGTACCGGCGCGTCGGCGCCGGCGTCGCGCAGGGCGGTGGCCGACGGGCCCGGCGTGGGCAGCAGGACCGGCGCCGGGGTGCCCGAGACGGTGGGGGTGGGCACGACCACGGGGCGCTCGACGGTGAGGATCCCGGGGGCGACGTCGAGCACGTCCGCCGTGGCGTAGCCACCGACGCCGAGGAGGGCGACGGCCGCCGTGGACGCGACCATGACACGTCTCACCGCCACTCCCTTCGTCCCCACCACGATCCATGCGCCAGACTGTCGGTCGAGCCTAGGTCACGCAGCACAGCGCACTACGAGGGAGCAACACGCCGTGGAGTTCGACGTCACCATCGAGATCCCCAAGGGTCACCGCAACAAGTACGAGGTCGACCACGAGTCGGGCCGCATCCGCCTCGACCGGATGCTGTTCACCGCCATGTCGTACCCGTCGGACTACGGCTACATCGAGGACTCGCTCGGCGAGGACGGCGACCCGCTCGACGCGCTGGTCCTCCTCGACGAGCCGACCTTCCCCGGCTGCGTGGTGCGCGCGCGCCCGATCGGGATGTTCCACATGCGCGACGAGGCCGGCGGTGACGACAAGATCCTGTGCATCCCGGCGGGCGACCCGCGCAAGGCGCACATCAGCGAGCTCGAGCACATCACCGAGTTCGACCGCCTCGAGATCCAGCACTTCTTCGAGACCTACAAGGACCTCGAGCCGGGCAAGTCCGTGCAGGGCGCGCACTGGGCCGGCCGCGAGGAGGCCGAGGACTGCATCAACGAGGCGCTCGAGCGCGCCCGCGCGGCGGGGCTGACCACGGCCCGGTGGCGGATGCCCCCGCACGCCGAGGTCCCGGGTGCGGCGGCCACGTCGGCCCACACCCGCGACGAGCTGGCCGCGGCCGCCGAGAAGGCTCGCGCGGAGCTGGCCACCAAGGACAAGCCGCTCAGCGACGACTGACCCCCGGGCAGCTTCTTCGCCCGGTGCGGGAACCTTCACGTCGGCACCGCAAGCGTTCCGGTGCCGACCCGAAGGTCCCGGTGCCTACTCCGGCCTCGACGCCTACCAGCCCCAGGTGCCGGGCTCGCCCTTGAACGGCCCGACGACCCGGCTGGTGATCCAGCCGCCGTAGAAGCCGCCCGCCTGCGGCGTCACGACCTCGTCGTCGACGACGCAGCGGTCCACGGCCCCGGGCATCACGGCCACGTGGTCGAGCAGCACCTCGAAGCCGCGGGTCGGCCGCGGGTAGGTCCACGCGGCCCGCGGCGCGACCAGCCCGCCGCCCACGAGGTCGTAGTACGCCGCCTCGCCCTTCCACTCGCAGTACGACGAGCCGGAGGCCGGCCGCAGCGCACCCTCGAGGACGTCGGCCGTCGGCAGGTAGTACGTCGGGGGGTGGCTGGTCTCGAGCACCCGCAGGGGCCGGGTGCTCAGCGCGATGCGGACGCCACCGAGCCAGATCTCGACCGACTCGCGGCTCGCGTCGACGGCGGGTGGGCGGGGGTAGTCCCACACGGACTCCTGGCCGGGGCCGGGGGGCAGCGGGCGGGGGCGGGCCATCCCGGCAGGCTAACCCGGCGCCGGTCGCGCCGCGGCGTCGGGCCCGGCACCAGCACGGGTCACCCTCGCCGTCGCGTCCCGTCCGCGGCCGGTCACGGGTTGCAGGCCGGACAGTCACCAGGGCCGGCGGTGGCCGGTGCCGCCGCGTCGAGCACCTCGTGGGAACAGTGCGGGCAGCGCCGGACGACGTGGGTCGGCCGGGCGGTGGGGGTACCGCAGCCGGAGCACGGCGCGTGGCCGGTGTGCTCGTCGGGGCCGAACCCGAGGCGCCCGCAGGCCGGGCACGGGGTGTGCAGCCGGTGGATGAGGTCGACGGCGGCACGCCGGATGACGGGATGCCGCTCCGGGGCCCGGTCGGCGCGCAGGTCGGTCTCGACGACGACCCGGGACGACCACCGAGCGGCGTGCCGGACGGCGTCACGGAGCGACTCCGGGGAGCCGAGGCCCTTTGTGATGCCGGCACCCCCGGCCGCGTCCGGGGCGGTCGCGGCGGCCGGGTCCGGGCGGGCGACGAGGCGGGTGCGCGTGAGGTCCACCTGCGCCAGGACGCGGTCGAGCGCGGCGGTGGCGTCGGGGTCCACGGTCCAGGACCGCGCCCACGGGGCGTGGCCGGTGGCGCGTCCCGTGAGGGTCAGGCCCGACTCGGTGTCGAGGAACGCCAGCAGCTCGTGCTGGACGACGAGGCCGGTGTCGGGGTCAGGGGTGAAGCTCCCCTCCGAGGCGAGGGCCAGGGGCAGGCCGCCCGCTGCCGCACCGGCGCGGGCCTTGGCCTCGGCGGCGGCCTGCGCGCCGGCCGGTCGGGGGACCTCGGGCGTGAACGTGCCGAACCGGTCGGTGTCGACGGCGACGGGGATGACGTGCAGCCCCACGGCCGCGAACAGGTCCCTGACGACCTCGGCCTTCCCGTGCTGCGTGGCCATCACCACCGGACGGCCGACGTAGGGGCGCGGGCGGCCGGGGGCGCGAGGCTCGGGACGGGAGGTGGTGTCGATGCTGGTCATGGCTGCTCCTGCGGGACGGGGGCGGGCTCGTGCTCGGGCCGGACGCTCCGGGTCGCGGTGCTGACCCGGGCGGATGCGGAGGTGGGGTCGTCGGCATCCCCCGTGGTCCAGGGCGCCCAGGTGAGGTCCGGGCGCAGGACGCTGACGGTGTCGTCGTCGACGGCCATGACCGTGACCCATCGGTTGACCACGAGGTGGCGCAGGACCTCGTGCCGGTCGACGACCGCGCGGATGGCCTCGGGGTCCGCGGCGACGAGGGCGCTCAGCCGGAGCGGCTCGTGCACGAGACCGTCGAGGCCCGCGGCGCCCGGGTCCTCGGTGAACAGGGCCTGCCAGGGCAGGCCGACCCGCAGGTCGCCGCGGGCGCCGGTGACGACGCCGACGTCGCCGACGACGTTGTGCGTGGTCTTGTCGCCCGCGCCGAGCGTCGAGGGGGCCAGGGCCGAGAAGTTGTACTGCGCGTTGATCCACTGGGCGACGACGAGGGGCGCGGTGAGCAGCTGCTCGAGGATCTCCCCGCGCGGGTCGAGGCCGGCGTCGTAGGAGTGGAGGAAGACCCGGCCCTGCAGATCCGTGCCGCGGGTGAGCGACCGGGGCCCGATGACGATCGCCGCGTTGCCGGCCAGGCCCCACTCCGGGGTCGGCTCGGACCAGTCCGCGGCCCGGTCGCCCAGCCCGGCGACGGTGTCGGACCGGCCACGGGGCGGTAGCGCCTGGAGCCGCTGGGCGGCGGCGCGACGGCCGGCGGTGCGTAGGTCGCGCTCGAGGGCGGGGTCGTCCCACGGGTCGAGCAGCTCGACCCGGTCGGTGGTGGTGTCGTGCAGGGCGGCCAGGGCCCGCGTGTCGTCGGGGATGCGGATCCCCCTCCCCGCCAGGCGGCCCCGCACCTCCGGGTCGTTGATCAGGTGCGCCAGGGCGGCCGCGTTGACCGGCCCGGGATGTCCGCCGCAGGCCCCGCAGTCGTAGGCCGTGGCGAAGGCGTTGTTCTCCAGGGTCGCGCCGTGGCCGCAGACGAGCACGACCGGGGCGAAGCCGTCGACGAGTCCGATCGCGCGCAGTGACGACTCGACCACGTCGGTCTTCTCGTCGACGCTCCAGGGGACGACGAGGGAGCCGGTGTCCGCGGGGCGGACACCGCGCGCCGTCGCGGACCGGACCATCCGGCGGACGCGACCCGGCACGACCGTCGTGGCGACCGCGGTCGTCGCCGACAGCACGCCTCCTCCCTCGGCGACGGCCAGCGCGGCCACTGGATGCCGGGAGACGGCCGTCGCGGTGCGGTGCACGGCCTCCCGGAAGCGGAGCGGCCGCGCTCGCTCGGTGACCGTGTGCCGAGGCCGGACGAGCGCGGGGCAGAGGTCGTGGGCATGACCCTCGACGTCGACGAACCGGACGGCCGCGCCGAAGAAGCCGGCGAAGCCGTAGGTCTCGTGGTTCCCGACCTGCTCCAGGTGGCGCCGGACCCGCTCCGAGCGCACGTCGATGCACCAGAGCGACTGGGTGGCCGGCCGCCCACCCGTGGCTCCCGCTGCGGCACGGGCGCGGGAGCTCCCCAGCGAGGCGACGAGCCGGCGCTGGGGGCCGACCTCCAGGGCGTCCTGCCAGATCGCCCGGAGCTCGGCCTCCCCGCTTGCGGCAGCACCGAGGTGACGGTTGCGGTGTCGGTCGACCGCGGGGGGCACGGGAATGGGCCCGGAAGCGACCGCCGCCGCGGCGCTGCTCGCGCAGAGCCCGACGAGGACGTCGTGCGCCAGCCGCACGGCCACGAGCTCGAGGAGCGGGCCGGGGCCTCCCTGCTCGCGGGCCCGCCAGGCCGCGTGCGCGCTCCAGCCGGGCGCGGCGGCCAACGTGCTCGTGATCAGGGAGCGCATGTCCGACGTGCTCGTCCCCGCCCGGCGCACGAGCAGCAGGATCGCGGCGACGGGGTCCGCGGGCAGCGTCCGCGCCCACGCGGCGGCACCGGCGATCCCGATGACCCCGTCGTACGAGCGATGCTGCGCCGCGCGACGCCACAGGTGGTACGGCCCCTCGGGCTCGGCCTGGGTCGCGGCAGCGCGGTGGTCCGGGCGGGGGGACACCGTCGACCAGGCGAGCTGGGTCCACGCGTTCTCGTGCTCGGCCACGGCGTCCGCGTGGGGCACCGCGTGCTGCTGCACGAGGCGGCCGCCCGAGGCGCTGACGGGATGGCGCGCGGCCTCGGCGAGGAGCCGGGTCCCGGCGACGACCTCGGGGGCCGGCCGTGGGGCCGCATCGCGGGGGCGCTGGGCGGCGGCGAGGTCGGCGTCGGTGATCCGCCCGGTCTCGTGGCCGTGCAGGTAGAAGGACAGCCCCGGCTGCAGGTCATGGCCGTGGAACGCCTCGGCCGCGGCGATGGCGTCGAGGTACGGCAGGTGTTCCAGGCCCGCCAGGGGGTTCGCGGCCACCATGGCGCGCAGGGGCCACGCCGGGCCGCCGGCCCGCGCCACGTCCTCGACCGTGGCGACCAGGGTGGCGCGCTCCTCGGCGGACGGCTCGCGGGTGGCGTCGGCGGCGCAGGCCGCCACGACGGACGCGGGGACGGCGCCGCGGGCCCGCGACCCCGGCGTCAGGGTCAGCGGGAACAGGCGGAGGGCCAGGGCTCCGGCCGGGTCGCTGACGACCCTCCGGCTGCCGGCGACGAGGGCGACGCCGGCCAGGGCCGCCACCGCGAGCAGCGGCGCCGCGGCCCAGCCCTCCCACACCGGGGCCGGAGGCAGGACCGGGCTCAGGAAGCCCTCCCAGCGCGCCATCGCCCACACGTAGGTCGTCCCGCCGGCACCGGCGAGCAGGACCACCCCGAGGACCGTGCGGGTCCGGATGCGGGCGAGGGAGGCCGCGTTCCATCCGCCCAGCGCGACGGCGGCCGCCGCCACGGCGAGCGGAAGCAGCGCCACCGGCCCCTGTGTCTCGAGGAGCGCGCGGGCGGCCGGCCACGCCAGCAGGACGACGACCAGCAGGGCCGCCCCGGCGGCCGCGAGCTGAGCGCGGGGGCGGCGCACGGTGGCCCAGCGATGGCCGTGCCGGTCGACCGCGCCCCCGGCCCGCAGGAACAGCCACGACTTGTAGCAGCCGTGGGCCACCAGGTGCATCAGGGCCATGGCCGGCAGGCCGAGGCCGACCTGGATCGTCATGTACGCCATCTGGGTCGTGGTCGACGAGGCGAGCCGGCCCTTGACGTCACGACGCGCCGCGCCCGACCAGCCGCCGAGGAGCAGGGTCAGGACGCCCACCCCGAAGAGCCCGGCCAGCACGACGGGCGCGGCGGCGAAGACCGGCCACGCCACGACCGCCAGCACGCCGGCGCCGTTGACGATGCCCGCGTGCAGGAGCGCCGAGATCGGGGAGGGCGCCTCGGCGGTCTCCGGGAGCCACCGGTGCGCGGGGAACAGCCCGCTGCGCGCCACGCACGCGAGGGCGAGCAGGGCCGCCACCACCACCACCCGCCCGTCGCTCGCGCCCGTGACGGCCGCGGCCCGGTCGGTCGACGGCAGCCAGGCCACCCAGGCGGCGACGGCCAGCCAGAGGGCCAGGTCACCCGCGAGGAGCGTGCGCCGCATCCTGCGAGCCGCGGCACCGGCGTGCTGGGTGCCGGTGCGGGCGATGAGGGCGGTCATCAGCAGGCCGCTCGCGGTCCAGCCCAGCGCGAACGTCACGATGCTGCTGCTCACGGCCAGCAGGGTCAGGGCGAGCAGCAGGCCGGTGAGCAGGGCCCCGACGCGGCCGGCCCGGCGCCGACCCCGCAGGTTGGCGGCGCAGAACCGTGCGACGACCCAGCCCAGGACCCCGAAGAAGACGAGCAGGACGCAGGCGGCGACGTCCAGCCGCCAGCGCCACGAGAGCCCCGGCGCGAGCGGCAACGCCCCCTGCAGGGGGTCGCCCACGGCCTCCGGGACCAGACCCGAGAGGCCCACCAGCAGGACCGACAGCGAGAGGGTGCGAACGCCGAGGAGAGGAATCACACGCAGAAGAATGCATGCATTTTGCTTCATCTGTCAAGTGCCGGGCCTGGCCTGTCGAAGCCTCGGTAGGCTCTCCGGATGAGCGATGCGCCGACGCGGCCGTGGACCTTCCTGTCCAACCACGGTCACGTCCTGGTCGCCATCAGCCGCTCCCCCCACGCCAAGGTCCGCGAGCTGGCCGCGTCGGTCGGGATCAGCGAGCGCGCGGCTCTGTCGATCGTCGGTGACCTGGAGAGTGCCGGGTACATCACCAAGCACCGCGTCGGTCGGCGCAACACCTACCGGCTCGACCCCCACCGCCACCTCCGCCACCCGGCCGAGTCCTCGACCCGCGTGGCAGCACTCCTGGCCATCTTCGAGGTCGACGGGGACGACGGGGACGACGCGAGCTGACCCCCGGCCGGCCGCAGCCCGGGGAGCCGGGGACGGCAACGGTAAGGCCCCCTCGACGGGCGTCGAGAGGGCCTGACCTGCGGTACTGCGGTGGAGCCGCCTATCGGAATCGAACCGATGACCTATTCATTACGAGTGAATCGCTCTGGCCGACTGAGCTAAGGCGGCGGGCGCCCGGCCGGGGCCGGACACGTCGGACGAGTATAAGGAGCCCGGCGCCGCGTTCGCGAATCCGCTCAGCAGCGCAGCCCGTCCTTGGGGAGCGCCCCCTTGAGGTACCACGTGTCGACGGCACCGTCGACGCAGGCGTTGGAGCGGGTGTAGGCGGTGTGACCGTCGCCGTCGAACGTGATGAGGGACGCCTTCGCGAGCTGGTCGTGCAGGCGCACCGACCACGCGTAGGGCGTCGCGGGGTCTCGTGTGGTGCCGATGACGACGATGGGCTCGGCCCCCGCGGCCGTGACCTCGTGCGGCTCCCCCGTCGCCTTCACCGGCCAGAACCCGCAGGGCAGCGAGCTCCAGGCGAGGTAGCGGCCCCACGTCGGAGCCTTCGCGGCTGCCGCGTCCGCCATCGTCTCGCGCTCCGACAGCGAGCTCGACTCGGGCTTGTCGAGGCAGTTGACGGCGTAGATGACCTCCATGATGTTGCCGGCGTAGCCGCCTCCGGGGTTGCGGTCGGCGTACTGGTCGGCCAGCTGCATCAGGGCGGTGCCGTCGCCGGCCAGGGCGTTGGTCATGGCATCCATCAGGGTGCGCCAGGCCCCCTGGTCGTACATGGCGGCGGCGATGCCGAGCGAGGCCCAGCCCTCGGTGAGCGCCGGCACGGTCGCGTCACCGGTCTTGGGCACCGGCGTGGTGTCGACCTTCTTCAGGAACGAGCGCAGGTTCTCCATGACGGCGTCGACCGAGGTGCCGAGGGGGCAGTCGCCCTCCTTGACGCAGTACGCCGCGAACGAGCGGGTGGCGAGCTCGAAGCCCTCGGCCTGGCCGAGGTTGATCTCCTCGCTGGTGAGGTCGGGGGCCACGACGCCGTCGAGGACGAACCGGCCGACCTGCTGCGGGAAGAGGTCGGCGTAGGTGGCGCCGAGGAAGGTGCCGTAGGACTTGCCCAGGTAGGTCAGCTTCTTCTCGCCGAGGGCGGCCCGCAGGACGTCCATGTCGCGGGCGGCGTCCTCGGTGGAGACGTGCGGCAGGAGCTTGGCGGCGTTGGTCCCGCAAGCCTGTGCGAACGAGGCCGCGGCCGCCGCGAACGCCTGCTCCTCGGCGGTGTCGTCGGGGGTCGGGTCGGACGCCAGGAAGCCGTCGAGCTGGGCGTCGGTGAGGCAGTCGACCGGGGCCGAGCGCCCGACCCCTCGCGGGTCGAACCCCACGATGTCGTAGGCGTCGCGCACCCCCTTGCCGACGATGAAGTCGGCGGCGCGCGCGTAGTCGACGCCCGAGCCCCCGGGCCCGCCGGGGTTCACGACGAGCGACCCGATGCGCTTGCTCGCCTTCCTCGCCGGGACGCGCAGCACCGAGATCTCGATGGTGCTGCCGGAAGGGTCCTGGTAGTCGACCGGGACCGTGAGCTGCGCGCACTCGGCCCCCGAGCAGTCCTTCCAGTCCAGCTGCTGGCCGTAGAAGCGGCCCAGGCCCTGGGTCCCCGAGGGCGGCGGCTGGGGGGTGACGGCGACCGACGGCCGCGCTTGGACGCGGTCGCGCACGTCGTCGACGACGGCGCATCCGGCGAGGACGGTGGTGGCCACGAGGGCGCCCGCGACGAGGGCGAGGGGGCGCAGGGTCATGCCAGGACGATAAGCGAGCCTTCTGGGAGGCCCGACCGGGGGGAGGTCACGAAACGGCAGCGATCGACCCCGGCCGGGGGTGGACGAGCCGTCGTCGCCGGTCAGCGCGGCAGGCGCAGCCCGAGGGCCATCGCCTCGAGCGCGAGGAGGGGCGCCACGTTGGCGTCGATGCGTTCGCGCGCGGTGCCCACGGCGTCCATGGCGAGCAGCAGCTGCTCGGCGGTCAGCACTTCGGCGACGCGGGTGACCACCTGGCGGCTGTCCTCGTTGACCAGCGCGCTGCCGGCGCCGGTGCGCAGCACCAGGGCGTCGCGGTAGACCGAGAGGAGGTCGACCAGCGAACGGTCGAGGACGTCGCGGGTGAAGCGGGTGGCGCGCGCCTTCTGCTCCTTCTCGAGCGCCGACACCTGCGAGCGGATGTGGGGCGGCTGGGTGCGCGAGGACGGGTCGGCTCCGAGGATCTCGAGCAGCCGGGCCTTCTCGGTGGCGTCGCGCTCGCCCGAGGCCGCGGCCGACTCCTCCTGGGCGATGGTGACGAGGTCGGCGGCGGCGCCCACGGCCTCGCCGACGGTGACGATCCGGGCCGTCATGGCGACGACGTCGTGCCGCCGGATGCGGGCGTGCTCGTCGCGGGCGAGGCGGCGCGCCAGCCCCACGTGCGACTGGGCGGCACGGGCGGCGTACAGGGCCATCGGGTGGTCGACGCCGTCGCGGCGCACCAGCAGGTCGGCGACGGCCTCGACCGACGGGGTGCGCAGCCGCACGTGCCGCGAGCGCGAGCGGATGGTGATGATGACGTCCTCGACCGAGGGCGCGCACAGCATCCAGACGGTGCGCGGTACGGGCTCCTCGAGCGCCTTGAGCAGGGCGTCGGCGGCGCGCTCGGTGAGGCGGTCGGCGTCCTCGACGATGATGACGCGGAAGCGCCCGACCGACGGCCGGTGGGCCGCCAGCGCGACGAGGTCGCGGGCCTGCTCGACCTTGATCGAGAGGCCCTCGGTGGCGATGACGTCGACGTCGGCGTGGGTGGCGTCGAGCGCGGTGCGGCACTCGCGGCACTCGCCGCATCCGCCCTGCGGGCAGAGCAGCGCGGCCGCGAAGGCCCGGGCCGCGACCGAGCGACCCGATCCCGGCGGCCCGGTGAAGAGCCAGGCGTGCGTCATCGACGCGGGGTCGCGTACCGCCCGCTCGAGGGTGGCGACGGCCTTCTCCTGGCCGATGACGTCGCGCCAGACGGTCACGACAGACCCCGGGGGGCCGGCTCGACGACGCCCATCGCCTCGACCCGCGCCAGGACCTCGGCGTGGACGGCGTCGGGCGGGGTGGTGCCGTCGACGACGAGGTAGCGGTGGGGGTTGCCCCGGGCCACGGCGAGGAAGTGCTGGCGCACCGAGTCGTGGAAGTCGTCGGCCTCGGACTCGAGCCGGTCGTGCACCTCGCCCCGCCGGCGGCGCCCCTCGCCCGACGGCACGTCGACCACGACGGTGAGGTCGGGGACGAGGTCGCCGACGGCCCACATCTGCAGGTCGTGCACCTCGTCGGCGCCGAGGTCGCGCCCGGCGCCCTGGTAGGCGACGGCGGAGTCGGTGTAGCGGTCGGTGATGACGACCTGCCCGGCGGCGACGGCCGGCCGGATGACGAGGTCGACGTGGTGGGCCTTGTCGGCGGCGAAGAGCAGCGCCTCGGCGCGGGGCGAGACGTGGTCGCCGTGCAGGACGAGGTCGCGGATGGCCGCGCCGAGCTCGGTACCGCCGGGCTGGCGGGTGACCAGCACCTCACGGCCCCGGGCGCGCAGGACCTCGGCGAGGAGCCGCACCTGGGTGGACTTGCCCGCGCCGTCGCCGCCCTCGAAGGCGATGAACACCCCGCTCGCACCGGTCACGCCGCGAGCCTAGGCCAGCCCCGCGACACCGCGGGCCCTCGGCCACCGCATCCCGGGTCGAGAGGAGGTGACACGCCGACCAGGGAGGTGCGGCCTCAGGGGGTGAACGCAACACGACCTGTGGAGGTGTGTTGTGACATTGAAGTTGGCTCGTCGGTTTGAGGACGCGTTCTGGCGTGAGTACCGGCTCGATGGTGACGTGCTGCGGTCCGCGGCTGTGGCTGGGGTCGGATCGAGCATCGCGGGGCGGTGGGTCCGCGAGTCTGGTGGCGTGATCAGGATGCGGGTTGCGGACTCTGGCCACCGGCTCAGCTTCGAGGAGCGTGAGGCGATCGAGGAGATGCTCGCCCGGGGCCATACCCAGGCGGAGATCGCGCGCGAGATCGGGCGGGCGCGGTCGACGATCAGTCGGGAGATCGCGCGCAACCTTCGCCCCAAGGGCCGCACCAGCGCCGGGACGGTGCGGATGCGGCCGTACTCGGCGCGGATCGCGCAGCTGAAGGCTGAGCAGCGGGCCCGCCGGCCCAAACCGACCAAGCTGTCCGGGCACCGGGTGCTCGCGGCGACGGTGCAGGCGTGGATCGGCGGGACCGAGCGGATGAGCCCTCAGCAGGTCAGCAACCGGCTCAAGGTGCTCTTCCCCGATGATGAGTCGATGCGGGTCTCCCACGAGACGCTCTACCAGGAGCTGTACGTCCAAGGCCGTGGCCACCTGCGCGCTGACCTGCACCACGCGCTTCGCACCGGTCGGGCCCGTCGGGCCCCGCGCAAGGCCGCCAAACGGCCCCGGGTGCCCGGGGAGCTGCTGATCGCGAATCGACCCAAGGACGTCGACGCCCGCACCGTGCCCGGGCACTGGGAAGGTGACCTGATCATCGGCAAGAACAGCGCCTCGGCGATCGGGACCCTGGTCGAGCGCACCACCCGGTTCGTGATCCTGCTTCACCTACCAGGGCGGCACGACGCCGAATCCGTCGCCGACGCCATCGCGCAACAGATCACCGCCCTACCCGAGCACCTGGCCCGCTCCCTGACCTGGGACCAAGGCGTCGAGCTGGTCGGCTCCCACCAACGAGTCCGTGCCGAGACCGGGCTGAGCGTGTGGTTCTGCGACCCCGCCTCGCCCTGGCAACGCGGCAGCAACGAGAACACCAACGGGCTCCTTCGCCAGTACTTCCCCAAGGGCACCGACCTGTCCGTGTACACCCAAGAAGACCTCGAGACCGTCGCAGACGGACTCAACGCCCGACCCCGCATGACCCTGGGATGGCGTACCCCAGCCGAAGCCCTCGCCGAAGTAGCCTGAAACCAACCCGTTGCGCTCACCGATTGAGACCGCCAGGCCGTGGCCCTGCGTGTCGCCTCCTCTCGACGGGCGGGTCAGGGGTTCTCGTGCCGGTCGGCGTTGGCGTGGACGGCGTCGCGCACGTACTGCGCGAGGCCGGGCGCCAGGTCGTCGTAGGTCGCGGTGAACCGCGGGTCGGTGACGTACATGTCGGCCAGGTTCCGGTGGAACGCGTGGTCGAGGTCGTAGAACCGGCGCTCGATGTGCTCCCGGTGGGCCTCGGCGGCATCCATCGCCGCCTGGGACGTCGCCGGCGCCCCGGACTCCAGTGCTGCGACGAACGCCGCGTTCACGGCGTCCTGCTCGGCCTTGACGTCCTCCCAGTCGGCCCTCGTGTACTGGGCGGTGCGGGACGCCGACTGCTTCCAGGCCTCGCTCTCGCCCCAGCGCTCCCGGGCCTCCTGCTGGTACTCCTCACCGAAGCCGTCGCCGAAGAGCTCCTTCAGGTCCTCGGTCGTGGCGGGCTGCTCGTGCATCTCTCTCTCCAGTGCTCGGTCGATGGCCGTGACGAGCTGCTCGAGCTCGCCCAGCCGGGACACGACCACCTCGCGCTGGCGCCGCAGGTGCTCCGCGGGCGTCCCGTCGCCGTCGAGCAGGTCCTTGACCTCGTCCAGAGGCAGGTCGAGCCGGCGGTACGTGACGACCGTGGCGAGCCGCGCGAGGTCGGCCTCGGTGTAGAGGCGGTACCCCGCGTGGGTGCGGGCGGACGGGACGACGAGACCGATGGCGTCGTAGTGGTGCAGCGTGCGCACCGTGACGCCGAAGGCTCCGGCGACCTGCCCGACCGTCAGCTCCATGCGAGCAGTGTGCTGGCGTGGGGTGGTCATGTCATCCACCGTCGCGCCTGACGTCGGGTGAGGGTCAAGCCCGTCCCCGCCGGCGGGCCCCGGAGGTCAGGCCTTCGTGGCGGCCCGCTTCGTCGTCGCCTTCTTGGCCGCCGTCTTCCTGGTCGCGGCCTTCTTGGTGGTCGTCTTCTTCGTGGCCTTCTTGGCGGTCTTCTTCACCGGGCCGCGGGCGCGCTTGTCGGCGAGGAGCTCGTACCCGCGCTCGGGGGTGATCTTCTCGGGGTCGTCGTCCTTGCGCAGCGTCGCGTTGGTCTCGCCGTCGGTGACGTACGGCCCGAACCGGCCCTCCTTGACCACGACGGGCCGGCCCGACACGGGGTCGGCGCCGAGCTCGGCCAGCGGCGGCTTGGCGGCCGCCCGGCCGCGCTGCTTGGGCTGGGCGTAGATGGCGAGCGCCTCGTCGAGGGTGATGTCGAAGAGCTGCTGCTCGGTGGTGATCGAGCGCGAGTCGGTGCCCTTCTTCAGATACGGGCCGTACCGGCCGTTCTGCGCGGTGATCTCCTCGCCGGACTCGGGGTCGGCGCCGACGACGCGGGGCAGCGACAGCAGCCGCAGCGCGGTGTCGAGGTCGATGCTCGCGAGGTCCATGTCCTTGAAGAGGGACGCGGTGCGCGGCTTGACCTTGTTCTTGCCCTTGCCCTGCTCCTCCTCGGGGATGACCTCGGTGACGTACGGCCCGTAGCGGCCGGCCTTGGCCACGATGTCGCGGCCGGTCCCGGGCTCCTGCCCGAGGACGCGCCCGTCGTCGGCCGCCTGGTCGAGCAGCTCACGGGCCATGGCCGGGGTGAGCTCGTCCGGCGGCACGTCGTCGGTGATGGACGCGCGCCGCGGCTGGGACTCGCCCGAGGCGGCGGCCACCGGGTCGGTGACCTCGCCGGTGCGCGGGTCGATGCCGGCGGGGACGACCTCCTCGACGTACGGGCCGTACCGCCCCACGCGCACGACGATGCCGTCGCCGATCTCGATGGTGGAGATGGCGCGCGCGTCGATGTCGCCGAGGTCCTCGACCAGCGAGCGCAGCCCCTCGGCCGAGGTGGCCTCGTCGCCGAAGTAGAAGCGGCCGAGCCAGGCGGCGCGCTGCTCGTCGCCGCGGGCGATGGCGTCGAGGTCCTCCTCCATCGAGGCGGTGAAGTCGTAGTCGACGAGCCGGCCGAAGTGCTCCTCCATCAGCCGGGTGACGGCGAACGCCAGCCAGCTCGGGACCAGGGCCGAGCCCTTGGTGTTGACGTAGCCGCGGTCCTGGATGGTGCCGATGGTCGAGGCGTAGGTCGAGGGCCGCCCGATGCCACGCTCCTCCATCGCCTTGACCAGGGTGGCCTCGGTGTAGCGCGCGGGCGGGGACGTCTCGTGTCCCCCGGCCTCGGCACGCCGGACGGTGAGCTCACGCCCCGCCCCGAGCTTGGGCAGGCGGCGCTCCTCGTCGTCGCGGCCACGGGTGTCGTCGCGGCCCTCCTCGTAGGCGGCCAGGAAGCCGCGGAAGGTGATGACGGTGCCGCTGGCCGAGAGCTCGACCTGGCGGGCCGGGGCGGTGTCGGGCAGCGTCGCCGCCAGCCGCACCGAGGCGGTCGAGCCGCGGGCGTCGGCCATCTGCGACGCGACGGTGCGCATCCAGATCAGCTCGTACAGGGCGAACTCGTCGCCGCGCAGCTCGCCGCGCACCTGCGCCGGCGTGCGGAAGCGGTCACCGGCGGGGCGGATGGCCTCGTGCGCCTCCTGGGCGTTCTTGACCTTCTTCTCGTACCGGCGCGGCGCGTCGGGCACCGAGGCGGCGCCGTACATGTCGCGGGCCTGGGTCCGGGCGGCCGTGAGGGCGGCGTCCGACAGCGTGGTGCTGTCGGTCCGCATGTAGGTGATGTAGCCGTTCTCGTAGAGGCGCTGGGCGACCCGCATCGCGTTGCGGCTGTTGAGCCGCAGCTTGCGCGAGGCCTCCTGCTGCAGGGTGCTGGTGGTGAAGGGCGCGCTGGGGCGGCGGGTGTAGGGCTTCTCGGAGACCTCCGAGACCGTGACGGTGGCGGTCCGCAGGGCCTGCGCGATCCCGGTGGCCTGGCCCTCGTCGAGCTGCACCGCCTTCTCGCCCTTCAGGGTGCCGTCGTCGGCGAAGTCGCGGCCGGTGGCCACGCGCTTGCCGTCGACCCCCGTGAGGCGGGCGGTGAACAGGTCCTCGTCGCCGGCGGGGGTGACGTCGGCGTCGACGTCCCAGTAGCCGGCCCGCACGAACGCCATCCGCTCGCGCTCGCGCTCGACGACCATCCGGGTGGCGACCGACTGCACGCGCCCGGCGGACAGCTTGGGGGCGACCTTGCGCCAGAGGACGGGGCTGACCTCGTAGCCGTACAGCCGGTCGAGGATGCGGCGGGTCTCCTGGGCGTCGACCAGCGCGACGTTGATGTCGCGGGTCTGGGTGGAGGCGCGCTGGATGGCCTCCTTGGTGATCTCGTGGAAGACCATCCGCTTGACGGGGACCTTGGGCTGGAGGGTCTCGTAGAGGTGCCACGCGATGGCCTCGCCCTCGCGGTCCTCATCCGTGGCCAGGTAGAGCTCGTCGGCGTTCTTCAGCAGGGCCTTGAGCTCGCGGACCTTCTTGCGCTTGTCGGCGTCGACCACGTAGTAGGGGTCGAAGTCGTCCTCGATGTTGACCCCGAAGCGGCCGAAGGGGCCCTTCTTCATGTCCGCCGGCATCTCGCTCGGGGTGGGGATGTCGCGGATGTGGCCGACCGACGCCTCGACGTCCCAGTCCTTGCCGAGGTACCCGGCGATCGTCTTCGCCTTCGCGGGCGACTCGACGATCACGAGCTTGCGTCCTGCCATGGTGCACCTACCTGTTCCGTCCGGTCACGTGCAGCGGATTCGTCGCTGCTCCGACGTGCGGACGTGGCCGACGGTAGCGCCCGGACCCCGCCGGAGCACACACCGGGTCTCTCCGCCGCGCGTCGCGCCGGCCGGGGCCGCGCACCGCCGAGGCCGTCCGGCCCCGGTGATCTCGCCCCGCACCGGTCACAGGGGGCCGGTGCGCCGCAGCCTGACCGGTGCGGCCCGGGCCGGGCGGTGCGAACGGTCGACGCCAAGCCCGGAGCGGAGTATGCTGACCATGGTGGTTGAACAATCAACTACACCCCGAGGAGCACCCATGCCCGACACCGCCCAGCGCCCGCCCGTCCTCTACCTCAGCCACGGCGCACCGCCGCTGGCCGACGACGCGACCTGGACCGGCCAGCTGGGCGCCTGGGGCGCCGACCTGCCGAGGCCCGCCGCCGTCCTCGTCGTGTCGGCCCACTGGGAGCTCGCGCCGGTCGCGGTGTCGGCCACCAGCGGCAACGTTCCCCTCCTGTACGACTTCTGGGGCTTCCCGCAGCGCTACTACGAGGTCACGTACGACGCCCCCGGGGCGCCCCGGCTGGCCCACTCGGTCGCCCAGCTGCTGGCCGGGGCCGGCGAACAGCTGCACCAGGACCCGAGCCGCGGCCTCGACCACGGCGCCTACGTGCCGCTGAAGGAGATGTTCCCCGAGGCCGACGTCCCGACCCTGCAGCTCTCGATGCCGACCCTCGACCCCCGGCGCCTCTTCGAGCTCGGCCGACGGCTGGCCCCGCTGCGCGACGAGAACGTCCTGATCGTCGGTTCCGGCTTCACGACCCACAACCTGGCGTGGTTCGACCCGTCGGCCGGGCCCGACGCCGCCCCGCCCACCGCATCGGCCGAGTTCGACCACTGGGCCGCCGAGGCCGTGGGCGCCGGGGACGTCGACGCCGTCCTCGACTTCCTGGTGCGCGCCCCGGCCGCCGTCGAGGCCCACCCCCGCACCGAGCACTGGGCCCCGCTCTACGTGGCGCTCGGCGCGGCTTCGGCGTCCGGCGCCCTGTCGGCCGACACCGTCGACAGTGTCATCGACGGGTTCTGGTTCGGCCTGAGCAAGCGCTCCTGGCAGTTTGCCTGAGCCGTCCCTTCCGAGGTGGCGCGCTCCCCTCTCGGTTGCTCCCCAGCAGGGAGCGCGCGACTGCCTCACCACCCGGAGCATCCGAGAGCCCCCACCGTCACTCCCCCGACCCACGGCTGCCTCACCACCCGGAGCATCCGAGAGCCCCCACCGTCACTCCCCCGACCCACGGCTGCCTCACCACCCGGAGCATCCGAGAGGCGCCACGAGGAGGGACATCCCCGCCGGCGCCGCCTCGACCTCAGCCGCCCAGGTGCTCGCGCAGGAAGGCCTCGATGCGCGCCCAGGCGTCGCGGGCGCTCTCGGGTTCGGGGCCGGCGTGCAGGACGAACCTGGCGAGCGGGGCGATGTACCAGGGCGCGAGGTCCTCGGGGTTGAGGAACGAGTGCCCGGCCCGCGGGTACTCCACCACGTCGTGGGCGACGCCCCGGGCGGCGAGCACCTCCTCGAGCTTCGCGGCCGCGCCCCGGAGCGAGAGGTCGCGGCCGCCGTAGCTGGCCACCACCGGGCAGGCACCGTCGAGCGCGGAGGGGTCGGAGGGCAGCATCCCGTAGTTCACCGCCGACGCCGACCACCCAGGGCGCCCGGCCAGGGCCAGCGCGAAGGCGCCGCCCATGCAGAAGCCGATGACGCCGACCTGCCCGGTCGAGCGCGGGTCGTCCACGAGCTGCTGCCGGGCGGCCTCGATGTCGTCGAAGGCCGGCCCGCTCCCCCGGCTCAGGGCCGCGAACGTCGCTCGCAGGCACGCGACGCGGCGCCCGCGCGAGAACAGGTCGGGCGCCAGCACCAGGAAACCGGCGGCGGCCAGCCGGTCGGCGTGGGCGCGCATGTTGTCGTCGAGCCCGAAGGCCTCGTGCACCAGCACGACGCCGGGCCACGGCCCGTCGCCGGACGGGGTGGCCAGGTACGCCGCGAGCTCGCCGACGCGGGTCGGGGTGCCGGCCACCACCGTCAGTGCCCGGACCGCGGGCGCTTCTTGGGCGCCGGGCGGACGGGGTCGTCGCCGACCTCGGGGACCTCCTCGGGCACGACCACCGGCCGCAGCCGCGACCAGGCGATGAAGCCCAGCCCGACCACCAGCAACCCGATCCCGGCGTACAGGTTGGCGTTGAGGCCGCCGGTCTTCTGGGTCGCCGGGTCGGCGAAGATGCCCATCAGGGTGAGGATCACGCCGTAGATGGTGAGCAGCAGCCCGATGATGTTGCGGATGTCGAACGCACCCGCGGTGTGCTTCTCGGCCATGACGACTCCTGCTCAGAAGAGGATGTTGAGGACGATGACCATGACCAGGGCCAGGCCGGCCAGCGGCACGGTGCGGCGGTACCAGGGGTAGCCCGCCTCGTGGGGGTCGGTACGCGCTTCGAGCGGGGTCTCGGAGTACACCAGCCCGACGAGCTCCTCGACCGGCTTGGGCGCCGTGCGGTAGGTGACGGCCACCGAGACCGCGATGTCGACCACGAAGGCGGTGGAGGCGGCGACGAAGGCCGCGCCCTGGCCGCCGAGCGGGATGACCCCGAGGCTCGCCGACCCGAACGCGTCCTGGCTGAGGAACGCCACGGCGACCGCCGACAGCGTGCCCGAGACCAGGCCGGTCCAGCCGGCGGCCGGCGTCATGCGCTTCCAGAACATCCCCAGGATGAACGTGGCGAACAGCGGCGCGTTGAAGAAGCCGAACAGCGTCTGGAGGTAGTTCATGATGTTCGAGAAGGAGCTCGCGATGATGGCCGTGAAGATCGCGATGACGGTGGCTCCGAGGGTGGCCAGCCGGCCGATCCGCAGGTAGTAGTCGTCGGAGCGGTCCTTGCGGATGTAGCGCTCCCACAGGTCGTAGCTGAACACCGTGTTGAAGGCCGAGATGTT
Organism: Phycicoccus duodecadis; assembly: GCF_002846495.1. NCBI lineage: Bacteria > Bacillati > Actinomycetota > Actinomycetes > Micrococcales > Intrasporangiaceae > Phycicoccus > Phycicoccus duodecadis. Next base: position 1,412,488 of record NZ_PJNE01000001.1, read on the forward strand.
GGCCGCCATGCCGGCCATGAACGCCGCCAGCAGACCGGTGAGGGCCAGGCCGAGCAGCCCGTTGGGCAGCACGTCGCGCATCAGGTACAGGAGCGAGTCGTTGAACGCGACCCCCTGGCCGGACGCCCCGCCCGGCGGGCTCCCGCCGTTCTTGAGCGAGACGATCTCGGGCACCAGGACCGCGGCGATCATGCCGGGCACGATGGTCAGGAACGGCACGAACATCTTGGGGAAGGCGCCGATGACCGGCGTCTTGCGGGCCGCCGAGATCGAGTCGGAGGCCATCGCCCGCTGGACCTCGACGAAGTTGGTCGTCCAGTAGCCGAACGAGAGGACGAAGCCCAGGCCGAACACGATGCCGACCACCGACCAGAAGCCGCTGTCGAACCCGGTGAGGGCCTGCCCGGGCCAGGAGTTCAGCTGCTGTTCGGCCGGCGGCACGCCCGCGGAGGCCGGGGCCTTGGCCGCGGCCGCGGTGATCTTCGCCTCGAGCCCACCCCAGCCGCCGACCCGGTTGAGGCCGATGACCACCAGCGGCAGCAGGCTGGCGACGATGACGAAGAACTGAAGCACCTCGTTGTAGATCGCCGCCGACAGCCCGCCCAAGGTGATGTACGACAGCACGATGAGCGCCGCGACGATCAGCGCCAGCCACAGCGGCCACCCGAGCAGCGCGTGCACGATCGAGCCGAGCAGGTAGAGGTTGACACCGGCGATGAGCAGCTGCGCCACGGCGAAGGAGATGGCGTTGACCAGGTGGGCCCGCTTGTCGAAGCGGCGGAGCATGAACTCCGGCACCGAGCGCACCTTGGAGCCGTAGTAGAACGGCATCATCACGATGCCGAGGAACAGCATCGCGGGGATGGCGCCGACCCAGAAGTAGTGCACGGTGGCGATGCCGAACTGAGCCCCGTTGGCGCTCATCCCCATGATCTCGACGGCGCCGAGGTTGGCCGAGATGAAGGCCAGGCCGGTGACCCACGCGGGCAGCGAGCGCCCCGAGAGGAAGAAGTCGATGGAGTCGCTGACCGAGCGGCGCGCCAGCAGGCCGATGCCGAGGACGAAGACGAAGTAGACGGCCAGGATGAGGTAGTCGACCGGGCTGGCGTCGATGAGGGTGTCGGCCGCCGGGACCATCCCCACGGTCCCCGTCACGATCGCGTGGGCTGCTGCTCCGACCACATCCACCACCTGCTCCTCGTCGAGTCAGCACCGTGCTCGGCACCGCCCGTCACGCTAGCCCCTCCCCCACCCCGGGGCACCTCGACGGGTGAGCCGATTTCGTCGCGGCCGAGGTCAGGTGCGCGACGGGCCCCCCTGTCCGACAGCGGCCGCGACACCCTCCTCGTCGCCCAGCGCCGCCGCGAACTGGGCCGCGTGCAGGCGGGCGAAGGCGCCACCCGCGGCCAGCAGCTCGGCGTGCGAGCCGCGCTCGACGATGCGCCCGTCCTCCATCACGAGGATGAGGTCGGCGTCGCGGATGGTCGAGAGGCGGTGGGCGATCACGAAGCTCGTGCGGTCACTGCGCAGGGCCGCCATGGCGTGCTGGACCAGCAGCTCGGTGCGGGTGTCGACCGAGCTGGTGGCCTCGTCGAGGATCAGCAGCGAGGGGTTCGCCAGGAAGGCCCGGGCGATGGTGACCAGCTGGCGCTCACCGGCGCTGATGTTGTCGGCCTCGGCGTTGAGCACGGTGTCGTAGCCGTCGGGCAGCGAGTGCACGAAGCGGTCGACGTAGGTGGCCCGTGCGGCCTCGAGGATCTCGTCGTCGGTGGCGCCGGGGCGGCCGTACGCGATGTTCTCGCGGATGGTGCCGGCGAAGAGCCAGGTGTCCTGGAGCACCATCCCGGTGCGCGAGCGCAGGTCGTGACGGGTGAGGTGGCGGATGTCGACGCCGTCGAGGGTGATGCGCCCGCCGTCGAGCTCGTAGAAGCGCAGCACCAGGTTGACCAGGGTGGTCTTGCCGGCGCCCGTGGGCCCGACGATGGCGACGGTCTGCCCGGGCTCGACGACCAGGTCGAGGTGCTCGAGCAGCGGGCGCTCGGGGGTGTAGGCGAACGAGACGTCCTCGAACGCCACGCGCCCGCGGGGGTCGGTGATCCGCTGCGGCGAGGCCGACTCGGCCTCCTGCTCGGAGGCGTCGAGGACCTCGAAGACCCGCTCGGCGGAGGCCACCCCGCTCTGCATCAGGTTGGCCATGGACGCCACCTGGGTGAGCGGCTGGGTGAACTGGCGCGAGTACTGGATGAACGCCTGCACATCGCCGAGGCTCATGGTGCCCGAAGCCACCCGCAGGCCGCCGACCACCGCGATGACGACGTAGTTGAGGTTCCCGATGAACATCAGCGTCGGCATGATGATGCCGCTGATGAACTGGGCCCGGAAGGTGGCGTGGTGCAGGGCGTCGTTGCGCACCGCGAAGTCGCGGTCGGCCTCGGCCTGGCGCCCGAAGACCTTGACCAGCTCGTGCCCGGTGAAGGTCTCCTCGACCACACCGTTGACCTCGCCGGTGCTCTTCCACTGCTGCACGAAGTGGCCCTGGCTGCGCTTGCCGATGGCGGCGGTGACCACCATCGTCACCGGGATCGTGACCAGGGCGATCACCGCGAGCAGCGGGCTGATCCAGACCATCATCGCGATCATCGCGATGACGGTGAGCAGCGAGGTGACGAGCTGGCTGAGGGTCTGCTGGAGGCTCTGGGCCACGTTGTCGATGTCGTTGGTGACCCGGCTCAGCAGCTCGCCGCGGGGTTGGGCGTCGAAGTACGGCAGCGGCAGCCGGTTGAGCTTGTCCTCGACGTCGCGGCGCAGGCGGAAGACGGTGCGGTTGACCGCGCTCGTGAGCAGACGGCCCTGCACCAGCTGCAGGCCGGCGGCCACGACGTAGATGGCCAGGACGGCCAGCAGCACCTGCCCGACGGCGGCGAAGTCGATGCCCTGGCCCGGCACGACGTGCTCCATGGCGGCAAGGACGTCGGCCATCCGGCCCTGCCCGCTCGCCCGCAGCCGCTCGACGGCCTGCTCCTGGGTGACCCCGGCCGGGATGCGGCGGCTGAAGACGCCCGCGAACACCAGGTCCGTGGCGCGGCCGAGGATCTTGGGGCCGATCGCGTTGAGCACCACGCTGCCCAGCGCCAGGGTCAGGGCGCCGACCACGACGGGGCGCTCGGGGCGCAGCAGCCGCAGGACACGCTTGGCCGAGGGCCCGAAGTCCTGGGACTTCTCCGTGGGCATCCCGATGGCCGCGTGCGGCGGCCCCCCGCGGCGGACGCCGGCCGGGCCGCGGCGCGCCTCGGCCTCCTTCTCCTCGGCCGACTTCAGCTCGCTCATGCGCTGACCTCGCTCGTCTGCTGGCTCTCGACGATCTCCCGGTAGGTCGGGCAGGTCGCCAGGAGCTCGTCGTGGGTTCCGGTGCCGACCACCACGCCGTCGTCGAGGACGACCACCTGGTCGGCGTCGAGGATGGTCGAGACCCGCTGCGCCACCACGATCACGGTGGCTTCGCGGGTGACCGGGGCCAGGGCCGCCCGCAGCCGCGCGTCGGTGGCGACGTCGAGGGCCGAGAACGCGTCGTCGAAGAGGTAGACCGCCGGGCGGCGCACCAGGGCCCGGGCGATGGCCAGCCGTTGCCGCTGACCGCCGCTGACGTTGGTGCCGCCCTGGGCGATCGGCGCGCCGAGCCCCTCGGGCAGGGAGCGCACGAAGTCCTCGGCCTGGGCGATGCGCAGCGCCTCCCAGAGCTCGTCGTCGCTGGCGTCGGCGCCCCCCTGGCGCAGGTTGCTGGCGACGGTGCCGCTGAACAGGAAGGGGCGCTGCGGCACCAGGCCGATGCGCGACCACACGTCGTCGAGCGCGGCCTCGCGGACGTCGACCCCGCCGACCAGCACGGCGCCGCCCGTGACGTCGTGCAGACGCGGGACGAGCCCGACCAGGGTGGTCTTCCCGGCGCCGGTGGACCCGACGACCGCGGTGGTGGTGCCGGGGCGGGCGGTGAAGGAGACCTCACGCAGTACCGGCGACTCGGCGCCCGGGTAGGCGAAGGTGGCCCCGCGCAGCTCGACGGCGACCGGGCCCGGCGGGATGGGGCGGGGGTCGGCGGCCGGTACGACCGAGGACTCGGTGTCGAGGACCTGCGCGATGCGGCCGGCCGAGACGCTGGCCCGCGGGATCATCATCGACATGAAGGTCGCCATCATCACCGACATCAGGATCTGGATGAGGTAGGCCATGAACGCCGTCAGCGCGCCGATCTGCATCTGCCCCGCGTCGACGCGGTGCGCCCCGAACCAGATGACGGCGACGGTCGAGGCGTTGAACAGCACCATGACGATGGGGAAGGCCAGCGCCATCAGCCGGCCGACGGCCAGCGCGGTGCCGGTGTAGGTGCGGTTGGCCTCGGCGAAGCGCTCGCGCTCGACGTCCTCGCGCACGAACGCCCGGACCACCCGGATACCGGTGATCTGCTCGCGCAGGATGCGGTTGACGGTGTCGACGGCCTTCTGCATGGCCCGGAAGTGCGGCAGCATCCGGCTGATCACCGCGCCGACCGAGACGCCGAGGAGCGGGACCGCCACGGCCACCAGCCACGACAGGCCGACGTCCTCACGCAGCGCCATGACGATGCCGCCGACCATCATGATCGGGGCCGTCACCATCATGGCCAGGCCCATGTAGACGACCTGCTGCACCTGCTGCACGTCGTTGGTGGAGCGGCTGATGAGGGTGGGGGCGCCGAAGGCCGAGACCTCGCGCGCCGAGAACGAGCCCACCCGGTGGAAGACGGCGGCGCGCAGGTCGCGCCCGAGCGAGGCGGCGCTCAGGGCACCGATGCGGGTGGCGGCGACGGTGGCGACGATCTGGAGGAAGGAGACCCCGAGCATCCACATCCCGGCGTTCAGGATGAACGCGGTGTCGCCGACGGCCACCCCCTCGTCGATGATGCGCCCGTTGAGGCTGGGCAGGTAGAGGGACGCCAGGGTGCCGACCAGCTGGAGGGCCAGCAGCACCGCCAGCGCACCGGAGTACGGCCGCAGGTAGGTGCGGACGAGACGGACGAGCATCAGCGCTCCTCGGGGTGGTCGGGGAGGGTGGGGTGGCGCCGGGTGCCGTCGAGGACGACCGAGACGATCTCGGCCGGGTCGAGCCGCCCGGTGGCCATGAGCGGGTGCACGCTCGAGAGGGTGAGCAGCTGCAGCAGCCCCACGACCTCCTGGACCGGCTTGCGCAGGGTGTGGGCGTCGGGCCCGACGAGGTCGGCCAGAGCGGCGTCGACGGCGGGGTCGGAGTGGCGGGTCGGCTTGTGGCCCACCGGCGCCGGGGCTCCGGAGTGCAGGAGCACGGAGATGAGACCCACCACCTGTTCGACGTGCTGCTGCATCACCCGCACGCCCTCGGTGAGCCGCTCGTCGAGGGTGCGGCCGGGGTCGATGGCGCGCAGGCGGGCCACGGCGGGGGTCGAGTCGAACACCGCACCGACGCAGGCCTGGACGAGGTCGTCCTTGGTGCCGAACGCCTTGAAGACGGTGCCCTCGGCGATGCCGGCCGCCTCGGCCACCTGCTTGGTCGTGACCGCGCTGCCGTGTTCGCGCAGCAGCGGCACGGTGACCTCGACGATGGCGGCTCGTCGCTCGTCGGGACTCATCGCGGGGGCACGGGGGGGCACGGCACGACATCCTAAGTGAGTGAGCACTCACTCACAAGGGGTTTTCGCGAGGTGCGACTACGGGCGCAGCAGCAGCCCGTCGGCGGCGGCGTCACGCACGAAGGCCACCACCTCGGCCCGGACCTGCGCCCCGTCGAGCCCCAGCAGCCCGGCGATGGCGGCGGCCGCACCCCCGGCCGCCAGCTCGCCGTCGCAGACCGACGCGAACGCGGCCGTCACGGTCGAGAGCACGAGCTGCCGGCGCAGGCCGCCGCCCTGGCGCAGCAGGATGACGCGCGGGTCGGCCTCCCCGGGCACCGCGTGCCGCTCCTCGGTGACGTCCGGGGCGCAGCGCCAGGCGAGGTCGAGGACCGCGTCGTCGTCGTGCTCGGCCAGCCAGGTGCGGGCGCGCATCCCGGCCAGGATGGTCGGGCCCATCGGCTGCTCGACCGGCCCGGGGGCGTCGACGAGGTCACGGAAGGGCTCGCGCTCACCGGCCGGGCGCTGCAGGGTGACCACGCCGAAGCCGATGGACTCGACGTCGCGGGCGGCGAAGTCGTCGAGCCAGGCGGCGTACATCCCGTTGAAGTCGGCGGTGCCCGGGTGGTGGCCGCCGTCGCGGGCCCAGGTCTCGGCGTACTCGGCCGGGTCCTGGGTCTCGCGCTGGACGACCCAGGCGTCGAGCCCGAGCCCGTCGAGCCACTCCCCCACGCGGTCGCGCCAGGTCGCACCCCGCGGGACCTCCCAGTTGCCGAGCAGCTGCGCCAGGCCGCCGGGCTCGAGGTGCGCCCCCACCCGGCGGACGAGGTCGCGCACCACCTCGTCGCCGCTGGCCCCACCGTCGCGGTACTCGAACAGCGGCACCGCCCCCGAGCGCGGCGTGATGACGAACGGCGGGTTGGACACCACGAGGTCGAAGCGCTCGCCGTCGACCGGGTCGAGCATCGAGCCCGCTCGCACGTCCCAGGTGACGCCGTTGAGCGCGGCGTTGAAGCGGGCGAAGGCCAGGGCGCGCCCGGAGAGGTCGGTGACCACGACCCGGCCGGCGTGCGCCCCGAGGTGCAGGGCCTGGACGCCGCAGCCGGTACCGAGGTCGAGGGCACTGGCGACCTCGGGCCGGGGGGTCCAGGAGGCGAGGGTGGCCGAGGCGCCGCCGACGCCGAGCACGTGGTCGGGGCGGAGCGGCCGGCCGGTGGCGAGCTCGCCGAGGTCGGAGGCGACCCACCAGTCCGAGCCCTCGGTGGCGTAGGGGCGCACGTCGCAGAGCGCGACCAGGGCGTCGCCCTCCGGGGCGAGCAGCCCCAGCGCGGCGGCCCCGTCGACGCCCAGGGTCGGCAGCGCGGCGGCCACCTCGGTGGCGTCGACCGGGTCGCCGAGCGTGAACAGCCGCACCAGCGCGGCCAGCGGGCCGCCCACGGTGTCGGTGACCCGCTGCGCCGGCAGGGCCTGCTCGCGCTCGAGGGCGGCGGCCGCGAGGGGGCCGAGCAGGGCGGTGACCCCCGCGACGGTGAAGCCGGTGGCCGTCAGGTCGGCACGGAGGCGGTCGACCAGCGCGGGGTCGACGTGGGGCGGGGTGGCGGTCATCGGGGTCGAGCCTAGGGCTCCGGCCCGGCCGCGGATGTGCCGAGGGGCCGGCCCCGTGGTCGGGACCGGCCCCTCGGGCCGTGCGGGGTGCGTCAGACCTGGGTCGAGCGCTCCTTCTCGAGGTCGACGGGGTCGGCGTGACCCGGCGCGTCACCGGCGGGGGTGACGTCGACACGGGCCTGGGGCTCGACGTCGTCGCCGCCGATGGCGAGGTCCTTGCTCTTGGAGTAGGCCACCGCCGCCCCGACGATGATGATCGCGACCGCGGCGATGCCGTAGCGGATCGGGGCCGAGGCGTCCGGTCCGATCGAGAGAGACACGATGGCCGGGGCGATGAGCACCGAGACCAGGTTCATCACCTTGAGCAGCGGGTTGATGGCCGGGCCGGCGGTGTCCTTGAACGGGTCGCCGACGGTGTCGCCGATGACGGTGGCCGCGTGGGCCTCCGAGCCCTTGCCGCCGTGCGCGCCGTCCTCGACGATCTTCTTGGCGTTGTCCCACGACCCACCGGAGTTGGCGAGGAACACGGCCATCAGCGCACCCGCGCCGATGGCGCCGCCCAGGAAGCCTGCCAACGGCCCGATACCCAGACCGAACCCGACCGCCACCGGCATGAGCGCGGCCAGCAGGCCCGGGGTGGCGAGCTCGCGCAGCGAGTCACGGGTGCAGATGTCGACCACGCGGCCGTACTCGGGCTTCTCGGTGTAGTCCATGATGCCGGGGTGCTCGCGGAACTGGCGACGCACCTCGAAGACGATGGCACCGGCGGCCCGGGTGACGGCGTTGATGGCCAGCCCCGAGAAGAGGAACACGACGGCCGCGCCGAGAAGCAGCCCGACCAGCACGCTAGGCGTCACGATCTGCAGGTCGAAGGCGGTCAGCGAACGTTGGATGGACGCGATCTCATCAGCCCCGAGCTCGCCGCCCTGGGCTCGAGCCTGCAAGTCGGTCAGGATCGGGTTGTAGACGGACTGCCAGGCGTCGCTGTACGAGCCGAACAGCGCCGTGGCCGCGAGGACGGCCGTGGCGATGGCGATGCCCTTGGTGATGGCCTTGGTGGTGTTGCCGACCGCGTCGAGCTCGGTGAGGATCTGCGCGCCCTCGCCGTCGACGTCGCCCGACATCTCGGCGATGCCCTGGGCGTTGTCGGAGACCGGGCCGAAGGTGTCCATGGCCACGATGACGCCCACCGTGGTGAGCAGGCCGCACCCGGCCAGCGCGATGAGGAACAGCGACAGCGAGACCGCGCCGCCACCGAGCAGGAACGCCAGGTACACGGCGCCACCGATGATGGCCGCGGTGAAGACCGCCGACTCGAGGCCGACGCCGATGCCCGAGAGCACGACGGTGGCGGGCCCGGTGAGCGAGGTGCGTGCGACGTCGAGGGTCGGGCGCTTGTCGGTGCCGGTGTAGTGGCCGGTGAGCCACAGGATGATGCCGGCCAGGACGATGCCGATGACCACGGCGAGGAACGCGGTGAGGCGCGGGTCGCCGGTGAGGGCCGCGATCTGCTCGTTGCTGGAGCCGAGGTCGGCGTAGGTGGCCGGCAGGTAGGTGTAGGCCGCGACACCGGAGAGGACGGCCGAGATGCCGGCCGCGATGTAGAAGCCGCGGTTGATGGCGCTCAGGGCGTTCTCGCCCGGGCGGGCCTTGGTGATGTAGACGCCGAGCAGCGCGGTGAGCGCACCGATCGCGGGGATGATCAGCGGGAAGACCAGGCCGTAGGCGCCGAAGGCGACCGAGCCGAGGATCAGCGCGGCCACCAGGGTGACGGCGTAGGACTCGAACAGGTCGGCCGCCATGCCGGCGCAGTCGCCGACGTTGTCGCCCACGTTGTCGGCGATGGTGGCGGCGTTGCGCGGGTCGTCCTCGGGGATGCCGGCCTCGACCTTGCCGACCAGGTCGGCGCCCACGTCGGCGGCCTTGGTGAAGATGCCGCCGCCGACGCGCATGAACATCGCGAGCAGCGCGGCGCCGAAGCCGAAGCCTTCGAGGACCTTGGGGGCGTCACCCTTGTAGAGCAGCACGACGACGGAGGCGCCCAGCAGGCCGAGGCCCACGGTCACCATCCCGACGACGCCGCCGGTGCGGAAGGCGATCTTCATGCCGGCGTCGCGGCCGCCCTCGTGACGGGCGGCGGAGGCGACGCGGACGTTGGCCTTGACCGCCAGGCTCATGCCCAGGTAGCCGATGGCCGCCGAGAAGAGGGCGCCCAGGACGAAGAAGCCCGAGCGGCCCCAGCGGACACCGCCGGTGTCGGCGGGGAGCAGAAGCAGGAGGCCGAAGACGATGACGACGAAGGGCGCGAGGGTCTTGAACTGCCGCGCGAGGTAGGCCTGGGCCCCCTCCTCGACGGCGTCGCCGATCTCCTGCATCTTCTCTGTCCCGGGGTCGGCCGCGAGGACCTGACCACGGAAGACGAAGCCCATGACGAGCGCCACCAGGGCGATCACCGCGACCGAGACGACCAGGGTCAGGTTCGTCCCGGTCAGGTCCAGGGCTCCCGACTCGGCGTTCGCGAGTGCGAGGGGTGACATTCCATCCTCCTTGACGGCGTGCTCCGTCCCCGGGCGCGGTCGGGCGCCGATGGCAGGGACGGGTCCGGCGTGACTGTACCGGTCCGTCAGCGGATGCCGCCCGCCCGGGTGGGGGTGACGCGGTTCACACCCGGCGCGATGACCTGCGGCGGGACCGCTCAGGCGGCGATGGCCTCGTCGACGCTGGCGTGGATGCCGAACACCTTGTCGAGGCCGGTGATGCGGAAGACCCGCAGGATGCGCTCGCTGGAACAGACGATGCGCAGCCACCCCGAGGCGTTGCGCACCAGCTTGAGGCGGCCCACGAGCACGCCGAGGCCGGTGGAGTCCAGGAAGGAGACGGCGTCGAGGTCGACCACGAGACGGACGTGGCCGTCGGTGATCTCCTGGTCGAGGGACTGGCGGAGCTGGGCGGCCGTGTGGACGTCCACCTCTCCCTCGACCGTGACGACACTGACGTCGTCGTGGTGGGACGTGGTCACGGAGAGCTCCACGCGTTGTGCTCCTCTGGAGGCCGCAGGGCGATCGGGCGGGGGGCCCCGAGCCGGGTGGGCTGTGGGAACCAAGGATTACCGTAACCGTCGTGTCCACCCCTGCCCAGCACCTGGCCCATATGGCCCGAGGTCAGCGGGCGGACCGGCTCGTGCACGTCGAGCACATCCCGGCCCGGCCGGCCCGGCTGGCGCAGTGGCCGGCCGAGGTCTCGCCGGCGGTGCTCGCGGCGCTGCTGGGCGCGGGGATCGAGCGTCCGTGGAGCCATCAGCGCGAGGCCCTCGACCTGGTCCACGCCGGCGAGCACGTGGTCCTGGCCACCGGCACGGCCTCGGGCAAGAGCCTCGGGTACCTGGTGCCGCTCCTGGGGTCGTTGGCCGACGGCGCGCCGGCGGCCGGGGTGCGGGGCCCCACCGCGCTCTACCTCTCGCCCACCAAGGCGCTGGCCGCCGACCAGCTGGCGCGCGTCGACCGGCTGGCCGTGCCCGGCGTGCGCGCGGCCACCTACGACGGCGACACCCCACCCGACGAGCGACGGTGGGTCCGCGAGCACGCCAACCTGGTCCTGACCAACCCCGACCTGCTGCACCACTCACTGCTGCCCGGCCACCAGCGGTGGTCGCGGTTCCTGCGGGGGCTGCGGTACGTGGTGGTCGACGAGTGCCACGTCTACCGCGGGGTGTTCGGCGCCCACGTGGCGGCCGTGCTGCGGCGGCTGCGCCGGGTGGCGGGGCGTTACGGGTCGACCCCCACCTTCGTGCTGGCCTCCGCGACGGTCAGCGACCCGGCGGCGCACGCGTCGCGCCTGACCGGGCTGCCGGTGCACGCGGTGACGAACGACGGCTCGCCCCGCGGCGCCATGACCTTCGCGTTGTGGGAACCCGCGACCGGCGAGGACGGCAGCCGGCGCTCGGCCACCACCGAGGCGGCCGACATCCTGGCGGACCTGGTGGAGCGCGGGGTCCAGACGGTGGCCTTCGCCCGCAGCCGGGCCGGGTCCGAGGCCCTGGCCGCCGGTGCCCGGCGCCGCCTCGAGGAACTCGACCCCACACTGGCCGAGGGGGTGTCGGCGTACCGCGGCGGCTACCTCCCCCAGGACCGGCGGCTGGTCGAGCGTGGGCTGCGCTCGGGGGCGGTGCGCGGCCTGGCCGCCACCAACGCCCTCGAGCTCGGCATCGACGTCAGCGGCCTCGACGCGGTGGTCATGGCGGGCTGGCCGGGCCGGCGAGCGAGCCTGTGGCAGCAGGCCGGCCGCGCCGGCCGCTCGGGGGAGGACTCGCTGGCGGTACTGGTGGCCGCCGACGACCCGCTCGACTCCTACCTGGTGCGCAACCCGGCGGCGATCTTCGGTGCCGCGGTCGAGAGCACGGTCGTGGACCCCGACAACCCGCACGTGCTGGCCCCGCACCTCGCGGCCGCCGCGGCCGAGCTGCCACTGGCCGAGGCAGACCTCGAGCTGTTCGGACCGTCGTCGCGCCGGCTGTTGGACGTCCTGGTCGAGGGCGGGATCCTGCGCCGCCGCCCGACGGGCTGGTTCTGGGCGCGCGAGGACCGCCCCACCGACCACCTCTCGCTGCGCGGTGCGGGTGAGGTCGTGGCGGTGGTCGAGACCCGCACCGGGCGGGTGATCGGCACGGTCGACGAGGCGTCGTCGCACACGCAGGTGCACACCGGCGCCGTGCACGTGCACCAGGGCGACACGTGGGTGGTGACCAACCTCGACCTGGAGGCCCGGGCGGCCCATGCCGTGCGCGGCGACCCCGGCTGGTCGACCTCGGCCCAGTCCGTCAGCCGCTTCGACCTCCTGGCCGCCGAGCGGACCACCCGCCGGGCGCGGGTCGACGTCACCTTCGGCACGGTGCGGGTGACCACGCAGGTCACCGGCTTCATGAGACGCCTCCCGAGCGGCGAGGTCATCGGTACCCATCCGCTCGACCTGCCCGAGCACGCGCTGACGACCAAGGCCGTGTGGTGGACCGTGCCCGAGGAGGTGCTCGAGGCCGCGGGCGTGGGCGCACCGGACGTCCCGGGAGCACTGCACGCAGCGGAGCACGCGGCCATCGGGATGCTGCCGCTGGTCGCCACCTCCGACCGCTGGGACGTGGGAGGGGTGTCGACGGCCCTGCACCCCGACACCGGACTGCCGACGGTGATGGTCTACGACGGCTACCCGGGCGGCGCGGGCTTCGCCGAGCGGGCCTTCGAGGCCTTCGAGGCGTGGGTGGGTGCGACCCGCGACGCCGTGCTGGGGTGCCCCTGCCGCAGTGGCTGCCCCGCCTGCGTGCAGTCGCCCAAGTGCGGCAACGGTAACGAGCCCCTCGACAAGGCTGGAGCGGTGACGGTGCTCGAGCTCGCGCTCGCGTCGGTCGGGTGAGGCGGGACGGCCCGGGTCCGTGGCGGCATCGGCGCTGGTCAGCGGGGTAGGGTCCGCAGCATGGTCATCCTCGGTGTGGTTCTCGTCCTCGTCGCCCTCGTCGCGGGGATCCTGCTCTTCATCGGCACCGGCTCGCTCACCGACACCGTCGACATCCAGGTGCTCGGAGGCACGCTGAGCCTGCCGCCGCTGGCCCTCCTCGTGACGGGGATGGTGATCATCACCGTGTTCTGGTTCGGCTGGTTCCTGCTGCGCGTCGGCACCAAGCGGGGCCATCGCCGCCGGGTGGAGGCCAAGGAGAGCGCCCGCGAGGCCGAGGAGCGTCGCCTGGCCGAGGAGGCCCGGATGAAGGAGGAGGTCGCCGCCCGCGAGCGCCAGCTCGAGGACGAGCGCCGCCGCCACGAGGAGCGCGAGGCCGAGCTGCGCCGCGAGGCCGAGACCCGCGTCGCCGAGCAGCACACCGCCACCGAGACCGCTCGACGCCGGGCCGAGGTGGCCGAGGCGCGTACCGAGACCCGCACCGACGGCGAGCCCCCGGTCGGCACCACGCGCTGACCCCGACCGGGCGACCGGCGCTGGGCGGCGTCCGCGCCCGAAGGGCCGGCCCCTGACGGCAGCACACGTCACCGCGGCGCCTCCCCGTCGAGACCGGCGGTGGCGTCACCCCGGGCCGTCGCCGGGAGCCCGGGCCACCACGACCGCGCCCGCAGCGGGACCGCCGCCTCGACGGTGACGTGCCCTCCTCCCCCGACGCAGGACACCACGACGGCGCCACCGGCGCGCGCGACCTCGCCCGCCGCGTCGCAGTCGGGAACACCGCCTCGCAGGAGGCCGGCGGCCGCGGCCAGGGCCGCCCGGTCGGCGACGTTGGAGGCCCGGTGGGTGTCGCGGACGGCCGCGGCGAGCACGACGGCCGCGACCAGCACACTGGCGAGCACGCCCAGGGCGGCGAGGACCAGGACGCTCGCACTGCCCTGCTCGGCGCCCCACCCGCTGCGGCTCGTCACCGGCCGGCCCCCGCGGTCGTGCCGCCCTGGGGGCTCGACGCCTCGAGCCGCGCCCGGGCGTCGCCGGACGCCGCCCCGACCCCCAGCGCCGCGAGCAGGGGCGGGACCGGCGGCGTGACCGTGACCCCCACCCAGGCGCCGCCGACGTCGACGACCACCCGCGACCCCGGAGGTGCGTGGTCGACGGCCTCGGCCCGCGCCGCGCTCGGCGTCTCGCCCCGTGCGACCGCCCGGGCCGCGAGATGAGCGGCGTCGACCGCGCGGACCCCGTCGATGCCGAGCCGGACCGCCGACAGAGCGAGCGCCAGCACGACGAGCAGGGCCGGGACGGCCACCGCGAGCTCCGCGGTGACCATCCCGCCCTCGGCCCGAGCCGCTCGGGTCACGTGCCCAACGCCGACACGATGATCTGCGTCAGCGCACTCTTGACGGGCCCGGACTTGACGATCGCGAGCAGCAGCGCCGCGAACGCCACGGCGGCCACCGTGCCCACCGCGTACTCGGCCGTCGTCATCCCCGCCTCGCCGAGGCGGGGCAGCCGCCGGGCCGCGGCCCGGAACCGGTGGATCGTACGTGCTGTCATGGGTGACCTCCCCTGCCGGGGCGCGCCTCTCGCGCCCTCCCCTCGAGCCTCGGCCCGGCCGCGCACCGGGGCGAGGCCTCCCGCCCGATCTGTGGACGGCGCCGGCCCGGACGGCCGGCTGTGGACGACGCGACCGGCTCACCGTGCCCCCTCCCCCAGCAGCAGGAGCACCACCGGCGCCACGGTCGTGGCGACGAAGCCGGGCAGGAAGCAGAGCCCGAGCGGCAGCACGAGCAGCACCCCGGCCCGCTGCACGGCAGCCTCGACGCGGCGCGACTCGACGTCGAGCATCCGCCGGGCCGCCTCCTCGAGCAGGGCCGCCGGCGCCGCTCCGGCGGCGTGGGCCGCGTGCCAGGCCGCGGCCGCCGCCGACCACCCCGGCCCGACGTGCTGCCAGGCCAGCTCGGCGGGCACGCCCCACCGGTGCGCGGCCGCCACGACCGCCAGCTCGCGCCCGGCGGGGCCGGGGTCGACGCTCGCCACGGCCTCGAGGCTCTCGACCGGGCCGCCCCCTCCGCGCAGGACGGCGGCCAGCAGCCCCAGCGCCGCAGCCGCATCGGCGACGTCGGAGGCCTCGTCGGGTGTGGAGGCGCCCACGCGCGCGCCCCCGCGGGTCGCGGCCACCCAGCGCATCTCACGGCGCGGTGGGAGGAGCCCGGCCGCGAGCGCCACCAGCAGCGCCAGCACGAGGAGCGTCATGGTCGCCCCGCCGTGTCGGCCGGCCGCTGCGCCCGGCCGACGAGAGCACCGGACCACCACCAGCCGGCGACGGTGAGCAGCAGCCCGGCGAGCCCGGCCATCCGCGCGGGGATGCTGCCGTAGAGCGAGCCCGGCTCGATCCCGATCAGCAGGCCGACGAGGGGGCCCGAGAGCGGCAGCAGCGTGAGGAGGCGCATCGAGGCGCGCGGCCCGGCCAGCGCGGCCCCGACCCGGCGCCCGGCCTCCTGCCGGGCGCGCACGGACGCGGCCGCCGCCGCCGTGGTGTGGGACGCCGCGGCACCGGTGGCTTCGGAGACCCGCCAGGCGCGGGCGAGCACCGCCAGGTCGGAGGCAGTGCGGCCACCCACCCCGGGCGGGGGGTCGGCCACCGCGGCAACGGGCGAGGACCCCCCGCCGCACCGCTCGGCCAGCCACGGGGCGGCGGCCGTCACAGCGGGCGAGCGGGCCGCGACCGCGAGCGCCGCC
The DNA here is from genome assembly GCF_002846495.1 of Phycicoccus duodecadis. Taxonomy (NCBI): domain Bacteria; kingdom Bacillati; phylum Actinomycetota; class Actinomycetes; order Micrococcales; family Intrasporangiaceae; genus Phycicoccus; species Phycicoccus duodecadis. The sequence goes on from NZ_PJNE01000001.1 coordinate 1,427,888, forward strand.
GGGAGGTCGAGCCCCGCCCGCAGCCCGACGGCGACCACCTCGGCCAGGTCGGCGACCCAGCCGTCCTGCACCGTCGTGCTCGACCGGGGGGCCCACCGAGCGCGGAGGCGGCCCGGGAGAGCCCCGACGGTGCTGGACCGAGGCCGGGTGGAGCCCCGCGCCGTGGCGGCCGACGGCCACGCCAGGACGGCGGCCGCCGCCGCCGCGAGCATGACGAGGCTCACGGCCCACCGCCTCGGGCGGCGCCCGCACCGGGGGTGGGTGCGGCGCCGACGAGGGGATCGGTGCCGAGGAGGTCGAGCAGGGAGGGCCAGTGGTCGGCGGGCCGGAGGTCGCCCCGGTCGCGGGTCATCGCGGTGCGGACGACGACGGCCCCGCCCGGCAGCGTGACGGGCACCCCGACCCGGTCGACCCGGCGGTGGCCGTGGGGCCCCCGCGCGACGTGCACGACGGCCCGGAGCGCGCCCCGCAGCTGCGCGTGCACGGCCTCGCGGGGCAGCCCGGCCAACGAACCGAGCGCCTCGAGCCGGGCGGGGACCTCCTCGGGGCCGTTGGCGTGCAGGGTGCCGGCACCCCCGTCGTGGCCGGTGTTGAGCGCGGCCAGGAGCTCGCGCACCTCGGGGCCGCGGACCTCGCCCACCACGAGGCGGTCAGGGCGCATGCGCAGGGCCTGGCGCACCAGGACGGCCAGGGAGACCTCGCCGACGCCCTCGACGTTGGCCGACCGGCCCTGCAGCCGGACCACGTGCGGATGGTCGGGGTCGAGCTCGCGGACGTCCTCGACCACGACCAGCCGTTCGTGGGCGGGGCACTCGGCCAGCAGCGCCGCCAGGACGGTGGTCTTGCCCGCCCCGGTGCCCCCGGTGACGAGCAGGCTGGCGCGGGCCGCCACCAGGGCCCGCAGGACCCGGGCGCCGTCGGGCCCGGTGGCACCCAGGCCCACAAGGGCCGCGACCCCACCCGGGCGCCGTCGTGCGACCCGCAGGCTGAGGTGCGCCCCGCCCTCGGCCAGCGGCGGGAGCACGGCGTGCAGCCGGACGCCGCCGGGCAGCGTGCCGTCGACCCAGGGCTGGGAGTCGTCGAGGCGACGACCGGCCAGCCCCGCCAGCCGCGCGGCCAGCGGGCGGAGGTCGTCGGCGGCCACGACGGTCGCCGTGCTCTCCACGCCCCCGCCACGGTCGACCCAGACGCGGCCGTCACCGTTGACCAGGACGTCGGTGACCTCGGGGTCCGCTACCAGCGGGGCGAGTGGCCCGAGCCCCACGACCCGGTCGGCCAGACGCCCCGCGGCGTCGTGGCGGCCGAGGTCGCCGAGCACCCCCTCCTGCTCCCCCGCCATGCGGTCGATCACACCGACCGTCGGCGGCCTCCCGGCGCGGATGGAGCGCTCCACGGCGGCCTGCAGCGGCTCGTGCACCGAGAACGTCACGACGCGCGGCCCACCGCACCGGGCACCCGCGCAGCGGCGACGACGAGGTCGGCGCACCGACGGACGGTGTCGCGCGAGGTCGCCGGCCAGAGACCGCGTTCGGCGTCACGCGGCACCCCGGGATCGTCGCCGAGATGGGCCAGGTGCCCCACCCCGAGATGCGCCTCGATGTCGTCGAGGACGGCCGCCGAGGGCGCCGGGCCGCGGGTGACGATGCGCAGGTCGGGGGCCTGGGGGAGCTCCTCGACGAGCCCGACCAGGGCCTCGACCGCCGCGTCGACGTCGGCGAGGGCGCGGGTCGTGAGGCCGGTGAGCACGACGACGGTGGTGGCCCGCGTGACGGCATTCGCGCGATGGGGGCTGTGCGCCGGGACGTCGAGCACGACCGGGACACCGGCCGTACCCACCGTGTCGAGGACGTCGCGGACGGCGCCCGGCGGCACCACGGCCGGACCCGGCCCACCGGCCGAGAGCACCCGGCAGCCGCCGTCGCCGGGTAGCACCTCGAGCAGCGGCCCGGCCGGGACGGCGCCGCGCACGCCCGCCAGGTCGGCCCACCGGCGCCCGGCGACGTGCTCGATGCCCGCGGTGACGTCGAGCCCGCCCCCGCCGAGGGCGAGGTCGACCACGACGGACGGCGGGCCCGTGACGGCCAGCCGGCGCCCGACGGCGAGGGAGAGCGTGCTGGCCCCGAGGCCGCCGGAGGCCCCGACGACGGCGATGACCGTGGCTGCGTTCGACATGCCGCGAGCCTGGCCCGGCCCGGCCCACCGGTCGAGGTGCGGCCTGCGATCTGTGGACGACCGAGGGCCCCGGACGAGCCTGTGGACGAGCGTCGCAGGGGCCACCTGTTCGCGGACATGGGACGGCCCCGGTCGGGGGGACAACCGGGGCCGTCGGCGAGCCGAGCTCCGGGGGGGAGAAGCCGGTCCGCCATCCGCTCAACCCCGAAGGGGAGCGAGTGGGTCAATCGTGTCCCATACATGCCAGTGAGCGCAAGCCCGGGCCATCCGCCGTCGAGAGTGCTATCAGCGGACCCTCAGGGCGGCGGAATTCGTCGTCCGAGGGCATCGTCACGGATCACCCTCGCGATCTCCCACCGACCGCCCGGCCCCCACCGTTGCGGGCCGACACGCGAGGGGGCCCCCACCGCGGGGTGGGGGCCCCGTCCTGCCGCGGGTCTCCGGGCGACCAGGCGTGCAACCGTGCCGTCGCCGCGGGTCGAGCCCGTGACGACCGGTCCATCAGTGGACTGCCCGCGCGTGGGTGTCCCGTCGTCCCTGCGGTGGTTCGTGTGGGCGCCGAAGCCCTCGTCCCTCCGTTGTACTCCTGCCCGGCCCTCTCGGCAACGGGTCCGGGAGGTCCCGTCAGGTGAGACGGCCCGCGAGCACGGCGTCGGCCACGCGCTCCCCTTCGGTGGCGGCGACCTCGACGGCCGTGCAGCAGTGGGCGAGCCACAGGCCCACCCCCGCCACGTCGCCGCGCCCGTAGGCAGCGAGCGCGCCGACGTAGGGCGCCACGCCGCCGGCGCCGTGCCCCTTCTCGAGGACCGCCACCCCGGTCGGGTCGAGCCCGGCCGCCTGCACCAGCGCGCGCTCCAGCGCCCGGGCGACGACGGCGTTGCCGCGCACGAACGGCCGGACGGTGACGATCTCGGCGTGCACGACGGCCGCCGCGACGACCACCGGCAGCCGGGGCGCGGCGAGCAGGACCTGCACCACCGCCCGCAGCCGTTCGGACGCCTCGGCGGCGGGGGCCGGCTCGCCCAGCTCACCGAGCTCGGCACACTCCTCCCCCGCCCGGCGCGGGCGGCCCAGGGCCTCGTCGGCGACGAGCCCGGCGGCCGCGACGGTGTGCAGCCGCGCGAGCGCCTGGAGCGGAGCCCGCAGCACGATGCCCAGCACGTGCTCGCTCTCGGCGGTGGCGGCGGCGGCGCCCCGCACCACCTGCTCGACCGGGTCGGGATGCCGCGACCAGGTCGCCGCCCCGCGCATCACGTCGCGCACGACGTCGACCGGGAGGTTCGCCCCCTCGAGCTCGGCGCTGGCCGTGGCCCCCCGCACCCGCGACTCGGCCGCGGCCTCGGCGGTGCGCCGGCGCAGGGCGTTGTGCCAGCGCAGCCGGGTGCACGCGGCCCGCGCGGCCTCGACCCGCTCGGGGACGCCGGGGAGCTCGGCGAGCCGGGCCACGGCCGCGACCGCAGGGGACTCGGCGGCGGGCTCGGAGGGCATCCGGGCAGCCTAGCCAGCGCGCGGGGGGAGGCCGCCCTCGGGCACGCGGATGCCGGCCAGCTGCCGGGAGCGTGCGACCAGCCGCCCGGTCGAGTCCCACACGTCGGCGTCCTCGACGTAGACCCCGCCCGCGACGGTGTCGGCGTGTAGGCGTACCTGCAGCCAGCCGGGTGCCGGCCGCCCCAGCACCTGACCCGTGAGCTCGAAGGTGGGCGCCCATCCGGCTACCCCGAGGTCGAAGGCCACTGGCATCAGGCAGTCGACGGCCAGCGGCAGCACCGCCACGTCGGGCTCGTGCCCGTCGGCCAGCCGCAGCCACGCGCGCAGCTCGCCGCGGCCGGTGGGACGGCCGGCCGCGAACCCGGCCGTGGCGGGGTCGACCCGGACGTCGAGCCGGTCGAGGATGGTGATGGCCGCGGCGAGGGGGCTGCCGTCACGGCGGGCCGGCACGCACGCCTCGGGTGGGGGCATCGTCGGGGCCGCGGGCGCGCGGTGCGCCGGCTCGGCCATCACCCCGAGGTCGGCCAGGGTGGCCGTGACCCGGGCCCGTTCGCGCCGGCCGCCCCCGTCGTCCTGGAGGACCAGCACCTGGCCCGTCGACACCGTCCGGCCCGAGCGCAGCGTCTCGACCTGGAGGTGGACCGGGCCCGGTGCGGTCGGCGAGAGGAAGAACGCACTCCAGGTGAGCAGGTCGGGATGCCCGGCCCCGGCGAACGCCTCGCCGAGCGCGGCGGCCGCCACCGCCATCACGGCGCCGCCGTTGACCGCGGGGCCCACCGCCCAGCCGTCGCCCAGCGCGGCCTCGGCCTCGGTCGGCGCGCCCCCATCGGCCGCTCGGCCCCAGGTCACGCGCAGCAGGTCGTCGAGCTCGGACACCCCGGCCCCTTCCGTCGTCGCCGGGGCCCACGACGGCCGACCCGGTCCTGGCGTCCGAGCCTAGGGTGTGCCTATGACCGGCAGCATCCACTGGCCCACGGCCGTCCTGGTCGCCGGCACCATGCTGCTGCTCTGGCTCGGCGTCACCCTGCTGCGGCGCAGCCGCCGGAGCGGCTTCATCTCCGAGACCGACCGCGCCACGTACGCCACCCTGCACACCGCCTCGCTCGCCTCGCGCCATCTCGGGGAGGGCCTCAGCCCCGAGTCGGCCGAGCGCGCCGGCCGCCACCTGCTCTCGATCCTCGGCGCAAGCGCGGTCTCGATCGCCGGCCCCGGGAGCGTCCTGTCGTGGACCGGCACCGGCGAGCACCACCGCGCGCAGGCGGTGGCCCTCGGCGGCCGGACCCTCGAGACCGGCCGCACCGTGGCGCATCCGTACGAGGTGGTGGCCTGCGAGGACCCCGAGTGCACCCTGCGGGGGGCGGTCACGGCGCCACTGGTCACCGACGACCTCGTGGTCGGCACGCTCACGGCCTGGACCCAGGAGCCCAGCCCGGGGCTCACCCGCGCCACCGAGGAGGTCGCGTCCTGGGTCAGCAGCCAGCTGGCCCTGGCCGAGCTCGCGCGCACCCGCAACCGCGTGATGGAGGCCGAGCTGCGGGCGCTGCGGGCCCAGATCAGCCCGCACTTCATCTACAACAGCCTGGCGGCCATCGCCTCGTTCGTGCGCACCGACCCGGACCGCGCCCGCGAGCTGCTGCTCGACTTCGCCGACTTCACGCGCTACGCCCTGCGCACGGGGGGCACCTTCACCACCCTCGCCGAGGAGCTGCGCAACGTCGAGCGCTACCTGGTCCTGGAGCAGGCCCGCTTCGGCGACCGGCTGCGGGTCTCGCTGCTGGTCGCGCCGGAGGTGCTGACCGTCACGCTGCCGTACCTGGCGGTGCAGCCCCTGGTCGAGAACGCCGTGCGGCACGGGCTGGCCAGCAAGGAGGGCGTAGGGCACGTGACCATCACCGCCGGCGACGAGGGCTCCCACGCCGAGATCGCCATCGAGGACGACGGGGTCGGCACCGACCCCGAGCGGGTGCGCGCCATCCTCGACGGGGCCCACGCCCACGACTCGATGGGGCTGGGGAACGTCGACGCGCGGCTCCGGCAGGTCTACGGCGACGAGTGCGGCCTGGTCGTCGAGACGGCCCCCGGCGCGGGCACCCGGGTGAGCTTCCGCGTGCCCAAGTTCGCACCCGGCGTGCACGCCCAGCACTGAGCAGGCGCCGTAGGCTGCCGCCCATGTCCACCGCCGTGGCCGGGCTGGTCGCCCTCGTCGTCGACGACGAGGTCCCCGCCCTGTCCGAGCTCGGCTACCTCCTGCGCCGCGACGAGCGCGTGGCCGAGGTCCTCACCGCCTCCAACGGCACCGATGCCCTGCGCCTCCTCGACACCCGTGACGTCGACGTCGTCTTCAGCGACATCTCGATGCCCGGCCTCGACGGCATGGCCCTGGCCCGCGTGATCTCCCGCTTCGCCGTGCGCCCCCAGGTCGTCTTCGTCACCGCCCACGAGCGGCACGCGGTCGACGCGTTCGCCCTCGATGTCACCGACTACGTGATGAAGCCGGTGCGCGACGGGCGGATCGCCGAGGCGGTCCGACGCGTCGTCGAGCAGCGCGACCGCGGCGGCCCCCGCACCGAGGCCGCGCCGGGCACCGCGCCCCCGGTCGAGGACGAGACCATCCCCGTCGAGCTCGGCGGCGTCACCCGGTTCATCACCCGCAGCCAGATCCGCTACGCCCAGGCGCACGGCGACTACGCCCGCCTGCACACCGAGGCGGGCTCGCACCTGGTGCGCGTCCCCCTCACCGTCCTCGAGGAGAAGTGGGCCGACGTCGGCTTCGTCCGGATCCACCGCTCCACCCTCGTCGCCCTCCCCCACGTCGACGAGGTGCGGATGGACCACGGCCGCTGCTCGGTGCTGGTGGGGCAGGTCGAGCTGCAGGTGAGCCGCCGGCACACCAAGGCGCTGCGCGACGTCCTGCTGCGCCGCCCCGCGCCGCGCCGGGCGGGGGCCGACCTCCCGTGACCGAGCCGGCGCCACCGCCCGAGCGCGTCCGCGTCACCAGCTCGCGGCGAGGAGCGGTCACCCCCGGGTCGCGCCGCCCGGCCCACGACCTCGACGAGCAGACCGAGCTCGGTGACGTCTACCTGGTGGGCCTGATGCGGGCCCAGCTGCGCCTGTCGCTGGCGGTGCTGGCCCTGACCGTCGTCGCGCTCGTGGCGCTGCCGGTGGTGCTGTCGCTGATGCCCGCCACCCAGGGCACGACCGTCCTCGGCATCCCGTTCCCCTGGCTGGCCCTCGGCGTGGCCGTCTACCCGGCCGCGTGGGTGCTGGCCCGCTGGTACGCCGGCCAGAGCGAGCGTCTCGAAGCCGACTTCACCGAGGTCGTCGAGCAGCCGTGAGCCATCCCCTCTCGATCGTGGCCGTGGCCCTCGTGTGCCTGACGACCCTGGTCGTGGGGGGCTTCGGGCTGCGGCTGTCGCGCCGCACCAGCGACTTCTACGTGGCCGGGCGCACGGTGTCGCCGCGCCTCAACGCCTCGGCCATCGGCGGCGAGTACCTGTCGGCGGCCAGCTTCCTCGGGGTGGCGGGGCTGGTCTACGGCAGCGGCATCGACATGCTCTGGCTGCCGGTGGGCTACACCCTCGGCTACCTGGTGCTGCTGGTGATGGTGGCCGCGCCGATGCGTCGATCGGGGGCCTACACACTGCCCGACTTCGCCGAGGCGCGGCTGGGGTCGAGGGCGGTGCGGCTGGTCTCGTCGGTGCTGGTGGTGGCCATCGGCTGGCTCTACCTGGTGCCGCAGTTCCAGGGCGCCGGCCTCACCCTGACCCTCGTCACCGGCGCGCCCCCGTGGGTGGGCGGCCTCGTCGTGATGGTCGTCATCGCCGCCGCGGTCGGAGCCGGCGGGATGCGCTCGATCACCTTCGTGCAGGCGGTGCAGTACTGGATCAAGCTCACCGCGCTGGCCGTCCCGGCGTTCGTGCTGCTGCTGCTCTGGTTCCGTGCCGGGCACCCCGCCCCGGTGGTGCCGCCCGAGTGGCACGCCCCGCTCACGCCCCGCGGTCCCGGTGACCACCCCTGGTACCGCACCGCCTCGACCGTGCTCGCGCTCTGCCTCGGCACCATGGGCCTGCCGCACGTGCTGGTGCGCTACTACACCAACCCCGACGGCGTCGGCGCGCGCCGCACCACGGTGACCGTCATCGCCCTGCTGGGCGCCTTCTACCTGCTGCCGCCGGTGTACGCGGCGCTCGGACGGGTGGTCTTCCCGGTGCTGCCCGAGGGCGTGCGCAGCGACTCGATCGTGCTGAGCATCCCGGGGGAGCTCGCGCCCGGGCTGGGCGGTGACCTGCTGACGGCGATGCTGGCCGGGGGCGCCTTCGCGGCCTTCCTGTCGACGGCCTCGGGCCTGGCAATGTCGGTGACCGGCGTCCTCGACCAGGAGCTGCTGCGGCCCCAGCTGGCGCGCTTCACCGGCGGGGACGCGCCCGGGGCCGGCGGCTTCCGGTTCGCGGCGGTGCTGGCCGTGGTGCTGCCCTACCTGCTGAGCCGGGCGGTCGAGCCGCTCGGACTGGCGACCACCGTGGGCCTGGCGTTCACGGTGGCGGCCTCGACCTTCGCGCCGCTCATCATCCTCGGCGTCTGGTGGCGCGGGCTGTCGGTGCCGGGGGCGATGGCGGGCCTGCTGGTCGGCGCTCTGGGCACCGGCACGGCGCTCGCCACCACGTTGGGGCGCGGCGACCTCGGCGGGTGGCCGGGCGCCCTGCTGGCCAACCCCGCGCTGTGGACGGTGCCCCTGGCCTTCGCCACCGCCGCCGTGGTGTCCCTGGCCACGCCGGGGCGGGTGCCGGCGTCGACGACCCGGGTGCTGGTGCGGCTGCACACCCCCGAACGGGTCACCTTGGCGCGCAGCCGCCTGCGCGACTGACCCCCACCCCGCGACTGACCCCCACCCCGCGCCCCCCAACCCCTCGACTTCGTGCGACTTACACACGGTTCTCACCGCTCGGGGCGTGCGAGAACCGTGTGTAAGTCGCACGAAGTGGGGAAGCCGGGGAGGGGACGGGGTCAGCCGACGGCGTCGCGGGCCGCCACGAAGGCCTGGACGCACCGGCGCACGTCGTCCTCGGAGTGCGCCGCCGACAGCTGCACCCGGATGCGGGCCCTGCCGCGCGGGACCACCGGGAAGCTGAACGCGATGACGTAGACGCCGTGCTCGAGCATATGGTCGGCGATGCGGGTGGCCTGCCGGGCGCCGTCGTCGCCGGGGAACATCACCGGGACGATGGGGTGCGAGCCCGGCAGCAGCGTGAAGCCCGCGTCGCCCATCAGCTCGCGGAACAGGGAAGCGTTGCGGCGCAGCACGTCGCGGCCCTCCGACGAGCCGGCGACGAGGTCGAGCGCCGCCAGCGATCCCGCCACCACGGCCGGGGCCACCGAGTTCGAGAACAGGTAGGGCCGCGAGCGCTGGCGCAGCAGGTCGACCACCTCGCGGTGGCTCGCCACGTAGCCACCGGACGCACCACCGAGCGCCTTGCCCAGGGTGCCGGTGATGATGTCGACGCGGTCGAGGACGCCGAACAGCTCGGGCGTCCCCCGGCCCCCTTCGCCCACGAACCCGACGGCGTGGCTGTCGTCGACCAGCACCATGGCCTCGAACTCGTCGGCGAGGTCGCAGATCTCGTCGAGCGGCGCGTAGCTGCCGTCCATCGAGAAGACCCCGTCGGTGACGACGCAGACCCGCCGGGCACCGGCCGCGCGGGCGGCCTCGAGTTGGCTGCGCAGGTCGGCCATGTCGGCGTTGCGGTAGCGGTAGCGGGCGGCCTTCGACAGCCGCACGCCGTCGATGATCGAGGCGTGGTTGAGCTCGTCGGAGACGATCGCGTCGTCGGCGCCGAACAGCACCTCGAACACGCCGCCGTTGGCGTCGAAGCACGAGCTGTAGAGGATCGTCGCCTCGGTGTGCAGGAAGTCCGACAGCCGCCGCTCGAGCGCGGTGTGCTGGGTCTGGGTGCCGCAGATGAAGCGCACCGACGCCATCCCGAAGCCCCAGGTGTCGAGCGCGTCCTTGCTGGCGCCGACGACCGCCGGGTGGTCGGCGAAGCCGAGGTAGTTGTTGGCGCAGAAGTTCAGCGACTCCCCTGCCGTGGTGCCCACGTGCGCCGCCTGCGGGGTGGTGATCTCGCGCTCGCGCTTGTAGAGCCCCGCCTCCTCGATCTCGCGCAGGGTCGCCGCCAGCTCGTCCTTCACCGCGCCGTACACGTGGCCTCCTCGGGGTCGTAGGTCGTCGGGGTCGCCGACGACCCAGCCTAGGCCCGGCCGGTCAGCTCCAGTCGAGCACGACCTTGCCGCCGCGTCCCGACCGGGTCTCGGCGAAGGCCGCCTGCCACTCCTCGGCGCGGTGCCGCCCCGTGATGACCGACGACACCGACTCCCGCAGGCGCTGCGACGAGGCCAGCATCGAGCCCATCAGGTACCAGGTCTCGAACATCTCGCGGCCGTAGATGCCGCGCAGCGTGATCATGTGGGTGATGACCCGGCCCCAGTCGATGGCGTAGCGGTCCTTCGGCAGCCCGAGGAGCGCCACCTTCCCCCCGTGGTTCATGTTCGCCAGCAGGTCCTCGACCGCCAGCGGCGAGCCCGACATCTCGAGCCCGATGTCGAAGCCCTCGACCATGCCCAGCGCCCGCTGCGCGTCCGCCAGCGACTCGCCCCGGGAGACGTCGACGACGTGGTCGGCCCCGGCGGCCCGGGCCAGCGCGAGCCGGTCGGCGGACATGTCGGTGACGGCGATGCGACGGGCCCCGGCGTGCCGCACCACCGCGACCGCCATCACCCCGATCGGCCCGGCCCCGGTGACCGCGACGTCCTCGCCCACCACCGGCCACTGCAGCGCGGTGTGCACGGCGTTGCCGAGCGGGTCGAAGACGGCCCCCAGGTCGGGGTCGAGCTCGGCCGGCTGGACCCACGCGTTGGTGGCGGGGACCACCACCAGGTCGGCGAAGGCGCCGTCGCGGTTGACGCCGATGCCCACGGTGTTGATGCACAGGTGCCGCCGCCCGGCCCGGCAGTTGCGGCACACCCCGCACACCACGTGGCCCTCGCCCGAGACGAGGTCGCCGACGGCGACGTGCTCGACATCGTCGCCCACCTCGACGACCCGCCCGCAGAACTCGTGGCCCAGGGTCAGGGGCGCCCGCACGGTGGCGGCCGCCCACTCGTCCCACTGCTCCAGGTGCAGGTCGGTACCGCAGATGCCGGCCCGCAGGACCCGCACCAGCACGTCCTTGGGTCCGCAGACGGGGTCGGGGACCTCGACCAGCTCGAGACCGGGACCGGCGGTGACCTTCCGCAGTGCGCGCACGGGCCCATCATGCCCACCGACCGTTCGGCGCAGCGAGCGGCCCGCTCGGCGCACCCCGGCCGGCCGCACAGCGGCGGCCTCCCTCCGCTGGCCGCGGCATGCCGCCGCCCGTCGCGCCGCCGGGCGCACCCCCTGACGCGCGGGGCGCCCTCGGCCCCACCCTGGGGACCGTCCCGGGCTCGACGCGCGGGGCCCGACCATGGAGGTGACCGTGAGCAACGACGCTCGCACGCAGCAAGAGGACGCCTACCTCGCCCTGCAGTCCACGGACGAGTTCCAGGCCCTGCGCAAGAAGTTCCGCGGCTTCGTCTTCCCGATGACCGGCTTCTTCCTCGCCTGGTACTTCCTGTACGTCCTGCTGTCGATCTTCGCCCCCGGCTTCATGGGCCAGAAGGTCGCCGGCAACATCACCATCGGCCTGCTGTTCGGCCTCGGACAGTTCGTGACGACGTTCGCGATCACGTTCATCTACGCCCGCTGGGCCAACCGCGAGCTCGACCCGATGGCCGAGCGCCTCGGGGCCCGGCTCGACGCCCCGAAGGAGGTCTGACCGATGGCGCTCGCCCTCCCCGCGGCCGACGCCGCCGACAGCGTCGGCTCCCCCGCGCTCAACATCGGCATCTTCGCCGCCTTCGTCGTCTTCACCCTGGTCATCGTCATCCGGGTGGCCTCGGGCAAGAAGACCGCGGCGCAGTACTACACCGGCGGCGGCGCGTTCAGCGGCCGCCAGAACGGCATCGCCATCGCCGGCGACTACCTCTCGGCCGCCTCGTTCCTCGGTATCGCCGGTGCGATCGCCCTCCAGGGCTACGACGGCTTCCTCTACTCCATCGGGTTCCTCGTGGCCTGGCTCGTGGCGCTGCTGCTCGTGGCCGAGCTGCTGCGGAACACCGGTCGCTTCACGATGGCCGACGTGCTGTCCTACCGCCTGCGGCAGCGCCCCGTGCGCATCGCCACCGCGCTGTCGGTCATCGCCGTCTCGTTCTTCTACCTGCTGGCCCAGATGGCCGGCGCCGGTGGCCTCGTCTCGCTGCTGCTCGGCATCAACGGCGAGCTCGCCCAGGACCTCGTCATCGCCCTCGTCGGTGCGGTGATGATCGCCTACGTGCTCATCGGCGGAATGAAGGGCACGACCTACGTCCAGATCATCAAGGCGCTGCTGCTCATCGCCGGCACCTTCGTCATCACGGTCTGGGTGCTGGCCAAGTACGGGTTCGACTTCTCGGGCCTGCTGCAGGCCGCGGCCGACAACTCGCCCAAGGCGGGTGAGAAGCTGTTCGAGCCCGGGCTGAAGTACGGCAAGAGCCTCACCACCCAGATCGACTTCGTGTCGCTGGCGATGGCCCTCGTGCTCGGCACCGCCGGCCTCCCCCACGTGCTCCAGCGCTTCTACACGGTGCCCACGAGCCAGCAGGCCCGCAAGTCGGTCGAGTGGGCCATCTGGCTCATCGGCGGGTTCTACCTGCTCACCCTGGTCGTCGGCTACGGCGCCGCCGCCCTGGTGGGCCCGGCCCGGATCAACGCCGCCCCCGGCAAGGCCAACGCCGCGGCGCCGCTGCTCGCCTACGAGCTCGGCGGGTCGGTGCTGCTGGGCATCATCTCCGGCGTCGCCTTCGCGACCATCCTCGCGGTGGTCGCCGGCCTCACCATCACCACCTCCGCCACCTTCGCGCACGACCTCTACAAGGAGGTCTTCAAGCACGGCGAGGGCAGCCAGGAGCAGGAGGTGCGGGTCGCTCGCATCGCCGCGGTCGTCATCGGCGTCGTCGCGATCGTCGGAGGCATCTTCGCCAAGACCCAGAACATCGCGTTCCTGGTGGCGCTGGCGTTCGCGGTGGCGGCGAGCGCGAACCTGCCGACCATCCTGTACTCGCTGTTCTGGAGGCGCTTCAACACCCGGGGCGCCCTGTTCTCCATCTACGGCGGCCTCATCTCGGCCATCGGGCTGATCATCTTCAGCCCCGTGGTCTCGGGCAAGCCGTCGCTGGAGCCGGGCGGCCCGAGCCAGTCGATGATCCAGAACACCGCGGTCGACTTCCACTGGTTCCCGCTCGACAACCCCGGCCTGGTCTCGATCCCGCTCGCCTTCTTCCTCGGCTGGCTGGGCACCGTGACCAGCAAGGAGCACAACGCCCGCAAGTACGCCGAGATGGAGGTCCGCAGCCTCACCGGCCACGGCGTCGGCGAGGCCGTCAGCCACTGACGGCAACCGGTACGGCGACGGCCGCGGGGTGGGTCGACCCCCCGCGGCCGTCGCGCGTCGTACGGGCGGAGGGCCTTGACCTGCCACCAGGTGTCGGGGGAGGCGGCGTCCTCGTCCTGGGTCAGCGAGCGGCGCCCGCCGAGCCCCTCCCGTCGGTGGTCGCACGGCCGGGCGCGTCCACTGACGGCGGCGGCCGCGGGGCGGTGCGGGTCAACCCCCCGCGGCCGTCGTGCGTCCATGTATCGGACGCACGTCGCGCCCCTCCTCACCAGGGAGAGCACGTCACCAGGAGGCCGTCATGTCCATCCACCCCTCGGACCCCGCACCGTCGCCCCGCCCGCGCGCACGCCGGGCCACCCGCCGTCGCTCGGTGGCCGCGCTCGTCGCCGCCCTCGCCCTGGCCGCCGTCCCGGCCTCGACCGGCTCCGCCACGGCCCAGGCCGCGGGGTGCGCCGTCACCTGGGGCTCTCTCGCGAAGACGTCGCCGACGCTGCTCACCGGTCGCATCACGGCGGTGCGCGCCGGCCGGCACACCTGCTACGACCGGCTGGTCGTCGACCTGACCGGCCGCGCGCCGGGCTACTCGGTGCGGTACGTCTCGACCGTCTACTCCGAGGGCCGGGGAGCGCCGGTCCCCGTCGCGGGCGGTGCGCGTCTCGCCGTCGTCGTCAAGCGCGGGGCCACCACGACCCCGGCGATGCCCACCGTGGCCGGGTTCAGCACCTTCCGGCAGGTGCGGTGGGCCGGGTCCTTCGAGGGCTACACCACGCTCGCCCTGGGCGTCCGCGCCCGGCTGCCGTTCCGCGTGTTCACGCTGTACGACGCCGCGACGAACCGCAGCCGCCTCGTCATCGACGTGGCCCACACCTGGTGACGGCCTAGACGGACGCGCCCGCCTGCGCGCGCAGCCGGGCGGCGAGGTCGTCGTCGACCGTCGCGAAGAACTGCCCCACGACGTCCTCGAGGTGGGCGACGGAGTCAGCGCGGAAGAGGACCGGCTGGTAGGCCGTGATGTCGTAGTTGAGCGTGCCCATGTCGACCAGGTCCAGCGGGCGGATCTCCATCCCGCCGAACTCGTCCAGCTCGCCGTAGCTGCTGAGGATGCCGGCGCCGTAGGCCTTCAGGTCGTCGCCGTCGGACATCACCCCGAACTCCATCGAGAACCAGAAGACGTCGGCGACGAACTTCAGCGCCTCGTCGGTCTCCAGCCGCAGGCTCGCGGCGCCCGCGGCCTCGGTGACCGCCGCGAAGCGCGGGCTCGCGAGCTGGTTCCCGTGGCCCACCACCTCGTGCAGGATGTCGGGCTCCGGGGTGTAGAGCGGCTGGCTGCCGTGGCGCAGGTACTGGGTCGAGTTGAAGGTGCGCCGCCCCAGGTCACCGTAGAAGTCGCGCAGCGGCACCAGCCCGGGGGCCGCGGTGTAGGACCACCCGGTGAGCGGGAGCAGGCGCTCCGTGACCTCCGCCAGCTGCGGCACGTGGTCGGTCGGGAGGCCGAGGGCGACCTTGCCGGCCAGGAACTCGGGGTGGGCGTGGCGCTCGTGCTTGGGGGCGAGCTCGGCGCAGACCGTGCGCCAGATGTCGTGCTCGGCGTCGGTGTAGTCGATGGTGGGGAGCGGCTCCCCCGCCCGGTAGGCCAGGGCCGTGGCGGCGATCTCACCGCGCCGCCGCAGGTAGGCGTCGTCGTGCAGCCCGGGGTGGTTGTCGGCCAGATGGACCCGAACGGTCCCGTCGTCCTCCGTCGTCACGGCCGAGTACAGCTGTCCTTCCTCGAACACCGTGCCCACCTCCTCGTGAGTCGTCGTGGCCTCGCGGCACCGGTCCTCTACGGAACCACGCGACCGGTCACGATGGAACCGCTGTCCGACCGGATGGGCAGACCGTGCACATCCAGGCCACCTCGAGGCGGCTGACGGTGGACAGAATGTCCAGCCCCCGCGGTATGGCTCGCGGTCCCCCGGCCCACCCGGGGCCGGCAGCGAGGCCCGGCCGCACCCCCCGGGAGCGGGCCGGCGCGAGCAGGCTCTAGCACGTTCGGCCGATGTTTCCGACAAACGACACACCAGCCCCACGGGCATCCGCCTACTATCGGCGCGGACCCGGTCTGGTGTGCGCAGGGGCGCTCTGTCCGGAATCGGTCGGTCCCTCTTTCCTCGGACCGTGGCTCCCCTGGCCACGGGGGAGGTTCCGGCCCCCTCGAAGGAGGACCGATGAACCGCCCCCTGCCGGTTCGGCTGATCACGGCGCTCGCCGCTGCCGCCACCCTGGCCACCGTCGTGGCCGTGCCCGCCTCGGCGCGACCCATCCCGCCCGAGCGGTCCACCACGACCACCACGGCTCCGGCCCAGCTCGCGAAGTCGCCGGCCAACAGCACCAACTCCGGTCGCGGGCTGTACCGCTGGTCGGGCGCCGCCGCGGACCCGTCGTCCTGGCCCGCCGCCGACGTCTACTACCGCGACCAGGTCTACTGGGGGCGCCTCGAGCCCAGCCGCGGCGTCTACGACTTCTCGATGATCGACGCGGGGATCGCCTCGGCCGAGGCCCAGCGGGGCAAGTTCAGCTTCCGCGTGATGGCCTACTGCCCCGGCTGCTGGATGAACAACCGGGCCGGCTTCCCCAAGGTGACCCCGTCCTACATCCCCCTCCAGCCGGGGACCGACATCCCCGACTGGAACAGCGAGGCGTTCCAGTACGAGTGGGCCGCGCTCTTCGCCGAGCTCGGCCGCCGCTACGGCGCCGACCCGCGCATCGGCTACGTCGACGTCGGCGGCTTCGGCAAGTTCGGCGAGTGGGGCCCGGCGGGCACCGACATCACGCCCACCAACGCCATGCGGCTCATCGGCGCCGTCGCCGACGCCTTCCCGACCAAGCACGTGCTGCTGAGCGCGGTCCCGATGTGGACCAAGCGCCCGGACATCACGGGCCAGGCGCTGGCCGCCTACTCCAACCTGGGGCTGCGCAACGACTGCCTCGGCGGCACCCAGATCCAGTACGCCCCGGCGCCCTATGACACCGTCTGGAAGACCCGCCCCTTCAACACCGAGTGGTGCACCGGCGGCGACCCGGTCCTGGCCGCCAAGCAGGTCAAGGGCTACCACCTCAGCACCGTCGGCAGCGCCAACCTGCGGCTCACCTGGGAGACGATGACCGCGACCCAGCGCGCGGGCTACGCCGACGCCATCGCCTCGGCCGGCTTCCGCTACTCGGTCACCCGCGCCTCGTTCACGAAGCTGGCGCCCGGCACCGACTTCACCGCCACGCTCACCCTCGCCAACACCGGCTCGGCCCCGACCTACGACCCCTGGAACGTCAACGTCGTGGTCAAGGACTCCACCGGGTACCGCGTCGCGACGCTCCCGTTCACGGCGAACCTGACGTCGGTCCTGCCCGGCAGCACCGCCATCACCCGCACGCTCCACCTCCCGACCATCGCCAACGGCCAGTACTCGGTCTCGCTCGAGGTGCTCGACCCCGAGCGCTACCTCGACCCGATGCGCCTGGCCAACGCCGGCCGCGCCTCCGACGGCTCCTACCCGCTCGCCACCGTCTCGGTGGGCGGCGGGGGCTGGCCGATGGGCGCCGCGCCGCTGGTCCGGCGGACCTGGGGCACGCGCTGACCGACGGGGTGGACCCGCGCTGCGCCGCTCGGCGCAGCGCGGGTCCACTCGTCGGGACCTGACGTCGCGACGGTTGCCCGATCCGCGCCCGTCCGGTTGGCTGGGGGGTGACCAGTGTCGACGACGAGGAGGACCCAGCCGTGAGCGACGACAGCCTGTCGAGCCACCTGCACGAGATGGACCTGAGCCCCGACGCGGGGTTCACCGCGCAGGCCAACGGCACGGCGCAGATGTACGCCGACGCCGACGCCGGCCACGAGGGGTTCTGGGCCGCTCAGGCGCGCGAGCGCCTGAGCTGGGCGAGCGACTTCGACCAGACCCTCGACTGGAGCGGCGCGCCGTTCGCGAAGTGGTTCGTCGGCGGCACCCTCAACGTCGCGTACAACTGCGTCGACCGGCACGTCGAGGCCGGTCACGGCGACCGCGTCGCCATCCACTTCGAGGGCGAGCAGGGCGACACCCGCACCATCACCTACGCCGACCTCCAGAAGGAGGTCAGCAAGGCCGCCAACGCGCTCGAGGCCCTCGGGGTCTCGACCGGCGACCGGGTCGCCGTCTACATGCCGATGATCCCCGAGACGGTCTTCACGATGCTGGCGTGCGCGCGCATCGGCGCCCCGCACTCGGTCATCTTCGGCGGGTTCTCGGCCGAGGCCCTGCACACCCGCATCGCCGACGCCGAGGCCAAGGTGGTCGTCACCACCGACGGCCAGTGGCGCCGCGGCAAGCCGGCGCCGCTGAAGGCCGCGGTCGACGCCGCCATCCACCACGGCGACGACGACTCCCCCGTCGAGAAGGTGCTGGTCGTCAAGCGCACCGACTCCGAGGTGGAGTGGGACGACGACCGCGACGTGTGGTGGCACGACCTGGTCGAGGCCCAGAGCGAGACCCACGAGGCGCAGCCGATGGACAGCGAGCACCCGCTGTTCATCCTCTACACCAGCGGCACCACCGGGAAGCCCAAGGGGATCTTCCACACCACCGGCGGCTACCTGACCCAGGCCGCGTACACCAACGCCGTCGTGCACGACCTGCACCCCGAGACCGACGTCTACTGGTGCACGGCCGACGTCGGCTGGGTCACCGGCCACAGCTACATCGTCTACGGACCGCTCGCCAACGGGGCCACCCAGGTGCTCTACGAGGGCACCCCCGACACCCCGCACCAGGGCCGCTGGTGGGAGATCGTCGAGAAGTACAAGGTCTCCATCCTCTACACGGCGCCCACCGCCATCCGCACGTTCATGAAGTGGGGCGCCGACATCCCGGCCCGGTCCGACCTGTCCTCGATCCGGGTCCTCGGCAGCGTGGGCGAGCCGATCAACCCCGAGGCCTGGCTCTGGTACCGCAAGCACATCGGCGGCGACCGTGCCCCCATCGTCGACACCTGGTGGCAGACCGAGACCGGCGCCATCATGATCAGCCCGCTCCCGGGCGTCACCACCCTCGAGCCGGGATCGGCCCAGCGCCCGATCCCGGGCATCTCGGCCGAGATCCTCGACGACGACGGCAAGCCCTTCACCGAGGCCGAGAAGGTCGGCTACCTGGTGCTCACCAAGCCCTGGCCGGCGATGCTGCGCGGCATCTGGGGCGACCCCGACCGCTACCGCGAGACGTACTGGAGCCGGTTCGGGCCGAAGTACTACTTCGCCGGCGACGGCGCCAAGTACGACGCGAAGGGCAACATCTGGCTGCTCGGGCGGGTCGACGACGTCATGAACGTCTCGGGCCACCGGCTCTCGACGGCCGAGATCGAGTCGGCCCTGGTCTCGCACCCGTCCGTGGCCGAGGCGGCGGTGGTCGGCGCCGCCGACGAGACCACCGGCCAGGCCGTGTGCGCCTTCGTGATCCTGCGCGGCGAGGCCGTCGACCACGGTGAGGAGACCGTCCAGGAGCTGCGCAACCACGTGGCCAAGGAGATCGGCCCCATCGCCAAGCCGCGTCAGATCATGATCGTCCCCGAGCTGCCCAAGACCCGCTCGGGCAAGATCATGCGCCGCCTGCTCAAAGACGTCGCCGAGAACCGCGAGGTCGGCGATGTCACGACCCTCGCCGACAGCTCGGTGATGAGCCTGATCAAGGACGGGATGACCGCCGACTCCGCCGACTGACGTCCGGGCCGCCGCCACGGGGCGCCACCTTCACCGGTGGCGCCCCGTCGCGTATCCGGCGGGGGGCGGCCGCGCACCCGCCGGTAGGCTGGCGGGCGGTGCGCCGGGAAGTCTGGTCGGCAGCGACCTCGCCGCGCCCGCCCGCGGCCCGCCCCCGCCCGTAGGAGCCACCCCGATGAGCCCCTCCCCCCCGCCCGGCCGGCACCACGACGGCCACCGCCTCCTCTCCCGGCCGTCGACCTGGGCCGAGGCCCGGTTCGTGGCCAACGCCCTGCGCACCGAGACCATCGGGGGCGCGGTCCTGCTCGGCGCCGCGGTCATCGCGATCGTCCTCGCCAACAGCCCCTGGGCCGACTCCTACATGACGCTGCGCGACACGGAGGTCGGCACCGACTGGTTCCATCTGCGCCTGAGCCTCGGCCACTGGGCGGCCGACGGCCTGCTCGCCATCTTCTTCTTCGTGGCCGGGCTCGAGCTCAAGCGCGAGTTCCTCGTCGGCGACCTCCGCTCGCCGGCCAAGGCAGCCGTGCCGGTGGTCGCCGCGTTCTGCGGCGTCGCGGTACCGGCCGTGGTCTTCACCGCGGTCGTCACCGCCATGGGGGCCGACGGCGACGCGCTGCGCGGCTGGGCCGTCCCCACCGCCACCGACATCGCCTTCGCCCTCGCGGTGCTGGCCGTCATCGGCTCGCACCTGCCCTCCGGGCTGCGCTCCTTCCTCCTCACGCTGGCGGTGGTCGACGACCTCATCGCCATCACGATCATCGCGGTCTTCTACACCTCCGGCCTCGACGCCGGGATACTCGCGCTCGCGCTGCTGCCGCTGGCGGCGTTCGCCGCACTGACCCAGCGCCGCATCGCCCCCTGGTGGCTGCTGCTGCCGCTGGCCGGGCTCACCTGGGCTTTCGTGCACGCCTCGGGCGTGCACGCGACCGTGGCCGGCGTCCTCCTCGGGCTGGTCGTGCCGGTCAAGCCGCGCCGCCGGGGGGTGCCGTCGGTCAGCACCCTGCCGGCCGACGCCGATGTCGCGCACCGGTTCGAGCACCGCATCCGCCCACTGTCGGCGGGGGTGGCGGTGCCCGTGTTCGCGTTCTTCGCCTCCGGGGTCCCCGTCGTCGGCGGGGGGCTCGGCCAGACCCTGCGCGACCCCGTGGCGGTCGGGGTGGTCGCCGGCCTCGTCGTGGGCAAGCTGGTGGGGGTGCTCGGGTCGACCTACCTGCTGGCCCGGTTCACCCGGGCGCGCCTGGACGACGACCTCGCGTGGTCCGACATCGCCGGCCTCGCCATCCTCACCGGGGTCGGCTTCACGGTCTCGCTGCTGGTCGGCGAGCTGGCGTTCGGCGCGGGCTCGGAGCGCGACCAGCACGTCAAGGTGGGCATCCTGGTCGGGTCACTGCTGGCGGCCGCCCTCGCGTCGCTCGTCCTGCGGCGCCGCAACGCGGTGTACCGCCGCATCCACGAGCTCGAGACCCGTGACGACGACGGCGACGGCGTCCCCGACTGCTTCCAGGACCGCGCGGGCACCAGCGGCGAGGCGACTCGGTAAGGTCGGGTGAGACCGCCCCGACGTGGGACGACGAGCGACGCGAGGACCCTCATGCCCCCCGAGAGCACCGACCGCACCATCGGGCAGCTCGTGGCCGATGCCACGCACGACCTCCAGGGCATCGTGCGGGGTGAGATCGCGCTGGCGAAGGCCGAGATCGGTCAGGGGGCCAAGGTCCTCGGCAAGGGCGCCGGCCTGCTCGGCGGCGCGGCGGTGCTGGGCCTCTTCGCGATCTTCGGGCTGTTCCACACCATCGCCTGGGTCATCGCCGTCTGGCTGCCCGTCTGGGCCGGCTACCTCATCGTCACGGTGCTGTTCCTGGTCGGGGCGGCCGTCCTCGGGTTGGTGGGCATCAAGGCCGTCCGGCGCGCCAAGCCCGCCCCCACCAAGGCCGTCGAGCAGGGCAAGCTCACCGTCGCCGCGCTGAAGGGCCACGGCGGCTGACCGCTCCTGCCTGACCCGGCCGACGGGCGCGCCCGGAGCGACGCGCGCCGCCGTCAGTGCGTCGTGCAGCGTCCGGTACCGACCCGGTCCTGGGCCGAGACGGCGTCGCGCAGCACCGGGTTCATCTCGGCCAGGGTGAGGGCGTACCCGGTCTGGGGGTCGTCGAGCGAGGTCGCGAAGATCATCCCGACGACCCGGCCCCCGGTGTCGAGCACCGGCCCGCCCGAGGCGCCCTGCCGTACCTGCGCGCGCAGCGAGTAGATCTCGCGGGTCGTCCCGGTGTCGCCGTAGATGTTGGCGCCGCGCGCCTCGAGGACGCCGCGGACGCGCCCGGCGCCCACCCACAGCCCCTCGTCGCCCGGGAACCCGGCGAGGACGGCGTCCGCGCCACGGCCGAGCGGCGACCCGGTGGGGATGGGACGGGCCGCGAGCGACGGCACCGACAGCACGGCGATGTCGCGGTCGGCGTCGAACGCGACCACGCGGGCGGTGAGCTCGGGGCCCTTGCCGCCCACGTCGATGGTGACCCGCGACGCGCCGGCCACGACGTGGGCGTTGGTGACGACCTTGCCCGACGACAGCACCCAGCCGCTGCCCACCTGGGTCTGGTCGCAGCGGGGGGCCTCGGCCCGCACGTGGATGACGGACGCCACGGCCCGCGCCACCTGCGGGTCCTTGACGAGGGCGGGGTCGGGGGCGGCGATGGGCGTGATCGGCTCGGGGCCCAGGCCCTCGAAGACGCGGGGGATGCCGGTGCGGTCGAGGGCGCGGGTGACGTCGTCGACCAGGATGGAGGTCTTGCTCGGGACCAGCAGGTCGATGACGCGGATCACCGCCGACTGCGCCACCGCGGCGCGCAGCGGCGGCGGCCCACCGGTGCGCACGGCCCCGGCGACCACCCACATGACCAGGATGGCGGCCACCAGCAGGGCGATGGCCCCGAGGGTGCTGTCGACGGCACGGAAGGCGGCGGCCCGGATGGCCTCGCGGAAGCGGGAGGCGATCGCGAGCATGACGCCCTGCGCCAGGGTGGCCACGACCAGCACGACGCCGATCAGGACCAGCGTCCCGCCGGGGGTGGTGAGGTCGAGGTCGCTGTGCTCCGTGATCAGGTCCGGGGCGTAGCGCAGGGTCACGAAGGCCCCGACGATGAGGCCGAGCAGGCCCAGCATCGCCGCGATCAGGCCCTGGCGGAAGCCGCTGAGGGTGTAGACGAGCAGCACCAGCCCGAGCACCAGGTCGAGGAGCAGCGAGCCGTTCACGCGCCCTCCCCGTGCTCGGCGAGGGTGCGCATCCAGGGCGACATCACCGAGTCGGGCAGACCCCGCTCGACGGTGTCGTCCCAGGGCACGGTGAGACCGGCGAGGTCGAGGAGCGAGTCGAGCAGCATGGCGGTGAACCCCCAGACGAAGAGACCCGACACCTCGAAGCCCGGGGCGCGGTAGTCGCCGAAGACGGCGGTGAAGCGGCGGGCGGGGTCGAGCAGGTCGTCCACGGGGGCCCGCACGACGCGGGCGACCTCGCGCCGGTCGACGACGCCGATCGGTGCGGGCTCGGGCCACCAGCCGACCACGGGCGTCACGGCGTTGCGGCTCGGGGTCAGGTAGAGCGGCGGCAGCACGGCGAGGACGTCGACGCCCTCGGGGTCGAGCCCGACCTCCTCCTGCGCCTCACGCAGGGCCGCGCCGGCGTGGCCGTCGTCGCCGGGGTCCACCCCGCCGCCCGGGAAGGAGACCTGGCCGGGGTGGGCCCGCAGCGTGTGGGCGCGCTCGGTGAGGACGACGTCGACACCGTGCTCCCCCGGGCCGAAGAGCACCAGGACGGCCGACTCCCGGGCCCCGGAGCGCGGCGGCGGATGCGCGGCGAACCAGGCGTGGTCGCGCAGGTCGTCCCGCGCGGCCAGGCGCGTGAGCCACGCAGGGGCCGATGTCATGGCGTCATCGTAGAGAACGCAACCGGATGTGGGCCCGAGTCGACCGGACGGCGCGCGGGCGGACCGGCCGGCGGACCGGCCACGGCCCGGTGCGGAACGGCCACCGCCTCCAGGACCGCTCAGGCCTCGTCCGGCAGGGGGCCCGGGGGCGGGTCGGGCAGGACCGCGCCGGGCGCGAGCTCGAACTTCAGGAGGGCGCGCGCGGCTGTGGGATCGGTCTCGCCCTCGCCGTACGCGGGGCACCAGCGGGTGACCGGGCAGGCGCCGCAGGCGGGCTTGCGGGCGAAGCACGTGCGCCGGCCGTGGAAGATCACGACGTGGCTCATCATCGTCCAGTCCTTGCGGGGGATGAGCGCGGCGATGTCCCTCTCGGCCTTGACCGGGTCGGTCTCCTGGGTCCACCCCCAGCGCCGCGCCAGGCGCCCGACGTGGGTGTCGACCGTGATGCCCGGCACCCCGAAGGCGTTGCCCAGCACGACGTTGGCGGTCTTGCGCCCCACCCCGGGCAGGGTGACGAGGTCCTCGAGCCCCCCCGGTACCTCGCCGCCGAAGCGCTCGACGACGGCCTGCGCGAGGGTGATGACCGAGTTCGTCTTGGCGCGGAAGAAGCCGGTGGGCCGCAGCACGGCCTCCATCTCCTCGCGGTCGGCCTCGGCCAGCGCCTGCGCCGTGGGCCAGCGCGAGAACAGCGTCGGGGTGACGGTGTTGACCATCACGTCCGTGGTCTGGGCCGAGAGCACGGTGGCCACCAGCAGCTGGAGCGGGGTCTCGAAGTCGAGCTCGCAGTGCGCGTACGGGTAGCGCTCGAGCAGAGCCTGGTGGATGCGGCGGGCTCGGCGGGTGCGGGCGACCGGCGACTCCTCACCGGTGGCCGCGCGACGGACGGCGGGGGTGGGGCGCACGGGCATGGGCCGAGCCTACGGCCGGGTAGTGACAGCCCCGGTTCGTCCCGTGGTGACCTGCACTGTTCTGGCACACTGTGCCCCGTGGATTACGACGTCGTGCGGAAAGCCCCGCTCTTCTCCCCCCTCGACGAGGCCGCCGCCGAGTCCCTCATCGCGACGATGAGCAGCTCGCGGCTCGAGCGCGGCGACATCCTCTTCCACGAGGGTGACCAGGGCGACCGGCTCTACGTCATCGGCGAGGGCAAGATCAAGCTCGGCCGCACCAGCAGCGACGGCCGCGAGAACCTCCTGGCCATCCTCGGACCCGGCGAGATGTTCGGCGAGCTCTCGCTCTTCGACCCCGGGCCGCGCACCGCCACCGCCACCGCGGTCGCCGAGACCCAGCTGGTGTCGATGGGGCACGAGCAGCTCAAGGAGTTCCTGGCCCAGCGTCCCGGCGTGGCCCTGACCCTGCTGAGCGCGCTGGCACGCCGGCTGCGACGCACCAACGACGTGCTGGCCGACCTCGTCTTCACCGACGTCCCCGGCCGCGTCGCGAAGGCCCTGCTCGACCTCGCGGGCCGCTTCGGCCGGCCGGTCGACGAGGGCGTGATGGTGGCGCACGACCTCACCCAGGAGGAGCTCGCCCAGCTCGTGGGCGCCTCCCGCGAGACCGTGAACAAGGCCTTGGCCGACTTCGCGTCGCGTGGCTGGCTGCGGCTCGAGGCCCGTGCGGTGCTGCTGCTCGACGTCGAGCGGCTCAAGCGCCGCGCCCGCTGACCCCTCCCCCGACGCCCAGGTACTCGAGCTGGGCGCGGATCGACATCCGCGCCGCCGGCCACACGCTCTCGGGCACCGCGGCGTAGACGCGGCGCAGGACGCCCTCGACCGGGTCCGGCTCGGCCGCCGCGCCGTCGGCGAGCGCCTGGCGCACCTGCTCGAGACGCTCGGCGCGGTGGACGCGGTAGATGGCGACCATGGCGGCGGCGTCCGGGACCACGGGCCCGTGCCCCGGCAGGATCGCGGCGACCCTACCGCCGCCGGTCAGGGCCTGGATACGCTCGAGGCTGGCGAGGTAGGCGGCCAGCTCGCCGTCGGGGTGGGCCACCACCGTCGTACCGCGGCCCAGCACGGTGTCGCCGGTGAGCAGGGCGTGGTCGGCCGGCAGGGCGAACGAGACCGAGTCGGCGGTGTGGCCCGGGGTGGCGACGACGGCCACCTCGAGCCCGCCGACCCGCAGGACGTCGCCGTCGCCGAGGTCGTCGTGGCCGCGGCCGACCGCCCGGGTGGGGGCGCCGGTCAGCTCGGCGAAGCGCGGGGCGGCCTCGGCGTGGTCGTGGTGGCCGTGGGTCAGGACGGTGAGGGCGACCCGGGCGCCGCGGGCTTCGACGTGGGCGACCACCGCGCGCAGGTGCTCCTCGCCGTGCGGCCCGGGGTCGACGACGACGGCCTCGGTGGAGCCGGGCTCGAGCAGGACCCAGGTGTTGGTGCCGTCGAGGGTCATCGGGCCGGGGTTGGCCGCGAGCACGCAGTGGGCCCGCTCGGTGACCGGGCCGCCGGCCCAGGGCTCGGGCGGGGTGGGCGGCGGGACGGCGCTCATCCGGGTCACTGTAGGGCGCGCAGACGGACGGGCAGAGGTGCTCCACGGACCGGCGCGACGTGCTGTGAGCGGTGGTGCGGACGGCCCGCGGCCGCTACGCCGTGCCGGGGGTCGGGGAGC
Organism: Phycicoccus duodecadis; assembly: GCF_002846495.1. Lineage (NCBI taxonomy): Bacteria > Bacillati > Actinomycetota > Actinomycetes > Micrococcales > Intrasporangiaceae > Phycicoccus > Phycicoccus duodecadis. The sequence continues at coordinate 1,453,300 of NZ_PJNE01000001.1, forward strand.
ACCAGCGCCTGGCCGCCGCCCGCACCGCCACGCTGTCGCACCTCAGCGCCGCGCTACGCCACGGGTGGAGGGTCACGACGGTCCCCGAGGACGTCTGGGTGACCGTCCGCCGCAAGCGCCGGTTGCGGCCGCCCGACCTCGTCGGCATCCGTCCGCACTGGAACGACCTCACCGCGGCCGAGCGCGCCGCCGGTGTCACGAGCCCGGTCCGGACGGTCCTCGACTGCGCCCGCGTCCTGCCCTTCGACGAGGCGCTCGCGGTCGCGGACTCGGCGCTGCGATCCGGCCTGGTGTCGCTTGAGGGCCTGCGCGAGGCCGCCGCGGCCACGCGCGGCCCTGGTGCGACCGCTGCCCGGCGCGTCGCCCGCCACGCCGACGGGCGCGCGGCGAACCCGTTCGAGTCCGTGCTCCGGGCGTTGGCCCTCGACGTGGGCCTGGAACTCACACCCCAGCTCGTCATCGCCGAACCGGGCCTGTTCGCCGTGGTCGACCTGGGTAACGAGGAGCTGCGCCTCGCGGTCGAGGCCGACGGCTTCGAGACGCACGGCACTCGACGACCGCCCTGCGGACGTCCGGACCAGCAGCAGCGGCGTGAGGTGCTGGGGCGAACGGTGTGGCTGGGGCTCTGCCGGTCGCAGCGCCCACGCGGGCTCAGGGCAGGGCGGTGACCAGCACCGGGGTGCCGTCGGGGTCGACCTCGAGCACCGGGGCGACCCGCGCGATCTGCGGCCGGTCGGCCAGGAACGCCTCGACGTCGGCGAACTCCCGCAGCGCCTCCAGCGCCCACACCTGCGGCGGCATCATCCGCACCTCGCCCGCGGCCGCGCGTCGCAGCGCGTCGGCCGGATGCACCCAGCCGTGACCGTCGGACTCCCCGCTGGTCTCGGCGGCCTCCTGCCCCTCGGGCATGGCGGCGGCCAGGATCCAGGTGTCGTAGCGGCGCGGCTCGAAGGCCGGGGTCACCCAGTGCCCGCGCCCGCGCAGGTCGGCGGCCGTGACGCGCACGCCGCACTCCTCCTCGACCTCGCGCAGGGCAGCGGCCACGAACGGCGCGGCGGCCTCGGGCGTCACCCCCATGTGCGCCGCGAGGTCGGCCAGCCCCGGCGTCGTGGGGTCGAGCGTGTGGTCGGCAGGGTCGACGCGGCCTCCCGGGAAGACCACCATCGAGGGCGCGAAGGCCATGGTCGACACCCGTCGCTGCACGTAGACCTCGGGGCCCGACGCACCGTCGCGCACCAGCATCACCGTGGCGGCCGGCCGGGGCTCGGCGACCTCGGCGTCGGCGCCGCGGGCCAGCCACGCGTCGGCCGTGGCCCGCAGCCCGCCGCGCAGCGGGACCCTCAGCACCTCCCCCGACACGATGTCAGTCCCTGATGTGGGCGATGACCTCGACCTCGACCGGCGCGCCGAAGGGCAGCGCGGCCACGCCGACGGCCGAGCGCGCGTGCCGGCCCGCCTCGCCGAAGACCTGCGCGAAGAGCTCGCTGGCGCCGTTGACGACGCCCGGCTGCCCGGTGAACGAGGGGTCGGAGGCGACGAACCCGGTGACCTTGACGATGCCCTCGACGCGGTCAAGGTCGGGGACCACCGTCCGGATGGCCGCGATGGCGTTGAGCGCACACACGGCGGCCAGCTGCCGGGCGCGCTCGGGCGTGACCAGCCCCACGAGCTCGCCGACGGTGCCGGTCTCGGGCAGCGCACCGTCGACCATCGGGACCTGCCCCGACACGTAGACGCGCGAGCCGTCGAGGACGGCCGGCACGTACGCCGCCAGGGGCGGGACCACCTCGGGCAGGGTCAGCCCGAGCTCGGCGAGGCGCTCGTCGACGGCTCCCACGCTCAGCCCTTGGCCCGCTTGAGGTACGCCACGAGGTTGCCCTCGGGCATGACGAGCACCTGGACGAGCTCCCAGCCGTCCTCTCCCCACTGGTCGAGGATCTGCTTCGTCGCGTGCACGATGAGCGGAACGGTCGCGTACTCCCATTTCTGCATGCGCGCCACCCTACCGGCGCGCGGCCGGGGACTACCGTGGCCGAGGTGAGCGACGAGCCCGAGGTCCTGTCCCGCCCCTCCCGGCAGCCCGACCGCACGGAGGTCACCGGCCCGGAGCAGACCGACGTCTACGACGTGTGGGAGCCCGACCACGCCCGCGCGCGTGGTGTCACGGTCGGCCTCGTCCACGGCGGCTTCTGGCGCCCGCACTACGACCGCGCGCACCTGGCCCCGCTCGCCACCGCCCTGTCCCGCGACGGCTTCCACGTCGCCAACCTCGAGTACCCGCGCACCGGGATGCCCGGCGGTGGCTGGCCCGGCACCGGCGACGCGCTGCTGGCACGGGTGGCCTCGGTCGTCGCCGACACCGACCTGCCCGAGACCCTCGTGCTGGTGGGGCACTCGGCCGGTGGGCACCTGGTCACCTGGCTCGCCTCCGACGACCGCTGCCCGGGCCTGCACGGCGTGGTCGGACTCGGCCCGGTCGTCGACCTGGGCGAGGCGGACCGCCAGCACCTGGGCAACGACGCCGCACGCGCGTTCCTCGGCGGCAGCCCCGACGAGGTCCCCGACGCCTGGGCGGCCGCCGACCCCGCCCGCCAGCGCCTGACCACCCCGGCCGCCCTGGTCCCGGGCGAGCACGACGACGTCGTGCCGCCGTCGGTCGTCGAGGCGTACGCGGCCGGCCGGCCCGCCGACGCGCCGCTGACCACGGCCCTGGCCCGCGGCGCCGACCACTTCGACCTGGTCGACCCCGAGCACCCGGCCTACCTGCTGGTCCTCGCCGAGATCGAGGAGCTCACCCTGCGCTGAGGCCGCTCGTCCCCGCGCCATACCCTGGCGGTATGGCCACGCCCCCCTTGGACGACGCGTTCGACGGCGTCCGGCTGCACGTCGTGACCGGCAAGGGCGGGGTCGGCAAGACCACGGTCGCCTCGGCGCTCGGCCTGGCGCTGGCGCGGCAGGGCAAGCGCGTGCTGCTGGCCGAGGTCGAAGGGCGGCAGGGCATCAGCCAGACCTTCGGGGTGCCCCCGCTCGGCACGGGCGAGGTCCGCCTCGTCCAGGACCCTTCCGGCGGTGGGCTGTGGGGGCTGTCGGTCGACGCGACGGCCGCCCTGCTCGAGTACCTCCAGACCTTCTACAAGCTGGGCCGGGCCGGGGGCGCGCTCGAGAAGATGGGCGTCATCGACTTCGCCACCACCATCGCCCCGGGGGTCCGCGACGTCCTCCTGACCGGCAAGGTCTATGAGGCGGTCGGGCGCACCGACGGCTCACGCCGAGGTCAGGGCGACCCTGTCTGGGACGCCGTCGTCCTCGACGCGCCACCCACCGGCCGGGTCGCCCGCTTCCTCGGCGTCAACGAGCAGGTCGCCGACCTCGCCCGCGTGGGCCCCATCCACTCGCAGGCCGAGTCGATCACCCGGATGCTGCGCGACCGCATCTCGCGGGTCCACGTCGTCACCCTCCTCGAGGAGATGCCGGTGCAGGAGAGCGCGGATGCCGTCGCCGAGCTGGAGGCCGCCGGCTTCCCGGTGGGGGCCATGGTCGTGAACCAGGTGCGTGAGCCGGTGCTGGCCGGGCCCGGGCTGGCCGCCCTCACCGGCGACGACGCCGAAGAGCGGGTGCGGGCCGACCTCGCGCTGGTGGGGGTCCGGAACGGCGCGAAGACCGTCGGCGGCCTCGTCGCCGAGGGCCGTGACCTCGCGGCCCGGCTCGCTCTCGAGACCGAGCTGGCCGCGGAGGTGGCGGCCATCGGCCACCCGGTGCTGCGCCTGCCCTCGCTGCCCTCCGGCACCGAGGACGGCGGCGTGTCCGTCCTGGCCGACGAGCTGACCGAGCAGGGAGTGGCCTGATGGCGCGCGCGCTCCCGGCCACCATGGACGTCGACCGGCTGCTGGCCGACCGCGACACCGGGATCATCGTCTGCTGCGGCTCCGGCGGCGTCGGCAAGACGACCACGGCCGCCGCGCTCGGCGTCCGCGCGGCCGAGATGGGGCGCCACGTCGTGGTGCTGACCATCGACCCCGCGCGCCGCCTGGCGCAGTCCCTCGGGCTGACCGAGCTCGACAACACCCCGCGGCCCGTGGTCGGTGTGGGCGACGACGCGGGCGGCTCGCTCGACGCGATGATGCTCGACATGAAGCGGACCTTCGACGAGGTGGTGCTGGCGCACTCGACCCCCGAGAAGGCGGCCCAGATCCTCGAGAACCCCTTCTACACAGCGGTGTCGAGCTCGTTCGCCGGCACCCAGGAGTACATGGCCATGGAGAAGCTCGGCCAGCTCCGGGCCGAGGCCGAGCGCGACGGCACGTGGGACCTCGTCGTCGTCGACACCCCGCCGAGCCGGTCGGCCCTCGACTTCCTCGACGCGCCCAAGCGGCTCGGGTCCTTCCTCGACGGCCGCTTCATCCGGCTGCTGATGGCGCCCGCGAAGGCCGGCGGCAAGGCCTATCTCAAGGTCTTCTCGTTCGGCGCCAACCTCGCGGCCACCACGCTCTCGAGGGTGCTCGGCGGCCAGTTCCTCCAGGACGTGCAGACCTTCGTGGCGGCGCTCGACACCATGTTCGGCGGCTTCCGCGAGCGCGCCGACGTCACCTACGCCCTGCTCAAGGAGCCCTCGACCGCGTTCGTCGTGGTCGCCGCCCCCGAGCGCGACGCCCTGCGCGAGGCCGCCTACTTCGTCGAGCGGCTCGAGGCCGAGGGGATGCCGCTGGCCGGTGTCGTCGTCAACCGGATGCAGGTGCTGGCGGCCCCGGGGCTCAGCGGCTCCCGGGCGGAGGCCGCGGCCGAGCAGCTCGACGACCGCCTCGACGACGGCCCGGGGCCGGGGCTCACCGCCTCGCTGCTGCGCCTGCACGCCGACCTGGCCGAGGTGGCCACGCGGCACGAGGCCCGGGTGGCGCGGTTCGTCACCTCGCACCCCGGGGTGCCGGTCTCGACGGTGCCGGCCGGAGCCACCGACATCCACGACCTCGACGGCCTGCGCACGGTCGCGGCGGCCCTGGCGGGCTGACGCCCGCGGCTCGGGGCGGCCCGGTTCTGCGCGCCGCGAGCGGCCGGAGGCCTCCGGACATGAAGAACCCCGGCGGGACCGACCGGACCACTCGTGACTGCAGGGGGTGTCACGACTGGCTGCAGGGGGTGGTCGGTCCCGCCGGGGAGTACGGGGGTCAGGCGATCGCGGTCTCCGCGCTCTGGGCCTTGGCGGCCGAGAGCAGGGCGGTCCAGGACCTGACGTCGGGGCGGCGGCGCAGGAGGGCCCGGCGCTCGCGCTCGGTCATCCCTCCCCAGACACCGAACTCGGTGCCGTTGTCGAGGGCGTCGGCGAGGCACTCGGCGACGACGGGGCAGCCCTTGCAAACCGCCTTGGCCGCGCGCTGGGCCTTGCCCTGGACGAAGAGCGCGTCGGGGTCGGTGCCCGCGCAGCGTCCGAGCGGAGCCCACTCCGTGACCCAGTGGCCGTCCGTGACCACATCGGGGCTGATGCTCATGTCCACCTCGTTTCGCCGTTCCGTTCCCTGTCCCCACCGGTGGGTGAGGACCTACTGAAACCGTAGGCAGCGGGCGGGCTCCCAGGTATCGTCCGAACCGGTCGACGCGCTGGCCGAACGGTCGAGCACCCCGCCGAACGGACGATGCGACCCCTCCACCGACCGACGGGTGCGTCGCGGGCCTTCGGAATCCGACCCATCCAGGGGGCCGGGTTACCCTGGGGACCATGGACGGTCGAGCCCACAACATCCCTGCCGTGCTCCGGCTCCTCCTCGGTTTCGTCGTGCTGAGCACGGTCGCGGGCCTGCTGCTGGCCGGGCTCGCGGTGCCCGCCATCGGCGCCACGGGCCAGGCGGCCAAGAGCGGCGTCGACTTCTTCAACGACCTGCCGAGCGACTTCACCGTCTCCCCGCTCGCCCAGCAGTCCAAGATCCTCGACGCCCAGGGCCAGCTCATCGCCAACCCCTACGACGAGAACCGCATCATCGTCCCGCTGAAGAAGATCTCGCCGGCGATGCAGAACGCCCAGATCGCCATCGAGGACGCGCGCTTCCGTGAGCACGGGGGCCTCGACCTGCGCGGCTTCACCCGCGCCGTCGTCTCGAACGCCCAGGGCGGCGACGTGCAGGGCGCGTCCACCCTGACCCAGCAGTACGTGAAGATCACCCTCCAGGAGAACGCCCTGCGCCGCGGCGACAAGGCGGCGGCCGAGGCCGCGACCAAGAAGTCGTACGCCCGCAAGCTCCAGGAGCTCAAGTACGCGGTCAACGTCGAGGAGAACTACACCAAGGACCAGATCCTCGAGGGCTACCTCAACCTCGTCTACTACGGCGACCAGGCCTACGGGGTCGAGGCCGCGGCGCTGAACTACTTCGGCGTGCACGCCAGCCGGCTCAACGTCGGCCAGGCCGCGCTGCTGGCCGGCATCGTGCAGCAGCCCACGGCCTACAACCCGCTGCTGAACCCCGACCAGGCCCAGGCCCGCCGTGACGTCGTCCTCACCCGGATGCAGCAGCTCGGGTTCGCCTCGGCCAAGGACGTCGCCGCCGCCAAGAAGATCCCGGTGCCGAAGATGATCAAGAAGCAGCCGGTCAAGGGCGTGTGCCACCGCTCGAGCCAGCCCTACTTCTGCGCCTACGTGATGGCCTACCTGCAGAACTCCCCCCAGATGGCGGTGCTCGGCAAGACCCCCGAGGCGCGCCTGAAGCGGATCAACCAGGGCGGCCTCACCATCCGCACCACGCTCAACCCGACGATGCAGAAGGACGCGCAGACCGAGATCGAGCGCGCCGTCCCGGTCAACAACAAGAGCAACCTCGGTGGTGCCATCAGCGTGGTCGAGCCGGGCACCGGCAAGATCCTCGCGATGGTCCAGGCCAGCGACTTCGAGAAGACCCAGACCAACCTCAACGTCGACAAGGTCTACGGCGGCGGCCCGTACGGCTACCAGTTCGGCTCGACGGCCAAGGTCTTCGGGCTCGTCACCGCGCTCGAGCAGGGGATGCCCCTCGACGGCAAGATCTACGTCCCCTTCGCCACGGCGAAGAAGGAGTACGTCTTCAAGAGCGACAAGGTGGTCGGGGCTCCCTGCGGTGCCGACAAGCCGTGGGGGGTCACCAACGACTACGCCATCGGCGGCCGCCAGATGAGCCTGGGCGAGGGCATCGGAAAGTCGATCAACACCTGGGCCGCCCAGCTCACCATCGACGTCGGGCCCTGCAACGTGCTCGACACGATGAAGAAGATGGGCGTCCACATGGCCAACGGCCAGGACATCTACCGCAGCATCTCCAACGCCACCCTGGGCTCGGGCACCACGACCCCGCTCGACCTCGCCAGCGCCTACGCCACCCTGGCGGCCGGCGGCAAGCACTGCGAGCCCAGCCCGATCGCCTCGATCACCACCCCCGACCGCAAGGCCATCACCTTCCCCGCCGCCAAGTGCACGCAGGTCATCTCGGCCGACACCGCGAACGCGGCCTCGTACCTGCTGAAGGGCACCTTCCGCAGCGGCGGTACCGCCCAGGGCACCTGGAACGTCGACGCCCGGCCCGCCGCCGGTAAGACGGGCACCACCGAGAAGCACAACCAGGGCTGGTTCGTCGGGTACACCCCGCAGCTCGCCACGGCGGTCTGGATCGGCAACGTGCAGGTGGCCGACAAGAACGGCACCCTCTACTCCCTCAACGGCAAGTGCTTCGGCGACTACGGCTGCTTCCGGGAGGTCTTCGGCGGCACGGTGTCGGCCCCGGTCTGGGCCGCGACGATGAAGAAGCTGAGCGAGGGGATGCCCGTCAAGGACTTCCCCGCCCCCAGCGAGAAGGCCCGGCGCGGCAACCTGGTCGACATCCCCAACGTGTACGCGCGCAGCGTGTCCTCGGCCACCCGCATCCTGCAGGACGCCGGCTTCTCGGCCCAGGTCGTGGGCTACATCAGCAGCAACGCCCCGAACGGCACCGTGGCGGGCACCAGCCCCTCCGGGTCGGCCCCCCAGGGCGCCACCATCGGGCTGCTCCTGTCGTCCGGGTCGGGTCAGGCATCGGCGGCGCAGGCGCCACAGCAACCCCAGCCGCAGCCCACCACCGCCAAGCCCGGCCGGACCAAGAAGCCCCCACCGCCCAACAAGTGACCCGTGCTGCGCACGACGGGGCCCCCACCGGATCTCTCCGGTGGGGGCCCCGTCGTCGTGGTGGGGGCGCTCAGCCGCCCGAGAGGACGCTCCGGACGATCGCCGCGACCCGGCCGCCGTCGGCGCGCCCGGCCACCTCGCCCTGGGCCGCCTTCATGACCGCGCCCATGGCGGCCATGCCGCTCGCGCCCGAGGACGCCACGGCGCGCTCCACGATGCTCCGCAGCTCGTCGTCACCCAGCTGGGCCGGGAGGTAGCCCTCCAGGACGGCCAGCTCGGCCTCCTCGGTGGCGGCGAGCTCCTCGCGCCCGCCGCCCCGGAAGGCGGTGGCCGACTCGCGGCGCTTCTTGGCCTCCTTGGCGACCACCTTGAGGATCTCGTCGTCGTCGAGCTCGCGGGCCTCGTCGCCGGCGACCTCGGCGGTCGTCACGGAGGTGAGGGTCATCCGCAGGGTGGCGGCGCGGACCTTGTCGCGGGCGCGCATCGCGTCGTGCAGGTCGTGCTGGAGCTGCGCCTTCAGGCCGGTGGTGGTCATGGGGCCAGTCTCCCACCGGCGACGCGGTGGCACACCCGCGATTCCGGTGGGCCCGGCGTCGTTTGCGAGGATGGGCGGATGGACCCGATCGCCCGCGCCGCCCTGCGCTCCGCCGCCACCGTCGTCGGGGCCGGTGTCGCCGGGGTCGCCTACGCGGGGCTGGTCGAGCGCACCTGGTTCACGTTGCGCCGCTTCGCCGTGCCCGTGCTGCCGGTGGGCGCCGAGCCGGTGCGCGTCCTCCAGGTCTCGGACCTGCACCTCACCCCCGGGCAGTCGAAGAAGATCGAGTGGGTGCGCTCCCTGGCGGCTCTGCGCCCCGACTTCGTGGTCAACTCCGGCGACAACCTCGCCCACGTCCGGGCCGTGCCACCGCTGCTGCGGGCGATGGAACCGTTGATGGAGTTCCCGGGTGCCTTCGTCCTCGGCTCCAACGACTACTACGCCCCCATGCCGAAGAACCCGGCGCGCTACCTGACGAGGGGCTACGCGGCCGCGCCGCCGTCGCGGGGGAAGCTGCCCGTGCGCGAGCTGGTCGCCGGTCTCGAGGCCGGCGGGTGGAGCGACCTCGACAACGCGCGCACGACGGTCACGATGGGGGCGCACCGGGTCGAGCTGGTCGGCGTCAACGACCCGCACGTGCAGTTCGACCGCTACGACCGTGTGGCCGGCCCGGCCCGCGACGACGTGGCGCTGACGATGGGGCTGGTGCACGCGCCCTACCAGCGGGTGCTCGACGCCATGACGGCCGACGGGGCCGGGCTGGTGCTCGCGGGCCACACCCACGGCGGGCAGCTGGCCGTGCCGCTCTACGGGGCGCTGGTGACCAACTGCGACCTCGACACCGGGCGCGTCAAGGGGGTCTCGCGCTGGTGGCCCGGCGCCGGGTCGACGGGGCGGCGCGGGCGGGTCCGGCCGTCGTCCGAGGCGCCCCACGACGCCGCGTGGCTGCACGTGTCGGCCGGTCTGGGCACCTCGCCGTACGCGCCGGTGCGCTTCGCCTGCCGGCCCGAGGCGACGCTGCTGACCCTGGTCGCCCGCGAACCCTGAGGTGAACTTTTTCGCCCGGTGCGGGAACCTTCACCCTCGCCCCGGAACCGTTCCGGTGCCATCCGCAAGGTTCCGGTGCCCGGGCCACCCCGGCCGCCGGCGCGGGGTCCGCGGACCGATTTCGGATGGGTCGCGCGGGTCGGCTATCCTCGGGTGTCGCCGCGACCCGCAGGGTCGGGCGACGAGCCACGGGGTGTGGCGCAGCTTGGTAGCGCGCGTCGTTCGGGACGACGAGGCCGCAGGTTCAAATCCTGTCACCCCGACGCACGATGAGCGGTTGACCGACGGAGTCGGGTCAACCGCTCATCTGCGCCGGGGGACGGGATGCCGGGGGCGCTCAGCGGCGGTGAGGGACGAACCCTGGCGACCAACACCTGAGACCCAGGTTCACGACACGGAGTGGGTGATGGTGCCGAGGTACACCCCGGCCACCCCACCGGCGGGGAAGGCCACGTGGATGGTCGGGTTCCACGAGGCCGTGTTGTCCCCGGTGATGGCGGTGGCGGTCACGACCGCGGACACGCCGGTCAGGTCGCTCGGGTCGTTCGCGGTGTACGTCGCAGTGCCCACCGTGCTGATCGGGCCGGCCGTGTAGCCCACCGCGCCCGCCCCCACCGACGGTCCTGCCGTCTGGGTGAAGGCCGTCGAGATGGCGGTGGCAGTCCACCCTGAGCCGGCGGGCGCGCCTCGAGAGTCGGTGACCTGCACAGACCCGAGCTGCCCGCTGACCGTGACGGCACCGATCCCGTTCGACTGCGTGCCGATGTTGCCGGCGTCGGCGGAGGCGCTGATCGACAGGCCCCCGCCCTGCAGGGTGACGCTGGCGCCCGTGGTCGCCGTCTCGCCGGCCTCCGCCGTCGCGCCACCCGCCCCGAGCACGCCCAGGCACGCGACGAGGGTGGCGGCGGCGGTCGCCGGCCAGCGGATGCGCGGGAGGTGGAGGAGACGACGCACGGGATGACCTCCGATGGGGTGGGCGGGCACGACGGTCAGGCCGAGATGCGGGACGGTGGAGGCGCGGGGTGGGCGGGCCGCGCGGCGAGCGCGGCGAGCGAGTGCCGGCCCCCCCGTCGACGACGGCGACTCATGGTCCAGATCGCGCCCAGGACCCCCAGCACGCCGAGCAGGACGATGAGGAGGAGCACGACCCACCACCAGAGGCTGGCGTGCTGCTCGACGGGCACGACCGGGCCACTCCGGCCGGCGGCCGGGAAGGTCAGGCTGGCCTGCGCGGACTCGGTGAGCAGCCCACTCGTCACGTGCAGGGTCGCCGCCCACGGCCCGGCCGGCAGCTGCCTGTCCAGCGCGACCGTCACGGGCGCGCTCTGCCCGCGGCCCAGCGTGGTGCCGAGAGTGACGGGGAAAGGGCCCGCGGAGAGACCTCCAGGTCCGTCGTCGAGGGTGAGGGTTCCACTGAGGTCCAGCGCGCGCCCCCCGGTGTTGCGGACCGTGGCAGCCACCGTCGGGACGCCCGAGGCGTCGCGCCGGGCGGTGAGCGACTCGATGGTGAAGGCGGAGGCCGGTTCGCCGCCGGGGCCGACGGACAGGTAGACCCGGATGCCCACGCGGCTGACCTGGGTGATGGCGGCCTTGCCGCCGGAGGTGGTCTGCGCCCAGAGCACGGCGTACTGCTCGCCGGGTGCGGCGTCGCGAGGGACGGTGATCGTGACGGCCACGAGCTGCTTGGCCCCGTCGGCCAGCTGGAGTCGAGGCGTGGACAGCGTCGTCCAGGTGGAGAGGTCGTTCGGGGTGTCGCCTTCGAGCCCCACGAAGGAGCCGCTCTGGATCTTCGCGGCGGCAGCGTAGACCGCCACCCCGGCGGGGGCCCCCGTGTCGTTCGAGATCTCGATGTGGCGCTCGACGGTGTCGCCGGGCGAGACGTGGTCGATGATGTAGACCCGGGCACGGGGGTTGTCGCGGGTCGCCACGGGCGCGTCGACCAGGCGGATGCCGATGCCCGTGCCACCGCTCGCGGCGGTCGTGGCGGGAGTGCCGAACGCACCGGCGGCCGGGAGCAGGGACCCGGCCACCAGTGCGATCAGGGTGAGCAGTCGACGCATGGAGGAGACAGTTCCTCAGGCGACGGACGTGGTGACGGTGCCCGTGTAGTCGCCGGCCAGCGCGCTCGAGGGGAGCTCGACGGTCAGGGTGGGGGTGTAGGACGCGGTGTTGTTCCCGCTGGCCAGCGTTCCGGCGGCGACCGGGGCGACCGCCGTGATGCTGGTGGAGCCGGTGGAGGTCGGGGTCACCGTCCCGGTGGAGCCGGTGGTTGCACCCGAGTCGTACGACACCCCGGTGGAGACCGACCCGGCGCCGTCGACGAATGTCGTCGACGCGGCCGACAGGACCCAGCCGGCAGTGCTGCCGCGGGTGTCGCTGACGCTGACCGCGCCCAGCGAGCCCGCGACCGAGGCGGCGCCGGGGGCACCGTCGGTCAGGGCCGCACCGGCGGCGGCGGTGACGTCGAGGCTGCCCCCCACGAGGGTGAAGGTGGCCGTGGTGTCACCGGAGCCGGCGGCCATGGCCGCGGTGGCAGGCACCAGGGTGACGATCGCGCCGACGATGGCGACGTTCGCGATGATGCGCAGGGATTTCATGATGTGCGTCCAACCTTCTGTTGTGGCCTCGACGCAGCCCGCACGGACGCGCGGCAGCGCCGCGCGTGTGCTGGAAGGACGAGAACCGTTCGGTAGCCCGGCTGACCCGGTCGGGCCCCGTGGCTTTGCGTCCCCGACTCACATCGGGTTTGCCGTTTCGCTGCGGCTCGGACATCTCGTCCGAGGCCGGATCTGGTTGGCGTGTGTCGCGTCCCGTCTCTGGGTGCAGGTTCGCACGTCCGTCCGCTCACGTCCGGTGAATCGGGCGCGGCCGGGAGCATCGAGCCGTTCGGCCCCCCGACCGGCCTCGTACGGCCCCCGGGAGGGCGCGGGCTCACCGCGGGCGAGGGTCAGGCGTGGCGGGTCCGGCCCCCGCGGGCCAGTGCCTGCACGGCCGCGACCAGCGCGGCGGCCTCGACAGGTCGGGTGACGACGGCATCGAACGCCGTGTCATCCAGGTCGCCGGTGGGCTCGCCTCCGGCTGCGGACCGGACGAGCAGGACGGGGACGTCGTCGAGACGAGCATGGCCGCGGATGGCCGCGATCACCCACCGCGCGTCGTCCGACGCCAGGGCCGAGTCGACCACGATGACGTCGACCGCAGGAGCGTCCGACTCGATGAGCCGGCTCATCGCGTCATGGCCGTCCCTCGTCTCCTCGACCTCGAAGCCGGCCACCTCGAGGTCCACGCGGAGCAGGCGCCGCACCGGCTCGAGGTCGGTGCAGATCAGCGCGAGGGGTGCCCGCTGGAGCCCCTGGGTACCCCGCGGCGCCTCGTCGGCGGGCAGCTCGCGCGCCACGGCGCCCGCGGTCCACGCCACCCCGGTGGGGTGGCGTCCGACGGTGCGGTTCAGCGCGGCCGCCACCGTGTGGAGCGGCGCGCGCTCGAGGTGCATCCTGGCGATCAGCGCCGTCACGGCGGTGTCGAGAGCGTGACGGGGCCGGGCGACCGGTGCACCGGCGGCTGGCACGGGCACCTGGTCGCAGGCGGTCAGGGCCGCCTCGAACCTCTCGATGGGCACCGCGGGCGACCACAGGAAGCCCTGGCCGTGCGTGCACCCCAGCGAGCGCAGGAACGCGTAGTGGTCCATCGTCTCCACCCCCTCACCGACGGTGGTGGCCTCCATCCCCGCTGCGAGGCCGGTGATGCTGCGGCAGATCGCCTCGTCGTCGGCACTCGTGCCGATGCCGGAGACGAACTCCCGGTCGATCTTGAGGATGTCGACCGGGTACCGGCGCAGGTACAGCAACGAGCTGTAGCCGGTGCCGAAGTCGTCGATCGCGATCTTGACGCCGAGCCGTGAGAGGTCTCGAAGCGTCGCGGCCGTGGCGTCCACGTCCTCGACGATGGCCGACTCGGTCAGCTCGACGACCAGCCGCTGCGGCCTCACGCCACTGCTCTCCAGCGCCCGGTGCACGCTGGCCGCCACCCGGTCGTCCATCTGGATCGCCGAGACGTTGACCGCGATGTCGAGCTCACGGCCGTCCTGCACCAGGCGCGGAGCGTCCCGCAGGGCCTGGCCCAGGACCCAGTCGCCCAGCTGATGGATCAGTCCCGACTCCTCCGCGAAGGGGACGAACCGGTCCGGCCCCAGGAGCCCGAGCTGGGGATGGTGCCAGCGCACCAGCGCCTCGACGGCCACGACCGTGCCCGAGGCCAGCTCGACGACGGGCTGGTAGTGCAGGACGAGCTGGACCGGCTCGCTCAGCGCCACCACGAGGTCGGTCTCCAGGCTCCTGCGGAACATCGTCGCCCCCTGCAGCTGCTCGGTGAACAGGACGACCTGACCCGGCCCTCGGCTCTTGGCGTCCAGCAGGGCGGCGTCCGCGGACCGCAGCAGGTCGTCGACGGTCTGGCCGGGGGTGTGCACGCTCACCCCCGCGCTCCCGGAGACCGGGACCTGGATGCCACCCACCGCGAAGGGGAGGTCGAGACAGTCCAGCAGGATCCCGGTCAGGCCCACCGCCGTCTCGGGTCCGTCGGGGTCCAGCTCACCCCACAGGACCATGAACGTGTTGTGCGTGAAGCTGGAGAGGGTGTCGCCGGTGCGGAGCCTGGCCTGGAGCCGCTCGACGACCTGCACCAGCACGCTGTCCCCACCCCGGTACCCCACGAGGTCGTTGACCCGGTGGTAGTGATGGAGGTCGATCTGGGTGACGGCGACGCGGTGGCCGTTGCGGTCACTGTGGCTGATGGCCTGCCCCACACGGTCGACCATCAGGTCGCGGTTGGGGAGGTCGGTGAGTGCGTCGTGGAGGGACTGGTGCGCCAGCGACTGCTCCATGGTGTGCGCGAGGGTGATGTCGTGGTGGGAGATGACCGCGCCGCGGCCCCCGTTGATGGCTGCCGGGCTGAACTGCCCGGTGAACCAGCGACTCTCGCTCGGCGAGTGACACGCGTAGTCGTGCCGGAAGTGGTCCAACGACCCGGCCAGCACGTGACGAAGACCCTGCGCCATGAGCGTCGCCTCGAGATGGTCGGGGTCGGTGATGTCGCCGGCGGCTCCGTCACACGCGCCGAGGTAGCTGACGCCGACCCCGCACTCGGTGTCCGTGCCGCCGTTGGCGGCGGTGAAGTCGCGCCACGCCTGGTTCACCGCGACGATGGTGCTCTCGGCGTCGACTGCGCAGGTCGGGTCGGGCGACGCGTCCAGCAGGCCGCGGGCCAGACCGAGGTACCGTTCCGCCTCGCTCTCCACGCGCCGGAGCTGCAGGGCCCGCAGCACCGCGACCCCGACGGGCCGGTGGGACCCGGCCGGCCTCTCGAGTCCTCGGCTGTCCTCGACCAGCACCCACAGGGCCGGGCCACCGTCACCGCCGTCGGTGATCACCATGAGAGGCGTCCCCGGGTGCGTGGTCCGCATCGCGCGGAGCACCAGGGCGCTGTTCGACCCGGGCGTCGACTGGTCCGCGAGCACCATGTCGACCGGGTGGGTGCCCAGATGGACCATGGCGTCGTCCAGGCAGCCCTCGACATGCACGTCGGCGTTCGGGAACTCGTGCCGGAGGGTCTCGAGGTGGCGCTCGCCGGTCGCGGAGCCGTCCTGGATCAACAGGAGGTGCAGCGCAGACCTCGTGTCCACGGGGGCCAGCCCGTTGCGCCCAGCGCGTAGGGTCACAGCGCCCCACGACAGCGACCGGTGCCGCGGAACGGGTTCGGCGGCGGTCCTGAGCTCGTCGATCGCCGGCGCGGCGCGAGCCTCCTGGGGTTCTCGGGGCTCGCGGTGGAACCGTGGGCAGTACCGGGATGAGGCATCGAGGATGCGTGGGGCATGAGTGGTCCCGTCGTCCCGCCCCACTGTCCCCTACGGGACGTCGTTCGCCTAATGGGTCCGCTGGACCGCTGCCCGCCGCTCCATCGCTCGGACGCACGCGGCCACGCACGTCCTGAACCGCCCTACCCAGCCGGGTCGGCGACGGTCGGCTGGTGCCGTCAGCCGGTGACCTGCTGGGCCGAGGCCTCCTGTCGGGCGGCCAGCTTGGCGGCGCGCTCCTCGCGGCGGGCGACGAAGCGGGAGGCCTCCTCGTCGAGGGCCGCGACCGCGGCGGCGAGCTCGTCGCGGGCCTTCTCGCCCTCGGCGTCGAGCCCTTCGAGCTCCCAGACGCCCCACTGGCGCAGCAGCGGGGCGACGATGTCGTCGTGGTGGATGCGCAGGTCGTAGATGCCGGCCATCGCCATCTGCACCGCCTTGCGCCCGAAGCCGGGGATGATCGCGCCCGGCATCTGGAAGTTGACGACCTCGTCGGTGATCGCCCGCATCGTCTGGCTGGGCGTGAGCTCGAGGGCCGCCTGGATGATGTTGCGGTAGAAGATCATGTGGAGGTTCTCGTCCTTGGCCACCCGGATGAGCAGCTTCTCGGCGATGGGCTCCTCGGTGAAGCGGCCGGTGTTGCGGTGCGAGACGCGGGTGGCGAGCTCCTGGAACGACACGTACGCGCAGACGTTCAGCAGTGGCTTGTCGCCGGAGTCGTAGCCGGTCTCCATGGTGTCCATCCGCGCCCGCTCGAGCTCCTCGGGGTCGACCCCCCGGGTGACCAGCAGGTAGTCGCGGATGCAGAAGGCGTGCCGGCCCTCCTCGGCGGTCCAGCGGTTGACCCAGGCGCCCCACGCGCTGTCGCGCCCGAAGGCCCGCTCGATCTCGCGGTGGTAGCTCGGCAGGTTGTCCTCGGTGAGGAGGTTGACCTCGAGCGCGGTGCGCGCGATGGGCGAGAGCTGGCTCTGCTCGACCGACCACGGCTCGCCGCCGAGCTCCTTGAAGTCGCGGCCCAGCGACCACGGCACGTACTCGTGCGGCATCCACTCCTGCGCGGCGCCGAGGTGCCGGTTGAGGTTCTCCTCGACGGTGGGCTCGAGGGCGGCGAGCAGCTGGGCGCTGTCGAGACTGGCCATGGGTCCTCCTCGGTCGACGAACGCGGTACCGCGCCTACCCCCTGCCTACACCCTCCGGGCGGCCCGGGCCAGACAACGCTCCCCGCTTGTCGCGCCGCCACGCGTCCGGACGGTCAGCTGGAGGGGCCGAAGCGCTCGGTGCGGATGTCGGCGGCGTCGTGCCCGAGGTCCTGCAGATGACGGGTCGCGTTCTCCACGAACCCGTTGGGGCCGCACACGTACACTCGCGGCGGGACGGCGGTGGCGGTCACCGGCGGCAGGTCGTCGCGGCCCAGCCGGCCGGGTGGGCGCGCAACGTCGGGCAGGCCCGCACGGGAGTACAGCCGGTCGACCCGCAGCCCGGGGGTCGTGCGCGAGAGCGCGAAGAGCTCGTTGGTGTAGATGACCAGGTCCGGCGTGCGGACCGAGTAGACGAGGTGGAACGGCACCCTCGACCCCGCGCGCACCCGCTCGCGGATCATCGCCATGAGGGGCACCACCCCGGACCCGCCGCCGACCAGCAGCACCGGCTCGGGCCACGCGGCATCCCAGCGGAACCAGCCGCCGATCGGCCCGCGCACCTCGAGCTCGTCACCCGGGCGCATCTCCTCGACCAGGTAGGGCGAGGCCTCGCCGTCGCCGACCCGCTGCACGGTGAGTGCCATCCGCCCGGGCTCGGGGGCCGACGCGATCGAGTAGGTGCGCTGCGCGGTGTAGCCGTCCTCGGCGGTCAGCCGCACGTCGACGTGCTGGCCCGCGTCGTTGCCGGCCCAGCCGGGGACGTCGAGCACCAGCGTGCGGGCGACCCTGGTCTCCAGCCAGGCGTCGTCGAGGCGAGCGCGCAGCCACGGCATCGGGCCGGGGCGGGGTGGGGCCTCACCGGCCGCCGTGACGCTCATCCGTCGCCCGCGTAGCGCTGCTCGCGCCACGGGTCGCCATAGTCGTGGTAACCGAGGCGCTCCCAGAAACCCGGGGTGTCCTGGTGGCGCAGCTCGATGCCGCTGAGCCACTTGGCCGACTTCCAGAAGTACAGGTGCGGCACCAGCAGCCGGGCGGGGCCGCCGTGCTCGGGGTGCAGGGGGCGGCCGTCGTACTCGAAGGCCACCCAGGCGTCGCGCTCGACGAGGTCGGCCAACGGCAGGTTGGTGGTGTAGCCCCCTGAGGAGTGGACCAGCGCGTAGCGGGCGTCGCCGACGTCGCCCAGCACCGTGCGCACCGGCACCCCGCGCCAGGTGGTGTCGAGCTTGGTCCACTTCGTGACGCAGTGGATGTCGGTGGTGATGCGCTCGCTCGGCAGGGCCATCAGGTCGGCCCACGAGAGGCTGCGGCTGGTGCCGTCGGCGCCGGTGAGGTCGAGGCGCCAGCGGTCGAGCGGCACGTTGGCGGTGGGGCCGGCCGAGAGCACCGGGAAGTCGCGCTCGGGGTACTGGCCGGGCGGGATGCGGGGGTCGCGGTCGCGCCGCCGCCCGACGAAGCCTCTGCTCACCACGTTCACGCCGTCCATCATCCCCGACGCCGCCCCGGTCAGCTCGGTCCGCGCCGGTCACCTCGGTCCGCCCCGGTCACCTCGGTCCGCCCCGGTCACCTCGGTCCGCCCCGGTCACCTCGCACCGCACCGGCCTCATGCGGCCGGTGCGGTGCAGGACCACCGGTGCGGTGCAGGACCACCGGTCCGCGGAACCCACGCCGGCGTCAGTCGGCCGGGCCGAGCGCGGCGAGGTACGTCGCGAAGCCACCCTCCACCCGGCTGCTCGACCGGCCCGAGGTCCGCACGCGGACCCGGTCGGTCGCCACCCAGGGGTGGCCGGCGTCGCGGACCCGCGTGACCAGCCCGACGTCCTCGTGCAGACCCACCTCGGCGAAGCCCCCCGCCTCGAGGTAGGCCGCCGCTCGCACCCCCAGGTTCGCGCCGTGCACGTGGCCGTGCCCCTCGCGCAGGCGATGGCGGGCCCGCCAGGCCAGCAGGACCGCGGGGTCGACGACGTCGACCGGTACGACGGTGCCGACCACGAGGTCGGTACCCGACTCGGCCAGGGCCACCTGGCGGGTGAGCCACCCGGGCGGCACCGCGCAGTCCGCATCGGTGTTCGCGACCCAGGTGGCGCGGGGGTCGGCCGCGCGGGCCCGGGGCGCCGAGAGGCCGGTCGCCACCGCCTCGCGGCGGGCCACCCCGACGCAGCCCGCGTCGATGGCCAGCAGCGTGACCGGATGCCGCGCCGCCACGGCGGCGGTGCCGTCGACGCACCGGTCGAGGGCCAGGACCACCTCGACCGTGACGTCGGGCCGGGCGGCCAGCAGCCGGTCGGCGGCCACCCGCACGCTGTCGAGGCACGCGCCGACCAGCCGCTCCTCGTCGCGCGCGGGCACGGCGACGACGACGTGCCCGATGCGGGAGCCACTCACCGGCGGCCCTCGGCGGCGGCCACCGAGACGGGGCCGCCCCACACGTCGACCAGCACGTCGCCGTCGGCGTGGCGCACCCGGTGGCCGAGGTCGGCCAGGGCGGTGGCCGCCTGCGCGTGGACGGCCGGCCCGTCGAGCGGGACGCCCTCGGTGGGATGCCGCCAGTGGACCAGCACGACCTCGCCGCCCGGGGCCAGCGCGGCGCGGACCCGGGCAAGGGTCTCGAGCAGCTCGACGGGGGTGAGGAAGTACCCGACCTCCGAGAGGACCACGAGGTCGACCGGCCCCTCGGGGACCGCGCCGGGGGCCCGCCCGAGCTCCCATCGGACGTGGGCCGGGGCGTTGCGCGCGGCGACCTCGAGCGCCGCGGCACTGGGGTCCACCGCCACGACATGCTCGGCCCGCTCGGCCAGAGCCCGCGTGAGGACACCTGTCGCACAACCGATCTCGACCACCACCCGATAGCGCTCCCGCCCCAGCACGGCAGTCGTGAGGGCCCGCTTCCGCCGCTCGTAGAACGAGCCGGTGAAGCCCCAGGGGTCGTCGCCGTCGTCGTACATCCCGTCGAAGGCCGGGGCGACGTCGGCGTCGGTGCGGGCCGGGCGGACCGGCAGCACCCCGGGCTCGGCCATCAGGGCCTCGACCAGCCGCCGGGCCCGGCGCAGCACCGGGGCGGTCACCACGGCGGCTTCCCCCGGGCCGGGGCCGAGCGGCGCGGTCTGCGACGGGTAGCAGGCCACGGCCGCGGCCCGCGCCGCCAGGTCGGCCGGAGCCGGCTCGACGACGTGCAGGCGGGTACGGTCGAGGTCGCCCGGCCGGCCCCAGTGCCACAGCCACAGCGGGTAGTGCGCCACGGCGGCCCCGGCGCCGGCGGCACCGGTCGCCGCCGCCCGGCCCAGCGCGTCGTGGTCGGGGTGCCCGTCAGCGGTCCAGGGCGCCAGCACGAGGGTGCCCGGCCGGCTGCGCTCGGCCACCCGGTCGGCCAGGGCGCCCTCGGCGGCGGCCAGACCACCGTCGGGCAGCCCGAGGTGCTCGACCGTCGCGCCGGGGGCGAGGATCGCGACGGCGGCCTCCACCTCCCCCGCCCGCACCGGGGCCAGGCGCCCCGGTGTCCAGGCCCGGGCGTCCGGATGCGAAGCCTCACCGGCGGTCGCGACCACGACCCGTACCCGCAGCCCCGCCCGGTGGGCGGCCGCCACGAAGGCGCCGACGGCCAGGGTCTCGTCGTCGGGATGCGCAGCCAGCACGAGGAGCTTGTCGTAGCGATCGCGCAGCCCGTCGACGTCCACGAGCGGGGCGGTCCACCACAGGGGGTCGGCCAGCCACACCGGCTCGGGCGTGCCGGGGTCGGCGTGGTGGAAGCGCGGAGGGCCCCCGGTCATCGGTCCTCCCGTGGTCCGAGCACGAGGCCGCCCAAGGCCGCCAGGTCACGCTCGGCATGGTGCTGGCGCAGGTAGACCGTGAGGTCGGCGACCCGCCGGGCGTGGCTTTCGACCTGGGTCAGCGGGGCCGGGCCCAGCCCGTGCCCCACGACCCGCAGCACCTCCTCGGCCGCGTCGGCGACGACGGCCCGTACCCGGGCCGCGAGCAGCACCCCGGCCGGACCGTCCGCCCGGCCGGCGGCGATGGCGGCGGCGGCGTCCCGCAGCGAGAGGAGGGCGGCGTGCAGCGCCCGGTCGGTGGTGCCCAGGTGCAGCAGGGCCACCTGGTCGGGCGGACGGCGACCGGCCGCGGTGGTCAGGGCGCCGGCGAGCGCCGCGGCCGCGCCGAACCACACCGCCGCCACCCCGATGCCGCCCCACGCGAACCCGGGACGGGCGAGGTACCAGCCGGGGCCGCCGACGGGCACGGCCGGCACGCCGGCGAGGGTCATGCTGCCGGTGGTCACCGCGCTCAGCCCGCGCGAGACCCAGGTGCCGGTCTCGTGCCGGACGCCGGGGTGGTGCAGCGGCACGGCGTAGAGCCGGGGTGCGGTGTCGTCGTCGGCGGTCACGAGCGCGTGGCTGACCACCGTGGCGAGCGAGCACCAGGCCTTGGTCCCCTCGAGCCGTGGGCCGTCGCTCCCGGCGGTGGCGCGCAGCCCGGTGCCGGGGGCGCGGGCCGCGTAGACCCCGAAGCTGCTGGCGGCATCAACCCCCAGGACGCCCAGGTCGGGGTCGCCGGCCTGCGCCAGGACGGCCACCGCGTCCAGGTGCGGCTCCGCCGCCCGGGCTGCCGTGAGGTCGGCGGCTCCGAGGGTCGCGAGCGTGGCGAGGTAGCGCCACGGGTCCTGCGCCAGGCCGCGCGCGACCGGGGCGAGGTCCCGGGCCAGCGCCAGGGCGTCCGCGATGTCCGGGCCCGCCACAGGGACGTCACCGGTGGCCCACTCGGCGGCCCGCCACGCGCCGGTCACGGGGCGTCCCGCCGCTCGGAGGTCAGGACGTAGCCGCGCTCGGCGTCCACGGTGACCAGCCCGAGGTCCTCGAAGGCGTCGAGCCACCCCCGCATCGGCCACCATCCCCAGCGGGCCGCGAACCGTGCCCCGTTCTCGACGATGTCGCGCACGTGGCGGACCGGCAGGCCGCCGTCGCCGTGGTCCTGGTGGTAGGCGGTCGCTCCGCCCAGCCACAGCAGCGCACCGTAGGCGGCCTCGAGACGCTGCCCGAAGTCGGTGTCCTCGGCGCCGTAGCCGACGTAGCCCTCGTCGAAACCGCCGATGCGGGCCCAGTCCTGGGCCGTGACCGCGAAGCACAGCGACCAGAAGAGGCGCGTGTCGTGGCTGCGCTGCACCGCCCCGGCCGGCAGCGCGGGCCGGGCCCGGTGCGGGGCCGACCCGGCGTCGAGCGCGGCCCAGCTACGGGCGTCCTCCGCGACCGCGGTCGTCGGGGCGTCGAGGTAGCGCACCTCCCCGCACGCGACGACCGGGAAGCCCACGTGCCGGCCGAGCCGGGGCGCCAGGACCTCGGTGTAGCGGGCGACGAGGTCGGGCCCCGGGATGCAGTCGACGTCGAGCAGGACGACGACCTCGGCGCCCCGCTCGAGGGCGGCCGCGACGCCGACGTTGCGGGCGCGGGCGAGGGGGAGACGCCCGCCCGCGACCGGCACCGGCACGACGTGGTCCTCGAGGGCGGCGACCGGGGTGTCGGCCAGGACGGCGGTGAGGCCCGGGTCGTCCATGGCGACGACGACGTGCAGGTCGGGCACCCGGGTCTGGCGCGCCAGCCCCCAGCGCTGGCCGCGTAGGTGGTCGTGCCGGCCGTGGGCGATGGTGACGACGGCGACGCGCGGGGTCCCGTCGGGCAGCCCGGTCATCGCGCGGCCAGCCCGGACGCGAGGTCGTCGAGCCGGGCCGCCAGGTCGGCGGCGGCCGTCCCGGTGCTCCACCGCTCCCAGCCGCTGCCTCCGAGGCGGCGCGCCCGGTCGAGCAGCCCCGGCCAGCGCTGCGCCTCCGGCCAGGTGTCGAGCCCGACCGCCACGTCCATCCGGGTCAGCGCGGCCGCGGTGGCCTCCTGCTCGCCGAAGGGCCGGGGCTGGGCGACCACCACGGCCGGCCGGCGGGCGGCGGCCACCTCGGCGACGGCGTTCTGCCCGCCATGGGTGACCACGACATCGGCGTCGAGCAGGGCGTCCCAGAGGAGGGACTCGGGCAGCGCGGGCGACCACTCGACCCACTCCCAGCCCGGGGTGGCGGCCCGGGCGGCGGCCACCTGCCCCACCGTGGTGGCGCGGCCGCCGGCTCCCCAGAGCAGCAGCACGCGCGGCCGGGGGTGGGGGCGGGGCGCGCGCCGTCGGCGCCCGTCGAAGCGGCTCAGCGCGCCGACCGCCCAGGTCTTGTCGGTCCAGGCCTGTGGCCAGCCGTGCCCGTGGGCACCCGCCGGCCAGGGCGCCAGCAGGGCCTCGGCCAGGTCGTGGGCCAGGGCGTGGGCCGGGTCGGTGCGCTCACCCGGGAGGGCGGCCACGACCACGGGGACCCCGCACAGGCGGGCCAGCAGCGCGACCTCGACCGAGACGTCGACCACCAGCAGGTCCGGGCGGCAGCGCACGGCCCACTCGGCCACGGTGGCGGCACGGGCGGCCAGCCCGGCGTCGTGGCGCGGCGCCCAGTGCAGGGTGCCGTGGGCGGTGACGTCGGCGGGCTCCGGCGAGTGGTCGTCGCGCTCCAGGACCACCCACTCCCCCCGCCAGTCGCCGGGCGGCGGGGCGGACCCCAGCCCGGTCACGGGCCGGCCGCGCAGGGTCAGCTGCCGGGCCACGGCGGCCGCGCGGGTCCCGTGCCCGCGGCCCACGTGGTGCACGTACCAACCGATCATGCGACCAGCCCCGGCGTGAGGACCTCGTAGTGCGCGAGGTACTCCGACACCATCCGGTCGACAGAGCACTCACGGACGGCACGGTCGCGGCACGCCCCACGGTCGAGCAGCCCCGCCGCCCCGACCGCCGCCGCCAGCCCCGCCACGAGAGCGTCGTCGTCGGGCGCGTCGGGGTCGGGGTCGACCAGCACGCCGGTCGCGGCGTCCAGCACCTCGGGCAGGCCGCCGCGCGCGATCGCCACGACGGGGGTGCCGCAGGCCAGCGACTCGGCCGCCACGAGGCCGTAGGGCTCCTCCCAGGCGGGGGTCACGAGGGTGACGGCGCTGCTGCCGAAGAGCGCGGCCAGCCCCGCGGTGCCCAGGTGGCCGACGTACTCGGCGTCGGGGCCGAGCAGGGGGGCCACGTGCGACGCGAAGTACGCGGGGTCGCCCACGGGCCCGGCCAGGCGCAGGCGGCGCCCGGCGGCGCGGGCTGCGGCGATGGCCAGGTGCGGCGCCTTCTCGGGGACGATCCGGCCGGCCCACGCCAGGTCGGGGCCGCCCGGGCCCGGGGTCCAGCGGCGCACGTCGACACCGTTGGGCACGACGTCCACCTCGGTGACGTGCCGCCAGGCGGCGGCCGTGTGCTCGCTGACCGCGACGTGGTGCAGCCCCGCGCCCGGGACGCTGCGGGCGATGGCGATGGCGGGCTCGAGCCACGGGGTCGGCGGGGTGTGCAGGGTCGTCAGGACCGCCGAGGGGACCGAGCCGGCCATCGCGACCGGCAGGTGGTGGAGGCTGTTGTTGTGCACGACGTCGACGTCGTCGCGCCGCTGCAGGTGCAGCATCACCTGGAGGTAGGCGTGGTGCTCGCGCAGCCAGCTCTCGGGCACCATGCTCACGTCGGCCCGGGCCGCGTCGCTGAGCCGCAGGGGACTGGTACCGAGCATCCGGGCGTCGAGGGCGGGGTCGCTGCCCTCGCCGGCGAAGACGGTGACGTCGACCCCCCGGCCGCGCAGGCCGTGCACCAGGTGCCAGGTCAGCGACTCCAGGCCTCCGGCGAAGGGCTCGGCGATGGGGTGCCGGGCGGCCGCCAGGATGACGATGTGCACGCGTGTTCTCCTCGGTCCGTGGGGGGACGGCGGCGCGGGTGCGCCCGCACCCGTCGACCCGTCGAGCGAGCCCCCGAACCGGCCGCCGGCTCGACGGGGGGTCACGGAGCCGCGCGGCGCTGCGCCGGGGCGTCCGTGGATGGGCTCACCGCGGACACCTCGCTGTCTCCCAGTACCCCGCCGGGGCGCGGCCAACCCTCCCCGGGGCCGCGGGTTCCCAGCCGCTCCGGAGCGGTCGCGACCGGTCAGTCCTGGGCCGTCGCTGCCGTGAGCCCGCGGGCCGGCACCGGCTGGGAGAGGTGGGCGGCCACGAACTCGACGAGCGGGACGGGCCGGCCGATGTAGTAGCCCTGGGCATAGTCGACGCCCAGCTCGCGCACCAGCTCGAACACGGTGCGGTCCGTCACGAACTCGGCCACCGTGCCCTTGCCGAGGTTGCGCGCGACGTCGATGATCGAGCGCAGCAGCTGGCGGTCCATCGGCGAGCGGTGGGCGTCGGTGACGAACTCGCCGTCGATCTTCACGTAGTCGAAGACCAGGTGCTTGAGGTAGTAGAAGGAGCCGTAGCCGGCGCCGAAGTCGTCGAGCGCGAAGAGGGTGCCGAGGTTGCGCAGCCGTTCGCCGAAGCCCCGCGCGGCCGCCACGTCACGGACGGCGGCGGTCTCGGTGACCTCCAGGACCAGCGTGCTGGGAGCGACGCCGTACTCCTCGAGGGCCGCCACGAGGGCGGCCTCGACGTCCGGGTGCCCGATGGACTGGGCCGAGATGTTGACCTCGAGGACGAACTCGGGGTCACGGCGCTGCAGGTCGGCCAGCATCGCGATGGAGTGCCGCAGCACCCACGAGTCCAGCGCCGGGGCCAGCCCGGTCAGCTCGGCCACGTAGACGAACCGCCCCGGCGGGATGAGGGTGCCGTCGTCGTCGCGCAGCCGCACCAGGCTCTCGGCCTGGGTCACCCGGCCCTGGGCCACGTCGAGGATCGGCTGCAGGTGCAGCTCGAACAGGTCGTTCTCGATGGCGTGCTCGATGCGCGAGCGCCACTCCATCCGGGCACCCAGGCGCGGGGTCCGGTGCGCCTCGGACGTCAGCAGCACGTAGCCGTCGCGCCCGGCGTCCTTCGCGTCGTACATCAGCATGTCGGCCAGGGCGAGCACGTCGCCCTGGCGGGCGGCCGCGGCCACGAAGGTGAGCACGCCGATGCTGGCGGTCACCCGGCGGTGCACCCCGTCGAGGGAGGCGCAGTGCTCGCGGATCTGCTCGACGAGGTGGGCCGCGACCGTCTCGGCGCTGGCGTCGTCGGCCTCCGGCAGGAGCACGGCGAACTCGTCCCCGCCCAGCCGCGCCACGAGGTCGGACTGG
The DNA here is from genome assembly GCF_002846495.1 of Phycicoccus duodecadis. Taxonomy (NCBI): domain Bacteria; kingdom Bacillati; phylum Actinomycetota; class Actinomycetes; order Micrococcales; family Intrasporangiaceae; genus Phycicoccus; species Phycicoccus duodecadis. The sequence goes on from NZ_PJNE01000001.1 coordinate 1,479,103, forward strand.
CGGACACCGTCGCGCAGGATCGCGCCGGTGGTGGCGATCAGGTGGTCACCGGCGGCGTGCCCGAGGGTGTCGTTGACCTCCTTGAAGTGGTCCAGGTCGATCAGGAGCAGGGCGCCGCGGGGCCCGTAACGCGCGCAGACGGCCTGGTGCTGCGACAGGGACTCCTCGAACCGCCGCCGGTTGGGGAGCCCCGTGAGGACGTCGTGGTCGGCGAGGAAGCTGAGCCGCTCCTCGTAGCGTCGCCGTTCGGAGACGTCGACCACGTTGATGAGGATCTCGTCACCGTCGAGGTGGTCGGTGACGTGCCGGCTGCTGGTCGCGATCGTCATGGGCAGGCCAGAAGGACCGTCGGGCACGGTCCACTCGCTCTCGACGAGCTCCCCGGCCGCCCGCACCGTGTCGTCGAGGTACCGGCGGGCCTCCTTCTCCAGCCCGGGGGCCAGCGCCCACACCGGGGCACCGAGGCAGTCGTCCTCGGTGCGGCCGAACATGGTGGCGAAGGCCCGGTTGGCCTGCTGGATGTGGCCGGTCGCATCGACGACGACCACGCCGTGCGGAGCGTCCGAGATGAGTCGGTCCGACCGCGTCCGCGCCCGGCGGAGCCGCTGGACGTGCTCGTGCTCCTCCGTCACGTCCTGCCACACCAGGACGGCGCGGTCGGGCTCCCCGTCGGCGCCGTTGTGCAGCGGCAGGGCGTCGACCGAGACGATCCGTTCGCGCCCGGCGTCGTCCTCGCTGATGATGCGCTCCCCGGAGACGTGCTCGCCGAGCAGGGCGCGCACCGAGGGGCGCTCGTCGTGCGCCAGCGTCCGGCCCTGGAGGCTGCGCTTGAGGAGCCGGTGCTCGAGCGGGGTCTGGCCCGGAGCCACCGCGACGGGCCCGTGCAGCCAGGTCGCCCCGGCCAGGTTGTGCATGCCGAGCGAGCCGTTGCGCTCGACGACGAAGAGCCCCACGGGGAGGGCCTCGACCAGGATGCGGAGGTCCTCGACCGCGTCCTCGGCCTCGCGGCGGGCGAGGGCCTGGGCGGCCAGGCTGTCGCCCAGCTGCGCGCGCACGGTGGCGAGCACGAGCGCGAGGAAGGCGGCCAGCATCATGAAGGCCTGGAGCACCAGGCCGCGGTCGGCCGGGTCGGTGATGCTCGCCAGGGCCCCGCCGGCGCCGGTGCGCACGAGGACGAGGGCGCCGGTGGCCACCAGGGCGCCCTCGAGCGCGGCGAGCGGGATGGGCAGGCGCAGGCCGGCCCACACCACGAGGGCCAGTGGCACGAAGGCCAGGGGCAGCTGCTGGGCGGGGCCGAACACCCACACCAGGGTGACGACCGTGAGGACCACGAGGACGGCGCCCTCGGCCAGCTGGGCGCGGCGGGGCCGCTCGAAACGCTCGGAGCCGAGCAGCGACGGGCCGACGACGAGCACGACGGCGGCCAGGTTGCGCAGCCACCAGGCGACCCCGGTCGACCAGGTGACGTCGGCGGTGGTGGCGGTGAGCGCGAGCATCCCGACGAGGGCGCTCACGGCGACGCCGAGCGCGCAGGCCCCGAGGAAGCGGTAGAGCTCGGAGATGCGCCGGACGCCGGCGGACAGCGGTCCGGGCTCGCCCCGCTGCCCGCCCCCCAGCAGCAGCCAGGTGGCGACAGAGATGGTGACGTTGGCGACGCCGAGGCCGGCGGCCGCCACCGGCGGTACCCCGGTGAGGCCGTTGCCGACGGCCGCCACCACGGTGATCACGGTGGCCGCGAGAGCGACCTCCCGGCGGGCACGCGCGCGCAGCACCCAGAGCAGGCCGACCCCGGACGCCGGCCAGACGAGGGCCAGCTCGGTCCCGGGCAGCACGGTGAGCCGCCCCAGGAAGATGGACAGCACCAGCACCGCCGTGAACACAGCGGTGCGGCGACGCATGGGACTCCTCGGGCACAGTCGGGACACCCCTGCCCTGCGCCCAGCATCGGCCACCCCACGGGGCGTTGTCATCTCCAGGCGCCCCGATCCCCGACATCGGCGGCCGATCGTGGCTGATCAGCGCGGGGGCCATCCACCGAACGGGGGATGAGGGCTCGGGGCTCCCTCGTCGTTATCGTGGACGGATGACCTCCTACGGACGCATGCCGGTGACGTGTCCCGTGTGCGGGGCGGCGGTCCATCCGAACTACAGTGCCTGCCCGGCGTGCGGTGCCGCCCTGGTCGCGGGCGAGCCGTCGCTGTACGACGAGCTCCTCCCCCCGGGTGACGACACGGGGGTCCGCTACGACGAGCGCGGCGTGCCTTACGACCGCGGGGCGGGGTACGACGACGACCTCGCCGACGACGAGCGCGGCGTCCCCTCGGGGGGCGCGGGGGCGGCGCACGCGCCCGACGACCGGCGTCGGCGCGGCGGCGTGCTGGGCCCGGTGGTGCTGCTGGCGGGCGTGGTCGTCCTGGCCCTGCTGGTCTGGTGGCTCCTGCCGGGGGGCGGCAGCGACGACACCACGGTCGCGAGCGGCCCGAGCGCCTCGGCGACGCCGTCCGGTGAGGGCGCCTCGCAGACCCCCACGGGGACACCGTCGGCGGCGACGTCGGGACCGTCCGGCGTGCCCACGGCGCCGGGCTCGCCCACCGCCATCCAGATGGCCGCCGGCTCCACCAGCTGCGGCGACACCGGCTCGGGGGCGCTCGCCTGGAGCGGCAACGACGTCACGAGCTGCGAGTTCGCGCTTGAGACCGCGACGGCCCTGGCGTCGGCCCGCGCGACCCTGCCGGCCACGGTCACCGCCACTTCGCCGGTGACCAAGAAGGACTACACGATGGCGTGCGAGAACACCACGCCCGTGCGGTGCACCGGCGGCAACAACGCCGTGGTGTACGTGCAGCTGCCGGGGTAGCGGTCGTAGGTCGTCCGTGGCGCTATCTCGAGCCCGGACAGGCCTCTGCTGGGGCCGCGGCCTCAGTCGATGATCTCGTCGGGGACCCGGGTCCGCGGTGCGGGCACGTCGGCGCCCTCCTGCGTGAACGACGAGACCACGTAGGCGTTGCCGTCCATCAGGGCGCGCACGACCGCGTCGACCCACGGCTCCGGCATCCCCACGACCCCGATCTCGGCCAGCCCGCGCTCGAGCCGCTGGGCCACCGGCTCCGGGTCGTCGTACGGGCCGGCCTCGGCCAGGCGGTCGACGACCTCCTGCACGGCGAGGTCGTGGGCCCGGCGCTGGGCCAGACGGTCTTCGTCGCTCGTCTCCATGTGGCTCCTCTCGGGGTGCGGGCCGGATGCCCCGACCCCTTCGACCTTACGTCCGTCCCGCCCGCCCGAGCCGGGCGGGCGCGGATCCGGCGCCTCCCCCGCCCAAGGTTCGGCAGCCCCGGCGACCCCTCTTGCCCCGGGGCGACGTCGTGTGGTTGCGTGGCCGCACCGTCCCCGCCGCTCGGCGAGGCAGCCACAGCGAGGTGGTCCCTGATGGGTTCGACGTACGACTACGTGATCGTGGGGGCGGGGTCCGCCGGGGCCGTCGTCGCCGCCCGGCTGACCGAGGACCCGGACGTGCGCGTCTGCCTCCTCGAGGCCGGTGGCCCTCCCCCGCCGGCCGAGCTGATGCCGGCCGCGGTCGCGAGCCTGCAGAACGACCCGAGCACCGACTGGATGTTCACCGGTGACGCCGGCGGCGTGGGCAAGGGCCTGGTCGGCGGCCGGATGATGGTGCCGCGGGGCAAGATGCTCGGCGGGTCGTCGGGTATCAACTACATGGCGTACGTGCGCGGTCACCCCGGCGACTTCGACGCCTGGGCCGAGGGCGGCGCCGAGGGTTGGTCCTACGCCGAGGTGCTGCCGTACTTCCTCAAGGCCGAGGGCTTCGTGCACAGCACCGAGCTGCACCCCGACCTCGAGGCGCACGCCGACGACGGCCCCGTGGGGGTCTCGGTCCGCGAGCCGATCCTGCCCGCGTCCACCCAGTTCGTCGACGCCGCCGGCGCCACCGGCATGAAGCAGGGCGACTACAACGGCGCCGACCGCCGCGAGGCATCGGGGGTGGCCTCGCTCTTCCAGACCACGACCAAGGACGGCAAGCGCAGCTCGACCTTCCACGCCTACCTCGAGCCGGTGATGGACCGCGAGAACCTCACCGTGGTCACCGGGGCGCTCGTCGAGCGCATCGTGCTCGAGGGGGCCGGTGGCGACGTGCGCGCGACGGGCGTCGCCTACCGCACCGACGACGGCGGCCACGCGGAGGTGTCGGCCGGTACCGAGGTCGTGCTGTGCGCCGGGGCGATCGGCTCGCCCCACGTGCTCCTGCTGTCGGGCGTCGGCGCCCGTGACGAGCTCGCGGCCGCCGGGGTCGAGTGCGTCGTCGACCTGCCCGACGTGGGCCGCCACCTCAAGGACCACCTGCACACGCCGCTGATGTTCGCGGCCGACGGCATCGGCGAGACGATGACCGAGGTGGCCATGTCGCTCGGGCCCGACGCCCTGCGCGCGCCCGCCGGCCCGCTGCCGGCCGACCCGGCCGACGACGTCGACCTGCCCGAGCCGCTGGCCGCCGCCAAGGCCGAGGCCGAGCGGCGCCTCGGCGAGTGGTTCACCACCGGCAAGGGGCTCGCGTCCTCCTCGCTCTACGACGCGGTCGCGTTTTTCTCCACCGGTCTCGGCGACGCGCACACCCACGACGCGCAGATCGGCTTCCTGGCGTGCGGCTACACCCCGGGCATCTGGGAGGCCGTGTTCCGCATCCCGCCCACCGCGTTCTTCGAGGACCCCGACGCCTTCCTCGACCCCACCAAGGCGCAGGTCGTCATCCTGCCCAACCCGGTGCAGCCGCACTCCGAGGGCACCGTCACGCTGGCCTCGGCAGACGCCGCGGTGCCGCCGCGCATCGACCTGAACTACTTCGACGACCCCCACGACGTCCGGGTGATGGTGGCGGTGATGCGCAAGGCCCTCGAGATCGCCGCTGCGTGGCCCGGCGGCGGCCTCGGCGACCCGGTGGTGCCGCCGCACCTGGCGCAGGCGCACGGATGGGAGCCGGGCACCGAGCCCAGCGACGCCCTGCTCGAGGACATGGCGCGGCACTACGCGCTGACGGTCTACCACGAGACCTCGACCTGCCGGATCGGCGACGTGGTCGACCCCCAGCTGCGGGTGCGCGGCATCGACCGCCTGCGGGTGGCCGACGCCAGCGTGATGCCCAACGTGGTCAGCGGCAACACCAACGCCGCCACCATCATGATCGGCGAGAAGGCCGCCGAGATGATCGCGAGCGAGCACGGGGTCCGCCTGCACCGCATCGTCGGCTGACCCCCCCGGCACCGGGCGGCCGCCCCTCCCCCACGGGAGGGGCGGCCGCCGTGCTGGGTGCGGGGCGGTCAGCCGGCGGAGATCTCCTCCAGGCGGCGGGCGATGGCGGCGAGGGACTCCTCGAGGCCCTGCTGCACGTCGGGGATGTCATGGACGGTCGTGATGCTCAGCTCGATGGTGGTTCCGTCGGCGCCCTCGGTGAGCTCGAGGCCACCGCGGTAGTCACTCTCGGGGGAACCCCACGAGATGGCGTGGGCGTCGTCGTCGTGGGTGAACCAGGCGTCGGACGTCACGGGCTCGTCGCTGCCGTCCCGGTCGGCGTCGACGACCGCGGTCGTGCGCACGAGCTCCGGCTCGACCAGCTCGGCCTTCGTGACGCGGGGGAAGTAGTGCGGCAGGTTCGTGGGGTCCTTGACGAAGTCGTAGGTGTCCCCGACGTGCTGCGTGACGGTGGTGCTGGCGGTGTAGGTGGTCATGACGGTCTCCTGCCCTCGGGTGGCTCGTGGTCCGACGGTAGGTGCAGGTCAGGGCGGGCGGGGCCGGCGTGACGCGCACATCGCGCCGCTGTCTCGGTCGGCCCCGCAGGGGGCGGCCCGGGCGGCGCGGGCGGTACCCTGGCCCCAGACGGCCCGCCCCGACGGGCCGTTCGGCGTCGAGCAGCGGCGTGACTCCCGTGTCACCCCTCCCGACCGTCAGGCCCAGCCGTGCCCCCCTCGTCCCGCTTCAGCGTCCTCCCCTTCCCCCGGTGGTCCACCACCACCGCCGGCGGGAGTCGTGTCTCCTGCACGGCCTGCTGCCTGCCGCTTCCGCTCGGCTGCCTGACCACCGTCGTGGCGGTGGCCGTCCCCGCCGCTGTCGCCCTGCTCCGCCGCCACGGCCCCCGCGGGTGACGACGCCGACCGGTCCGCAGGGCCCCCTGGCCGGGCCGGCGGTCGTCCTTGTCCCCGGTCTGGGGCTCGACCAGCGCAGCTGGGCCCAGGTGCGCCGCATCCTCGGCCCGTCCGCCTCGGTCGTCACCCTGCCCTCGATGGGGCGCCGCGGGCCCCGGGGCACCGACCTCCACGTCGAGGCCCAGGCCGCGCGGGTCCTCGACGCGCTCCCCGCCACGGGTGAGGCGGTGTTGGTCGGCCACTCGGCGAGCGCCCCGGTGGTCGTCGAGGCCGCGGCCCGATCGCCCCGCGTCGTGGGGCTGGTGCTTGTGGGCCCGGTCACCGACCCGGGGGCGCGCACCTGGCCGGGCATCCTGCGGCAGTGGGCGGGCACCGTCGTGCACGAGCGTGTCTGGGAGACGCTGGCCCTCACGCCGCAGTACCGGGCCACCGGGCTGTCGAGCATGCTGCGGGGCATGAACCGGATCCGCTTCTACCGCACCGAGGTCGGCCTGGCGGCAGCGTCGGTGCCCACGCTCGTCGTGCGCGGTGAGAACGACCGGATCGCCCCCGGGCCGTGGTGCGAGCGGCTGGCAGCGGCGGCCGGCACCCCCCTCACCACCGTGCCCGGTGCCGCGCACATGGTGCCGCTCACCCACCCCGCGGCGGTCGTGGCGGCGGTCCGACGGCTGGAGGCCCTGCGGCGCTGAGCCGGAGGGGCCGGCCGTCCGTGCCCGGCCCTGCCGGCCTGGTGCATTGCCGGGCCCGGGCGGGGGTAGGACAGTGGGAGCATCGCCGCATCGACCCCGAGGAGGACCCGTGCCCGCACGCAAGAGCCCCGGCCCGTCCGTGAAGGACCCCGCGCTGTACGAGGAGCTGCGCCAGGACGGCGCCAGCAAGGAGAAGGCGGCCCGCATCGCCAACGCCGCCGCCAGGACCTCACGCTCGGCCGTAGGCCGCAAGGGCGGCAAGGCCGGCGACTACGACGACTGGACGAAGGACGCGCTCCTGCGCCGCGCCCGTGAGCTCGACATCCCCGGCCGGTCCTCGATGACCAAGGCCGAGCTCGTCCACGCCCTGCGGAACCACTGATGGCAGCCCCGGGCCGGCCCCGATGACCGGACCGGACAGCGGCCCTGGCGGCGGCGACGGTGACGGCCACCGGCCCGACGACGGTGACAGGCCTGGCGGACCCCACCGCACGCAGCCGTCGCAGCGGACCCTGACGCGCAACTGGGACGAGCTGCTCCAGGAGATCCGGGTGACCCAGACGGGGGTCCAGATCCTCACCGGGTTCCTGCTGACGGTGCCGTTCTCGCAGCGCTTCGAGCAGCTGACCGGCTTCCAGCGCGGGCTCTACCTGGCGGTGCTGTTCGGCTCGGTGGTGACGACGGGCCTGGTCGTGGCGCCGGTCGCGTTCCACCGCATGCTCTTCCGCCGTCGGCGCCGTGAGCTGCTGGTCGAGTCGGGCAACCGGCTGGCCATCGCCGGGCTCGCCATGCTTGCGCTCACCGTGTCCGGCGTCGTGATGCTCGTCGTCGACATCGTCGTCGGCGCGCGCGAGTCGTTCGTGGCCGGCGGCCTCGCCCTGGCCCTGCTGGCCGCACTGTGGGCGGCCCTGCCGCGGCTGGCCGACCGCTTCGACGACAACCCGCGCAACGCCGCCCCCGAGGACGAGGACGAGGACGACGGCGACCCGGGCCCCTGACCCCGGCGCCGCGGCTAGGACGACCCCGTGGCCAAGCTCCACCGCCCGACCAGCGGCCGGGTGGTCTCGTACAGCTCCCGGTACGCCGCGTAGCCCGTGTCGTAGAGTCCGCGCGTCGCCGGGTCCGGGCGCACCTGCCGGACGACGGGATTCCAGGTACGCGTCGCGGACTCCGTCACGAGGCCGGACGCGACGGCAGCGAGCATCGCATCCCCGTACGCCGCACCGACACTCGTTCGCGCGAGGTCCTGGGGCAGGCCCGTGACGTCACTGACGATCTGGGTCCAGAGACCACCTGTGGTTCCGCCACCGACGGCCACGAGCCGCTCGACCCGGGCGCCCGCCTGGCGCATCGCCTCAAGGTTGTGCCGCACCCCGAACGCCACCCCTTCGAGAGCGGCCCGGTAAAGGTGACCCGCCCGGTGACGCAGTGAGAGGCCGCTGATGACGCCTCGAGCCCCCGGATCGAACAGGGGCGTACGCTCCCCCGCGAAGTACGGCAGGACGAGAAGCCCGTCACTCCCGGGCGGCACCGCCCGCGCGTTCTCGGTCAGCGTGGCGTAGTCCTGCGACACGAGGTCGGAGATCCACTCCGTGACGCTGCCGGAGGTCGCCATCCCGGCGGCGAGGCAGCGCACGTCCGGCCGCACCCCGGTCGTCGGCCACAGGGACCGCGACGGAGTGAAGGTGTCCGTGAGCGCGACGAGGAACATCGTGGAGCCGTACATGACCATGACGTCACCCGGACGGGCGACCTGGACGCTCTCGGCCTCCGCCCACGCGTCGATGGTGCCCGCTGTCACCGGGATCCCGGCGGGGAGACCGGTCAGGGCGGCGGCCTCGTCCGAGACCGCGCCGACCACCTCGTCCGACCAGTGCAGGGCCGGCATCTCGAGGTGCCCGGCGATGGCCGCCCACCGGTCCTGGTCCCAGTCGCACGTGGTCTGGTCGTATAGGGGTGCGCACTGCGAGGCGGAATGGTGGTCGAGCACGTAGGCCCCCGTGAGCCGATTGACCAGGAAGCTGCTCGCCATGAAGAAGCGTCGCGTACGGGCCCACACCTCCGGCTCGTGCTCGGCCAGCCACCGCATCTTGGGCCCGACGGCCTGCGAGGTCAGGACCGCCCCCGTCGCGGCGATGGCGTCCTCGCCGAGCTCTTGGCTCATCGCCCGCACCTGCTCGCCGGCCCGGGTGTCGACGCCGTACAGGATGGCCGGCCGGAGTGGCCGGCTCTGCGCATCCGTTGGCAGCAGACAGGGCCCGATGCCGCTGACCCCCAGAGCAACCGGCGCCTCACCGAGCTGCGGCAGCAGCTCGGTGAGGCACTCGGTGAGGTCCTTCCACCACACGTTGGTGGCGTCGTGCTCGAACCACCCCGGGCGGGGCGTGGCGGTGCGGTGGGCCCGTTCGACCCGCGCCACGACGGCGCCGTCCTCGTCGACGGCCACGGCCTTGGTGCTGGCGGTCCCGATGTCGACGCCGAGGACGAGGCTCACAGCAGCGGCGACCCGTCCGGGGCGGCGCCGCACACCGAGACCTCCATGCCCAGCCGCTGGGCCAGCAGCGCCTTGGCGGCGAGGGCGCGGTCGGCACCCGCGGCATCCGTCCCGTAGGCGACCTGGATGTGGTTCGAGCGGTGCCGCGCCATGAACTGGTCGCGGCTCACGCCGTGCAGCACCGCGTGCATGATGGGCCACTCCGGGGTGGTGGCCCGCCAGCGCCGCTCGGTCTCCTCGCGGGGCAGGTCCACGACGCTGGCCCGACCAAGGTCCATGTGCAGGCGACCGTCCTCGACGAAAATCCTCGACCACACGATCTCCCCCGGCCGACCGATCCCGCGCACGGTGCCCCCACCCAGACGGAAGTACAGCGGCGGCTGGCGCATCGAGTCCGTCCCCGCGTACCCGTCGACGTGGTGCGCTGCCGGCGAAGGACCTGAGATCTCGAAGACCCACACGAACTGCTCCGTCGTACCGCTGGCGTCCAGGTCGCCCCAGCGGACGTCGTGCAGCGTCGTCTCGACGGGCTGGTCCAAGAGGGTGTGCAGCCGGTTCGTGAGCAGAGCGTCGAGACCGGCGCACTCGTCCGCCTCGTTGAAGTGGACGACCGGCTCGCCCGGCCTGATCACGGCGCCGTCGTCACCGACCACGTCAGGGCGCTCACCGTTGTTGAGCAGTCCTTCGGCGAGGTCCGACGCCGGGAGGACGTCGGCCAACCCGAGCTGGTACTGCGTGCCGATCACGTCGATCCCGAAGCGGTCCGCCATTCGCGCGATCGCGTGGTACATCCGCAGCTGGAGCAGCACCTGCGCCTCGGTGAGCTCGCTGGCCTCGTCGGTCCCGAAGTGGAAGGTCATGCCCCGCGACTGCAGCCACTCGAGCGCCGTTCGGGCCTCGTCCTCGGTGGCCAGCATGGTCTCGGCGTAGAGCGCGGCCTGAGACAGCCGCTCCTTGAAGACGTTCATCGGGAAGAGGAGCTCATCGGGGATGATCGCGTTGTACATCCCCATGCACCCCTCGTCGAGAACCCCTAGGACCGCCCCTTCGCGACGGAGACGGTCGAGCACCTCCCCAGCAGCGTTCGTGGCGGCCGGGTCCTGCACCGCCTCCGGAACGAAGGGGTGGACGTGCGAGAGGTCGTGGGTCAGCGGGGCCCCTTCGAGCCACTCCCCGAGGCGGGCGAGGAACCACGGGTCGTCGAAGGTCCTGCTCCACGCGGTGTCGAAGGGGCGACCTGCCTTGGCCAACGACGCGTTGAGGTTGAGCAGCCCCACCAGACCGGGCCACTCGCCTTCCCAGTTGGCCACGGTGAGAACCGGACCGCGATGGCGGAGCAGGCCGCCGAGGACCTGCTGCGAGAACTGCCACACCCCTTCGGCGACGACCACCGGCGCGCCCGGCGGGAGCGCACCCAGCACGCGGAGCCCTTCGGCCTGGCTGGAGATGAACCCGTGGCCCGCCTCGCTGTCGGCGGGGTGGGCCCGTTCGAGCGTGCAACCCCGTGCGGCGAAGGCCTCGGTCAGGAGCCGCTCGAACTCCTGCTGGGCCGGCCAGCAGGTGATGTTGGCAGACAGTCTCTGGTCGCCGTTGGCGACGAGGTAGGCGTGCTCGATCACGGGTTGGTCCTTCCGTGCACGACCCCGAGGGTCAGCATGAGGTTGGCGAAGAGGCGCTGCTCTCCGGTGTGGACGACGACGCCGACGTCCGGCGTTCGTGCAGCGGTGTAGAAGTCGTGGCGGGAGAGGCGTTCCAGCGGCATCTCCAGGAGGGCACCGAACTCCTCGAAGACTGCAGGCTCGGTGCCGTCTGGGGGCGCCATGACCGCGGCGGACTCGACGACGACGGTGTCGAGCAGGGTCGTCAGGACCTCGATGACCCCGACCGTGCCCGGGCGCAGGGCCAGGTGGACCACCGTCGCGTGGGGCGCCACGCCGGTCTTCACGGGGTAGTTGGCGTCGGTGAGGAGCACCTTCGAGCCGTGCCCGCAGGCTGCGAGCGCCGCCAGGAGCGGCGGATGGATGAGCGTCGTGCGCAGCATGTGGCCCGCCTAAGCCCTCGAGTAGCGGCGGGCGACCGTCGACAGGGCGACGGCGAGCACGAGGATCCCACCCTTGAACACGTACTGGTAGAACGTGTCCGCACCGAAGATGCTGAGGCCGTTGAACCCCGTGTTGATGATGATGACGCCTATGAGGGTGCCGAGGATGTGGAACTCGCCGTCGCGCAGCGTCGCCGAGCCGAGGAAGACGGCCGCGAAGGCGTCGAGGAGGTAGCTGTCCGCGGCCGACGCCGTCCCGCTCCCCAGGAGCGAGGCCAGGAGGATGCCGGTCAGCGCCGCACAGATCCCCGCCGTGACGAAGGCGATGATCTTCACCCGGTCGACCGGGATGCCCGACAGGCGTGCCGCCTCGGTGTTCCCGCCCACCGCCTGGATGCGCTGGCCGAGGTCGGTGCGGTTGAGGACCACCCAGAGGATCCCCAGCACGGCGGCCATGATCCAGATCGGGTTCGGCAGTCCGATGAACGAGCCGAGGGCGATCGAGAGGAAGGAGTCCGGCACGCCCTCGGCGATGGGTGCCCCTGACGTGTAGCCGAAGCTGACGCCGATCAGGATGGTGCCGACGCCCAGGGTGGCAATGACGGCGTTCACCCTGGCCTTGGTGACCAGGGCCCCGTTCAGGACCCCGATGGCGGCTCCGACGACGAGGACTACCAGCACGGCCACCGCCACCGGCAACCCGCTGTTGACGATGAGACCGGTGACGAGCACGCCTGCCAGCGAGGCCGCGTAGCCGATGCTGAGGTCGAACTCCCCCACCACGAGGGCCATCGTCAGGCCACCGGCGATGATGGCCGTCAGGGCGGACTGGTTGAGGATGTTGATGACGTTGCCGGTCGTGGGGAAGGACTCGGGCGCGGCGATCGAGAACACCACGACCATGATGAGGAGCCCGGCGAGGGTCCCGTACCGGGAGAGCAGCCTCAGTCCGAGCCGCCACCCTTCACGGGACGGGGGCGCGTCGGCGTTGTGGGCCTGCACGGACATCAGGCGACCTCCTGGTCGGTCTGCGGGGTGGTGTAGCTCAGCTCGGTGAGCCGGTCCTCGGTGAGGTCGTCGCCGGCGAGCTCACCGACGACGCGACCGCGGGACATCACGACGACGCGGTCGCACAGCGCGACGAGCTCCTCGTTGTCGGAGGAGATCGCGAGGACTCCGGTCCCCTGGCGCGCGAGGTCGCGGATGATGGCGTGTATCTCGCCGCGGGCGCCGATGTCGACCCCCCGCGAGAGCTCGTCGAGAATCAGGACGCGCTGGCTGCGGGTGAGCCACCGTGCAATCAGGACCTTCTGCTGGTTCCCACCCGACAGAGTGCCGACCGGCTGGTCGACCGACCCGGTCTTGATGTCGAGGCGCTCGACCAGTTCCCGGGCGCGGGCTCGGGCCCGGCTCGGACGGATGAACGGCAGCCAGGGAACGAGGCGCAGCGGTTTCTGGTCGGCCACGTTGATGTTGAAGGCGACCGACTGCTGGAGAACGAGGCCCTGGGAGCGTCGCTCCTCCGGCACGAGCGCGACGCCGTGACGGACCGCGTCCCCGACATCGGAGAACCGGACCTCGACGCCGTCGAGACGCACCGTCCCCGATGCCACCGGGTCGGCCCCGCACAGCATCCGCGCAAGCTCGGTGCGACCCGCACCGACCAGGCCTCCGAGTCCGAGGACCTCTCCCTGCCGTAGCTCGAACGTGGCGTCCCGGACGGGCCCACCGGTCAGACCGACGACGTCCAGGACGGGAGCGTCGTCCGGTCGAGAGGGTGTGGGCGCGGTCGTGGGCTCCGTGGGGGTGAGCTCACGTCCGACGATCTCGTGGACGAGGCCGGCCTTCGAGAGCTCTCCGCGGGTGACGACCCGGGTGAGCCGGCCGTCCCGGAAGACACTCACGGTGTCGCAGAGGTCCAGGACCTCGTCAAGCCGGTGCGAGACGTACAGCACGCTCACGCCCGAGGCTGCGAGGTCGCGCACGATGGCGTGTAACCGGGCCGTCTCCGCTCCCGACAGCGAGGCCGTGGGCTCGTCCATCGCGATCATCCTGGCCTCCCCCACCAGCGCCCGGCCGATCGAGACCGACCACCGCTGCGCGACGCTCAGCTCACTGACAGGCCGCTCCAGAGAGAAGTCGATGCCGATGCGCTCGGCCGCCTCCGCGGCGGGCCTGCGGCTGTTCTTCCAGTCGACGAGGCCGAATCGGGTCACCTTCGGACGCCCCAGCAGCATGTTGCGCACGGCGTCGAACTGCGGCACCAGGTTGAGCTCCTGGTGGATGAACGCAAGCCCGAGGTCGGTGGCCGCGTTCGGGCTGGTGATGTGCACCGGCACGCCGTCCACGCTGATCGTCCCCTCGTCGGGGTCCTGGAGGCCAGCCAGGCAACGGATCAGCGTCGACTTGCCCGCGCCGTTCGCCCCGACCAGCCCGTGCACCTCTCCGGGACGGACCGTGAGGTCCACCCCGTCGAGGGCCGCGACGCCTCCGAAACGCTTGCTGAGGCCCTCCACCCGGAGGAGCGGGAGCGCCGCGGCCCTCGGGTGCGCCTCAGTTGGCGGCATCGGGGTGCTCGGTCAGGAACTGGTCGATGGTGTCCGAGGTGACGAGCACACCCGGCACGTCGACGGTCTTCTGCTTCCAGGACGAGCCGGCGGACACCGCCTCGAGGGTCGTCTCGAACATGGTTGCGCCCTCCTTGGCGCCGTCCTCCCAGACGGTGGCGGTCAGTGAGCCGTCCTTGACCGCCTTGATCGCCTGCGGGCTGCCGTTGATGCCGTAGGTCTTCACATCCGTACGCCCCTGCTGCTTGAGCGCCGCGATGGCGCCGAGCGTCGGGTCCTCCCAGCACCCCCAGATCGCCAGCTTCCCGGAGCCGGCCGGGTTCTTGGCCAACCAGGCGTTGGCGTAGCGCTGGCCGTCCTGGAGGAAGCCGGGGATGCTCACCTCGTTCTTGGTGACCATGATGCCGCTCTTGCCCTGGAGCGCCTGGTCGAAGATCTTCTCGCGGTCGCGACACACCTGCCCGGTGCGGTACGTGAGGGCCAGAACGGAGCCGCTGTCGCCCATGTCATCCAGCAGGGCCTTGACGGAGGGCTCTGCGAAGGGCGCACCGTCGCCGGTCGTCATCACGACTCCGTCCGCCAGGCCACCACCCCAGGACGCGACGGGGACGTTGGCGGTACGGGCGGCCGCGAGACCCGCCCCCAGTGAGGTGGCCGGGAAGACCAGGTCGAAGATCATGCCGACCTTCTGCGTCGCGAAGGTGCGCATCGCGGAGTTCGCCTGGTCGGCGTTGCCCTGCGCGTCGACGACGTTGACGGTCCAGCCCTGCTTCTGCGCGGCGTCCTTGACCCCCGCGATGACCTTCGCGTTGTTGGAGTCGGTGGCGCTGATGGTGACGATGCCGACGACCTTGTTGCCTGAACCGGACGCGGGCGCCGAGCCGGCGCTCGTTCCCGTCCCGCTCGAGCACGCCGTCGCGAGGACGGTGACGGCCACTGCTGCACCTGCCAGGGAGATCCGCTTCATTGCTGCACCCTTGCTGACCCTCGGGGGGTCCGTCGTCCCAGTTGCCCGGGGTGAGAAATCGATTTCTCGACGATAAGCGAGCAGCCCGGAGGGTGTCAAGGGATGGGCCGCCTCAGCGGTGGGAGCTGCCGCGGACCCTTAGCTCGGTCGGCAGGGTGACCGATCTGACCCTGGCCTCCGGGTCGGTGGCCTGGTGCACCAGCATCTCGGCCGCCGTGCGGCCCAGCTCGTAAGTCGGCTGCGCCACGGTGCTCAGGGACGGGCTGACGAGCGGGGCCCACGGCAGGTCGTCGAACCCGACGATGCCCACCTCCGTGCCGATGGTCACCCCGGCCTCCCCGAGGGCACGCAGTGCGCCCATGGTCATCAGACTGTTGGTCACGAAGATCGCGTCCGGAGGGTCCGGCTGCCGCAGGAGCTCGGCGACAGCCGCGGCGCCACCGGCCTCCTTGTAGTCGGCGACCCGGACGAGTGCCTTGTCGGCGGGCAGTCCCGCCTCACCGAGCGCAGCCCGGTAACCGGCCAGGCGCTGGGCCGCCGTGGTGGTGCGCAGCGGGCCGGCGACGCAGGCGATCCGCCGGTAGCCCTGCGCGGCCAGATGCGCCGTGGCTTCGTAGCCCCCCCGTCGGTTCGAGACGACCACCGACGAGACCGGCGAGCTTCGCAGCCGTCGGTCAATGGTGACGGCGGGTACGCCCGCGTCCAGGAGCGGGCCGAGAGCGCTCTGACGGTCGGAGGCGGGTGAGATCACGACTCCGGCCATGCGTTCGGACAGGGCGACGTCGATGTAGGCCCGCTCGCGCTCGAGGTCCTCGTCGGTGTTGCACAGGACGACCGAATGCCCGTTGGCCCGCGCGACGTCCTCGACGCCGCGAACCAGCGCGGTGAAGTGCGGATTCTCGATGTCACTGATCACCAGGGCCCACACGGCCGCGACTTTGCGCCGGAGGTTGCGGGCTACTCCGTTGGGTCGGTAGCTCAGCTTGCGCACCGACTGCTCCACCCGCCGGGCGAGCTCCGGGTTCACATCGCCCCGGCCGTTGAGGACGCGCGACACCGTGGCGGGCGAGACCGCAGCCAGCCGCGCCACGTCGTAGATCGTCGCCACGTACCCTCCCTGCCGCTGGACGAGGGACGGCCGTGCGACCGCCGAGGAACACTATGCCGCGAAGCCTGCCCTCGCTGCTAGGCTGCAATCGATTTCTCACAGGAGGCGATGATGGCACTCCCCCACTACACCGTGACGACTCTCCGCCTGGGCAGCATCACGGTCGACAAGTCCGGTATGACGTACGGGGTCGACCCGGGCGTCACGCTCGAGGTACCGGTCTGGGCCGCTGCCGTCGAGGGTGACGGCGTGCGGATGCTCGTGGACACCGGCATCGCCGACCCCAGCCGCTGGCTTGGCCACTCGCCCCACCGCCAGGAGGACGACGAGACCCTGGCCGCGGCGCTCGCGACGATCGGGTGGCGCTTCTCGGACATCGACATCGTCATCAACTCGCACCTGCACTACGACCACGCCGAGAACAACGTGCTCCTCCCCGACGCACAGTTCTTCGTCTCTCTCGCCGAGTGGGAGTACGCGAAGGACCCGATCGCGACGCAGCGCTGGCTCTACGATTACGCCTGGACCGACGAGCAGCTGACGTTCCAGAACTACACCCTCGTCGCCCAGGACCACTTCGAGGTGCGCCCGGGCGTTCGGCTCCTCCAGACCCCGGGGCACTCCCGTGGGCATCAGTCCGTCCTCGTCAACACTGACGAAGGGGTGCTGTGCGTGGCGGGTGACGCGGCGTGCTTCATGGAGAACTTCACGATCCCCACGCCCCCGGGGGGGCTGACGTCGGCCGAGCAGGCGCTCGACTCGCTCGAGCGGATGCGGGTCCATGCCGACCGGGTGCTGATGAACCACGACCCGGAGCTCTCCGGCTTCCAGTCCAGCGGTTTCCCCCTCATGCCCCCGGAGCCGGTTTCCGGCTGAGAGTGCCTCGACGGCAGGCCGGACGCCCGCACGGTGGCGGGTCCGTCGTGCCCGGTCGTTGCTACGGTCGAAGGACACAACCGTCGCCGAGGACCAGGGGTCGAGGATGACCAAACGCGTGTACGTCGTCGGGACCGCCGACACCAAGGGCCGCGAGCTCGCCTACGTCCGCGACCGCGTCGCAGCGGCCGGCGTCGAGGCCGTGACCGTCGACGTGGGGACGTCGGACCCGGGGTCGGTCGCCGCAGACGTCACCCCCGCGACGGTCGCCGGACACCACCCGGACGGCGCGGACGCGGTGTTCGTCGGGGAACGGGGGCAGTCCGTCACGGCTATGGGGGTCGCGCTCGAGCGCTACCTCGCCTCGGTCGAGGACCTCGGCGGGGTCATCGGGATCGGCGGCTCGGGAGGCACGGCGCTCATCACGCCCGCGATGCGCGCCCTTCCGGTGGGCGTCCCGAAGGTCATGGTCTCGACGGTGGCGAGCGGCGACGTGTCGGCGTACGTCGGCCCGTCGGACATCGCGATGATGTACTCCGTCACCGACGTCGCCGGGATCAACCGCATCTCGCGCACGGTCCTGGGCAACGCCGCCCACGCGATCGCCGGGATGGTCGCAACGCCGCTGCCGGAGGTCGACGACGACCGCCCGGTGGTCGGGCTGACGATGTTCGGGGTCACGACCCCGGCCGTGACCCAGGTCGTCGAGCTGCTCGGCGACGCCGTCGAGCCGCTGGTGTTCCACGCCACGGGCACCGGGGGTCAGTCCCTCGAGAAGCTCGTCGGGTCGGGGATGGTCGGTTCGGTCATCGACCTCACCACCACCGAGGTCGCCGACCACCTCATGGGCGGCGTCTTCAGCGCGGGCGAGTCCCGGCTCGACGTGCTGGCCGAGGTCGCGGTCCCGTACGTCGGCAGTGTCGGCGCCCTCGACATGGTCAACTTCGGTGCGCGGGAGACCGTTCCGGAGCACTACGCCGACCGGCTCTTCCACGAGCACAACGCCCAGGTGACACTCATGCGCACCACGGCCGCGGAGAACGCCGAGGTGGGCGCGTGGATCGCCCGCAAGCTCAACGCGGCCGTCGGCCCGGTCCGCTTCTTCCTCCCCGAGGGCGGGGTGTCGATGCTCGACGCCCCGGGACAGGCCTTCCACGACCCCGAGGCCGATGCCGCCCTGTTCGACGCCCTCGAGCGGGCCTTCGAGACCACGCCGACGCACACGCTCGTGCGCGTCCCCCACCACGTCAACGATCCCGAGATGGCCGAGCTCGTCGTCGCCGCGCACCGGGAGCTCACCGAGGAGGAGACCTCGTGACCATCCGCCGCCGCTTCACCCGCTCCGAGCTGCTCGAGCGGTTCCGGGCCAAGATCGACGCCGGCGTCCCGATCATCGGGGGCGGCGCCGGCACCGGCATCTCGGCGAAGTGGGAGGAGGCCGGGGGGATCGACCTCATCGTCGTGTACAACTCCGGGCGCTACCGGATGGCCGGGCACGGTTCTCTCGCAGGACTGCTGGCTTACGGCAACGCCAACGACGTGGTCGTCGAGCTCGCCGACGAGGTGCTCTCGGTCGTCCGTGACACGCCGGTGCTCGCGGGGGTCAACGGCACGGACCCCTTCATGGACACCGAGCGCTTCCTCGAGCAGCTGCGCGGCCTCGGGTTCGCCGGCATCCAGAACTTCCCGACGGTCGGCCTCATCGACGGCACCTTCCGGGCCAACCTCGAGGAGACCGGTATGGGGTTCGACAAGGAGGTCGAGCTCGTGCGGGTCGCCCACGACGCCGACCTGCTGACGACGCCGTACGTGTTCTCGGAGGACGACGCCCGGGCGATGACCGACGCCGGCGCCGACATCGTCGTCTGCCACCTGGGCCTGACCACCGGCGGCGGCATCGGCGCGCAGACCGCCCGGACCCTGGAGGACTGCGTCCCCGAGGTCGACGCCTGGGTGGCGGCCGCTCGGGACGTCAGGGCCGACGTCATCGCCCTCGTGCACGGCGGCCCGGTCTCCTCCCCGGAGGACGCCGAGTTCATGCTCCGCGCGTGCACCGGGGTCGACGGCTTCTACGGCGCGTCCAGCATGGAGCGGCTGCCGACCGAACGCGCCCTGAAGGAGCAGACCGAGCGCTTCACCGCCATCACCTTCGCCGACACCACCCAGGAGCAGTCGTGACCGGATCGTTCATCACCGCCGGCGACATCAGCCGGGACACCCTGCCCTGGGGCGAGCTGGGCTGGGTCGTCACCCCGACGACGGCCCCCGGCTGCGGGCTCACCGTGCTCGACGTGACGATCACCCCGGGTCAGGGCCACGCCTTCCACCGGCACCCCGAGCAGGAGGAGGTCATCACGGTCGTCTCCGGCGCGATCGAGCAGTGGGTGGAGCAGGAGCGCACCATCCTGCACGCCGGCGAGAGCGTCCACGTGCCGAAGGACACCGTGCACGCCTCGTTCGTCGCCGCCGACGCGGACGGCCCGGCCCGCCTCTCGGTCGTCCTCACCCCGAGCGTCGGCGACTCCGGCTACGCCGCCGACGAGGTGGCGGACCAGGAGCCCTGGGCCTCGCTGCGCTGACCGCACCCGGCATCCGGGCGCGCCGCCGGCCCCCGCGCAGCACGGCGTAGCATCGCGCCACCTCCCGACCGAGAAGGAGACCCCATGGCCCTGACCTCGCTGCCCGTTCTCGACCTGTCCGCACTGGACCAGGGGGCCGCGGCCGCCGAGGACTTCCGCTCCCGGCTGCTGGCCGCGACCCACGACGTCGGGTTCTTCTACCTGACCGGCCACGGGCTCGGCGACGACGAGGTCGCCGCGGCCTTCGCGACCGCGGAGCGGTTCTTCGCCCTCCCCCTCGAGGACAAGCTCGAGGTCGAGATGGTGAACAGCCCCCACTTCCGCGGCTACAACCGCACCGGCGGCGAGCTGACCCAGGGCCGCGTCGACTGGCGCGAGCAGATCGACCTCGGCGCTGAACGGGACGCGGTGGACGACCCCGACGCGCCGGGCTACCTGCGCCTGGAGGGACCCAACCAGTGGCCCTCCGGGCTGCCCGAGCTGCGCGAGACCTTCACCGCGTGGGGCGAGCGCTGCTCGGCGATCGGCACCCGGCTGTTGCGGGAGTGGGCCGTCGCCCTCGGGAGCGCGCCGGACGTCTTCGACGCGGCCTTCGCCGACCGGCCCTCCACCCTGGTCAAGCTCATCCGCTACCCGGGACGCCGCGACGGCGACACCACCGCCCAGGGCGTCGGGGCGCACAAGGACCCAGGCGTGCTGACCCTGCTCATGATCGAGCCCGGCAAGGGCGGCCTCCAGGTCGAGCACGACGGCGGCTGGATCGACGCCCCTGCTCTCCCCGGAGCGTTCGTGGTCAACATCGGCGAGCTGCTGGAGTTCGCCACCTCCGGCTACCTCAAGGCGACGTCCCACCGGGTCGTCTCCCCCGAGCCGGGCCAGGTCCGCCTCTCGATCCCGTTCTTCCTCAACCCCGCCCTCGACTCGACGATGCCCGCGCTCACCCTCCCCCCGGCACTGGCGGCGGAGGCGCCGGGGGTCACCCGCGACCCGGACAACGTCATCTCCCCCACGTTCGGCGACAACCTGCTCAAGGCCCGGCTGCGCGCCCATCCCGACGTCGCGGCGCGGCACCACCCCGACCTCGTCGGCGGGGCCGACCACCAACAGGGCTGAGCCCCACCGGACTCACCGGTCCTGGGGTACCGCGGCGCCCATCCGCGCCAGCTCCTCGACGGCCGCCCTGACCGCCGGGCGCTGGTCGGACGACGACCTCCAGAGGGCGTGGATGCGACGCCTGGGGGGAGAGCGGACGGTGACCGCCCGCACCGATGCAGGCAGCACCCCCCGGCCCATCCTCGGTGCGAGGGCCACGCCCAGCCCGACGGCCACCATCTCGACCTGCGTCGAGTACTCGCTGATGCGATGGCCGAAGGTGACACCACTGGCCGCTCCCTGGAACACGTTCGCCAGGAACTCGTGCGCGACCGAGCCGGGCTCGTAGAGCCACGGGTCCGCCTCGAAGTCCTGGATGTCCGCCTCCTCCCAGGAGGCGCTCCGGTGGTCCCGGTGCACGAGGATGTCGGAGACGTCGTCCCCCAGGTGCCGTTCGGAGAGACCCTCGGCGATCTCCATCGGGAGGCCGTGCCAGTCGTGGACGACGGCGATGTCGACGGCGCCGTCGACGACGAGCTGCGCGGCCCGGTGCGACGGCACCTCGAGGGCCCGCAGCTCCAGGTCGGGCCAGTCGCGGACGAGGCGCGACATGGCGGCCGGCAGGATCCCGCGGGCGGCACTGGGGAACGCCGCGATCGTCAGCGGCCCGGCCACGGTCGCCGACTGCGCCTGGACCCTGGCGTTCATGCTCTCCAGCTCGAGGATGATGCGCCGCGCGGACTCGGCGAGGATCGCCCCGGACGCGGTGAGCATCGCTCGCCGGCCCTGGCGCTCGATGACGCGCTCCCCCAGGTCCCGCTCGAGTCGAGCGATCTGCTGGGACACCGCGGAGGGCGTGTACCCCAGGGCTGCGGCGGCCGCGGAGATCGACCCGTGCTCGGCGAGGGCCTCGACGGCCCGCAGCCCCGCGATACTGACCGTCAGCTGCGACATGACACCTCCGTCGACCTCGGGGGCGTACCCGCCCGTGGTCGGATCAGGCTAGTGCGTACCCCGCTGACCGCGGGCAGCTCCACGGACGGACGCGCTCAGACACCCTCGCGGATGCGGGCGACCAGGCCGTCGTGCCACCCCGGCTCCGGCTTGGCCGTCTCGATCCACCACGTGGCGCCCGCATCCACGTACGCCGGCAGCTCTTCGGTCAGGCCGGCCGGGTCCTCCGCCACCTCCGCCCAGACCGCCAGCTCGAACGGACCCTCCCCGTGGGCTCGGTGCTGCCGGGACAGGTCGCGGACCCACCGGATCTGGTCCACGCTCGGCCGGGCCAGCCGGCCGTCGGACCACGTGATGGGCACGGCACCGTCCCACCGCAGCGCCCGCATCATCGGCCGCCGCCGGGGCAATGTCCCGCCGACCCAGATCGGGACACGCGGGCGCTGCACCGGAGTGGGGGTGAAGCGCACGTCGGTGACCGTGTAGTGCGTCCCGTCGTGGGAGAACGGCGCTCCACTCCACAGTCCGTCCAGGACGTCCAGGCCCTCGTCGAGCATCTCCGCGCGGACCACGTCGTCGGCCTCGTCACCGAACAGCTCGAAGTCGCCGCGTGCCGGCGACCCGATACCGACGCCCAGCACCAGCCGGCCGTTGCTGATGCGGTCGAGAGTCGTGCACTGGCGCGCGAGGACCGAGGGCCGACGCCGGGACAGCGGCGTGATCATGGTGCCGATCGTGATCCGTTCGGTGTGCTCCGCGATGAGCGCCAGCACCAGCCAGGGGTCCTGGATGTCGGGTCCCCGGCCGTCGTTGGCGAACAGCATGTGGTCCCAGAGGAAGAAGCCGTCGAACCCCGCCTCCTCGGCGGCGACGCCCAGACGCACGAGGTCATGGGGGTTCTCGGCGAAGTTGGGAGCGGCCAGGCCGCGGCGCAGGCTCATGGGCGTGCCTCCTGTGGCAACCGTCGCACGACGGCCTCAGTACCCGAGGTCGGGACGGTAGCGGTTCACGAGCGGCTCCCCGTCCCTCAACCGGCGGAAGTTGTCGATGAACAGCTCGACGAGCACCTCGTTCTCCACCGCGGCGGTGGAGGCGGAGTGCGGCGAGACCAGCACGTTGGGCAGATCCCACAGGGCCGAGTCCGTGGGCAGGGGCTCCACCTCGAAGACGTCCAGGACGGCGCCGCCGAGCCGGCCGGACCCCAGTCCCTCGGTGAGGGCCGACTCGTCGATCACCGGCCCGCGGGCGATGTTGACCACGATGGCTCCGGGGGGCAGGGCCGCGACGCGACCGGCATCGACCAGCCCGTCGGTCTCGGCGGTGAGGGGGACGGCCAGGACGAGGACGTCGGACGACGGCAGGACCTCGTCGAGGTCGTCCGTGGACACGACGCGGACCCCGGCCGGGACGGCGTACGAGCCACCCACCCGCCCCACGCCCGTCACGTCGGTCCCGAGCGCGTCGAAGGTCTCGGCGACCTTCCGTCCGATCGCCCCCAGGCCCACGACCGTGACCCGGCGGCCCGCCAGCTGACCGCTCACGTGTCGCTCCCAGTGGTGCTCCCTCTGGTGGGCCTGCAACCGCGGGATGTCCTTGACGAAGTGCAGCACTCCCCCTACGGCGAACTCGGCGAGCGGCACCGCGTGGGTCCCCGCCGCGGTGGTCAGGACGACCTCGCCGGTGTCCAGCCCGTGGCGCTGCACGAAGGCGCCGATCCCCGCGCTCGTCGCCTGGACCCAGATCAGGCGCGGAGCATTGGCCGTCATCAGGGACGGCGCTCGCCAGTCGAAGTCGAAGGCGACGTCGGCACGGGCCAGCATGTCCAACCACCGACGTTCCGCCTCCTCGTCGAGCTCCGGGCGGACGCCACCGTGGTCGTTGCCGTAGCGGGGCTGCGGCAGGAGCGCCGGGTCGTACAGCACCTCGACCGAGAGCTCGGTCGCGATCCTCTCGACGAGGTGGGGCTCGAGGTAGGTCGAGATGAGCACGGTGGGCCGGTCGGGAAGGGTGGTCGGTCGGTTCATGGCAGGTCTCCTGCGAGGGCTGGGCGGGCGAGGTCGGATGAAGGCGGGGCCGACACAGCGGTCTGGGCGAGGTGCAGGGCTCGGCCCACCGGCAGCGCGGACTCCAGGGCGGTGTGGGCCGGGGCCTGCTCGCCGGCGAGCACCGCGGCGATGTGCCGCAGAGCCGCACTGAACGAGCGGGTGTCCTGGGTCGGCTTCTCGAGCACCGGGTCGGCGCCCCGGCGTCGCACCTCCAGCACCGTGCCCCGCCCCGGGTGGTAGGGGTTGTCGAGCCGCAGCGACCCCTCGGTCCCGAGCAGGACCGTCGTGGTGTCGTAGCTCCGCCGGAACCCGCACGTGAGGAGAAGGCGGCGGTCGTCCGGGTAGGACAGGACGGCCGAGACGTCGACCTCCACCTGCTCACCGAGAACGGCTGTGGCGGTGGCGGACTCCGCCGTCCCCTGGAAGAGCTCGTGCGCCAGGCGCATCGGGTAGCACCCGACGTCGGCCAGCGCACCCCCGCCCGTCTCCCGGGACAGCCGGATGTCGTCGGGGCGGGAGACCTCGAAGTGGAAGGAGCCGACGATCTCGCGCAGGTCCCCGATCGCGCCCTCGGTGAGGAGCTCGACCAGGCGCGCGTGCTGAGCCTGGAACGGGAAGACGAACGCCTCCCACAGCGGCTGCTCGGCGGCCTCGGCGACGGCCAGCACCTGCTCGACCTGCGGGGGGTCCAGGCAGAGCGGCTTCTCGCACAGCACGGCCTTCCCGGCCCGTAGCGCCGCCACCGTCCACTCGGCGTGGAGCGGGTTGGGCAGGGGGACGTAGACCGCGTCCACCTCCGGGTCCTCGAGCACCGCCGCGTAGCCCCCGACGGAGCGCTCGACCCCGTGCGCGCGAGCGAACTCGGCCGTGGCGTCGCGGTCGCGGCCACCCACGAGCACCGCGCGCTGGCCGGTCTCGCGCACGGCCGGGAGGAACTGCGCCCTGGCGATGTTGGCGGTCCCGAGCACGCCCCAGCGAAGTCCGCTCATCGGGTGGAGGTCTCCCCGCGGACCGCGTGGTGGGTGGTGTTCACGTAGTGGTCGAGGAGAGCCCGGTCGACGGCCCGCGCGGTGCCGCCCAGCAGGGCGTCCCGGACCAGCTCGTGCCGAGCACGCACCTCGGACAGGCTGATGTGCTGACGGTCGATGGACGAGCGCATGAGCGCGCCCATCTGGCCGTCCAGGCTGGACCACAGCTCACAGGCGCGCGAGCGCCCGGACGCCTGGACGATCAGGCGGTGGAAGTGGCCGTCGGCCTCGACGATCGCCTCCACGTCCTGGCTCCGGGCGGCCGCGTCCATCTCGTCCAGGGCGGCCGCCATCGGCTCGGCCAGCGACCGGCGGACGGCGGCCGGGATCGTCCGCGCCACGCCGGCCTCCAGCACGTAGCGCGCGAAGCAGACGTCGTCCGCCTCCTCCGGGCTCATGCGCGTCACCTCGCTGTGGCGACGCGGCGTGATCCTGATGAGCCCCTCACCGGCCAGCCTGCGCATCGCCTCCCGGATCGTGGCCCGGCTGACGCCGAGCTCCGCGGCCAGGGACGCCTCGATGAGCCGTGTCCCGCTGGGGATCTCGTTGTTCAGGATCCGCCGTCGGAGGACCCGGTGCACGGACTCCGGGAGGGACTGGTGCTGCAGCATGTCGCTCATCGTGCCCTGCTGCCGCCGCCGGTGGCCACCGAGCGGTCGGACAGCGACGTCCACGTCAAGGGGGTCGGGCCGGCGAGGTCGGCGACCGCGTCGATCGCGCTCGCCGGGCCCGTGAGGACGGGCGTCACCCCGGGTCCGTGACCGGGCTGCGGGCTGTCGCCGTGGATGACGACACCCACTGTGACCCACCCACGGCGATAGCCGATGTTGTGGCGGACGTCGAGGTCGGTCACCGCCACCAGGTCGCCCAGCCGCAGCACGGCCAGGACCGGGTCACCGGCCGGGAAGGCGAGGTCCACGTCCCACTGGTGGGCGGGTCGCCCGACCCCGTTGCCCGCGAGCCGGCCCGGCACGACGCCGCGGACCGGGACGTGGACCCGGTCGCCGACCACCGCGATGCCCAGGGCCACGAGCAGGCCGGGGTCGAGGTTCAGCAGCTGGACGCCGGGAGGGGCGCCCGGCAGCACTGCGCCCTGGCCGTGGGCGCGCACGGAGATGCCGTCGCCGGGCTGGAGCACCGCCAGCGCCTCGTCGGGCAGCGTGACCAGGACGCGCCCGTGCTCGCCGCGCTTCCCCAGCACCCAGCCCCGGGCCCCGGCGGCCGCGCCGTCGCGGACGACCACTGGGTTGCCGATGCACGCGTAGGAGGTGAGACCCAACGACACCGCCGGATCCGGGTGGGAGAGCGTCGCACCCGGCGCGACGTGGTCCCCTTCGACCTCGTGGAGGGCATCTCCCAGGTGGACGCCGAGCACCACACCACCGTCGCCGACGGGGACGTAGGGTCGGCCGTCCTCGTCGATGCGGTAGGGCGTCGGGCCCACGCTGGGGCTCTCGACCACGCCGGAGAGGTTCATGGCGACGGGGATCATGCTTCCTCCAGGACGTACGAGCTGAGGTTGGCGGACGGGTCGTCGACGATCGCGAAGGCCTCGGCCGGGCCCGTGAGGAGCGTGCTCGGCCCGGGCCCGTGCCCGAAGAGAGCGCACTGCCCGGTCGAGATCGTGCCGACCGTCACCCACCCCGGGCGGTACCCGCGTCCGAAGCCGTGGTCCTGGTCCTCGAGCACGACCAGGTCACCGATCCGCAGGCTCTCCAGACCCAACGAGAGGTCGTCGGACAGCCCGGCGTACGCACCCATCAGGTCGGTGTTGGCGAACTCCGAGAACATGCCGCCACCGGCACCCGCCGCCTCGGCCGGGACCCGGGCGGCGACGTGCACCTCGAGCCGTCCGTCCGGGCGGGTCCCGCCCGGCATCCGGTCGAGCACGGCCGGCGACAGGTTCTTGACCCGGACCAGGGGGTGGTCGGTGAGCCGCAGCCCCTGGCCCTCGGCCCGGATGCGGACCCGGTCTCCCACGGTGGTGCGCTCCAGGACGTCGTCCGGGGCGTCCACCAGGACGTAGGCGTGCTGCCCGATGACGGTCCCGGTGCACCCGGCGGCCTCGCCGGAGACGATCGTCACGGTGTTGCCGACGCAGGTGAGGTACTGCAGGGCGTAGTTGGCGGCCGCGTCCCGGTGCCGGACCGACAGCCCCGGCTCCAGGTGGTCCGAGCTGAGCCCGGTGGCGGGGTCGCCCAGGTGCGTCCCCAGGGTGACGGCCCCCATCCCCGGCAGCAGGAACGGTGCGCCGTCCGGGTCGACCCGGTAGGCGTGGCGGTCGGCCGTTGCCGGCCACACCTCTCCCGTGAGCACCTGGGTCACCAGGCGGTCGGCGTTGCTCGAGACCTTCATGTCGCTCCTCCGAAGCGGAAGCCCCGAACCCGGACGGCCGGGGCGCTGACGCACCCGTTCCACACGTTCATCAACGGCTGCGCGAGGATCTCCGAGCCGATGGCGTCGACGCGGTGCAGGGCACCGAAGACCGACTCCGAGAACCGCGCCGGCGCCACGGGCCGGGCCAGCCGCCCGTCCTCGACGAGGAAGCAGGCGTCCCGGCTGCCGCCGGTGAGCGTGGTGGTCTCGGGGTCGATGACGTTGAGGTACCAGAGGCGCTGGACGTAGAGCCCCCGCTCGACCCCGGCCAGCAGGTCCTCGGTCGCGCCGCCGGCCATCGTGATGCTGGCGGGGACGGCGTGCGGGGTCTCCTCGCGGGCGATGTGTGCGTGCCCGGTCGGTGGGAGACCGGACCGCGCGGCGCTGGCGAGGTCGGTGACCGCCTGCGCGACCCGGCCCCGCTCCAGCAGCGGGACGCGCACCGAGGTCGTGCCCTCGAGGTCGAAGGGGAACGGCAGACCGCGCCGGGCGCGGGGGTCGTCGGCCACGTCCACCGCGGCGGCGGCCACGAGCTCCCCCGGCCGACGCGCCACGGCACCGACGCCGTCGGCGACCGCCTCCCCGGTGAAGCCGAACGCCGAGATGCGCTCCAGGAGCGCCCCGGTGGCGAGCGGGCCCAGCACGACGTCGTACGTACCATCCGGCAGGTCGACCCGATGCTGCCCCGCGTGTGCCTCCCGCACGGTGCGCACGGCCGCTGCCTCGAGATCCAGCACCCCGAGCGAGCGGTCGACGTCG
Source organism: Phycicoccus duodecadis (assembly GCF_002846495.1). NCBI lineage: Bacteria > Bacillati > Actinomycetota > Actinomycetes > Micrococcales > Intrasporangiaceae > Phycicoccus > Phycicoccus duodecadis. The sequence continues at coordinate 1,506,827 of NZ_PJNE01000001.1, forward strand.
GTCCAGTGCGACGTCCCGTCCCCGATCCTGACCGTCAGACCGCCGACCGCCTCGGTCGCACGGGCGTACCGCGACACTCCCTGAGCGGTCACCGTGGCGAGCTCGGTCGCCGCGTGCCCGTACATGCCGTAGGCGGCCCCACCCGCACGGGCCGCCTCGGCCATGGTCGCGCGGGCCGCCGCGGTCCGGGCTCCGGTGTCCCACGCGGCGGTGTCCTCGAGCCACAGCGACGCGTCCTGGTCGTCGGCCTCCGCCGTGGTCGCCGCGACGCGCAGGGCGGGGAGGTGTCCGTACGCCACCGCGAGCGCGCGAGCGCGCTCGGTGGCCCGCTCGCCGATCGTGCTCGCCGCCTCCAGGTCCGTCGTCGCCACCCGGGACGCCCGGCCGTCGACCTCCGCCCGGACCATGAGGGTCCACTCGCAGATGTCCTGCGGCTGGTGGACGCGGTCCTGGGCGAAGCGGGTGTAGCCGGCGTTCCGGGCGGCCAGGAAGGCACTCGCCTGGTCGGCGCCCGCGGCCAGGGCGGACGCGACCGCCGCGTGGCAGGCCGACAGCGCGCGGTCCCTGCCGACGGCGGCGCGCAGCGGGCCCGCGTCCGTGGACCGGTCGAGGGCGCTCATCCCATCACCCCGATCCGCACCGAGCGCACGAGCGTCGGCGCGGCGCCGTGGCCGAGGAAGCCCCACTGCTTGGGCTCACCCTTGCCGCACGGCATGCCGAAGGACCGGAACTCCTCGGGGCCGGCCACGGCCTCGACCGATCCCCAGAACTGCGGTGTCAGGCCTCCGTAGGAGAACCCCCGCAGGAGACGACCCCGTCGCCCGCGCCGGACCTCCCACGCCACCTCGGTACCGAACTGGAAGGCCAGCCGCCGGTCGTCGATCGACCAGCTGCGGTTGTCGTCCACGTAGTAGCCGTCCCCCATCCGGTCCAGCAGCTCCGGCAGGCTCCCGGTGCCGGGCTCGAGGTAGACGTTGGTCGCGAAGGGGACGGGGAGGTAGGCCCATCCGTCGGACCGAGCCGCGCCCGAGGTCTGCCGGCCGTGACGGGCGGCGGACTCCCGGCTGGACAGCACCTCGCGCAGGACGCCCTCGTCGACCAGGGTGCGCCGGACGGCGGGGGTGCCCTCGTCGTCCCAGGCGAAGGTCCCCCGGGTGCCGGGGAGCGTGGGGTCGGCCACGATCGTCACGGCCGGGGAGCCGTAGCGGAGGGAGCCGATGTCGGCGGGCTGGACCCAGGAGGTACCGGCGAAGTTCGTCTCGTCGCCGAGGATGCGGTCGAGCTCGATGGCGTGCCCCACGGACTCGTGGATCTGCAGCGCCATCTGGGCCGGGCCGATGACGACCGACGCGGTGCCGGCCGGCGCGTGGGGGGCGGTGAGGAGCTGGGCCGCCTCCTCCCCCACCCGGGCCGCCTCGCTGGGCAGGGACAGCCCGGTCACGTACTCCCACCCGCCGGCTGCGGTGTTGCCGTGGAAGGAGTTGGGGTAGCTGCGTCGTTGCACCCCGGACGCGTCGGCGGCGGTCGCCTGCAGGACGGCGCCCGACTCGACCAGGTGCTGGTGCTGGCGCGAGCCCTCGCTGTCGGCGTAGTGCTTGTGCTGACGCTTGGCGTTGAGCCCGGCGGTGACCGACCGCACGGCGCGCGGTGCCGACGCGGCGTGCACCGCCTCCTGCAGGAGCTGGTGTCGCTCCTCGTCGCGCACGGCGAACGGGTCGAGCCCGACCGGTACCTCCCACCGCCCACTGGACGGAGCCCGTGGAGGGAGCTCGGTCCGCGCCAGGCCCGAGCCGGCGCGCGCCGAGCGCACGGCCTGTTCGGCGGCCAGCCGCGGCGCCCGGGCGCCGGGCGAGCCCGGCCCGGTCAGGGGTACCGCGGCGAAACCCCAGGCGCCGTCGACCAGCACGCGGACGCCGATCCCGGCGTTGTGCTCGCTGCGCTCGTCCAGCTCGCCGCTGCGCGCGGTGTACAGGCGCAGCTCCTCGGCCTCGACCAGGCGCACGTCGGCGAACGTCAGGCCGGCGACCTCGGTGGCGGCGAGCGCCTCCTCCATCAGCCGGGTCGCGTGGGGGTCGTCGGCCAGGTCGCCCCAGCCGTGCGCGGTCGGTGGGGAGGCCGCGGCGGCGCTCATGCCTGCGTCAGGGGGAAGTCGACCCAGGCGCGACGACGGAACGATGCCTCGAAGGCGTTGATCGTCTCCTGCACCAGGGCGCCCTGGCGGAAGTCACCCTGGTTCTCGGGGCCACCGTCCAGGATCTCGGTGGCGAAGTTGCGGACCAGGTTGGAGTAGAAAAGGAAGGGCCAGGGCTCGAGGGAGGAGCCGCCCTCCGGGAAGAAGCGCTGGGGGATCTCCATCTCCTTGAACTCGACCGACCCCTTCGTGGCGCCCTTGAGCGTCTGGCAGATGCCTTCCTCCTCGACGAGCCGGACGATGAGGGCGCCCTCGGACCCGTAGATCCGCACCTCGATCCCGGGGAAGTTACCGACCGTGACGAACGAGGACTGCACCGAGGCCAGCCCACCACCGGCGAACTCCGCGATGAACATGTCACCGTCGTCGATGTTCATCCGGGTCATCGCGCCCGTGTCCCTGACCACCCGCTCCGGGACGAAGTTGCGCATCGTGCCGACGACGGACTCCAGCGCCGTGCCCATCCACCAGTGCATGATGTCGATGACCGGCGCCCCGTAGCCCTCGATCGAGGCCACCTGCAGGAAGTCCGGGTCGCCGGCGTCGCCCTGCTGGCGCAGCGGGGTCTGGGGGTCCAGCCACTGGCTGTTCTGCTCGTACGCGTTGAGCATGTACGGCCTGCCGACCCAGCCGTCACGGATGAGCTCGGCGGCGTACATCACCGCGGGGGCGTACCGGAAGGTGAAGCCCAGCTTGGTCTTCAGACCCTTGCTGTCGGCGAGCTCGGCGGCCCGGACGACCTCCCGGTAGTCGTGGTTGACGGGCTTCTCGCACAGCACGTGCTTGCCGGCCTCGAGGGCGGCCATGGTCACCTCGAAGTGCGCCGCATCCCCGGTCACGACGTCGATGACGTCGATGTCCGGGTCCTCCACCAGCTCGCGGTAGTCGGTGCTGGTCCGCTCGACCCCGAACTCCTGGGCCGCCCGGGCGAGCGAGTCGGCATCGACGTCCGAGAGCGCCACCACCTGGCAGCGCGGGTCGCGCTGCCAGCCGGGGATGTGCGATCGGACGGCCCAGCGGCCCGTGCCGACCATACCGATGCGAAGGGGCTGAGCGGTCATGACTGTGTCTCCTGGTGTCGAGGTGATGGGGATGGAAGGTTGTCGGCGGTGGCGCGGCGGCAGCGGCTCGTGTGCGCCGGGCCGACGTCCCGCAGCGCGGTCGGCCAGCCGTCGCAGGCCGGCTCGTGGAGCTCGCAGCGAGGGGCGAAGCGACAGGTCGGGCCGAGACCGACCAGCTGCGGGGGGCTGCCGGGGATGACGCGCAGCTCCTGGTCACGGGGCACGGCGCCGGGCAGGGCCCCGAGCAGCGCCCGGGTGTAGGGGTGGCGCGGCGACTCCAGCAGCGTCGCGGTGTCCGCGAGCTCGACGATCTGACCGGCGTACATGACGGCCACCCGGTCGCAGACCTGCGAGACCACGGACAGGTCGTGGCTGACGAGGATGAGGCCCGTCCCCAGGTCCCTCTGGAGGGAGAGTAGGAGCGCCAGGATCTGGTCCTGGATGAGCACGTCGAGAGCGGTGGTCGGCTCGTCGGCCACGATGAGGTCGGGCTTCTGCGCGAGGGCGATCGCGATCACCGTCCGCTGGAGCATGCCGCCGCTGAACTGGTGCGGGTAGTCACGCAGCCGCGTCTCGGGGGCCGGCAGGCCGACCTGGTGCAGCAGCTCGAGGACGCGGGCGTCGCCGGCCTGCCCCGTCGGTCCGCCCGAGGCCCCCACCGCCTCCGCGACCTGCTCGCCGATCCGGCGGACGGGGTTCAGGGAGGTCATCGGGTTCTGCGGGATCATCGCCACCCGGCGTCCCCACAGCTCGCGCAACCGGCGCGGCGGCAGGGACAGGATGTCGTCGACGTCGTGCGCCGGGTACCCGACGGTCCCGCTGACCGTCGACTGCGGCGTCGGGCGCAGCCCGAGCAGGGCACGACAGGTCACACTCTTGCCGGAGCCGGTCTCGCCCACCACGCCGAGCACCTCGCCCTGGCGCAGCTGCAGGCTGACGCCGTCGGCGGCCATCACGTCGCCGGCGTCGCTGGGGATCGCCACCCGGAGGTCGTGGACGTCGAGCAGCAGCTCTCCGCGCGGTGGTTCGTGAGGCGTCATCCCGGCTCCTCCGGTCGGTGCCGGGCTGCGGCCCGCGGTACTCACTGCTTGGCCCGGAAGAGGTCGGCGAGACCGTCGCCCAGGAGGCTGAACGCCACGCCCAGCAGGACCAGGGCGAGCCCCGGGATCAGGGACAGCTGCCAGTTGGAGAGCACGTAGGCCTGGCCCCCCGAGATCATCGAGCCCCATTCGGGCGTGGGCTGCGGGATGCCGATGCCGAGGAAGCCGAGCGAGGCGCCCAGGAGCACGTTGCCGACCGCGTCGACCATGGCGAACACGGTCACGAAGGGCAGCACGCTGGGGAGTACGTGCCGGGCGAGGATCCGGCGGCGGGAGTACCCGAGGCATCCGGCGGCCACGACGTAGCCGTACCGGCTCGCCGACAGCGTCTGCCCGTGGGCGATGCGGGCGTAGCCCACCCAGCTGGCGATCCACAGCGCGATGAACATGTTGCGCAGGCTCGGCCCGAGGGCCGCGATGATCGCGATGACGAGCACGATGAACGGGAAGGCGAAGAACAGGTCGACGATGCGCATGACGACGGCGTCGACCCAGCCGCCCGCGTAGGCGCTGGCCATCCCGATCGCCGTGCCCACCACGAGCGTCACCGTCGTGGCCCCGAAGGCGATGGCGAGGTCGTAGCGGCCGCCGTACAGGAGGCGGGCCCAGAGGTCGCGGCCGAACTCGTCGGTCCCGAGCAGGTGGCCCCCGGTGCCAGGGGTCACCAGGACAGCGAGCGCGTCGATCTCCGTGGGCGAGTAGGACGTGAACAGCGGCGCCCCGAGGCACAGCACCGAGATGAGGAGCAGCAGGCCCGAGCCGAGGTACAGCGCCGGGCGACCGCGCACGGCCCGCGGCAGCGGGACGGCCAGCCGGCGGGCCCGGCGGGGTGCGGAGCCCGTCCCGAGCTGGGCCGGGTCGAGGACGGTCATCGCTGCACCCCCGCGGCCAGACGGGGGTCCAGGAGGCCGTGGACGACGTCGGTGAGCAGGTTGACCAGGACCACGAAGACGGCGAGCACCAGGGCCACCGCCTGCACCACCGGGTAGTCGCGGGTCGAGACCGCGCCGACCAGGAGGCTGCCGAGACCCGGGATCGAGAAGACGTTCTCCACCACGACCGTCCCGCCCACGAGGAACGCCAGGTTGATGCCGAACACCACGGCGACCGGTCCGATCGCGTTGCGCAGCACGTGCCGCAGCAGGATCCGGGACTCCGAGATCCCCTTGAGCCGCGCGATCGTCACGAAGTCCGCCTCCAGGACGGTGATGGTGCTGGACCGCAGCGAGCGCACCAGCACCGTGGAGAACGGGATGGCCAGCGTCAGCGCCGGGAGGACGAGGTGCCCCAGGTGGCTGGCGACACCGGTCCCGTAGCCGCCGATCGGAGCCCACCCGAGCGTGAGGCCGAAGACGAGGATGAGCACGATCCCGACCAGGAAGGCCGGCAGGGCGAAACCGAGGGTGAAGAGGACCCGGGTCGCCTGGTCGACCAGGCCGCCCCGGCGGACCGCCGCCCAGATCCCCAGCGGGATGCTGAGGGCGGCGCAGAAGACCGCGGTGAGGCCGACGAGCATGAGCGAGGCCCCCGTCCGGTCGAGGAGCAGCTCCCCGACCGGACGGTGGTACTGGTAGGACTCCCCGAAGGACCCGGTCATCGCGCCCTTGAGGAACATCCAGTACTGCTCGAGCAACGGCCGGTCCAGACCCAGCGTCCTGCGGATGCCGGCTGCGGCCTCCGGGGTGTAGCGGTTGCCGAGGATCTGTTGGGCCGGGTCGCCGGGAACCAGACGCAGGAGCAGGAAGCTCACGAGCGTGATCCCGAACAGGACCGGCACCAGGTTCGCCACCCTCGACCAGCGCAGGTTCACCGACGACCCCATGGCTCAGTGCCCCTCGACCGTGAGGGTCAGCAGCGAGTCGTTGTAGTTGCCCAGGGGGGAGGCCTTGAAACCCTTGACCCAGGAGCCGCTGGCGTACCGGAAGGGCGCGTAGGCGAGTGGGATGAAGGGCACCTGGTCGGCGATGGCCGTCTGGATCTGGGCGTACAGGTCGGCCCGCTTGGTCGTGTCGGTCTCCGAGCGCGCCTGGTTGACCAGCGCGGTGACGGCCTCGTCCTTCCAGTAGCTGTTGAAGGCGTTCGCGCCGCCGCCGCCGTCAGCACCGAACGTCGCCACCTCGTCGGGGTCGATGATGTCGTTCGTCCAGTAGCGCATGCCCATCCCGTTGGTGCCGGGACGCTGCTTGTCGTACGCCGTCGACAGCTCGAAGGACTGGATGTCGACGGTGATCCCGATCTTCGCGAGGTCGTCCTTGATCACGACCGCCTGCGCCTGGCCGGCCGCGTCGGCACTGACCGCGATGAGCGGGATGGTGAACCCGTCGGGGTAGCCCGCGTCAGCGAGCAGCTGCTTGGCCTTGGCCAGGTCCTGCTTCGGCTCCGGCGCGGCCTCGTCCCAGAACAGCATCTTGTACGGGAAGAAGGTGTTGGCGACCTTCGCGTTGCCCTGGTAGGCGAGGGTGTTCATCCGGCCGAGGTCCAGCGCCGCTTTGATGGCCTGGCGGACCTTGACGTTGTCGAGCGGCTTGGTCTTGAGCGGCAGCGACACGAAGTCGACACGGGTGGAGTCGAACAGGTCGACCCGCAGCTTCGGGTTGGCCTGGATCTGCTTGAGGACGTTGCCCGCGGGGTTCTCGATCACGTCGACCTGCCCGCCCTGGAGCTGGAGGAGACGGGTGTTGTCGTCGGTCACGATGCTGACCTCGACGGTCTTGATCTTGGGCTTGGGGCCCCAGTAGTTGTCGTTGCGGGTGAGCACGAGGTTGCTCTGCGCCGACAGGCTCGTCACCTTGAAGGGCCCGGCGCCGTACGGCGTCTTGTCGAAGAAGTCCTTGTCGGCCTCGACGGCCTTCTGCGGCAGGACCGCGTAGGCGTACATCGCGAGGTCGGCGAGCAGGGGAGCGTGCGGGGTGGAGAGCTTGATGGTCAACGTCTGGTCGTCGGTCGCCGTGATGTCGGTGACCGGCGTGATGAGGAAGCCCCACGCGCTGTCCTCCCCGGCACGCGCCCGCTCGATCGACCACTTCGCGTCCTGGGCGGTGACCGGCGTCCCGTCGGCGAACTTCACGCCCGGACGCAGGTGGAAGGTGTAGGTCAGCTGGTCGGCACTGATCTCCCACTTGTCGGCCAGGTCGGGGACGATCTTCGTTCCGGTGGGGTCGGTCTGCACCAGCCGCGCGTAGATGTTCTGGTCGAGCCAGATGGACTCGTTGGCCGACGCCTGGATGGGGTCGAGGGTGTCGACGGCCACCGCGTTGGCGAGCTTCAGGGTGTCGACCGAGCTCGTGGCGCCCGGGGAGGAGTCCGCGGTCTCCTTGGTCCCGCCGCCACCACAGGCGCTGAGGGTGAGGGCCAGCGTCAGCAGGCCGCCGAGAGCGGCGGTCGACCGCGTCCGGGGCGTACGGCGTGCGGGTGAGGCGATGGACGGTGTCATGAGCTTCTCCTGGGGAGGTGGGGGTTGGTGTCCTGCGAGGTTCACGGTGTCGCCGGCGGATCGGGGTCGGGGGTGGAGCCCTCGTGCAGATGGCACGCGGCCTGGAGCCCACCGGCGATGGGCGTCAGCCTCGGCCGCGTGGTGCGGCAGACGTCCATCACGAAGGGGCACCGGGTGTGGAAGGTGCATCCCGCGGGGGGCGATGCGGGGTCCGGCAGCTCACCGGCGACCGCGCTCGAGGTGGACCGGCTACGCCCGAGGGCCGGAGCCGCGTTCAGCAGGGCCTGGGTGTACGGATGCGCCGGGCCGGCGAACAGCGCGTCCGCCGGGCCGGTCTCGACGACCCTGCCGAGGTAGAGGACGACGACCCGGTCGGCGATGCGCTCGAGGACGGCGAGGTCGTGGGTGATGAAGACGTACGCCAGGTCCAGCTCGCGCTGGAGTCGCTGGAACAGGTTGAGCACCTGGGCCTGCACCGACACGTCGAGCGCCGACACCGGTTCGTCGGCGACGATCAGCCGGGGGCCGGCGGCCAGCGCCCGGGCGATGCTGACCCGCTGCCGCCCCCCACCGGACAGCTGTCCCGGCTTGCGCTCGGACCAGGCCGCCGGGAAACCGACCTGCTCCAGCAGCTCGGCGACCCGGGCCCGGCGCTCCTCGCGCGAGGTCATCCCCCCGACCGTGAGCACCTCCTCGATCGCGCTGCCGATCGTCAGGTAGGGGTTGAGGGAGGTGTACGGGTCCTGGAGCACGACCTGCACGTCCCGGCGCAGCTGATGCGCCCGGGCCGCGCCCGCGGTGTCGGGTGAGCTCCCGTCGATGAGCACCTGACCCGACGTCGGTCGTTCGAGGCGCAGCAGCAGGCGCCCGAGGGTGCTCTTGCCCGACCCCGTCTCGCCGACCACGCCCAGCGTGCGACCGCTCTCGACCGTGAGGTCCACGTCGTCGACGGCACGCAGGACTCGGGCGGGCGCGTTCCCGACCCACTGACGGACCGAGCGCGGGAAGGGGTAGTGCTTGGACAGCCCCCGTGCCTCGAGCAGCGGGGTGGTCATCCGACGACACCCGTCGAGCGAAGGCCGGCGACGCCGCCGCGCGCCACGTCCGCCGCGGCGACGAACCGCTCAGAGGCTGCGGTTGACGGAGACATGAGACCTCCTGGGTCTTGGACCAACTTCGTCGGTTGTCGACAATTCACCATGATGGCTCTGCGAAGCACTTGTCAATCCCCCACGTGTCACATCTACGTCACCGTTGGGTGCGCGGCATGTGACTGGGGCACAACGGCTCTCACCTACCGCGGCGAGTGCCGGAAGGAGTGGGTCGTGGCGGGAGCGGCCCCGGCTCACGGCGACCCCACGTAGAGGACGGCGTCGAGCTCGACCTTGACCTGGCGCAGACCTGCCACGACCGTGGTCCTCGCGGGGGGCGCGTCCGTGAAGAACTCCGCATAGGCACGGTTGAACTCCGCGATGTCCGCACCGTCGGCGAGGTAGGCCGTGACCTGGACGGCCTGCCCCAGGTCGACGCCGGCCGCCCGCGCCACGGCCGCGAGGTTCCGCAGCGTCAGGCGGGTCTCCGACGCCACGTCGCCCGGGACGTAGGAGCCGTCCACCCCGCGCGGGACCTGGCCGGACACGAAGACGAAGTCCCCGGCCCGGACGGCCTGCGAGTAGGGCCCGGCCGGCCGTGGTGCGTCGCCGGTCTCGATCGTGGTTCTCAACGGGTTCTCCATCGTCTGCGTCTCGTACTGGCATGGGGTCTCCGAGGGACGTCGTGGCGACCGCGTCGTCACGGCCGGACCGCGATCGCGACCCCTCGGTCAGGACTCTCGGGAGGCCCCCGTGAGCGCCGCCGTCATCCGCTCCAGGGCCCGGGCCCACTCCGCTTCCTCGCGCGCGTAGCAGATGCGGAAACGGCCGAGCCCCGAGGGGCCGAACTGGTACCCGGGACTCACCACCACCCCCGCCTCGTCCTGCAGGAGCCTCGCCACCTCGACGTCGGTCAGGCCGAGCGCGGACACGTCCGGCCACAGGTAGGCCGTCCCCGCTCCGGGGCTGACCCGGAGCCCGGGCACCGTCCGCAGCTGCGCCACGGTGCTCCGCTGGATGCTCTGGAGCTCGGTGATGCGCGTCGCGACGAACTCGTGGTCGTCCACGAGCCACCGGGTCAGGACGTGCTGGGCATAGGCGGGGGCGCGCAGGCACATCATCGCGAGCACCTGCTCGGTCGCGTCGATGACCGGCCCGGGGCCGACGACCACACCCACGCGGAAACCGCTGAGCGACTCCGTCTTCGAGCCGCCGAGCAGGGTCACCGTCCGGTCCGTCATCCCCGGCTGGGCCGCCAGGTGCATGTACGGCGTGTCGTCGTACACGAGCCGGCAGTAGAGCTCGTCGACGAGGACGGTGAAGTCACCCTCGCTGGCGATCCGGGCCAGCCGCACGACGGCCTCCTCGCTGAAGACGGCCCCCGTGGGGTTGTTGGGGTTCGACGTCACGTAGAGCGACACGCCCCGCCGGCTGAGAACCTCCAGCTGGTCCAGGTCGGGCTGCAGCCCGGCGTCGGTCTCCACGAACGGGAGACGCACGACCTCGGCCCCGAGGAACCGGAGCATCCGCTCGACGAACAGGTACTCGGGGTCCGCGAGCACGACGACGTCACCTTCGTCGACGAGTGCGCTGAGCACGGCGAAGAGCCCGCTCTGGGTCCCGGCGGTGACGGCGATGTGGCGCGACGGGTCGATGTCGACCCCCATCAGGCTCGAGATCGACTGGGCGCAGGCTCGGCGGACCTCGCTGCTGCCGCGGTAGGCCGTGTACGCGTTGTTGCCGTCGGCGTACGCGCTGGCGAAGCTCTCCAGCGCCCACTCGGGCGGGGGGAAGCGCACGGTGTCGAAGTGGGTGGTGTCCAGCAGTCCGCCCCCCGCACCGTCGAGGCCGAGCGAGAGGTCGGCCTCCCGCACGGACATCCCGAGGAGCGGGCGCCGCTCGGGGAGGTGGGTGCGGCGGAGCCGCTCCGACTCACGCCCATCGAACTGCTCGGTCATGCGGGATCTCCGATCGAAGGAACGTAGGGGTGTGCCAAATCGGTTGCGCGAGTTGGGCAGTAGCCGTGGTCGCTCAGTATGGCGAGCCGGTGGGCACGCGACAAGCAAGACCTTCTGGCGCTCACCTTGTAGCAGGACTATCGCTTCGCGAACCCTCACGGACGGCGCCGCCCGGACATCCGCGGGTGGTCGTTCCGATGCCCTTGACGAATGTCGACAGTCGACCTAGCGTTCGCGTCGTCAGCGCCCGGCACGTCCTCTCAGGCACGTCGTCGCGGCTACCCACCAGGCCAGCCCAGGAGCCGCTCATGAACGTGTCGTACGACTTCACCGGACGGGTCGCCATCGTCACCGGGGCGGCCCGGGGCGTCGGCCGTGACCTCGTCGCACAGCTCGTCTCCGCGGGAGCCCAGGTCATCGCGAGCGACCGGGACGAAGCGGGCCTGGCCGAGACGTGCCGGCCGCACGGGAGCCTCGCGACCGCGGTCGTCGCCGACATCCGGTCCGAGCAGGACACCGCGGCCGTCGTCGAGGCGGCTCGCACGACCTACGGCCGGCTCGACTTCTGCATCAACAACGCGGCCGTGGCACCGCACGCGAGTCTGCTCGATGAGCGGGCCGACGTCTGGGACACCGTCTTCGCGGTCAACTGCCGCGGCACCTTCCTGATGACCCAGGCTGCCGCCCGGCTGCTCATCGAGCAGGGTGAGGGTGGCCGGATCATCAACTTCTCCTCGGGGGTGTCCAACCGTGGCTCCGCGGGAGCCGCCGCCTACGCGAGCAGCCGCGCTGCCACCGAGAGCTTCAGCCGGGTGGCAGCCATCGAGCTGGCCCCGCACAACATCCTCGTCAACTGCGTTAGCCCGGGGCTCATCGACACCCAGCCCAAGCCCCTGCCGCCGTCGATGGCTTCGTCCCTCGCCGCCCGCGTCCCGGCACTGCCGCTGGCGCGGGCGGGCGAGCCGGCCGAGGTCGGCCACCTGGTCCTGTGGCTCTGTTCGGACGGTGCCGACTACGTGACCGGCTCGCTCTGTCACGTCGACGGTGGAGCGGGGGTCGGCAGCCGGTGGAACGGGGTCGTCGTCGACGAGGACATCCGTTACGACTGGGTGACCGGGGCGAGCCGCGGCTAGGGCGCGGCGCCGTCCGCGACCCGGGCGATCCCTGGGCGGCGTCGCCATGTCCGCCGCGAGCGTCGGGTCGGCGGTGGCGTCAGGCGGGGTCGGTCGCGGCCGGCCGTGGCCGCGGGGGGCGCCGCGCTCCCCCGGGCTGGGGCACGGCGAGGCGGAGCAGGTCCTCGGCTGCGCCGACCGGTCGCCGGGCCGCGAGCCAGACGGCCCGTAGCGAGCGGTGCAGGTCCACGCCCTTCACCGGCACCTGCACCAGGCGGCCGGCGGCCACGTTGTCGCGCACCGCCAGGTCGGAGAGCACGGCCGGCCCAGCCCCCGCGATGACCGCGGACCGGACGCCGCTGCTGGTCGACAGCTCGAGCAGGGGCGGGGCGAGGGGGCCGAACGGGGCGAGGGCGCGTTGCAGCGCCGTGCGCGTCCCCGAGCCGGGTTCACGGTGCACCAGGCGGGTGCCCGCCAGCTCCTCGGCGCCCAGCGCCCGGCGACGATGGGCCCACGGGTGACCGGGCGCGACGACGGCCACCAGGCGGTCGGTCGCCACGACCTGGGCCGAGAGTCCGGCCGGCACGTCGGGACCCTCGACGAAACCGAGGTCCGCCTCGCCCGCCAGGACCGCGGCGGCCGTGGTGTCGCTGTTGCCGGCGGTCAGGCTGACGGCGGTGTGCGGGTGCGTCGCGGCCAGCACGACGAGCCAGCCCGGGAGGAGGTGCTCCGCCACGGTCAGGCTCGCGGCCACGCGGAGCCTGGCGATGCGGTCGCTCCGCAGCGACGCGATGCCCGCCCCCAGCACCTCGGCGGCGGCGAGGACCTCGCGTGCCCACTCCGCGAGCAGTGCACCCTCGGCGGTCAGGGTAGAGCCACGAGCCGAGCGGGTGATGACCGCGAAGCCGACCAGCCGCTCGAGCCCACTCACCCGGGCGCTGGCCGCAGGCTGGCTCAGACCGCGGGCCCTCCCCGCCTTGCTCAGGCTGCCGCAGGCGGCGATCTCCAGCAGGAGCGACAGGGTGTCGAGGTCGGGGACACGATCCAGAGCCATCGGTCCAACCTAGTGCCGGCCATCGGCCCCCTGGATGACCCCATCCACCCGAGCCCCCTACCGGACACCGACCGTCAGGCCCAGGATCGAGACACCGATGATGGACGAGCCCGCGATCCCGACCCCTGCAGCCCCCGTGCCCCCACCCCGCACGGGCAGCCGCTGTCGTCCGTCCTGCCCGCCTGTTCCCCCTCGCGGGCGCAGCAGCCCGGTGCCCGGGCTGCTGGCCGTCGCAGCCGCCACCGGCGTCGCCTTCGGCGTGCACGCCCTGGTCCCGGCGGTGAACCCCTCCACCGCCGCAGTGGGCCTCGGTGCGCTGGCGGTCAACCTCGGGCTGCACCGTCCCGTCCTGCACGTCGGTACCCATGTCGCCTCGCACCGGCTGCTGCGTCTGGCGGTGGTGCTGCTCGGCCTGCAGCTGGGGGTGGGGCAGCTGCTCGACCTGGGGCCGCGCGGCGCCCTCGTCGTGGTCAGCACCGTCGCCATCACGTTCACGGGCACGCGGCTGCTCGGACGGCTGCTGGGGGTGTCGCCGGCCCGGGCGCTGCTGGTCGCCACCGGCTTCTCGATCTGCGGCGCGTCCGCGGTCGCCGCGATGGGGGAGGTCGCCGGCGGGGACGAGGACGACACCGCGGTCGCCGTCGCGCTCGTCACCCTGTGCGGGAGCCTGGCCATCGTGCTCCTCCCCCTGCTGCGCCAGCCGCTCGGCCTCGACCCGGCCGCCTTCGGCAGCTGGGTGGGCGCGAGCGTGCACGACGTGGGCCAGACCGTCGCGACCGCCGACCGGGTCCCGGGAGCGCTGACGACCGCGGTGGTCATCAAGCTCAGCCGTGTCCTGCTCCTGGCTCCCCTCGTCGCGGGCGCCTCCATCGCGCTGCGGCGTCGCAGCCCGGCAGCGCCGTCGGGGCGCCGCCCACCGGTGCTCCCGCTGTTCGTCGCCGGCTTCCTGGCCGCGGTGGCCGTGTCGAGCAGCGGGCTGCTGCCCGAGCCGGCCCTGCACGCCGCCAAGACCGCCCAGGAGGTGCTGCTCGCCGCCGCCCTGGTGGGGCTGGGCACGGGCATCCACCTCCGGATGCTGCGCCGCACGGGCGGCCGCGCGCTGGTGCTCGGCCTCCTGTCGTGGGTGCTCGTCGCGACCGTCGCCTACGCCGGCGTCCGCCTCACGGGCGTCTGACACCACAACCGCGCGGCCCGGGCTGCGGGTGCAGGCGTCGTCCCCACGCAGAAGTTCAGGTCGCACGCAGCAGTTACCGCGTGGCAGCCGAACTTCCGCGTCGCCGAACGGCCGCCCTCCCGTCCCACGCGCGAGAGCTGGCGGGGGGACTCGAACCCCCAACCCCCTGTTGACAAGGCCTCACCTGGCTACCTGTGTCGTGCGACATCCTCCGACCGCCGCGGTTCATCAGCCACGGTAGATCTCCCCCCTGTGACCGATCGCCAGCACGGTCACCGTCCGGGCCTGATCGTCGATGCGGTACAGGACGCGGTAGGTGCCGCGTCGAGCGCTGTGCCGGTCCGCCAGAGGTAGGCGGAGCTGCTTCCCGACACGGTGTGGGTTCTCGAGCAACGGGCCGGTGATGAACTCGAACGCGGCGGTGGCGACCGCCTCGGGCAGATCCTCGGTGAGGTGCCGGCGAGCCGACGAGACGATGAGCAGCTGGTAGAGCGGATCTTTCACGCCGAGGTCCGGCGTGAGCGCATCGCCGCCTCGAGGTCTTCCTGGGTCTCGACCCGGTCGGCGGCCAGGTCGGCCTCGGCGGCGGCTAGCTGGGTCATCAGGTCTGCATCCCCCAGAACGGCGATCGTCTCTTCGAGCATGGCCAGGTCATCCGGAGAGAGCAGGACGGCCGAGGGCTGCCCGTGCACGGTCACGGTGACCCGTTCGTGGTGCTTGCTCACTCGGCTCACGACCTCGGAGAGGTGTGCCTTGACGTCGGCCAACGAAATGCTCGTCATGGTCACAAGTATGACCAGAATGAACCTTGCGTGTCCAGACGCGGAAGCTCACCCCTCGCGGCTACTTGTTTCATTGACGCAGGATCGGTGCCCGCGCAGGCTCGGTCCAGGTGTCGGGGTTGGTCGCTCTCAATTGCGGCTGTCCTTCCTTCGGGTCGTGACTCTCACATGGCATGCGCCGCCCCGGCACCGCAGGGCCGGAGAGGCTGAAGAAGGGACTGTGCTGCCGGAAGTAGCGGTGCCCTCCGTGCTCGACCAATCACTGGTTCGACGACAGGAGCAGGCACCGTGGACGGAGCAACGACAGCGGGCGTGGTGATCGGGATGGACCCGCACAAACGCAGCGTGACGATCGAGGTGATGACCGCCGATGAGAGCATCGTGCACCGCGGCCGCTACGCCACCGACGAGGCCGGGTTCACCGCGCTGCTCGAGCACGCCGAGCAATGGCCACAGCGGGTGTGGGCGGTCGAGGGGTGCAACGGCATCGGCCGGCACGTCGCGACCCGCCTGGTCGCTGCCGGCGAGCAGGTGGTGGACGTGCCGCCGAAGTTGTCGGCGCGGGTGCGGACCTTCGCCACGGGGCAGGGCCGCAAGACCGACGCCACCGACGCGCACTCGGTGGCGCTGGTCGGTACTCGGATGTCCGGGTTGCGCCCGGTCGTGGCTGACGCGGACCGTGATGTGTTGCGGATCCTGGTCGACCGCCGCCGCTCCATCGGGGAGGAGCACACCTACAAGATCAACCAGCTGCATGCGCTTCTGCTGGAACTGGTTCCCGGCGGCGCCAAGCGCGACCTGTCCGCCGCTCAGGCCCGCAAGATCCTCACCGGGGTGCGGCCGCGGGACGTGGTGGGCAAGACCCGTAAGCGGGTCGCGACCGAGCTCGTCGCCGACCTCGAGCGGCTGTACGCCCGCAAGAAGGCCGCGAACAAGGAGCTGACCGTGCTGCTGCGCGCCACCGGCACGACCCTGACCGACCTGCACGGCATCGGGCCCTCCGGGGCCGCTCGGCTGCTCGTCGAGGTCGGCGACATCACCCGCTTCCCTGACAAGGGCCACTTCGCGTCCTGGACCGGTACCGCGCCCATCGACGCCTCCTCCGGCGACAACGTGCGCCACCGCCTCAGCCGCGGCGGGAACCGCAAGATCAACCGGGTCCTCCACATCATGGCCGTGGTCCAGCTGCGCAACGCCACCGAGGGCAGGGCCTACTACGACCGCAAAGTCGCCGCCGGCAAGACCCCCAACGAGGCGATGCGATGCCTGAAACGACGGCTGTCAGACCTGGTGTATCGGGCACTGCTTGACGACCTCAGCCGCGGCGCGGCGACGGGCCCGGGAGGACACACGGGCAACGGCTCTGACTCCAGCGCGACCGGCTCACAACCCGACACCGGCTCTTCGGACAAGTCACTTCCCGGACCCGCCACCACCAAGCCTACGACCGGCATCCCCAAGGCGTCTTGACACAGAAGGGAGCCATGACCGGACCTCAGCCGGCAGCGTTGCGGCCGGTGATCGCTCCTGGCGTACGCCGGTGCACGATCAGGGTCACGATGAGGAGGGGTATGCCGACGAAGGGCACTATGAAGAGGAGAAAGGACCGACTGGTCCGGGAGATGACCGGTCTCTCGCTGCGGCACCCGCGGGACGGGCATCGGCGGGTCCACGCGCTGCTGGTCGCTGATGGGTGGGAGGCGAACGTCAAGCGGGTCGAGCGGCTGTGGCGCCGGGAGGGCCTGCGGACATAGCGAAAGAGAGCGCGGGCCTCAAGGTTTTGCAGGTCAAAGGCTTGGCACGTCGATGGCGCCTCTGTATTTCTCACAAAAAGCACGGCTCAGATGCTCCATGCAGAGCATGGCTGCACGGCAAGCACTTTCGAGCTGGCGGGGGGACTCGAACCCCCAACCCCCTGTTTACAAGACGTATCCGTGCCCTTCAGAAGTGGCCCCTGACCTGCGAAGACGCTCGCGCCAGTGCTCGCTTCAAGCCTCTCGTGCCGCCCACGTGCCACATCGATGTCGGGCTGAGTCCACTCCTGACTCATCTCAAGCCGGAGCTCTAGTGCGTCCTCCACCGGAGGCCTGCCGCGGTTCACGGAGACGGCTGTCTGATCATCGCTCATGCCGACGAGCGAACGCTCAAGGAGTTGGCCGGCTTCAACGCTTGAGTGAGTGCACCGCTGAGAAGGTGAGTGCATGACATCGGACAAGCCTTGGCCAAGCGTGGCCGAGGTTGAGGCCAAGTGGGTCGCGCTTGTGCGTGGCACTCTGACCCGTGAGCAGGTGCACGAATGGACGATTCCTTGGGTTGAAGGCGACGGAGCCGGGTGGAACCGCGGCCTCGGGCACGTGGAGGACGGTGTGCAAACTCTGCACGGATTCTCTATGTCCTACGACCCGGCAACCCCACATCTGATCCACCATGGCCCGCCAGGCGTCTACGTGAAGACCAAGGAGGACATCGTGGCTGAGTTGGCCCGATGGATGGAGCGGCGCTAACCCAACACCCGGATCTGCCGCGAACAGCGCGTCCGTCGATCGTGACGATTTGCGGCACGCTCCTTCCAGCCCCATCTAGGATCCGCGCATGCACCGGGACGCAGCACTGCTGTCCGCACGCAGCGACTCATGGGAAGAACGCGCTGCCGCTGCCGAAGCGCTGGTGCTGGTCGACGGCGATGAGGCCGATGCCGCTGTCGCCGCACTGCTCGACGACGAGAACCTCGCGGTTATCCGGCGTGCGGTGGCTTCGCTCCTGGCGAACCCGACGCCGCGCGCCGTCGGACGCTTCACGTCCTCCTATGCGACCGCGAGTGATCAGGTGGGCGACTACATGAACGACGAGTTGCGTGCCGCAGTGGCACTCAATCCCCCTGTGCGCATCACGCTGGCCGCCCTTGCCGACCAAGGCGACGCCGGAGCGCAGATGGCGCTGGATTGGCTTAGCTGAAACGCCCGCTCATGCCGCTGTTAACGCGGTTCTAGGTGACGTGCGGGTGCGTCATTGTTCGATGCCTAGCTGCGCTCGCACCTGGGTGACCGACGGCGCGTAGTGGCGCCGGTTCACCATGCGCAGGTCATGCAGGCGCGGCATCGTCAGGAGAGGGGTTAGGTCTCCGTCGTCGATGGTGGTCAAGCCGTAGAGGTAAAGCCGTTCAATCTGGGTGAGGCCGGCGATCGGAGCCAGGCTCGCGATCGCGCCGCTCTCGCTGACGTCGAGGCCGCGGAGTCCGGCCAGGCCTCCGACGTCCGACAGGGAAGTCAGCGGCAGGCACGACCGAAGGTCCAACCTGTTGAGGACCGGTGAGGACCGGTGAGGACAGCCGAGCAAGGGCGGTGGTGTCCTCGAGGGGAGCCCGGTACATGCCGAGGTGGGCCAGCCACGGCATCGTCTCGACGCCGTCAAGGGAGCGCACGCCCAAGGGTGGCTTCATCCGCAGTGACCGCAGTGAGGTCAGGTGTTTCAGCGCAAGCAGGTCAGGTTCGCGGTACGGGCTGAGGTACAGGTCTTCGAGCCGGTCTGTGCAGTCGATCGTGTCCTTGACCTGATCCCATGAGCACGACAGGACGCGAAGTCGCGGGAGGAGGGTCAGGTCAATGTAGAGCCCGGGGGCGACGTCCACATGGAGCTCTTCGAGGGTCGACCCGAGATTGTGCACCGGCGTCAGGTCGGTGATCCCCCGATCGAGGATGTCGAGCCGTCTCAGGGGCAGGTCCCGGACGAACTCGATGTC
Organism: Phycicoccus duodecadis; assembly: GCF_002846495.1. Classification (NCBI taxonomy): domain Bacteria; kingdom Bacillati; phylum Actinomycetota; class Actinomycetes; order Micrococcales; family Intrasporangiaceae; genus Phycicoccus; species Phycicoccus duodecadis. The sequence continues at coordinate 1,525,522 of NZ_PJNE01000001.1, forward strand.
GCTGCCCACGAATCCTCGGGCGTAGTTCGCCACGAGCCCGTCCGCGCCGGAACCGCCGGGCAGCGAGAGCAGGGCACTGTCGATCTCCCCCAGCTCGATCCGCCGGCCGCCCACCTTGACCTGGTCGTCGGCGCGCCCCTGGAACAGCAGACCCACGCCGTCGAAGCGGACGACGTCGCCGCTGCGATAGGCGCGGTCCCAGCCGAGAGCCGGCATGGGCGCGTACACCGCCGCGTCCTTATCGGGGTCGAGGTAGCGGGCCAGCCCGACCCCGCCGATGATGAGCTCGCCCGGATCCCCGGGCGGGACTCGCCGCCCGTCAGGGCCGACGACCGCGAGGTCCCAGCCGTTCAGGGGCAGCCCGATGCGCACGGGAGGCTCCCCGGTCAGGCGTGCGCCGCATGCGACCACGGTGGCTTCCGTGGGGCCGTAGGTGTTCCACACCTCGCGCTCCGCGGTGGCCAGCCGGGCGCCGATCTCGGGAGGGCACGCCTCGCCCCCGAGGATCAGGAGCCGGACGGCGTCGAGGGCCTCGGTCGGCCACAGGGCCACCAGGGTGGGGACCGTCGAGACGACCGTGATCCCGTTCGCCAGCAACCACGGCCCCAGGTCCATCCCGGAGCGCACCAGCGACCGGGGCGCGGGCACCAGGCACGCCCCGTGGCGCCACGCGAGCCACATCTCCTCGCAGCTGGCGTCGAACGCCACCGACAGCCCCGCCATGACGCGGTCTCCCGGTCTGATCGGACTCTCCTGGAAGAACATCCGCGCCTCAGCATCGACGAAGGCCGCCGCGCTGCGGTGGGAGACCGCCACGCCCTTCGGGGTCCCGGTCGAACCCGACGTGAAGATGACCCACGCGTCGTCGTCGAGCCCCGGGTCCTCGGCCGGCGCCGGGTCGACGTCGGCCGCGGCGGCCCGGATGACCAGGTCCGCCGTGAGCACAGCCGCCACCCCGGCCTCCCGGAACACCACCCGAGCGCGCTCCTCCGGGTCGTCATGGTCCACCGGCACGTACGCGGCGCCTGCGCACAGGACCCCGAGCACCGCCACGTACAGGTCGGTCGTCCCCGACGGGATGCGGATCCCCACCGTGTCGCCCCGCCCGATCCCCTGCTCCTTCAGGCCTCGCGCCACCGCGTCGGCGGCCTCGAGCGCCTCCTCGTAGGTGAGGACCTCACGCCCGTTGTCGATCGCCCGGGCGTCGGGATGGGCGTGCACGGTCGCGCGCAGGACGTCGACCAGGGTCCGGGGCTCGGCCGCGAGGTGCGACCTCAGCAGGGGGTCGCCCACGGGCGCCGGAGCCTCCACGGCGCCATCGTGTCGTAGGCAGGTGAACAGCCGGTGTCGCCGGCCGGCGCGGAGGATCCTCGACGACCGGCACGGACCGTCGGTCCCCTGTCGACGCACCGGCCACCGGCCACCGGCGCACCGGCGCGACGCCGTCAGGGGATCAGTCCGGCGTCCGGTCCGTCGCCCTCATTCGTTGACCAGGACCGTCACGCCGAGGGCCGCGCTCACTTCGCGGCCCTGCAGGTCGGCCGGGACGGGGATGCTGACGGCCCGGGCCTCCGACGGTCGGCCGCCGGCGGCATGCGGCTCGTCACCGGCACCCTCCTCGTGGTGCTCCACGAACCGTCCGGTGCCCAGGAGCCGACCCTCGGCGTCGTAGAAGCCGGCGACGACCTCCAGCTCGAGCAGGTCGCTCACGTCGCTCGTCACCGTCACGGTGCCCCGCACCGACCGCCCGTCGAGGCGGGCGCCGTCGAGGCGGAACCGGTCGTCGAACGGCCCGGGGGCCCGGGCCACCGTGCCCGGGGCGGGGTGCAGGCTCGCGAGGGAGATCAGGCCCGGGTCGGCGCTCGCGGCGGGCACGAGGCCGGGGAGCGCGGTGCGGGCGGTCCTCGGCGCGACCGGGGCCGCCGACGCCCCCTCGCCGTGGGTCGTCGTCGCCACGACCCAGCCGGCGCCGAACAGGACGACGAGGGCGAGGACGAGGGCGGCGGGCTTCCAGCGGGTCATGAGGTCTCCCGATGCGAGGTGGGGGCGAGGGCGTCCGCCCCCACCCCCACCCCGCGGCTCGGTCGTCAGCGGACGACGCCAAGGGCGCCGCCGACGATGTCGAACAGGTCGGTGTTGTCGATCTCGCCGGAGACCTTCTCGGACGAGGGTCCGTAGCCGAAGATCGGCACGTCCGCCCCGGTGTGGTTGCCCGAGAGGTACGTGAGCCACAGGCTCGCCTCGGGAGAGCCGTCCTGGACCCCGGCCGGGTCGTCGGCGGTCCGGAACGTGGCGGGGGCGAAGTTCTTGACGTTCCCGGCACCCGAGCCGTTGATCGGGCCCGCGGAGCGGGCCGGGTCCTTGACGTTGCCCGTCGTGCGCAGCGTGGTCGAGTTGTTCGCCGGGTTGCCGCTGTCGTTGTTGGTGGGCGGGGCGGCGGCCTCGGCGTTGGTGAAGGTGCCCTTCTCGATGATGTTGAAGCCGGCGCACTCGTGGTCGGCGGTGACGATGACCAGGGTGTGCCCGTCCTTCTTCGCGAAGTCGAGGGCGACCTTCACGGCGTCGTCGAAGGCCTTGGTCTCCTCGAGGGTCTGGGCGGCGTCGTTGGCGTGCGAGCGCTTGTCGATCAGCGCGCCCTCGACCTGGAGGTAGAAGCCGTTGCCCTTGGCGCTGCGGTCCTTGAGCAGGTCGATCGCCTTGGTGGCCATCTCGGGCAGCGACGGCTCGGCGGCCTGCGCGCTGGCCGGGTTCTCCCGCTTGTACTTCTCGATCGTGAGGTTGCCCTTGTTGAAGAGGCCGAAGACCTTCTGGCCGGAGGCGCCCTGGAGGTCGGCACGCGTCGCGACCGTCTGGGTCGCGGGCGACCCCAGGACCGCGTAGCCCTGCGACGTCAGGGCCTGCTCGTCGGCGGCGTCGAAGCGCGAGAGGCCACCCCCGAGGATGACGTCGGCGGTCCCGTTGCGAGCGATCTGGTCGGCGATGGGCGTCACCCGCACGTCAGAGGTCGGCAGGGCCGAGCCGGTGATCACGAGGTCCTGGCACGCCGCGGCGCTGTAGGTCGGGCCCTGGCACCCGCGAGCGAGGGCGTGGCTCATCTGGCCCGCCGGCGTCGCGTCGGTGATCTCGGCCGTGGAGACGTTCCCGGTGGCGTACCCGGCGTTCTTCGCGAGCTCCATGACGGTCGGGGCGACCGTGCCCTTGGCGTCCACGCCGAGCGCCGCGTTGTACGTCTTGACACCACTCGCCCAGGCGGTCGCCGCCGAGGCGGAGTCGGTGACGTAGTTGGGCCTGAAGTCGGGCTCGCCCGGCTGGCCGGAGTTCTTCTCGACCGAGTAGGTGGCGTTCTGGCCGACGACCGGCATGGTCTCCATGGCCAGCCGACCGTTCGCTCCCGCATACCGCAGGCGGGCGGCGTCCACGTGGGTCCGGCCCATCCCGTCGCCCAGCAGGTAGATGACGTTCTTGACCCGGCCCTGGTTCGAGGCCTCCGCGGACGGCGTGGGCGTCGCCACCGCCGTCGCGGCTCCGGCGACGACGGCCACAGCGGCCAGGGCCGCGCCGGTGGTCTTGGTTCCGATGCGCATGGCGTTCCTTCGTGCTCAGGTAGCGCACGGAGCGGCGCCACCGGCCACGTTAAGGACGATCGGCCCATCCGCCCGTGGCCCCTGAGTGACGCTCGGGTGAACGTTCTCCCCCGGACGTCAGCGCGTCGAGCCGCCGACGGGTCGGCGCGCCGATCTTCGCCGCCCACGGGCGGGAGCGAGGTGCGGCAGCATGGGAGCTGGCGGGGGGACTCGAACCCCCAACCCCCTGTTCACAAGACATCTTTGCGCCGGCCAGACACCCCAGTCGACCTGCGGAAACAGGTTCAATGGAGTGGCTTTGGGCCGCCTCGTGCCGCCCGCATGCCGCAACGGAGTCGGCGCTCACCCACTCCTGACTCACACTCAGGCGCCGCACCTTCACCGTGCGGTCGATCGCCGTCCGACGACTGGCTGAGCCGACAAGCCGAAGCAAATACGGCGCTTCCTATCGGACGCCCCCGGACAACGTCATCACGTATTCCTGAGGTCAAGGCTTGGCCGCATCGACATCGGGACTGCTGACGATTTGGTTGTCACTTCCGGTGTGGTGTTTCAGGCCGGAAAGAGTCCCGTGGAGTGGTGGGCTTTGAGGTCATCTCGATGCCGACCGGTCAACCCTCGGTGAGGGCGACAGGGTCATCATGCTCGGTGGTGCCGATCTTGGCCATGGATTCTTCGGAGAGGTAGCGGCGTTCGTCGGTGGCCCATTCGTCGTGGGTGTCGGCCAGGACGGCTCCGATGAGGCGGATGACGGCGGCTTCGTTGGGGAAGATCCCCACGACCCGGGAGCGGCGCTTGATCTCCTTGTTCAGCCGCTCCAGGGGGTTGGTAGACCAGATCTTGCGCCAGTGCTCACGGGGGAACGCGGCGAAGGCGAGGACCTCGGCTTTGGCGTCGTCCATCAAGGGGCCGATCTTGGGGTAGCGGGCGGCGAGCTCGTCGCGGACCTTGTCCCACTGCTTGCTCATCGGTGCGAGGCTGGGTTGGGCGAAGATCGTGCGGAAGACCGCGGCGACCATCTCGGACTCGCCCTTGGCCACGTGGGCCAGGACGTTGCGGATGAAGTGGACCCGGCACCGTTGGTGTGAGCTGCCCTGCAGGGCACGGGAGATGGCCGCGGTCAGGCCGGCGTGCTGGTCGGAGATCACGAGCTTGACCCCGGTCAGGCCGCGCTTCTTCAACCCGGTCAGGAACGCCCGCCAGAAGACCTCGTCCTCGCTGTCGCCGACGTCCAGGCCCAGGATCTCCCGCCGGCCCTGGCTGGTGACGCCGGTGGCCACGACGACGGCCTTGGAGGTGACCATGGCCTGCTCGGTGCGCACGTGCAGGTACGTCGCGTCGAGGTACACGTACGGGAACTCGACATGGTCCAGGCGGCGGGTGCGGAACGCCCCGACCGTCTCATCCAGCCCGGCACAGATGCGGGACACCTCGCTCTTGGAGATCCCCGACCCACCGAGAGCGACCACGAGGTCGTCCACGGAGCGGGTGGAGACGCCGTGGACGTAGGCCTCCATGACCACCGCGTACAACGCCTGGTCGATCCGCCGGCGTGGCTCCAGGATGCTCGGGAAGAACGAGCCCGCGCGCAGCTTGGGGATCGCCAGCTGGACGTCCCCGGCATGGGTGGTCAACAGCCGCGGCCGGGACCCGTTGCGTTCGGTGGTGCGGGTCTCGGACCGTTCGTAGCGGCCGGCGCCGACCGCGGCCGCCGCCTCGGTCTCGATCAGCTCCTGCATCGCCACCCGGACGCATTCACGGATGAAATCGGTGCCCTCGCCGGTGCGGAACACCTCGAACAGCTCGGACACGGCAGACTGGGACAAGGCCATCGGTGAGGTCTCCTTCGATGCGTGCTTGGCGGTACACATCGAGAATCTCGCCGGTGGCCCCCTTCTATTCAGGACGCCGCGCCGTCACCCCAAACCCCACCACTCCACGGGGCGCTGTCTGCAGGCATGTCGACATCCTTCCAGCGAGGCCTCCCGGGCCCCACAGAACTGGTGTCAACCGAACCTTCAGCAGTCCCCTCACACACCAAATGGACCAGAATTTAGGGGGGTGTACGGGGGCGTGGAACCCCGACGCGAGTTCAGCAGGAAATCCCGCCATTGTGGACGCGCTCCCTCTGTACCGCGTCGCCTCCTCTGCAATGGGCCACAGTCTTGCGCGGACTGCCGTTTTAAGAAAAAGCAAGAACCGCAGCGAGGGCGCCGAGTCCCCGTCTACTATCGGCTCCGCGCCGCGGAGTCACTGTGCCCTATCCCTCTGGTCCGGATCCAACGGAATGACGGGACAGCTGGCCAGAAGCAGGTGAAGCAGTTCCACAGACTCTCTGCGTGAAACAGTCGGCAATTGCTCGAAGTCACGCAGCGCGACATCCAAGGTGAAGACACCCATTGTCCCGTCGCATCGTAGCGGCGTCACCATGCAGCGAAGCACCTCGCGCGCCTCCACTGCGAATGCCGTCATATAGACGCACTCAACGTCATTGGCGTTGTGCGCGAGCCACGTAGGACGCCCGGTCGCGCTCCAACCCGACGCTGCCGCAGCCTGAGTCAGTTGGTCCAACTCAAGCACCGAGAAACGCTTGACCTCACCAGGAACCGCAGACCCGTTGTGCTTGACGCGCGGCCAGACCCTCACCGACCGCCAACGCACCCTCATCGCGTTCCCCAACCACGGATAAAGATTGGCGTGTCCCACTGGATCTCTGAGCTTGGATCGACGGCTCGATTCAAAAGTTCGTAGCGACGATGGTTCCCCTGCGCCAGGGTCCTGCCGTCAGGGTAGGTAGCCATGTGCTCGCCATCCCTCGGCGTGAAGACGGAGTCGAGCAGCTCCTGGTCGGTCCGGCTCGCGGCTGATGCAGCCTTGGTCGCTTCCTTTCCATTGCCCGGTGCGACCTTGAGCAAGTCCCTCACGGTGGCGTTGGCCTCAGGCGCCGTCCTTGCGACGCGACTGAGTGTTCGCATGCTTGCAACAGCTGCCCTAACGCCACCACGGATTCCAGCAACGACGGCAGTTCCAACACCCAGCGAAATAACAGCCATAGCCGCATCAATCGCTCCATTAACGAGCATCTCCCCAACGAGAGTGCCCGCCAAATAGTAGTTGCTTGCGCGAAGTGCCTGAGCGATCTCAAAGAGGTCGTCCGTAAAGTTTGCCGAGGCCAGCAGCGATTTAGCAATTTCACCGATAGTACCCCATGGATTACGTGACAATGCATCAGCAAGATTACTGCCAAAACCGCTAGGGTCGGAAATAATTTTGGCAATGTCCTGTACCGGGGCCTTTGCTCCGGCGCTCAACCCGTCCGAGAACTCGTCCGCTGGGGACGGTGCGGGTTTCGGCGCTGGGGGTTTCGGCGGCTTCTGGTTGGTGCTCGGCGTGGAAGCCGGAAGGCCAGTTGTAGGTACCCCGTTAACCTTCTTCACCGACGTTTTTCCGTATTCACCGGTGCCTGCGTCTTGCGACAGGCCGGTCGGGTCAGCGTAGTTGACGGGGTTGTTGCTCGAGTAGGTATACGGATTGCCAGTTTGACTTGTGGACTGATCGTTCAGGGGATCCGTGCTGAGGAAGCGAGCGAGGGCCGTGTCGTAGTAGCGGGCCCCGAGTTCGGTCAGGCCGGTCGTTGCGTCGCGGGTCTTGCCAAGCCAGCCCTTGTCCGTGGCGAGGGTCGCGCTGCCGGCGCGTGGCTCACCGAAGGGGTCGGTGTAGGCGCGCCCAACAGCTCCAGTGGCGGCGTTGATCTGGAGGTCGACGCTGCCTTGCCGGTCATTGACCTGCCACGTGAGGCCGGCTTGTGTGCGAACGGCGACGGTGGTGCCCGCCAGGCCATACGTGCGGCGAGCCGCCGTGGTGGCGCCGTCCCTGATGTCGAGTTCGTCGCCTCCGGCGTAGAGGGTGACGGTGCCGTCGGGGGTGGTGCGCGTGAGGCGGGCGCCGTTGGAAGCGTGGACAAATGACGTAGATGCACCGGCGTTCGGAGTGACACTCGCCAAGTGGGAGAGGGCGTCCCACGTTAGGGCGGTTGCGCTGCCGCTCGGGCCGCGCGAGGTCATCTCGCCCCGGGGGTTGTAAACGTAGGTTGAGCCGTTCGCGGTGGCGGCGGCATGCGGGTGGGCGGTGTCATAGGTGTACTGGCTAGTCGTCGTGCCCCGGCGGACAGAGTTGATGTTGCCGTCGGTGGTGTAGGTCCATGAGGTGTTGTACCCGGCGGGTCCGGCGGCGGTAGAGGTGTCGCTGGTGTCGCAGGTGGTGGCTGTGGTTGTCCAGGAGTGGGTTAGCCGGTTGTAGCCGTCGTAGTCGTGGCACGTTCGTACGTCTGTGGCGGGGAGGGTGTCGGTGACGCTAGTGAGGTTCCCGGCGGGGTTCCATAGGTAGGTGTCGTTCTGCGCCGCCGTGGCGCCGCCGGTGGTCGCGACGCTGGTGGAAACCGTGGCCAGACGCTCGGTGGCTGCATCCCATCCGTAGCTGCGAGTCACCGCGTTGGTGCCGGTGCCGAGGATGCGACTGGCGAGGGTGCGGTTGGGGTTGAGCGTCGTTTGGACGAGGGTGGTGATCCCGCCGAGGGACGTGGTGAGACTGTTGGGCGCACCGAGCGCGTCGTAGCCGGTTGTCAGCGTCTCGGCGGCGAGGGTGCCCAGCGCTGGCAGGGCTGTCGTTACGGGTCGTCCGGTGGTTGGCTCGTAGGTCTGACTGGTGCTGATGGTGGTGGGGGTGGTCTTGCCGCCGAGTGCCGGGAAGGTCCACGTCATGCCGGTGGGCGCGCCGCGGTTGCTGTAGGCGGCGACCGCAGTGGTGTAGGCGGCTCCTCCCTGGTAGGTGGTGACGACGGCGGGGTAGCCCTTGCCGCCTGTGGCGGTGTCGTAAGAGGTTTCGGTGAGCTTGGTGCCGGTGCTCACGGGGCCGTTCCATATGCTGGTGGGACGGTTGAGGGCGTCGTAGGCCGTCGAGAGGGTCACGGCGCCGCGAACGCTTTGGGTCAGATTGTTGTTGTCGTCATACGTGTTGGTGGTCGTGCCGGCGTCGGGGTCGGTGCTCGACGTCAGCCGGTCGGCAAGGTCGTACTGGTACGTGCTGACGTGGTTTGCCGGGTCTTTGATCTGGGTGAGGCGGCCAGAGAGGTCGTAGGTATTTTCGGTTTGGATGACGACGCCACCAGTGCCCTCTTCCCGGGTGGTCACACGCCCGAGGAGGTCGTTCGTGTCGGTGTGCACGACGCCGCCGGCGGGCGGGGTTGTGCGTGTCCGGTCGCCGAAGTACGCGGTCGTGGTCGACCACTTGAGTGCGCCCGCAGCCTCATAGCTGCTGCTGGTGGGCCGGCCCAGGGAGTCGTACTTGGTTCGTGTGAGATTGACGCTGGTCGGGTCGACTCCGAACATTCCGCCACCGATCGTTCCGGACCGAACGAAGGGGGTCGTGGTGGTCATGACCTGGGCGCGGTCGTTGCGTTCGGTGTTGACCAGGAGCACGGCGGCCACGCCGTTAGCGACAGTCGGGCTCTGGGTCTGACGGGGTTGTCCGTGCTGGTCGAAGTAGGCGTAGGAGGTCAGGTAGGTCGAGTTCGGCTGCAGCTGAGAGGTCGCGACGCGCGGCGGGAGGTTCCGGTCGGCGTCCAGGGTGTAGGCGAAGGTGGTGCTGGCGGGCCCGGTGGTGGCCTGGCCGGGGAGCCAGACCGCGGCCAGCCGGCCGAGGCCGTCGTAGCTCGTGGTGGTCGTGTTCTGGTTCGCGTCCGTGACCGTCTTGGGCAGCATGCGTTCCGGTTCGAGGGTCGTAACGCTGCTCTGATTCGCTGCGTTAGTGACCGTCACCGAGCTCGGGATGCCGAGGGTCGGGTTGTAGACGGTGCTTGTGACGTTGTTGCGGGCGTCGGTGGCGCTGGTCACCCGGCCGTAGGTGTCGTAGGCGGCCTGGGTCGTGGACTGGGATGACCCGGTGAGGCTGCGCTTTGTCATGGTGACGTTGCCGGCACCAACGGCAGCCCCGAGGGTGCTGGACCCGTCGTAGTAGGTCTCGGTGCGCCTTCGCAGGGGCGCGTTGGCGGTGGCGCAGGCATCCCAGTACTGACTCACCGACGCCGGGTACTCGGTCCGATTGGCCACCAGGGTCGGGAAGTCCTGGGTATAGGTGGACTTCGCGCACTGGGCGAAGGTCCCACTGGTGGGGAGCAACCGTCCGCTGGTCTCGCGCTGGGTCTCCCGCCCGTACTGGTCCTGCACGACGCGCGTGTACAACGTCCGGGTGGAGACCGCGCCGCCGCCGTCAATGATGCTCTGACGCGCATCGGTGGCTGCCTCATACATGCGGTAGGCATCGCGCGTGGTGTCGGCGCTCGAGCCTGCTTGTACGACGCGCGCTGCGGCGTACCCGTGGATGACGCCAGACGCTTCACCCCCGTTGCTTCCTGCCGCGCTGACGAAGGTGCTGACCTCCTCGCGTAGCAGCCCTTCTGCATATGCCCAATCCGTAAGGGTCGTCCCGCTTGAGTCGGTGAAGGAGACGCTCTTGACACCGCCGACCTTCTCGTCCAGGTGCATGCCCAAGTAGTACGTGTTCGTGCTGAGTGACAGGTTGGTCGCCGGGCCACCTGTCCAGGTTGGGTCCGACAATTCGCGGACCTGCACGGTGCGATACCCCCGCCAGTCTCCCCAAGACTGGGTCGAGTTCGGCGCGATCGGGTCGTCGTCATGGTGCCATGCGGCGTCCCCGATGTAGCTGTACGTGAAGGTCTGCTTGGCGGAGCGGAAGCCTGCGTACGGGTTGGGGCGAACGACCTGTGTGGCCACGTACTTGTGGAAGATCCCGAACCCTGCCGGCCCGGACTCCGGGGTCCAGTAGCGGGGGAAGCACTCGGCGGTGTTGCTGTCCCACCCGCTGGTCGGGGTCGGTGACGGGCACGCTCCGCCACCGCCGTGCCCGTAGGTGACGAGGGTTTCGCCTCCTAACTCGTCGACGATGTCGTCGACCCGGTACTTCTTCAGCTTCGGAACAGTCGAGCTCCAGTCCACCCGGTTATCCAGCGCCACCCCGGTGAACGACACCATTGGTGTTGAGGCGTTAACCGTCCCTTGGGTGCCCGTGCGCTGAATTCGATACAGCCACAGCATCGGCGATGTGCCGTCGTTCGTCGTTGGGAACGTGTAGGCGAACGCGGTGCTGTCGACGATGGCGAAGGCGCTGCCGTTCCAGCGCAACGCTCGGGCCTCTCGGATGAGCACCAGAGAGAAGAACGTCGGTGCCTTCTCCGCGCAGGACGAGAAACAGTAAAGGTCGGCAGGGGTGTCCGGGTACTGGGTAGCGGCGGCGGTGGTGACCGCTGGGCACCCGCGGTCCGCCGTGGACAGGCTGCCGTCGGCCTCCGCGGTGCAGCGCAGCCGGTAGATGAACTGCACGCGGGCCTGCGGCTGCGACGACGGCGAGGCCATCGAGTAGTCCACATAGGAGAGGTACCCGCCCCGGACATAGAGCTCGTCACTAGCGCCGTTCAGGCGGTAGTGGTTGGTCTCGGCGCCGTAGTAGTACCGCGTGTAGTTGCCGTTGCGGTCCACCACGATATCCAAGTTCCACCTCCACCCCTGCTGGCACCAGGACGTCGCGAACGTGGACTGGTGACATGGCTCGCCGGATGCCTCACCGAAGACCGGCACCGTCCACGTGGCATCCGACGCCGCGTTCTGCCCGAACCAGTACGTGGTCCCGTCCGGTGTGTAGACGGCGAACCGCTCGCGGTCGTTATCCCCGTTATTGACCGTCCCCCCGGACAGCTTCTCGACCTTCCAGCCCGGGTCGTCCTGCAACCGGTACACCAGGGCCCCAGAGTTGACCGGCGTCGCTGCTGGGTCACGCACCAGCCGAGCCGACTGCCCACCCAGTGAGAGCCGCAGAGACTCGCCGGCGTCCGGCCAGCACAGGTCTGGAGTGGAACCACCGTCCGTCGCGCAGCTCTTGTACTGCCGCTCCACGAACGCGTTCCCCAACGACCAACCCAACCCGAACTCGCCGACCTGCGCGTTGTCACCCGTGGTCATCCCGTCCACCGACGCAGACGAATAACCCAACCCAAACGACGGAGCATCGCCCCCGACCGAGGCGACGGCCGGCAAAGGGTAGGAATAGTTAAAGTCCCCCGTCTGCTGACCCACCGACCACGTGCTCGCGATCGACAACGACGTCGCCGAGTAATTCCCCTCCGGCCCTGAGCTCGTCGAGGCCAAGGTGTACGCCGCACCCCCACCTGAAGTCGCAGTGGGCAGACGAGCCCCCAGGAACGCCGGAGCGGCCCAGCCCCCCGTCCTCACGGAAGCCACCACACCCGACGGCGGTGCCGTCCCCGCGGAGCCCGCCTCTGCCCCAGTCGACACTTCCGCCGAGACCATCCCCGAGGTGGGGTCATAGGTGGTCGCCACGGGCTCTACGCCAACGCATCCGTCGGGAACGGGGCTACCCGCCACGGCGGCGTCCCACGCGCAGTCCTGCACCTTTGCAACGACAAGGCGGGACGCGAAACCGCCGCCAAACGCCTGAGCGAAGCCAGAGATGTCAACCGATACCCCAACGGCGGCCACCGGCGCCGACGGGTCAGCTGGGGTCACCTCAAACGCCACCCCGTGTCCGCCGACGGCCTCCGCGATGTCGTTGCCCTCGACGGACACCGTCACCTCACCGGCAGTCGGCTCTCCCATGAAGGCCGCGCCGACAACGCCAGCACCTGAACCGGAGCCCAGCAGCGATCGGCCCTTGCCCTTGGCCCGTCCGACTGAAACAACAGTGCCCGGCAAATTCGCGCGAGCGCCAATCGTGACCGGCAGCGCCACCCGCCCACGACCACGGCTGGGCCACGAGACCGGCTTGACCTTGTGCTGCGGCATCTCCCGCTGCGCCGGCCGCTTACGCACGTCCACCACTCCCGGGAGCACCGGCTGGTCGGCAGCTACCCCCGCGCGCGAGGTGGGAGCGGCCAAGGCAGGTTCAGAAACTGGCACCACCCCGACCCCAACCACCACTGCCAAGACCAGTCCAACGCCCACCCCGCCACGATGCATGCGCCGGAGCATGGCAGTCCGCTGGGCATCCCCACAAGGAGAACCGCGAGATTAGTCCAGCGGTCCCACGTGGCTGAGCCGTGGGGGCCACGTGGTGCAGCCGCACGCACAAGGAGGCGCCCACGCCATCGCCCTACCAGCGACCACGCGGACCCCGTCCGGCTTTTGGCGCCAGACCCATTCGGCTCACCCGATTGAGTAGTGGCGGCAGTCGCTCCTCAGACGGCTGGACGGCCAGGGATGGCAACGGGTGTGCCGCCTGCGTGCCACATGAATCCCGCTTGAGGCTTGAGGCTTGAGAACAGTGCCGCTGACTCCCAGGGCCGCGTTACGCACCCCATCGAGGGAGTCGACAACGCCAGCGGAAAGTAGCAGCGCGCCGAAGCCAAACATGAAGATCGAGACGACTACCCAGTCCGCGGGCCCGCGACCGACAGCGGCCACCACCCGACGAGGCAATGTCGCGGCTTCGCATGTGGTCATGATGCACTGCGCGAACGTCCGCTCATGCCGTAACTCGTCGGCGTGCGATGGCCGCATCCACGTTATACATAGTATCGACAGTCGTAGGCGGCCGACCTAGCGTGTTGGGCACAACCAGGGCCACTCGGCCCCAATCCTTGCAGGAGGCAGTCCCATGAGCACCCGTACCCGCATCACCGCCGCCGCGTTCGTCGCCGCTGCGGCCGGCAGCGTCCTTCTCGCCACCCCGGCCCAGGCCGCACCCGACACCGCCTGCATGCAGGCCGGCATCGCCACGCTCTGAATCGCCCCGGGTTTCGTGGAGGCTCGGTTAGTTGGAACCGGCCCCTGCTGGGAGGGGTGTTTCAGGGTAGTGCTCGGGCGTGATGCTGGCCCAGTAGTTGGCCTCGAGCTCGGCTGGCGGGATGAGGCCGATCTCGCCGTGGAGGCGTCGGTGGTTGAACCAGTCGGCGTACTCGGCGACGGCGATCTCGACGTCGCGCACGCACTTCCAGCCGCCCTTGGGGCGCATGGCCGGGTTGCGGATGCACTCGGCCTTGAACAGCGAGTTGAGAGCCTCGGCCATCGCGTTGTCGTACGAATCGCCCTTGCTGCCAACGGATGCGACGGCCTCGGCTTCGGCGAGCCGCTCGGTGTAGCGAATCGCTCGATACTGGACTCCGCGGTCGCTGTGATGGACCAGGCCGGTGACGTCCTGGCTGGTCCGCTGCCGGGCCCAAAGGCCCATGTCGAGGGCGTCCAGGGCGAGGTCGGTGCGCATCGAGGTCGAGACCTGCCAGCCCACGATCATCCGGGAGAAGACGTCCAGGACGAACGCGACGTAGGTCCAGCCGGCGTGGGTGCGCACGTAGGTCAGGTCGGCCACCCACAGCTGGTTCGGGCCGGTCGCGACGAACTCCCGCTTCACCAGGTCCTCCGGACGCGGCGTTTCGGCGCCCTCCGCGATGGTGGTGGTCTTGCGGGTCTTCTCCCGCGCGATCCCACGCAGCCCCTGGGCGCGCATCAGCCGCTCCACGGTGCACCGGGCGACCCGAACGCCCTGCCGGTTGAGCACGGCGTGGACCTTCCGGGCGCCGTACACCCCCAGGTTCGCCGCGTGGGCCGCCCTGATCTCGGCGACCAGCTCAGCGTCCCGGATGCTCCGCGCCGACGGGGGGCGGGTCTTGGAGGCGTAGTAGCCGCTCGGGGCGATCTCGACGTCCGCTGTGCGCAGGACCTCGATGATCGGCTCGACCCCGACCTCGCGCTCATCGACCACGTCGTGGCGATGGGCGTCGATGTAGGCCACTACCTGGTGGTGGGGCGGTCGAGCTCCGCCGCGAAGAAAGCCGACGCCGTCCTCAAGATGTGGTTCGCGCGCCGCAGCTCACGGTTCTCCCGCTCCAGCTCGGCCAACCGCTGCGCGTCGCTCGTCGTCGTGCCCGCCCGGGTGCCACCGTCGACCTCAGCCTGCCGGACCCAGTTGCGCAACGTCTCGGGGTGCATCCCGAGCTGGCCGGCCACTCGCCCGATCGCGCCCGACCTCGTCGCCGGGTCCTGCCTCAACTCCACCGCCATCCGAGTCGCGCGCTCACGCAGCTCGTCGCCGTACTTCTTCGGTGCTGCCATAACTCTCATCCTCCATGGATTGAGAGCCTCCACCAGACCCGGGGCGATTCAGCTTGTCGTGCTGAAGGACTCTGCGGTCCAGTACCTCAGACCGCCCAACCTGCGTGAGCTTCTTCGCTCGGTTACCCGCGATAGTCGTTTGCCACTGAGCCAACGCCTGGCCGCGAGATACCGACGCCAGGGTCTCAAGGTTGACCGACGGATCCATTGCCGCAGAGTCGATGGCCTTCCAGTAATCCACCACTGCCGCAACAGCTCGGCCCGCATCGTCGGTCGGCGTGACGGAAGGTGTTGGCGTCGCGGTGACTTCGGTGGGAGAGGCTGAGCCCGTTTTAGGCTGACTGCTCGTCGCCGTCGGCGGGACCACTGGCGACTGAACGTCGCAGGCTGCAGTGCCTGTCAGCAACAGTGCAGCCATCAGGACGCCAAGGAATGTGCGCTCCATCGTCATTGACCTCCCTCCGGTCAACTTCAAATGCGCACCGACCACGATTGGCGGTCAGCCTCACGATCCCCTGCCAGCCGCATGACGCGACATAGCACCGTTAGGTGCATCACCATGACACGGGATGCGCTCCATGGGAAGTCGAGCGAAGACCTGTGGATAACGGCGCTCGAGCGATGGTGCGGCTCGAGGTTCGCGCCAGCATGAAGCCTGACAGCCTTCGGAGTGACCACGAACGAACGCCGATCTGCGTTGGTGGACACAGGAGGTCGCGATGACTCAGACAACCCGCCGCCACTACGAAACCCTCTCTGATGCTGCCACCCGCACCGGGCTCAGCATCAAGACGCTTCGCCGCCGTATTGCCGTTGGTGAGCTCGCTGCGTACCGGGCGGGCCCACGGGTCATCCGTCTAGACCCCGATGACGTAGACCGCTTGATGGTGCGCGTACCCACCTGCGACTGAGGCAGATTCGAGCCTGCGCGCGTGCAGACCACTTACCGCGCGCGTGCGTTTCACGCCAATCCATTTGCGTCCTGGCGTGGGGAACCGTCCCGCACACCTCGTCCCTCACTCCGTCGCGCGAGCAGCCATCTCCGACAAGGCATCCGCAATCTGACGGTCCCTTCCCTGCGCAGCGTGCTGATACCGCAGCGCGGCGTTCACACTGCTGTGCCCCAGTCGCTGCTGCAACTCCGCAAGTGTGGCTCCGGCCCTTGCGGCCATCGTCGCTCCGGTGTGCCGCAGGTCGTGAAGGCGTAAGTCAGGCCGCCCCGCAGCGGCCCGTGCGGCAGCCCAAGAACGGTAGAGCGTTGAGGGCTGAAGGTTCGACACTCCGTCGGCGCCGGGGAACAGCAACGAGTTCCTTTCGCGCCCAACGTAGGTGTCGAGATGAGCCGTCACGAAAGGCACAACGTGCGGGGGGATTGACACCGTGCGGGTTCCGGCGGCGGACTTCGGAGTTCCGACGACGGGCCGGCCATGAACCTGCGACACCGCTCGCTCAATCCGTACGGTTCGGTCCTGCAGGTTGACGTCGCGACGACGCAGCTCGAGAAGCTCGCCGACCCGCAGGGCGCACCATGCGCCGAGGAGTACGAGCGCGCGAAAGTGGCTAGGCATCGCGCCGGCTATGAGGTCAATCTCAGCCGTCGACGCCGGACGGATCTCACGCGCACGCGTTGTGTTGGAGGCACCGCGGATCCGGCACGGGTTGGCAGCGATGAGCTCGTCTGCGACCGCGGTGTTCAGAACGGCTTTCAGTAGGGCATAGGAGCGCGCACGCCCTGTCGG
This sequence comes from Phycicoccus duodecadis, assembly GCF_002846495.1. NCBI lineage: Bacteria > Bacillati > Actinomycetota > Actinomycetes > Micrococcales > Intrasporangiaceae > Phycicoccus > Phycicoccus duodecadis. The sequence continues at coordinate 1,541,983 of NZ_PJNE01000001.1, forward strand.
CTTGCTGGGGTCCATCTGGTTCCACCAGGCCCGCACGTCGGCAGTATTGATCTCGGCCATGACCCTGGTCCCGAGGGCCGGGTCGAGGTAGCGCTTCAGCAGGTGTTCATAGCCTTCCCGAGTCTTCGGTTTGAGCTCCCGCGTGGACACCCAGGTCGACGCGTAGCTGCCAAAGGTCGTGGGTGGTTCTCTTCTCGACGGCTTCGGTCGCTGCCAGTCACCGCCCGCAACGCGCTGACGCTCAAGGGCCAGCCACCCCTCGGCGTCCGCCTTGGTCGTGAATGTCGTCGGGGCGTTGAGACGTCGAAGGTCAGGTGCGACGAAGCTCGCCTGGTACCTACCGGAGGGCAGTTTTCTGACCCGGCCAAAGCCGCGTCGGCCCCTAGCCGCGGCCATCGTCAGCCCCCACTACGTGCATGGGTCGTGCCACATACGTGCCACATCTCTGGCAAAACGCGTCCAGTTGAGTCCACTCCCGTCCCCGCCTATCGCACCGCGATGCGCCTCATACTCGCAGGTCAGGGGCCATAGGACAAGCACTTATGTGGGAGCTGGCGGGGGGACTCGAACCCCCAACCGCCTGTTTACAAGACAGGTGCGCTACCGGTTGCGCCACGCCAGCCCGCCGGTCCCCCGGCGGCCCCACACTCTACTGGCCGCCCCTCGGGACGCCGTCTGTGAGACGGCTCAGCGCCCGACCCCGTCATCGGCTCCGCCATGGAGCAGGATCGAGCCGTGCACGCTGAGCCTCCCGCCGAGACCGACGCCGACGCCGCCACTCCCCCGGCGCCCGACGCCGCCACGCCGCCGGTCCCCGGGACCCCCGTCCACCGGGCCGGCCTGCCCACCCTCGTCCTGGGCGCGATCGGCGTCGTCTTCGGCGACATCGGCACCAGCCCCCTCTACGCGATGAAGACGGTCTTCGCGATCGACGACGGCGTCGTGCGCCCCACCGCCGACGACGTCTACGGCGTCATCTCCCTCATCGTCTGGAGCCTGACCCTCGTCGTCTCGGTCAAGTACGTGCTGTTCATCCTGCGGGCCGACAACGACGGCGAGGGCGGCGTCCTGGCCCTGGCGCACCTGGCCCGGCAGGGGCTGCGCCCGGGGGGGCGGCGCTGGCGGCTGGCGATGCTCCTCGGCGTCCTCGGAGCCTCGCTGTTCTACGGGGACAGCCTGATCACCCCGGCCATCTCGGTGCTCTCGGCCATCGAGGGCCTCGAGGTCAGCACGCCCGCCGTCGCCCACCTCGTCGTCCCGGTCGGGGCCGCCGTCATCACGGCCCTGTTCGTGGTGCAGCGCTTCGGGACCGAGGTCGTCGGTCGCGCCTTCGGGCCCGTGATGGTGCTGTGGTTCGCCGTGCTGGCCGCCCTCGGCATCGGCCCGGTGCTGCGCGACCCGGCCGTGCTGCTGGGCCTCTCACCGCACTACGCCGTGCTCTTCGTGCTCCGGCACCCGCTCGTCGCGTTCGTGGCGATGGGGGCGGTCGTCCTGGTCATCACCGGCGCCGAGGCCCTCTACGCCGACATGGGGCACTTCGGCACGCGCGCCATCCGGGTCGCCTGGTTCGCCCTGGCCTTCCCGGCCCTCACGCTCAACTACCTCGGCCAGGCCGCCGAGATCCTGCGCGACCCGGGCACGTCCGCGAGCCCGTTCTTCCTCCTCGCGCCGGGCTGGGCCCAGGTCCCGCTGGTCGTCCTGGCCACGCTGGCCACCGTCATCGCCTCGCAGGCCGTCATCTCGGGGGCCTTCTCGATGTCGCGCCAGGGCGAGCGGCTCGGCTTCATCCCTCGCCTGACCATCCGGCAGACCTCGCAGAGCGAGGGCGGCCAGATCTACGCGCCGGCGGTGAACTGGCTGCTGTTCGCGGGCGTGATCGTGCTGCTCGTGGCGTTCCGCTCGTCCGAGCGCCTGGCCACCGCCTACGGGCTGGCCGTCACCGGCACCTTCCTCATCACCACGACCCTGTTCCTCTTCCTGGCCCGCACCCGGTGGGCCTGGTCGACCCGTCGGATGGTGGCCTTCGCGGTGCCGATCTACCTGCTCGAGGCCGTGTTCTTCGCGGCGAACCTCACCAAGGTCGCGACCGGCGGCTGGTTGCCGTTGCTCGTCGCCGGCACGGTCTGCACCCTGATGCTCACCTGGTCGACCGGGCGCGACCTCGTCACCGAGCGTCGTCGCAAGCTCGAAGGGCCCATCGGCCCGTTCATCGACTGGCTGCACACCGACCCCGTGTCGCGGGTCGAGGGCACGGCGGTCTTCCTGCACCCGGACAACCGCACGACGCCGCTGGCGTTCCGCGAGAACGCGCGCTTCAACCACGTCATCCACGAGAACGTCTGGATCGTCTCGACCACCTCCGAGAACCACCCGCACGTGCCCGACGAGGAGCGCGTGGTCGTCGACCACCTCGGCGACCCCTATGACGCCATCGCGCACCTCACGCTGCGCTTCGGCTTCCAGGACGACGTCGACGTACCCGCCGGCCTGCGCCTGGCCGCCGCGCAGGGCCACGACATCGACGTCGACGGCGCCACCTACTTCGTCTCGCGGATCACCCTGCACTCGAGCGACCGGCCGGGGATGAGCCGCTGGCGCAAGCGGGTCTTCCTCGGCCTGGCCCGCAATGCCGCATCCCCGGTCGAGTACTTCCGCCTCCCCATCGACCGCGTGGTCGTGATGGGCGCCCAGGTCCGGTTCTGACCGCCCCCGGGGTCAGAGGCGGGCGTCCTTGAAGGCCGTGAAGACCGCCCGCGTGGTGGGGGTGACCTTCACGATGGACTGGCCGTCGCCGCTGGTGCCGATGGCCCCGGGCACGACGGTGTGCTGCACCTTGGCCGGGTCGATCCGGTAGAAGGCCGCGAGGAAGGTCAGGGCCGTCTCGGCGTCGACGTCGGTCTGCGCGTACTTGCTGACGATGCTCATCTCCTTCGGCAGCCCCGCGGGCCCCGCCAGCCGGGCGGCCACCCCGCCGGCGATGAGGATCTCCTGCTGGTGGCGCGAGCGGTCGAAGTCGCCGTTCGGGAACGCATGCCGCTCACGGGCGTACGCCAGGGCGGTCCCGCCGTCGGCGACCTGACGGCCCTGCTTGACCTTCAGCAGGTTCAGGAACGTGAAGGCCTTCTCGACGACCAGTGACAGCCCGCCGGACTCGTTGACGATGCTCCCGAACCCGTCGAACCCCGTGACGACGTAGCCCTGGAGGTCGATGCCACTGAGGTTCTCGATGGTCCGGGCCTCGGCCGGGCCGCCCCCGTACGCGAAGGCCGCGTTGATCTTCGAGGTGCCCCCGGTCGACAACGGCACGTACAGGTCGCGGGGGATGCCCACGATGCCGGCGCCACCCCGGCCGTCGAGCCCGATGATCTGCAGCGAGTCGGTGCGGCTGCCCTTGAGGCTGCCGCCCCGCGCGTCCGAGCCCATGACCAGCATGAACCGCGGGAAGCGGCCGAGGTCGGTGCCCTTGCCGAGCGAGGGCCACCAGCCCCCCACCACGCGCCACCGGGGGCCGACGGCCAGGGTCACGTCCTCGCCCGAGGTGACGACCGCGACCTTCTCCTTCATCCAGGTGCCGAGGGTGGCGGTGGCCTGGACCCCCGTCCGGCCCGCGTAGACCTTCGCGACGGCCGCGGTGAGGGCCGCGTCGGCGCCCGCGACGACCACCGCGGGGGTGGGCGTGGGCGTCGGGCTCGCCGAGGTCGGGGCGGCCGACGACGACCCGGCCGCGGTCGGCGCGGTCGGGCCGCCGCCACCGGAGCACCCGGCCGCGAGCGCGAGGACGACGACGAGGGCCAGCGGGGCACGGGTGCGCATGGCCGAGAGGGTAAACGCCCCGCCGGAGTGGGGGCGAGCAGGCGGCCGAAGCCGCAGGTCAGGCCGTGTCGGACTCGACGCGCCGCTGCGGCGCACCGCGCATCCGGCGGTCCCAGGGCGCCGCCAGGAACTCGCCCAGCACGGTGGCGGTGGCGATGGCGAGCAGTGCCGCACCCGCCCCGAGCAGCGTGGTGATGCCGGACTGAAGCGAGAGCAGCCCCTGGTCCGAGCCCGGCGCGACCATCTGGTACAGCCCGCGGAAGATCGTCAGACCGGGGAGCAGGCCGAAGCTGGCCGGCACCACGAGGACCATCGACGGCGCGTCCATCCGCTGGGCCACCAGGCGCCCGAGGACGCCCACCGCCACCGCCCCGAGCCCGGTGGCCGTGACCGGGCCGACGTCGAAGACGCGGGTCAGCAGCGCCACCAGGACCACCCCGACCACGGTCAGCGCCCCCGTGGGCACGACCAGCCGGCGCCGGCTCTGCACGGTGACCGCCGCGGCCAGCCCCACGACCAGCGCTCCGAGGACGGCCGGCACGATGGGCGCCTGCGTGACCCGCAGGTCGAGGACCGCGGGCGACACGAACGGCGCGCCGGTGGACGTGATGAGGGTCAGCAGCATCCCCAGCCCGGCCGCGATCCCGATGATCAGCCCGGTGAGCGACAGCAGCACCGCCAGCAGCCGGCCGGCCCCGGTGAGCGGGTAGCCGAAGATGACGTCCTCGATCGCCGCCGCCATGGTGCGCCCGGGCAGCATCGCCACGATGCCGCCGGCGACGACGAACGCGAAGTCCCTCTCGCCCAGAGGGATGACCCCGAGCGCACCCAGGGAGAACGCGCCCCCGGCCAGCAGCGTGGCGGCCATCGCGTTGATGGCGTTGCCGTAGAACTCCGGCAGGCCGATCCGCTGGTGGGTGCGCGCGATGCCGGCGACGGCCAGCACGACCACCACCGTGACGAGGGCCGCGCTCACACCGGCACCGATGATGACGGCGACGGCCGCCGCGAGGAAGGCGTTGGCCACCGAGACCGCCCACGCCGGGAAGTTGCGCGCGTGCCGCTCGATCGAGCGCAGCCGCTCGCGGGCCTCGGGCGGCATGACCTCGCCGGCCACCAGGGACTGCACCAGCCGGTGCACGGCCACGAGCCGGGCGTAGTCGTGCCGGCTGTGCCGCACGACCTTCAGCAGGGTGTGCGGGCTGCCGTCGCTGCTGGTGGCCTGCACCAGGATGGACTGCAGGGTGATGTCGAGCTCGATGCGGTCGACACCGGCCGCCGCGGCCACCGCCGCGATGCTGCCCTCGACCTGGGGCGCGCCGGCCCCGCAGCGCAGCATCAGCTCGCCGACCTTGACCGCCAGCTCGAGGCCGTCGCGGACCGCCTGGTCCTCACCGGCCCGGCCAGGGATGCGGGCGTGCCGGTAGGGCGTGCGCCGCAGCAGGTCGGCCATCGGCATCGGCTCGGTCGGGTAGTCGCCCCTCAGGATGCGGGGGCGGCGCTGGCGGGGGTCGCTCATATCGCCGGCACCACCGAGTCGACCCAGCCGGGCGCCTGCCCGAGCGGCCACCACACGGGGGCGCCGCGGCTGACGGCGACGGCGACCAGGACCGCGCCCGCCAGCAGGGCCCCGACCACGATGGCCTGGCGCACGTTCGGGTGACCGGTCATCCCGCGCACCAGGCTGCGCGAGCCGCGGCGCAGGCTCGCGCCACCGGGCCCCCACCAGGCCGTGAGGGCCGTGAAGACGGCCGCCACCAGCAGCGGCACCGGGCTGTCGGCCGGGACCGACCGGGACTGCACGGTCTCGACCACCAGGGCGGTGGCGAACATCGCGCACACCCCGACCAGCAGCGGGACCAGGAGCGTGACGACCGCTCCGAGCGCGCCGACCAGCACGTGCCACGGCGTGGTGACGACGGCCAGCGCGACATCGCTGCCGCGCTCGCCCCGGGCGTGCCGGCGCACCACGAGTGACGTCACCGAACGGTCGGCGGTGCGGGCCAGGACGATCCAGCCGGCCAGCACCAGCAGCGCCGCCAGGGGCGCGGCCACCGCGAGGCCGGCGAGCAGCCCGAGCAGGGCCAGCAGGGTGCCGGAGCGGGTCGGCATCCCGATGCGGGGGTCGGCGCGGACCTCGAGGGCGTCGTCCTCGTCGTCGTCGCGCCAGGCAGCGGGCGGCAGCGCCGGCCGCTGCTGGACGGGGGGCAGGGCCACCCTCGGCGGGGCCGGCGCGGGCAGGCCGTACCCGGGCGGCGTGGTGTCGACCGGCGGGTTCACCGGCGGTGGCGGCTGGGTGGGCAGCTGCGCCGTGCGGGCACCGAGGACCTCGGTCGACGGGCGGCTGCGGCGCACCTCGATGGCGGCGGTGGCCGGGGCCCCGTGCGCGTACGACTCCAGCGCGCGGACGACCTCGTCGTGGTGCGGGCGCTCCCCGGGGTGGGGCGAAAGGGCGGCATACAGGAGGGGCTCGATGCGCGGGTCGACGGCCACCAGGTCAGGCTCGCCGGCCGCCACCCGGGCCAGCACCGCGCTCATCCCGCCCCGGCCGAAGGGTGGCGTGCCGCTGGCCGCGAACGCGGTGGTGGCCGCCCACCCCCACCAGTCGGTGGCCGGCGTGACGTCGTCACCGTGCACCACCTCGGGCGCGAGGTAGCCCGGCGTCCCCATCACGAGCCCGGCACTGGTGAGCCGGATGTCGTCGACCAGGTGCGCGATGCCGAAGTCGATGAGCACGGGGTCGCCGTCGACGAGCAGGACGTTGCCGGGTTTGACGTCGCGGTGCACGACGCCCGCCGAGTGGATGGCGTCGAGCGCCTCGGCCAGCCCCTCGGCCACCCGGTGCAGCTCCGCGGGCGAGAGCGGGCCACGCTCGTCGACCCGCTCGTCGAGCGAGGGGCCGTCGACGAAGCGGGTGACGACGTACGGGGTGGGGCCGTCGACGTCGGCGTCCACCACGGGCGCCACCCGGGGGCTGCGGATGCGGCTCAGGGTGTCGACCTCGCGAGCGAGGCGCGCACGGGCGTCGGGGTCGTCGGCCACGTGCTGGCGCAGCAGCTTGAGCGCGTAGGCCCGGCCCTGCCGGTCGAGCGCCAGGTGCACCACGCCCATCCCGCCCTCGCCGAGGCGCTGGACCAGCCGGTACTGCCCGAGCCGCGCGTGCGCGCGCCGCTCGTCGGTCACCTCCGGCCCGGGGCCGTCGGCGTGGGCGTCGGCGGTCATGCCTCCACGGTAGGGGGTCGGCCTGGGCGGGGGCTGGAGGCGGCGGCGCCCCGGCGACGGCCGGGCTACTGCTGGATGTAGTCGCGCAGCTGGTCGCGCTCGGCCTGCAGGGTGTCGATGCGGAACTTCACGATGTCGCCGATGCTGACGATCGCGCCCAGGGACCCGTCGACCAGGACGGGGACGTGGCGGATGCGGCGGTCGGTCATCATCCCGGCCATGTCCTCGAGGGAGTCCTCGGGAGTACAGGTGTGCACCTCGGCGGTCATGATCGACGAGACGGGGGCGTCGACCAGCGCGGCGCCGTCGGTGTGCAGGTGGCGCACGACGTCGCGCTCGCTGACGATCCCGTGGACGCTGGTGCCGTCGTCGCTGACGACCACGGCGCCGATGCGGTGCTCGGACAGGAGGGCGAGGAGCTCGGCCACGGTGGCGTCGGGACGCACCGTGACGACGGCCCCGCCCTTGCGCTTGACGACGTCGGCGATCCTCATGCGCCCACCGTAGGGCGGTCGGCCGCGACGCGCCAGAGATGGGCGGCGCGGCGATCCGGTCGTCGGGCGGACGCCCCTCCCCACGACCCCGCGGCGCGGGCTATCCTCGAAAGACCGTGTGCACCGACGCAGACGGGAGCTCCACCCTTTACAACGGATCGTCCGGCACGTTCCTGCCGGTGAAGGAAAGGCAAAGACGCCATGGCAACTGTCCGCTTCGACGAGGCCACCCGGGTCTACCCGGGCAACGACACCCCCTCGGTCAACAAGCTCAACATCGACGTCCAGGACGGGGAGTTCCTCGTCCTCGTCGGTCCCTCCGGATGTGGCAAGTCCACGTCCCTGCGGATGCTCGCAGGTCTCGAGGAGGTCAACGACGGCAAGATCTGGATCGGTGACCGCGACGTCACCGACCTCTCGCCCAAGGACCGCGACGTCGCGATGGTCTTCCAGAACTACGCGCTCTACCCGCACATGAGCGTCGCCGACAACATGGGCTTCGCCCTCAAGATCGCCGGCGTCGACAAGAGCGAGATCCGCAAGCGGGTCGAGGAGGCCGCGAACATCCTCGACCTCACGGCCTACCTCGAGCGCAAGCCCAAGGCCCTCTCGGGTGGCCAGCGCCAGCGCGTGGCCATGGGCCGCGCGATCGTGCGCAGCCCTCAGGTCTTCCTCATGGACGAGCCGCTGTCGAACCTCGACGCCAAGCTGCGCGTGCAGACCCGCACCCAGATCGCCTCGCTCCAGCGCCGCCTCGGCGTCACCACCGTCTACGTCACCCACGACCAGGTCGAGGCCATGACGATGGGTGACCGCATCGCCCTGCTCAAGGACGGCATCCTCCAGCAGTGCGCCACGCCGCGCGAGATGTACGACAGCCCCGCCAACCTGTTCGTCGCGGGATTCATCGGCTCCCCCGCCATGAACCTCGTCGCCGTCCCGGCCGGCCCCGAGGGCGCCAGGTTCGGCAACCACACCGTGCCGCTGCCGCGCGAGCGCTCCGAGCACGGCGGCGCCAGCGTCGTCGTCGGCGTCCGCCCCGAGGACGTCGAGGTCACCACGAACCCCGACGGGCTCGAGCTCATGGTCGACGTCGTCGAGGAGCTCGGCGCCGACGCCTACGTCTACGGCACCCCGACCGACAGCAACGTCACGCTCGAGGGCGGCGACGACAACCTCGCCAAGCCGTTCATCGCGCGGGTCGACGGCCGCAACGTGCCCGAGAAGGGCTCGAAGATCTACGTCTACCCCAAGGCCGAGCACCTGCACGTGTTCGACCAGGCCTCCGGCAAGCGCCTCTGACCCAGCCCGCCGGCCCGACGACGTGGACGGCGCCCCGGACGAGCACCTCGTCCGGGGCGTCGTCGCGTCGGCCCTCCCCCGACCTCCCCTCCGCCCGTCCGCCCACGACCTCGCCCGCTGGAGCACCGATGGCCCTCGAGCTCACCGCCGCCCGACCCGACCCGGCCCTGCTCGACCTGCCGTGGCGGGTCCCGCTCGAGGAGTGGCCCGAGGACATCCTCGCCGCCCTGCCCCGCGGCATCTCGCGGCACGTCGTCCGCTTCGTGCGGCTGTCGGGCCGGGTGCTCGCCATCAAGGAGATCAAGGACGACATCGCGCGCCGCGAGTACGAGATGCTGCGCAACCTGGGCCGCCTGCACCTCCCGGCGGTCGAGCCCTTCGCGGTGGTCAGCGGGCGCGTCGACCGTGACGGTGAGCCGCTGGACGCCTGCCTGGTCACCCGCCACCTGCAGTTCTCACTGCCGTACCGCGCTCTCTACAGCCAGTCGCTGCGCAAGGGCACGGCCACCCGCCTCATCGACGCCCTCGCCGTGCTCCTGGTGCGCCTGCACCTGGCCGGCTTCTGGTGGGGTGACGTCTCGCTGTCCAACACCCTGTTCCGGCGCGACGCAGGGGCATTCGCGGCTTACCTGGTCGATGCCGAGACCGGCGAGCTGCGCGAGCGGCTCAGCGACGGCCAGCGCGAGCACGACCTCGACATCGCGCGGGTCAACATCGCCGGGGAGCTGATGGACCTCGAGGCCGGCGGCCTGCTCCAGGAGGAGCGCGACCCGGTCGAGGTCAGCGAGCGCATCGTCACCCGGTACCGCGAGCTCTGGGCGACCCTCACCGACGAGGAGACCATCGACGACTCCGAGCGCTGGCGGGTCGACGACCGCATCCGGCGCCTCAACGCCGTGGGGTTCGACGTCGACGAGCTGGAGATCACCACCGACATCGACGGCACCTCGATCCGGTTGCAGCCCAAGGTGGTCGACGCCGGCCACCACTCGCGGCGGCTGCTGCGGCTCACCGGCCTCGACGTGCGCGAGAACCAGGCCCGCCGGCTGCTCAACGACCTCGACGCCTTCACGGCGGGCACCGGGCGCCAGGGTGACGACGAGGAGATCGTGGCGCACGACTGGCTGAACCGCATCTACGAGCCGGTGACCCGCCGGGTGCCGCGCGAGCTCACCGGCAAGCTCGAGCCGGCCGAGGTCTTCCACGAGGTGCTCGAGCACCGGTGGTACCTGGCCGAGCGGGCCCAGCACGACATCCCGATCGAGGAGGCCATCGACGACTACGTGGCGTCGGTGCTGCCCGCCAAGCCCGACGAGCGGGCGGTGCTGGGCGTCGACACGGCCGAGATGCCGGTCATCGACCTCCGCCCGGGGCGCTGAGGGTCGCCGCCTGACGCGAGTGGCCGCCTCAGGAGGGCGAGAGCCAGGTCCAGCCGGGGATGTTGCGAGCGACCCAGAACGCCAGCACGGCCCAGAACAGCCCGTAGAGGAGCCAGGCCGGCGCCATCCGGGTGCGCTGGGCACCGGTCCACATCCGGTGGGTCCACACCACGAACCAGACCGCGAGGCCGGCCGACGCGACGACGGTGAACGGGTTGCGCGCCAGGGCGGTCGGGACGTCGCCGTGGGTGAGCGCGTGCAGCGCGCGCAGGGTGCCGCAGCCAGGGCACCAGGTGCCGGTGACGTAGAGCCACGGGCAGGTCGGGTAGTGACCGCTCTCGTTGGGGTCGACGGTGGCGACGACCGCCAGGACGCCCGCGGCCGCGGCGGCGACCGCGAGGGGTCGCAGGAGGCGGCGGCCCCTGCTCGAGGTGTCGAGCAGGGGCCGCACGCGCTCCTGGACGGACGTCACCCGTGGGTCACATACCGGAGCTGGACGAGCTGGCCCCCAGGACGCCGAGACCGACGACGAAGATGAGGTAGAGCACGATGACGATCACGCCGGCGATGGCGCCCCACTTGATCCACTTGCCGGCGTCGGCGGCCGACTGCTGGGCGCCGACGTGGTCGCCGGAGGCCCACTTGCTGTTGACCTCGGCCGACTTGATGATGGCCACGATGCCGAAGGGCAGGCAGCAGAACAGGGTGACGAGGATGGACCACACGAGCTTGTTGTCGGGTGGGCCCCCCATCGGGCCACCGGCCGGCGGCGGGGCGGAGTAGCTGCCGCCGCCGTACCCGGCGTCCCCCGAGCCGGGCGGGGGCGGGGGCGGGGGCGGGGTCGAGCCGTAGTCAGACATGGGTTCCCTCTCTCACAGGCATGGGGGGCTGTCCACCCCCGCCGGGGCGTCCCGGCGGCGCCGATCCTTCCACAGCGCGGCCCGCGATTTCACGCATCCACGCCCGAAAGGGACCCGGTGGCCGGGGGAGCCCTCCCCGCGCCCGGTCAGCCGCGTCGGCGCCGCGCGACCTCGTAGAGCGTGACCCCGGTGGCGATCCCGGCGTTGAGGGACTCGACGGCCGAGCTCATCGGCACCGACACGATCTGGTCGCAGGTCTCGCGCACCAGGCGCGACAGGCCCTTGCCCTCGGACCCCACGACGACCACGATCGGCTCGGACGCGAGCTCGAGGTCGGGCAGCTCGACGTCGCCGTCCATGTCGAGGCCGATGACGAAGAAGCCGGCCTTGCGGAAGTCCTCGAGCGCCCGGGTCAGGTTGGCCGCCTGGGCCACCGGGATGCGCGCGGCCGCCCCGGCCGAGGACTTCCAGGCGCTGGCGGTCATCCCGGCCGAGCGGCGGGTGGGCACGACGACGCCGTGGCCGCCGAACGCCGCCACCGAGCGCACGATGGCACCCAGGTTGCGGGGGTCGGTGATGCCGTCGAGGGCCACCACCAGGGGGATGCCGGGCATCTCGGGGTCGACCAGGTCGCGCGGGTGGGCGTACTCGTAGGGCGGCACCTGCAGCGCCAGCCCCTGGTGCACGGCCCCGTCGGTGATGCGGTCGAGCTCGCCGCGCGGGGTCTCGAGCACGGGGATGCCGCGCTCGGTGGCCGTCTTGATGGCCTCGCGCACGCGGTCGTCGGAGTCGATGCGACCGGCGACGTACATCGTCGTCACCGGCACCCACGCGCGCAGCGCCTCGACCACCGAGTTGCGCCCCGCCACGACCTCGCTGGAGGCGGGCGCCTTGCGCGAGCCGTTGGGGCGGCCGCCCGAGCCGCGCTTGTCGCCACCCTTGGCCGCGCTCTGGTGCGCCTTGTGGTTGGGGCGGTCGGCGGCCTTGGGTGTCGGCCCGCGGCCCTCGAGCCCGCGGCGGCGCTGCCCCCCGGAGCCGACGGTGGGGCCCTTCTTGCCGCCCTTGCGGATCGCTCCGCGGCGCTGTGAGTTACCGGGCATCGTCAGTCTCCCTTGTGTCGGGCGAGGCTCCAGCGGGCACCGGCTGCGGTGTCCTCCAGAGCGATGCCGGCGGCGGTCAGCTCGTCGCGGATGGCGTCGGCGCTGTCGTAGTCACGGGCCGAGCGGGCCGCGGCGCGAGCGGCGATACGGCCCTGGACGAGGGCGTCCAGGGCGCTCAGCGCGTCGTCGGCGCCGGAGCCTCCGGTGGACCACACCGGGTCGAGGGGGTTGACCCCCAGGACATCGGCCATGGCCACCACCTGGCGGGCGATGCCGGCGGCGTCGTCGGCGTCACCGTCGTCGAGGGCGGTGTTGCCGGCGCGGACGGCCTGGTGGATGACCGCGAGCGCGTCGGAGACTCCGAGGTCGTCGTCCATGGCCTCGCGGAAGTCGGCCGGGAGCTCGGCGGAGCCGTCGGGGACGAGGCTGTCGGTGCCGGGCAGCGCGCGGCGCAGGAACCCCTCGACCCGCTCGACGGCGGTGGCGGCCTCCTCGATCGAGCCCTCGTGGTACTCGATGGTGCTCCGGTAGTGGGCCGCGGTCAGGTAGTAGCGCACGGCCAGCGGGCGGTGCTCCCGCACGACCTCGCTGACCCGCAGCGAGTTGCCGAGGGACTTGCTCATCTTCTCGCCGCCCATCGTCACCCAGGCGTTGTGCAGCCAGTAGTTGGCGAAACCGAGCCCGGCGGCGCGCGACTGGGCGACCTCGTTCTCGTGGTGCGGGAAGCGCAGGTCGACCCCGCCGCCGTGGATGTCGAAGGTGTCGCCGAGGTACTTGCGCGCCATCGCCGAGCACTCGAGGTGCCAGCCGGGGCGACCGGCCCCGAACGGGGTGGGCCAGCTCGCGGTGGCGGGCTCGTCGACCTTGCGGCCCTTCCAGAGGGCGAAGTCGCGCGGGTCACGCTTGCCGCGGGGGTCGGCGTCCTCGGCGTCGTTCATGTCGTCGAGGCTCTGGTGGGTCAGCTCGCCGTAGCTCGGCCAGGACCGCACGTCGAAGTACACGTCGCCGGAGTCGTCGGCCGCCGGGTAGGCGTGGCCGGCCTCGACCAGGGTCTGCATCAGCTCGACCATCTCGGTGACGTGGCCGGTCGCCCGGGGCTCGTAGGTGGGCGGCAGGACCCCGAGGGCCTCGAGGGCATCCGCGGTCTCGAGCTCGTTGCGGTAGCTGAGCGCGAACCAGGGCTCGCCGGCCTCGGCCGACTTCCGCAGGATCTTGTCGTCGATGTCGGTGACGTTGCGGATCAGGGTGACGTCGTAGCCGTGACCGCGCTCGAGCCACCGGCGCAGCACGTCGAACGCGACCGCGAACCGGACGTGGCCGATGTGCGGCGGCGCCTGGGTCGTGAGCCCACAGATGTAGATCCCCGCCTTGCCGGGCACGACGGGGACGAAGTCACGCTGCTCGCGCGTGAGGGAGTCGAAGAGCCGGAGGGTCACCCGCGACAGGCTACCGGCGGCAGGGCGCAACCCCCGATTCGCCCGCTCGGAGGGCTGAGCTTCCGCGCCGTCACCGTGACGACGCGTTTGCGCGCCGCGGACGCGGATGCATCCCCGCCCGGGCGGAGCTTCCGCGCCGTCACAGGGATGACGCGGTTCGTCACGAGCGCTCAGCCGCGCCGGCCTCGACCCTGTGGATGACGCCACGGCCGGCTCTTCGAGAACGGGCACGATCGGTGGATGTCCGATCGGCTCCTGACCCTGGCGGCGGTGCAGCAGGGCGTCGTCTCCATCCGCGACGCCACCCGGCTGGAGGTCGACCACAACGCCGTGGCCGACCTCGTCACCGCGGGCACCCTGGTCCGCGTCCGACGCGGCGCCTACGTGCTGGGCTCGTCCTGGGAGCCGGCCACTCCCGAGCGCCGGCTGGCCTTGCGCACCCGCGCGGTGCTGCACGCCCGCGGCAGCTTGGTCGAGGCCGCCACCCACCAGAGCGCCCTGGCCCTGCACGGCCTGCCGCTCCACAACGCGCCCCTCGACGTGATCGACGTCTGCGGGAACGTCACCCGCGTGCGCCGGGCCGCCGACCTGCGCATCCATCCGACCGACGCCAGGCTCGCCGTGCAGGTGGTCGAGGGCGCTCGCACGGTCCCGGTCGACGTCGCCCTGGCCCAGGTCGCCCTGCGCGAGGGGCGCGGCGCCGCGGTGGTCGCCGCCGACGCCGCCCTCCACGCGGGCGCGGCCGACCTCGACCGGGCCGTCGATCTCGTCGGGCAGCTCGGGGAGTCACCCCGGCGGGCGGCCCGGGCCCAGCGGTGGCTGCGCCTCGCCGACCCGCTCTGCGAGTCGGTCGGCGAGACCCGGACCCGCCTGCTGCTCGGCGACCTCGGGTACGAGGCCACCAGCCAGGTGCGCATCCGGGACGAGGCCGGCTCCGTCGTCGCCCGCGTCGACCTGCTGGTGGGGGCGTGGGTGGTCGTCGAGTTCGACGGGCTCGTGAAGTACGAGGGCGCGCAGGGCCGGGCCGCGTTGGCCGCCGAGAAGGCGCGCGAGGACCGGCTGCGCGCCCTCGGGTACGAGGTGGTGCGCCTCACGTGGGCCGACCTGGCGAGACCGCAGCGGGTCGCGGCGCTCGTCCGCGGCGCCGTCGAGCGGGCGGGCGCGCGTCACGTCCGGGCCGGCTGACGTTCCGCGTCATCCCTGTGACGGCGCGGTTCCACGCCGCGGACGCGGATGCATCCGCGCCCTCCCGGAGGTTCCGCGCCGTCACAGCGGCGGCGCGGAAGCTCAGTGGCCGCGGTCGAGCCACTCCTGCAGGTGCGGGGCCTCGGCGCCGATCGTGGTCGGGTCGCCGTGCCCGGTGAGCACCACGGTGTCGGCCGGCAGCTCGAGCAGCCGGGTGCGGATGGACTCGACGATGGTCGGGAAGTCGCTGTACGAGCGCCCGGTGGCGCCCGGGCCGCCCTGGAACAGGGTGTCGCCGCTGAACAGCACCCCGAGTGCCGGCACCGAGAGGCAGCAGGCCCCGGGTGCATGCCCCGGGGTGTGCAGCACGGTGGCCTCGACGTCGCCGACGGTGAAGAACTGCCCGTCGGCGAGCTCGGCGCCCGGTGCGGCGTCCTGGCTCATGTCCCACAGCACCCGGTCGTCGGGGTGCAGGTACGCGGTGGCGCCGGTGGCCGCGACCACCTCGGACACGGCGTTCACGTGGTCGTTGTGGCCGTGCGTGCAGACCAGCGCCACGACCTCGCGGCCGGCCACGGCGTCGACGATGGCGCCGGCGTCGTGCGCGGCGTCGACGACGAGCACCTGGCGGTCGTCACCGAGCAGCCAGACGTTGTTGTCGACCTCCCACGACCCGCCGTCGAGCTCGAACACCCCGGAGGTCACGAGCCGCTCGACCCGCACCCCTGCCGGCGACGTCGGCACCGGCATCCCGATGTCGGTGCTCACGCGGGCCCGTCCATGACGACGACCGAGCGCAGGACCTCGCCGGCGTGCATCTTGTCGAAGGCGGCCTCGACGTCGGTGATGCCGATGCGCTCGGTGACGAAGGCGTCCAGGTCGAAGCGGCCCTGCCGGTAGAGCTCGACCAGCATCGGGAAGTCCCGCGAGGGCAGGCAGTCGCCGTACCAGCTCGACTTCAGGGCGCCGCCGCGACCGAAGATCTCGATCATCGGGAGGGTGACCTGCTTCTCGGGGGTCGGGACGCCGACGAGCACCACGGTGCCGGCGAGGTCGCGGGCGTAGAAGGCCTGCTCGTAGGTCTCGGGGCGGCCGACGGCCTCGACGACGACGTCGGCCCCGTGGCCGCCCGTGAGGGCGTGGATGGCCTCGACGGCGTCCTCGCTGGAGGAGTCGACGGTGTGGGTGGCGCCGAACCGCTTGGCCCCCTCGAGCTTCTTGGCGTCGACGTCGACGGCGATGATCGTCGTGGCACCGGCGACCTGGGCCCCGGCGATGGCGGCGTTGCCGACCCCGCCGCAGCCGATGACGGCCACGGAGTCGCCGCGCCCGACGCCGCCGGTGTTGACGGCCGCGCCGAAGCCGGCCATCACGCCGCAGCCGAGCAGCCCGACGGCGGCCGCGTCGGCCTCGTCGACCTTGGTGCACTGGCCCGCGGCCACGAGGGTCTTCTCGATGAAGGCGCCGATGCCGAGGGCCGGGCTGAGCTCGGTGCCGTCGGTGAGGGTCATCTTCTGGGTGGCGTTGTGGGTGGCGAAGCAGTACCAGGGCCGGCCCTTGCGGCAGGCGCGGCACTGCCCGCACACGGCGCGCCAGTTGAGGATGACGAAGTCGCCCGGTGCCACCTCGGTGACGCCCTCGCCGACGGACTCGACACGGCCCGCGGCTTCGTGGCCCAGCAGGAAGGGGAACTCGTCGTTGATGCCGCCCTCGCGGTAGTGCAGGTCGGTGTGGCAGACGCCGCAGGCCTCGACCCGGACGACGGCCTCGCCGGGGCCGGGATCGGGCACGACGACGTCGACGATCTCGACGGGCGCACCCTTGCTGCGGGCGATGACTCCCTGGACGGTCTGGGGCACGGGGTCCTCCTCGGGGCGAGCGGCGGTGGTCTGCCTCCACGCTAGCCCGGCGCCCTCGGCCGGCCGCGCCCCGGCATCCGGCCGCGGACCGTCCGAACCGATGAACCCGCAGGTGGGAACGGCTGTTTCCGCTTTCCCGGCAGGAAACCCTGGGTACGCTCGGGGGCATGCCCCACCCGGTCTTCGACGACGTCATCCACGAGCCGCACCGGCTGCGGATCTGCGCCTACCTGGTGCCCGTGGCGGGCCGGGAGTTCGGCGAGGTGCGCGACGCGATGGACCTCTCGGACTCCGCCCTGTCCAAGCACCTGAAGGCCCTGTCGGCGCGCGGCTACACCGCCCTCGAGCGCGGGGTGCGCAACGGCCGGCAGATGACGACGGTGGTGCTCACTCCCGCCGGGCGCGAGGCCCTGTGCGGGCACGTCGCCGAGCTGCAGCGGATGGCCCGCATCGTGGGGACCGACCGCCGCGTCGGGCCCCGCACCCGCTGAGGCCGCCCCACCACGGACCCCAGCGCGGTCAGGCGGTCGGGATGACGAGGGCGGTCGCGACGGCGGCGACGCCCTCGCCCCGCCCGGTGAGACCCAGGCCGTCGGTGGTGGTGCCGCTGACCGACACCGGCGCCCCGGCGGCGGCTGACAGCGCGGCTTCGGCCTCGGCGCGCCGGGTGCCGATCTTCGGAGCGTTGCCCACGACCTGCACCGCCACGTTGCCCACCTCGAACCCCGCCGCCCGCACCAGGCGCGCCGCCTCGGCGAGCAGCGCGACCCCGGAGGCGCCCGCGAGCTCGCGGCGCGCGGTGCCGAAGTGCGCCCCCAGGTCGCCGATCCCGGCCGCCGAGAACAGGGCGTCGCAGGCCGCGTGGGCAGCGACGTCGGCGTCGGAGTGCCCGTCGAGCCCCCGCTCCCCCGCCCACAGCAGCCCCGCGACCCAGAGCTCGCGCCCCGACCCGACCGGGGCGAGGGCGTGCACGTCGACGCCGACACCGACGCGGGGCAGGACCGTCATGGCGCCGATGCTATGACCCGCCGGTACGCGGCGGTGCGACCCGACCGTCGGCCACGAGCCCCTCGGCCCGCGCCAGGTCGTCGGGCGTCGTGACCTTGAAGGCCAGGGCGTCGCCCTCGACCACCAGCACCCGCTGCCCGGCCCGCTCGACCAGGGCCGCGTCGTCGGTGGCGTCCAGCCCGGAGGCGTGCGCGGCGTCGAGCACCGCCCGCCGGAAGCCCTGGGGCGTCTGCACCGCCCGGAGCGCTGCGCGGTCGGGGGTGCCGGTGACGAACCCGTCGGGGTCGACGCTCTTGACGGTGTCGACGACCGCGACCCCGGGCACGACCCCGTCGGCACCTGCCCGCACGGCGCCCACCACGCGCTCGAAGACCGCCACCGGCGTGAGGCAGCGGGCGGCGTCGTGCACCAGGACGACGTCGCACGCGGGGTCGAGGGCGGCCAACCCCGCCGCGACCGAGGCGGTGCGCTCGGCCCCACCGGCCACCAGCACGGCCGACGCGGGCAGCCATCCCCCCTGCCAGGCCGGATGCCCGGGCGCCTCGTACCCCGGCGGGACGACGACGACCAGCGACGTCAGGCTCTGGACGCGCAGCACCGACGCCAGGGCCCAGCGCAGCAGCGGCTGCCCCGCCAGCGGCACGAAGGCCTTGGGCATCTCGGCCCCCAGGCGCGACCCGGACCCGGCCGCGACGACGACGACGCCCACCCCGCGCGAGGCGGGATGGGCGTCGTTCGTCACGTCGGTGCTGTCGCCGGAGCGAGATGTCAGGACGCGAGGACCTCGTCGAGGATGACTTCGGCCTTCTCCTCGTCGGTCTTCTCGGCGAGCGCGAGCTCGGAGACGAGGATCTGACGGGCCTTGGCCAGCATGCGCTTCTCGCCGGCCGAGAGGCCGCGGTCCTTGTCGCGGCGCCACAGGTCGCGCACGACCTCGGCGACCTTGATGACGTCGCCCGAGGCGAGCTTCTCGAGGTTGGCCTTGAAACGGCGCGACCAGTTGGTCGGCTCCTCGGCGTACGGGGTGCGCAGCACCTCGAACACCTTGTCGAGGCCGGCCTTGTCGACGACGTCACGGACGCCGACCAGGTCGCAGTTCTCCGCGGGTACCTCGATCACGAGGTCGCCCTGGGCGACCTTGAGCTTGAGGTACAGCTTCTCCACTCCGCGGATGGTGCGGTTGTTGATCTCTTCGATGCGGGCAGCCCCGTGGTGGGGGTACACGACCGTTTCGCCGACCTTGAAAACCATGTGTTGTTGGCCCCTTTCGCGAGGAGAAGTCTATCACGACACGCCGGTCCGGCCCAATGCGAGCGAAGGGCATCTGTGCAGGTCAGAGGCCTGACGACGGCATCCCCAGACCGAAATCGGGGGTTGACAGAACGCCGCCGGCCGTGCTTCGCGCGCGACGTGCGGGCGCCCCGCGCACCCCGGCGCGGGGACGGGTCGGCGCCCCCTCCTCGCCCCCCGCTATCCTGGCCCGGTGACGAACCGCGCCGCCTCCACCCTGCGCCTCACCGGCATCCTGGGCGCCACGCTGCTGGCCTCCGGATGCGCGGTGTTCTCGCCCGTGCAGACCGACTATCCCTACATCCCGGCCGACGGTGTGCGGCTGACCATCCCCGGGCTCGACCTGCGCAACCTCGTGGTCGTCGCGAGCGAGAAGGGCGGCCAGGGCGTCCTCGTGGGCCAGGCGGTCAACGAGACCCCCGACGCGGTCGACGTCGTGTTCGCGGTCGGCGACGCGCAGACCACCCCCACCGCCGTCCCTGCCCTGAGCGGCAGCAGCCTCGGTGGCAACGGCTCGGCGGTCGGGGTCGGCGCCGTGCCGGTGGCCCCGGGCGAGATGGTCGAGCTCTCGGTGACCACCCGGGAGGCCGGGCGCAACGTCGTCCGCGTGCCGGTGCTGACGCCGAGCCGCTACTACTCCGAGGTCACGATCCCCAGCGCGAGCGCCGGCCCCTCCAGCTGAGCGGCCGGGCTCAGGCCTCGTACTTGTAGCCCAGGCCGCGCACGGTGAGGATGTGCACGGGGTTGCCCGGGTCGGCCTCGACCTTGGCCCGCAGCCGCTTGATGTGCACGTCGAGGGTCTTGGTGTCGCCCACGTAGTCGCTGCCCCAGACCCGGTCGATGAGCTGCATCCGGGTGAGCACCCGGCCGGTGTTGCGCAGCAGCATCTCGAGCAGCTCGAACTCCTTGAGCGGGAACGACAGCTGCTCGCCGCGCACCGTCACCACGTGCCGCTCGACGTCCATCCGTACCGGGCCGGCCTCGACGGTCGCCGGCATCAGGTCCTCGGGCTCGGCGCCGCGGCGCAGCACCGCCTTGATGCGGGCCAGCAGCTCCCGCGAGGAGTAGGGCTTGGTCACGTAGTCGTCGGCGCCGAGCTCGAGCCCCACGACCTTGTCGATCTCGCTGTCCTTGGCCGTGAGCATGATGACCGGCACGTTGGAGCGCTGGCGCAGGGCCCGGCAGACGTCGACGCCCGAGAGCCCGGGGAGCATCAGGTCGAGGAGCACCAGGTCGGCGCCGGTGGTGTCGAACGTCGTCAGCGCGTCGTGGCCGTTGTCGGCCACCGACACCTCGTACCCCTCCCTGCTCAGCAGGTACGACAGGGGGTCGGAGAACGACTCCTCGTCCTCGACGATCAGGATGCGCGTCATGCGGGGCTCTCTCCTCGGGCGGCGGCGGCCACGCCGGGCTCGGGGTCGGCCGCGAGGTCGTCGGCGGTCTGGTCGACCGCGACGGGAAGTCTCATCGTGAAGGTCGAGCCGCGCCCCTCCTCCGACCACACGGTGACCTCACCGCCGTGGTTGGCGCAGATGTGCTTGACGATGGCCAGGCCCAGCCCCGTGCCCCCCGTGGCCCGCGAGCGCGCGGCGTCGACGCGGTAGAACCGCTCGAAGATGCGCTCCTGCTCGCCGACCGGGATGCCCTGGCCCTGGTCGGTGACGGCGATCTCGACCGCGTCGCCGACCTGCCGGGCCCCCACCCCCACGCGGGTGCCCGCCTCGCTGTAGTTGACGGCGTTGGCCAGCAGGTTGGCCACGGCGGTGACCAGCAGCTCGAGGTCGCCGAAGACCCGCAGGCCCCGCTGAGCGGCGACCTGCACGTCGATCTGGCGGGCGTCGGCGGCCACCCGCACCCGGTCGTGCGCCTCGTGCAGCACGGCGTCGACCTCGACGAGGTCGGGCTCGTGCAGGGTGTCGGCCACCTGGAGCCGCGAGAGGTCGACGATCTCCTGGACCAGACGCCCGAGCCGGGTGGCCTCGATCGAGATGCGACGGGCGAAGCGGGTGACGGCCTCGGGGTCGTCCTTGGCGTCGAGCACGGCCTCCGCCAGCAGCGAGATGCCGCCGACGGGGGTCTTCAGCTCGTGGCTGACGTTGGCCACGAAGTCGCGGCGGACCTCCTCGACCCGGCGCGCGTGGGTGTGGTCCTCGGCCAGCAGCAGCACGTGCGCGGCGCCCAGCGGGGCCACCCGCACCCGCATCACGACACTGGCGTCGGCCACCGGCCCGCGGGCGAGGTCGAGCTCGGCCTCGCGGATGACGCCGTCGCGGCGCACCTGGCGGGCGAGGTGACGCAGCTCGTGGTGCACGAGCTCGCCGTGGCGCACCAGCCCGTAGGTGACGGCCGAGGCGGAGGTGTTGACGACGGCGTCGGAGGCGTCGACGACCACGGCCACCGAGCGCAGCACCGACAGCACGTCACCGACCCCGCGGGGCAGGGGCGGCTCGGGCGCGACCGGCGCGGCCTCGAAGCTGCGCTCGGAGAACCGCCCGGCGAGCACGGCGACGGCCCCGATGACGAGGCCGACGGCCCCGCCGAGCGTCGCCGCGATCGTCGCATCCACGGCATCAGGGTACGGCGAGCGACCGCCCCCGCCGTGCCGCGGACGGGCCGCGGGGCGGCGCCGACGCCCGAAGTTCACCTCGGGGGCGCCTCCGGTTCACCGCTACCTGCAACAGTCGACCTCGCGAGCAGCGGCGCGTGCCCGACCGGTGCGCCCTGACACCCCCAGCGGAGGACCGACCCAGCGTGATGCGCAAGGCCTACCACGAGGAGCTCGACCGTATCGCCGAGAGCCTCGTCGAGATGACCCACCTCGCGGCGTCGGCGATGAGCCGGGCGACCACCGCCCTCCTCGACGCCGACGTCCACCTCGCCGACTCCGTCATCACGGCGGACGCCGAGATCGACGCCCGGCGCGAGCAGATCGACCTGCTCTCCTTCGACCTCCTGGCCCTCCAGCAGCCGGTCGCCACCGACCTGCGGGTCGTGGTCACGAGCATGCGGATGAGCAGCGACATCGAGCGGATGGGCGACCTCGCCCGCCACGTCGCCAAGGTCGCCCGCCTGCGCTACCCGGCCTCGGCGGTGCCCCCCGAGCTGCGCGGCACCTTCCGCGAGATGGGCCAGGTCGCCGAGCTCATCGTCGAGAAGGTGGGCTCGGTCATCGCGGCCCGCGACATCGACGGCGCCCGCCAGATCGCCCGCGACGACGACGCCATGGACGCCCTGCACCGCGACCTCTTCGAGCACGTCACGGGCAAGGACTGGCCGCACGACACCGAGACGGCGGTCGACATCACGCTGCTCGGGCGCTACTACGAGCGCTTCGCCGACCACGCGGTGTCGGTGGCCGAGCGCGTGGTGTGGATCGTCACCGGCGAGTGGGGCAACGAGGCCAACGGCAGCCACGAGGACGCCGAGGACGCGGCCGCCCCCGGCCGTCCCCCTGCCTGACCCGACGCGCAGGGCTCGACCGGCGGGGGGCCCGGTGCACCCGTGCGGTTCCCTCCGCCCGACCCCCGGGTGAGGATGGGGCCGTGACGCGCACCGTCGACGACGACTTCGAGGGATTCGTCGCGGCTCGGTGGCCCGAGCTCGAGACGGTGGCCCTGGTCGCGACCCTCGACCCCGAGCCGGCGCGCGCCCTGGTCACCGAGGCGCTGGCCGGGCTGCGCGGCCGCTGGAGCCAGGCCGTCGAACAGGGTGCCCCCACGGCCGCGGCGCGCTCCGCGGTGCTCGCCGCCGTCGCCGCCCTTCCCGACCGCCGCGAGCCGTCGGCGGTCCGTGGCGCACCCCTCGCGGACGACGCCTCGGCCGTGCCCGCCGCCCTGCTCGAGACCCTGGCCCGGGAGACGCCACTCGTGCGGGCGGTCTTGGCGGCCGGCAGCGTCTGGGAGCTCGACCCCCGTGAGCTGGCCCCGCTCCTCGGCCGTGGCCACCCCGCCGTCCTCGACGCCGCCCGGCAGGCCCGGGACCGGCTGCTGGCTGCCCACCGGGAGGCCCGTGCCACCGACGGCCTGGCGCCCGCCGACCACCACCTCGACGACGACCTGGCCGAGCTGGTCGACCGGCTCACCGCGGGCCGGCCCGAGCCTCCCGACCCCGCGGCCCTGGTCGCCGAGCGGTCGGCCGGCCTGCGCCGGCGCCAGCTGCTCCTGGGGGCAGGGGCCGTCGCGGTGACGGCCGCCGGAGCCACCTGGTTCGTCCGGGGCGCGGCCGGCGCCGGCGCCCCCCGCCCCGCCGCCACCACGCCGGCGCCGCCCGGGCCCCGCGACCCCGTGTGGGCCTTCACGAGCCGCTGGCCGGCGCGCGGCCCGCTGGCGAACGACGCCGGCATCCGGGCCCTGGTGACCCGGGCCGGTGGCCCGGGCACCCGGCTGGTGTACGCCGCCGACCTGCCGGGGGTGCGCGCCGCGGTCGCGGTGGTGCCCCAGGTCGACGACACGCCCGGCCTCGGCAGCACGGTCAAGCTCTGGAGCGGGGCGCCCGGCACCCCGGCCGAGCGGCTCGCCGAGGTCCCCCTCGCCCTGCAGGGGGTCTACGGGACCTCCGACCTGGTCGCCGTCGGGATCCCCGCGGGCGACACCGGGGTGCTGCTGGTGCTCACCCGGCCGACCGTGCGCAGTGTCGACTTCTCACCGGTCGTCACGCTCACCCAGGGAGGCTCGATCCAGCGGATCTACGCCCGGCTGGCCCTGAGCGCGGGCATCACCGCCTTCGTGCTGGACCAGCGGTTCGGCACCGGGGGCCGCGTGCGGGCCGTCGGCTACGACGGACCCGTCCCCGCACCGGAGCAGTGGGGCGGGGTCGACATGTACGGCGACGACCCGGCCCGCAGCCTCGTGCAGCAGGTCGCCTCGGCCACCGGCCTCCCGCCGGCCCGCCTCGTGGCCCGCATCCTCGTCGACTCCCCCACCGACGGCAGCGTCCTCGACGCCACCGCCCTCTCGCCGCGGGGCGAGGACGGGCGGGTGCGCGTGGCGCTGGTGCGGACGCCGGAGCGGGCGGTCGTGCGGCTGGCCGTGGTGAGCGACGACGGGCGCGGCTCGGGCGGCATCCTCTTCGACGCGCCAAAGGTCGTGCCGGCCGAGCTGGCCGAGGACCCGCTGGTCATCCCCCTCGACACCCTCCCACCCAGCACGGGGCGCTACCTCGTCGTCGTCCCGGGGGGTGGCGCGACCTGCCAGTTCCTGCTTGCGGATACCCGGCGGGCGGTCTCCCCGCGCACACCGATGAAGGGGCGCACCGCCGTCCTCCTGGTCGAGAACGACGACGGTGCCGGCCCCTACCGGCTGGTGGTCCGCGACCGGAGCGGCGCGGTGGTCTACGACGCCGTCCCCACGCCGGGGCGCGACCTGCAGGGCGGCGACGCGGACGTCGTCGAGGAGCCGACGACCGGCTGGCTCGGGCTGCCCAGCGACCAGGTCCCCTAGAGGGCCGGGCTCACTTCCCTTGGTTGGCGACGGCGGCCGCGGCCGCGGCGGCGGCCTCCGGGTCGAGGTACTGACCCGGGCCGGTCGGCATGAAGTCGTCACCGAGCCGGTACACCAGGGGCATCCCGGTGGGGATGTTGAGGCCGGCGATGTCGTCGTCGCCGATGCCGTCGAGGTGCTTGACCAGGGCGCGCAGGCTGTTGCCGTGGGCCGTGACGAGCACCGTGTGGCCGGCGCTGAGGTCGGCCTGGATGTCGTTCTCCCAGTAAGGCATCATCCGCGGGATGACATCGGCGAGGCACTCGGTGAGCGGCACGTCCACCCCGGTGTAGCGCGGGTCGCCGGTCTGGTCGAACTCGCTGCGGCGCTCGATGGGCGGGGGCGGGGTGTCGAAGGAGCGGCGCCACAGCATGAACTGCTCGTCGCCGTAGGTCTCGCGGGTGGCCGCCTTGTCGAGCCCCTGGAGGGCGCCGTAGTGGCGCTCGTTGAGCCGCCAGCTGCGGCGCACCGGGATCCAGTGCCGGTCCGCCGCGTCGAGCGCGAGGTTGGCCGTGGTGATGGCGCGGCGCAGCACCGACGTGTGCACGACGTCGGGCAGCAGCCCGGCGTCCTTCATCAGCTCGCCGCCGCGCACGGCCTCGGCCCGGCCCTTCTCGGTGAGGTCGACGTCGACCCATCCGGTGAAGAGGTTCTTCTGGTTCCAGTCGGACTCGCCGTGGCGCAGGAGGATCAGCGTGTGCTCCGTCATACCCGCCAGCCTAGCGAGCGGCACGGTGCCGACCGCGGGGGTGCACCGGGGGTGAGACCCCGCCGGCGAGGGGTCTCGCAGCGGCGGCTCAGGCCTCGCGCGGCGGGTCGCCCGGGCGCGCCAGGAGGTGGCGGAAGGCCTCGAGGTTGCGCAGGCTCTCACCGCGCGACACCCGCCACTCCCACTCCTTGCGCATCGAGGTGAGGAACCCCAGCACCAGCAGCTCGTTGAACGGCTCGTCGGCCGCGGTCAGCACCACCCCGAGCAGCCGGTCCAGCGACTCGGCGTCGACCGAGGCGGTGGGCAGCCGGCCGGTGACGAACACGTCGCCGGCCGCGTCGACCGAGTAGGCCAGCCCGGGCAGCCGCAGGTTGCGCCGCAGCAGGTAGCGGTAGACCTCGACGTGGTTCTCGTCGGGGTTGCGGATGACGAAGGCCGAGACCGAGACCCCCGCCTCGGAGCACACCAGCGACACCACGGTCCGGAGCTTCTTCTCGCCGGGGAGGGTCGCCACGACCTCCTCGGCGCGCGCGCCCTGCTCCCACTCGATGCCGGCGTCGTCGAGGACGCGCTGCACGGTGGCGGCGAGCTCGTGGGCGCTCACGGGATGACCGCCGTGGGGATGCCGGTGAGCCGCGGGGCCTCGTGGATCGAGACGTCCTTGGGGCGGCTGAGCGCCTCGCCGTACACGTCGAGCAGGCGCTGCGCGGTGTGCGCCCACCCGTAGCCCTGGGCGTGCTCGACGGCCCGCCGCGCGAGGGTGCCCCGCAGCGCCGGGTCGAGGACGAGGCGCCCGAGGGCGGTGGCCCAGTCGGCGGTGTCGTGGCCGTCGACGAGCAGCCCGGCCTCGCCCACCGCGATGGGCAGCCCGCCCACGTCGGCGGCGACCACCGGCGTGCCACACGCCTGCGCCTCGACCGCCACCAGCCCGAAGGACTCGCTGTGCGACGGCACGGCCAGCACGTCGGCCGCGCGGTACCACTGCGCGAGCGTCGGCCGGTCGACCGGCGGGACGAAGCGCACGTTCTCGGCGATGCCGAGCCGCGCGGCGAGGTCGTCGAGACCCATCGGGGTCCGGGCCCCCGACCCGCTGGCCCCGCCGAGGACGCCCACGACGAGGCGGTCGCGCAGCCCGGGATGACGACGCACCAGCTCGGCCGCGGCCCGCACCAGCACGTCGGGCCCCTTGAGCGGCTGGATGCGCCCGACGAAGAGCAGCAGCACGGCATCCGCGGGGACGCCGAGGAGGGCCCGGGCCGCGGCCTGCGACCCGGGCGCGAAGGTCGTCAGGTCCACCCCGGGCTCGACGACGGCCACCCGGGCCGGGTCGGCGTCGTAGAGGTCGACCAGCTCCGAGGCCTCGCGGGCGGTGTTGGCCACGAGCCGGTCGGCGGCCTCGACGACCTGGGCCTCACCGATCTCGCGGCCGCGCGGCTCGGGCTCGTCGCCGTCGGCCAGGTGCAGGTTCTTGACCCGCGCCATGGTGTGCATGGTGTGCACCAGGGGCACCGCCCACCGGTCGGCCGCGAGCCAGCCGACCTGTCCGGAGAGCCAGTAGTGCGAGTGCACGAGGTCGTAGTAGCCGGGGGGCGCGTGGGCCGCGACGCGCATCATCCCGGCCGCGAAGGCGCACAGCTGGCCCGGCAGGTCCTCCTTGGAGAGGCCCTCGTACGGGCCGGCCGGCACGTAGCGCACGACGACACCGGGCTCGACCTCGACGACCTCCGGCTGCGACGCGGTGGTGGTGCGGGTGAAGACGTCGACGGCCGTCCCCATCCGCGCCAGGTGCCGCGAGACCTCGAGGACGTAGACGTTCATGCCGCCCGCGTCGCCCACCCCAGGCTGCGCCAGCGGCGAGGTGTGCACGCTGACCATCGCGACCCGGGCCGGCCGGGCGCCGGCGCTCATGCGGACGGCTCCGTGGGCAGCGGGCGCGGGGTGTCGGTGACGGTGACGACGGCCCGGGCCGACCAGACGTGGATGGCGATGCGGCCGTCCTGGCGCAGGTCGACGGCCCGCGGCACCCGGACCGGGCCGACCGAGACGTCGGTGCCGAGCACCCACGTGAAGGTGGGCTGCACGACGACGCTGGGGTCGACCCAGTAGGCCTTGGCCTTGAGGTTGCGCGCCGGTAGGGCGGGCTCGATGCCCACCGTCGCCGGGCGCCAGTCGAGGTTGACGATGACGGCGGAGGCACCGGGCACCGCGACGTCCATGCGGATGCGGCCGTCGGTGGGCTCGAAGCTGATGCGCAGGGGGCGGCTGGTCGTCTCGTCGTGCACGACCCCGCTGTAGGTGACGGTCTGCTCGTCGCGGTTGACAGCGTCGATGGTGACGGCGGTCAGCGCCGAGCGCACCTCCTCGCGGGGGTGCTCGCCGGTGCGGTCGACCGAGCCCACGACCGCCACGACGGGCGCGCCCTTGGTGACGGTGTCGGCCAGGATGGTGCTGCCGCGGGAGAGCCGGAAGCCGCGGTCGTAGAGCGCCACGGTGAGGCCGGCCCCGAGGGACTGCACCCCGAAGGCGTTCTCCGAGACCTGCAGCAGCCCGGGCTCGACGTCGGTGATGCCGATGTCGCGCGAGAGGACCTTGGGGACCCACGACATCATCCCGAGGACCAGGGCGGCGCTGAGCGAGAGCATCAGCGAGACCATCGAGAGGCTGATCGCTCCCTCTCGGCTCCGCGCGCGCATCCGGTCCAGCACGAGGTCAGCGTATGTCCGCGCGCTGGGAGCGTCGCGCCCGGTGCGAGGGGCGCCCGCGGCACCGCGGGTGCGCGCGGCGCGGGACGGGGCGGAGCGCAGCGGTCCGTAGGCTGGCGCCGTGGCCGGCCAGCGACCCGTGGGCGTCATCACCCGGGGCACGACGAACCCCAACCGGCTGCGTCGCTGCGACCGTTGGCTGGCGGGTCCGCAGGCGTGGCGGCTGCGGCGGGCCGAGGGCGCACCGGTGGTGGTCGACCTCGGCTACGGGGCCTCGCCGGTGACCGCGGTCGAGCTGCACGAGCGGCTGCGCCGGGTGCGGCCCGACGTCGAGGTGGTCGGCATCGAGATCGACCCCGCGCGGGTCGCCGCCGCCCGCCCGCTGGCCCGCCCGGGGCTGCGCTTCGCGGTCGGCGGCTTCGAGGTGCCGCTGCCCGACGCGCGCCGGCCGGTGGTCGTGCGGGCCTTCAACGTGCTGCGGCAGTACGACGAGCAGGCCGTGGCGGACGCCTGGGCCACCACGGTCGCGCGCCTGGCCCCGGACGGGCTGCTGGTCGACGGCACCTGTGACGAGCTCGGACGGCTGGCGGCCTGGGTGGCGGTGACCGCCCACGGCCCGCGGACGCTGACCCTGTCGTGGCGGCTGCGCGGCCTGGAGCGGCCCGGCCTGGTGGCCGAGCGCCTGCCCAAGGCCCTCATCCACCGCAACGTGCCGGGCGAGGGCGTGCACGCCCTCCTGGAGGCGCTCGACGACACCTGGCGGCGGCAGGCGCCGCTGGCGTCCTACGGGGTGCGGCAGCGGTTCGTGGGGGCGGCGGCGGCGCTGCGCGAGGCGGGCTGGCCGGTGCTGGGCGGCCCGACGCGGTGGCGCCTCGGTGAGCTGACGGTGGCCTGGGACGCGGTGGCGCCGCGCCGCTGAGGCCGGGCGGTCACCAGGGGCCGTAGGGGCCCTGGTTGTTGCCGCCGCGGCCCATGACCTGGTCGAGCGCGGGCTTGACGTCGGCGAGGTAGACCCCGGCCGCCACGATGGCGACGATGGCCAGCAGCCCGAGCCCACCGAGGGCGACGACGCCGAGCAGCACGGCCACGCCGGTGACCGCGAGCCAGAAGCCCTTCGACCGCTTGCCGGCCGCGGTGAAGGCGTCGGGGCGACGGCGGAGGCAGTCGACGAGGGCGTAGACCTCGACGCCGAGCGCCGCGATGGACAGGGCCAGGACGATGTAGCCCTGCACGGTGCCGAGGAAGCTCATGGCGTCCAGGGTATGGGGTCGGCCCGGGTCAGGCGTCGAGGACGATGGTGACCGGCCCGTCGGCCACCAGCTCGATGTCCATGTGCGCGCCGAAGACCCCCGTCGCGACCTCGAGCCCGCGCCCGCGCAGGTCGTCGACGACCGCCTGCACCAGCGGCTCGGCGACGGGGCCGGGCGCGGCGGCGTTCCACGAGGGGCGCCGGCCCTTGCGGACGTCGGCGTGCAGGGTGAACTGGCTGACGACCAGTACGGGGGCGCCGACATCGAGCACGGAACGCTCGCCGTGCAGGAGGCGCAGCTCGGCGATCTTGCGGGCGGTGAGCGCGACCTGCTCGGGGCCGTCGTCGTGGGTGACCCCGACCAGGGCGAGCAGCCCGGGTCGGGTGAGCGACCCGACCACCTCGCCCTCGACGGCGACCGCCGCGCGCGAGACCCGCTGGATGACCGTTCTCACGCCCGGAGCGTGGCCGCGCCGTCGCCGTGGGCCTCCCGGCGGGTGAGGTCGGACCCGTGCTCGATCCCGACCGCCACCACCGCGCCCACCGGCTCGCCGTGGCCGAGCACCGGCGAGTGCTGGAGGACGTCGTAGGCGGCCGACTCGACCCCGAGGCGGCGCAGGACGGCGGCCAGCACCACGGCGCGGGCGCGCGGGCCGCCGTCGGCGACCTTGACGGCCACCCCGCGGCCGTCGGCGAGCCCCACGGCGTAGACCGACTCGGCGCCGTCCTTGGCGATGACGCCTTCCGTGCCACGGATGAGGGCGGTGACGTCGCGCCGCGTCCCGCCGAGGAGCTCGGGGTGGGCCCGGACGGCATCGCGCACGGCGCGCTCGGGGGTGCCGGTCTCGGCGATGGCGATGCGGCCGAAGGCGCGCGCCAGCCCGGCGAGCGAGATGGCCATCACCGGCGCGCCGCACCCGTCGACGACGGTGGCGGCCACCGGCTCGCCCGCGAGGTCCTCGAGGGCGACGTCGATGGCGCGCTGCAGCGGGTGGGCCGGGTCGAGGTAGCCGGCGAGGTCCCAGCCGTTGACGCGGCAGGTGGCGAGCATCGCGGCGTGCTTGCCGGAGCAGTTCTGGGCGACCGAGACCGGGCCTCGACCCGCGGCGACCCAGGCGTCGCGCTCGGCCGGGTCGTAGGGCAGGTCGGGGGTGTTGCGCAGGTCGGCCTCGGTGAGCCCGGCGCCGGCCAGGATCTCGCGCACGCCGGCGAGGTGGAAGGGCTCGCCGCTGTGGCTGGCACAGGCGAGCGCCAGGTGGGGGGCGGGCAGGCGCAGACCGGCGCGCAGCATCCCGACGGCCTGGAGCGGTTTGTTGGACGAGCGCGGCAGGATCGGGTCGAGGGGGTCGCCCCAGGCCTCGTGGACGGTGCCGTCGGGGCGGGTGACGGCGACGCTCGCGCGGTGGGCGGACTCCACGAAACCTCCCCGGACCACGTGGGCGAGGACGGGGGCTGCGGCCAGGGCCGGCGGGGTGGAGGGGCTCACCGCCCGACCCTATCCGCCCTGGTGGGGCGCCCCGGTCGCCGCGCGCGCAGACGGACGGGCGCCGTCACAGGTCGCGCACATCGACGACGGAGGTCGCGCGCCCCGGGCACCGGCGAAGCGGTGCTGCGGAGGCGCGCGACCTCGGCTGCGGCCCGGTGGCCGCAGATGTCGCGGGAGGAGGTCAGCCGACCTTCTCGGCGGCCTTCTCGGTGGCCTTGGTGGTGGCCTTGGCCGCCTTGCGGGCGCTGGTGCCGGCGGCCTTGGTGGAGGCCGTGGTGCGCTTGGTGGCCTTCTTGGCCGTGGTGGAGGTGCGCTTGGCGGCGGTGCGGGTGCGCTGGGCGGAGGTGGTGACCTCGGCCTGGGCCACCTTGGCCTCGTCGGTCAGGGCGGAGGCGACCCGGGTGGCCTCGTGGCGGCCGGTGGTGACGGTGGCCTTGGCGGAGCGCTCGATGTCGGCCGCGGCCTTGCGGGCGGTGGTGACGGCCCCCTTGGCCTGGGCGACGGTGGTCCCGGCCTGGGCGACGAGGTCCTGGGTGGCCCTCTGCTTGCGGATGCGGGTGACGACGTCCTTGCCACGGCTCGCGAAGGACTCGTAGCCCTCGGTGACCTTGCCGCCGACGGCGAGGCCCTGGTTCAGGGCGAGGGCCGGCAGCTCGAGGACCTGGCCGGCGACCTGGGTGGCGCGGGCCTGGACGGCCGCGGGGGCGAGGTCGGCCCGGGCGGCGTCGGCGCGGCGGGCCATCTCGGCGCGACGGGTGTCGGCGCGCTTCTGGGCGTCGCGGACCTTCTCGACGGCGAGGTCGGTGACGCCGGCGAGGGCGTAGAGGGGGGTGGTGTCGATGGACTTGCGGAGGTCGTCGATGACGGCCATGGCGGGCTCCTTCGGGGAGGGTGAACGGTGTGGTCGGGCATCCCGTCGGCGACGCTGCCGGGGGGCGGTGCGGCGTCAGCGCCGGGTGTCGTCCTCGACGTAGGACTCGTAGATGTCGAGGAGGGTCTTCTTCTGCCGGGCCGTGAGCAGCGGGTCCTGCGCGATGGCCCGGCGGACGTCCGGGGAGTCGGGCGGGGGGGCCGCGGTCTCGGCGTCGAGGATGCCGGCGCGGACGTAGAGGGACTCGGCGGAGACCTCCAGGCCCTTGGCCAGCTGCTGGAGGATCTCGGCGCTGGGCCGCTTGAGCCCCCGCTCGATCTGGGACAGGTAGGGGTTGGACACCCCGGCGAGCTCGGACAGCTGACGCAGGGAGAGCTTGGCGGCCGTGCGCTGGTCGCGCAGGTACTCGCCGAGGCTCTCGCCCAGGTCGTTCAGCGGGTTCTTGCTCACGGATACATTGTGCTTGCTGGAGTTAGCAGAATGCAAACCAGAGCAAGCGTGAGCGTGGCCACACCGCGAACGGCGCGCGGCGACCGAAGGACCGGAGTGCGCTGGGAGACGTCCGGATGCTCCGGATGCCGGGCCGTGGGCTCACGGCTCGGAGTGTCCGGACGTCAACGGGCGGGGCCTCTCGTGTTGCCGGGGCCAGGGCCCCGACCCGGCTCGCCGCCGCCCGCCGCCCGGCGTCAGCCGGCGACCGGCTCGCGCCGCACCCTGCGCAGGCTGATGTCCGCGCACTCGGCGCAGGTGTCGTCCGCGACGAGACCGAGGCGGATCAGCTTCCCGAACACGAAGCAGCCGGCGCAGAAGCCCAGGAACGCCTCCAGCGAGGCGAAGACCAGCAGCACGGAGAGCAGCACCACGGTGACGACGGGCGCGCCCAGGACCAGGGCCACGGTGGCGGCGAGGGTGAAGACCAGCCCGACCCCCTGGGCGAACTGCTTGGGGGCTCCGGCTACGATCCTGGGCTCACCGAGCCGGGGAGCCACCGTGCCGGAGGCGAGGCGCCCGAGCGGGCTGTAGCGGGGGCCGGCCGCCACGCGGAGGGCGAACCCGACCGCGAGCAGCGCGCTCAGCCACAGCCAGCCGGTGGCCAGCGTGAACGCCGTGATGACGACGACGCCGGCCGCGACCACGCGGGCGGCCTTCTCGTTGACGACGGCCGGGAAACCGATAAGTGAAGCCATGCTCGCCATAACCACCGATTATGGACAGGCATTCCGCCCGGCCCCAGCACCGTCCGCCCCCCGGACAGCCGGGGCCCCGCGGCACTCAGCCGCGGCGGCGGTCCTTGATGCCGAGCAGGGCCCGCGCCTCGTCGGTCGACATCGCCGGTCGCTGCATCAGCGCGGCGAGCTCGGCCGCGCGGGCGACCAGCTCGTCGTTGTGCCCGACCACCTGTCCGCGCCGGAACACCACGTTGTCCTCCATGCCCACCCGCAGGTGCCCGCCGGCCGACAGGGCCGCCGCCATCATCGGCAGGTGACCGCGGCCGATGCCGGTCGCCGACCACGAGGTGACCTCGGGCGGCAGCATCCCGACCCCCGCCATCAGCGCGGCCGTCGTCGCCGGCATCCCCCCGGGCACCCCGGTCACGAAGTCGACGTGCACCCGGCCGCCGAACGGCAGCCCGTGGGTGTCGAGCAGCCGCCGCAGCGCGTGCACGTGCCCGAGGTCGAACAGCTCGAACTCGGGCACGATCTCGCGCTCCTGGGCCTGCACGTACAGCTCGCTCATGAACGGCCACGGGTTGAGGAAGACGTCGTCGCCGAAGTTCGTCGTGCCGCACGTGAGCGAGCACGAGTCGGGCTCGGCGTCGAGCACCGTGAGGCGCTGCTCCAGCGGGTCGTGCACCGACCCCCCGGTCGACAGCTGCACCACCAGGTCGCCCGCCTCGCGCACGGCCTCGACCGCGGCCCGCAGGTAGCCGGCGTCCAGCGTCGGCGCGTGCTCGCCGTCGCGGATGTGGAGGTGGATGAGGGAGGCCCCGGCCGCCTCGCAGCGCCGCGCGGTGTCGACCAGCTCGTCGAGGGTGGTCGGCAGCTGCGGCAGGTCGGCCTTGGCGTGCTCGGCGCCGGTGGGGGCGACGGTGATGAGGGTGCCAGTGGCGGCGGACGGCGTCGTCATCCGCCCATCATGGCAGGCCCGCGCCCAGCTCCGCCGCAGGATCTACGGCGTCAGCCGGTGACGACGACCGTCTGTGCGGCCGAGACCCCGCCGACCACAAGATCGACGTCCGTCGGCACCGACCGCTTGACGACGGCCAGTGCCACCGGCCCGTCCTCGTGGTGGCGCGCCACGCTCGTCAGCCGCCCGACCTCGCGCCCGTCGTGCACGAGCGCCGCCCCCGCGTCGGGCAGGACGTGCCCGGAGCCGTCGAGGTGCAGGAACACCAGCCGCCGGGGCGGCCGCCCCAGGTTGTGCACCCGCGCGACGGTCTCCTGGCCGCGATAGCAGCCCTTGTGCAGGTGCACCGCGGTGCGCAGCCAGTCGACCTCGTGGGGGATGGTGCGATGGTCGGTCTCGGCGCCGAGTCGTGGGCGCCAGGCCGCCACCCGCAGTGCCTCCGCGGCCCAGGTGCCGGCCATCGGGCGGTCGCCCACGGTCTCCTCGAGCGACGCCCGGGGCACCAGCAGCTCGCGCCAGGCGCGACCGGCCGCGGGGTGCCCCTCGAGCGGCCCGTACGCGACGGTGTCGCCGACCAGCCCGGGCCACGGGTCGACCCAGGCCAACGGCTCGCCCTCGACCGACTCGGTGCCGATGGGCTCGCCGAGCACCGCCCAGTCGGCGGTGACGTCAGCCACCTCGACCTGCAGCATGAACCGCATCGACTCCAGCCACGCGACCAGGGCCGGGGCCGTGCCGGGCTCGAGCGAGAGCCAGGTGGTGGTGCCGTCGTCGACCAGGTGCAGCGCGTGCTCGACGTGCCCCTTCGGCGAGAGCACCAGGGTCTCGCGGGACTGCCGCGGCTCCAGGCCGGTGAGGTCCTGGGTCGTCATCGAGTGCAGCCAGCCGAGGCGGTCGGGCCCGGTGACGGTGACGACGTCGCGGTGCGAGAGGTCGACCACGGCCAGGCCCTCCGCCAGCAGGCGCTGCTCGCGCATCGGGTCGCCGTAGTGCGAGGCCACGCCGGCATCGGCGGCATCCGCCTGGACGGCGCCGTGGCGCGCGAGCAGGGGCGAGGGGTTGTCGAGCGAGATGGTCACAATGCCTCCCGGCAGGTTCGGCACAGGCCGTGCACGGCGGCATGGCTCACGTCGGCGGCGAAGCCCAGCTGGTCGTCGACGCGCGCGACGAGCTCGTCGGCCATCTGGAGCGGCACCTCGCCGACCCAGCCGCAGCCGCGGCAGACCACGTGCAGGTGGGTGGCGTGCTCGGCCAGGTGGTAGCTCGGCGACCGGTGGTCGACGTGGGTGTGACCGACCAGCCCGAGCTCCTGGAGGGCGTCGAGCGAGCGGTAGACGGTCGACACCGGCAGCGCTGCACCGCCGTCGTCACCCACCGAATCGGTGATCTCGTCGGGGGTGGCGTGGCCGAGCCGGCCCACGGCGGCCAGCACCCGCTCGCGCTGCGTCGTGAGCCGCTTGCCCCGCGCACGCAGCTGCGCTCCGAGATCGCTCACGACTCCAATGTAGGCCGGACGCCGGTGGCCGGCCGCATCGCTTCCTACACTGAGGTGGTGACGGACTCGCGAACGGACTCGACGCTCGACGCCCTGGGCTTCGACGCCGACGACGACCCGAGTGCCGGCGACCCCTCCGGGCCGGGCGGGACACCGCCCGAGTCGCCGGGCCGGCACGGGCGCGGTCGCCGGGGCCGCCGCATCCTCACCGTGCTGCTGGTCGCGGTGCTGTTGGTCGTGGCCGGGGTGGTCGGCTTCGCCGGGTACCTGGGCGTCACCGTCGACCGCAACGTGACCCAGCAGGCGCTGCTGCCCGGGCCCCAGGACAACCCCACCACCGCCCCCGACGGCAGCACCATCCCCACGAAGGGCGTCGGCACCAACTTCCTGGTGATCGGTACGGACGGGCGCAGCAAGACCGACCGCGGTCGCTCCGACGTCATCGTCATCGTCCACGTCCCGGCCGACCCCACGGCCATCCAGATGATCCACTTCCCCCGCGACCTGTACGTGTCGATCCCCGGGCACGGCAAGAACAAGATCAACGCCGCCTACGCCTTCGGCGGCGAGCCGCTGCTGGTCCGCACGCTGCAGGACCTGCTCGGCATCCGCATCGACCACGTGGCCCGCACCGACTTCGGCGGCTTCAAGGCCATGACCGACGCGGTCGGCGGCGTGCGCGTGTATGCCGAGGAGGCCAACAACGCCTCGGGCAACGGCGGCACCGTGGTCAAGAAGGGCTGGAACGACTTCGACGGCGCCGAGGCCCTGGGCTTCGTCCGCGAGCGCTACGAGCTGAGCGAGGGGGACATCTCGCGTGGCCGCCGCCAGCTGGCGTTCATCAAGGCCCTGCTGCTCAAGGCCACGAGTGCCGAGACCCTGCGGAACCCGCTCACGGTCGCCCGGTTCACCGACGCCGCGACGACCAACCTGGTGGTCGACCAGAACCTCGGCGTCAGCCAGATGAAGGACTACGCCCTGGCGCTCAAGGGCATCCGCGGCAACGACGTCGTGTTCGCGACCGCGCCCTTCACCGGGTTCACGATGGACCCGGTGGCCGGCAGCATCGACGTCGTCGACCCCGCGAAGATGGCCCTACTCGGCAAGGCCCTGCGCACGGACACCATGGACACCTACCTGGACGTCTTCCAGACGCCCTGACCCGCCCCGATGCCCGGAGGCGAGCCCCCCGGGCGGGTCACTCGACGCGCTTGAGCTCGGCCGAGACGTGCGACTGCAGCGGCTGGTCGACCGCGGCCATGTCCATGACCCACATCAGCCCGCTGTCGACGTAGCCGTAGAGCCGGTGGGCCGCGGTGTACTCCTTGGCCTCGGGGCTGCGCATGACGCCGTCGGTGCGCAGCTCGACCTTGGCGGGCTCGGCGTGGCCGGCGTACATCTCGACGAAGCCCGTGGGATGCGCCAGCAGCAGCTCGACGTTGGTGCCGTCGGTGGCCTCGGTGACCGGGCGCCAGAAGCCGAGCTCGGTCGCCAGCGGGCGCACCTGGTTGCCGTCCTCGTCGAGGAGCCAGGTGCGTGACTCCCAGCGCAGGAAGCGGCGGCCGTCGTGGCTGCACACGATCTCCTGCCCGAACCGGGCCGACTCGATGGTGGGGTAGCCCACGAGCCCGGCGCCCGCCCAGCGGCCCACGAGCCAGGCGAGGGGGGCGAGGTCGGCGTGCAGGGTGGTGTCGAGCTGGAAGACCATACGCTCCAGTCTATGGACTCCTCCGCGAGCAGCCTCGTCGTCAAGGTCACCTGCGGCCCCGAGGCCCTCGAACGGCTCAACCAGGGCTTCACGGTGGCCGCCACGGCGCTGGCCTCCGGGCTCGCGGTCAGCCTCTGGCTCACGGGCGAGGCCACCTGGATGGCGGTGCCGGGGCGGGCCGAGGAGCTCCTCCTGCCGCACGCGGCCGCGCTGGCCGAGCTGCGCGACGCGGTGCTCGAGGGTGGCCGCCTGACCGTGTGCGGGCAGTGCGCGGCCCGCCGCGGCCTGGTCGAGGCCGACCTGGTCGCGGGGGCGGTCATCCGGGGGGCGGCGGCCTTCGTCGAGGAGGTCGTGGCGCCCCGGGCGCGCGCCCTCGTCTACTGACGCCCGGTCTCAGCCGACGAGCGCGAGGCCTCAGCCGACGAGCGCGAGCGCGACGCCGTACGCCACGACGCCGGGGACGAGGACGCCGGCCGCCGCCGAGGCCAGCTGCCCGCGCATCGAGGTGACCGGCGGCAGCACCGAGAGCACCCGGCGCAGCGCGTGCGAGACGGCGGCCGACAGGAGGCCCACCAGCGCGGCCGCCGACGCCGACGGCGCGCCCAGGACGCTCGCGCAGACCAGCCCGGTGGCACCACCCAGCACCATCGCCAGCGGCAGCAGCCACGGCCGCAGCCGCACGTAGCCGACGACGAGGTCGACCAGCGAGGAGACCGCCACGGCGGCGAAGGCCGCGATGGCGAGGTCGGCCCGGCGGACGTCGCCCGTGAGCGGCAGCCACGTCGTGCCCACCGCGACCAGGGCGAGCCCGAAGGCGGTGATGCCGATCGACTCGGTGAGACGCGGGCGGCCGTCGCGACGCAGGATCTGGTGCACGAACATCAGGCCCAGGCCCACCGCGAGCGCCACCGGGACCAGGCGCAGGCCGGGGACCCCGTCGGGCAGCACGGCCGACACCGGGGCCAGGACGGCGGTGACCCCGACCGCCAGGGACGCGCCGAACCGGCTCGAGCTGCCCAGCAGCCGCGGCCAGCCCCACGACAGGACCAGCCCGCACCACGCCAGGGCGGCAGCCACCAGCACCGGGTCGGTCCGCACCGCCGGGATGACCAGGGTGCACAGCACGATGCTCGCGACGACGACGACCGGCCGCGGCACCGTGGCCATGGCCGGCAGCAGCGGTGCCCTCAGGGACGCCTCGCGCCGGGCCCGGCGACTGGCGCGGGTCTCGGCCGTCTGCTGGTCCACGTCGGGCATCCTCGCATCACCCACCGGCGAAGGGCGGGAGCACCTCGACCAGCGCACCGGGCGCCAGCGCGGCGTCGGGGCCGGAGGCGGCGAGGCCGTCGACCAGGAGCGTGCAGACCGGCAGGACCGCCTCCAGGGCCGGATGTGCCGCGACCAGGGCCGCCTGGAGGCCGCCGACCGTGGGCGGCGCCTCCACCTCTGCGGCGTCGATCCCGGTGGCCGCGCGAGCGCCCGCCCAGAAGCGGACGGTGACCGTGGCCGTCGCCACGGACGCCGTCCCACGGGTGTGTGCGTCCTGCTGCCCTGGTTCCATGACCGCCTATCCTGGGGGGCGATGGCCCACCTGTTGCTGCTGACGAACACCTTGGCGCCCAGCGCCGAGGTCCTTCCGGCGCTCGGGCTCCTCAGCCACCATGTTCGCATCCTTCCGGCCGAGGCGTCCGCCCTGGTCGACGCCCCGGACGCCGACGCCGTGGTGGTCGACGCCCGCCGGGAGCTGGCCATGGCCAGGTCGCTGTGCCGGGTGCTCACCACCACGGGGGTCGCGGCTCCGCTCGTCGTGGTCGTCACCGAGGGCGGGCTCGCGGGCCTCACCAGCGAGTGGGGGGTCGACGACGTCATCCTCGACACCGCCGGCCCCGCCGAGGTCGAGGCCCGGCTGCGGCTGGCCATCGGGCGCCGGGCGGAGACCGACCCCCAGGAGGGTGGCCCCATCACCGCCGGGTCGCTGGTCATCGACGAGACGACCTACTCCGTGCGGCTGCGCGGGCGCCTGCTCGACCTCACCTACAAGGAGTTCGAGCTGCTGAAGTACCTGGCGCAGCATCCGGGCCGGGTGTTCACGCGCTCGCAGCTGCTCCAGGAGGTGTGGGGCTACGACTACTTCGGCGGCACCCGCACCGTCGACGTCCACGTGCGGCGGCTGCGGGCCAAGCTCGGCATCGAGCACGAGCTGCTCATCGGCACCGTGCGCAACGTCGGCTACCGGTTCGTCCCCGAGGCGGCCGCCGAGCTCGACGAGCTCCAGCAGGTCGACGGCTGACGTGGCGGCGACCGAGCGGCTCGACGCCGTCGACGACTCGGGTACGGCCGAGGTGCTCGCGCTCGCGTCGCGGGCGGCCGACGTCGACGGGGTCGGCGCGGTGTCCGAGGCCTTCCGCCTGGCCCTGGGCCCGTCGCGTGACGGCGTGGTGCACCTGCTGCGCCGCGCCGACGACGGCGTGCTGGTCGGGTACGCGCAGGTGGCCGCGGCCGGGACCCCCGACGCCGCCGCCGAGCTCGTGGTCGACCAGTCCGCCCGCCGGGTGGGCCACGGGCGGGCGCTGCTGGACGCCGCGGTCGGTGCCGGGGCGCGCAGCGTCTGGGCCCACGGCGACCTCGAGGGCGCGCGGGCCCTGGCGGCCTCCGCCGGGCTGGCCCGCAGCCGTGAGCTGTATCGGATGGAGCGCCCGCTCGCCGACGCCGATGCCGCCGACCCGGTTCTGCCGCAGGGGTACTCGGTACGTGCGTTCCAGCCGGGGCGCGACGACCACGACTGGGTGCGCCTCAACGCCGCCGCCTTCGCCCATCACCGCGAGCAGGGCCGGCTCACCCTCGACGACCTGCACGAGCGGATGGCGCAGCCCTGGTTCGACGCCGCCGGCTTCCTCCTGGTCGAGCGCGAGGGCCGGCTCGTGGCGTTCCACTGGACCAAGGTCGAGCCCGGCTCCACGGCAGGGCGGGCCCACGGTTCCGATCCGAGCGCAGCGAGGAGCGGGACCGGGGAGGTCTATGTGGTGGGGGTCGACCCGGCCGAGCAGGGCCGTGGGCTCGGTGGGCCCCTGACCGGGCTGGGCCTGGCCCACCTCGCACGCCGGGGGCTGGCCACGGTCGACCTCTACGTCGATGGCGACAACACCGCAGCCCGCCGCACGTACGGCCGCCTCGGCTTCGAGGACGTCGCGCTCGACGTGCAGTACACCGTCGCCGCCACCTGACCGGGCCGGCCCCGACGCCGCACCGCTCGCCCATTTCCCCGCCGTCACAGGGATGACGCGGATCCTCCGGCGACCCGCGGATGCATCCGCGTCCTGGGCCGGTTTCCGCGCCGTCACAGGGATGACGCGGATCCTGACCCGCCCGGGCCCGACCTGACAGGATGGAGGCATGACGGCCGAGCCCCGAGTCACCCCGGACAGGCCGGGCACCAGCGCCCGCGACACCGCTGCCGACGCCTCCGCCGAGGCGGCCATCGTCAGCGAGGTCTCGATCGCGAGCGCCTCCGCCAGCGAGACCCGCCACCAGGCCCAGCCCCGCAGCGCCAACGGCCGCTTCAGCCGGGCCGCGCAGCAGCCCCCGTCCGAGGTGGACCACGGCCTGCCGGCCGACCGCTTCCTCGACCGTGAGATCTCGTGGCTCCAGTTCAACGAGCGGGTGCTCCAGCTGGCCGCCGACGAGCACGTGCCGCTCCTCGAGCGGGCGCGCTTCCTCGCGATCTTCGCCCAGAACCTCGACGAGTTCTTCATGGTGCGCGTCGCGGGGCTGAAGCGCCGCATCGCCACCGGCATCGCGGTCCGCTCGGCCTCGGGGCTCGAGCCGCGCGAGGTGCTCGAGCAGATCTCGCACGTGGCCCACGAGCTGATGACGATGCACGCGCGCGTCTACGCCGAGCAGGTCCGGCCGGCGCTCGAGGACCAGGGCGTCACCATCGTGCGCTGGGACGAGCTCTCCGACGACGAGCACGCCCGGCTGGCCTCGGTCTTCACCGACCGGCTGTTCCCCGTGCTCACCCCGCTGGCGGTCGACCCCGCGCACCCCTTCCCGTACATCTCGGGGCTCTCGCTCAACCTCGCCGTCATCCTGGTCAACCCCAAGACCGGCAAGGAGCACTTCGCCCGCGTCAAGGTGCCCCCGATGCTGCCGCGCCTGGTGCGGGTCGAGCCGGGCCCCGACGAGTCGCCGCTGGCCGACATGTACGACACCCGGTTCGTGCCGCTCGAGGACGTCATCGCGGCGCACCTCGACCACCTCTTCCCCGGGATGGACGTCGTCGAGCAGTTCACCTTCCGGGTCACCCGCAACGAGGACCTCGAGGTCGAGGAGGACGACGCCGAGAACCTGCTGACGGCGCTCGAGCGCGAGCTCACCCGCCGGCGCTTCGGGCCGCCGGTGCGCCTCGAGGTCGAGGAGGAGATGGACGACCACGTCCTCGACCTCATCGTGCGCGAGCTCGGCGTGGCCGGGTCCGAGGTCTACCGACTGCCGGCGCCCCTCGACCTGCGCGCGCTCAACGTCATCGCCGACCTCGAGCGCTCGGAGCTGCACTACGAGCCGTTCGTGGCCCGGACCAACCCCGACCTCGCGCCCACCGAGTCGGCCAAGGCGCGTGACATCTTCGCCTCCATCCGCAAGCAGGACGTCCTGCTCCAGCACCCCTACGACTCGTTCTCCACGTCGGTGCAGGCCTTCCTCGAGCAGGCCGCGTCCGACCCGCACGTGCTGGCCATCAAGCAGACGCTCTACCGCACCAGCGGTGACAGCCCGATCATCGACGCCCTCATCGACGCCGCCGAGGCGGGCAAGCAGGTCCTCGCGGTCGTCGAGATCAAGGCGCGCTTCGACGAGGAGAACAACATCTCGTGGGCCCGCAAGCTCGAGCACTCGGGCGTGCACGTGGTCTACGGCATCGTCGGGCTCAAGACCCACGCCAAGCTGTGCCTGGTCATCCGCCAGGAGGCCGAGGGGCTGCGCCGCTACTGCCACGTCGGCACCGGCAACTACAACCCCAAGACGGCGCGGCTCTACGAGGACCTCGGCCTGCTCACCGACGACCAGCAGGTGGGTGAGGACCTCGGGCGGCTGTTCAACCAGCTCTCGGGCATCGCGCCCCGCAGCCGGTTCAAGCGCCTCCTCGTGGCGCCGCGCTCGGTGCGGGCCGGGCTGATCGCCCACATCCAGCAGGAGATCGAGCAGGAGCGGGCCACCCCGGGCAGCGGCCTGATCCTGTGGAAGGTCAACTCGATCGTCGACGAGCAGACCATCGACGCCCTCTACCGCGCCTCGCGGGCCGGCGTCCGGGTCGTGCTGTGGGTGCGCGGCATCTGCTCGCTGCGCCCGGGCGTGCCGGGGCTGTCCGAGACCATCGAGGTGCACTCGGTGCTGGGCCGGTTCCTCGAGCACTCGCGGGTCTTCTACTTCGGCGGCGGCGGCGACCCGGTCGTCTACATCGGCAGCGCCGACATGATGCACCGCAACCTCGACCGCCGCGTCGAGGCCCTCATCCGGCTCACCGACGAGCGCCACCTCGAGGACCTGCGATCGCTGCTCGAGCGCGGCGCCTCCGAGCGCTACGCCCGCTGGGTGCTGAGCGGCGACGGCCGCTGGACCCGCCACCACC
The DNA here is from genome assembly GCF_002846495.1 of Phycicoccus duodecadis. Lineage (NCBI taxonomy): Bacteria > Bacillati > Actinomycetota > Actinomycetes > Micrococcales > Intrasporangiaceae > Phycicoccus > Phycicoccus duodecadis. The sequence goes on from NZ_PJNE01000001.1 coordinate 1,584,378, forward strand.
TGGGCCCCGACGGCACCCCGCTCGACGACCTCCAGACCGCCATGGTCGAGATGCACGCCAAGCGCCGCCGCAAGGCGCGGCGCCGCTGACCGGCGCCTCCATGCCGACGTCGATCCCCGCGGCCGGGACGCTCCCGTGGCGCGTGTCCGAGCACGGGCTCCAGGTGGCGATGGTGCACCGACCGCGCTACGACGACTGGTCGTGGGCCAAGGGCAAGCTCGACCCGGACGAGGAGTGGGCCCCGGCCGCGGCCCGCGAGACGCACGAGGAGACCGGGCTGGTGGTCCGCCTGGGCGTGCCCCTGCCGGAGGCCCGCTACACGGTGCTGGCCCGCGACGGCAGCCCGGCCGAGAAGGTCGTGCGGTACTGGGCGGCCGAGGTCACCGGCGGCGACGGGCGCCTGGTCAACGAGATCGACGACGTCGCGTGGCTGGACCCCCGCACGGCCCACGACCGCCTCGACTACGCCCGCGACCGTGACCAGCTGCGCGCGCTGGTGCGCCACCACCAGGCGGGGACCCTCACGACCTGGCCGCTGGCGCTGGTGCGGCACGCCCACGCCGTCCCACGAGGAGCCTGGAAGGGGGATGACGACCGCCTGCGTCCGCTCGACGACAGCGGCCGCGCCCGGGCCCGCACCCTCGCCCCGGTCCTGGAGGCCTTCGGTGTGCGCCGGCTGGTCAGCTCGCCGTCCGAGCGCTGCACCGCGACCCTCGCCCCCTACGCCGCGGCGACCGGCCGGCGGCTGCGCCGGCACGACGAGCTCTCCGAGGAGGGCTACGCCGCCGACCCCACCGGCGCCGTGCTCCGCCTGCAGAAGATCCTCGACCGGGGCCGCCCCGTGGCCGTGTGCTCGCACGGGCCGGTGCTGCCCGCCCTGGTCGACGTGCTCGTCGGGCTGACCGGCGATGCCGCCGGACCCCACCGGGGCCGGCTGGTCGAGGCCGGCGCCGACCGGCTGGCCAAGGGCGAGGCGCTCGTCTGCCACGTCGCCGGCGCCGGCGCCGACGCCCGGGTCGTCGCCGTCGAGCGCCACCTGCCCTGACGCCGCATCCCGCGCCCCGTCCGCCCACCCGGTCCCGGCCGCGGCATAGCGGACCGGCCGTCCTTCCGCGCTCGAGCACACCCGGGCGTCCCCGACACCTGACCATCCCGTCGGCAAGTGCTCGGGTGGCGTTCACGAGCCGTTCACCCACGACGGGCCGCGCCGTCATCCGGTGTCCCTACCGTCCAGGACGTCGGGCGATGCCGCCCGGCCCCACGTCCCCTTGACACCTCCGAGAGGTACATCAGTGAAGACGCTTCGACTCGGCCAGATGGCGAGCCTCGCCCTGGTCGGTTCCATCGCCCTCGCCGGCTGCGGCTCCGACAACAACGCGAGCGGTGGCGGTTCCGCCTCCGCCAGCGGCTCCACCGGAGCCTCGTCGGCCCCCGCCGCCGACTGCTTCGAGGGCACCCTGAACGCCGAGGGCTCGTCCGCGCAGAAGAACGCCATCGAGGAGGCCGCCGCCTCCTACAGCGCCGCCTGCCCCGGGGCGACGGTGAACTACAACCCCAGCGGCTCCGGCACCGGTATCAAGCAGTTCATCGCCGGGCAGGTCGACTTCGCCGGCTCCGACTCGGCGCTGAAGACCGAGCCCAAGGACGGCAAGGTCGAGGCCGACGAGGCCGCCAAGGCCTGCGGCTCGCCCGCGTGGAACATCCCGATGGTCACCGGCCCGATCGCGATCGCCTACAACGTCAAGGGCGTCGACTCGCTGACCCTGACCCCCGACGTCGCGGCGCAGATCTTCGACGGCAAGATCACCACCTGGAACGACCCGAAGATCGCCGCGGTCAACTCGGGTGTGACCCTGCCCAGCACCGCCATCAAGGTCTTCTTCCGCTCCGACGAGTCGGGCACGACCGAGAACTTCACCAAGTACCTCAAGGCCGCCGCTCCGAACGCGTGGAGCTACGACCCCGCCAAGTCCTGGCCGGCCGCCGGTGAGGGCAAGGAGAAGTCGGCCGGTGTCTCCGAGGGCGTGAAGTCCACCGACGGTGGCATCACCTACGTCGAGTGGAGCTACGCCAAGGACAACAACCTCGGCGTCGCCAAGGTCGACAACGGCGGCGGCGCCGTCGAGCTGACCGGCGAGAGCGTCGGCAAGGCCGTCGAGGCCGCGAAGCAGGACGGCCAGGGCAACGACCTGCGCCTCAAGCTCGACTACGCCACCAAGCAGGCCGGCGCCTACCCGATCCTGCTCGTCACCTACGAGATCGTCTGCTCGAAGTACAAGGATGGTGCCACGGCCACCAAGGTCAAGAGCTTCCTGAAGCACTTCGCCGACCCGGCCACCCAGAAGAGCCTCGAGGACATCGGCTACGCGCCGCTGCCCAGCTCCATCGAGGAGAAGGTCCAGACCGCCATCGCGGCCATCTCCTGATCCACCGGCGCTCCGGCGCCAGCCCGGCCGGCCCCGCGAGGGGCCGACCGGAACCGCCACGGGGGCGGGCCGCGAACCGGCCCGCCCCCATCGGCACGAGAACGACCAGCCCCGCACAGGAAGTCGTGAGGACCCCGTGACCACCTCCATCACCGGCCGCTCGGCCGTGGACGACGACCCCTCCGGACCCGTCGGCGACCGCGCCTCCACCGGCCGGCTCGGCGACCGGATCTTCGGCGGCCTGGCCCTGGGCTCCGGCCTGCTCGTCGTGGGCATCGTGACCCTGGTCGGTCTGTTCCTGCTGTGGCAGGCGGTCCCGTCGCTGATGAAGAACGAGGCGAACTTCCTCCTCTCCCGCGAGTGGAACCCCAGCGGCGAGCACCCGCGCTTCGGCATCGTCGACCTGGTGTGGGGCACGCTGGTCACGTCGGTCATCGCGATGCTGATCGCGGTCCCGCTGGGGGTGGCGGTGGCCCTGTTCATCACCCAGTACGCGCCCCGGTGGCTGTCGCGGCCCGCGGCCTCCACCATCGACCTGCTGGCGGCCGTCCCGTCGATCGTCTACGGCTTCTGGGGGCTGAAGATCGCCGGCGACTACTTCCAGCCCGTGGCCGACGTCCTGCAGCGGACCCTGGGCTGGATCCCGCTGTTCACCAACGAGAACATCAGCGCCAAGAGCACGTTGGCGTTCGCCGGCGTGGTCCTGGCGATCATGATCCTGCCGATCGTCACCGCCATCTCGCGTGAGGTCTTCGCGCAGGTGCCGACGACCCACAAGGAGGGCGCCCTCGCCCTGGGCGCGACCCAGTGGGAGATGATCCGCGTCGCCGTCCTGCCCTACGGCCGGCCCGGGGTCATCAGCGCCGCCATGCTGGGACTGGGCCGAGCGCTCGGTGAGACGCTCGCGGTGCTCATCCTGCTGTCCACCCTCAACCCCAACGCCGACTGGACCTTCTCGATCTTCAACGGCGGCTCGACCTTCGCGTCGCGGATCGCCCAGGGCGCCGGCGAGTTCGACACGCCGCAGAAGACCGGTGCCTACATCGCCGCCGGTCTCGTCCTCTTCATCGTGACCTTCGTCGTCAACGCCGCGGCCCGCGTGGTCATCGAGCGCAGGAAGGCCTTCACCGAATGAGCACCGTGCAGCTCGACCACGCCGCCGCCCCTCCGGCGGCCGGGGCGTCCCCCGGGGGCGGCCTCGGCGAGAAGTCCGGCGGCCGCGCAGCCAAGGACCTCACCGCCCGCGTCCTGATGTGGCTGGCGTTCGCCGTGGCCGTCCTCCCGCTGGCCTGGATCCTGGGCGCCACGCTCGTCAAGGGCGGCCACATGCTCCTCGACGCCACGTGGTGGACCAACAGCCAGGCTGGCATCACCTCGCGTCGGGTCGGCGGCGGGGCCGTGCACGCCATCCAGGGCACGCTCGTGCAGGCCCTGGTGACGGCGCTGATGTCGGTACCGGTCGGGGTGCTGACCGCCGTCTACCTCGTCGAGTACGGGCGCGGGCGCCTGGCCCGGGTCATCTCCTTCATGGTCGACATCCTGACCGGGGTGCCCTCGATCGTGGCCGGCCTCTTCATCTACGCGCTGTGGGTGACCACCTTCGGGTTCCAGCGGGTGGCGTTCGCCGTCTGCCTGGCCCTGACGCTGCTGATGATCCCCACGATCGTGCGCTCCACCGAGGAGATGCTCAAGCTGGTCCCCAGCGAGCTGCGCGAGGCGTCGTACGCGCTCGGCGTGCCGAAGTGGAAGACCATCATGCGCGTCGTGGTGCCCACGGCGTTCTCCGGCATCGTCACGGGGATCCTGCTCGGTCTGGCCCGGGTCATGGGCGAGACCGCGCCGCTGATCATCCTGGGGCCGTACACGAAGGTCATCGCCACCGACCTCTTCAACGGCCTGATGGCGACGCTGCCCACGATGATCAACCAGGACCGCACCGAGGCCCTCCAGCCGGCCGTCGACCGCGTGTGGGGCGCGTCCCTGACCCTCATCCTCATCGTCTTCCTCCTCAACCTGCTGGGCCGCGTCATCGGCCGGTTCAGCAAGGTCAAGGGCTGACCGCCTCACCGACCCCCCACCCCGGGACGAAAGAGACACCGACACCATGGCCAAGCGCATCGACGTCAAGGACCTCGACATCTACTACGGCGACTTCAAGGCCGTCGAGGGGGTGACGATGACGGTGGAGCCCCGCTCCGTCACCTCGTTCATCGGCCCCTCCGGCTGCGGCAAGTCGACCGTGCTCCGCACCCTGAACCGGATGCACGAGGTCATCCCCGGTGGCCGCGTCGACGGCTCGGTCATGCTCGACGACGAGGACCTCTACGCCTCCACGGTCGACCCGGTGGCGGTGCGTCGCACGGTCGGGATGGTCTTCCAGCGGCCGAACCCGTTCCCGACCATGTCCATCCGCGACAACGTCGCCGCCGGACTGAGGCTCAACGGGATGAAGAACAAGAAGAAGCTCGACGAGGTCGTCGAGCGCTCCCTCCAGGGCGCCAACCTCTGGAACGAGGTCAAGGACCGGCTCGACAAGCCGGGCGCGGGCCTCTCGGGCGGCCAGCAGCAGCGGCTGTGCATCGCGCGCGCCATCGCCGTGAACCCGCAGGTGCTGCTGATGGACGAGCCGTGCTCGGCCCTCGACCCCATCTCGACCCTGGCCATCGAGGACCTCATCAACGACCTGAAGTCCGACTTCACCATCGTCATCGTCACGCACAACATGCAGCAGGCGGCCCGCGTCTCGGACCAGACCGCGTTCTTCAACCTCAAGGCCACCGGTGAGCCCGGGCGGCTGGTCGAGGTCGGCGACACCCAGCGCATCTTCTCCAACCCCACCGAGAAGGCCACCGAGGACTACATCAGCGGCCGCTTCGGCTGACCGCCCCCCCACCCCGACTTCGTGCGACTTACACACGTTCTCGCCGGCGAGGGGCTGCGAGAACCGTGTGTAAGTCGCACGAAGCCGTCATCCACAGGGGCGGCCGGAGCGGGGCGTCGTCCACAGGCGCGCCATGGGCCGTTGCCGCCCCTCCGCTCGTGTGGCGAGCATCGGGCGATGCACCTCGACCTCGGCGCCCTTCCCGCCGTCTTCCTCGCCCGAGAGGCGGCGGACCTCCGGCTCGACGCCCGGCGGCTGTCCACCGGGGTGGGCAACGGGCAGCTGCTCCGCCTCGCTCGCGGCCTCTACGCCGATCCCGCCCGCTGGCCGACGGATGCCGTCTCCCGGCACACGTTGATGGCGGCGGCCGCCCAGCGCGCGGTCACGGGCTGCGCCGTGAGCCACGTTAGCGCGGCGTTGTCCCTCGCGCTGCCGAACCCGCGTGGCCCTTTCCCCAGGCCCGCCGTCACGGTCGACGACCATCTCCGCTCGCGGTCACCCGGCGCGTGGGCCACCCTCCTGCGCGGCGAGCTCCCCGCCGAGCACACGGAGACCGTCGACGGGCTACGACGCACGGTGCCCGCCCGCACGGTCGTCGACTGCGCGCGGCACCTCTCGGTCGGTGACGCTCTCGCCATCGCGGATGCCGCGGTGCGCGCCGGCGTGACCTCGCCGGCGGCCCTCCGGTCGATGCGCGACACCCAGCGCCACTGGCCCGGGGTCACCCGCGCCGACCAGGTGCTCCGGCTGCTCGACCCCCGGCGTGAGGGCTGGCTGGAGTCGTGGTCCGCCGCCGCCTTCGAGCGCCTCGAGCTGCCCCGGTGGATGCCCCAGGTCGTCGTCCGCGACGAGCACGACCGCTTCCTCGGTCGGGTCGACGGCTTCTGGCCCGAGCTCGGCGTCGTGGCCGAGGCCGACGGCCGCGGCAAGTATCTGGGCGATGTCGACCCTGCCCTGGACCGCAGCCCGGAGGCCATGGCCGGCCGCGTCCTCTCCGCCGGCGAGCGCGAGGTGGGGCTGCGCTCGTGCGGGGTCGGGGTGGTGCGGTGGACCACGACGGAGATCACGCGCCAGCAGCTGCTGGTCACCGCGCGGTGGCGCTCCGAGGTGCAGCGCACCGACCCGCGCCGCATCCGCGCCACCTTCACCTGCTCCTGCTGCGGGGCGCCCGTGACCTCGTGCGACATCGGTACGGATTTCTGGGCGTCCGCCGCGTAGAACCGCACCGATGTCGCACGAGGTCGTGGATGGGGCCGGGCGGATGAGGGCGGAGCGGGCGGCCCGCTCAGGTGAGGGGCGAGAGCAGCCCGTAGACGAGCGCCGCGGCCAGCCCGGCCCCGGGGAAGGTGAGCACCCAGGCCAGCACGATCGAGCGCGCCACGCCCCACCGCACGGCCTTGGCCGACCGCGTCGCGCCCACCCCGGTGATGGCTGCGGTGATGGCGTGCGTCGTCGAGATGGGCGCGCCGGTGGCCGTCGCCACGTACAGCACCGAGGCCGCCGTGGCCTCGGCCGCGAAGCCCTGCGGCGGGTCGAGGTGGATGATGCCGCGCCCGAGCGTGCGCATGATCCGCCATCCCCCGGCCGCCGAGCCCAGGCTGAGCACCACCGCCGACAGCGCGATCACCCACAGCGGCACCGAGGGGTCGTCCGCCGGCTGGTGCCCGGCCGCCACCAGGGCGAGCGCCACCACGCCGGCCGTCTTGGTCGCGTCCTGCATCCCGTGCCCGAACGCCATCGCCGCGGCCGAGACCGTCTGGGCGTACCGGAAGCCCCGCGCCGTGGGCCCCGGCGAGGCCCGCCGGAAGATCCACAGGATGGCGGTCATCACCAGGAAGCCGCCCACGACGCCCACCACCGGCGACACCACCATCGGGATCGCGACCTTGTCGCGCACGCTCCCCCACTGCACGCTCGCCCCGGCCGCCAGCGCCGCGCCCCCGAGCCCGCCCACCAGGGCGTGCGTCGACGACGAGGGCAGCCCCCGCCACCAGGTCAGCAGGTTCCACCCGGTGGCCCCCACGAGGGCCCCGACGCACAGCACGATCCCGGTGGCCCCGGTGGGCACCACCACGATGTCGGAGCCGATGGTCTCGGCGACGCGCATCCCGGCGAACGCGCCGAGGAGGTTCATCACGGCCCCGAGACCCAGCGCGATGCGCGGGGTGAGGGCCCGCGTCGTCACCGAGGTCGCGATGGCGTTCGCCGCGTCGTGGAAGCCGTTGGTGTAGGTGAAGCCCATCGCGAGGACGACGACGAGCGCGACGGGCCACCAGTCCACGACGGTCAGGACTCCCGGACCGCGATCGCCTCGAGCGTGAGCGCCACGTGCTCGAAGCCGTTGGCGGTGGCCTCGAGCGCGTCGATGATGTCCTTGTGCTTCATCACCGTCAGGGGGTCGGCCTTCTTGACGTTGAAGAGGTCGGCCAGCATCCGGCGGTACTGCTTGTTGGCGCGGTTCTCGAGCCGGTTCACCTCGACCCAGTAGTCGCCGAGCTCCTTCAGCGAGCGCATCCTGGGCATCGCGTCGACCGTCAGCTCGGCCATCCGCGAGATGATCTCGACCTGCTTGGCGACCCGCGGCAGCACCTCGTCGACCTGGTAGAGCACGATCAGGTCGACCGCGGCCTCCATCAGGTCGACGCACTGCTCGAGCGCGATCGCCAGCGTGTGCATGTCGGCCCGGTCGAACGGGGTGACGAACGAGCCGGCGACGCGGCGGATGATCTCGTGCGTGGCCTCGTCGGACGCGGCCTCGATGTCGTGCATCCGGCGCAGGATGTCCTCGCGCTCGTCGGCGTCGGCCCCCAGCAGCAGGGTCAGCTCGCGGGCACCCTCGACCAGCTGCTGGGCCGAGGTGGCGAACAGCGCGTAGAACGTCGGGTCCTGCGGGGTGAGGCGAAAGCCCACGGTTCGGTCTCCGGATGGTCGGCCCAGTGCTGGCTACAGGCTAGAGCCAGCGCGGGCCGCTCACGAACAGGGTCCGCGGATCCTGGGTGCCGGTGTGGACGGTGGGGTGGGGCGACGCGCCTAGCGCGGGGCGTCGTCGGGGCCGGGATCGGCCACGACGCCCTCGGCCGGGGGCTCGGCCGCCTCCGCCCCGCCGGGCTGCTCGAGGCCGTCGACGCCCAGCACCTCGTCGATGGTCGACTGGCTCATCGGCCCGTCGGCGTCGGCCGCGGCCAGCACGAGGGCACCGACGAGGTCGATCTCGCCCTGGAGATCGTCGTCGGTCAAGGAAGGGTCACCCTGCATCCTCATACGGTAGGTCCGACCCGACCACCCCCGCTCGTTGTCCACAGGGCAATGTCGCATCGGCCGGGTCGCGGCGCCGAACGGAGGAGGGGTGTGGGTGCAGGACCGGGAGCACCTCTCGGTGCGAGGCCGCTCGTAGCGGCTGATGTTGGGACCCGGGGCTGCCGCGGTCCTGCACCCACGACAGACCCTAACGCCCCACCCCGGCGGATGTGTTCCGCCCGTCGAACCCGGGAGGGCGGCATCCGGAGGGCCGCGGGTCCACCAGCGGGACGAAGGGCCGACCAGCCGGGGTCAGTCGAGGTCGCCGGCCCGCCAGAGGGCGGCGCTCTTGCGCAGGTCCTCGCCGGTGGTGAGCAGCGCGGCCCCGCTGCGGGTCAGGCCGCTGGCGCCGGCGGGGTCGAGGGCGTCCTGGTCGTGGGCGAGCTCGGCGCGGCCGGCGGCGATGACGGCGCAGAAGGCCGCGGCCCGCTCGAGCGCCACGGCGAGGTCGCCGTCGAAGACGCCGGCCAGGATCTGGTCGGCCACCCGCTGCAGCTCCTCGGGGCGCGGCGGCTCGGCGATGCCGGCCACGGCGTGCGCCACGTCGGTGAAGCGGATGCCGGCGGCGTACTCGCGGCTGGCCTCCTCGGGGCTGCGGCGGACCCACTCGCGCAGCGCGTAGAGGCGCCACAGCGCACCGGGGAGGGACCGGGCCGGGCGCGCCGCCCACAGGTCGGCCACCGTGGGCAGCCCGAGGTCGTCGACCAGGCCCACGAGGCGAGAGGTGACCTCGGGGTCGCGGGCCGCCCGGCCGGTGCCGACGAGGATGGCGGCCGTCTCGTGCGCGACCTCGGTCACCTCGGCCGGCCCCGGCAGCAGGCCGCCATGGGCCTCGAGGTTCTCGGGGCCGAACTGGAGCGGTCGCCGCGGGAGCGGGCGGCCTCCGTCGCTGGTCATCGAGCCAGTCTGACAGGTGGCCCTGCCCGGGGCTTGCGGACCCGTCACCTGCGACGTCGTGCCACCGGCGGCTAGGTTGGACCGGACCCGAGGCGCACCCACGCCGTCCGCTCAGCCCAGGAGGACCGATGCCCGACGAGGGTTCGGCCGCAGCCAAGGCCGCTCACGCACCCGCCCCCGACGCCGACGTGAAGGCCGACTCCCCCACCGACGTGACCCAGCGGGGGTGGCGCGTCGTGCTGCGCTCGAGCGTCGCCGAGTTCCAGCGCGACCAGTGCACCGACCTGGCCGCCGCGCTCACCTACTACTCGGTGCTCTCGGTCGCCCCCGGGCTGCTGGCGCTGGTCTCGCTGCTCGGGCTCGTCGGCCAGGGGCAGAGCACCGTCGACACCATGCTCGGGCTGCTCGGGCAGCTCGGCCAGGGCGACGTCGCCGACACCCTGCGGGGGCCCATCGCGGACATGGTCAAGAGCCAGGCGGCTGGCTTCACCTTCGTCATCGGCCTGCTCACGGCCCTGTCGTCGGCGTCCGGCTACGTCGGGGCGTTCGGCCGGGCCCTGAACCGCGTGTACGGGGTCGACGAGGGGCGCCCGATCTGGAAGCTGCGCCCGCTCAACCTCGGCGTCACCCTGGGCCTCGTGCTGCTCGGCGGTCTCGTGCTCGTGGGGCTGGTCGTCACCGGGCCGGTCACCCGCGCGATCGGGGGCGTGATCGGTCTCGGCGACCAGGCGGCCTCCGTCTGGGACATCGCCAAGTGGCCGGTCATCCTGCTGGTGGTCATGGTGATGGTCGCGCTGCTCTACTACTTCACGCCCAACGTGCGGCAGCCGAGCTTCCGCTGGGTCTCGCCCGGCGCGGTGCTGGCCATCCTGGTGTGGGTGCTGGCGTCGGTCGGGTTCGGCTTCTACGTCGCGAACTTCGGCAAGTACGACGCCACCTACGGCTCCCTCGGCGGCGTCATCGTCTTCCTGCTGTGGCTGTGGATCACGAACATCGCGCTGCTGCTCGGGGCCGAGGTCGACGCCGAGCTCGAACGGGTGCGCGAGCTCGAGGCCGGCATCCCGGCGGAGCGCTCCCTGCAGCTGCCGCCGCGCGACACCAGCGGGTCGGTGAAGGCCAAGGAGAAGCTCGAGGAGCGCGTGGCCGCCGGCCGCGAGCTACGCCTGGCGTCGGCCGGCGGCGGGCCGCGCGAGGAGCAGACGCCGGAGGCCGGGCGGCCCGTCCACCTCGAGCCCCTCCCGTCCCAGGGGGCACGTGCGCGTACGCGGGCCTGAGCCCTACCCCCGAATGCATTTCACAAACCCTCAACATTGCAGGTCAGCACCGGCGTGATGGCGCCTGTCGCCGCACTACCCTGGTCGACGTGAGCACAGGACGACGCCGGTGAACCGGCTCCAGCAGGACTACTGTCTGGGCGGTCGCTACCTGCTCGACACCCGGATCGCGTCCGGGGGGATGGGTGACGTCTGGGCCGCCCACGACGGCACCCTCGACCGCACGGTCGCCGTCAAGGTGCTGCGCCCCCTCACCGACGGGGAGCCCGTCTTCGCGCGCCGCTTCCGCGACGAGGCCCTCTTCACCGCCGGGCTGCGCCACCCGAACATCGCGCAGATCTACGACTACGGCGAGGAGGACTCGCTCGCGTACCTGGTGATGGAGCTCGTGCCGGGTGAGCCGTTGTCGACCACCGTGCAGCGTGAAGGCGCCCAGTCGCCCGAGTTCGTCCGGTCGGTGATGGCGCAGGCCGCCCTCGCTCTCGGCGCCGCGCACGAGGCCGGGGTCGTGCACCGTGACGTCAAGCCCGGCAACATCCTGGTGAGCCCCGACGGCACGGTGAAGCTCACTGACTTCGGCATCGCCCGAGCCCTCGACGGCTCCGGGCACACGCGCACGGGTGAGGTGCTGGGCACCCCGCACTATCTCTCTCCCGAGCAGGCGATGGGCGAGGCCGCGACCGGCGCCTCCGACCTCTACGCCCTCGGCATCGTGGCCCACGAGCTGCTCACCGGGCGAAGGCCTTTCGAGAAGCTGACGCCCGTGGCCACCGCCCTCGCCCAGGTGAACGACCCGCCCCCGCCGCTGCCGGCCCACGTGCCCCCGGCGCTGCGGCTGCTCGTCGAGCAGTGCCTGGCCAAGGCCCCCAGTGCGCGGCCGGCCAGCGCCCGCGAGCTCGGGGAGCGGCTGGGGTCCCTCGACGATGTCGCCGTCAGCGGGGATGCCGTCCCCGCGGTGGAGGTCCTGGGTGCCGCCGCCGAGGCGGAGGCCATCGCTGTAGAGGCCGCCGAGGCGCCCGGAGGTCCCGCGGGCACGATGTTCGGGCCCGGGCCGGTGCACACCCCCGTGCCGCACCGGCCGGCCGGTGCCCACCGGCCTGCCGCGGCGACGCCGATCGTGCGCCGCGTGCGCGGCCCGCGAAGCACCCGGGTGCACTGGGCATGGATCCCGGCGACCGGCGTCCTCACCGTGCTGGCCACCGCCCTGGTGCTGGCGGCCCTGCGGTGACGAGCATCCGGGCGACGTCGTCGGGCACGGCGCCCTGCGGCCCGGGAATCTCCGAGGCAGCTCACAGCGTTCCCCCAGCCCGATCGGGCACAACTGGACGCGTCCGGGCGTTGACCCTCACAACTGGAGCACGGGACCTGACGCAGTCCGGCCGCGGCCCACGGCCCCACGAATGCACAAAAGATGAGACAAACCTTTGACGGACCCCGCTGACCTGGGCATACTCAACACCCCCGGGATCGACGACGGACCCTCATCACGACGGAAGGTGCACGACGATGGCCACTGACTACGACGCTCCCCGGGTACGCGAGGGCGAGGACGAGAAGAACGACACCCTCGTCGAGCTCGATGCCGCCCGCTCCCGCACGACCACCGACCTCCTCGAGGAGGACACCGAGGCGACCGACGGCCTGACGCTGCCGGGTGCCGACCTCTCCGACCTCTCGCTCGAGGTCCACGTCATCCCCCAGCAGGCCGACGAGTTCTCCTGCATCGGGTGCTTCCTCCTGGTGCACCGCTCGCAGGAGTCCAAGCCCGGCACGCACCTCTGCCGCGACTGCGCTGCCTGACACACCCTCAACACCTTCCGCCCACGGGCGGGGTGCCGGCCCCTCCTCCAGACCGGCACCCCGCCCGTTGTCGTCGGATGAGGCGGCGGATGCGTCGCCACAGGGTCAGCGCGCTACTGTCGGTCGCGCGTTCGGTCGGTATCGGTCGGCGCAGCGGGCCTCTAGCTCAATGGTAGAGCTGCGGACTTTTAATCCGTAGGTTGTGGGTTCGAGCCCCACGGGGCCCACCATCACTGCACGTCAGCGACGTGCTGGTCGTTAGAATGCCGACCCAACACGGGGCGGCAGGACACATGACAGGACACGTGTCGCTCATTGCCCGTCCCGACGACGGGGTTGCGGCCGCTGATGGTCATCCAGGGACTCGAGCGCCTCGGCGAGCTCGGCCGACACCGCGCGCCTACCCATGTAGACGTCCTGGGTCATCGAGACCCTCGAGTGGCCTAGCTGGTCGGCGATCATCCGGGCGCTGGCTCCCTTGCTGTCGAGTAGCGTCGCGACTGTCTTCCGGAATGTGTGCGGCGTGACCCACTCAAAGCCCGTGCCGGTGCGAACTCGCCGGAATGCGGCTCCCACGTTGTTGCGGTCGCGGTAGCCACCGAGCGAATCGGCGAAGACCGGGCCTCCTACTACGCCGAGCCGGGCCCGGCGGGCCTGGAGCATCGTGAGGCACCACCCCGGCAGCACGAGCACTCTCTGCGAGGAGCGCGTCTTGGGCCGCGACGCGACGAGACCCTTTCCCTTGACGCGGACGATGGTGCGCTGCACGCGCAGAGACCCTCGATCGGGGTCAATGTCGCTCCACCTCACTCCAAGCGCCTCGCCGAGGCGGAGGCCCGTGGCGAGGATGAAGCGGGCCAGCTCAGGTAGGTCGTGGCGGCGAGCGAACTCGTCAGCGTCGAGGATGTCGAGCCATTCTCGGATCTGGGCCGGCGTCATGGCTCGAGCCGTCCGATCTCGGTCGAGCTCGAGGGGCGCTGTGTCGCGCACCGGGTTGAACGGAAGGCCCCCTTGCCGCACGAGCCACCGAGAGATGCCGGACAGTACGGTCCGGCAAAGCTTCGCGGTCGAGTAGCCCTTGGTCCGGAGTACGCGTTGAAGGAAGCGGTCGACCCTGGGAACAGTCAGCTCACCGAGGCGCAATTCACCGATCCCGGGGCGGATGTGCTTCTGGACGGCGTGCCGGTAGAGGTCGAGCGTCGTGGCGCTACGCGTGCCCCGTTCGACTCGCTCCTCGAGAACCTCCAGCCACGCATCGGCCGCCTTGGCGAGGGACGACGAGGCCGTGAACCCGGGCTCGTCCCCGACGGTCAATGCGAGTTGGAGAGCCGTCATAACCTCCCGCCGGGCAGTAGCTCGCGTCGGCGCGTTCCGCCGAATCCGACGTCGCCTGCCGGAGTAGTCCCGGTAGTAGAGCATCGCGACGACGCTGCGGCCCTCCTTGGAGTAGGTGACGTCGCCGTACTCCCCCAGCCCCAGGCGCCTCATGACGCGACGTCGGTCGAAAGCCCAGCCACCCAGGCCTTAACGTCCTCCGGGCGGTACCGGAGCCGACGGCCGACCCGGCGCCCCGGAGGGCCGACGCCCTGTCCACGCCACGAGTAAAGGGTCTGCACCGGGACACCGAGGAAGTAGCTGGCGTCCTCGACACTCCACAGGCGATCCTCTGCCAGTGCCCAGTCGGTCATCCTGCTCGCCTCCTCATGCTCGTAGCCGCCGTTGCCGAATGGTTGTCCACAGGTGGATCTGCGCCCGCAAGCGCCTTGACGTACTCGTACTGCTCCCGCCAACGGCGCCGCTCGAGAACCGTCTCCATCAGAACGGTCGCCGACGTCCCCCCAGAGCTCACGACCGCGGCCCACACGAACCGCCCTGTGCCGTCCGGCGTTTCGACCTCAGCCGCCATGCGACGAGCCGACTCGACCTCGATCCCCGCAGCCTCCAGTGCCTCGCGGACCACCGCGGCCCGGTCTGCCCTGTGATCGGCGAGTGTCTTTCCGGACCAGCCGCGCGAGACCAAAACGCGACGCCCGCCAACCCCGAGGTGCTCCCGGTCATGTGCCTTGCTGAGGCATCGACCCGGCACCAGTCCGGGGCCGGCCTTCCTGGGCTGGACGCCGAAGCGGAGCCAGTTCGCGCAGTCCGGAGAGCACGGAAGCCAGCGCACCTCGTCATGGAGTCGGTCGATGTGCGCTTCGTAGCTCGAGTCCCGGGACTGATCGACATAGGTCTCGCCGACGGCCTTGGTGAGGTACTTGGTGAGGTAGCGGACCGACCGATCGGCGTCGGGAGTGCCGGCAAGCAACCCCTGCACGTCGAGCTGGCGGCCGAACCGCATCACGTGCGCAGGCTGCGCATCTTCGTCCTCCGCCAGCTCTGTCAGCGCGTCGGCCCAAGTCTGGAGCGGGTCGCCGGTGTGCGGGTCCAGATAGTCGAGGCCGTCCCACACAGGGAGTACGTCCCCGTATACCGGGCTGCTCATCTGGGGCCACCAAACCTGATGGTAGGTAGCGCGCGTCACCTGCGTGATCACGGCCCGGGGGATCGCGCCGCGGACCGCGACATGGAAATGGGGCGCTAGCCGACGCTGCCCCTCCACCGCCCCGAAGTACTGCACCTTAAAGCCGGCGCAACGCCGGAGGTTCTGGAACCACCGGTCCAGGAGCCGGGGGAAGTGCAGTGCGTCTAGAGCTGCCCGTCGGTAGTCGTAGTCGCTCCAGTTCTGCGGCGTACCGGTGCCAGGCGCGATCCGTCCGTAGCCAGGCAGTGTGAGCGTGATGAACATGGATGGTCGGTACGTCTTGCCGTCACCAGCGTGGAATACCTGGCCAATGGTGCGGTCTTCCTGAGGCCGTCGAGGCAGATCCGCAGCATCATTACGTCGACGGGTCGTTCGACCCTGACGTGTCGTCGCCGCGTCATCGACGGCCTCGGACTCACGGGGTGGTTCCTTGGGGCGGACAGGAATGTCGGGTTCGTCCTCGAGGTGCCACCCAGCGATGCACTGATGCATGCGCAGGGTCCGCGCTCGCGCGGCGCATGAGGGACATCGGGACTCGCGCGTCGACTGGCAGGGCAGGGCGACGAGCGCTGCCTCGCCTGTCTCCCGGTCGATCACCCGACGCAGGAGAGGGCGGATACAGACTCGCTCCTTGACCGCGTACTCCTGCACGGCATCGAGCGGGACGTCAGACGGCCTCATCGAGATCCCCATCCACTCGCTGGGCGAACGCGGACGTCACCACCGCACGCAGCGTCTCCCCTCGTTGCAGACGGCCATCGAGAGCAGCACGCTGCTCGGTGTCGAGACCGCCCCAGATGCCGTACTCCTCGCCGTACAGCAACGCGGCGGACAGGCAGCGCGCTCGAACCGGGCACGAGGCGCAGACCGAACGGGCCGACCGAGCCGCCGGCGTTCGGGGGTCCATGAACCAGGCGCCGCTCTCGTCGTTGGAGCACCGGCCGCGCAGACGCCAGCGGAGTCCGTCGAGTTCTCTGACCGCGGCCGCTGTTGCGCGCACGTGCGCAAGCGGGATGCCGAACGATCGAAACGCGACCCTGTGTGCCTGAATGGCGACGTTGTTCATGCCGCCTCCCCCTCCCTATCTCTGATCTGTTGCTCTCTCTCGTTCTGGTCCTTTGAGGCGCTCAGGGACGTGGAGAGGGCCAGTACGTCCTCGTCCGTGAGGTACGCGGAGCGGACCCTGCGCACGTCGCGGCTGCCCTCGATGCGCACGTAGGCCACGCCCGGAGTCAGCTCGGAGATGTGGTCGGCGCGAGCGCCTCGCTCCCGGGCACCGTCGCCGAGGACCATGTCGACCTGGATCGGGTTGTCGAGGCGCATAGCAATGCGCGTGGGGAACAGGTCACGCCAACTCACGACGTCCTTGCCAGGGTCCTGCACGGCGGCGATGACGGTGATGCCGACGGCCCGACCCTGAGTGAGCAGCAGGCCCAATGCGTGTTCGATGCGACGCACGACTGTGCGCTCGGCGAAGGCGCTGAGCGTCGCCAGCTCGTCGATGACGATGACCAGGTGCGGGCTCTCGGCAGAGGGTTGGTGGACGCGCTTGCCGTGAGTGGCGAGGTTAAGGCTTCGCCGGGTCTTGAGGTCGACCGCCTCCTCCAGCAGGTCACACATCGCCTCCGGTGACCCGCCTTCGAATCTGGCGAAGGCGCCGCGGCCGAGTCCGAGCTCCATCCCGCCCTTGGGGTCGAGAGCCCACACCTGCACCCAGCCGTCGCTAATCGCCGGCGCGAGCCCGTGTACCAGGCTCCACAGCACCGAGCCCTTTCCTGCGCCGGTCGCCCCGGCGATAAGCGCGTGGGTCGCCTGCACTCGAAAGCGCCAGATTCGGCCGTCGTCACCCAAACCCACGGGAATGCCGGCCAGCGCCACGTCCTTGGCGGGTTCGGGGCGGATCGCGTGGCGGAGCGGGTCGCATCGGCGCAGCTCGAGCCAGGCCCGACCCGGTCGCGCCGTGACGACCTGCGTGCCGTCGACGCCGAAGGCGTGCCCGACCGCATCTGAGTGGGCGGCAACGTCATCCGGTGTCATCCCAACCGGTAGGCGCAGGAGCAGCCGGTCGCGGCCGGAGCGGTCGACGACGACGCGCAAGATGTGGGGGACGAGCTGCTTCTTCGACCGGTCAAGGGCCGCCATTCCGTGCGGCTGGATTACGAGCCCACAGCGAGTCGCGACGTGTCGCCAGCGCACCCGGTACAACGGGGCACGCCAGAGCAGGATGAGCCGTGGCGCAGCCTGCCGCGTGAACGACGCGCGGTGCGCAAACCGCCATGTCGTGAGTGCTGCGGCGACTATGACCACCAGACCGCCGGCAGCGTAGAGGTTGAGCAGCCATACGGTCGCCGCGACAACCACCAAAATGGTCGCAGTGCCGACGTTGCGAGCCGCTGCCTTCACGACTGCGGCGACGAGGCGCAGGAGGAGCCACGTCGCGCGTACAACGGCCTCGAGGACGATCGACAACGGGTCGTCGGGTGCGACGTAGATGTCGTCACTGCGCGTTCTCATGACAGCTCCCGCACGACGTCCTGGTGCACCTCTCGGAGCAGACCCGCCACCTCTGCGACCTGACGCTCGAGCTGCATGACGGCCCGGTCCAGCTCGCGGTCGGGGCAGGTGTGCAGCATCGCGCGGAGAGCGACGATGGCCTCGTCGAGGATGTCGACACCCCGCACTAGGGCTCGGGTCTGGGCAGGGAGGTCGTCGGGCCCGACGCCCAGGAGCTGCGCCCACTCCAGCAGGCTCCCGGTGCGCATCAGGAACGCTCCCGCTTGGGCGCCGCGCACACGGGCCCCATGAGCCGAAGCACCTCGTCGTCTGAGGCCGAGTTGGCAGCATGGCGTCGCATGTCAAGCCGTCCTATTGACGTCGCCGAGGGTCTCGGCGATCCGGGTGCCGGCTGCAGCCAACGAGCGCGTGGCAGCGGTGAGCATCATCACGAGCTCCTCGTCCGGCCCATGTGCGAGCGTCGCCCGGATGCGGTTGACGTCCTCGTACAGATCGGCGACCTGACGCGCCTTGGCCTTCAGTGCCCAAGGAAGCTCCTTGCGGCCGACGCCGAGAGTCTCCGTCCAGGCGACAGTGTCGATGGCACGCACGTCACGCCGCCCGACCCTCGCCGGACGCCGTCGCCTTCGGGGCGGCCTTGCCAGGTGCGTGCATGGAGTCCGCGCGGAACGACCACGCGATCCGGGGACGGTTGCCGTTGTCATCGATGTACGCCAGGGCTGTAAGGCCGGAGAACTCCACGGGCGTGAACGGCGAGGTGCTGTCGTTCGCCGGCGGCACCGGCTGCACCTTGGCGAGGAACTTGATGCTCACGGTCTTGGACTTCTTGGGCGCCTCCGGATCGGCATCGAGCACGTCGACGGACCAGATGAGCTCACCCGTTTCCTTGTCGACCTGCTGCACCTTGGCGTCACGTGTTGACTGGTCGAAGTCCAGCACCGCCGTTACGGGCGAGACGATGAACGCACCATGAGGGAACACCTCGTGGTGCGAGATCTTGAAGCGTCGTGCGATGGCCATGGTCGTTTCCCCTCTTAGGAATCTGGATAGCCGAATCGGCTACGACCAGCAGACCGTTATCCACAGCACGCCGGTACCGCCTCGCGGGACGTCTCGGGACGTCCTACATTCGAGGAGACGTCCGAAACGTCCGGGGGAGGGGTCATGACCAACGACAGGCTCAGGAGCGCTCTCGCGTCTGCGTCGATAACGACGGCCGAGCTCGGCGAGCGCCTCCAGGTCGACGCCAAGACCGTTGATCGCTGGATCGCGAACGGGCGCATCCCGCATCGTTCGAACCGGCAGCGAGTCGCCGCGGTGTTGGCGCAGGACGAGGACTACTTGTGGCCGGACGCAGTGAGCGACTCGCAGGCCTCAGCAGCGAGCCGCGCTGAGGTGGTCACCGTATATCCGACTCGGGGGTCAATCCCTACTTCGTTGTGGCACAGCCTATTTGACAACGCCTCCGAATCCATCGATGTCTTGGCGTTCGCTGCCAGCTTCTTGCACGACACGATGCCGGACGTCGACGAACTACTTGTCGCCAAGGCTCGCTCTGGAGTTCGAGTACGCCTGGCCTTCGGCGACCCCAACTGCGAAGCCGTCCGCATTCGTGGCATCGAAGAGGGCATTGGCGAGTCACTCGCAGAACGGTGCCGACTGACTTGGAAGTACCTCGATCCAATCCTCGCTGAGCCGGAAGTCTCGGTGCGAGCTCACTCGACGACGCTCTACTGCTCGATGTTCCGCTTCGACAACGACCTCTTGGCAAACCACCACCTCTTAGGCGCGCCCGCGAATCACTCGCCGGTTGTGCACATGCGCCGACTCGTGGGTGGTCGGCTCTTCGACCATCACGTCAAGTCCTTCGAACGCGTCTGGTCGGAGGCGTCCGAGGCGCCACGCTGATGGTCGCGCTGCGGCGCCCAACGGTGCCGCCGATCTTCGCTATCGGACTGCGGCAAATCCGGACGTTTCCCTGGCAGTGACCAATTGGGTCAGGAGTCGTAGAGAACCACGAAGGCCTCGCCTCCATGCGCCTGGATCTGGCCGGCCAACCGCTGCCCCGCTCGGTCCTCTCTGTAGGGAGGTAGTCTCCGCGCTTCATCCGCGGCCCCTCGGAGTGGTTGCGGTGACGTTCGGTGCGGCGCGCTTGGGTGAACGGGCTGAAGGCGAGTCAGTCCCAGGTCTCGCCAGTTGCCTGCTCGTAGTAAGAGTCCCGTGGAGTGGTGGGCTTTGAGGTCGTCGATGCCTACCGGTCGCCTTCGGTGAGGGCGACGGTTCCAGTGTCGTCCTTTGCGCCGATCTTGGCCATGGATTCTTCGGAGAGGTAGCGGCGTTCGTCGGTGGCCCATTCGTCGTGGGTGTCGGCCAGGACGGCTCCGATGAGGCGGATGACGGCGGCTTCGTTGGGGAAGATGCCCACGACGCGGGAGCGGCGTTTGATCTCCTTGTTCAGCCGCTCCAGGGGGTTGGTGGACCAGATCTTGCGCCAGTGCTCGCGGGGGAACGCGGCGAAGGCGAGGACCTCGGCTTTGGCGTCGTCCATCAAGGGGCCGATCTTGGGGTAGCGGGCGGCGAGCTCGTCGCGGACCTTGTCCCACTGCTTGCTCATCGGTGCGAGGCTGGGTTGGGCGAAGATCGTGCGGAAGACCGCGGCGACCATCTCGGACTCGCCCTTGGCCACGTGGGCCAGGACGTTGCGGATGAAGTGGACCCGGCACCGCTGATGCGAGCTGCCCTGCAGGGCACGGGAGATGGCCGCGGTCAGGCCGGCGTGCTGGTCGGAGATCACGAGCTTGACCCCGGTCAGGCCGCGCTTCTTCAGCGAGGTCAGGAAACCGCGCCAGAAGACCTCGTCCTCGCTGTCGCCGACGTCCAGGCCCAGGATCTCCCGCCGGCCCTCGCTGGTGACGCCGGTGGCCACGACGACGGCCTTGGAGGTGACCATGGCCTGCTCGGTGCGCACGTGCAGGTACGTCGCGTCGAGGTACACATAGGGGAACTCGACATGGTCCAGGCGGCGGGTGCGGAACGCCCGGACCGTCTCATCCAGCCCGGCACAGATGCGGGACACCTCGCTCTTGGAGATCCCCGACCCACCGAGAGCGACCACCAGGTCGTCCACGGAGCGGGTCGAGACGCCGTGGACGTAGGCCTCCATGACCACCGCGTACAACGCCTGGTCGATCCGCCGGCGTGGCTCCAGGATGCTCGGGAAGAACGAGCCCGCGCGCAGCTTGGGGATCGCCAGCTGGACGTCCCCGGCATGGGTGGTCAACAGCCGCGGCCGGGACCCGTTGCGTTCGGTGGTGCGGGACTCGGACCGTTCGTAGCGGCCGGCGCCGACCGCGGCCGCCGCCTCGGTCTCGATCAGCTCCTGCATCGCCACCCGGACGCATTCACGGATGAAATCGGTGCCCTCGCCGGTGCGGAACACCTCGAACAGCTCGGACACGGCAGACTGGGACAAGGCCATCGGTGAGGTCTCCTTCGATGCGTGCTTGGCGGTACACATCGAGAATCTCGCCGGTGGCCCCCTTCACTCAGGACGCCGCGCCGTCACCCCAAACCCCACCACTCCACGGGGCGCTGTCTGCTCGTAGCTCTCACGGAACGTGTCGAGCTTCTGCTGGTCCTCGTCGTCTTCGACTCCGTGCTCCTGAAGCCACTTGAGATCCACCATGTCCTCCACCGAGAGGCTGTTGAGCCATAGCGCCCCCTCCTCGGTCCATCCCTCGTCGGGGATGTTCCTCCTTCCCATGTGCTTAGCTCCCCGCCGTCGAATGTGCTTGCCAGTCCGCTACTCGGACCTCCGAGCACCTGAATGTCCGCCGCATGCCCGGCTACTTCTTTTCGCTCTTGAGCTTCTGGATCTTCTCGAGAAGGCTGGCCTTCTCGTTCAGCCGCTTGGCCTCCGCGCGAAGTTCCCGGGGTGTCTTGTTCTTTGCACCAGGTGTACGTGCCATGCTCGGCTCCTAAAAGATTGATTTGGGTTAGATCAATCTTATCCAAGCCGCCTGGGGGGCGTCTGGTGAACGATGAAGCTGGGCAGGCGTGCTCATGGTGGTGGCGGCCACCATTGCGTGCGACAGTCCCACATCCGTGTGTTCCGTCATCAGCGGTGGTCAGTCACCGCGGCGCGCGATGCGCTCGGCCCCAACCGACTGCTGCTAGCTACTGCGCCCGGTTCCAAAGCCCAGTACCAGCGAGCGTCGAGATGGTCTGGCGCTCCAAAGCCGCCGCTGCCGCCTTGTCCGTGCAGGTTGCCCAGCGGATTTCAAGGTCAGCGCGGGTCAGCGCGCGCGATGCCCAGGCCCGGGTTCGAGCGGGGCTCCCGGCTCGTACCTCCGCGAGCCTTTGGTCCAACCAGTTTGCATCGGCCAGAGCACGGTCCATGGCTGCCTCGCCAAGGCCGGAAACAGCTGCCTTGCCGGACAGGTAGACGCGCAAACGACCGCGTAGCCCGCGGCCGCTGCGCTCACCGGCCATTCCCACGTAGACGACCTGACCGCTGTGCTTCTCACGAGCCATGTACACACCTGGAACCGTTGGCGCGCCAGCCACCGACTCGATGAGCGGGGCCCACGCAGACCAGTCGGCCAAGTCGTCGGTCATCTTCGGCAGAGTCACGAGGTCGGCCGCGGCCAGACCTCGCACAGCACCTCGGCGAGTTTCACCGAGCGCAGCGCGATGTCGTCCTCGGACCAGGCATCGACGTGATTATCAACAATGTCGCGGCTTAGGAGCAGGACGCTGTACTTGTTGAGGAGGGAACGCTTCCCGAGGCCCTTGTTCTCGCCGGTCGTCTTCAGCGGGGCCGTATCGGAGTCGGTCCACGGACGGTGCGACAGGGTGCCGTTGAGGTCCGAGGTGACGAGCGTGAGGTTGCCAAGGGTGTTGACAAGCCTGTCACGGTCCGCGGCCTCTTCGGGCGAGAGTTTGGGCTCGGGATCCCAGTGGCTCCGCCATCCCTGTGGCATGACGTGCTCGACCGAGAGCTTCGGGGGGACCGTGACTGCCTCGTGGCGATGGGTCCGCATCTGCAGCTCGAGGGCCTCAAGGACGACCCGGAGCCGTGCTTGGCGCACATTCCCGTACAGCTTGATGCCGGGAAGACCTGTGATCATGTCGTCGTCGCTGGGCCACGTTCGGGCGTCCGAGGTTTGGTTGGCAAGGTAGTCCCTGACCGTAGCGCCGACCTCTTCGACTGAGACTGGGTCGAGGGCCGCCAGAATAGCGACCATCATCTTGTTGACGTCCTTCATCGTGCTGCGTAGCAGGGTGCGGCGGATAACCCAACTCTCCAGGGCCCCCAGTGCAACAGCGATCTGGTCGTCGGGGACCTTGTGATTCTCCGAGAGCATCCACAGAAGAAGCGGGGTCGTGGATGCCAGCTCCAGTGACTCGACCACTCGGCCGTAGAACCTGCCTTGGACCGTGTCACGGGAGAGTTGGGCGAAGCCGCGGAACGTGTTCGCGTCTCGCCGCAGCTCGGCGAGGAGCCCCTCGGCGTCCCCCGCGGTCGTCATCAGCGGCTTGGCGTAGGCGACGAACTCGCGAAACACCTCATCGGTCAGTACGTCGTCACGGCGGCGCATGGTGAGCCAGTACTGCAAGAAGATGTCGATACGGGACCGCAGGTGACGGCCTTGAGTGATCTCGTCCCGCCACCAGGTGTCGTCAAAATCGGCCCAGTACTTCTCTGGCCAGGAGTCGACGTCGGCGTGGACCCTCTCGCCCACCTGGAAGATCCAGTTCTTGATGAGGTCTGCCTTGAGCAGCGGGGTGCCGCGGTCGTTGAGGGTCTCGAAGATGACCTGGTCGTCGTCGTGGCCGGTCAGGTTGATCGCGACTACGTAAAGCCGAGACTGAACGACGTCGGCCAGGGCTACAACGCGGTCCTTCTCGTCGCCGGCCGCTTCCTCGCCCTCCTCGACGACGCCGGCGAGCCATTCATCGACCTCGGTCCGGAAGTACTCGTGGGCTTCCACGATCAGGTGGTCACCGGTATGCGAACCGGTGTTGTCCATGGCGAGCTCGAAGGCGGCTCGGTCAGATCGTGACGGCCACAACTTGAACCGCTCCGGCCGTCCAGCGAAGCGCTTGGCTTGGTTGAGGATCAGCTCCTCGATCGCTTCGGCCTCGACCTCGTGCCCCCGGCTCAGTATCGCCTCGTGAACGGCGTCGAGCATGATCTGCAGCGTTGTGCTGCGCTGTTGGCCATCGATCACGGACTGCCTCGTGACGTCACCCGCAGTCGCGGACTTCAGTTTGAACACCACGGCACCGAGGAAGTGACCGCCGACCGCCTCCAAAGCGGCCTCGTCCCCTCCCGCGCCGATGACCTTCTCGGCCACTCGACGAATGTCCTGCCACAGCGGTTGCCACTGGTCCTCAAGCGTCCAGACGTATGGCCGTTGGAACGCCGGGATCTCGTAGTGCACGGTCGTACCGAACAGTTCACGCGGGTTGAGCGCGTCCGCCTTCATGGGTTCCCTTCGGGTTCGTCTCCGAATGCAGACTAGATGCCCGCGTGCCGCCCCTAGTCGCTCAACTGCGGGACTGGGGTGAACATCTCACACGTCTCACTCGGTTGAAATTCAGTTCGAGGACGCCCAGGGCCGAGTGGGAGCCTGAGCTCACTCGGCGAGTCTGAGCGGATCGAGGTGAACGCCTCCTCGAGTTCTTTCGCTCCCGGTGGGCTGGCTGCGTTCAAGAGCCACCGGCCTTCAAAGGTATCGCCGCACCCGTTGACCGTTTCGTCGACGGCATCCTCGCCCCTCGGCGCTCGGCAGATGAGGCCGCCACCCGTCCGGGGTTGCGCCTCCAGAGCAGGCTCCCACTATGAGCCACTGGCTGTCGCGGAAGGGGTTGGCTTTGCCGGCATTGGATCAATGTCCGAGTGGCTTCCGGTAAGCACCCCGATCTGAAGCGCGATCGCGGCCAGCGCGAGAGCGAGGCCGCCGATTGAGTAGAACCAGGTGAGCTTGTCATCTGAGTGCATCTCCTTCCGACGGCTGATCAATCTCACGAAACCGGCCGTCTCGTACTCGCTGCCTGCGGTGATGGCGGCGGTCATGCCGGCGCGGGGGAGCGCCTTCTTGATCTCGTTCTCGATCTCCGTTCCGTGGGCGACGGACGCCTTGAGAAGAGGGTGATACCAGACTCGATCGACAAAATAGAACGCGTACCAGAGGAGGAGTCCGATCATGATGACGAGGGCACCGAGGGAGAACCACCCCACTCGCGTGCCGTCCTTCGCGGCAACACCAGCCGCTCCGATTGCGAAGGTGGCAACGGTCAGGGCTAGGCCACGGATTCGCCATTCGATGTCGTTGAAGTGCATCTGTACATCGACGCTCTGCTTCCACATGTCGACGTAGTAGCCCACTTGCTGGTCGAGGGTGAGGCTAGTTGCCGGTTCCGTTGTGGCGTCTCCCTTGTCTGGCGGAGGTGTTCCGCCCCCGTCAACCCTGGGCTCCGAGGCACTCATCGACTGCCGACCAGAGGCCAACCGAAAACGGGGAGGACCTCGGAGATGCCATCACGCAACACCAGCGTCGGTACGACGACGCCGTTCGACCTCGCCAGGGCTGCTTCAGCCGCCACGTCTGCGTCGCTCCAATGCGTGAGCCTTCTCAAGAGGTCGTACTCCGGACGATTCTGTACCTGCCCGTAAGCTGCGTGGATATCAAGCACTCCAGCACCCTGCGCCATAGCGATGTCCTTCATAAGACTGTCGCCCAAGTAGGCCGCGTCAACGGGACTGCACCGCTGGCCATGAAGGATGGTGTTCAAGACCTCACGATTGGGCTTGAGGACGCCGAGATCGACGTGCAGGTGCTCCGTCTTCTGCAGACCGTACCCCCCTTGATACCGCCCGGTTCTGAGACCAGCGATGTCGACGCCCGCGGCGATGTCGTGGTCAGGTGACGAGTAGAGCGTGTCGATGACCCCGTCCAGGCCAGTGTGCCGAATCCGCCACTCGCTCCAGTACGCCCCGGACTCGGTGTAGGCCACGATCCTGACGCCGGCCCGCTTGAGCGCGCGAAGTGTCTCGTCGACTCCTGGATAGAGAGAAGTGGCGGCCTTCCGACGCGAGTTCTGGGCGTGAAGCGCGGCATCGAACACATCGAACGGATCGCGCCCAGAGGCGAACTCGACCAGCGCCGGGACCTCACGCACGAGATTGGAGTACTCGGTGGTGCCGCGACCCTGATGCACCGCTTTGATCTGCTCTTCGAGGAGCGAGCGGTCGATACCGCTGATTGCGACAAGACCGTCAACGAGTGCCGTGAACGACTGGTACCACGCCTCGAACCAGTCCCACAGTGTGTTGTCGAGGTCGGTGATGAGCAACCGACGTGCGTCCATGTTGTTCACCGTAGAGGGTGGGACCGACATCAGGTGGCCGGCGGCGTCTCCCATACCCAGATGCGACCCGGGGGCCAACGTTCCCCGTCGCACAAGAGGATGACCCTAGGTGGTACGGCTCTGGGGGCGGCTACAGGCCGTACAGCTTCAGCGCGACGTGGTTGACGATGAGGCGGCCGCCGGCCTTGTCGAAGGCGAAGTGGATTCGCCCGACCTCGTTTGGCTTCACGGCGTCAGCCACCTTTACGTGGGGGGTCTGGTCTCGGCGCTGACCTTCGTAGTCGAAGTAGCGCAACGCCTTCGACTTCTCGATGGTGTCGTCGGCGGTGGAGACGTTGAGGCCGAATGCCGTCTTGAACCACTCATCCACGTAGCCCATTTTGACTGGTTCACCCCCGTAGAGCTCATGTGCTGCCTGTGCAAGTGAGGTGAGCGCCTCCGTCATGTCATCAGGGTGGGGGTAGGAGATCTTCTTCCAAGAACGTTCGGCGGCCTCCGTGAAAACAATCCGCGACTCGCTGGCGTCGGTGAGAGCGAGGAAGGTGTCCGTTGGGTCGCCTCCTGCGACGAGGTCTGGGATCTTCTCCCAGAGGTCGACTTCGCCCTCGGTCTCGCTCTCGCCCTCGTACTGCCCCAGATATTGCCCCTTCCAGTAGTCCAGCTGCAGCTGAAGGTCCTCAACGGAGCGAGACCGATCCTGCAGTTCAGTGACTTCGGTGGCGAAAGCCTCGGCCAGAGCGTTGGTTTGCTCGACTTCGGCCTCGAGCAGGTCGACCTTCATCTCCAGGGCGTCGCGTTGACCAGCAATGTCTGCTGCCTCTTGGGCAAGGCGAAGGCGCTCGTCCGCGTCCCTTCGGGCCGAGCCTTGCGCTGCCTTCCGCGCCTGTCGCCAACCATTGTCGATGCCGCGAGCCAAGGCCGAGACAGGCGCTAGTCGCGGCATAAGTGCGTCACGCAGCACCTCTCGGTCAGAACTCTCGATCTGGGTAGAAGGAACCGACGGCCCAGGGACGTCCAGTTCCGACCAGACGAGTCGAGCGCCCCCGAACGGCACGACCAGTCCCGGAACCGCGCGCGTGAGCGCCTCCCTCGAAGCGTGGTTGAGCGTCACTACATGGGTGAGGCCGATGAGCTTGCGGGACGCGATGTAGGCCGCATCCCTTGAGGCGAGACTGCGCATATGGACCAGAAGCACGGGCAGCCTCCCTGGTGACCGGAGGGTCAAGACCAGATCGTTGACCTCCTCGAGGTCACGCACTGTGGCAAACCGCGGCTCGATGCGCTGCCCAGCGATGCTGAGTACTAGGCCACCGTCCTCTGCTACGTCCCGAACGATGCCTGGCTGGAACACTGGCGTGGCGCGGACTGGACTCAGTGCCCCCGATGGGTATTCGCGGCTCATCCCTACGCGGAGCGCAGCTCTATTTGCCTGTTCACAGACCGTGATTCTGGTGGTCAGCTCAACCCCTGAGTCCAAAGGGTGCTGCACAGAGACCCGAAGCGCGCGATCGGCCTGCACACCCAGGACCTCCCACGAGGCGGAGCGCTCGATGTCTGAGGGTGACCCAGAACCGGCCGGGGGCAGAACAGCTGCACCTGAAGACGCAAGCTCCGCTTCGCTGACCGTGGCGGTCGATCCACGGCTCAACCATCGAGCGACGTGCCCAAGGAGGGACTCGTACGCCGACCGCCCCGCCGTTGCCTGCTCGACATCGAACTCGACAACGTAGAGAAGATGCACCGCCCACCCCCACCTCGTAGTGACTCTGCCCCAGTGTGTCAGCCTGAAGTGACGGCAGGAGCCCTTCGACTGCGATTCGGCGTAAGGCCCCTGCACGCCGAGGCACAATCATCCGCTCTGGGCGAGCCTCGGCAGCCAGCCATCCGCGCCAGCATCGAGGCTCGCGGACATGGCGCGCTAAGGTCGCCGCATGGGGAGAATCGACTACGTCGACGACCCGGGAGCACCTGACGCCAACAGCGTCGTGCCCTCTGTGGTGGCCATCGTGCGTGACGACGTTGGTCGAGTCTTGCTGATTCACAAGACGGATAACAACTTGTGGGCGCTGCCCGGTGGTGGTCATGAGATCGGGGAGTCGATCGTCGACACCGTCGTTCGCGAGGTCAAGGAAGAGACTGGCTACGACGTCGAGGTGGAGAGCATCACCGGGACCTACACGAATCCCCGCCATGTCATGGCGTACGAGGACGGCGAGGTGCGTCAGCAATTCTCGATCGCGTTTCGCGCCCGACTCGTCGGCGGCGAGGCTCAAACCAGCAGTGAGAGCAGTGAGGTTGTGTGGGTGCGCCCTCAGGAGATCGGCGCCCTGGACATGCACCCGTCGATGCGGATGCGGATCGAACACGCTCTCGAGAAGCGCAGCACGCCGTACCTAGGCTGACAGCACGCTCTGTGCGCGTTCGCAGCAGGCCTCGAGGTACGCCCGCGACCTGAGCACCGCGCGATGCACTGGGTCACCACCGGGGTACCGAGCCACGATCTCGTCCAATCGCGCGCTCACGGCCACCAACTCACCTGTCGGCGAGACGGTCAGGTCGGCCAGGATCAATGCATCCAACAGCCCCTGCTCGGGCCGGGGAATGGCTGCCAGCTCACGCGCCAGGCCTCGCTCTTCCGCCTCGTACTCAGCCCCAGTGTGGAAGGCGACAAGCGACACCACCACGGCGTCAGCTCCAAGACCGGCGAGGTACGTCGCCCCGTCGAGGGCGTGCAGACCCGAATCGCGTGCCATCGGTGCGTAGCCAACGTCGTGCAGCCAGGCCGCGCTCACCACCGGGTCGTCATCCACTCCCGACGGTGAGACCGCGATGGCTCGCGCGGCCACCCCCTGAACATGGCGCCACCGGTCGGGGTGAGACCTCGCCAGGCACCCCTCAGCGAGCCGCTTAGCGTCTTCTGTCCTCACGAGGCTCAACGGTACGTGCCGGATCGTCACTCACGCCGCCGTAGGCCTGTGCTCATCGCTCACGACGCGGGAGCCGGGCGGCCAGCCACGACTGAGTCGCCCCAGGGGCGAGCCACAGTCAGGTCGATGGGCTTCACCTCGACGGTTCGGCCGGTCGTGGGCGCGTGGATGATGTTGCCTTCCCCGTCGTAGAGGCCGACGTGGTGGAAGAAGCCTGGCCGATCACGAGGGTCGTGGAAGAACAGGAGGTCTCCGGCCCGGAGCTGGCTGAGCGGCACCCGAGTCACCGCCGCGGCCTGGTCGCTGGCCACGCGAGGCAGCGTGACTCCCGTGGCTTGGAACCAGACGTACCGCGTAAAGCTCGAGCAGTCGAACCCAACCGTGGACGCCCCCTTGCCGAACCCCATCCCTGGACCGTTCAACGTGCCGCCGCCCCACGAGTACGGAATGCCCAACTGGGTCAGGGCGACCTCAACCACCTTCGAGCCCTCGCCGGCGCCAACGGCGGCCGCGCACTCAGCGCCGGAGACGCTGGGGCTCCCCGCCAGCTGACGAGCGAGACCTTCCCACTTGGCGTAGGCATCGGGGAACGCACTCACCTGCACCGCTTGGGCGGCCCGAGTCACGGACAGGTTGAGATAGTCCGGAATGGATAGCAGACCCGGCTGCCCTCCTCGCCCGCCGGTGAAGAACATCTCGGACGAGGTCGCCGGGTCGAGTCGCTCTGCCCGACTTCCCCAGGCGTCGCGCTGCTGGAACAGCCCGATGGAGTCGCGGTCGCCGTAGGGCAGGTTGCGGAGCGTCGACTCCTGCAGCGCCGCGCTCAAGGCGATGACCCACCCCTTCGACGCCACGCCGAGCGCCCGACCAACCGCAACGATCGTCTGAGCGTTGGCCAGCTGCTCGGCATCCAACGAACCGATATCGACAGGCGCTGGGCGCGCCACGACACCGCAGCCGAACGAGGCGTTCTCCTGATGCCCGCTTGAGTCGCCCGCGAACAGCGTTGACGTGAAGACCCCTATCGACAGAGCACCGATGAGCAGGACGGGCAGGACGACCACGAGCACTCGGCGGAGGGCACGCCAGAGACGTATCTTCAGTTCAGCGGCCGCGAGTGCCGTCACAGGGTCCATGACTCAGCTCCTCCCCGCCAGCCTCATGTCCAGCTCTTCGGGTTCGATGCCATCGACCCGCCACCCCGCCGACGTCCGCTCCAGCCGGACCAGCACCGCCCCACCGTCTGTCGGCACCCGGACTAGCGAGCTGGCCTCGCTGCGCTCGAGAACCTCGGTGTCCCCGACGACGCGAGATGCGGGCACCGCCGCGGAGGAAGCGGCATCCAAGACCGACGCGAAGCGAGCTGTCGACATGGCCTGGCAGCTTGCCCGCCACGCCTCAACGTCGGCATCGGGTCTGGCCCACATGCGCACGAAATCGGTTGCAACAGCCTCGGGCGACTCGCGGACCCCGGGGGTGCCACTTGACGTCGATGATGTGGACGTCGCCATCGGCGACCGCGAGGGCGAGGGAGCACCGGACACCGTGACTGTTACCTCGTGCAGTCCCGCCTGTGAGTCCACAACCTCCGATCCTCCTGAGATGCGGCCCAGCCCGGTAACGAGCATCGCGGCGCCCAACAGCGTGGCGGTCAAATTGCGCCAGGACCACAGAGGCCATCGCCACCACCCGGCCTCACGACTGCCGGTCATGACGCATCACCGGCCTGGTCGTCCGACTCGACCCCGCGATGCAGCATGGCGCCGGTACGAGGGTCGTAGACGAAGTAGGCCAGGCCGTCATCCGTGAGCTCCGAGTTGCCGTCGTGTGCCGGTCCGGTCGAACGGTGACCACCGCGATCCAGGGACTCGGTCAGGATCTGCCCTGTCAGCACGCTGTGGCTACTGCGGGGAACGTCAAGCAGGGGAGGCATCGTGCAAGGCTCGCGACCGTCCTTGGATGCAACCGTCGGTGCGGAACTGCGCCACTCGCTGGAACCCTCATATCGTTGCCCAGAGCGGCTTGCGTCAGGCCTGACGTCCGACGAGACCGGGAGGGCGGCCCGCGTCATCGGCACTCTCCGGTCGACGCGTGACTGGGGCGATACTGACGTGCGACTCAGACCTCTGTCGCTCGTCACGTCCCAGACCACCTGCGCCCGGGCGAACGTCTCGGCTCGAGGCGAAGCCTCAGCAGCCCGCTGACCCCCGCCCTCCGTCGGAACTGTGGCTTCGGGAGCCTCGGCCTGGGTGTCCTCGATGGCCTTCTTCGTGCCGTCGTTGACTCCTTGACGGGTCACCACGTAGCGCGTGAGCTGGCGGCCGAGGTGACGGCGCCGCATCCGTCTACCCGAGTGCCCGAGAATGCGGGTGAACGAGAGCAGGGGTGCCATCAGCACGAACGCCGCCAGCGTGATGACTAGGCATAGGACGAGCACCATGACCCCCATGCCGATGTCGTCCGCCGTGCTCAACACCGCCGAGATCGCCGCTGTGTAGACGACTGATCCTGCCGAGAAGGCGACGACGTTGACGACGGCAGCCCCACCCATGTTGGCCATCTGCTTGACCACACCTGACAGCGGAGCGAATACCCCGATGACTGCCGCCGCCGGTAGGAACATGACAAGGAGCCGGAGCATGACCAGACCCGCCAGAAGGAAGACGTCGGCGACGAGCCGGAACAGGTCGACGAACACGGCGCCGAACAGTGCCATCAGTCCGGTGCCCATCCGCCCGCCGGCCTTGCCCTGCAGGATGGCGTAGGTGGCGGGGTCTTGCTCGGCGATCTCGTCGGCCGTCTCCTTCCACTGCTCGGCCTTCTCCTCGTTGAGCTGGTTTATCGCTTCCGGGGTGGAAGCCGATTCCGCCTCCGACCAGCTGACCGCGCTGGCCTGGAACAGGGCCGATCCCCAGCGGTCGGCTGCGAACGAGTCGGAGGATCCGAGCTGCCCGCGCAGCCATGCGTCGTAGAGGACGCGGTCGACCGTGAGCGCGCCTTGCGCTCGGGCACTGGACTCGCCGGGCGTGGTCGACGCATCGACCCCGGCCGTACGGGCCTGCATCGACCCGATGGTCGAGGTGATGGTGTCGTCGAAGAAGCCACTGGCGCGCGAGGGGTACTGCGTGATCGCTGCCACGACGGCGAGGACCAGCGCAGCCCAGGCTGCACCCGCGACGACGGCCGGAAAGTGGGCCCGCATCGCCTGGAACAGCAGCAGCGCGCCGACGCCCAAGACGGCAACGGTGCCCCAGGGGCTCCAGATCGAGTCGTGCAGTCGGGAGGTCACCGTCTCGACGACGTCGTCGAGCGGGCCCATGTACGAGGCCGGGTCCGCCACCTTGTTGTGCAGACCGTTCGTGGCCGCGGTCAGCCACACCGCACACGACAGGAGGACGTTGCCGATCATGGTGTCCGTCGCGGCCGCGGGGTCGCGAACTGATCCCCCGCACCCCAGGTCGTAGGTGTGCCAGGTGAGGCCGGCGTAGCCGTACTGCTCATAGACGCTCGTCCCAGCGTTCTGGGCGAACGGGTCGGCCACCGCCGGCAACGGCTTCGGCGCCGGGTCCAACGCACCCGGCAGGCCCATTCCCGGCCGCTCCGGGATCGGCGCGTCCTTGCAGTCGGGAACACCCGGGATGCCGGGAAGGGACCGGACGATCGATACCCCACCCTGCGGCGCCGCAACTCCGCTCGGAGCAGCAACAACAGTGGCCACTCCGAGACCCGCGGCGGTCACGAGAAGCACCAGGGCTCTGATGCGCGACCTCATGTCAGGCGCTCTCTCGCGCAACGCCATTGAAGGCCCGGTCGACGGCAACTGGCCGGACGTGCCCTGCACCATGGGTTCGGGTCTTCGTGGGGTCAGCAGTGGTGTCCAGTGCCGCGAGCACCTCGGGGTGGGCGGACAGGTCCATACGGATCCGTTCCACCCCTCCCGCGCCGTCGCTGAACACGAACTCACGGGGCCCTCGACGACCCGTCGCGGTCGGCCGCGAGAGCGACTCGAAGATGGCCTCGTATCCCTGACCCGGCTGGATGCCGGGGATGAACCGCAGGGCATCCTGTTGTGCTGTCTCGTCGGTGAGTCGGCCGATGAACGCTGCCGACACGAGGTTCGCGAGGTCCAGCCGCAGCAGGTCGGAGGGGTTCTGGCTGGCCATTAGCACCCGGGTGTTGTGCTTGCGGCTGTCGCGACCGGCGCGTTCGATGAACCGGCGCCCCGTCGTGAACGTCGACAGCGCCCAGGCCTCATCGATGAAGATGCCCTTGCGGGCATGCACGTCGCCGAGGTACATCGCTCGCTGGGCCAGCCAGGCGGCCATGTAGAGCACGCACATGCTCAGCCGCTCGTCGAGGTCCTCGCTCCCCTTGGCGTTCTCGTCGGGGAACGTCAGCCCGCGCAGGGAGTACACGGTCAGGAGCGACTCCTCGGCGTCGTAGTCGTTGCGGTATCCGGGCGGGAAGAGCAGCCGCCCATGGCTGGTCCGCGCGGCCTCGGCGAGGAAGTCGTGCATGTAGCCGGCGTGCCGTTGCAGCTCGGGGTCACCGTCAACTCGCCCCAGCGCGGTGACCACCTCGGAGAGGCTGGACGTCACCGTGGCCGATACAGCGCCGACCGCACGCATCAACGCAACCTCGGTGAGCACGTGGTCCTGCATCTGTCGCGGCAGGACAGACCTCAGCACGCTGCTTGCCAGCAGTCGTCGGGTGGCCTGAGCGTTGACCTGGGCTACGCGCCATTCAACCTCGTTGTAGTAGTGCTCGCGGCGGGGTTCGGCGATGACCCGGTACGCGCAAAGTGCTCCGGGGGCGGCGTCGAGCAGGTCGACCGACTTGGAGGCGGCGGCGAGCTGAGGCAGCCGGCACAAAGCAGTGAGCCTGCCCGACGGGTCGAGGACGGTCCACGAGACGCCCTGCATGACAGTGCGGTAGATGATGTTGCCGCCGGCGGTCGACTTGCCGCCGCCCAGTCCCGCACAGATGACCGCGAGCCCGGATTCCTCAGCTTGCTCGGTCGCCTTCCACGGCTCCCAGGTGACCACACTCGACGACGTGCCGGACGTCTCACCCAGGTGGATGCCGACACGGTCGCCGACCTTCGCCGTGGCGGTCGGGACCGCTGCAGCCAAAGTCGTCACCGGCATCCGGCGCCTGTAAGCCGTCGTTGCCAGCTTCTCCCCCGGGATGAACTCCCGGGCCACCGCGTACTGGTCGGCGGGCCGGGAGATCGTCACCTGCGGAGCGAAGAGCTGACGCACCGCGGCGGCCCTGTCGAGCGCCTCTTCCTCCGAGACCCCAGACACCGCGATGCGGTACCAGCCGGCGGTGCGAGTACTGAGGCCGGACAGACCGCTCGACAGCTCGTCCTCCACGACCAGTGCCTTCGAGGCCTGCCGGTCGAGCGCCCCGGGCGCCGGCTCGGCGTGCTCGTGCTCGTAGTGCTCCTTCTGCGAGCGGATGCGCTGGATGCTGCGCCGCATCGCCATTCCCACGCGACCGGCATCCTCGATCGTCACTCTCGCCGACCACTCGACCGGGAACGGCAGCTGGTCAGTGCGCTGGATCCAGGGCACGCCTGGCGGGATATCGAGGTCCGTCATGCGCCCCACCGACAGGACACAGACGTGACGCTGGATCTCGACGTCGTCTGCCTCGCCTCGGACAATGATCGTTCGCCCGTAGGGCACCGCGGTCCAGGTGACATGGTCGGTGAACTCGTCCAGGTCGTCTTGCTCCCAGTGCGCGACTTCGGCCGCCCCCAGCGTTAGGGGTGCCGGCAGACCCAGTGAGCAGGACCGGTGGAGCAACCATTCCAGTTGCCGGGGTGATGCGGGCGTCCCCTCGAACCCCGGGTGCCGGAGGAGGTCGTCGACCTCACGGATCGGCCTGGCCATCGCGGCGACCTCCCTATCTGCCGCTCTTCCGGCCAAGCCGCTCAGGGCGTGCAGAACTCGCCGGGACGTCCCTAGGTCAACACCGAGGTAGACCTCCTTGTCCGCCATGTTGCGCCTGGCGAGCTGCACCTGATCGCGGATGAGGTGCTCGGGCCAACCCGGCAACGG
This sequence comes from Phycicoccus duodecadis, assembly GCF_002846495.1. NCBI lineage: Bacteria > Bacillati > Actinomycetota > Actinomycetes > Micrococcales > Intrasporangiaceae > Phycicoccus > Phycicoccus duodecadis. The sequence goes on from NZ_PJNE01000001.1 coordinate 1,619,356, forward strand.
GGCAGGGGCATTCGCGTCGTGCGCCTGCGCCCACCTCGAGACCGGGTAGGGCCGCGTTGTCACTCGAAGGTGCAGCTTTCGCTTCGTCAGCTGTGCGAGCGCGTCGGCGGTGTCGACGATGAGCCGCTCGCGGGCATTGTCAGGGCGGAACGACCAGCCCTGTGGCGCGAGCTGGTACCAGGCAGTGACCCGGTCACCCGCCACCGTGCAATGCCCGGTGATCCGCCGCAGCGACAGGCCCCGGCTGCTCATCGTGTGGCCCGGTCGTTGAGCTCCGCGACGGCGGAGTGGCGCCCCCGGCGCCGGATCCGGCCCGGGCGCGGGGGGACAGCGCGGACCCGGGCCGGACGCAGGATAGAGGTCTTCCCTCGCTTCTGGGCACGCGGTGCGTTGACCTCGTTGATCAGCCCGCGCAGGACCGCACTAAGCGGCCGGTCATGGTCCACCACGCGCAAAATGACCTTCGTTACGCCCACCGTAACCAGCAGCGTGTACGCCAGCGCGAAGAACCCGACACCAATACCGAGCCGGCGTTCGGCGATCTGGAGCAGGACGAAGACCGCTGCGCCAACGCCGTAGGCGACGTAGCGAGCGCGGAATGGCAGCGTCTTGCCCGGTGGGCCGAGCCAGACGGCGTTGACGTCGTAAATCTCATCGTCCACAGGCAGGCGCATCGTTCAACCCGTGACGAGCGACGCGAGCCAGGTGCCAACCTCGTCGGCGCGACCGCTGCTTGCCACGCCAAGCACCGCAAGCGCCACGATCACGCCGGCCACGACGCGCATTGCCTTGGCGTTGTCTCCACGCTGGGCGAAGACGAAAAGCATGACAGCGATGAGTAGGAGGAGCAGCGGGATGATGTTGCCCTTGATCCACGACTGCAGGTTGGCGGTGTCCCCTGTGACGCGCGCGAGCGCAACGAACTCGTTCATGGTGTCCCCTTGATCGAACGGCAGAGGCCGGAAGGTCCCCTGCTATCCAGTCCGCCAGACGCGTACGCGTCGTTCAAGGAGATGTCGCAAACTGTGGATATCTCGTCAACGAGCGGCCCATGACGACCAAGGCGGCGATATCCCAGGTCTGCAGGTTGGAGGAACTGTTCGGTCTGGCTCCCCCGCTCCCCATCATCCGGGCCCGGCGGAACGCGTCAAGGGCGCCTACGGCGTCACTGCGTGATGGCCTCCGGCCACCCTTGACCCAACCCGTCGGACCCTACAGATGCTCCGCTAAGAGGAACCAGCCCGGTATGGGGCCAGGGACTCGCTCAACCGGATAGGTCAGGCTGTGCATCAACGAGACCTTGGCTGCGCTCCATCACGCAGCGATGCGATCATCCGGCGGCGTCGGCTAGGAAGGCAGAGTATTCGGCCAGACGTGACCCCTCGCCCAGTGGCGGCACGAGGTTCCCGTGCGATACCAGCTCCCGGCGGTGTGACTTCGTCGGCGGGCTATCGGAGAAAGCCCTTCGTGGGCACCTGCCGGAACATCGCATCCACCGCCTTGGGCTCCACCCGAATCAGTCGACCCGACCTGTAGGCGACCAACTCGCCATCGATGATCCGGCGCCGAAGCGTTTTCACGCTGATGCCAGTACGATCGGCGGCTTGAGCCAATGACTCGTATTGCCGCTTGACCATGCTTTAAGAGTAGAGCCACAGGTTCACGGGACTGAGGGTTACCGGTGCTGAAGGAGGGATCTGACGCAACCTCCTGCGTTGAGCGACCGCGGCGAAATACCGTGGGGAACATGGACGGGGGAACGGAGGAGGAGCGCATGCGCCTGCGCTACGCCGGAACATGCCGAATCTGTGGGTCGCAGCTGCCAGCGAAAGGGGATGCGATCTACGAACGGGTGACTAGGACGGTGCGATGTGTCACCCATGAGGTCAGTACGCCCGATGCTGTGCCAGCCGGTCACGAGCTCGACCTCGCTCTTCCTGAGGTGGTTCCTACCGGAACGGCAGGAGCGTCAGCGCGTCGGGAGTTCGAACGGCGCAAAGCAGCGCGCGAAGAGCGGATCCGTGCCAAGCACCCGAAACTCGGCGGCTTGATCCTCGCCGTCTCCGAAGAACCTCAGTCCACCAACGCATGGAACACCGGCGCACTAGGCGAGGAGAAGCTCGGCGGGGGCCTCGACCGCCTCGCCTCCGGGAAGATCCGGTTGTTGCACGACCGTCGGATGCCAAGGAGCAGGGCGAACATCGACCACCTGGCCGTGACACCGACCGGCGTCTATGTCATCGACGCCAAGAAGTACCGCGGCCGCCCGCACCTTAAGATCGACGGTGGGCTCTTCCGGCCACGCGTCGAACGGCTGATGATCGGCTCACGCGACTGCACCAAGCTCGTCGACGGGGTACTCAAACAAGTCGACGTCGTGCGCGCACTCCTCGAGCCCGAGGTACCAGTGCACGGGGCCCTCTGCTTCATAGAGGCCGACTGGCCACTGCTCGGCGGCAACTTCACCATTCGCGACGTGCACGCCCTCTGGCCCAAGAAGCTCTACCCGAAGCTCCAAGCAGAAGGCCCCCTCACCACCGAAACCATCGCCGAGGTGCACGGCATTCTCGCAAAGGCGTTGCCGGCGTCCTGAGGTGTATCCGTGCCCAAGCGGCGAAGAACGCGCTATGGGTTGGGGGGAGAATACGCCGACCGGCCGTCCCAGAATGCCCGCGCTGCCAGCCTACGAGGCTCGGCCGGTCGACAGGAGCACCGCCTATGAGGTGCCAGCTGGTTGCGCGACCTCCTCTGACTGAGCGTGTGGGTCGCTACCTCCGGCGTGGACCATTCCGATGCTCTGCCGAATTTGCCTCTATAGGATCAAGGCGGCGCTGCGCGCCGCGGCCCTGCGGGCGGCGCTGGCGCGCCGTCCTCGGTCCGGTGGTGTCTACGGCCAAACAGCGGAATGCACAAGAGTGAGCGCCACATCCAATGCTTCTAGCGCGTCACTCTCTGCGATCGCATCCAGACGGCGCTCCACATCCGGCTCAAGGTCCTCGGCGAGCTGCGCCCTCGCCATCAGAGATGACTTGTGGAGAGGAGCCTTGAAATGCGCAGACACCTTCCTCGCCTCGTTGAGGGCGCTCAACCGCGACAGTAACTCCTGCGTAATCACACCCCTGTCGGCTGCCGTCGTCATCAGTCTCCCCAACCCCCATCGCTCCCATCTCTCCGGAAGATCGTCGGAGATCGACAGGATGCCCGCGAGGTGTCGCTCGCAGGCAGCATGCGCGCACATGAGCGAGGCCAGGCTCTGCCCGCGAATGAGACAGAGTGCGCTCTCGTGGACTAGCCACATGGTCTCTAGGCCTCCGTGGAACAGTTGCCCCCAGCCAGTCTCGTGCCTCGTCTCGATGTCGCGGACAAGACCCCAACGGCGGGCCCGTTCCCGTCGCGTTGCGCGGTCCTGAAGGAACAGGCGCGCGACCAAGCCGTCCGCCGAGTCGACTGGCGATGCATCCAACCACTCCTCCAGGCGCTCTGCCAGGGAGAGAGCGCGCACACCTGGGATCGGTAGCTGTAGCTGGTCGACAATCACGGCAGGACCGTCCACATCCGAATTCAGCACCAGGCACCCCATCCTTCGGTCGGAGTGGCACCAACCGCCCTCATCGGAGGAGCCACAGCGGATATCGTTCCACTCATGCCTCCCAGCCGGCGGACCGGCGCGACTCCCTTGACGATTGCACCCCCCCTTCACGATGTCCTCGCGGACATGGGCGCGAAATACCGCGCCGATCCGGTGGCCGCCGTACGCAGCCAAGCCTTTATCAAGACCCTCCATGATCATCTCGCGGGCGAGCTGGACGCCTCCCTCCTGGACAGCGCTCGGCGGGAAGGCGTGCAGGTCATGAAGGAGGTGAAACTCTTTGGTTCCCATAAGCCCAAGGATGCGGACGTTGCCGTGGTCCACCCCCACAACGGGCCATTGATGATCGTCGGCGTGCGCAGCCAAATGAGTTCCATTGGGAACAATGTGTTGGAGTACTACCAAGGAATAGTTGGCGAGTGCATCAGTTTGCAGGACCGGTTCCCTATGGCCGTAATCGGATACGTTTACCTGCATCCGAAGGTGAGTAAGAAGTGGAGAACCGTCAACGGGAAGAAGGTCCTGGGAGACGAATTCCCCGATCATGCTCGCTACGCCAAGATGTACAGCGCCATTACCGGACGTGACGGCACCTCTTACAAAGACATTCGAGGCGTTTACGACCAATTCGCGTACATGGTAGTAGATTTCGACGCCAAGCCTCCGACCGTCGACGACGGGCTGGTACAAGCTGGCGTTCCTCTCGCAAAGAATGACCTGCGTGTTTCCACGTTCACAGATCGCATGATCAGCACCTTTAAGGACAGGCACATCTGGATGGACATGTTCCAGTAGGAGACGGGTTCAGGGCCCGCGCCGCACACCTTCGCTAGGACCGACAATCCGCCACGCCGCTCCCGGCGAGATCCACTTCCGACCCTCTTGATCACAATTAGGGCATGCTGCACGCATGCGCGTCAGCCTGGTGACTCAACCGTTGACCCATTCGCCCACGGCCGCCATGGTGATCGCTGCGCTGGCTGCGGACGCCGAGATTGACCGGATTGACATCGCCGTGGCCTGGGCCAAACGAAGCGGGTTCAGTCAGGTCGCGGAGAGCCTGCGCTCGTTCACCTCGCGCGGAGGCATTCTCCGAATCGTCACGGGCGTCAGCCAGGGAGGGGCGACTCGTCAAGGCCTAGAGCTCGTGGCCGAATTGGCGACTGAAGCGTACATTGTTCACCATGCTGGGAGAACCTTTCACACTAAGGTCTACGCCGGCTATGGTGATGATCATGCCACGCTATTGGTGGGATCTCACAACCTTACCCTTGGTGGCCTTGTAACCAACTTCGAAGTTGGCGCGCTGTTAGAGGCGGACAGATCCTCTGCTTCCGACGAGGTCGTGGTCCAACAATTCCAAGAATACATCGACACTCTAATAGGTGACGACGAGGCCACAAAAGAGCTCACCCTTGGAACCCTCGCGCAGCTCATTTCTGATCCTAGATACCTAGTTGGAGACGAGGACGCCCCGGACAGGGCCAACGGGCGAGCCGCGAGTGCGGCAGGAGGAGGCGGGAACTCACTCTTTGGCACTTCGACGCTGAATCTCCGAAGGGCAGCTGGAAGTCGTACCGGTCCGGGCTCGTCTGCTGCCACGACGAAACGTGTCCCAACGGCCGGGAATCCGACCGCATCGCCAGCAACTGTTCTGCGACGCTGGTACAAGCGCGTACCTGCGTCAAGCGTGAGCCGGGTGGGAGGCAACACCAACCCCCAAGGGCACCTTACCCTCACGCAAGGTCCAGGCATCCCCGGGCAACAACCCCACCCGATTAGACAAGGCACGTACTTCCGCAACATCTTCTTCGGCGATGCCGCTTGGGCACCAGGTAGACGAGCAACCACGGAGGTCGCGACAGTGACTGTTGAAGTTATCGCCAGAGGAAAAGATCTGGGAACGTTCAACTTGGTCGTTGAACACAACACCCTGTTTGAGTCCGGCCAAGGGAACCGGTCCTCGTTTTTGCACTGGGGAAGCACCCTGAGCGAGTACCTGCGAAAGCGAGTCGATCACACGGGAGATATCGTCACCCTGGAGAAGCTCAGCGACGGCACCTACCGTCTAACTCTCGACCGCCATGCGGTTGGACCCTTTCTGTAAATGCCGTCCGGACCCCAGTCGCACGTTTGCACTACTGAGCAGATTCACGCCACCGAGTGAGAACATCCACTCCGTCGCGGATGAGCTCAACCTCTCGATCCGACAGCGCGAGCCCCCCGCGGAGGACCGCCTCGTCACCCAGTTCGTATGCCCCCCGGATGTCCCCAGACTTCAGGCGCTGATCGATGAGCACCGCGTGCTCGGAAGTAGAGGCCATAGCAATGCGCACCTCTGAGGCCTCGCCCGGGATCATCACCATGACACCACCACCCAGCGAGTGAACTCTCAATTCGCACTCGAGCAAGGTCAGCGACGTATACCAACTGGCTGCAATCAGCGCGGGGTCTGAACCCTTAGACAGGTACCCGCACAGCAAACTATTACTCGCTACGCACCCTGCGTCGTTGACCATGAGGAGGGGGGTGGAGCTGAAAACGGACAGAATCAAGTCCGGCGTCAGCACTCCAGGCACCAGATACCATGGATCACGCACTTTGCACTTATAGCGATTGGCGACGCCTCTCCGAGCCCCTTCGGCAACGTAGTCTGCTTCCGCGGCGGAGAGTCCTCCTTTTGATGCGGGGTGGAAGAGCGTGTCGTAGCTTGGCATGTGAGACGTGAACAACCCTCTGCCCCGGAGGCTGCGAGTCGTTGTCACAGCTCGTCGGAGCACTCCCCGCGGCAGCTTGTATGCCTTGACCGTCTCTGGACTGGGATGAAAGAACGTCTTATCCCCTGATACGTAGCCAATTCTCAACTTCATTACTTCGGCAGCCGGCCGCGTTATCGGGGCCAGCCGATCAAGAAGGTCACGTAGTTCTTGGGCAAGTAGGGCTCGGACGAAATCGCGTTCACCCTGGACAATCCGCTCGACGTCCAAGGTGGAAACGGTTGCGGGACGATGGAGCGCGAGGTCGGCCACTGCTTCGTAGGTCTCGAACTCCACTGTTGAGCTCCGGCCCCCATGGCCATCCGCAAAGAGAAGGACCACGTCTTGCAGAATGTCTGGGAAGACCCGCTCGAAGACACGTACGACTCGGAGAGATGAAAAGTTCTGTCCCAAGAACTGCCACAGTGGGCGCGCGTACCGCACGTATGTCAGTTCATATGGCAATACGAATGCCAGTCGCCCGCCTATACGCAGGAAGTTGGACGCATGAATGACGAAGGGCATCCAAATGCTTCCACTCGGCTCCATCCCTGACGGTAAGCGGTCGTGTGCGACTGCGAGCGCGCGGCTCCGTGCCGCTGAGTCCACATGACGAAGCCGCACATAGGGCGGGTTGCCGATGACAGCATCCACCGGGTGTGGCGGCTGAGCGAGGAAGTCACCGCTCACGACCTCAGATTCGTGGATCAGTTGTCCAGAAACAGCCGCGCCCACCGCGGGCTCATCCAGTTCCACACCGCGAACGTGCATCTGCTGTAACTCACGCTTCGCGGCGACTATCTTTAGCGCCCTTAGAAACGCACCATCTCCAAAGCTGGGTTCGAGGATAGTGTCCTGGTCACCGCGCAGCACCCAGTCGGCCATGTACTCGGCCGCGGAGGACGGCGTGTAGTACGCGCCCATCTGTCGCTGAATGCTCACCTGACGCTCCGACAGTGCCGTGGTCATTCGTGAGCCTCCTGGTTCTCTGTCTGCCTCACACCTGAGGGCTGGAACGGGCGACGGCCATCCTGCGATGGGTGGTGCTCCCTGCTTCGCCTCGCTGCACCATATCTACCGCGCCGCTCTGACACGGGGAGGGTTCCATCAGCGGGCAGCGAGTCGTCCCGCTGGCCTGCCGTGGCCATCGATCGCGAGAAGCACCAAGATGGCTGGTAGCGACGTGCGGCTGCCTCCGGACCACCATGACGGGCAGGCCCCGCCCCTTCGCCGTCCGGAGTCGGGGTCCAAACCGGATGGCCAACGAAACGCTGATGGAGGGGTGCGAGCGGGGACACATGGCAGGACACATGCGCCCGTGGGGGACCAGCAGCAGTCACCACCGCCCGTCGACAACTGGGCAGGTGAGGGACCACGTCAGGAACGCCCGAGCATGTTGAATTCCCAATCCGTAGGTTGTGGGTTCGAGTCCCACGGGGCCCACCACCTACACGCCCTGGCGCCCACTGAGTCCCGCTCGGGAGTCGCACGGCATCCCGCGACTCTCGCGGGGCGCCGGGCCCTGTCCAGGAACCGGGCTTCCTCGCTGCCTCGCACGGGCCCACGACCGTGACCATGGGATCCTGACGTCATGACCGATCGCAGCTGGGGGTTCCGCACCCGCGCCCTGCATGCCGGCGGGGCACCCGACCCCACCACCGGCGCGCGAGCGGTGCCGATCTACCAGACGAGCAGCTTCGTCTTCGACGACACCACCGACGCCGCCAGCCTCTTCGCGCTGCAGAAGTACGGCTCGATCTACACCCGCATCGGCAACCCCACCGTCGCGGCCTTCGAGGAGCGGATGGCGAGCCTCGAGGGCGGCATCGGGGCCGTCGCCGCCGCCAGCGGGCTGGCCGCCGAGTTCCTCGTCTTCGCGGCCCTGGCCGGGGCCGGCGACCACATCGTCGCGGCCGGCAGCCTCTACGGCGGCACCCTGACCCAGCTCGACGTCACGCTGCGCCGCTTCGGGGTCGAGACGACGTTCGTCCGCGGCACCGACGCGGTCGACTACGCGGCCGCGATCACCCCGGCCACCCGCTGCCTCTTCGCGGAGGTCGTGGCCAACCCCAGCGGCGAGGTCGCCGACCTGGCCGGGCTGGCCGACGTCGCGCACGCCGCCGGCATCCCGCTGGTCGTCGACGCGACCACGGTGACCCCCTGGCTGTGCCGCCCCATCGAGCACGGCGCCGACATCGTGATCCACAGCGCGACGAAGTTCCTCGGCGGGCACGGGACGACGCTCGGCGGCGTGGTCATCGAAAGCGGCCGGTTCGACTGGGGCAACGGCAGGTTCCCGCGGATGACCGAGCCCGTGCCGTCGTACGGCGGCATCGAGTGGTGGGGCAACTTCGGCGAGTACGGCTTCCTGACCCAGCTGCGCAGCGAGCAGCTGCGGGACGTCGGGCCCGCCCTCTCGCCGCACTCGGCGTTCCTGCTGCTGCAGGGCATCGAGACGCTGCCGCAGCGGATGGACGCCCACCTGGCCAACGCCCACGAGGTGGCGCGCCGGCTCGACCAGGACCCGCGGGTCGGCTGGGTCAGCTGGGCCGGGCTGCCCGACCACCCGCACCACGAGCGGGCGCAGCGCTACACGCCGAAGGGCCCCGGCGCGGTCTTCTCGTTCGGCGTCCGCGGCGGCCGGGACGCCGGGGCACGGTTCATCGAGTCGCTCCAGCTGTGCAGCCACCTGGCCAACATCGGGGACGCGCGGACCCTCGTCATCCACCCCGCGAGCACCACCCACCAGCAGCTGAGGGTCGACCAGCTCGAGGCCGCCGGGGTCGGCGAGGACCTGGTGCGGATCAGCGTCGGGCTCGAGGACGTCGAGGACATCCTCTGGGACCTCGACCAGGCCCTGGCCACCGCCGAGAAGGACGCCCGATGAGCGCCGCGTGGGCGCCCCCATCCGCGCAGGAGCGCAGGGCGCTCCTGCGTCGCACCCGCACGGTCGCGATCGTCGGGGCGTCGGCCAAGCCCTCGCGGGCCAGCTACTTCGTGGCGACCTACCTGCTGTCGAGCACCGACTTCACGCTGTGGTTCGTGAACCCGTCCGTGACCGAGATCCTCGGCCACCCGGTGTACCCGTCGCTCGCGGCGCTGCCCGAGGCGCCGGACCTGGTCGACGTGTTCCGCAAGGCCTCGGACCTGCCCGAGGTGCTCGACGAGACCCTCGCGGTCGGCGCCAAGGCCATCTGGCTCCAGCTCGGGCTCTGGGACGGCGCGGTGGCCGAGCGCGCCACCGCCGCCGGGCTCGACGTCGTGATGGACCGGTGCCTGAAGATCGAGCACGCCCGGTTCGCCGGCGGCCTGCACCTGGCCGGCTTCGACACCGGTGTCATCTCCGCCCGCCGCCGCTGAGGCTCGTCCGGCGCCGGGGCTCGACCCTCAGGCGAAGGTCGTGTACGAGAACGCCGGCGGCTCGCGCAGGGCGTCGAGCGCCGCGAGGTCCTCGAGCGTCGGGTCCCAGAGCCCGGCCTCGGCGTTGGCGCGCACCTGCTCGGGGCGCGTCGCGCCCGAGATGACGCTCGACACCGCGGGCTGCGCGGCGAGCCCCCCGACGGCCAGCGTGAGCATCGAGATGTCGCGCTCGGCGGCGAAGGCCTCGAGTGCCTCGATGCGGTCCCAGTCGGCCTCCTCGAGACGCCGCGCCTGGTTCTCGAGGCGCGAGCCCTGCGGTGCTGCCGCGCCCCGGCGGTACTTGCCGGTGAGCAGCCCGGAGGCGAGCGGGAAGTAGGGCAGCAGCCCCACGCCCACGGCCTCGCAGGCGGGGACGAGCTCGTCCTCGGCCACCCGGTTGTAGAGCGAGTACTCGTTCTGCGCCGAGACGAAGCGCTGCAGCCCGTTGGAGTGCGCGACCCAGTCGGCGTCCACGACCTGCCAGGCGGCCAGGTTCGAGGAGCCGAGGTAGCGCACCTTGCCCTCGGTGACCAGCTCGCTCATCGCGCCCAGGGTCTCCTCGAGCGGGGTGATGGGGTCGGGCCGGTGCAGCTGGTACAGGTCGATGTGGTCGGTGCCGAGCCGGCGCAGGCTCGCCTCGACGGCCCGGCGCACGTAGCGGCGCGACCCGTGAGCGCCGAAGTGCTCGGCGTGGTGCTCGCCCATCCCGAACTTCGTGGCCAGCACGACCTGGTCACGGCGGGAACCGAGGGCTTGGCCCAGCAGCTCCTCGCTGGCCCCGTCGCCGTAGGAGTCGGCGGTGTCGAAGAGGGTGATGCCCGCGTCGATGGCAGCGTCGACGACTTCGCACGTGCGGTCGAGGTCGATGCGGGAGCCGAAGGCGTTGCAGCCGACGCCGACGACGGACACCATCAGGCCGCTGTCACCCAGGGGGCGGTAGGTCATCTCGCTCATGCCGCCAACCTACGTCGCGCGGCGAGCCGGCCCGACGGCGCGGTCGAGAGGAGGTGACACGCGGATTCCAGGGACGGGACCTCCGCGTGTCGCCTCCTCTCGAGAAGGGAGTGCCGCGCGACGGCGCCGGCGTCAGAGGCGGACGACCATCTTGCCGGTGTTCTCGCCCTTGAGGACCCCCAGGAAGGCGTCGACCGCGTGCTCGATGCCGTCGGCGAAGGTCTCGCGCGAGGTGAGCGTGCCGTCGGCCAGCCAGCCGGCGGCGCGCTCGGCGTACTCGCCGGCCAGGTCGTAGTGGTCGCCGACCAGGAAGCCCTGGATGAGGCCGCGGGTCTGGATGAGGCGCGCCAGGTTGCGCGGGCCGGGCGTGGGCTCGGTGTCGTTGTAGACCGAGATCATCCCGCAGACCGCGATGCGGCCGCCGAGGTTCAGCGAGCCCACGGCCGCCTCGAGGTGCTCGCCACCCACGTTGTCGAAGTACACGTCGATGCCGTCGGGCGCGGCCTCGCGCAGCTGCTTCGCGACCGGCCCGTCCTTGTAGCTGAAGGCCGCGTCGAAGCCCAGGTCCTCGACCAGGTGGCGCACCTTCTCGGCCGAGCCGGCGCTGCCGATGACCCGGCTCGCGCCGAGCGCCTTGGCCAGCTGGCCCACGGCGCCCCCCACGGCCCCGGCTGCCCCGGAGACGAACACGACGTCGCCCTCCTTCAGCGACGCGATGCGGGTGAGGCCGGCGTAGGCGGTGAGCCCGGTCATCCCGAGGATGCCCAGGTAGGCCGACGCCGGGGCGCGGTCGACGTCGACGACCCGCGCGCTCGTGGCGTCGACGACCGCCACCTCGCGCCAGCCCAGCGCGTGCAGGACGTGGTCCCCGACGGCGAACCCGTCGGCCCGCGACTCCTCGACGACCCCGACCGCTCCGCCACCCATGGCCTCACCGACCGCGAAGGGGGCGGCGTAGGACTTGGCCGCGCTCATCCGGCCGCGCATGTAGGGGTCGACCGACATCACGGCGTTGCGCACCCGCAGCTGCCCGTCGGCGAGCGCGGGGACGTCGCTGGTGGCCAGCTCGAAGTCGTCGGGCGTCGGCCAGCCCACGGGTCGCGCGGCGAGGCGTACCTCTCGCGGGGCGGCCGAGGGGGTGGCGCTGGTGGTGTCGGTCATGACGACCTTCCTGTCGACGGATGGGCAACAGGTAGGTCCAACGACGACGGCCGTGCAGGTATGCCGTGCGCTGCTCCCCAGGGGCCGCTCAGCCGCCGGCGCGCGCCGCCTTCTCGGCCCGGAGGCGCTCGACCCGCCGCTGCCGCTCGCGCAGCAGCTTCTGCTGGGGGTCGTCGGCGGTGCCGAGCTGCGCCGGCCCGAAGACGCTGGTCGCGAGGTACCGGAACCGCCACCCGATGCGGTACCCGATCGAGAGCCCTTCGACGTCCGCACGTGCCACAGTGACCCACTCCATTTGATTAGTGCCCTAAGTGTTGTGGCACGAACCTATCCCTGGTCGCCCTAGAATGGAAATCGTGACGACCCAGCTCGCCCCCGAACCCGGCCCGGCCGCCGGGGACCTGCTCGCCCTCGACCGTCAGGTCTGTTTCGCGCTCGCCGTGGCCTCGCGCAACGTCATCGCCCTCTACCGGCCGCTGCTCCACCCCATGGGCCTCACCCACCCGCAGTACCTCGTGATGCTCGCGCTGTGGGAGCAGGCCCCGCTGCGGGTGTCCGAGATCGCCGAGCGGCTCAGCCTCGAGCCCGCCACGCTCTCGCCCCTCCTCAAGCGCCTCGAGACCGCAGGGCACGTGCGCCGCGACCGCGACCCCCGCGACGAGCGGGTGGTGGCGGTGTCGCTCACCCCCGCCGGCCGTCGCCTGCGTCGCCGGGCCGAGCGCATCCCGCCCGCGGTCCTGGCGCGGCTCGGCATGGACATCGGCGACCTCGAGGACATCCGCGACCGGCTGACCGGCCTGATCGACGCGACCCGCAACGCCACCTGAACGGCCGCGGGACGGATTTCGCGGCGCCGCCGCACCGCCGCTATCCTGGCCGCCGAAAGGGAGTAGTCCCCAATCGCCGTGTCGACACACTGACCCCCGGGTCCGGTGCGGTGGGCCACCTTCGGTGGCGGACGAGACTTTCGGCCAGCTCACGACCGCCCTTCGAGGACGTGTCCGGCCGAGACGTCCTCCCCAGGATCCTCGCCGGCCGCGAGGAGACCATCACATGAACGCCTTCCTGATCAGCACGGCCGTCATCTTCGTGGCCGAGCTCGGCGACAAGAGCCAGCTCATGGCCATGACGTTCGCGACGCGCTACCGGGTGCGCGACGTCCTCGTCGGCATCACCGCCGCCACCGCCGTCGTGCACCTGCTCTCGGTGGGTATCGGGGCGCTGGTGGGCACCGCCTTCTCGCAGTACCAAGGGGCGATCTCGATCGTGGCGGGCGTGGCCTTCCTGGTCTTCGCCGCGTGGACGCTGCGCGGCGACGAGCTCACCGAGGACGAGGCGGACAAGGCGCGCCGCAGCACCGGCGCCGCGCTGCTGGCCGTCGGCGGCGCGTTCTTCCTGGCGGAGCTCGGCGACAAGACGATGCTGGCCACCATCACCCTGGCCACCCGCGAGGGCTGGCTCGGTACCTGGATCGGCAGCACCGTCGGGATGGTCGCGGCCGACGCGCTCGCCATCGGCGTGGGGGCCGTCCTGGGCCGCACGTTGCCCGAGAAGGCCATCAAGTACGGTGCCGCGGCGGCCTTCGTCGTGTTCGGCCTGCTCCTGATCGCCGAGGGTCTCGGCGCGTTCTGAGACCACTAGGGTCGCGGGATGGACGACAGCCCCGCCGGCTCCACGACGCCCGAGCCGCCCCCAGCGCCCGGCGAGCGGACCGGGGCCACGCCCGCCCCGCCGGGCGACGACCTGGTCAGCACGGAGCACACCCTCGGCGACGGCCGCGGGGCACTGACCTACACGGCGACCACCGGGCGGGTCGTGCTGCGCGAGGAGGTGTCGACCGACGGCACCTTCACCGGGTGGCAGCCGAAGGCCGAGGTCTTCCTCACTTCCTACGTCGTGGAGGCACCGGACGAGCGGCCGCGGCCGGTGGTGTTCGCCTTCAACGGCGGCCCCGGGTCGAGCTCGGTGTGGCTGCACCTGGGGCTGCTCGGGCCGCGGCGCGTCGTCTCCGGTGACGTGGGCGGCCTCCAGGCCCCGCCGTACGGGCTCGCCGACAACCTCGACACCCTCCTCACCGTCGCCGACCTGGTCTTCGTCGACCCGGTCTCGACCGGGTACTCGCGGGCGGTCGAGGGCGGCAAGGCCGGGCCCTTCCACGGGTTCACCGGTGACGTCGAGAGCGTCGCCGAGGTCATCCGGCTGTGGACGACCCGCAACGGCCGCTGGCTGTCGCCGAAGTTCCTCGCCGGCGAGTCGTACGGCACGGTGCGGGCGGCCGCGGTGGCCGAGCACCTCCAGACCCGGCGCGGGATGTACCTCAACGGCGTCGTGCTGGTCTCGAGCGTCCTCGACCTGGGCTCGATCGGGCTGCACGAACCCGAGGACCGCGGCCACGTCGGCTACCTGCCCACCTACGCGGCCATCGCGCACCACCACGGCCGGCACGGCGACCGGCCGCTGGCCGATGTGCTGGCCGAGGCCGAGGCGTACGCCGAGCGCGACTACCCGTGGGTCCTCTCGCGCGGGGACCGGCTGAGCGCCGGCGAGCGCGGCGACGCCGTCGCCACGATCGCCCGACTCACCGGGCTGAGCGAGGAGTACGTCGACCTCAGCGACCTGCGCATCGAGCACCTGCACTTCTTCGCCGAGCTGCTGCGGCGCGAGCGCAAGGTCGTCGGCCGCATCGACGGCCGGTTCGCGGGGCCGGCCGGCAACCCGGTGGCCGAGGTGATGGATGCCGACCCGAGCATGGACGCCATCACCGGGCCGTACGTCGCGGCCTGGAACCACTACGTGCGCACCGAGCTCGGCTACGAGAGCGACCTGCCCTACGAGCAGCTCTCCACGGCCGCGCACGAGGAGTGGTCGTACAAGGAGTTCGAGGGACGGCCGGTGGACGTGACCGGGCGGCTGGCCCGGGCCATGCGGACCAACCCCGACCTCAAGGTGCACGTGGCGTACGGCTGGCACGACGGCGCCACGCCGTACTTCGCCGCTCGCGAGACGTTCTCGCGCCTCGGGCTGCCGCCGGAGCTGGCCGCCAACATCGAGCACCACTCCTACCCGGCGGGTCACATGATGTACGTGCACGAGCCCACCCGGGTGCGGCAGAGCGCCGACCTCGCCGACTTCGTCCGGCGGGCCAGCGGCGGCTGACCGGCGGGGCGGCGCCGCCGTCGGCGGGCCCGGAGCCTCCGGGGCGTCCGGGCCCGCCGGGTCAGCGGACCGGGCTCAGCTCGAGGTCGAGCGAGATGTCGCTCGAGCTCGGCTGGTCCTGGTGGACCTCGACCGACACCACGTTGCGACCCGGGACCAACGCAGTGGCCGGGACGTCGACGGTGCGCCAGAGGTTCTCCTCGCTCCCGGCGATGTAGCGCAGCGCGCGGGTGTCGTAGGCGACGGGGCCGGTCGGCAGGTTGAAGCGGTAGACCTCGGTGCCGTTGACGTAGACGACTGCGGCGTCGTCGACCAGGAGGCGCATCCGCAGGGCCGTGATGCCGGCCGTCGTGGGCCCGACGTCGACGACCGTGCGCCCGTACGCCGTGGTCGGGCGCGGGTTGGTGGCCCAGGTGAGCACCGTGCGCTCGTCGCCGTCACCGAACCCCCACTGGCTGGCACCGAGCTGCCACCGGGAGTCGTCGTACGACGGCGCCGTCCAAGCGGTCCCGAGATCGGCGCCGGTGCCGTTCATCCGCCACGCGTCTCCGCTGAGGAGCAGGGTGCGGGTGCGCACCATGAGCGCGGTGCCGGGCGCACTGGCGCCGTTGCCGTTGGCCGCCGTCACCGTGTAGGAGTACGTGACGTCGGCCGACAGGCCGGTGTCGGTGAGCGAGGTGCCCGCCGTGGTGCCGACGGGCGCGCCGTCACGGAGCACGGTGTACGAGTCGGCGCCGGCGGACGCCTGCCACGACAGCCCCGCCGTCGTGGACGTGACGCCGGAGGCCGTCAGGCCGGTGGGGGCGGGCGGCGGCGCGGCCGGGACCGCGGTGGTGGTGACCGTGGTGACGGGGCCGGGCGCGCTGGGGCCGGCCGCGTTGGAGGCGACCAGCGAGTAGTCGTAGGCGGTGGCCGGGGTGAGCCCGGTGTCGAGGTAGGCGGTGGAGGCCGTGGCGGCGACCGGCCGGCCGTCGCGCAGGACGGTGTAGCCGGTGGCGCCGGCGACGGCCGTCCATCCGAGCTGGACGCTCGTGGCCCCCACGGTGCCCACGACCGGCGCACCGGGGGTGGGGGGCGGGGTGGGGGCGGCCGGGGTGGTGGCCGTGACGGTGGCGCTGGGCGCACTCGCACCGGTGGAGTTGGTGGCGATGACCCGGTACCCGTAGCTGGTGGACGGCACGAGACCGCTGTCGGAGAACGCAGTCGAGGCCACGGTGGCGACGGTGACGCCGTCGCGCTGCACCAGGTAGCCGGTGGCCCCGGCGGACCCGGCCCAGGACACCTCGACCGAGGTCGCGGACGAGGGCGTGGCGGTGACCCCGGTGGGTGCGGCCGGCGCCGTGGGAGCCGATGAGGTGTACTCGACGCGGGCCGCGTAGCTGACGTCGCTCGAGGTGGTCGAGGAGTTGTGCACCTCGACGGCGAGCACGTTGGCGCCCTGCACGAGCCGCCCCGCCGGGATGGCGTAGGAGGACCAGTCCATCTCGTCGGTGCCCCCGATGCCGTTGACCGCCAGTGAGGTGTCGCCGATCGCGCCTGTGGGCATGTTCTCGCGGACCAGCTCGGTGCCGTTGAGGTAGGCGACCGCACCGTCGTCGAGGAGCAGCCGGAGGCGGGGGTTGCCGACCGACGCGAGGGACGGGACGGTGAACGCCGTGCGGAAGTAGTGGGTGACCCCCAGCGGGCTGATCACGACGTCCTCGTCGCCGTCGCCGTAGCCCAGCTCACCGGCACCGGTCGACCACGCCGTGTCGGAGTACGCGGTGGTGGTCCAGGCCCCCGCGGGCGCGGTGCCGGTGGACCAGAACCGCACCGGGGTGCCGGACCCGACGAACAGCGACCGTGCCGACTCGGTGGTGAGGAGCGGCGCGGACGCGGCGGGGCCGGTGTTGCCGGAGGTGTCGACCGCCGCGACGGTGTAGCGGTAGGGGGTCCCGGGCAGCACGGTGCGGTCGCGGTAGAAGGTCTTGTTGGCCTGCCCGATCGCCACGCCGTCGCGCAGCACGACGTAGTGGGAGACGGCGACGTCGTCGGCGGCCGGGTTCCAGGTGAGGCTGACCTCGTCGGACAGGGTGGCCGGGGCCCGTACCGAGGTGGGGGCGGTGGGCGGGGAGCCGTCGGCCGGGTCGGGGGTGACCGCGAAGGCGGCGTAGCGGCGGACCGTCGCGCCGTCCACGGTCTCGAAGTGGCCGCCGAGCGCCAGGCGGGAGCCGTCGAGCGTCATCGCCCAGACCCCGGACCAGCCGACCACCCGGGCGTCGATGTCGGGGAGCACGGCGCCACTGCGGGCGTCGAGGGCGACGACACCGGCACGTGGCGACCCGGCGAACGCGGTGTCGAAGTGGCCTCCGGCGAAGAGCTTGCCGTCGCGCAGCTCGAGGGTCTGCACGTCGCCGTCGGTGCCCGCCCACCAGCGCTCGAAACCGGTGGCGCGGTCGAGGGCGGTGACGCGGCCGCCGGGGCCCCCGACCGACAGGTAGACGAGGTCGTCGGTGACGACGGTCTCGAAGACGTAGCAGGGGTTGGTGAGGTCGTTGCAGGAGGACTTCGGCACCCACCCCGTGACCGCGCCCCCACTGACGTCGACCGCCCCGACGTAGGGCCGGCCCGCCCCGGACAGCGTCGTGAAGGTGCCCCCGAGGAAGGCCGTGCCACCGTCCGGGGACAGGGTGAAGGACCGGATGCCGCTGTTGGCCCGCGGGTTCCAGGCGCCGACGGTCCCGGTGGCCGCGGTGACCACCGCCCCCCGGCTGCGGCTCTGCCCCGCGACCCGGGCGAAGGACCCGACCAGGTAGAGGTTGCCGCCCACCACCTGGAGGTCGCGGACCTCGCCGTCGGTGTCGGCCCGGAAGGACCCCACGGCCCCGCCGGCCAGCGCGACCACGGCCAGGTTGGCCCGGGAGATGCCCCCGACGGCCGAGAACGCGCCGCCCACGTACACGGAGGCGCCGTCGGAGGTGAGCTCGAGGGCCCGGACGGTGCCCGTGACCGAGGGTGCCCAGGCGAGCAGCGCCCCGGTGCTGACGCTGACCGCCGCGAGCCCGTTGCGCCGCTGCACGGTGGCGCCGTCGGGCGAGCGCATCCAGGTGAAGTCACCACCCAGGAGCATGGTGTCGCCGGCGCGGACCAGGGCGTAGACGTGCCCGTTGTCGGGGCGCCACGAGGGAAGGACGGTGCCGTCGTCGATGGCCGCACGCGCGACCCCGGGGACGACGACGGCCGAGACAGCGGCGAGCACCGCCGAGAGGATGGTCAGAACCACTCGACGGTGCTCGCTCATGGTCGTCAGCCGATCAGGACGCTGAGGACGGGTTGCCCGCTGGGCGCTTCACTGGTGTCGAACTCGGCGTTGTCGTTGCCGCCTCCGACGATCGCGATCGTGACGTCCTGCCCGGCGTACGCGGCCAGGGCGCCGGCGTCGAGCGTGACTGTCGTGCTCCCGTCGACCCCGATGCCGGTGAAGGACCCCAGGACCGTGGCCGAGACCGCCGGTGCGGTGTCGTAGGTCATCGTGGCCTCGGACCAGCTGGAGTCGGTGACCAGCATCAGCTGCTGCGGGTCGACGCTCGAGGCCCACGAGTTCGCGGTCGTGGAGAGGGTCAGTGTCGCGGTCTGCAGTGAGGTCCCGGCGGGGACGGCGGGCACCCGGAACTTCAGGTACGACGTCTGCGGCGACGTGCCGCCCTTGCTGCGCATGACCCAGCTGTTGCCGGCCGTGGCCGTGGGGCTGGCCGCGTTGACCCAGGTGTCCTCGGTGGGGACGAGGTTGGACGTCGTCGGCGGCGGCGGGGGCGGCGGCGCGATGGTCGCCGCGACCGCATCGGACGCCGCGCTGACGTTGCCCGTGGGGTCGACGGCCGCCACCCGGTAGTAGTACGTCCCGGTCGCCTGGTTCGGGTCGGCGGCCGAGAGGGCCGTCGTCCGGGTGAGCAGCGAAGCGGCGTCGGCCGTGAAGTCGGCCGAGGTGCCCTTGTACACGCGGTACTCGGCGACGGCGTCGTTGTCGGTCGAGGCCTGCCACGTCAGGCTGACGTCCTGCCCGCTGACCGAGGTCGTGAGACCGGCCGGCACCGACGGCGCCTGGCTGTCGACCACCGGCGCGTCGGCCAGGGTGGCGTGCCGGGCGACCTGGGCCGCCGGCATCGGGTAGGTGTACAGCGCGAACTGGTCGATGGTGCCGGAGAACCAGTCGCTCGCGGGGCGCGAGGCCCAGCCGCTGAGGTTGTCGCCGCCGATGCGCCAGTAGCCGTTCCAGCGCACGATGGCGTTGTTGGTGGGGTCGGCCGCCACCTGGCTGCCGTCGACGTACAGCTTGGTGCCAGCGAGCGAGTCGATGGTGGCCACCACGTGGTGCCACTGGCCGTTGTTGAGGCCCGCGGCGGAGCTCAAGTAGCGGCGGGGCTCGCCGCTGCCGAAGACGACCTTGCCGTCGTTGGTCATGTAGACCGCCCGGTCGGTGCTGCTCGAGGTGCCCGTGGTGGTCTTGGAGTTGCCGAAACCGGCGAGGCGGCCCCCCGACGTGGTCGTGGTCTTGAACCACAGCTCGACGCTCGCCTGCTTCTTGGCCCACTCGTTGGTCTGGTCGACGATGGCACCGCCGCTGGCGCCGCTGAGGGTGACCGCCTGGCCGAGGTTGGGCACCCCAGGCCGGTTCAGAGTGACCCCGGAGCCGACCGTCATGGTCCGCCCCGTGACGACGTCGCGGACCGTGCTGCCGGACGTCTCGTCGAGGGGGTAGAAGAGGCGGGCGGCGTCGAGGCGCTGCACGTCGGCGGGAGCCGGGACGGCGGACGCGACGGTGACGGTGCTCGCGGCCGACTGCAGGCCGACGTTGCCGTCAGGGTCGACCCCGCGCACCGTGTAGGTGTGCGTGGAGCCGGCCAGCACGGCGGTGTCGGTGAACGACATCCAGCCCGGGAACCAGGGCTTGGTCTCGGTGGTGACCGAGTAGACCGGCGCGGCGGTGTTGCCGTCGCGGATGACCTGGTAGGTCACCATCCGGCTGTCACGGTCCTCGCTGGTCGACCAGTTGACCGTGGCCCGGCCCGGCGTGGAGCTGGAGACGATGGGCGCGCCGGGACGCTGGGGCGCCTGCTGCACGCCGCCGGCGTCCTTGTAGGCGAAGCGGGTCAGACCCTGCTGCCGCTGGTTGTCGTTGACGAGGGTGAACTCGCCGCCGACCCAGAGGATGTCGTTGCCGACGGTGGCCATCTCCCGCGGGCCGTTGCCGTCGTCGGTCTGCGGGGTCCAGTTGAGCAGCTGGAAGTTGCCGTTGCTGGTGGGGACCTCGGCGCGCAGCTTGTAGCGACGCGAGGTCTCGGGGTCGGTGCTCTGGTACTGCTCCGGGAACCCGTCGACCATCTGGCCGCAGTTGTGCGAGTGCGACCCGGCGTAGACGACCCCGCGCAGCACGGCGATGGAGTGCGAGGCACCGAGACAGTTGTCGAAGTTCTTGCGCAGCCCCGTGGCGGGGTCGTAGACGTCGACGCCCTCGTTGATCGAGCCGCTGGCCTCGCCGGCGACGTAGATCAGGCCGTTGAAGACCTCGATGTCCTCGACCCACGCGGCGGAGTTGAAGTTGTTGGTGTCGTTGAACGAGACGCGCACCCCGGTGACCGGGTCGACGGCCGCGAGGCGCCGCGGGCCGGTGCCGTTGATGGTGTTGAAGTTGCCGCCCACGACGAGCTTGGAGCCGTCGGGGGTGAGCTTCATCTTGCGGACCGTGCTGTCGGCGGCCGGGGCGAACGGGAGGGTGTCGCCGGTGGTGCGGTTGAACGCGGCCAGGCGGGTGCGCACCGTGCTGTCGGACAGCTTGGTGAAGCTGCCGCCGACGTAGACGGTGCTGTCGCTGGCCGTGACCGACATGACGCGGCCGTACATCCCGACCTTGTAGCCGCCGGCGAGGTTGCCGGTGGCGGTGTCGAAGGCGGCCAGGCCGAGGCGCCACTGGCCGTTGACCTTGGTGAAGTCACCACCGAGGTAGAGCGTCTTGCCGTCGGGCGTGACGTCCATGTCCCAGACCGTGCCGCACTCGCGGGTGGTGCTGGTGACCTTGGGGCAGTTGGCGTCGGTGCTCGTCGACACGGTGCCCGAGACGATCGGGTTCCAGGGGAGCAGGTCCCCGGTGCGGGCGTCGAAGGCCGCGACGAAGCGACGCGCCACCTCCTGCGTGCCCGGTGCGGCACCCGGGGGGCGCACCGCGGTGAAGCTGCCGCCCACGTAGGCGACGTTGCCGACGACCTGGATGGCCCAGACCGTGCCGTTGGTCTGCCAGGTGGAGAGCGGGGTGGCGGTGAGCGTCTCGATCCCGGCGTCCAGGGCGGGTGCCTGGGCCGGGAGCGTGATGACCATCGATGCGGCCGCGAGCAGCACGCATGCGAGACGACGGATCATCGGGATCCTCCTACGGGGATGTTCCCGACGACTGCCGGGGAGTGGTGGCGCACGGCGGGCGGACGTGCCCGGTCGTGCTCGCGGGGCGCGGCGAGAGGCGCCCCACGGTGGCTGCCCGGCACGTGCGCCGGGAGCTGGTCGGTGGTCGCCGGGGCGACGGGGAGGTGGGCCTCGACCGCGGCGGGCAGCCCGGTGAGGTCGCGGTAGAGCGCGTCGAGCCGCTGGGCACCGGCCGACCAGTCGTGGGCCAGCCGGGCGCGCAGGACGACGGCCGCGCGGGCCGCCGTCTCGGCGAGCTCGGCGCGGGCCTCGACGGCGCCGGTGAGGGCCGCGGCCAGGGCCGCGGGGTCCTCGGGCCGCACGAACGTGGCGGGCGTGCCGGCCAGGGCCTGGCGCATCCCGCCGACGTCGGTGGCGACGACCGGGGCACCCATGGCCGCGGCCTCGAGCACCCCGAGCGACATGCCCTCGTAGCGCGACGGGGCGACGACGACGTCGGCCGCGGCGCACCACAGCAGCACGTCGCGGCGCGAGGCCGGGATGACGACCGTGGTGCCGGGCGGCAGCTGGTCGACCAGGGCCGGCGCGCCCTTCAGCGCGCCCACCAGCACGAGCACTCCGGGGCGGCCGGCACGCGCCCAGGCCTCGAACAGGACGTCCTGGCCCTTCTGGTGGCTGAGTCGCGCCGCGCAGACCACGACCGGGTCGCGGTGGGCGACACCCAGCGCGTCGCGGGCGGCGGCGCGGTCGGAGGGCGGGAGGTCGCGCGGGTCGATGACGTTGCCGAGCACCTCGGAGCGGGTGGCCTCGACCCCCGCATCGACGCCCTCGACGGCCTCGTCGTCGCCGCACAGCAGCAGCGCGTCGGTGCGCCCCACCGCCAGCCGCTCCCAGGACCGCGCGGCGCGGGAGACGACGCCCTCGGCGCCGTGCCAGCTCCAGGCGTGGGGGGTGAAGACGGTGGGTACGTCGAGCCGCAGCAGCCGCCCGGCGAGGCCGGCCTTGCTGCTGTGCAGGTGTACGAGGTCGGGGCGCTCGCGCCGCACGACCGCCGACAGCGCCCGCGCCTCGGCCACGGCGGAGCGGCCCGGGGAACGGGTCGCGTCCCAGCGGGTCCAGCGCCCGCCGGCCTCCCGCGCGGTGTACGGGAGGTCACCGCCGAGCGGGCTGGCGACGACGACGTCCCAGCCGCGCTCG
Organism: Phycicoccus duodecadis; assembly: GCF_002846495.1. Lineage (NCBI taxonomy): Bacteria > Bacillati > Actinomycetota > Actinomycetes > Micrococcales > Intrasporangiaceae > Phycicoccus > Phycicoccus duodecadis. The sequence goes on from NZ_PJNE01000001.1 coordinate 1,641,961, forward strand.
GCGAGCATGCGCGTGTACCCCGTGACGGCCACCGCGACGCCGGCCGTGACCGGCTGCGACACGTGCAGGACCCGGGGGGCCCGGTCGGACGGCATCACATGGCACCCCGGCCCCAGAGCACGGCGGGGATGGTGAGGAGGAGGATCCGCAGGTCGAAGACCAGGCCGCGGCGGCGCACGTACTCGAGGTCGAGCTCGAGCCGTTCGTCGGCGGTGGTCGTGGACCGCCCGGAGATCTGCCACAGCCCGGTGATGCCCGGGGCCACCCGTAGCCGCTCGTCGCCGGCCGCGCCGAGCGCCTCGACCTCGGCCGCGATGAGCGGACGTGGGCCGACGAGCGACATCTGGCCGGTGACCACGTTGAGGAGCTGGGGCAGCTCGTCGACGGAGGTCTTCCGGAGGAAGGAGCCCAGGCGCGTGATGCGCGGGTCGTGCGCGATCTTCACGAACGGGCCCGCGTCGTAGACGTTGCCGGCGGCGGACAGCTCACGGAGGCGGGCCTCCGCGTCGCTGACCATCGTGCGGAACTTCCACATACGGAAAGACCGCCCGTGCTCGCCGACCCGGGTGTGCCGGAAGAAGACCGGCCCGCTGGAGTCGAGCTTGATGAGGACCGCCACCACCACGAAGGGGACAGCGAGCATCACCAACGCCACGGAGGCGAAGAGAACGTCGAGGATCCGTTTGGCCACGCGTTCGAGACGCGGTGCCACCGGAAGTGGACGTGCTGCGACCGGGTATGCCGGCCGCGAAACGAGGTCGTCGATAAACGCCACGATGAGCTCCCCCTGCAAGAGCGAAGTCGCGGAAAAGGCCATAGTGACCGAGGCCCACGCCATTGCGCAACTGGCCGAACGGGCCATGTGGACGACGCGCGGGACTCGGGCCCGAACGGCCCTGAAGCTGTCGGTTCTCAGGACAGCCGGAGGGCGCTCGTGATACACCCGGGGCGAGGTCGGTCACGAAGGTGCATGAAAACCTCTGCCGGGCAGGGTATTCCATCCGCCGCGGAACGCCGCTGCGAAGAGTGGGCGCGCCTCAGGAGAGGAGCCGCAGGGCGAGATCCTCGCCCTCGCCGACCATCCGCCGGGCGTGCGCCAGGTCATCGCCGTTGCGTTGCCTCACAGGAGAGGCGAGGTTCTCGGCGAGCAGCCGCAGGGTCAGGTGCCGGACCAGGACGGCCACGTGGGGGTGCCCCGACGTGGGCACCGACCCCTCGATGCGCCGCAGCGCCACCGCGCGGTCGGCCGGGTCGGTGAGCGTCGACCACAGCCGCACGTGGTCGGTCCAGCGGGGATGCCCGCCCAGGAACTCCCAGTCGATGACGAGCACGTCGGCCCCGTCGGCGAGGACGTTGCGGCGGTAGAGGTCGCCGTGGCCCGGCACCCGGTCGGCGAGCCCCGCGGCCGCCGCTCGTGCCGCCCGGAACCTCGGGATCGGCAGTCCGCCGGCCACCGAGCGCACGACCCGCACGGCCAGCGTCCGACGGTCGGCCCGCCAGGTCGAGGGCGCCTCGGCCGGCAGCGGCGCGGGGCAGGCGGCGATGCGGTCGGCGGCGTCGAGAGCGGCGCCCACGGCCTCGGCCCCCCGGCACGAGGTACCCGGCGCGCGGGCCCCCACCAGCCACGAGCCGTCCGGCGCGGCGCCGTGCACCGCGGGCACCGGCACGCCGGCGGCCGTGGCCCAGCGTCGGCCGTCGACCTCGAGCCGGACCAGGCGCCGCCCGGCCTCGGAGGCGGCGAGGTCGACGACGAGGGTGTCGTCGACCCACCGGCGCACGGGGCGGGGGGGCCCCGGCTTCACGGCCTCGGACAGGGCGTCGGGATCGGCACCGGCGGCCCGGACCGCGGCGCGCACCGGCTCAGGGAGCATCCGGGCAGACCCGTGACGCGACACAGCGCAGGGCGGCCCAGGCGGGCTTGCGCGAGCCGTCGGCCCGCAGCAGCCCGAAGCCGTCCTGGTGCACGTCGCCGAGCGCGGTGTCGCGGGCGGTGTACCAGAACCAGCCCTTCACCTGGGGGTACCGGCGCGCGACGATGCGCACGGAGTCGTAGAGGAAGCGCGCCTGCTCGGCCTCACTCACCCCCAGGGCCCAGACGGGCGCGTCGGCGGCGTTCTCGTGGCTCGACCAGCCCACCTCGGTGAGCCAGATGGGCACCTTCGCCTCGCCGTGGGCGCGCATGACGACCACGAGCTCGTCGAGGTTGAGGAAGCGGTAGCGCGTGCCGTCGGCGGCCGTGCCGGGCGAGAGGTCGCCGGGGCTCGGGTAGGGGTGCACGGCCATCACGTCGTAGGAGCCCTTGGCGCCGGCGGCGTACAGCTGCTCGACCCAGTCGATGTCGACGTACTCGAGCCCGCCGACGACGACCGGGGCGTCGGGGTCGGCGATCTTCACGGCCGGGTAGGCGGCCCTGAGCAGCGAGGCGTAGGCCCGGGCGTCGGGCGGGTTCCAGAACCGCTTGCCGTTGGGCTCGTTCCAGATCTCGTAGGCGTCGACGTCGGCACCCCAGCGCTCGGCCATCCAGCGGAGGGCGCGGGCGAAGGCGTGCGGGTCGGGATGCGCGGCCTTGCCGCCGCCGTCGGTGGCCCACGGGGGCGCCCAGTAGACCTCGAGCAGCACCTTCAGGCCCTGGGCCCGGGCGATCCGGATGGCCTCGTCGACCCGCGGCACCCCCCATCCCATGTCCCAGCGGTTCGGGCCGTCCGGCTGGAGGGAGGCCCAAGCGACGTCGAGGCGCACCCAGCCGGCGCCGGTCGCCGCCACGCCTTCGGCCATCTGCTCGCGGTCGGCGGTCTGCACCCCGTCGAAGAGCGCGGTGTACTGCACGCCGATGACGGGCGGCGTGCCGTCGATGGGGCGCATCGGCCCGCTGCTGGTCGGGCCGGACGTGATGCGGGTACCTCCGGTGCCGGTGACCGAGACCACGCCCGCGACGCCGAGCACCACGGCCAGCGCGACGGCGATGGCGGCCACGTGACGGTGCCTCACGAGGCGGGCACGCGGACCCGGGTCACGGGAACCCGGTCGACCGCGGCGGGCAGTCCCTCGGTGGTCGCGAGGAGCGCCGTACCGGCGGTGTCGTAGGCGATCGCCTCGCCCTGCCGGCTCTCGGGCAGCGCCACCCGGCGCGGCGTCCCGCCGACCAGCGCCTCCGCGATGTCGCCGTCGGGGACGTCGTACTCCCACGCGGCGGCATACGTGCGCAGCACGACGAACACGCCCGAGCGTGCGACCGCCGCGCCCGTGACGAGCCGCGCGGCCGTGCCTCCGGCGCCCGTGGGGTCGACGTCGACCGTGCCGCGCCGCACGAGCGGGATGGTGGCGCCGTCGACCAGTGGCGTGTCGGTGGCGAAGACCGTCGCGGGACCGAACCCGACCTTCGTGACGACGACGGCCCGGCCGTCACTACCGATGAGGACCGCCTCGGCGTCGTAGGTGCCGCTCGGGTAGTCGAGCACGACGCGCCGCACGTCGTCGGTGCCCGGCACCCAGCCCACGAGCTGCACCCCGGAGCGCGAGGCCCGGTTGCCCCCGACATCGGCCAGCCAGAGGCGCCCCTCGGGCCCGAGCACCAGGTCCTCGACGTCGGAGAGCACGACGCCCCTCTTCTTGAGGACCGGGGCCAGGTCGAAGGTGGCGGCGACGCGGCACCGGTCGTCGAGCCGGTAGACCACGGCTCCGCGGTCGTCGACCACCCAGAGCTGGTCGTCGGTGACGGCCATGCCGCTGATGCCGCCCAGCCGCGCGTCGGTGACCGAGCACAGCGGGGCGCCCGCGCCGTAGGTGGTGCGCACGACCGTGGCGGGGTCGGCGGCGCCGCTGGTGAGGCCCACGTCCACGAGGACACCGACGGCGACGAGCAGCGCCACGGCAGCGGCGACGGCGACGCGCATCTGGATCTCCTCGACGGACGGGCCACGCCGACCGGGCCGGACGGCCGGGGCTGGCGACGAAAGGGCCATCGTCCACGAAACGAACAACGGCGCAGACGGCAGGCCCTACCGTGTCATCGTAACGACCTGCCGACGTGGGCCGCAGGGGTCCGATGCCCGGCGGTCAAGAAGGGGACCCCATCATGGTGCGCCGCCGCATCCTCACGAGCGCCGCTGTCGGTCTGCTCCTCGCCCTCGTCGTGGCCATCGTCGGCCAGGTGTACGCCGCCGGGCTCCCCGACCAGTACACGGCCCAGTCGGTCGTGCTGTTCGGCTCGCGCCCGACCGAGAACGGCAGCATCGCGAGCTCGGACTCGGTCCAGGCGGCCGCGGCCGGCTACGTCGCGTACCTGTCGGCGCCGTCGACGCTGCGTGAGGTGGCCGACGGGATCGGCGAGTCCCCAGCGGTCCTCAAGGACGGCCTCACCGTCACCCAGCTGCCGGCCACCGGCACCATCCGGATCGACTTCGAGACCACCGACCCCGACCGGGCGGCCCGGGCTTCCAACGCGCTGGCCACGTCGATGGCCGCGCGCACCGTGAGCGACCCCGTGGTCTACGGCCAGGTGCTCGCCCGCGCCGCCGTGCCGCTGCAGCCGTCGGGGCCGCCGCGCACGATCCTCCTCGTCGCGACCATCCTGGTCGCCCTGCTGCTCGGAGCCGGCGCCGCCACCGCCGCCTGGGCGGCCCCCACCTACCTCGGCCGCCGTCGCGGTACCGGTCTCCACGACAGCGCGACCCACCCGGTGGACGCCGGTGCCGTGGTCGCCGCCCCGGTCGTCGCCGCGGCGACGACCCCCGTCGAGGCCAGGCCCGTCGCTCCCACGGCCACGGCCTCCGAGGCCGCGCCGCAACCCACCGACGATGCCGTGGCCCGGCGCCTGGCCGCCGCCACCGCCCCGCACCAGGCCGTCGGCCACCACCAGGACGAGGCGGTCGCCACCGACGAGAACTCCTCAGCCGCAGCGCAGGACGAGGCCGCCGACCAGGCGGACGACGCGGCCACCGCCCCGACCGACTCCGCGACCGACGGCGAGGGGGCCCAGCAGGCTCACCATGAGGCGGATGGGACCGACGAGGCCGACGAGACCGCCGTCGCGCACCTTCCCGGTCTGAACGGCTCGGCCTCGCGCCCCGGCCAGGGCGCTCCCCGTGGTCCCCGCCGCCGCACCACGAAGGCGCGCAAGAACCGATGAGCACGTCCTCCGGCCATCGGGTCCCCCCGGGGCCGGACGCCGGCGACCGGGCGCCCCTCCGCGTGCTGGTCGTGGCGCCGAAGGGCTTCGTCGGCGGCGCCGAGGCCTGGCTGCTGTCGATCCTCGGCGCCGCCGGGAGGCGGCTGTCGGTCGACGCGGTCGTCCTCGACGACGGGCCACTGGTGGAGGAGCTCGCGTCACGCGGCGCGAGGGTCACGGTGCGGCCCACCGGCCCCCGCCCCCTGGACCTCCTGAGCGCCGGCGGCTCCCTGCGCACAGTGCTGCGCCGGGCCGACCCCGACGTCGTGCTCGCCAACGGCATCAAGGCCGCGGTCGCCGTCGGGCCCGTGGCGTGGGCCGCCGGGGTCCCGCTGGTCTGGGTCCGGCACGACCCGAGCTTCGACCCCACCCTCGGCCGTGTCGTGCACCGGCTGGCCACCCGCACCGTCACCGTCACCCCGCGGGGCGGTGCCGACGTCGAGCACCCGGGCGCCCTCGTCGTCGCTCCGCCCCTGCTGGCCGAACCGCTCCCCCGGGCCGAGGCGCTGGAGCGGCTGCACGCGCTGGGTGTGCCCGACGGCGACCACCTCCTCCTCGGGATGACGACCCGCCTCGCCCCCTACAAGGGGCTCGACACCGCCATCCGCGCCCTCGCCCGACCCGGGGCCACCCGCTGGCGGCTCGTCGTCGCCGGCGTCGACGACCCCGGAGCCCCCGGCGAGCAGGCCCGCCTCGCGGCCCTCGCCCGTGAGGCGGGCGTCGAGGACCGCGTCACCTGGCTCGGCTCCGTCGACGGCGCCGGCCGTCTGGCCGCCGGCTTCGACGCCGTCGCCCTGCTCACGCGGGCCGGCGTCCCGGGGTACCCGTCGGCCGAGGGCCACCCCCTCGTCATGATCGAGGCCCTCGCGGCCGGCACGCCCGTGGTCACCGACCCGCGCACCGTCCCCCCGGCCCGCGACGCCGCCACCGCCCGCGGCTGCGCGCTCGTCGACGCCACCGACCCGGTCGACGTCGCCGCCGCGCTGCATCGGCTGGCCGAGACCGACGCCCGAGCGGCCGTGGCCGCCGAGGCCGGTGCCGTCGGGGCCGTCCACCCCCGGGCGCCCGAGGTCGCCGACACCATCGTCACCGTCCTGCGCGAGGCCGCCACCCGCCCCGGCGCGGGGGAGGCCGACGGCCCGGCGGTCACCGTCGTCACCACCGTCCTGAACGAGGCCACCGGGGTCGACGAGCTGCTCGAGCTGCTCGTCCCGCAGCTGCGCCACGACGACCGCCTGGTCGTGGTCGACGGCGGCTCCACCGACGGCACGTGGGAACGCCTGCAGGAGTGGGAGTCCCGCGAGCCTCGGGTCGAGGCGAGCAGCGCACCGGGCGCCGGGATCTCCGCGGGGCGCAACATCGGCATCCGGCGTGCGCGTACCGCATGGGTGGCCTGCACCGACGTCGGATGCCGCCCGGAGCCCGGCTGGCTCGACGGCTTCCGGCGCGCCGCCGGCACCGGCCGCTACGACCTCGTCACCGGGGTCTACCGCGCCGGCGACGACGGCTCCGACTGGTCGCGCGCCCTGGCCGCGGTCGCCTACCCCCGCCCCGCCGAGCAGCGTCGCCGCACCCCGCTGGTCCGTACCTATGGGCGGTTCCTGGGGCGGGCCTACGACGCGCGCCTCTGCACCGGCCGGTCGGTGGCCTTCACCCGCGACGCGGCCGAGGCGGCGGGGGGCTTCCCCGAGCACCTGGCGACCGCCGAGGACGTGCGCTTCGGGATGGCCGCCGTCGACGCCGGCGCCCGGCCCGTGCTGTCGCTCGACGCCGAGGTCACCTGGGCCCAGCGGCCGACCCTCGCCGCCAACGGCCGGATGTTCCGCGGCTACGGGCGCGGCGACGGCCTCTCGGGCGACCGGGTCCTGGTGGGGCGCAACCTCGCCCGGGCCCTGGTCTTCGCGTCTCTCCCCGTCCTGGCCCTGCACCCGACCGGGCGGCGGCTGGCCGTCTCGGGGCTGGCCACCTACCTGTCGCTCCCGCTCGCGCGGGCCGCCCGCGGACCGCGCCCGCTGCCGACCATGGTGCTCGTGCCCGCCGTGGCGGCCTACCGTGACCTCATGAAGGCGCGCGGCTGCGCCGAGGGTCTGCTGCAGCGGCGTCGTGAGAGGACGCGGGCATGAGCACCCTCACCCCCACCAGAGCGCCGGCGCCGGCGCCCGGCGGCGGACGCCGGCCGACACTATCGACCGGCGCGGTCACCGGTGCCGCGGTCTTCCTCGCCGTGGCTCTGGTGGTGGTCATCGCCTGGCAGGGCCCCGTCGTGGCGCTGGCCGGCCTCGGCCTCGTCGTCGCCGTCGCCGTCGTCACCCGGCGAGCCTCGATCGCCATCTCGGTGCCGCTCCTCGCCGCCCCGGTGGCGCTGCACGAGATCCCCGGCGGCCAGGGGGCCCAGGTCATCCACCTGCTCCTGGTCGCGGTCATCGCCGTCATCGTGCTGGCCGGACTGCGCGGCCAGCTGCCCGCTCCCCCACGCACGGTGCTGGCGGGCCTGGTCTTCGTCGTCGCCCTGCTCATCACGACCCTCACCTCGATCGACCCGTTCCGCGGCCTCAAGGTGTCGGTCAACCACGTCCTCGGGCTGTTGGTCTGCGTCGCCGCCGCGGCGGTGGCGCGCCACTCCCACGCGTACCTGCGAGAGGTCCTGCGGCTGTGGACCCTCGCCTCGCTCACGGTCGTCCTGCCCAACCTGCCGGAGGCGGCGCGGGGCTCGGCCCGCTTCGGCGGCGCGATCGTCAGTGACCGGGCCCAGGGCGTCTTCGCCCAGCCCAACGACTTCGGTGAGTTCTCCCTCTACTGCATCGGTGCCGCGCTGGCCCTCACGGTGGCGGCCGAGCGGCGTCTCGACCGGGTCATCGGCATCGTCGGGGTCCTGGCCGGCACGGCGGCCCTGGGCCTGTCGTTCTCGCGCGGCTCCTGGATCGGCGCCGGCGCGATGGTGGTCCTCGCCTGCGTGCTCGCGCCCCGGCTCCTGCGCCGCCTCGTCCCGGTGGTCGCCGGCGCCTCGGTGGTGGCCGCCGTCGCCACCGCGCTGGCCATCCCCCCGTTCGGGCTGCTGGCCGAGCGGCTGGCATCCCTGACCTCCGGCGCCCCCAACCCGCAGGACGACCGCCCGGTCATCTACGCCGAGGCCTTCCGTCTCTGGCTCGAGCGCCCCTTCCTCGGGCACGGCCCTGGCACGTTCGCCCAGCTGGCCCAGGAGCCGGGCGCCCTCCTGGTGCGCCGACCCTACATCCACGCCCACTCGGTGCCCCTCGACCTCGCGGCCGAGACGGGCCTGGTGGGGGTCCTGGCCCTCGCCCTCGTCACGCTGACGGCGATGGTCGTGGTGCTGCGGGCACTGGGCCGCCTACGTCGTGTCGGCGACCCGCGGGCCGTGCGCGAGCGCACCACTCTGGCGGTCCTCGCGGCCCTGATGGGCGGGGTGGCCGTGCACGGGCTCATCGACGTCAACTACACCAACCCGTTCCTCATCCCGGTCGCGTGGACCATGCTCGGGCTCGTCCTGGGCACGGCCGCGAGGGCCCACGACGGCGGGTCGGCGCCGGGCCCTCGCGGCGCCGCGCGGACGGGCGTGGACCGCCCGTGAGCACCCCCTCGGACGTCGCGGCGCGCAACCCCGTCACGCGCCAGGTCGCCCGGGCGGGTGCGCTGACCGGGGTCGGCGCGGTGGTCTCGGCCGTCATGGGCTTCGCGTTCACGGTCGTGGCGGGTCGCAGCCTGGGCACCGCGGGCGCCGGTGTCGTCTTCGTCATCACCTCCCTCTTCACCATCGCCACGACCATGCTCAAGCTGGGTTCCGACACCACGTCGGTGCGGGTGGCGGCCCGGCTGGTGGCGCTCGGGCGGGGGCGCGACGTGCGCTCGGTCGTGCGCCGCCTGGGCGTCCCGGTGCTGGCCCTCACCCTGGTCACCGCCGCCGTCGTCATCGCCCTGGCGCCCGAGGTCGCGCGGGCCGCCCTCGGCCGCTCCGTGTCGACCCCCGGAGCCGTCGCGGGGGTCGTCGTCCTCGCGCTCCTCATCCCGGCGCAGACCATGACCGTCATCCTCCTGGCGCTGCTGCGGGGCCTGGGCGACATCCGCACGCTGGTCCTCGTCGACCAGGTCCTCAAGCCCACCCTGCGCGTGGTCCTGGTCGGTGCCGCAGCCCTCGTCGTGCCCGGGGTGCTCGGGGTCACCGTCGCCTGGGTGCTGCCGGTGGCGGCGGGCATCGTCGTCACGGTCGTCATCCTGCGCCGACGGCTCGACGCCGCCGAGGCCGTGACGCCGTCGCTGGACCCGGAGGCCCTCGACGCGCCCGACGAGTCGTCGTCGCGCGCGCTGTGGGCCTACACGCTGCCGCGGGCGGTGGCGCAGGCCCTCGAGATCGTCAGCCTGAGCATCGGCGTGACGTTGGTGGGCCGGCTGGCCGGAGCCTCCGAGGCCGGTCTCTTCGGGGCGGTCAACCGCCTGGCCGTCGCCGGCATGCTGGTGTGGCAGGCCGTCCGCATCGTCATCTCCCCCAACATCGCGGCCCTGCTCACGAGCCACGACGTCGACGGCGTGCGGCGCCTGCACCAGACCGGCTCCGGATGGATCGCCGCGCTGGCGTGGCCGGGCTACCTCGTGCTGGCCGCGGCCAGCCCCACCGTGCTGCGCCTGTTCGGCGACGACTTCGGGGCGGGCAGCGCCGCCCTCACCACGGTGGCCATCGCGATGCTGGTCCCCTCGCTCGTCGGGCCCGCCCAGTCGCTGGTCCTGATGGCCGGGTGGAGCACCCTCGGCCTCCTCGTCTCGGTGGCCGCGCTCGTCACGAACCTGGTCCTGATCTTCGCCCTCGTCCCCGAGCTGGGGGCGTTCGGCGCGGCCATCGCCTGGGGGGCGGCGCTCGTCGTCGAGAGCGCCCTCTACGTGGCCATCACGCGGGCCCGGCTCGGCATCTGGGCGGTCGGCCGCCCGGCGCTGGTCTCGGCAGCGGTCGCCACCGTCACGGTCGGCCTCCCCCTCGGGGTCGCCACCCTGTCGGGCGCCGGCGAGTACGTGGTCGTGGGCGTCGCGGCCCTGTCGCTGCTGGCGCACCTCGCCCTGCTGATGGTGCTGCGGCGCCACGTGCACCTCGACCAGTTCGTCCGGGCCCTGCGGCGTCGCGGGGCCCCCTCCTCCGAGAAGAGCCCGCGATGAGCACCCCGAACCCCCCGAAGCCCGTGCGCCAGGAGGAGGTGCCGAGCCGGCTGCGCTCGGTCAAGAAGAAGGTGCCCACGCCCGTCAAGGCGCTGGCCCGGCAGGCCACCCGGGCCGCCGGCCTCGCGACCGCGTCGCGGCGCACCGACCCCGACTTCCTCGTGGTCGGCACCAAGCGCGGTGGCACCACCTCGCTCTGGAACTACCTCGTGGACCACCCCGACGTGCTGCCGATGTTCCCGGCCGCGCAGGAGATCAAGTCGCCGCACTACTTCGACATCCACTACGACCGTGGCCGCCGCTGGTACCGCTCGCACTTCCCCACCGAGGCCGAGCGCGCGCGCCACGAGCGGCGCACGGGGCACCGGGCGCTGGCGGGCGAGGCCTCCCCCTACTACATGTTCCACCCGCTGGCGCCGCAGCGGATCGCCGCCGACCTGCCGGACGTCCGCCTCGTCGTGAGCCTGCGCAACCCGGTCGAGCGCATCTGGAGCCACTACCACGAGCGGGTCGCTGGGCACACCGAGACGCTGTCGTTCGACGCCGCCCTCGAGGCCGAGCCGGGACGCCTGGGCGGCGAGGCCGAGCGCATCGTCAGCGACGCCCCGCGCTACTACAGCCATCACCACGACCTGTCGTCCTACCTGGCCCGAGGTCACTACGACGAGCAGCTGCGCGTGCTGACCGACCTGTTCCCACCGCACCGGCTCCTGGTGCTGCGGGCCGAGGACTTCTACGCCGACCCCGCCGCCGAGCTGGCCAAGGTGTGCGCCCACCTGGGGCTGCGGCTGCACGGCGCCGACGCGTTCCCGCAGTACAACAAGCTGCCGCGGTCCTCGCTCCCCGAGGAGGCGCGGGCGCGGCTCGAGGACTACTACCGGCCGCACGTGCGCGCCACCGAGGAGATCCTCGGGCGCGACCTCGGCTGGTTCTGACCGCGCGGCCCGCTCAGACCTCGAGGGGCGTGGCCAGCGCGCCGCCGCAGTGGTAGACGTCGGGGCGCCCGGGCCAGATGCGGCCGGCCTCGTGCATCCGGTCGTCGAGCTCGTTGCGCCAGGTACCCGCGTCGTCGACCCAGTAGCGGGCCGCGTGGTCCCAGAGCCGGCGGTACCAGCCCTCCCAGTGCTCGTCGCCGGTGCGTCGCAGCAGGTAGGCCGCGATCTGGATGCCTTCGCACACCGGCCAGTGCAGCCGCACGTCGGCCACGGGCGTGCCGTCCCAGTCGACCGTGTAGACCAGCCCCGGGCGCCCGTCGAGGTCCCAGCCGCCGTCGAGGGCTCGCCGGGTGAGCGCCTCGGCGGCCTCCGCCAGCCACGGCGGTGACGCGACCAAGGGCGAGTCGTCGAGCTGTAGCAGGAAGCGGGCCCACTCGAGCGAGTGCCCGAAGGTCGCGCCGTACGGCCGGAACGGGTGCATCGGCTCGTCGCGGTTGTAGTCGAGCACGACCTGCCAGTCGGGGGTGTAGTGCTCGGGCAGCAGCCAGCCGTGGTCACGCGCCGCGCCGTCGATGAGGCGCGCGGCGATCGCGAGCCCGCGCTCGTGCCAGCGGGCCTCCTGCAGCGCGGTGCCCATGGCGAGGAAGGCCTCGAGGCCGTGCATGTTGGCGTTGGCCCCGCGGTAGTCCTCGGAGTCGCTCCAGTCGGGGGCGAACGACTCGCGCAGGGCCTGCGCGTCGTCGTCCCAGAGATGGGCGTCGACGACCTCGGCCACCTGCGCGAGGAGGCCGGCCGCCGCGGGGTGCCCGACCTCGAGCGCGGTGGCCGCGGCCAGCCCGACGTGAACGTGGTCGTAGGTCATCTTGCGGGTGACGCTGCCGGGCTCGCTGAGCCATCCGCCGTGCTCGGGGTCGGCGTGCAGGCCGGTGAGCGAGGTCATCGCGTGGTCGAGCAGCTCGCCCGCACCAGGGATGCCGTGCCGCACCGCGATGGCCGCGACGTACCCCATCCGCGCCGTCAGGAACAGCTGCGGCGAGCGCCCCGGCAGCGGGTCGCCGGCACCGTCGAGGTGGTGGAAGCCGCCCTCGGGCCGGATGGAGCGCAGCGAGAACGCGACGAGGTCGGCCAGGCCGCCCTCGAGCCAGGTGCGGTGGGCGGGGGTGTCGAGCCAGGACGTCACAGATCCTCCACGGAGAGCCGGTAGGTGAGCGTGTGGGTGGCGCCGGGGGCCACGGTGACCACGTCGGCGAGGGCGTTGGCGGCCTCCACGCAGACGAAGCGCGACCAGTGCCCCCCGATGTCGTCGATGCCGGCGGCCTTGCCGGCCCAGGGGTTCCAGACGACGCGGTCGGCCGCACCCTCGGCCTCGACGACCAGCCGCCGCCGCAGCACCGGGTCGCTGACGACCACCGGTGCGGTGGAGCGGTACACGCGGTCGGTCTCGCCGGTGAGGACGAGGTCGCCCTCCTGCACCCGGTCCTCGCCCGCGACCTTGTCGTGGAAGGCCGCGCCGTCGAGCCCACCCACGCGGACCTCGCGCACGTCGCCGACGGCGAGGTAGGCGTGCAGGGCCTCGCCCACGACGAACGGCTCGTCGCCCAGGTTGGCGGTGGTCAGGCGCAGGGTGAGCGCTGACCCGAAGGTGGCCTCGAGGTCGAGCCGGTACGGGTGCGGCCACCAAGGGCTCGTGGCCTCGTCGGGGGTGAGCCGGTGCGCGACGACGGTGACGTCGCCGTCGGAGGTGGTACCCAGGTACCGCCAGACCGCAGCGCGGGCGATGCCGTGCGCCGGCGCGTCGGGCTCCGGCCCGGGGCCGAACCAGGGCCAGCACACCGGGACCCCGGCGTGCGGCGGGCCTGCGGGGTCGGACCCGACGCCCGGGTGGGCGAACAGGACCGGGTCGCGCCCGGCCGGGGCCCAGCGCAGCACCAGCGCCCCGGTGTCCAGCACCTCCGCCGTGCCGGCAGGCCCGTCGACCCGACGGGAGGTGGTGGACGCGTTCACGCACCCAACCTACCGGCGCCGGCGGCCCGGCTGAACGGCTCAGGAGACCTCGGACCCGACCGTCTCCCGACGCGGCGGCGCACCGTCGTCCGCGTCACGAGCCTCCGCCCGGCGCTTGGCCACCAGGCTGGTCACCGTGACCAGGGCCAGGATGCCGATGATCACGCCCAGCGAGGCCAGGGTGGGCACCTCGGGGGTGGCCGGCCAGACGCCGTGGGCCCAGTGCAGGACGAGCTTGACGCCGATGAACGCCAGGATGGCCGCGAGGCCGAAACCCAGGTGCGCCAGCGCGCCGAGCAGGCCCTCGAGGACGAAGTACAGCGCGCGCAGGCCGAGCAGGGCGAACGCGTTGGTGGCGAACACCAGGTACGCGTCGCCGGTGATGCCGAAGACCGCCGGCACGGAGTCGACCGCGAAGACGATGTCGGTGCCGAGGATGGCGACGGTGACCAGCGCAAGAGGGGTGAGGGCACGCCGGCCGCTCTCCAGCACCGTCATCCGCGGGCCGCGGTAGTCGTCGACGACCGGCCGGAAGCGGCGCAGCAGCCTGACGGTGCGCAGGCTGCCGATGTCGACGGCGGCGTCCTCGTGCGACAGGGCGTCGCGCAGCACCTTGACGGCCGTGACCAGCAGGACGGCGCCGAACAGGAGGAAGGTCCACGAGAAGGAGGCGATCATCTGCGCGCCGAGGGCGATGAAGACGCCGCGCAGCACCAGCGCGCCGGCGACCCCGACCAGCAGCACTCGCTGCTGGAGCTCCTTGGGCACCGCGAAGGCGGTGAGCAGCAGCATGAAGACGAACAGGTTGTCGACCGAGAGCGACTTCTCGACGAGGTAGCCGGTGTAGTACTCGATGCCGCGGTCGCCGCCGTACCGGCTCCAGACGAAGACCCCGAACGCCAGCGGCAGCGCGATGTAGAAGGACGACCAGCCGACGGCCTCCTTCATCGAGACCTCGTGCGGCTTCCGGGTGATGACGAAGTCGAGGACGAAGAGCAGCAGGACGCCGCCGATGGTGATCCCCCAGAGCAGCGGGGTCCCGACGGAGTCCTGGGTGGCGGCCGGCTGGGCCGCCGTGAGCAGGGTGGGCAGGGTCGACATGGGGCTCCTCAGGGCATGGTGGTGCTGTCCTGAGGTCTCCTTCACCGCCTCTCGGGCGGCGCCGTACCGGGAGGGCCATGGGGCCCTCGTACTGACCGGAACGAGCTTGGGAAGTACTCCCCTCGTGCCCTCAGGATACCCTCAGGTTCCGGATTCCCCAAGCCCGCGCGGCGAGGACCCTGCGCGTCAGCGCCCCTTGACGGCAGCCAGCCGGTCGAGGGCCTCCTGGCGCTCGGCCGCGTGGTCGACGACCCGCTCCGGGTAGCCGTGCGTGTAGCCGTCGGCGTGCTCCCACGGCTGATGCGCCGCCTTGCCGGGCAGGTGCCGCAGCTCGGGCACCCACCGGCGCACGTACTCGCCGTCGGGGTCGAACTTCTCGCCCTGCGTCACCGGGTTGAACACCCGGAAGTACGGCGAGGCGTCCGTGCCCGTGCCGGCGACCCACTGCCAGCCGTGGTTGTTGGACGCGAGGTCGCCGTCGGCCAGGTGGTCGAGGAAGTGCCGCGCCCCCACCGGCCACCAGACGTGCAGGTCCTTGGTGAGGAAGCTGGCCGTGATCATCCGGACGCGGTTGTGCATCCACCCCTCGGCCAGCAGCTGGCGCATCCCGGCGTCGACCACGGGATAGCCGGTCTCGCCCCGCTTCCAGGCCTCGATGGCGTCCTCGGGCGCGTCGTAGCGCATGCCCTGCAGGGCCGGGCGCAGGTCGTGCCACGCGCTCCGCGGGTTGTGGTGCAGCACGTCGGCGTAGAACTCGCGCCAGGCCAGCTCGGTGCGGAAGGAGTCGGCGCCCGTGCCGCTGCGCTCGCCCAGCTGCGCCAGCAGGGTGCGCGGGTGCACGACCCCCAGCTTGAGGTAGGGCGACATCCGCGAGGTGGCGTCGAGGGCCGGTCGGTCGCGGTCGTCGTCGTAGCCCGCCAGGTGGTCGTCGCGGAAGGCCCGGAAGCGACGCAGCGCCGCGTCCTCGCCGGCGGGTGGGAGCGCGGGCAGGTCGGGCGCGGAGAGCGCGGCGTCGAGGGCCGCGGTGGCGTCGGCGTCGTTGCGGGCGTGCCGCAGCGGGAGCTCGCGCGGGGTGGGCGCGGGGTCGGGCCACCCGTGCCGGCGCCAGGCCCGCGCGAACGGCGTGAAGACCTTGTACGGCTCGTCGGAGCCGTTGGTGACGAGGCCGGGGCCGACGGCGTAGGGCGTGCCGGTCTCGACCCAGTCGACCCCGGTCGCGCCCAGCGCCTCCCGGACCGCGTCGTCGCGCCGACTCCCCGAGGGGGTGGTCTCGCGTGAGACGTGCAGCGACGAGGCCGAGACCCGCTGGGCCAGCGCCGGCAGCACCGCGCGAGGGTCCCCGTGCAGCAGGGTGAGCGCACCTCCCAGGGACTCGTCGAGGGCGCGCAGGTTGGCGGCCAGCCAGGCCCGCCGCACGGGGCCGCCGCCGTCCCAGAGCCGCGGATCGACGACGAACGCGATCACCAGGTCGGCGCCCCCGGCGGCGTCACGCGCGGCGAGCAGGGCCGGGTGGTCGCGGCGGCGCAGGTCGCGGCGCAGCCAGAGCACGGCGGTCACGGTGCCTCCTTGTCAGCTGAGACGGTCGAGGACGACCGGGAGCAGGAAGAGCATCCCGAGCGACCAGGTGAGGTGGGTGACGATGGGGCCGAGGATGCCGCCGGTGACCCGCCGCTGGAGCCCCACGACGACCCCGACCAGCGCCGCCGCGAAGACCAGCAGCGGGATGCCCGAGGTGGCGGTGACCAGCGCGTAGACGATGGTGGTGACGGCCACGGCGTGTCTGCGCCCGACGCCGGCGTACAGGGCGCCGCGGAAGTACAGCTCCTCGGCCACCCCGTTGACGATGGTGACGACCGCGACCACGGCCAGCGACCCGTACCGCGCGTGGTCGAGCAGGGTCAGCACGGGGTCGCGCAGGAACGGGATGCGGGCCACCACCACCGCCCCGGCGAGGAACAGCCCCAGCAGCATCACCCCGAGGGCCAGGGACTGCACCACGGCCCGGCTCTCGACGTCGCCGTGCCGGGTGTGGCCGCGCCCGAGGTGCAGGGGGCCGGAGACGAGCGCCCCCACGGCCCAGGCCGCCGCCAGGGCGAAGGTGGCGACGTAGAACATCGGGTCGCCGGGCTCGATGCGCAGCGCCCAGGTGAGCAGCGCCGCCCCGACCAGCAGGGTCACCACCACCACCACGCGCCGGCGCCGGAAGGCCCAGTCGGGCTCGGTGTGGTCCCGCGGGACGGGGTCGACGAGCGCCGCCCGGACGAACGAGCGCAGCTCGGTCACGGGGTGGAGGCGCCACCCGCCCGACGCCCGCGGACCCCCGGGGGCGCGACCACCGGCCGTCACGACGACGAGCCGCGGCCGCCTCCGGCCCACGAGGGGTCGGCCGCGTTCACCCGGGCAGGGTCGACGGTGCCGGGCTCCGGGCGCGGGTCGGCGTCGTCGCCGGCGATCGCGTCGGTGACGCCCCGGTCGTAGCCGAGCGGGCCACCGGCGGGAGCACCCACCAGGTCGTCGATGTCGTGCTCCTCACAGACGACCTCGTGCAGCAGGCTCTCGACCAACGGTTTGGCCAGCCCGGTGGGCACCGGGGTGACGAAACCGACCCACTGCGAGGCGAGCCGCGGCGTGAGCACGGGGACGGTGACGATGGTGCGGGGCATCAGCCCGGCCAGGCGCGCGAACCGCATGATCATCTCGCGGTAGGTGAGGACCTCGGGCCCGCCGATGTCGAAGGTGCGGGTGACCCCCGGCGGCAGGTCGGCCGCCCCCACCAGGTAGTGCAGGACGTCACGGACCGCGATCGGCTGGATGCGGTTGTCGAGCCACTTGGGCGTGATCATGAACGGCAGCCGGGTGGTCAGGTGGCGCAGCATCTCGAACGACGCCGAGCCCGACCCCAGGATGATGGCGGCCTGCAGGACCGCGGTCGGCACGCCGCTGGCCATCAGCAGGTCGCCCACCTCGACGCGGGAGGCGAGGTGGTCGCTGAGCGGCCCCTCGGCGGGGTGCAGCCCCGAGAGGTAGACGATGCGGCCGACCTCGGCCTCGAACGCCGCCCGGCCGAAGCCGGAGGCCATCTCACGGTCGCGCTCGACGAACCCGCCGTCGGCGTCCATCGAGTGCAGGAGGTAGTAGGCCACGTCGACGTCGGCGAGCGCCTGCGCGAGCGTCGAGCGCGACGTGGCGTCGCCCTCGACGACCTCGGCGTCGGCGAGCCACCAGCGGTCGCGGAGCTTGCCGGCGTCGCGGGTGAGCACCCGCACCGTCCACCCCTCCTCGAGCAGGGCCGGCACCAGGCGGGAGCCGATGTAGCCGGTGACCCCGGTGACCAGGGCCCGCCGGCCGGTGCCGCGTCGTCCGCTCACCGTCGGTCCAGCGTCTCCTTGAGCTGGGCGGCCGTGCGGTCGCCCAGGCGCTCCAGGAGGGGCTTCATGATCGGCCCGAGGAAGCGCGCCGGGCCGGAGAAGTCGAAGTCGGCCCGGTAGGTGACCGACGAGCCGGTGCCGTCAGGGCGGACGGTGATGGTGTCGTGGCTGGTCGTGGACCTGTTGCGGCCGACGATGACGAACTCGGGCTCGGCCACCTTCTCGGTCGTGTACTCGAGCTCGACGGAGTTGCCGGCGAAGGTCGAGACGTTCTTGTAGACCGTGCCCACCCCGCCGTCACCCGACACCCGCTCGCAGGAGTCGGTGCCCGCGTCCCACTCGGTGGCGTTGCGGAAGTCGACGAGGTACGGGAAGACCACCTCCGGTGCCGCGCTCGTACGGATCGTGCGTTCGACGGTCGTGGTCATGGGAGGCCTACCTTCTGGCGAGACGGATCTGTGCGACGTCCAAGTACCCGGTCGCGAAGCCTGCCTCACAGTACGCGAGGTAGAAGTCCCACATCCTGCGGAAGGTCTCGTCGAAGCCGTGCTGCTGGATCTCGCTCCAGTTGGCGTTGAAGGTCTCCCGCCAGCGGTGCAGGGTCTCGGCGTAGTCGGCGCCGAAGCCGTGCACCCGCTCGACGCGCAGCGTGGTGGAGTCGCGCGAGACGTCACGGATGGCCTGGAGCGAGGGGATCAGCCCGCCCGGGAAGATGTACTTCTGGATCCACCCGAAGCTGTGCTTGGTGGCCAGCAGCCGGTGGTGCTCCATGAGGATGGCCTGCACGGCCACCGCCCCACCGGGCGCCAGCAGCTCGTCGATCTTGCGGAAGTAGGTCGCCCAGTACTCCTCGCCCACGGCCTCGATCATCTCGACGCTGACGATGCTGTCGAACTGCCCAGTGGTCTCGCGGTAGTCCTGGAGCAGGACGGTGACCCGGTCGGACACGCCGGCGGCCTCGATCCGCTGCATGGCCAGGGCCCGCTGCTCGGCCGAGAGGGTGACCGAGGTGACCGTGGCGCCGCGAGCGGCGGCGCGTAGGGCGAGCTCGCCCCACCCCGTGCCGATCTCGAGCACGCGGCTGCCCGCCCGGACGTCGGCGGCGTCGAGGATGGCCTCGACCTTGCGTACCTGGGCCTCGTGCAGGTCCTGCTCGGCCAGCGGCCGGGCCGGGTCGAAGAGGGCCGAGCTGTACGACATCGAAGGGTCGAGGAAGGCGGCGAACAGGTCGTTCGAGAGGTCGTAGTGCGCGCTGATGTTGCTCCGCGAGCCCTCGAGGGTGTTGCGCATGGCCTGGGGGATGGCGCGGTCGACGACACCGCGCAGGGCCAGCAGCGGCTTGGGGACCAGCTCGCCCATCCGGGCCGCGAAGGGCATCAGGGCCTGCGCGAGGTCGGTGCCCTCGGCGGCCTTCCAGTCGCCGGCCATGTAGGCCTCGCCGAGGCCGATCTTCGGGTGGGCCTCGAGGCGGCGGAACATCGCGCGGGGGCGGACGACCTCGATGACGGGGCTGTCGGGGCCGCCGTTGCCGACCACGGTGCCGTCGGGGTAGCGCATCCGCACCGGCATCGGCTTGACGGCGACCTCGGTGATGGCCTTCGCGACGGCGCCACGAGTGAGGATGCGGGGGAAGCCGAGCCGCGGGGCGGCGAGCTCGAGGCGGGGCGTGTCGGCGGTCATCGCACACTCTCCAGGCTGTGGTCGGGACGGGGGCGGACGGGCAGCCTCCGCAGCCACAGCCAGATGCCGTGGACCCGGATGAGCCCGCTCACCCGCTGGGGCATCAGCGGGTACCGCAGCGCGGCCGTGGCCACCGCCGAGGTGGTCGCCCGCCTCGGCGCGCCGGTCACGGTCGCGGTCACCAGTGGTTCGTCGCGGACGCGAAGTCGGATGGCCACGCCGACCTTCGAGGGCGTCAGGGTGAGACGGATGGCGTAGTCGCCCTCGACGTCGTTGAACGGCGAGACGAAGAACTCCTTGGGGAGGTCGGCCCGGCCACCGGCGTCCGGGCGCAGCACGTAGGCGTGGCGCTGGCCGTAGGTGTTGTGGACCTCGACCAGCACGGCCCGCAGCGCGCCGCCGGGGGCGAAGACCCAGAAGGCGCTCATGGGGTCGAAGACGTGGCCCAGCACGCGGGCGTGGGCAAGCATCACGACCCGGTCGCCGGGGGTGGTGTCGACGCCGTCGCGCTCGAGCACCCGCAGGACGTTGGCCTTGAGCGCAGGGATGCCGGGGTTCGCCGACAGGTGGTCCTCGCCGCGGAAGCCGGCCACGGGGCGCAGCCAGCGCGGCAGGCGGGGCATCGCGTCGAGGTCGACCAGCCACTGCGTGTGCCGGTGACTGAACGAGTGCTTGACCGGGCGGAACCGGGTGTGGTGCACCGTTCCCACGACGAGCGCGGGCAGGGTGGGGAGGTCGGCGGTGCTGGTCACCAGGTGACCCCGAAGGCCGCGGCGGCCTCTACGCCCGAGCGGCAGCCGTCCTCGTGGAAGCCCCAGCCCTGGTACGCGCCGGCGAAGGCGGTGCGCTCGGTGGTGATCTCGGGGATGCGGCGCTGGGCGCGCACCGCGGCGAGGTCGTAGAGGGGGTGGGTGTACCGCATGGTGGCGACGACGCTAGCGGGGTCGATGCGCTCCGTGGCGTTGAGCGTCACGTAGAACGGCTCGCTCGCGGGCAGGCCCTGGAGGCGGTTCATCCAGTACGTGACGATGGCCCCCTGGGCGGGGTCGTCGCCGAGCAGGTAGTTCCACGACGAGCGCGCCAGGCGCGCCCGCGGCATCAGCGAGCCGTCGCGGTGCAGGACGGTCTCGTTGCTGCTGTAGCGGAACGCGCCGAGGACCTCCTTCTCGGCCGGGGTGGCATCGGCCAGGAGGCGCAGGGCGTCGTCGGCGTGGGTGGCCAGCACCACGCGGTCGTAGCGGTCGAGCCGGCCGGCGGCGGTGCGCACCTCGACGCCGTCGTGGGTGCGGGTGACCGCGGTGACGGCGTCGCCGCTGCGCACGTCGGCGAGGCGGGCGGCCAGGGCGTCGACGTAGGTGCGCGAGCCGCCCACGACCGTCATCCACTGCGGGGAGTCGCCCACCGAGAGCATCCCGTGGTGGGCGAGGAAGCGGAACAGGTAGCGAGCCGGGTAGTCGAGCGCGTCGCCCTCGCCGCTGGACCACACGCACGCCACGACGGGGATGGCGTAGTAGCGGACGAACGACTCCGGGAAGCCGTGCTCGCGGATGAACTCGCCGTAGGTGGTGGTGTCCTCGTCGTCGCTCTGCTCGAGGAAGGCGCGGGCGACGGTGTGGAAGCGCTTGACGGCCCGCAGCATCCCCACGTACTCACGGTCGAGGAGCTGGCGGGGGCGGGCCACGAAGCCCTTGACCCCCCGGCCGCCCGCGTACTCGAGCCCGGTGGCCTCGTCGCGGATGGACATCGACATCTCGGTGTCGTGCGTCTGCACGCCGAGCTCGCCGAAGAGGCGGCGCAGGTAGGGGTAGGTGCGGTCGTTGTGCACGATGAAACCGCTGTCGACCCGCAGGTCACCGGCGGCCGTGGGCACGGTGTGCGTGTGCGCGTGGCCCCCCAGACGGTCCTCGGCCTCGACCAGCGTCACGTCGTGCCGGGTGGCCAGGACATGGGCTGCCGTGAGCCCCGAGACCCCCGCCCCGACGACGACGACGCGCTCGCGCGCCGGGGAGCGCTCGGAGATGGACAGGGCAGGCATGGTCACGACCGTAGAACCTTTCGGAAAGACTCGTCAAAGGTTTGTCAAATCTACTCCCACGACGTACCGTCGTGGTCATGAGACGTTCGGTTCCGCCGTCGATGCGGATTGGTGAGCTAGCCGCCCGTGTCGGTGTGAGTACCCACGTCCTGCGGGCCTGGGAGTCGCGCTACGCCCTCCTCACGCCGACCCGCTCGCAGGGTGGCTACCGCCTGTACGGCGCCGACGACGAGCGCCGGGTCCGCGAGGTCCTCAGCCTGCGCGACCAGGGGGTCAGCGCGATGGAGGCCGCCCGCCAGGTGCTGGCGGCCGAGCGCGCCGGCACCGCGGCCGCCACCGGTGTCGCCGCCGAACCCGGCCCCGACGAGGCCCGGCCGCCGCAGGACGCCGAGGCGCGGCTCCGGCTCGACCCCCCGCTGCTCGTCGCGCAGCTCCTCGACGCCATCACCGCCCTCGACGAGGACCGCGCCCACGCCGTCCTCGACACCGCCTTCCTCGACCGGTCGGTCGAGAGCGCCGTCGTCGACGTGCTGGTCCCGTTCTTCGTGCGGGTCGGCGAGATGTGGGAGCTCGGCCGCATCGGCATCGCCCAGGAGCACTTCGCCAGCAGCCTCGTGCGCCGGCGCCTGGGGGCCCTGTCGATGACCTGGGGTCTCGGCACCGGCCCGGTGGCCGTGCTGGCCTGCCCTCCCGGGGAGTTCCACGACATCATCCTGATGAGCTTCGGGGTGCTGCTGGGGCGCGCCGGCTGGCGGGTCCGCTACCTCGGCGAGGACACCCCCGTCCCGTCGCTGGTCTCGGCCTGCCGGCTCACCAAGCCCGACGCGGTGGTGCTCGCCTCGCGCCGCCCGTCCGGCTTCCGGTCCCACGCGCGCCAGCTCAAGGCCCTGCACGAGCAGTTCCCGCTGTGGATCGCCGGCCGGGGCACCACCCCCCGGGTCCTCACCGAGATCGGCTGCAACCACCTCGGGCCCGACATCGTGGCCGACGTCGCGCTGCTCACCGAGGCCGCCCGCACCCGCCGGCGGGCCGCTGAGGCCGCCGCTCGTCAGGGCGCCCGCACCGCCGCCCCGGCCGCTGCCGTCCACCCCGCCGACCACGCCACGCCATCCGAGGCACGGTCGGACTCCGAACCGCTTGCGTGACCTCGCGGCACCTCGCCGCGCCCGCACCCGACGCCAGGAGCACCCATGACGCTGACCGACCAGGGCACGACGACGCCGACCGCCCGCTCCGCCGGGATCGCCGGGCGCATCGAGGCCGCGCTGCGCCCCCTCATCGCCGGGCCCTTGCCGGTGCGCCTGCGCGCCTGGGACGGGTCCGAGGCCGGGCCGGCCGACGGCACCCTCGTCGAGCTGCGCACCCCGCAGGCGCTCACCCGCCTGCTGTGGCACCCGGGCGAGCTGGGCGCGGCCCAGGCCTACGTCACCGGTGAGCTCGAGGTCGAGGGCGACATCGGCGACGCGCTCGACCTGGTCCGCGAGACCGTGGCCGCCCGCGACATCCCCCCGCTGACCGCCGCCCGGGTCGGCCGGTTGCTGCCCGACCTGGTGCGCCTCGCCCGCGACACCGGCGCCCTGGCCCGGCCCCCGGCCCCGCCGGCCACCCAGGCCGTCATCAAGGGCCGCCTGCACTCGCTGGCCCGCGACCGCGCGTCCATCAGCCACCACTACGACCTGTCGAACGACTTCTACCAGTTCCTGCTCGACCCCCACATGGCGTACTCGTCGGCCTTCTTCGTCGACGGCCCCGACATGCCGCTCGAGGCCGCGCAGGCCGCCAAGCTCGACCTCGTCTGCCGCAAGGTCGGCCTCACCGAGGGCACCCGCTTCCTCGACATCGGGTGCGGCTGGGGCTCGCTGTCGCTGTATGCCGCCGAGCACTTCGGGGCGCAGGTCACCGGTGTCACCATCGCCGCCGAGCAGAAGGCCTTCATCGACGCGCGGATCCGCGAGCGCGGCCTCGAGGACCGCGTGCAGATCCAGCTGCGCGACTACCGCGAGATCGACTCCGGCCCGTACGACGCCGTCGCGTCCCTCGAGATGGGCGAGCACGTCGGCGAGAAGAACTACGCCACCTACGCCTCGGTGCTCCACCGCAGCGTCAAGCCCGGTGGCTACGTGCTGGTGCAGCAGATGTCGCGCCGCGGCGTGCACCCGGGCGGCGGCCCCTTCATCGAGCAGTTCATCGCGCCCGACATGACGATGCGCCCGGTCGGCGAGACCCTGAACTACCTGCAGGACGCCGGCTTCGAGGTCCGCGGGGTGCACGCCCTGCGCGAGCACTACGTGTGGACCGTCGACGCCTGGCACCGCACCCTCGAGGAGAACTGGGACCGCGCCGTCGAGCTCATCGGCGAGGAGGGCGCGCGGGTCTGGCGCCTCTACCTGGTCGGCGGCTCACAGGCCTTCCGCGACAACCGGATGGGCGTCGACCAGCTGCTGCTGCGCCGCCCCGGTGGCCCGCCCGTCGTCTCCGACCCGGCGCGCTGATGGGCGCCGGCTTCTCGGGCGGGACGCTCGTGGTGGTGCTCCTGGCCTCGGCGCTGACGTCGCTGGTCGCGATGGCCGTCACGGCCGTCGTGGCGCGCAGCCGCGGCAAGTACGCGGTCGTCGACATCACCTGGGGGCTGGTCTTCGTCGCCATCGGCTGGGTCGCCTACCTGGTGGGGCAGCACTCGGCGCGCTCGCTGCTGCTGGCGGTGCTGGTCACCCTGTGGGGCGGCCGGCTCGCGTGGCACATCCGCGGGCGGGCGCTGGGCCAGGGCGAGGACCCCCGCTACGAGAAGCTGCTGTCGGCCGTGCCGCCCGAGCAGCGCTTCCGCTACGCGCTGATGCGCATCTTCGCCACCCAGGGCGTCGCGGCCTGGTTCGTCTCGCTACCGCTGCAGGTCGCCGCCGCCACCGACTCGGCGCTGGGCTGGGTCGCGGCCCTCGGCGTGGTCGTCTGGCTGGTCGGGGTGACCTTCGAGGGGGTGGGTGACGCACAGCTCAAGGCGTTCAAGGCCGACTCCTCGAACAAGGGCACGGTCATGGACCGGGGCCTCTGGGCCTGGACGCGGCATCCCAACTACTTCGGCGACTCCGCCGTCTGGTGGGGGATGTGGGTCGTCGCGGCCGAGGCGTGGCCGGGCGTGCTGACGGTGCTCTCGCCCGTGGTCATGACCTACTTCCTGGCGTTCGCCACCGGGGCCCGGCTGCTCGAGTCCGAGATGGCCAAACGGCCCGGGTACCCCGAGTACATGGAGCGCACCAGCATGTTCTTCCCGCTGCCGCCGAAGAAACGCTGACCCGACGCGCCGGGGGAGGCCCGTACCCGACGTGACCCATCGAGCACGCGGGGTAGGGCCGGAGGCGGCCTCAGGTCTGGTCGTCGACCGTCGCGTCCGCGGCGTTCTTCCTGACCGACTCGACGCCGTTCATGGCGCTGGCCTTGCTCTCGTAGGCCTCCCCGGTGGCGATCACCTGGCCGTTGCCTGCCTTGAGACGGAACCGGAACTTGCCGGCCTTGTCCTCGTAGACCTCGAACGTGCCCGCCATGACAGATCCCTTCGCCGGGCCCAGTGGTGGGGCCACGCTAGACCCGGGCGGGGCGCCTGCCAAGGGTCGCCGGCCGCTCTCCATCCGGCCGCGCCGCGCGTCAGGAGAGGGCCTGGGCGACCGCGTGGATGGCGACCCCGGCCAGCGCCCCGACGACGGTGCCGTTGATCCGGATGAACTGCAGGTCACGGCCCACGTGCAGCTCGATGCGCTCGGCGGCCTCGCGACCGTCCCAGCGGTCGACGGTGACCGAGATGACCTCGGCCAGCTCGCTGCCGTAGGTGTTGACGACGAACGAGACGGCCTCGCCGAGGCGCGCCTCGAGGCGTTCCTTCCACACCGGGTCGTCACTGAGCCGGCGGCCGAGGTGCTCGAGCAGCTCGTCGCCGCGGGCGTGGAAGTAGGAGCCCTCGTCGTCCATCGCCGTCTCCAGCGCGGTGCGGAACGAGCGCCACAGCCCCACGGCGGTCTCGGCGGCCTGGGGGTGGGTGAGCAGGCGTTCCTTGAGGGCCTCGGCGCGGGCCATGACGGCGTCGTCGTGCTGGAGGTCCTGGGCGAGACGCCGCAGGAGGTCGTCCAGGGCCAGCCGGGCGGGGTGCCGGTCGTCGCCGCGGATCTCGCGCAGGAAGGCCAGCAGCTGCTCGTAGGTCCAGCCGATGACCCGGTCGTCGAGCCACGGCGGGCTCCACCAGGGGGCGCGCGAGCCCAGGACGTCGGCGTAGGTGCCGGGGTTCTCGCGCAGCCAGTCGTGCAGCTCCTCGAGGCCGAGGTCGACCAGGCCGCGGTGGGTGCGCTCGGTGACGATGCCCTCGAGCAGGGCGCCGGCGATGGGGCTCACCGGTTCGCGGACCAGGCGCGGGACCAGGAAGTCCTCGACGAGCCGGCGCACCTCGTCCTCGTGCAGCCGGCCCAGGCCGGCGCGGGCGACCCGGACGACCTCGGTGAGGACGGTGGCGCGGTTGCCGGGGTCGGCCAGCCAGCGGCCCACGCGGTCGCTGACGTGGGCGGCAGCGAGCCGTTCGCGCGCGATGTCCTCGGTGAGGAAGTTCTCGGTGACGAACTCCTGGAGGCTGCGCCCGATCTCGTTCTTGCGCTTCGGGATGATCGCGGTGTGCGGCACCGGCAGGCCGAGCGGGTGGCGGAACAGGGCGGTGACGGCGAACCAGTCGGCCAGGGCGCCGACCATGGCCGCCTCGGCGGCGGTGTTGACGTAGCCCCAGACCCCGCCGTGGTCGAGACGCAGGGTGGCCAGGAAGACCACCGCCGCGAGGCCCAGCAGCGCGAGCGCGAGCAGGCGCATCCGGCGCAGCCCGGTACGGCGGCGCTCGTCGGCCGGGGAGGGCGCCATGAGACTCACGGCCCCGATCCTGCCCCACCCCGGGTCCTCGGCTTTTCGGGGTGACCCCGAAAAGTGCACCAGACAAGACCTGGCAGGCCGTGTCCCGTGCAGGAAGCCTTGCCTCGAGCCCGGGCCGTCCCGCTCCCGCGCCCCGCCACCCGGCCGGACGCCGCGCGCCTCCCGACGCCCCGCGCCCCGCCACCCGCCCGGATGCCGCGCGCCTACCCTGGGGCGGTGCGCTTCCTCAACGACCTGCTGCCCCAGCACGACCTCACCTACGACGACGTGTTCATGGTGCCGAACCGGTCGGCGGTCACGAGCCGGCTCGACGTCGACCTGTCGACCTCCGACGGCACCGGCACCACCATCCCGCTCGTCGTCGCCAACATGACCGCCATCGCGGGGCGCCGGATGGCCGAGACCACCGCCCGCCGCGGCGCGCTCACGGTCATCCCCCAGGACATCCCGGTGGAGGTCGTGGCCGAGGTCATCGCCTGGCAGAAGACCCGGCACCTGGTCTACGACACCCCGATCACCCTCGACCCGACCACCACCGCGGGCGAGGCGCTGGTCCTGCTGCACAAGCGCGCCCACGGTGCCGCCGTCGTCGTGCGCGGCGAGCGGCCGGTGGGCGTCGTGACCGAGTCCGACCTCACCGGGGTCGACCGCTTCACCCAGCTCTCCGACGTCATGGTCACCGAGATGGTCACGGTCCCCGACGGCGTCGACGTCGAGGAGGCCTTCGACACCCTCTCGCACGCCCGCCGTCGCCTGGCCCCGGTGGTCGCGCCCGACGGCCGGCTCGTCGGGCTGCTCACCCGCACCGGCGCCCTGCGCGCCAGCCTCTACTCCCCCGCCGTCGACGCCGAGGGCCACCTGCGGGTCGCCGCGGCCGTCGGCATCAACGGTGACGTCAGCGCCAAGGCCACCGCTCTGGCCGAGGCCGGCGCCGACGTGCTCGTCATCGATACCGCCCACGGCCACCAGGAGAAGATGCTCGAGGTGCTGGCCACCCTGCGCGCCCTCGACCTCGGGGTGCCGCTGGTGGCGGGCAACGTCGTCTCGGCCGAGGGCACCCGCGACCTCGTCGCCGCCGGGGCCGACATCGTGAAGGTCGGGGTGGGCCCGGGCGCCATGTGCACCACCCGGATGATGACCGCCGTCGGTCGCCCGCAGTTCTCGGCCGTGCTCGAGTGCGCCGCCGCGGCCCGCGAGCTCGGCAAGCACGTGTGGGCCGACGGCGGCGTCCGGCACCCGCGCGACGTGGCGCTGGCCCTGGCCGCCGGAGCCTCCAACGTGATGGTCGGCTCGTGGTTCGCCGGCACCCTCGAGTCGCCCGGCGACCTCTACACCGACGAGAAGGGCCGCCAGTACAAGGAGTCGTTCGGGATGGCGTCGGCCCGCGCGGTCCGCAACCGCACCGCCACCGACTCGGCGTACGACCGCGCCCGCAAGGCGATGTTCGAGGAGGGCATCAGCAGCGCCCGGATGTACGTCGACCCGGCGCGCCCCAGCGTCGAGGACGTCATCGACGAGATCATCGCGGGCCTGCGCAGCTCGTGCACGTACGCCGGCGCCCGGACGCTCGAGGAGTTCCACGAGCGCGCGACGGTCGGCATCCAGTCGACGGCCGGCTTCGCCGAGGGTCGCCCGCTGCACACCTCCTGGTGACCCGGCGCCCGCCCGGTCCCGGCGTGCGCCAGGATGGGCGCATGGCCTTCGACGTCGAGCGCATCCGGTCCCACTTCCCCGCCCTGGCCGAGGGCCTGGCGCACTTCGACGGACCGGGCGGCAGCCAGACCCCGGACGTCGTGGGCGCCGCCGTCGCGGGCACCCTCACCGCCGCCATCAGCAACAAGGGTGTTGTCACGGCCTCCGAGCGGCGGGCCTCGGCCGTGGTGGCCGACTGTCGCCAGGCCATGGCCGACCTCCTGGGCGCCGACCCGCGCGGCATCGTCTTCGGCCGCAGCGCCACCGCGCTGACCTACGACCTCTCCCGCGCCCTGGCCAAGCAGTGGGGCCCCGGCGACGAGGTCGTGGTGACCCGGCTCGACCACGACTCGAACATCCGCCCCTGGGTGCAGGCCGCCGAGACCGCCGGCGCCACCGTGCGCTGGGCCGACTTCGACCCCGCCACGGGCGAGCTGACGGTCGCCGACATCGAGGCCGTGCTCTCCGAGCGCACCCGCCTGGTGGCCACGACCGCGGCCTCGAACCTCATCGGCACCCGGCCCCCGACCCGCCACATCTCGGATGCCGTGCACGCGGTGGGCGCGCTGCACTGGGTCGACGGGGTGCACGCCACCGCGCACGCCTCGGTCGACCTGCGGGCCCTCGGCGCCGACGTCTGGACCTGCTCGCCCTACAAGTTCCTCGGCCCGCACTGCGGGGTCCTGGCGGCCGACCCGGCCCTGCTCGAGACCCTCCACCCCGACAAGCTGCTCCCCTCGGCCGACACCGTGCCCGAGCGCTTCGAGCTGGGCACCCTCCCCTACGAGCTGATGGCCGGGGCCACCGCCGCCGTCGACTTCCTGGCCGGGATGGAGGACCTCGACACCCCGGTCACGCCCGCCGGCCGCCGCGAGCGCCTCGAGACCTCGTTCGCCGCCCTGGAGGCCCACGAGGAGTCGCTGCTGTCCGTCCTCGAGCCGGCCCTGCGCGCGATGCCCGGCGTCACGGTGCACTCCAACGCGGCCCACCGCACCCCCACCCTGCTGTTCACCGTCGAGGGCGTCGACGGGATGGACGTCTACCGCGGGCTGGCCGAGCACGGGGTCAACGCCCCGGCCAGCAGCTTCTACGCGCTCGAGTGCTCGCGGCACCTCGGCCTCGGCGACGGCGGCGGCGTCCGCGTGGGGCTGGCGCCCTACACCAACCGCGGCGACGTCGACCGGCTGCTGGCCGGGGTCGCCGACGTCATCGGGCGTCGCGGCTGAGCGGGAGCGCCCGCAGGTAGCGCCGGGTGTAGACCTCCTGCACCCGGTGGGTGACCGGAGCCCCCCACCGCGACAGCAGGATGCCGGGTCGCGAGAACGCGCGCACGTGGGCCCGCACGGTGCCGTCGGGGTCGAGGACGACCTCGAACAGCTCCTCGCCGCTCTCGGGGTGCCCGGGGAGCGTCCCGTAGGCGAACCCGCGGCGTCGGGGCTCGTCGACGACGTAGACCACCCGCACCGGCACGTCGGCGGGCCACCAGCCGATCCGCAGGGCCGCCTCGTCGCCCGGGGCGACCGGGCGGCCCTCCGCCGCCGTCGTCGTGCGGATGCGGATGCCCGCGCCCCGCTGCATCCCCCACTGCTGCACGTCGTCACCGGCCCGCTCGAAGAGGGCGCTGCCGGTGCCGATGACCGCCCAGCGGTCCACGGCCCGGAAGCCCGCGGGCGGCCGGTGGAGGAGGTCGTCGCGCGCCGTGGCGCCGACGTCGGGGTAGGTGAGAGCGGCGGGGGGCGGGTCGAGCGGGCGGGCCATGCCGGCATCGTCGCACCGCGCCGCCACGTGGCCGCTCCGGGGCCACGCCCGGCCCCGTCGCCTGTGACAGCATCGGGTCCATGGTCGCGCTGCTCGAGCCCCTGCAGGCCCCGGTCGAGCCGGTCGACGCCCTGCGCCGCATCGCCTTCCTGCTGGAGCGCACCCGGGCCGGCACCTACCGGGTGGAGGCGTTCCGCAACGCCGTGAAGACCCTGCGCACCGTGGACGGAGCCGAGCTCGCGGCGCGGGCCGACGCCGGCACCCTCCAGGAGCTCGACGGCATCGGGAAGTCCACCTCGGGCGTCATCGCCGAGGCCCTCTCCGGCGAGCTGCCGGCGTACCTGGCCTCGCTGCAGGAGAAGGCCGGTGGCCCCCTCGTCGAGGGCGGCGGCGGGCTCTACGGGCTGCTGCGCGGCGACTGCCACCTGCACTCCGACTGGAGCGACGGCGGCTCCCCCATCGACGAGATGGTTCTCACCGGCGTCGAGACCGGCCACGAGTGGATGGTGCTGACCGACCACAGCCCGCAGCTGCGGGTCGCGAACGGCCTCACGGTCGAGCGGCTGCGCCGGCAGCTGAAGATCGTGGACGGCGTGAACCGTTCGCTGGCAGGGCAGTTCACGCTGCTCAAGGGCATCGAGGTCGACATCCTCGACGACGGCTCGCTCGACCAGACCGACGAGATGCTCGGCCAGCTCGACCTCGTGACCGCGTCGGTGCACAGCAAGCTGCGGATGAACGAGGGCCCCATGACGAAGCGGATGGTGGCCGCCGTCAGCAACCCCCGCGTCAACGTGCTGGGGCACTGCACCGGCCGCCTGGTCGAGGGCTCGCGGGGCGTCCGCCCCCAGTCCGACTTCGACGCCCGCGCCGTGTTCGAGGCCTGCGTCGAGCACGACACCGCGGTGGAGATCAACAGCCGGCCCGAGCGCTGTGACCCGCCCGACGAGCTGGTCGCCCTGGCCCTCGAGATCGGCTGCCTGTTCTCGGTCGACTCCGACGCTCACGCCCCGGGTCAGCTCGACATGAAGGCGTACGGCTGTGAGCGCGCCGAGGCCCTGGGCGTCCCGACCGACCGCATCGTCACCACGTGGGACGTCGACCGGGTTCGGGAGTGGGCGGCGCCGGGCTGACCGACGGGGCCGGGCGCTCGGGCGGCGGACCCCGTTTTGGTGGCACGCGCGGCGTCCCCTATGCTTTCGGAGTCCTCGACGGATCCGAGCCCGGTCTGCGTGACGACGAGGGTCCGACGAGTCGGGTCCCCATCGTCTAGCGGCCCAGGACCCCGCCCTTTCACGGCGGTAGCACGGGTTCGAATCCCGTTGGGGATACGGTCTTGCGTCACACCAAGGCCCCGTAGCGCAGTTGGTTAGCGCGCCGCCCTGTCACGGCGGAGGTCGCGGGTTCGAGTCCCGTCGGGGTCGCTCCTTCATGGAAGGGCCGGATACGTCCGGCCCTCTCGTGCAGGTCCGGCCAGGTAGCTCAGTTGGTACGAGCGTCCGACTGAAAATCGGAAGGTCGGCGGTTCGACCCCGCCCCTGGCCACCATCCCCGGATGATCGCGTCCCTCACCAGGGACCTGACGAGGCCACTCCGGCCGCGCCACCGGCTCCGACGGGGCCGTCGCGGGAGTTCACGGGACGCCCCCTCGAGGACGTCCGTCACCGGCGCGGCGCGGACGACGTATCTACGCCGCGTTCAGCCGCCAGAGCAGCGCGGCCATCTGCGCCCGCAGCCGGTCGGACGGGTTGTCCACCTCCACCCCGAGGGCGGCCTCGACGTGGCGGAGCCGGTTGGTCACCGAGCTGTGGTGCATGTGGAGCGCAGCGGCGGCCTGCCGGGCCGAACCGTGCCAGGTGACCGCGAGCAGCACCTCGATGTCCTGCTCGCCGCTGTCGGTCGCCGCCAGCGCGGCGAGCGCGCGGACGTCGGGTGTCGCGAGGGCGACGTCACGCGGCACGTGAGCCAGGGCGGCCAGCGCCCCCAGCTTCTCGTGCTCGACGATGCCTCCTCGCTGGCGCCAGACCCGGGCGAAGCGGAGGGCCACCCGCGCGGACGCCCACGAGGCGGGCGCCTGGGCCACCGGCACG
The DNA here is from genome assembly GCF_002846495.1 of Phycicoccus duodecadis. Lineage (NCBI taxonomy): Bacteria > Bacillati > Actinomycetota > Actinomycetes > Micrococcales > Intrasporangiaceae > Phycicoccus > Phycicoccus duodecadis. The sequence continues at coordinate 1,673,847 of NZ_PJNE01000001.1, forward strand.
GTGCACCCCACGCCGATGCCGACCGGCGCCGCACCCTGCTGCAGGGGGCCGCGCAGCCGATCCTCGATGTCGCTACCCCCTTGCAGCAGCACCACCCCGGAGACGCCCAGGACGCTTCCCCGCGCGAGGGCGCCGCCGGCCGAGGCGGCCGCGACGACGCTCCGGAGGATGGCGGTGGGCTCGCTCCCCGGTACGGAAACGGCGAGCACCGTGAGGCGCGCGGCCGGGTTCATCCCGAGCAGCCGCAGGGCCCGGCTGCGGTCCTCCTCCTGGGCGGCCGAGGCGATGACGAGCTCCACCAGCGCGGGGTCGGCGTTGGCGCCGGGAGTGTGCGAACGCCACCGGGCGGCGGCCGTCACCGCGAGCCGTTCGATGAGGACCTCGTCCAGCGGCTGGGCGCCCGGCCGCTCGAGCCACACGTGGCCGACGACGGCGTCATCGACCAGGACCGGCGCCTCGAAGGCGATCGGGTGCGTCATCGGCGGGCTCGCGGCGCCCCCTTCGTCGAACCGCAGTGTGCGCCCCGAGCTCTCGTCCCGCAGGCCGGCGGTACAGCATCCCAGCGCGGCGGTCGCCCGCAGTACGGCGTCGAGCGAGGCGCCATGGCTCAGGAGCTGGTCGAAGTACTCGATCACCCGCAGCGACGCCTCCACGTCCGGGTCGAGGTTCGAGAGCTTGAGGAGGAGGCCGCGCATGCGCGCACGCTACGACATGGATCGTCCCGGGGGAATGCTTCGGTCTCAGGCACTCCCGGGGTCCGCGCACGTGGCGGATGACGGGCCGGGAAGAGTCGACACGCGGCGGGTGACTCGGCAGGCGCCCAGGTCACAGACTCATGCGTACTCCGAGGCCACCCCGCCTCGCTTCACCACCCGGTGCGGCCGCCCCTGTGGGCCGGCCCCAATGTTAGGAGACATCGTGACTCGCAGCTTCCGACGACGTGGGCGGCCAGCACTGACAGTGTGCCTGGCGGTGGTGGCCATGGGAGTGGCCGGCTGCTCCGGTGGTTCGTCCGACACCAAGGGCACGGCGGCCGACGCCGGGTCCCCGCAGGACAAGGTGAAGATCGCCTTCGTCTCAGGGCCGCTCAACGACCCGTTCTTCCCGCCGCTCTACCAGGGCACGCAGGACGCGGCGGCCCAGCTGCCGATCGAGCTGAACTACATCCCCATCGACGAGGCGGACATCCAGGCGAGCTCGTCCAAGACGATGGAGGCCGCGATCGCCTCCAAGCCGGACGTCATCGTCGTGGGCGACTTCATCACCAACGTCGTCGACCCCCTCATCCAGAAGGCGGTCTCTCAGGGGATCCCCGTGTTCGTCAACCAGTCCGGCCAGGACAGCTGGGAGAAGGTCGGCGCCCAGGGGTTCATCGGCCAGTTCGGCCCGGACGTGGGGAACGAGGCCGCCAAGCGGTACGCGGCCGCCGGCAAGCGTGACGTCCTGTGCGTCATCAACGTCGCCGGCAACCCCTACCTCGACGCCATCTGCAAGGGCCTCGCGGACGGTCTCGGCGCCCAGGGCGCGACGTCCTCGACCTTCACCCTGCCGAGCGGGGACGGTACGGACCAGTCGAAGAGCGCTCGGGACATCAGCGGCTACCTGGCCACCCACAAGTCCGTCGACGCCGTGATGACGCTGAACAACCTCACCGGCTACGCCGCCGTGCAGGCCATGAAGCAGGCCGGCCGGCCCGCGGGTGGCGTCGCCTCGTTGGGCGTCGGCAAGCAGGCCATCGCCGCCGTCCGCTCGGGCGACATGCTCTTCCTCGTGAACGAGCAGCCCTACCTCGACGGGTACCTCGGAACGGTCTTCGCGTACACCTACGCCAAGTACGGCCTGGCTCCGGTCGGGGTCGTCAAGACCGGCCCGCAGATCGTCGACAAGACGAACGTGGACAAGATCTCGGCGGTCTTCGACAAGTACCCGAACGTGATCGGTCCGAAGTGAGCGGGCGTCCTGACAGGGGAGGCGAGGCCGGGCCTCCCTCAGGCGTCGGCGAGGCACGACGAGAGGACCCCGCGACGAGTCCTGCCGCGCTGTCGGGCGGGACCGCCGGAGCGGACGGGAACCCCGCGGCGACGCGGCCCCGCCCGGGCGTGGGACGCATCCTGCTCACCCGCCCCGAGGCCGGCGGCGCCGTGTCCGCCCTGGTGGTGTTCGTGTTCTTCGCCGCCCTGGCGGGCGGGAACGGCTTCCTGAACGCCACCGGGACGGCGAACTGGCTGAACACCGCGGCCGAGCTCGGGATCGTGGCCGTCAGCGTCGGAGCCCTCATGATCGGGGGCGAGTTCGACCTCTCGGTCGGCGCCACGGTCGGAGCGGCGTCGATCTGTGTCGGCATCGCCACCGGGGGCTACGGTCTCTCGGCGTGGATCGGCGTCCTCGCCGCCGTCGTCGTCGCCCTCGCGGTGGGGGCGGCGAACGGGCTGATCGTGGCCCGCACCGGGCTCCCGTCGTTCATCGTCACCCTCGCGACGATGATGATGCTGCTCGGGCTGTCCTTGGCCGTCAGCATCTTCGCGACCGGGTCCTCCAACATCTCGGCCAACGCGTCCGGGGTGCCGGCCGCGATCTTCGCGTCGTCCTGGAACGGCTTCGGGGTGGCCATCGTGTGGTGGGTCGTGCTGCTCCTCATCACCGCCTGGGTGATGACCCGCACCGTGTTCGGGAACTGGGTCTACGCCACCGGTGGCAACGAGCAGGCCGCCCGCCTCGTCGGGGTACCGACGAACCGCGTCAAGATCGTGCTGTTCATGGCCACGTCGCTGTCGGCGGCCGTGACGGGGATCGTGCAGACCCTGTCCCTCAGCAACGGCAACGTGACCCTCGGCGGCGCGTTCATCTTCCAGGGCATCGCCGCCGCGGTCATCGGTGGAGTGCTGCTGACCGGAGGGTACGGGTCGACGTGGGGTACCGCGTTCGGGGCCGTGACCTACGGGATCATCTCCACCGGCGTGCTGCTCCTGGGGTGGAACGCCGACCTGACACAGCTGTTCATCGGCGCACTGCTCCTGCTGGCCGTGCTCGCCAACCACCGCCTGCGCGGTTTCGTTCTGGGACGAGGGTGATCACGATGACGAACACGAACACGAACAGCGTGGGGACGGCTCCGGTCGTCGAGCTGCGCGAGGTGACCAAACGGTTCTCCGGCGTCACCGCGGTCCAGGACCTGAGCCTGTCCTTGTACGCGGGTCAGGTGCACTGTCTCCTCGGTGAGAACGGGGCCGGGAAGTCGACCGTGATCAAGCTGCTGACCGGCGTCGAGCGCCCGACGTCGGGGCAGGTGCTGATCGAGGGCGACGAGGTGGCGTTCAACAGTCCTCGCGATGCGCGCGACCGAGGGATCGCCACCGTCTACCAGGAGGTGGCGACGCTGCCGATGATGAGCGTGGCGCGCAACTTCGTGCTGGGCGCCGAGCCCACGATCGGGCGATGGCCCTTCCGGCGCATCGACGACCGAGCGGCGGAGCGGGCCGCGCTGGCCGAGCTCGAGCAGCTGGGCATCGCGCGGGTGCGGGACGGCCGGCAGCTCGTCGGCACCCTGTCCGGTGGTGAGCGTCAGGCGCTGGCGATCGGACGCGCCGTGCACTTCGGGGCCCGCGTGCTGGTGCTGGACGAGCCGACGGCCGCTCTCGGCGTCCGGGAGTCGGCCACCGTCCTGCGCCTGATCCAGGCGGTGCGCGATCGCGGAGCGGCCGTCCTGTTCATCACCCACAACGCCTACCACGCCCACGCGGCCGCGGATCATTCGACCGTGCTGAGAGGTGGCCGGGCCATCGCGCAGTTCGACCGCGGCGAGAAGTCCATCGCCGACGTCATCGAGCTGATGGCCGGCGGCGCGGAGCTGCACGCGCTCCTGACCGACTCCGAGAGGAACGTCGTCGATGACGGAGCGGGGACGATCGGTGTCTGAGGCGCCCCACCCGGTCCGCAGGTACGACCCGGAGCTGCTGGCCGTCCGTTCGACGTTGCCGACGGTGGACGCGAACGACGTCGCCGGACAGCGCCGCGCCACCGCCGAGTCGTTCCGGCACTTCCGGCGTCAGTCGGACCAGGACGTCACGATCACCGACCACGGGCTGAGTGGCTCCGGGGTGCGGCTGCGGGTGTACGAGCCGTCGCACCCGGTGCGAGGCGGCCTGCTGTGGGTGCACGGCGGAGCGTTCGTCCTGGGGTCCCCCGAGGACGACGACGACATCTGCCGCGACCTGGCCGCGTCCCACCACCAGCTGGTGGTCTCACCGGACTACCGTCTCGCGCCCGAGCACCCGTGGCCCGCGGCCGAGGAGGACTGCGCCGCGGCGCTCGCCTGGCTCGTCGCCCGCCTGTCCGAGGCCGGGGTCGCGGCCGCCCCCGCGGTCGCCGGCGCCAGCGCCGGTGGCGCCCTGGCGCTCCGTACGGCCCTCGACGCCGTCGCCACCGGGCTGTCGCTCGATCGGCTGCTCCTCACGTACCCGGTCGTCGACACCAGGCTCGGCGCCGGGTCGACGACCCGGTACGCGAAGGCTCCGGTCTTCGACGGTGAACAGGCCCGCCTGATGTGGGGCCGGTACCTGGCGACCGCGACGCCGAGCCTCTGGCGCAGCCCGTTGACCGATCCCCACCTGGGTGCGCTGCCCCTGACGATGGTCGTGACGACCGAGCACGACCCTCTGCGCGACGAGGGCCTGGAGCTGGCGATGGCCATGCTCTCGGCCGGGGTGTCGGTGGAGGTCGTGAACCTCGCCGGCACCTTCCACGCGTTCGACCGGTTCGCGGCCGAGTCCGAGCCGGCGCGGCGCCTTCGTGCAACAGTCTCCGAGTTCCTGGGACGCCCGTCACCCGTCGCCGCCGACTGGTGACGGGCTCGACACCACACCACGACACGACGAGGACCACGATGGACGCAGAACTGGCCGCCGCGCTGATCATGTTCGAGCGCGGCGACCCGGACGACATCGCTTCCGAGCGTCTGCGGTTGCGACGGCTGCACGCCGACAGCGGCGTCAGGGTGCCGGACGGCGTCGAGATCATCGACCTCGACCCTCAGCACCCGTCGGCGCCACCCGTGCGGGTGCGGATGTACCGGCCTCGCCGGCGTGAGGGCCTCACCACGTGCCTGCTGTGGCTGCACGGGGGTGCCTTCGCGTACGGCTTCGCCGAGCTCGACGACGACCTGTGCGTGCGGCTGGCCGCGGACGCCGACGCGCTGGTGGTGTCGCCCGAGTACCGGCTGAGTCCCGAGCACCACTTCCCCGCCGGGTTCGACGACTGCTACGCGACGCTCGAGTGGCTGGCGCGCGAGGCGCACCGGTTCGGTGGTGACGCGAGCGCACTGGCGGTGGGCGGGTCGAGCGCCGGCGGCGCGCTGGCCGCCGGCGTGTGCCTCAAGGCCCGCGACGAGCACGGCCCCGCGATCAGACAGCAGATCCTCGCCTGTCCCGTCATCGACGACCGACTCCAGACGGCGTCGATGCAGACGTACACCGACTCCGCCGTCTTCGACCGCCGCGAGGCGGAGCTGATGTGGCAGCGCTACCTCGGCCCGCAGCACGGGTCCCCGCCCCGCTACGCGGCTCCTGGCCGTGAGGCCGACCTCAGCGGCCTACCGCCCGCCTACGTCCTCACCGCCGCGGAGGACCCGTTGCGGGACGAGGGCGTCGACTACGCGGTACGGCTGCTGTTGGCCGGCAACACCCTGGAGCTGCACCACGTCGCAGAGACCTTCCACTCGTTCGACAGCATCGTCCCCACGGCGGGTGTCTCCCAGCGCGTGTACGCCGACTACGTGGCCGCGCTGCGGCGTTGCCACCCCGAAGCGCAGTAGCCGGCCGACAGTCGGCCGCCAGTCAGGCGACGTCGATGAACACCGGGTTGGAGTAGAACCACAGGTCGTCCCACGGCGACTCGAGGCCGTCGGCCGCCGGCTCCATCTCGTCGGTGCTGGTGCCCCGCACCCGGACGTAGCCCCTGGTGGTGACGTCGCGCAGGGTGTGGCGCACCACCCACTCCTCGCCGTGGCGGCGGAAGTCGCTGGGCCCGTAGCGGCCGACGACCTTGGTCGTGGGGTTGCTCGCCGAGTCGCGGTCGGCGACCGGCCCGGTCACGTCACCGGCGATCACGTCGACGCGGCGCACCTGCGGCCGGTCCCCGTTGCCGTTGGTGCCCTGGAGGGGGCGGAAGCGGATCTCGACCTCGACGTCGTTGTCGCGGCCGCGCTTCACCGTGACGGTCTCGCCGACGGTGGCCGCCCGCCCCGCGTGCGAGGCCGAGACGTCGAGGCTGGTGACGAGGTCACCGGTGGTGACGAAGATCCGCCCGGTGCGCAGGCCGTCCATGACGTCGGCGTAGTCCTGGCGCGCGCTGACGTAGGTCTTGGAGTACTCCCCCGGCCAGAAGTCGGAGCCGCCCCGCGTCCAGTGGACGTGGGAGTCGGAGGTCGCGGTGATCCACCACTTGCGGCCCTCGCCGAGCAGGGAGTCCCACAGGCCGCCGACGACCGCGGTCATCTGGTCGTACCCGCCGTGCGTGGGGTAGTTGCCGTACCCGCCGCGGGCGTCGCCGTTGAGGGGGCCCGCCTGGTGGCCCGGGGCACCCTCGAAGCCGACGTACACGTCGGGCGCGACGTCCTGGTTGTTGCGGAACTCGCGGGGGGTGTCCTGGCCCCAGACGCCGAGCCCCGAGGCCGAGCGCGCCGCGTGGTGCGCGATGACCAGCGGTCGCGAGGACATGCGCTGGGTGTGGTTGAGGAACTCGATCATCTTCGCCTCGGTGTCCCGCGAGGGGTCCGACGGGAAGGCGTCGAGCTTGGCGTAGCGCGACTCGAGCTCGTAGAGGAGCTGGGCCTCGTCGTCGCGTCGCGGGATCATCAGGGTGTGGTGGTCCATCTGGGGCGCGTCGAACTCCATGCCCCAGAACTGCAGGACCTCCGGCACCAGGCGCCGCGAGCGCAGCAGGTCGGGGTAGGCGAGCTCGAGGTTGACCTTCGAGTGCGTCGGGCCGCCGTGGTCGGTGCACATGACCCAGGACAGGCCGAAGTTCTTGGCCATGATCGCGTTCGTCACGATGGGGTACACCGCGTCGGCGCCTTTCGCGAACACCGGCGGGTTCTTCGAGGTGTCGAACCGGCCCGAGTACTCCGAGTGGATGTGGTGGTCGCCGGCCCGCCAGGCCCGGCCCCCCGTGCGACCCCGGCCGTGACCGGCGGCGAAGGCGGAGGCGGGGACCACGGCGGAGGCGGCCGTCAGGGTGGCCCCGACTCCCCCGTACTTCAGCAGCTGGCGGCGCGACGGCGGACCCGCCTCGGGCGCGTCGGCATCCACCGCGTCCCAGCTGTCGTGCGGCTGGTGGGGGTGCAGGTGGGCGTGGTTGTGGGCGTGGCTCATGGGGACTCGGCTCCTGGTCGGTGTCGGCGGGAAGCGGGAGCTCCATCCCACCCGCCGGTGCACACCTGTGGGTGAACTGAGAAGGACGAGTGGGCGAACATCCGCGCCTCCTGCCCTCGGGGTCGGCCGGCGTGGATGAGCCGGCGGGGGCCGCCCGGTCCTCCCCCGGGCGTGGCGCGCGTCCTCGACCACGACCCGCACCCTGAGTACCGTGGTCGGGGTCGAGACCCGGGTCACCCCTGATGCGCGGCCGTTGGACGACACGACAGGCTGGGGGCATGACGAGGATGTGGGGCGTGACGGCGCGGTGGGCCGCGGGCGCGGCCGCCGCCACGGCGGTCGTGGCGCTGGCGCTCCCGCGGGTCACCGGCACGTCGTGGGCGCCGGTCGTCGACGCCCTGAGCCGACCGAGCGCCGTGCAGCTCGCGCTGCTGGCCGCGCTGTGGCTCGCCGGGCTCTGGGTCCACACCCCCTCGCTCACCGCCGCGCTGCCGGGCCTTTCGCACCGGCGCGCCCTGGTCCTCAACCTGTCGGGCTCCTGCGTCTCGAACCTGCTGCCGCTGGGGGGCGCCGCCGGCACCGCCCTGAACTGGCGGATGGTGCGGGCCTGGGGCTTCGGGTCGGCCGCCTTCGGGCGCTGGGCGCTGCTGACCAACCTCGCCGACACCGCCGTGAAGCTGCTGCTGCCCGGGGTCATGCTCTGCTGGTTCGCGCTCTCCGGTGACGCCGGCGTGGCGCGCCTGGTCGGCCCGGGCGTGCTGGGCGTGGCGCTGCTCGTCCTCCTGCTCACGGCCGTCGTCCTGGTGGGGCGCGACGACCGGGCGCTGCGCCGGGCCGGGCGCGTCGCCGACCGCATCGTCGCCCGGCATCCGCGGCTCCCGAGCGCCCCGGAGGGCTGGGGCGAGCGAGCAGCCCGTTTCCGTTCCGAGAGCGCCGACCTCGTGCGCACCGGGTGGGGCCGGATGCTGGGCGGCAAGGTCCTCTACGCCCTGTTCCAGGCCCTGCTGCTGTGGGCGTGCCTGGCCGCCGTGGGCGCGCCGTCCGCCCCGCTGCTGGTGGCCTCCGCCTTCGTCGTCGAGCGCCTGCTGTCGATGCTCGTCATCACCCCTGGGGCCACCGGGGTGGTCGAGGTCGGGATGGCCGCGGCCCTCACCGCGCTCGGCGCCCCGGCGGCACCGGCGGCGGCGGGGGTGCTCCTCTACCGGGCCTTCGTCATCGGGATGGAGGTGCCGGTGGGCGGCCTGGTCATCCTCGGCTGGTGGCTCTCCGCCCGCCGCCGGCCCGCGGCGGGACGGCGGGACGGCGACCCCGCAGCACTCCCCCGCCGTGGAGTGCCCGTGGCCTCACTTGCTTTCGAGGTAGACGAACGAGTGTTCCTGGGCGGCCGCGACGGTCAGCGGCACCCCGGCGCCTCGTAGCAGGTCTGCGTGCTCCGCACTGATCCCCTCGTCGGCGATCGCCTGGTCGACGGTGTCGAGGTCACACACCCGCACCATGGCCGGGCCGTCGAACTTGGCCGAGTCGGCGATGAGCACGATCCGCTGCGCCGCCTTGATCAGTGAGCGCTTCACCAGTGCCTCGTGGTCGGACGCGCAGAAGACGCCTCTCTCGTTGACCCCTCCGGCGGCCAGGAAGAGGACGTCGAAGCGCTGGCCGTCGATGGCAGCGAGGGTGGCCTCCCCCGCGAAGTCCTGGGTCTCGGGGTGCAGCTCGCCGCCGAAGACATGGACCCGGACCCCGGGCTTGGTCATCAGGGCGTTGACCACGGGTACCGAGTGGGTGACCACCGACAGGCCCTGGTTCACCGGCAGCGCCCGGGCGAGCTCGAGGGCCGTGGTCCCCGAGTCGATGCAGATCGTCGATCCCGGGACGAGGAAGTTCAGCGCGACCCGTGCGATCGCCTGCTTCTCGGCGAACATCTCGGTGGCCCGGGCCGTGAAGTCACTCGGGTTGAGGACCTCCTGGGTCAGGACGGTCACGCCCCCGTGGACCTTGCGGACCAGCTCGTCCGAGGCGAGCTGCTCGATGTCCCGACGCACCGTCATCTCGGATACATTCACGGCAGCAGCGAGCTCGGTGACGGTACAGAACCCCTGGCGGGCGACGATGTCGCTGAGCAGCTGCCGGCGCGCCGCCGGCCCACGGTTCGTCACGTGCCGCGCTCCCTCCGGTCGTCGCTGTTCTGCCAGGGTGCCCCTGTCGCCGATACGTTATCGACAAAGGTGTTAACTTTCCATCAGCAGTGTTGCTTTGTTCGCAAAGATTTGTCTCCTCTGTCGGCGCCGGGAATGCACCGCGTCGGTCGGTCAGGGCGCCGCCCCTGACCCGGTGTCGGTGAACGGCCCGTCGGCGAAGACGAGACATACGGGCGAAGCGGCCGGCGCGACCTGGACCAGGTCGCCGATGACGCCGCTGTCGCCGTCGGCGGCGAAGACCGCGATGGTGTTCGACCGCTGGTTGGCCACGTACAGGCATCCCCGGTGGAAGGTGAAGTGGCGCGGCCACTCCCCCCGGGACGAGACCTCCCCGACCAGCCTCGGCATACCCCCTCGGGGAACCCGCGAGATGTCGAAGACCGCGATGGAGTTCCATCCACGGTTCGCGACGAAGGCGAAGTCCTGGTTGGGGGAGACGACGAGATGCGACGGGAAGTTCGCGACACGGCGTCCCGCGCGTGAGCGCTCTGCACCCGTCGTCACCGCTCCCACGTGCTCGAGCACCCCTGACGCCTGGGATAGGACGTGCAGACGGGAGTCCAGCTCGCCGGAGACGAGCAGCGCGTCGCCGACCCACCCCATGTGTCGGGGACCCGACCCGGCCGGGAGCCGACAGACCTCGACGAGGGCGGGAGGCGCGCTCTCGCCGCGCACGGCGAACCGAACGACCCTGTCGCCGCCCAGATCCGAGACCAGCCAGTCCTCGGACCCGTCCCGGACGCGCAGGGCCTGGTGGAAGTGCGGGGACTCCTGTCGCTCGCGGACCGGCCCTGTTCCGCCCGGCGCGGCCGTGGAGCCCGTGGGCCCCAACGTGCCGTCGGGCGCCACGACGACGGTGGCGATGCCGGCGGGCAGGTAGTTCACCAGGACGAGTCGGCGACGGGCGTCGTCCACGACGAGGTGGCACGGCAGCCCGCCCCCCGACGGGGCGCTACCGACCACCGTCAGCTTCCCCTGCGTCCGAGCGAGGCTGACGACACGTCCGTCGGGCTCCTCCTCCACCGCGAACAGGAGGCCCATACCGAGAGCCAGGAACGTCGGGTTCGACAGAGGGACGGTCGACAGGTCACCGGTCAGCGCGCCGTCGGCCCCCACGCCGCGAACCGACACGCCGGAACCGCGGCCATCCTGCGCACTCGTGTAGGACCCGACGTACAGCGTGGACGTGTTCATACCGCGCTCCCGACCCCCACTCGCTACTTGATCGACCCGGCGAGACCGCTCACGAGATACCTCTGCATGAGCATGAAGATGATGATGACCGGGATCGAGATGATGACCAGCACCGCGAACAGCGCGCCGGGCTGGCTGAGGAACGTCCCCCGGTACGCGAGGGGAATCAGCGTGAGGGGCTTCTTGTCGTTGTCGCTGATCGCCACCAGCGGCAACAGGAAGTCGTTCCACGCGATCATGGTCTGCCAGATCACGATGACCGCCAGCGCCGGGCGGGCCAGCGGGAAGTAGATGCGCCAGAACACCTGCCACGTGGTCGCGCCGTCGATCACGGCGGCTTCGAACAGCTCGCGAGGGATGGCCAGGAACGCGGTGCGCACGATGATGATGGCGAACGGCAGGCCCAGCGCCGTGTAGACCAGCACGAGCCCCAGGATCGAGTTGTACAGGTGGATCGCCTGGAGGATCTTGAACGTCGCGACGATGATGCTCGGCATGGGGAGCACCAGCGCGAGCACGAGAACGCCGAAGAGCAGCGCCTTCAACGGAACGTGCAGCCGCGCGAACGCGAAGGCGGCCATGGAGCCCAGCACCACCACGAGCACCACCGACGGGACCGTGATCAGCAGGCTGTTCACGAGGTCCTGGAAGATCGGGCTCTCCTGGAAGATGATGCCGTAGTTCGAGAAGTCGGGCTGCGCGGGCCACGTCCCGAGCAGGACGGTCGCGGGGTTGGCGGAGGGCAGGAACGACAGCCCCAGGACCAGCAGGACCGGGACCAGCCACAGGACGGCGAGCGGCGCGAGCAACCAGTGGAGCCAGCGGCCGGACGACGGCCGGCGGCGCCTCCGAGGTCGGCTCCCCGCCACCGTCCCGTCGTTCGCGAGCGTGGTGCCGGATGCAGCGGTCATCACTTCTCCTCACTGGAGATGAAGCCCGCGCCGAAGGCGCGGACCATGATGAGGGAGCTCGCGACCGCGATCACCAGGAGGACCACGCTGATCGCCGAGGCGTAACCGACGCTCTGGAGCGGGAACGCCTGCTGGAACGCGTACGTCGGCAGCATCTCGGAGGCGTGGTTCGGGCCGCCCCCGGTCAGCACGTAGACCAGCTCGAAGGTCTTCAGCGAGCCGATGATGCCCAGGAGCAGGAGCGAGAGATGGGTCGGCTTGAGCAGGGGCAGGATGATGCGGACCGTCGTCTGGAACCCGCTCGCCCCGTCGATGCGGGCCGCCTCGAGCACGCTCCGGTCGATGAGCTGCAGGCCGGCGAGGTAGAAGAGCATCGAGAACCCTGTCCACATCCACACGTTCACCAGGATCACGCCGAAGATCGCCGTGTGCGGATCGGAGAGGTAGTTCGCGCTCAGGAAGGTCAGCCCGGTGACCTTCCCCAGCGCTGCGAGCAGCCCTGAGAACGGGTCGAGGATGTGCGACCAGACGATCCCGACGACGACCGCGGAGAGGATGGCGGGAACGAAGAACACCGCCCGGTAGAGGGTGTTGGCCCGTAGCCGCCGGTTCAGGGCAAGGGCGAGGAGGAACCCCACGGCGGCCTGTGGGACCAGCGTGAGGGGGATCCACAGGGCCGAGTTCCGCAGCGTGATCATGAAGATGGGGTCGTGGAGGAGCTGGACGTAGTTGCCCAGGCCCACGGAGGTTCCGGGGTTGATGCCGTCCCACTTCAGGGTGCTCGCCTGGACGTTGTACACGATGGGGTACACGACGAACACCGCGAACAGTGACAGCGCCGGCAGCAGGAACAACAGCCCCGCCGAGCTCTCCTTGAGGGAGCGCCTCACCATGGACCTCCGATCAGTGATGGGCGTCCCGGCCCCGAAGGGCCGGGACGCCCGCGCGTGGGAACTGGGCAGGGCTCCCGGCTACCCGGCGCTCACCTGGTCCTGCACCTTCTGCACCGATGCGGCGGCGTCCTGGGGCGTCGTCTGCCCGCTCGCGAGGGCGGCGAGGGCATCGTTCACGGCCTGGTCCACCTTCGGGTCCGCGAGGTAGCGCGAGTACTTCACGTTGGGGAGCCAGTCCGTCATGAACGTGTTCCAGATGGCCTTCTGGTTGTCGCCGGTGAACTTCTGGGGGGTGAGCCCCACCACCGCCGGCACGTCGTTGAAGGTGTTGATCATCTTCTGCGCACCGGCGCCCGCGATGAAGTCGGTGAGCACCTTGCACGCGAGCTCGGGGTTCTTGGTGTTCTTCGCCATGCCCAGGCCGACGTCCATGCCTCCGACCAGCTGCGGCTGGGATGCGCCACCCGGGATGGTCGGGAACAGGAACGGCTTCCAGCCGGCCATGCCCTGGGACACCGGCGGCGTGCCGGACCGGGTGGGGTCGGACTGCTGGATCCACCAGCTGCCGAACGGGAAGATCGCCGCCTTGCCCGCCTCGATCTGGTTGCCGGCGTCCGGGTAGGCCGTCAGGCCCATCGCGCCGTCCTGGAAGACCTTCTGGGTGAACAGCTTCTGCCAGTAGTCGAACGCCTTGACGATGTCCGGGTTGGTCCACTTGTCCGTCCCGCCCTCGGCCTTGTAGACGAGTCCCGGGTTCACGTTGTTGACGATCTGCAGGAAGACGATGCTGCGGTTCCAGCCCTGGAGAGCAGGCATCAGGAACGGGGCGAAGTCCTTGCCCTTCTGGTTCTTGGAGAACGCGACGAGCTCGTCCCAGGTCTGCGGGATCGTCGCGTTGTTCGCCTTGAGGATGTCCGTGTTCGCCCAGAGGTTCACGGTCTCGTTCATCAGGGGCAGCGAGTAGAAGTTGGTGTCGCCCTTGGGGTTGCCCAGCTGGGCTTCGGTGAGCCCGATCGGGAAGAACTTGGTCTTCCAGTCGGCGCCCCAGGTCTTGGCTGCACAGTCCTGCAGCGGCATGAGCTTGGCGCGGAACTGCTGGGTGTAGGCACCGGACTGCAGCCCCACGACGTCGGGCATCGTGTTGGACGCCGCGCGCGTCTGGAGGTCGACGAGGTAGTCAGGCGCGTTGTAGATCGTGGCCTTCACGGTGACGCCCTTGTTCGCCGCCTGGACGGCGGCGACCATCTGGTCCGTCGTCTGCTGGATCGGGCTCCACGACTCGAACGACACGGCATTGGTCGCTCCGCCGCTGTCGGACGCCGGGGCCGCGCCGCCGGCGCACGCGGTCAGCCCGAGGCAGGTGACCACTCCGCCCACAGTGAGAACGCTGATTCGAAGCCTCATTGCTTGATCCTCTCGTGCACCTGACTGAGTGGCGCGAACTTACCATGACTGTTGGATTATTTACATAGCATGTTGGCGGACTATCACAGGCGTTCGAAGGCTCGCGGAACGGCCCCTCGCCCTGGTGACGGGCCCCCTTCGGGGCGGACCGCTCCGGGCCCGGTCGGCCACCTCCGGGGCCCCCAGCGCCCCGGCGGCCCCGGCTCTGGCGCATGATGCAGGGAACGACCCGACCCAAGGAGCATCCGCATGGAGTACACCCGTCTCGGTAGCACCGGCCTGCGCGTGAGCCGCATCGCCCTGGGGTGCATGAGCTACGCCGACGGGTCGCGGGGGAACCACCCGTGGGCGCTCGACGAGGAGACCTCCGGCGCGTTCTTCCGGCAGGCCGTCGAGCTGGGGATCACGTTCTGGGACACCGCGAACGTCTACAGCGCGGGCACGTCCGAGGAGTTCGTGGGCCGGGCGATCCGGCGCTACAGCCGGCGCGAGGACATCGTGCTGGCCACCAAGGTGCACGGGAAGATGCACGACGGGCCCGGCGGCTCCGGGCTGTCGCGCAAGGCCATCCTCGAGCAGGTCGACGCCTCGCTGCGGCGCCTCGACACCGACTACGTCGACCTCTACCAGATCCACCGCCTCGACCCCGAGGTGCCGATGGAGGAGACGATGGAGGCGCTCCACGACATCGTGCGCGCCGGCAAGGCCCGCTACATCGGGGCGTCGTCGATGTGGGCCTGGCAGTTCGCGTCGATGCAGCACGCGGCCGACCTGAACGGCTGGACCCGGTTCGTCTCGATGCAGGACCAGTACAGCCTGCTGATGCGCGAGGAGGAGCGCGAGATGCTGCCGCTGCTCGCGGCCCAGGGTGTCGGCGCCATCCCGTGGAGCCCGCTGGCGCGTGGCCGGGTGGCGCGGCCGTGGGGCGAGCAGACCGACCGCTCGGGCACCGACGAGTTCGGCAAGCGGCTGTACCAGGACTCCGACGCGGCCATCGTGGGCGCCGTCGAGCGGATCGCCGCCGAGCGCGGGGTCGCGATGGCGAGCGTGGGGCTGGCCTGGGTGCTGCGCAACCCGGTCGTCGACGCGCCCATCGTCGGCGCGACCAAGCCGCACCACCTCACGGATGCCGTGGCCGCCCTCGACATCCAGCTCACCGACGCCGAGGTGGCCGCGCTCGAGGAGCACTACACGCCGCGCCCGAACACCGGGTTCTGAGCCGGCGGTCGGGGGCGGTCAGGCGTCGGTCGTCAGGCCGCAGGCGGCCCGGACGCGCGTGGCCACCATCGCCATCGTCGTGCGGGCCCGCACCGGGTCGTCGGTGAGGAAGTAGTGGTCGGCACCCGGCGTGACGTCGTGCACGACCTCGAGACCGGCCTCGCGCAGCCGCCGCGCGTAGGTGTCGCCGTCCGGGCGCAGGGCGTCGCGTTCACCGGTCATCACGATGGTCGGCGGCAGGCCCGAGAGGTCGTCGGCCAACAGCGGTGAGGCGTAAGGCTCCCGGCGCCGCTCGACATCGGGGAAGTACACCCGGCGCACCATCCGGCGCAGGGCGGGGTCGATCATCCCGGCGCCCTCGGGCACCTCGGAGGCGAGGTCGAGGGCGGGGACACCGAGCACCTGCAGCACCGGGGTGAAGGACGCGCGGTCGCGGGCCTGGAGGCACACCGAGGCCGCGACCTGGCCGCCGGCGCTGAAGCCCGAGACCACCAGCCGCGAGCCGTCTACGCCGTACTCGGTGCCGTGGGCGGCCAGGGCGGCGGCGACGTCGTGCCCCTCCTCCTGCCCCACGGGGTAGCGCACCTGCGGGGCCACCGACCAGTCGACGTTGGCGACGGCGACCCCGGCGGTGGCGGCGAGGTAGCGGCACCAGAAGTCGTCCATCTGGGGGTAGCGCATCACGAAGGCGCCGCCGTGGAAGTGCACGACGACCGGTGGCGCGGTGCCGGCCCGCGGCGGCCGGTACAGGTCCACCCGGACGTCGCCGTGCCGGGTCGGGACGCGCAGCCGCTCGGGGGCGGGCAGGTCGCGGCCGGCGAAGCGCAGGGGCTCCCCGTACCGGACGGTGAGGGGCGCCGACTTCTGCATCATCCAGGCACGGGCGTCGTCGAGCAGGGTCATGGGGGTGGTTCGTGGCGGGAGCTGGCACCGGATGGACGCGGGTAGGGCGCCGGATGGACGCGCTCGGGTCGAGAGGAGGCGACACGCAGGCTTCCACCGCTGCGGCCTCAGGGGGTGAACGCAACACGACCTGTGGAGGTGTGTTGTGACATTGAAGTTGGCTCGTCGGTTTGAGGACGCGTTCTGGCGTGAGTACCGGCTCGATGGTGACGTGCTGCGGTCCGCGGCTGTGGCTGGGGTCGGATCGAGCATCGCGGGGCGGTGGGTCCGCGAGTCTGGTGGCGTGATCAGGATGCGGGTTGCGGACTCTGGCCACCGGCTCAGCTTCGAGGAGCGTGAGGCGATCGAGGAGATGCTCGCCCGGGGCCATACCCAGGCGGAGATCGCGCGCGAGATCGGGCGGGCGCGGTCGACGATCAGTCGGGAGATCGCGCGCAACCTTCGCCCCAAGGGCCGCACCAGCGCCGGGACGGTGCGGATGCGGCCGTACTCGGCGCGGATCGCGCAGCTGAAGGCTGAGCAGCGGGCCCGCCGGCCCAAACCGACCAAGCTGTCCGGGCACCGGGTGCTCGCGGCGACGGTGCAGGCGTGGATCGGCGGGACCGAGCGGATGAGCCCTCAGCAGGTCAGCAACCGGCTCAAGGTGCTCTTCCCCGATGATGAGTCGATGCGGGTCTCCCACGAGACGCTCTACCAGGAGCTGTACGTCCAAGGCCGTGGCCACCTGCGCGCTGACCTGCACCACGCGCTTCGCACCGGTCGGGCCCGTCGGGCCCCGCGCAAGGCCGCCAAACGGCCCCGGGTGCCCGGGGAGCTGCTGATCGCGAATCGACCCAAGGACGTCGACGCCCGCACCGTGCCCGGGCACTGGGAAGGTGACCTGATCATCGGCAAGAACAGCGCCTCGGCGATCGGGACCCTGGTCGAGCGCACCACCCGGTTCGTGATCCTGCTTCACCTACCAGGGCGGCACGACGCCGAATCCGTCGCCGACGCCATCGCGCAACAGATCACCGCCCTACCCGAGCACCTGGCCCGCTCCCTGACCTGGGACCAAGGCGTCGAGCTGGTCGGCTCCCACCAACGAGTCCGTGCCGAGACCGGGCTGAGCGTGTGGTTCTGCGACCCCGCCTCGCCCTGGCAACGCGGCAGCAACGAGAACACCAACGGGCTCCTTCGCCAGTACTTCCCCAAGGGCACCGACCTGTCCGTGTACACCCAAGAAGACCTCGAGACCGTCGCAGACGGACTCAACGCCCGACCCCGCATGACCCTGGGATGGCGTACCCCAGCCGAAGCCCTCGCCGAAGTAGCCTGAAACCAACCCGTTGCGCTCACCGATTGAGACCGCCCGCCGGATGCTCTGCGTGTCGCCTCCTCTCGACCGGGTGTCAGGCGTCGAGGTCGCCCAGCACCGCCCGGACGCCGGCCTCGACCACCCCCGCGTCCGAGGTGACGGCGACGAACGGGATGCCGTGGGAGACGAGCGCCCGCGCCCGCTCGGGGGCACCGGCGAACCCGCCCACGAGGATGCCCTGGCGCTCTGCGGCCGCGACCACCCGCGCGAGCGGGCCGGTGGGGTCGTGGTCGGCGAGCAGCGCCTCCGGGGTGGTGCCCAATGAGAGCGACAGGTCGAACGGCCCGACGAACAGCCCGTCGACACCGGGGGTGGCCGCGATGACGTCGACGTCGTCGAGCGCGCCGGAGGTCTCGACCATCACCCAGCACTGCACCGCCTGGTTGGCCTCCTCGGGTGTGGTGGTGGTGCCGCCCCAGAGCGGCGCGAAGGGGCCCCAGCTGCGGTCGCCCAGCGGCGGGTACCGGGTGGCCAGGGCGGCCCGCCCGGCGTCGGCCACCCCCTCGACCGACGGGACGATGACGCCCGCGGCCCCGGCATCGAGGGCGGCCCCGATCCAGGCGGCGTCGACCGCGGGCACCCGCACCAGGAACGGTGTGGGCGCCCCGGCCAGGGCGCGGCCGATGACGTGCAGGGCCGCCCGGTCGACGGGGCCGTGCTGGGCGTCGAGCGCCAGCCAGTCGAAGCCGCCGGAGGCCAGCCTCAGCAGCAGGTCGACGTCGGTGGTGCTGGTCCAGATGCCGCGGGAGGTCTCCATCCCGCCATCCTGCCGGTCAGCCGGGCCCGAGCGCGCGCACCGCGTCGATGGTGTCGGCCTCGTCGGCCGTCTTGTCGTCGCGGTAGCGCAGGACCCGCGCGAAGCGCAGCGCGATGCCGCCCGGGTAGCGCGACGATCGCTGGATGCCGTCGATCGCGATCTCGACGACCTGCTCGGGGCGCACCGTGACCACGTACCCGTCGGCCGGGCCGTCGGCCAGCGCGGTGAAACGCTCGGTCTGCCACGCGAGCATCTCGTCCGTCATCCCCTTGAAGGTCTTCCCGACCATCACGAAGCCGCCGGTCTCGGGGTCGCGCGCGCCGAGGTGGATGTTCGAGAGCCAGCCCTGGCGCCGCCCCGACCCGCGCTCGACCGCCAGCACGACCAGGTCGAGGGTGTGGGTGGGCTTGACCTTGACCCAGCCGCTCCCCCGGCGGCCCGCGGCGTACGGCGCTGCCGCGTCCTTGACGACGACGCCCTCGTGGCCGGCGGCGACCAGGCCGCCGAAGAAGGACGCGGCCTCGGCGGGGTCCGTGGTGCGCACCCGCGGGACGAGCAGGTGCGGCGCCAGCGCCTCGAGCACCTCATGCCGCTCGAGCGCGGGGGCATCCACCAGGTCGCGACCGTCGGCGTGCAGCACGTCGAAGAGGTAGGTGGTCAGGGGCACCTCGGCCCGGAGCCGCTCGACGTCGGCGGAGCTGGCCGTGCGGGCCCCGGTGACCTGGAACGGCGCCGGCCGCCCGTCGTCGTGGAGGACGATGGCCTCGCCGTCGAGCACGAGGTCGCCGCCGGGCAGCGCCGCGACCGCCTCGACGACCTCGGGCACCCGGTCGGTGATCTCGTCGAGGCTGCGGGTGAAGACGGTGACGGCCCCGTCGCGCCGGTGGACCTGCACGCGGATGCCGTCGAGCTTGCCGTCGACCAGCATCTCGGCGCCGGCGAACCCCTCGACCGCCTCCGCGGTGGTCTTGGCCGAGCCGGCGAGCATCGGGCGCAGCGGGCGCCCGACCACCAGCCCGACCTGCTCGAGCGCCGCCCGGCCCCCCTCGGCCGCGAGCCCGGCGACGACGTGGGTGGAGCCGGCGAGCATCACGGCCCGGCGGACCACGGCGTCGGGGACGTCGAAGGCCCGGGCGAGGGCGGCCAGCACCACGCCGTCGAGAGCGCCCTGGCGGAGGTTGCCCGTCATCAGGGCGCGGAGGAAGGCCTGCTCGTCGGCCGTGGCGCGCGCCATCAGCTCGACCAGGGCGCCTCGCCGGGATGCCGTGGAGCCGGCGCCGGCCGTGGCGGCGAGCCGGTCGAAGGCGGCGTCGACCTCGGCCACCGTCAGCGACGACTCGGCCGCGGGCGCGGGCAGCGACCCGAGGGAGCGGTACCCGACCCCGAGGCGCCTCTGCGGGAGCACCCCGGAGAGGAACGCGACGACGGTGCCGACCTCGGTGGCGTCGGCCCGGGCGACCAGCCCGGCGATGGCCTCGGTCTTGGCCGTGCGCGATCGGGTGGCCGCGACCTGGTGGGAGACCGCGACGAGGTCGGCGAGGGCGACGTCCATCCGGCCATCCTGCCCGCGCCCACCGACAGCCCGCTCCCCCCGGACCCCCCTCGGCTTTTCGGGGTGACCCCGAAAAGCGCACCAGACACGAGCTGCGAGCCGGGGTCCCGTGCAGCAGGTCTTGTCTCGCGCGCCGGCCCGCTCCCACCGAGGCCGCGACCGGCCTCAGCGAGCGAGGCGCATCGGCACGTGCGGGATGCCGTCCTCGACGAACTCGTCGCCGTCGCGCGCGAACCCGAACCGGGCGTACCACCCCTCGAGGTAGGGCTGGGCGTCGAGCACCACCGGGCCCCGCGCCGCCGCGAGCGCCCCGCCCATGAGCTCGGCCGCCACCCCGGCCCCCCGCGCGGACGCCGCCGTCGCCACCCGCCCGATGCGCGCCACGCCGGCGCCGTCGTCGAGCACCCGCAGCGTCGCCACGACCGACCCGTCCGCCCCCTCGGCCCACCACTGCACGGTGGCCGCCTCGAGGTCGCGCCCGTCGAGGTCGGGGTACAGGCACGCCTGCTCGAGGACGAACACGTCCTGGCGCAGCCGCATCAGCGCGTACAGGGTCTCGGCGGACAGCTCGCGCGTGGGGGCGCAACGGACGGTGGGCACGCCCTCCACCCTAGGCACCGCCACCACGCACGAACGTGTGTGAAGAACGTCGGTATGCCGACGTTCTTCACACACGTTCGGGGAAAGCAGGGTCAGTGGCCGCGGAACTCCGCCGGGCGCTTGGCGACGAACGCCGCGGCGCCCTCGCGGTGGTCGGCCGTTCCGCCGAGCATCCGCTGGCCGGTGTCCTCGCGACCCAGCGCGCCCTCGACGTCGACGCTCGCCGCGTTGATGGCCGCCTTGGTCTCGGCCAGCGCCAGGGTGGCCCCGCCGGCGAAGGCCGCGAGCAGGGCGTCGGCCCGGGCCGCGAACCCCGCCGCCGGCACCGACTCGGCCACCAGCCCCCAGTCGGCCGCAGTGGCGCCGTCGAGCTTCTCACCGGTGAGGGCCAGGCGCATTGCGCGGGCCCGGCCCACCGACGCCGCCACCAGCGCGGTCGAGCCACCGTCGGGCATCAGGCCGATGCGGGCGAAGGCCAGCACGAACGGGGCTTCGTCGGCGGCCAGCACGTAGTCGCAGGCCAGGGCCATGGGCACCCCGATGCCGGCCGCCACCCCGTGGACCAGCGCGACGACCGGCGTGCGGGTGGCCAGGAGCGCCCGCACCAGCTCGGCGCCGGCGTCGAGCACACCCATCTGCGCGCCCTCGGCCGTCAGCGGGGCGCCGGAGCAGAACCCGCGGCCCTCGCCGCCGAGCGCGATGACGCGCACCTGCGGGTCGGCGTCGAAGGCGCGCACGGCCTCGACCACGGCCGCGCACATGTCCGGGTCGACGGCGTTGAGCCGCTCCGGGGCGTTGAGGGTGATCCGTCCGATGGGGCCGTCCGCCTCGACGCGGACCCGCTCGCTGCTCATGCCCACATCCAACCCCACCGGATGCCGCCACGGCGCGCCACGGCCGCGGGTGTCCGCGGGACCGCCCCGACGGGACGGACCTCCGGCTCAGGCCTGGGCGACCGCCCCCGACGCCAGCAACGCGTCGACCTCGGCGGCGGTGAAACCCCGCGCGCTCAGGTACGTCGTGGTGTCCGCCCCGGGCACGGGCTCCGGGCCCGGCCCCGCCTGCGGGGTGCCCGAGAACCGCGGCGTGGGTGCCGGCACCGGCGTGCCGCCCGGACCGTCGACGAAGGTGCGCCGGGCCGCCAGGTGGGGATGCGCCGACGCCTCGGCCAGCGACAGCACCGGCGCCACGCACGCGTCGGTGCCCTCGAAGACCGCCGCCCACTCGTCCCGGGTGCGCGACGCGAAGGCCGCGGTGAACGCCGCGCGCTGGGCCGGCCAGGTGGCGCGGTCGGCCTGCTCGAACTCGCCCCCGACGCCCAGCACGGCCACGAGCTCCGCCCAGAACTGCGGCTCCAAGGCCCCGACCGCCACGAAGCGGCCGTCGGCGCACTCGTACACGTCGTAGAAGGGCGCACCCCCGTCGACCAGGTTGGCGGCCCGCTCGTCACGCCAGGCGCCGGCGCCGAGCATCCCGTGCACCATCGACAGCAGGTGGGCGCTGCCGTCGACCATGGCGGCGTCGACGACCTGCCCGCGCCCGGTGACGCCCCGCGACACCAGCGCCGCCAGCACCCCGGCCACGAGGTACATCGCGCCGCCGCCGAAGTCGCCGACCAGCGGCACCGGCGCCACCGGGCGCTCGCGCGGCCCGAGCGCGTGCAGGGTCCCCGACAGCGCCGCGTACGTGATGTCGTGCCCGGCCCGCGATGCCCAGGGCCCGTCCTGCCCCCAGCCGGTCATCCGGCCGACGACCAGGCGGGGGTTGGCGGTCAGCAGCGCGGCCGGGTCGAGCCCGAGCCGCTCGAGCACACCGGGGCGGAAGCCCTCGAGGAGCACGTCGGCATCCTCGAGCAGCCGCCGCACCACCGCCACGCCATCCGGATGCTTGAGGTCGACCGCGATGCTGGGCCGCGAGCGCCGCAGGCCGCCCTGGAGCGCCAGCACGTTGCGCTCCCCCGGCCGGTCGACGCGCACCACGTCGGCGCCGAGCTCGGCCAGGACCATCGCGGCGAACGGCCCGGGCCCGATGCCGCCGAGCTCGGCCACCCGGACGCCGGCCAGCGGCCCGGTCGTCATCCTCGGGTCGGCCCCGGCTCCGCTCACCGCGCGGCGGGGACGAGCTCGCGCAGCCCGGGCACGACCTGTTCGGTGAAGGTGCGCAGGAAACGCTCCTGGTCGTGGCCCGGCCCGTGCACCACGAGGTGGTCGAAGCCGAGGTCGGTGTAGAACCGCAGCGCCTCGACGACGTCCTCGGGCTTCGAGGTGACCACCCACCGCTTGGCGACCTGCTCGATCGGCAGCTCGTCGGCGGCGCGCTCCATCTCCTCGGGTGAGTGGATGGAGTGCTTCTGCTCGGCGCTCAGCGACAGCGGCGCCCAGAAGCGGGTGTTCTCGAGGGCCTGCTCGGGGTCGGGGTCGTAGGAGACCTTGATCTCGATCATCCGGTCGATGTCGTCGTGGCCGCGGCCGGCCTTGTCGAGCCCCTCGTCGACCGCCGGCACCAGCTGGTCGCGGTAGAGCTCCTCGCCCTTGCCGGAGGTGCAGATGAAGCCGTCGCCGTGGCGCCCGGCGTAGCGCGCCACCATCGGTCCGCCGGCGGCGACGTAGACGGGCACCGGCTGGTCGGGGCGGTCGTAGATCGCGGCGTCCTCGGTGCGGTAGTACTCGCCCTCGAAGGTGACCCGCGGCTCGGTCCAGAGCCGCCGCATCAGCGTGACGGCCTCGCGCAGGCGGGCGAAGCGCTCCTTGAACTCGGGCCACTCGCCCTCGGTGACCGAGCCCACCGCGATCTCGTTCAGGGCCTCACCGGTGCCGACCCCGAGCATGACGCGGCCGGGAGCCAGGCACGCCATCGTGGCGAAGGTCTGCGCGACCACCGGCGGGTTGTAGCGGAAGGTCGGCGTCATCACCGAGGTGCCGAGCATGATCCGCTCGGTGCGCGCGAGCACCCACGACATCCAGGCGATGGAGTTGGGGGCGTGGCCACCCTCGAGGCGCCACGGCTGGAAGTGGTCGGAGATGGTGACCGAGTCGAGCCCGAGCTCCTCGGCCAGGACCGCGAAGCCGGCCAGGCCGGCGGGGTCGAACTGCTCGGCGGAGGCCTTGTACCCGACCCGGAGTCGCTGCGACGTCGTCATCGCTCCATCCTGCTACAGCCGATGGGCCGACGGGAGGGGCGACCGCGACGGGAACGGACCGTCCCCCTCGAACGGTCCGCACCCCGCCTGCCGGTGGTGCGTTCCCGGGCCATCAGCCCCCCGATGGCCCGGGTACCGCACCACCGTCCCCCGGTGGCGCGATGCGACCACTGTGGAGGAGGCCGCTACGCGCTCGCTGCGAATCCGCTGCGCGGCCGCGCCGGATGCCGCCCCCGGTGCGCCCACCGGGGGCTAGCGTGACGTCGTGCGCCACCCCCGACGTCATCTGCTCGTGGCCGGGCTGCTGCTCGCGCTCACCGCCCTGCTCGTGCCGCTCCCCGCTGCCGCCTCGTGGCCGGCCCACGTCCTGCTCGGATGGTCCGTCGGTGCCGTCGCGTTCAGCGTCCCCGTGCTGGTCCTGAGCCACCGGATGAGCGCCGGGGCCACCGCCGACCTGTTCGAGGGGGCGGACGGGGGGCGCACCGAGACCGACGTGATCGTGGTCCTGGCGGCCTTCGCCAGCCTGGGCGCGATCGGCGTGATGCTGGGCGGCAGCGGGGGGAGCCGGGCGTTCGAGGCCGGCGTGACGATGCTCGCGGTCGGCGCCAGCTGGCTGGCCATCCACAGCGTCTACACCCTGCGCTACGCCCGCCACTACCTCGTCAACGAGCCCGGGTGCATCCAGTTCGAGGGGTCCGACCCGCCGCGGCTGTCCGACTTCGCGTACCTGTCCTTCACCCTCGGCATGACCTACCAGGTCTCCGACACCGACCTGCAGACCTCCGAGGTCCGGCGCATCGTGCTGCGGCACACGCTGCTGAGCTACCTCTTCGGCACCGTCATCGTGGCGGCGACGATCAACCTCGTCGTGGGACTCGCCTCCGGCGGCTGAGGCGGCGCCGGTCTAGCGTGGAGGTCATGGCCTCCGACCCCCGCGACCCCGCCGCCGCCGCCGACCTCACCGATCTCGCCGCCCTGAGCGGCCACGAGCAGGTCGTGTTCTGCACCGACGCCGCCACGGGGCTGCGAGCCGTCATCGCGCTGCACTCCACCGCCCTCGGGCCAGGCCTCGGCGGCACCCGCTTCCACCCCTACCCCTCGATGGCCGCGGCCCTGGGCGACGCGCTGCGCCTCTCGCGCGCGATGTCGTACAAGAACGCGCTGGCCGGTCTCGACCACGGCGGCGGCAAGGCCGTCATCCTCGGCGACCCCGCCACGGACAAGACGCCCGAGCTGCTGCGCGCCTACGGCCGCTTCGTCGAGTCGCTCGGCGGCCGCTACGTGACCGCCTGCGACGTCGGCACCTACGTCGCCGACATGGACGTCGTCGCCGAGGAGACCCGGTGGGCCACCGGCCGCTCGCCCGAGCGCGGCGGGGCGGGCGACTCCTCGGAGCTGACCGCCCTCGGGGTCTTCCAGGGGATGCGCGCCGCCGCCCAGCACGTCTGGGGCGAGCCCACCCTGGCGGGGCGGCGCGTCGGCATCGCCGGAGTGGGCAAGGTGGGCTCCCGGCTGGCCGACCGCCTGCTCGACGACGGGGCCGAGGTCGTCGTCACCGACGTCGACGCGGCCGCCGTGGCCCGGGTCACCGGGCGCCACCCGGAGGTCGGGACCGCCCCCGACGCCGCCACCCTGGCCGCCCAGGACCTCGACGTCTTCAGCCCCAACGCCCTGGGCGCCGCCCTCGACGACACCACCGTCGACGCCCTGCGCGCCCGCGTGGTGTGCGGGGGGGCCAACAACCAGCTGGCCCACGCGGGCACCGCCGCGCGGCTGGCCGGCCGGGGCATCGTCTACACCCCGGACTTCCTGGTCAACGCCGGTGGCGTCATCCAGGTCAGCGACGAGCTGCACGGCTTCGACATGGAGCGCGCGGCCGGGCGCACCCGCGCGATCTTCGACAGCACCCTCGAGGTGCTGCGGGCGGCCGAGGCGGAGGGCACCACCCCGGCCGAGGCCGCCGACCGGCTGGCCGAGCGCCGGATGGCCGCCGGTGGGCGCACCCCCTGGCTGCCGTCCACCACGTGAGACGCCCCCGGCCGAGCCACACGGCGGAGAACCGGCGGGGCGCCGCCCGCGGCCTCCACGCCGGTGGTGCCGGCGTCGCCCTGCGTCAGCGGACGGCCCCCCCGCCATGTATCGTTGCCATCACGATTGCAACCATTCCCGGAGCCGCTCCGCGACGCCGGATGACCCCTTCGCCGGGGTCCTCCGACCAGCGATGCCGCCCCGGCAGACGCACGAGGGGGTCACGCCATGGGGCGCGGCCGAGCCAAGGCCAAGCAGACGAAGGTCGCCCGCGAGCTGAAGTACTTCAGCCCGGACACCGACCTCTCGGCACTTGAGCGAGAACTGCACACGCAGACCAGTCCCGGTGGCGGCGCCGCCGAGCGCGACCGGGACGACGACGACGACTACGACTCCTGGGCCACCGGCCGGCGCTGACGTCGGCCGGGACCCCCTCCGGCTCCCGCCATTCCTCGTGGTGTGCCCTCGGGCCGCACCTCCTGTGCACCCTGGTGGTCATGCCTGCGCGCCGTCTGACATGCTCCGGTCATGAGCACGCCCACTGCCGCCGAGACCCGCCGCCTCGGCGTCGAGACCACCGGCATCGAGATCATCGACGAGGCCGAGCGCACCGCGTCGCCCCGTGACCTCTTCTGGCCGTGGTTCGCGGCCAACGTGTCGGTCTTCGGCATCTCCTACGCGGCCTTCGTGCTGGGCTTCGGCATCTCCGTCGGGCAGGGGGTGGTGGTCGCCGTCCTCGGCATCGTGGTGTCCTTCCTGCTGTGCGGCGTCGTCGCCGTCGCCGGCAAGCGCGGCTCGGCCCCCACGATGATCCTGTCGCGAGCCTCCTTCGGGGTCGTGGGCCAGAAGGTGCCGGGCGTCATCTCGTGGCTGACCTCGATCGGCTGGGAGACCTTCCTGGCCATCACCGCCGTGCTCGCCACCGCCACGGTCTTCCAGCGCCTCGGGTTCAGCGGCGGCGCGGCCACCAAGGTCGTCGCCGCGGTCGTCGTGGCGCTGCTCATCGTCAGCGCCTCGGTGGCCGGCTACCACGTCATCATGCGGCTGCAGTCGGTCCTGACCTGGCTCACCGGCATCGTCACGGTCATGTTCGTGGTCATCGTGCTCGTCCAGGGCACCATCACGTGGGATGCCGTCGCCGCCGTCCCGGCGGGCCCCACCGGTGCCGTCGTCGGGGCCTTCGTCATGGTCATGACCGGATTCGGGCTCGGCTGGATCAACATCGCCGCCGACTGGTCCCGCTACCAGCGCCGTGACGCCTCCGACCGCGCGGTCGTCGTCTGGAACACCGTCGGCGGCTCGGTCGCCCCGGTCGTGCTGGTCTGCTTCGGCCTGCTGGTCGCCGCCTCCGACCCGAAGGTCGCCACCGGCATCGCCAGCGACCCCGTCGGCGCGCTGGCCACCATCCTGCCGACCTGGTTCCTGGTGCCGTTCCTGGTGGCGGTCATCCTGTCGCTCGTCTCGGGCGCCGTGCTCGGCATCTACTCCTCCGGCCTGACGCTGCTCTCGCTCGGTGTGCGCATCCCGCGCCCGGCCGCGGCCCTGGTCGACGGCGTCATCCTCACCCTCGGCACGTTCTTCGTGGTGTTCGTCGCGAAGGACTTCCTGGGGCCGTTCCAGTCCTTCCTGATCACCCTCGGCGTGCCGCTGGCCGCCTGGGCCGGCATCTTCATCGCCGACCTGGTCCTGCGCCGGCGCGACTACGACTGGGGCCCTGGTGGCTCCGACGCCCTCTTCGACGCCCGCGGCCGCTACGGCGCCGTCGACTGGGTGTCGGTCGGGACGATGGTCGTCGCCTCCGTGCTGGGCTGGGGGCTGGTCGTGAACGGGTTCGCCCAGGACGCCGCGTGGAACAACTGGCAGGGCTACCTGCTCGAGCCGCTGCACCTCGGCACCTACGTCACCACCGGTGAGGGCGCCCCCTACTGGGACGGCACCTGGCCCTACGCCAACATCGGCGTCATCCTGGCCTTCGTACTCGGGCTCGTGGTCACCGGGGTCGCGCGCCGGTCCACGGTCCGGCGGCAGGAGCAGGCCACGGCCGAGCCGGCGTCCGCACCCGTCGCCTGATGCCGGGCCCCGACGGCTGGCTCGTCGTCGTCGACCCGCAGGTGGTCTTCGCCGACCCCGGCGCGTCGCCCTGGGGCTCGCCGATGTTCGGCGACGCCGTGGGCGGGATGGTCGCGCTGGCGCGTGAGTTCGGACCCGAGCGCACGGTCGTCACGCGCTTCGTGGCCGACCCCGGGCTGGGCGGCTCCTGGGAGCCGTACTACCGCGAGTGGCCGTTCGCGCTGGTGCCCGACGGCGACCCGCTCTACAAGGTGGTGCCCGAGCTCGAGGGGCTGGCCGGGCACGTGGTGACCGCCGGGACGTTCGGCAAGTGGCCGGTGCTCTCGGGGCTGGTGGCGCCCGGCGACCGGGTCACCCTGGCCGGGGTGGCCACCGACTGCTGCGTCATCTCCACGGCCCTGCCGATGGCGGACGCCGGCGTGCGGGTCGAGGTCGCGGCGCGAGCCTGCGCGGGCTCGACCCCCGAGAACCACGCGCGAGCGCTCGCGGCGATGGCGCTGTTCGCGCCCCAGATCGTGGTCTGACAGCGCCGTCCGGCCCTGCCGCAGGGGGCCACCCCGGCGACCGGCGACTCAGAGCACGCCCGCCAGCGCCAGCATGCCGGCCCCCGCCGCGGTGCCGAGCAGCCCTCCGGCCAGGCCGACGGCCCGCGGGCCGAGCGCGGTCCGCCCGGCCAGCGCCGCCACGGCCGCGAGCCCCAGGCACCAGGCGACCAGGAGCCCCGGCGCCGCGTCCAGCGCGAGACCGCCGGCGTCGAGGCGGCCCGACCCGAGGTCGAGAACGCTCCCGAACAGGGCGACCACCAGGGCCACGGCCAGCATCACGAGCGACAGGTAGGCCGCCAGCGCCAGCGTGCCGGCCAGGAGGACGCCCACGGCCCAGCGGCGGGCCGTCCGGTGGGCGAGCTCGTCGGGGTCGGCGTGGCGCGGGGCCAGGGTGGTCGCGGACGTCTCTGCGGGCATGCCCCCGAGCGTGACCGGGCGACTCCCCCGCTGTCATGAGTGCCGGTACTCAGGTCGGGCCTGCGCCCCGCCGTACGAGGCCGGCGGGGTCAGGCGCGCGGGTGGTCGCCGACGAGCTCCACGGAGCCGCCGTCGACGCCCTTGGCCCCGCGCACGACCTCGCCGGGGGCGGCGTCGGCCTCGGCCGCGGGATGCACCTCACCCATGACCCAGGTCCGGATGCCGCGGGCCTCGAGGTGGGCGCTCGCGGCGTCGACCGAGGCGGCCGGAAGCACCGCCACGAACCCGACGCCCATGTTCAGGGTGCGCTCCAGGTCGGCGCGGGGCACACCCCCCAGCGACGCGACGGTGGAGAACACGGGTGGCGGCGTCCACGAGGCACGGTCGAGCCGGGCGTGCACCGAGTCGGGCAGCACCCGCGCCAGGTTGGCGGCCAGGCCGCCGCCCGTGACGTGCGACAGCGCGTGCACGTCGACCCCCTCGAGCCGCACGAGGTCGAGCAGGTCGGCCGCGTAGACGCGGGTGGGCTCGAGCAGCTCCTCGCCGAGGGTGCGCCCGAACTCGTCGACGTGCCGGTCGAGGGCCCAGCCGGCGTGGTCGACCACGCGGCGCACCAGCGAGTAGCCGTTGGAGTGCAGCCCGCTGCTGGCGAGCCCGAGGACGACATCGCCCGCACGGACCCGCTGCGGGCCCAGCACGTCGTCGTACTCGACGACGCCCGTGGCCGCGCCCGCCACGTCGTACTCGTCGGGCCCGAGGAGGCCGGGGTGCTCGGCCGTCTCTCCCCCCACGAGGGCCACCCGGGCCTGGGCGCAGGCGGCGGCGACGCCCGACACGATGGCGGCGATCCGCTCGGGCACGACCTTGCCGCACGCGATGTAGTCGGTCATGAACAGCGCCTCGGCGCCGCAGACCACGATGTCGTCGACGACCATCCCGACCAGGTCGAAGCCGATGGTGTCGTGCCGGTCGAGGGCCTGCGCGATCGCGACCTTGGTGCCGACCCCGTCGGTCGAGGTCGCGAGCACCGGGCGACGGTAGGTGGCGAGCGCGCTGGCGTCGAACATCCCGGCGAAGCCGCCGAGGCCGCCCAGCACCTCGGGGCGGGTGGCGCGGCGCACCGACTCCTTCATCAGCTCGACGGCCCGGTCGCCGGCCTCGACGTCGACCCCGGCCGCCGCGTAGGTGATGCCGGTGGGCCGCTCGGTCTCGCTGGGCTCGGTCACGCCCGGCAGCCTACCGAGCCGCGGCGCGGGGGCCGGGCGCCGCCCGCGCCGGTCCGACGAGAGGAGGTGACACGCCGACCGTCCGCCCCGGCGCTCCGCGTGTCACCTCCTCTCGACCATGGCCGAACGGCGGCACGACACGCCGTTCGGACGGCAATACCGGCAACGTCGTCACACCCGTCCCACCAGGGCCTAGGTTGAGGTGCGCCACCCCCCTGCCCCGAGGAGCTCTCCGTGTCCGTCACCACCCGCCGCGTCGTCCTGGGCGCCGCTGCCTGGTCGACCCCCGTCATCGTCGTCGGCACCGCCGCGCCCGCGCTCGCCGCGTCCGGCACGTCCGTCACCGCCACCTACGCCGTCGACCGGCAGTCCGGCCTGGTGGTGCAGAGCGGTGTCATCACCAACCAGGGGGCCGTCGCGGTCGTCGTCACCATCCGCATCCAGGCCGACCTCACCACGGGCACCATCACGGGCGGGCAGCTGAACAACGACACCGCCTGGACCACGACGTACTTCAACTGGACCGACGGCACAGGGAACGACATGACCTCTGCCTCGTACGTCGGCAACACCAACGTCCCGCTCGCCCCGGGCGACAGCATCGCCACGCCCGACGTGGGGTACTCCCTCGACTCCGACGCCGCCACGGGCACGACCCGCCTCACCCTGTCGGTCCCGGCCCCGTCGACGGCGGTGGACCCCGCGCCGCTGCCCGTACCCCCGTTCGCCGCCCTGACCCGCAGCAGCACGACCCCGAAGCAGGGCTTCCCGCCCGTCGGCTGAGCCACCTGGTCGACGGCGGGCCCCTCACGGGGGCCCGCCGTCGGCGTCACAGGGCCCTGAGGATGTCCTCGACCCGGTCCTTGGCGTCGCCGAACAGCATCTGGGTGTTCTCGCGGAAGAACAGCGGGTTCTGCACGCCCGCGTACCCGGTGGCCATCGACCGCTTGAACACCACCACGTCCTTGGCCTCCCACACCCGCAGGACCGGCATCCCCGCGATGGGCGAGGTGGGGTCCTCGGCCGCAGCCGGGTTGACGGTGTCGTTGGCCCCGATGACCAGGACCACGTCGGTGGCGGCCAGGTCGTCGTTGACCTCGTCCATCTCGAGGACGATGTCGTAGGGGACCTTGGCCTCGGCCAGCAGCACGTTCATGTGGCCGGGCAGCCGCCCGGCCACCGGGTGGATGCCGAAGCGGACGTCGACGCCCCGCTCCCGCAGCGCCCTGGTCAGCGCCGCAACCGGGTACTGCGCCTGCGCGACGGCCATCCCGTAGCCGGGCGTGATGACGACCGACGACGCGTCCGAGAGCAGGGATGCCACACCCTCGGCGGTGATCTCGCGGTGGTCGCCGTAGTCGGTGTCGTCGGCCGTGGTGCCGCCCTCGACCCCGAAGCCCCCGGCGATCACGGAGATGAACGAGCGGTTCATGGCGCGGCACATGATGTACGACAGGTACGCACCCGAGGAGCCCACGAGCGCGCCGGTGATGATCAGCAGGTCGTTGCTCAGCAGGAAGCCGGCCGCCGCCGCCGCCCAGCCGGAGTAGCTGTTCAGCATCGACACCACGACCGGCATGTCGCCCCCGCCGATCGAGGCGACCAGGTGCCAGCCGAGGGCCAGCGCCAGCAGCGTGACCAGGCCCAGCAGAGCGTGCCGGACGAAGACGGCGTGCTCGGGCACCGCCACGTAGACGACGGTCAGCACGACGAAGAGCCCGAGCGCCCCGAGGTTGATCCCGTTGCGGTACGGGAGCATCAGCGGCTTGGACGGGATGCGCGCCGAGAGCTTCAGGAACGCGACGATCGAGCCGGTGAGGGTGACGGCCCCGATGAAGACCCCGACGAACACCTCGATGTCGTGGATGGTCGGGTAGGGGGCCACCTCGTACGAGCTGTTCCAGCCCACCAGCACGGCCGCCAGCCCGACGAAGCTGTGCAGGAGCGCGATGAGCTCGGGCATCCCGGTCATCTCGACCTTGCGGGCCCGGTCGAGGCCGACCGCGGCTCCGATGGCCATCGCGACCAGGATGAGCAGCAGTCCCAGCCACCCGGAGCCGCCGGCGCCGAAGGTGGCCGCCAGCACGGTGGCGACCAGCGCCACGGCCATCCCGGCGATACCCAGCCGGTTGCCGCGCCGGGCGGTCTCGTGCCGGCTGAGGCCCGCGAGGGCGAGGATGAAGAGCAGGCCGGCGACGACGTACGCGCCCTGGACCAGGGTCGCGCTCATCGGGTGGCCTCCTCGCGGCGGAACATGCCGAGCATCCGCGCCGTGACCCGGAACCCGCCGAACACGTTGATGCTCGCCACGAGGATGCCGACGAAGGCCAGCACGGTGACGGCCGCGCTGCCCCGGCCGACCTGGAGGAGAGCGCCCACGACGATGATGCCGCTGATGGCGTTGGTGACCGACATCAGCGGGGTGTGCAGCGCGTGGTGCACGTTGCCGATGACGTAGAAGCCGATGACCACCGCGAGCATGAACACCATGAAGTGCCGCAGGAAGGGGGCCGGCGCGAAGGCCGAGACCAGCAGGAACAGGGCGGCACCGGCGGCCGCCAGGGCCAGCTTCGTGGAGCCGCTCATCGGCGCCTTCGGCTCAGGGGCGACCCGGTCGAGCGTGGCGACGGCGCTGCCGGGCGCGGGGGCGGCCGCCGACACCTGAACCGGCGGTGGTGGCCACAGCACCTCCCCTTCGCGCACGACCGTCATCCCGCGCTGGACGACGTCGTCGAGGTCGAGCACGACCTCACCGTCCTGGCCGGGGGTCAGCAGCTTCATGAGGTTGACCAGGTTGGTGCCGAACAGCTGCGAGGCCTGGGTGGGGAGGCGCCCCGGGAGGTCGGTGTAGCCCAGGATCGTGACGCCGTGGTCGGTGACGACCTTCTGCCCCGCCACCGTGCCCGCGACGTTGCCGCCGTTGGCCGCCGCCATGTCGACCACTACCGAGCCCGGCTTCATCGAGGCGACCATCTCCTCGGTGAGCAGGCGGGGGGCGGGGCGGCCGGGGATGAGGGCCGTGGTGATGACGATGTCGACGTCGGCGGCCTGCTCGGCGTACAGCGCGGCGGCCTTGGCGTCGAAGTCGGCGCTGGTCTCCTTGGCGTAGCCGTCAGCCGAGGGGCCCGCGTCGTCGACGTCGATGCGGAGGAAGCGCGCCCCCATCGACTCGACCTGCTCGGCGACCTCGGGGCGGGCGTCGAAGGCGCGCACCACGGCACCCAGGCTGTTGGCGGTGCCGATGGCGGCCAGCCCGGCCACGCCGGCGCCGACCACCAGGACCTTGGCCGGCGGCACCTTGCCGGCCGCGGTGACCTGCCCGGTGAAGAACGAGCCGAACTCGTGGGCGGCCTCGATCACGGCCCGGTAGCCGCCGATGTTGGCCATCGACGACAGCACGTCGAGGGACTGGGCCCGCGAGATGCGCGGCACGGCGTCCATCGCCATGGCGGTGACCCCGCGGGCGGCCAGCTGCTGCACCAGCTCGGGCTCGAGGGCGGGGGACATCAGGGAGGCCACGAGCTGGCCGGGGCGCAGCCGCTCGAGCTCGTCGTCGGAGGGCGCGTTGATCTTGAGGATGACGTCGGCGTTCCAGACGGCGTCGTCGATGACGTCGGCGCCCGCGGTGCGGTAGGCGCCGTCGTCGAAGCTGGCGAGGCGGCCGGCGCCGTGCTCGACGAAGACGACATAGCCGAGCGCGACGAGCTGTTCGACGGTCCGGGGCGTCGCGGCCACCCGCGTCTCACCGGGTCTGGACTCGCGAGGGACGCCGATGCGCACGGGTGCTTCCTCTCCGGAGGGGACGGGTGCGACCGAACCTATCGGGTCGCGCCCGGTGGGCACGACCCGTGTCACCCGGATCGCGCGCCGCCCGGACGCCACGACGCGCCGCTCCCCGAGTGGGGGCGGCGCGACGGGGTCGGTGGGCGGTCGGGCCCGGGCCGGTGGGGGGTGCTCAGCCCTCCGACCGGCGGAAGCCGCTGCGCTCGGCGGCGCCGGCGTCGTAGAACCAGACGTCGGCCCGGGCCTCGTCGTAGCCGGGGTCGCCCGGGACGCGGAAGGTCATCGTGTCGCGGTAGGCCTGCACCGGGTGGTCCATCGGCTGGGCCCCGTCGTCGAGGGCCGCCGCCGAGCCCATCCCGTAGCCGCCGTCGCGGATCTCGTGGAACTCGGAGATGCGCCGGGGAGCGGACGCCGCCGCCGACTCCTCGGCCGGAGCGTCCGGGGAGACGGCCGGCTCGTCCTGGTCGACAGGCGCAGCGGCCGCGGGCTCGTCGTGGTCGACGGGCCCGTCCGCCGCGGACTCGCCGTGAGCCGCTTCCGGCTCGTCCTGGTCGACGGGCTCAGCGGCCGCGGACTCGTCGTGGGCGGCCTCCGGCTCGTCGCTCGCCTGCTCGTGGCTCGCGGGCTCGTCGTGGTCGACGGCCTCGTCGGGCTCGGGCTCGACAGGATGCGGCGTGTCCATGCCGGCGGCGGCCGCCTCCCGCTCCATGTCCGCGCGGTCCTCGGCCAGCCGCTCGCCGCGCTCCTCGTTCTCGGCCAGCAGCGCCGGCTCGTCGGCGCCCCAGTCGCGCTCAGGAGTGGCGTCGTAGCGATCGTCAGCGGAGGCATCGGTCGCCGCCGGCCCGGCCGCGGGGTCCTCGCTGGGCTCGTCGGCGAGCGCCTCGGGGTCGGCCGCGGCGGAGGGGGTCCCCTCGCCCGGCAGCTCCTCGGCCGGGTCGGCGGAGCTGCCCTCGTGCTGCACGGCCTCGTCCGCGTCGGTGCTCTCGTGCGGTCCGCCCCATTCGTTGGTGGGGGTCTGCGCGTCCCGGGCGGCGTCGACGGTCTCGTCGTCCGCAGGGGCCGGGGTGGGGTCGTCGAAGGAGCCGGACGTCGTCGTCATGCCGGCCTCCGTACCCGCTGCGGCGCCGGTCCACACCTCTCCCGACCCTGGCGCTGCGTCGGATGCGAGCGCGGAGCCGGCGTCGGGCTCCGCCGCGGCCGGCGCGTCGTCGGTGGCGTCGCGGTAGTCGGCGGCCGTGGCGATGCGGGCGCTGCGGTCCTCGTCGGGCTCGTCGTCGTGCGGTGCGGTCGCGACGGGGGCGACCCGACCACCCTCGACGTCGGTGGGCTCGTCCCACCACGCGGGCTCGCCGGACGTGGGCGCAGGGCCGTCCTCGCCACCGGCGGCGTGGTCGGACGTGACCGGCTCGTCGGCCCGGCCCGACGTGGCGTCGTCGCGGTGCTGGTCGTCGTGCTGCTCGGCCCAGACCCCGGCGCCGGCGACGGCCGCCCCCGAGACCCCCGGCACGGGCGCCGCGGGGCTGCCGGCCCAGGCGGCCCGCTCGGCGTCCTCGCGGCGGGCCCGGGCCTCGGCGCGGGTCTGCGGCTCGCGGTCGGGGTCGTCGTCGGTCAGGTCGGGCTCGTCGGTCGCGACCACGTCGGTGTCCTGCGGCGCGGGCGTGCGCACGTCGGGGTCGACCTCGTCGGCCCGCGAGAGCATCGAGGTGTAGTCGCTGCGGGTCTCCTCGACCACCGCCCGGTGCTGACCGGCCTCGGCCGCGAGGCGGTCGGCCTCCCGGGCCGCCTCCGCCGCCTGCCGGGCCGCGGCCTCGGCCTCGGCCCGCGCCAGCTCGGCCCGCTCGTCGGCCTGCTGCGCGAACACCTGCTGCCCCGCCATCGCGCTCGCGACCGCCTCGGCCTCGGCGCGGATCCCCGCCGCCTCGACGCGGGCCTCGTCCTTCCTCGCCGACGACCGTCGGACGAGGAGCAGGACGAGGGCCACCGCGACGACGATGACGAGGAGGAGGATGATCAGCTGCGTCGTGGTCATGGGGCTTCCTGTCGTCGAGGACGCCGTTCCGTAGGCGTCGGCCGACAACCTACCGCCGAGCGCCCGCGCGCCACCGCCGTGCCGCACGGTGATGTCGCGGGCCGCCTCGTCCGCCGTACCGAGGCGTCCGCGCTGGTCAGAGGCCGAGCTCGGCCACCGTGACCTGGCGCATCTCGACCTTGCGGACCTTGCCGGTGACCGTCATGGG
This sequence comes from Phycicoccus duodecadis, assembly GCF_002846495.1. Classification (NCBI taxonomy): domain Bacteria; kingdom Bacillati; phylum Actinomycetota; class Actinomycetes; order Micrococcales; family Intrasporangiaceae; genus Phycicoccus; species Phycicoccus duodecadis. Next base: position 1,709,643 of record NZ_PJNE01000001.1, read on the forward strand.
GAACTCGTCGACGACCTTGACGTACCGGGGCACCTTGTAGTGGGCGAGCCGGCCGGCGCAGTACTCGCGCACCGCCTCGGCCGTCAGCGGCTCGACGCCGTCGCGCATCCGCACCCACGCGCACAGCTCCTCGCCGTACTTCTCGTCGGGCACGCCGATCACCTGGACGTCCTGGATGTCGGGGTGGGAGTAGAGGAACTCCTCCACCTCGCGGGGGTAGACGTTCTCACCGCCGCGGATGACCATGTCCTTGATGCGACCGGTGATCTGCACGAAGCCGTCGTCGTCCATCACGCCGATGTCGCCGGTGCGCATCCAGCCGTCGACCAGCACCTCGGCGGTCTTCTCGGGCTCCTCCCAGTAGCCGAGCATCACCGAGTAGCCCTTGGTGCAGAACTCGCCGGGCGTCCCCCGCGGCACGGTCTCGCCGGTGACAGGGTCGACGACCTTGATCTCGAGGTGCGGATGCACCGAGCCCACGGTGTTGACCTTCTGCTCGAAGGTGTCGTCGACCCGGTTCTGCATCGACACCGGCGAGGTCTCGGTCATGCCGTAGGCGATGGTGACCTCCTCGATGCCGGACTCGATCAGGCGCGTCATCATCGACGCCGGGCAGGGCGAGCCGGCCATGATCCCGGTCCGCACCGACGACAGGTCGTAGTCCCCGAAGGTCGGCAGGTTCCACTCGGCGATGAACATCGTCGGCACCCCGTACAGCGAGGTGCAGCGCTCCTCCGCGGCGGCCGCGAGCGTCAGCGCGGGGTCGAAGCCGGCCGCCGGGATGACCATGCAGGCACCGTGCGTGATGGCCGCGAGGTTGCCCATCACCATCCCGAAGCAGTGGTAGAAGGGCACCGGGATGCAGATCCGGTCGGCCTCGGTGTAGCGGCACATCTCGCCGACCAGGTACCCGTTGTTGAGGATGTTGTGGTGCGAGAGGGTCGCGCCCTTGGGGAACCCGGTCGTCCCCGACGTGTACTGGATGTTGATGGGGTCGTGCGGGTCGAGCTCGCTGGCCAGCAGGGTGAGCCGCTCGGGGCTGACCTCGTCGGCCCGAGCGAGCAGGGCGTCCCACGACTCCTCGCCCAGCACCACGACCTGCTCGAGCCCGGGGCACTCGGGGCGGGCGGCCTCGACCATCGCCACGTAGTCGGAGGTCTTGAACGACGCGGCCGTGACGAGCATCCGGATGCCGGCCTGGTTCAGGACGTAGGTCAGCTCGTGGGTGCGGTAGGCCGGGTTGATGGTGACCAGGATCGCGCCCACCTTGGCGGTCGCGAACTGCACCAGCACCCACTCGCTGCGGTTGGGGGCCCAGATGCCGACGCGGTCGCCCTTCTCGATGCCCGCGCCCACGAGCCCGCGGGCCAGCCGGTCGACCTGCTCGCCGAGCTCGGCGTACGTGAGGCGCACGCCCTGGGCCCGGTCGACGAGGGCGTCGCGGTCACCGAAGCGCTCGACGGTGGCGTCGAGGCAGGCCCCGATGGTCTGCTCGAGCAGGGGCGGCTCGAGCGGGCCGACGGTGTGCGAGAGCGTGGGGTCGGGCGTGGTGGCCATGGGGCTCCTTCCGAGCAACGATGCCTGGGTCCCCAGCCAACACGGCCCGGGGCCGTGGCGGCAACAGCGGGGCGGACGGGATCAGGGGGACGGGCGCGGGGTGGGGCGGCTCAGCCGGTCGAGGACCCCGAGGAGCAGCGCCTCGCGGGCCGCGGGCGGGCAGGCGTCGAGCAGTGCGTTGACCGGCGCCATCCGGTCGGGGAGCTCGATGGCCCCGCCCTCGCCGGACAGCCCGGCGGCGGCGAGGAGCCCGGTGAAGGCGGCGTCGTCGAGCGCCGTCGGGTCCAGGCTCACGAGCAGCGCGCCGAGGCCGGGGTCGACCGCCACCGGGCCGGCGGCGCGGGCGGCGGCGGTGGTCACGCCCAGGGCGTCGAGGAAGTCGGGCACCGAGGGCGCGGTGGCGGCCGAGAGGGTCAGGTGCAGCGTGGGGGGCACGGCGCCGAAGGCCATCTGCGGCTGGGTGTACCAGCCCCGCGCGAGCATCCCGTCGGCCAGCGTGAAGACGTCGCAGGTGTCGTCGGTGGTCAGCGCCAGGAGGGTCGAGTCGGGCGCCACCAGGACGTGCAGACCGTCGATGGCGTCGACCCCCGCGGCGAGCTCGAGCGTCGCGCGGCGCGCCTGGCGGGCCAGCCGGGCGTACCCGTCGGTCCCGATGTGGCGGGTCACGGCCCAGGCCGCCGCCAGCGGCCCTCCCGACTTGGTCGACTGCGCGGTGGTGTTGAGCATCGTGTAGCCGGGCCAGGCGGCCGAGGCGAACAGGTGCCCGCGACGCAGGTCGGCGTCCCGGTGCAGCAGGAGCGAGACGCCCTTGGGGGTGTAGGCGTACTTGTGCAGGTCGACGCTGATGCTGGTGACGCCCTCGACGGAGAAGGTCCAGGGCGGCAGGTGGTCGAGGTGCGGCAGGACCCAGCCGCCGATGCACGCATCGACGTGGCAGCGGATGCCGCGGGCCGCGGCCAGGGCGGCCACCTCGGCCACGGGGTCGACCACGCCGTGGGCGTACGAGGGAGCCGAGGCCACCACCAGCACGGTGGAGTCGTCGACGGCCTCGGCCATCGCGGCCGGGTCGGCTCGCAGCGTGAGGGGGTCGACGTCGACGACGACCGGCCGCACCCCGAGGTAGGAGGCGGCCTTGAGGAAGGCGGCGTGCGCGCTGGCGGGCAGGACCATGCTCGGGGCGGTGAGGTGGGGCGCGCCCCTGCGCGCCGCCAGGACGGCCAGCAGGATCGACTCGGTGCCGCCGGAGGTCGCGGCCCCCACGAACCCGTCGGGCGCGTCGAGCAGGGCGCCGGCCAGCGCGACGAGGTCGTTCTCCATGCGCTGCAGCGAGGGGAACGCGGTGGGGTCGAGGCCGTTCGACGACGCGAACATGGCGAGCGCCTCGCGGCCCAGGGCGTCGGCGTCGGCCAGGCCGGAGTCGTACACGTAGGCGAGCGTGCGACCCCCGTGCGTCGGCAGGTCGGTCGCCTGCATCCGCCGCAGCTCGGCGAGCACCCGGCCGGCGGCCGGGCCGGAGGCGAGGGGCGGCGTCGCGTCGGTCATCGGGCGACCTCCCGGTCGGGTCGGTAGTGGCGCAGGAGCACCAGCGAGAGGGCCACCAGCACGGCCGGCACGACGGTGAAGCCGAGCGCGATGGCGGTGCGGGCGGAGGCGGGCTGCGCGGCCGCGGCGTCGGTCGAGGACACGTAGCCGCCGAGGGTCAGGGCGCCCGCGTAGAGGAAGGGCCCGAGGGCCAGGCCCAGGGTCTCGCCGGCCGTCCAGACCCCGGTGTACGTGCCGGCCCGGTCCTCGCCGGTGCGGGCGGTGTCGGCGGCGGCGACGTCGGGCAGCATCGCGAGCGGGAACATCTGGCAGGCGGCGTAGCCCACGCCGACGACGGCCACGGTGACGGCGGTGGCGGCGAGGCCGAGCGGCACCGCGGCCAGGGTGGCGAGAGCGCCCAGCCCCAGGAGCAGCGAGCCCCAGAGGTAGCCGGAGCGCTTGCCACGGGCGCGCCCGACGCGCTGCCAGAGGGGCGTGACCAGGAGGGCCGGGCCGACGAAGCAGACGAAGAGCACGGTCGAGGCGGCCGGGCTGCCGAGCAGGACGCGCGCCACGTAGTCGACGCCGGCCAGCATCGACCCGGTCGCCAGCGCCTGCAGCACGAACACGCCCAGCAGCGTGCGGAACTCGCGCGAGGAGGCGACCACGCGCAGCTGGTCGCCTAGGCTGCCACCCGCGGTCGCGGCCCGGCTGGTCGGGGCCGTGCGGGTGCCCCACCAGGCGCCGAGGGTGCCGACGGCGATGAGCGCGCCGACGAACAGCCCCACACCGCGGTAGCCCCACGTGGGGCCGAGGGCGTCGCGGACCACCGGGGCCAGGCCGCCGCTGACCAGGATGGCGAGGGCGAGCACGGCCACCCGCCAGGTCATCAGCCGGGTCCGCTCGTCGTAGTCGTCGGTCATCTCGGCCGGCATCGCCACGTACGGCACCTGGAAGAACGCGTAGGCGGTGGCGCAGCCGAGGAAGGCCACGACGACCCAGGCGGTGGCGATCCCGGTGGGTGCGGTCGGGCCCGAGAACAGGAGGACGAACAGCACGGCGAGGAGCAGACCGGCCCGCAGCAGGAAGGGCCGGCGACGGCCGCCGGGGTGGGTGGACCGGTCGCTGATGCGGCCCGCCACCGGGTTGAGCAGGACGTCCCAGGCCTTGGGCAGGAAGACCACGAGCCCGGCGACCCCGGCGGCCACCCCGAGGCGGTCGGTGAGGTACGGCAGCAGGAGCAGACCCGGGACGGTGCCGAACGAGCCGGTCGCGACCGAGCCGAGGCCGTACCCGCGCCGGGCCGACGCCGGCAGTGCGCGGGCCGGGCCGGGCGCGGTCGGGGCGCGGCGGCCCGTGGGCCGACCCGCTGCGTCGGAGGTCATGGGCGGACCCTAGTCACGGGCGGCGGTCGCGGGCCACGACGCGCGGAGGGTCGCGGGCGCGGGTGGCGGCGGGCGTCGTCGCGGTGAGCCCCGGGCAGGATGGGGGGATGGGCGAGCGGCGACGGTTCCGGGGGCGCATCGCCGGCGTGGGCTCGACGTCCGGGGTGCGGGTGGTCGTCGGGTGGTGGTTCGAGACGCCGTTCGGGCCGTTCGCCGACGTGATGGTCGAGGGGCCGGACGGGCACCGGGTGCTGCTGGCGCCGAGCGAGCAGGTTGCCGAGCTGGTCTCGACGACGTACGCCTTCGACGAGGTGCGCCTCGAGCCCGTCACCGTGGCCGGGGCTCCACTTTCTCCCCCGATGCCGCAACCTTCAGGTCCGCACCCGCACGGTTCCCCGGCGAGCTCGAAAATCCCCCCGCGGAGCTGGTCGGTCGAGACGCCGTCGCTGTCGCTCGCGCTCGACGTCGGCGTCCGCACCCCGCTCGGCCGGATGCTCGTGCTCGTGCCGCGCCCGGTGGCGACCAGCCCGGCCTTCGCGACCCTGGCCGACCCGGTCGCGCGCGTCGCGATGCGCGGCGTCCGGACCCGAGGCGTCGCCCGGGCGGGGCGGCGGGAGTACTACGGCGCCACCGACGTCCGGGCGGTCATCGGGATGCACGGCACGTTCGACGGCGTGGAGCTCGGCGCCCTCGCCCCGGTGGACCCGCCGTGCCGCTTCGGCTTCTCGTCCACCCCGCGGCGCCCGTCGGTCACCGAGGTCGCCACCAGCATCGTCGACGTCTGACCCGCTCCGGGCCGCCGCGCCCGGTCGAGGGGCCAGGACACGCGGATGGACGCCGCGGCGGTCTCAATCGGTGAGCGCAACGGGTTGGTTTCAGGCTACTTCGGCGAGGGCTTCGGCTGGGGTACGCCATCCCAGGGTCATGCGGGGTCGGGCGTTGAGTCCGTCTGCGACGGTCTCGAGGTCTTCTTGGGTGTACACGGACAGGTCGGTGCCCTTGGGGAAGTACTGGCGAAGGAGCCCGTTGGTGTTCTCGTTGCTGCCGCGTTGCCAGGGCGAGGCGGGGTCGCAGAACCACACGCTCAGCCCGGTCTCGGCACGGACTCGTTGGTGGGAGCCGACCAGCTCGACGCCTTGGTCCCAGGTCAGGGAGCGGGCCAGGTGCTCGGGTAGGGCGGTGATCTGTTGCGCGATGGCGTCGGCGACGGATTCGGCGTCGTGCCGCCCTGGTAGGTGAAGCAGGATCACGAACCGGGTGGTGCGCTCGACCAGGGTCCCGATCGCCGAGGCGCTGTTCTTGCCGATGATCAGGTCACCTTCCCAGTGCCCGGGCACGGTGCGGGCGTCGACGTCCTTGGGTCGATTCGCGATCAGCAGCTCCCCGGGCACCCGGGGCCGTTTGGCGGCCTTGCGCGGGGCCCGACGGGCCCGACCGGTGCGAAGCGCGTGGTGCAGGTCAGCGCGCAGGTGGCCACGGCCTTGGACGTACAGCTCCTGGTAGAGCGTCTCGTGGGAGACCCGCATCGACTCATCATCGGGGAAGAGCACCTTGAGCCGGTTGCTGACCTGCTGAGGGCTCATCCGCTCGGTCCCGCCGATCCACGCCTGCACCGTCGCCGCGAGCACCCGGTGCCCGGACAGCTTGGTCGGTTTGGGCCGGCGGGCCCGCTGCTCAGCCTTCAGCTGCGCGATCCGCGCCGAGTACGGCCGCATCCGCACCGTCCCGGCGCTGGTGCGGCCCTTGGGGCGAAGGTTGCGCGCGATCTCCCGACTGATCGTCGACCGCGCCCGCCCGATCTCGCGCGCGATCTCCGCCTGGGTATGGCCCCGGGCGAGCATCTCCTCGATCGCCTCACGCTCCTCGAAGCTGAGCCGGTGGCCAGAGTCCGCAACCCGCATCCTGATCACGCCACCAGACTCGCGGACCCACCGCCCCGCGATGCTCGATCCGACCCCAGCCACAGCCGCGGACCGCAGCACGTCACCATCGAGCCGGTACTCACGCCAGAACGCGTCCTCAAACCGACGAGCCAACTTCAATGTCACAACACACCTCCACAGGTCGTGTTGCGTTCACCCCCTGAGGCCGCACGCCGAACGCCCCCATGTCCTGGCCTCTCGACCCGGCCGGCCCGGGGGCGGCGTCACTGGATGCGCAGCGTCCCCGGGTCGAGCCCGAGCGCGGCCGCGAACCCCCGGAGCGTCGTCCGTCGTCGGGGCGGTGACCAGATGTCCTCGGCCCACAGCTCCAGGACGGTCCAGCCCTCGTCCCGGGCGAGTCCGGCGCGCTGCGCGTCGCTGCTCCGGCGGCGTCGGTCGGCATGCGCCTCGCCCTGGTACTCGCCCACGACCCGCTGCCGGCGCCAGACGAGGTCGCCCTCGAGCAGCCATCCGCCGTTCGCATCACGCACGACACCGTTCACCTCGGCCTCGGGGAAGCCGGCGCGGACGAACATCAGCCGGGCGCGCGTCTCCATGGGCGATCGGCTCCCGGGCCGCGCGAGCGTGAGCGCATCGAGCAGCGCTCCCCGCCCACGCGGCCGCACGCGACGCTCGAGGGCGGCGGACAGCGTCCCGACGGCCAGGGGATGGGGCGGCCCCAGGAGCGCATCGGCCACCACCACGAGGTCGTCGACGGTCATCGAGCCGCAGGGGAGCTCGCCCAGGTCGCACCAGGTGTCAGCACCCCCGACCACCCGCAGCCCGTGGCACAGCACCACCTCGCGCGACTCGAGCCCTCGATGCCCCCGGCACCCGGCGCGGCGCGTCCTCGACCGGCCGGTGGGGCGCATCACGTCGAGCAGGACCTCGGCCTCCAGCGCCGCGGGGAGGGGAAGCCCGAGCAGCCGAGCGGCCGTGGCGTGCGAGAACGCGGCGTCCGGGGGCAGGGCCACCGCGAACGCCGTGGCCCGCTCGACCAGCGACGCCGGCAGGGCCGCCACGCGCACCGCGCGGGTGGGCCGGTGCAGGGCCCGCAGGTCGCCGTCGCGCAGGCCGGCGGCTCGTGCCTGACCCACGCTGAACGGGCCGTCGCCCAGATCCTCCGGCAGCTCGACCCTCCCCATCGGTCCACTGTCCCCGACGGCGACGGGCCCCCGCGGTCGTCATCCACAGGCTGGGGACGAGAGGCCAGAACACGCCGATGGATGGCCGCAGCCGTCCCCATGTCCTGGCCTCTCGACCGCGCCCGGCGCGCCCCGCGGCCGGGGATCAGGTGCGGGGCGTGATGCGCAGCAGCTCGTCGTCGTCGCCGTTGGTCGTGGTCACGTACAGCGCACCGTCGGGCCCGAGCCGCGCCGCCCGCAGCCGGCCGTACGGGCCGTTGGTGGCCTCGGGGATGGCGACGTCGGTCACGGCGCCGGCGTCGTCGAGGGTCAGCACCAGCAGCTTGGCACCCTTGAGCGCCGTGACGACCAGCGCGCCGTCGAACGCCCCCCACTGCGGCCCCTGGAGGAACGCCAGCCCGCACACCGCCTGGGTCGTCCGGCCCGACTGCCACACCGCGGGCACGGCGTCGGGGTAGCGCGCGGTGTCGGTCATCGGCACGCCCTCGTCGTAGCCGCCGACGGTGCCGCCCTGCGCCGGGTCCCACCCGTAGTTGGCGCCGGGCCGGATGAGGTTGACCTCGTCGTTGTTGTCCGGCCCGTGCTCGGCGGTGAACACCTGGTCGGTGCCCGGACGCAGCGCCACCCCCTGCACGTTGCGGTGCCCGTACGTCTGCACGTACCGCTGCTTCGCATTGGCGGACCCGATGAAGGGGTTGTCCGGCAACGGCTTCCCCGTCCCGAGGTCCAGCCGGAGCGTCTTGCCCCCGAGGCTGGTGAGGTCCTGCGGCAGCGACCCGACGGCGGTGTCGCCGGTCCCCACGACCAGCGCCCCGCCGGCGTCGAGCGTGGGGCGGCATCCCGAGTGGCGCCCGGTCGAGAGGGGCAGCCCGGTCAGCAGGTCGCGCACCCTGGCCGCCGCAGCGCCCTCGGGCGAGAGCCGCCAGGTGACCAGCCGGATGTCGACCGGGGTGCCGCTCTCCTGGTGGGTCTGGCAGGTCGTGAACTCGCGGCTCGTCGCGAAGTCGGGATGCACGACCATCCCCATCAGGCCGCCCTCACTGTTGACGTAGAGGTCGCTCAGGTCGGCCCGGACCTGGGTGCGTGTGGCGCCCGCGCGGAGCCCCGAGACCAGGGCGATCCGCCCCGGGCGCTCGGTGACCAGCGCTCTCCCGTCGGGCAGGAACCCGATGTCCCAGCCGTGCTCGAAGCCGCTCGCGACCACCTCGACCGCGAGGTCGGGGACCGCCGTGCTGCGCGGAGCCGGGGTGCTCGACACCGGGGCCGACGAGCCCGAGGCCGGCGGTCGGGCCGGCACCTCCCCGTAGCCGTCGTCGCCCGCCGGGGACGAGCAGGCGGCGGTGGCCAGCAGGGCCAGGCCGGCCACCGCCGCCAGGGAGCGGAGACGTGGACGGGCGCTGGCGCGGGCTCGCATACCCCAGTCTCACACCGGATCCTGGGCTGGGCGCGGGGCCCGGCCGCCGACCCGGGCCCCCGTGCAGGGTTGAGGGTCCCCGTCGACCCCCTCGTCGCTCAGCCGACGGGACCCCGCAGGTCCGCCGTCACCCGCTCGTAGGCCCTCACCAGCGCCGCCCGGTCGGCCCGGTGGTCCGCGATCCGGCAGCCGAGCCCGTTCGGCTTCATCAGGATGCCCTCCTCGGCCCACCGCACCCGGGCGGGCTCGCGCAGCGGCTCGGGCAGGTCCCCGGAGGCGTTGGTGACCCGCCACCACGTGACGTTGCCGCCGTAGACGCGCATGATCGAGCCCACCTGCCGGGGCCCGATGCCGACCAGGGCGGCCAGGTCGCCGTAGGAGACCACCCGGCCGCGGGGCACCTGCTCGACCGCCCGCAGCACCCGCTCCACGACGACGTCGTCCACCGTCCGAGTGTGCCCGAGCGCCCCACTAGAGTGCGCGCCATGGGCTCACCGACCGCGGCGCCGACGATGGCGCACGTCGCGCGTCGGGCCGGCGTCTCGCACCAGACGGTGTCGCGCGTGCTCAACGACGCCGACGCCGTACGCCCCGAGACCCGCGACCGCGTGCTGCGCGCCATCTCCGAGCTCGGCTACCGGCGCAACTCCGCCGCCCGGGCGCTGGTCACCCGGCGCAGCGGCCTCATCGGCGTGATCGTCGACGAGCTGCGCCTCTACGGGCCGGCCAGCACCGTGTCGAGCATCGCCCAGGCCGCGCGCGAGGCCGGCTACGGGATGACCCTCGACCTGCTCTGGGACGTCACCGGCCCCAGCGTCTCGGCGGCGCTCGAGCACCACCTGAGCCAGGCGGTCGAGGCCATCGTCCTGGTCGCGGCCCACGGCGAGACCCCCGACCCGGCGGTGCTGCGCGACCTCGACGTGCCGCTCATCGCCCTCGACGGCTTCCTCGGGGCGGGCTCCCCCACCGCCGGCGTCGACCAGCGGGCCGGGGGCGCGATGGCCACCCGTCACCTGCTCGACCTGGGCCATCGCCGCATCGGCCACATCACGGGCCCCCGCGACTGGCCGCAGTCGGAGGCCCGGCAGGCCGGCTTCCACGAGGCCATGGAGCAGGCCGGCACGCGGCCGGGGCCCGTGGTCACCGGCGACTGGTCACCCCGGGCCGGCCACGAGGGATGCCTGCGAATACTGGCCCAGGACCCTTCCACCACAGCCATCTTCGTCGCCAACGACCAGATGGCGATGGGCGCGTTGCGGGCCCTGGGCGAGGCCGGCAGGCGGGTGCCCGAGGACGTCTCCGTGGTGGGCTTCGACGACATCCCCGAGGCGGCCTTCTCGCAGCCTCCGCTGACGACCATCCGGCAGGACTTCGCGGCGCTGGGGCGCGAGGCCGTGCGGCTCGTCGTCGGCGCGATCGGGGGAGACGACGAGCTGCCGTCGACCCTCGTGCCGCCGCGGCTGGTGGCGCGCGGCTCGACCGCCCGCTCTCCCCGCGGCCGCCGCCGCTGAGACCGGGCGCAGGTCACGAATCGGTCACATCCCTTGCGCGGGCCGGATGTGAGCGCTAACAATGTGAGCGCTCACATCACCCCGTCGACGGCGACGGTGGGGGCACACGGCGAAGGAGCCAGGGATGACCCTCGATGACGACCGCTACGTCATCGGCGTCGACTACGGGACGCTGTCCGGCCGGGCCCTCGTCGTCCGCGTGAGCGACGGGGCCGAGATGGGCTCCGCGGTCCTGGAGTACCCCCACGGCGTCGTCGACTCCGTGATGCCGGGTTCTGGCCGCCGCCTCCCGCCGGACTGGGCCCTCCAGGTGCCCTCCGACTACGTCGAGGTGCTGCGCACCGCCGTCCCCGCGGCGGTCGAGTCCGCCGGCGTCGACCCGGCCCACGTCATCGGCATCGCCACCGACTTCACCGCCTGCACGATGGTGCCCACGCTCGCCGACGGCACCCCGCTGTGCGACACCGACGACCTGCGCGACGAGCCGCACGCCTACGTCAAGCTCTGGAAGCACCACGCCGCCCAGGGCCAGGCCGACCGCATCACCGAGCTGGCCCGCGAGCGCGGCGAGGGCTGGCTGGCGCGCTACGGCGGCGTCATCTCGAGCGAGTGGGAGTTCGCCAAGGGCCTGCAGCTGCTCGAGGAGGCCCCCCAGGTCTACGCCGCGATGGAGCACTGGGTCGAGGCCGCCGACTGGATCGTCTGGCAGCTGTGCGACCGCTACGTCCGCAACGCGTGCACCGCCGGCTACAAGGGCATCCGCCAGGACGGCGCCTACCCGAGCCGCGACTACCTGGCCGCACTCAACCCCGACTTCGCCGGGTTCGTCGACGACAAGCTCGACCACCCGATCGGCGAGCTCGGCACCGTGGCGGGCCGCCTCAGCGCCCGCGCCGCCGCCTGGACCGGCCTGCCCGAGGGCATCCCGGTGGCCGTGGGCAACGTCGACGCCCACGTCTCGGCCCCGGCCGCCGACGCGGTCGCGCCCGGCCAGATGGTCGCCATCATGGGCACGTCCACCTGCCACGTCATGAGCAGCGACGTCCTGGCCGAGGTCCCCGGCATGTGCGGTGTGGTCGACGGCGGCATCGTCACCGGCCTCTACGGCTACGAGGCCGGGCAGTCCGGCGTCGGCGACATCTTCGGCTGGTTCGTCGCGAACCAGGTGCCGAAGACCTACGAGCAGGACGCGCACGCGGCCGGCGTCGGGGTGCACGAGCACCTCACCGCGCTGGCCGCCGAGCAGCCCATCGGGGCCCACGGCCTGGTCGCCCTGGACTGGTGGAGCGGCAACCGCTCGGTGCTGGTCGACCACGACCTCTCGGGCCTGGTCATGGGGATGACCCTGACGACCCGCCCCGAGGACGTCTACCGCGCGCTGCTGGAGTCCACCGCCTTCGGGGCCCGCGTCATCGTCGAGACCTTCGCCGCGTCGGGCGTGCCGGTCACCGAGTTCATCGTCACCGGCGGCCTCCAGAAGAACGCCCTGCTCATGCAGATCTACGCCGACGTGCTGGACATGCCGCTCTCGGTGGTCACCTCGACCCAGGGGCCGGCCCTGGGCTCGGCCCTGCACGCGGCGGTGGCCGCCGGGGCCTACGGCGACGTGCCGACCGCCGCCAAGGCCATGGGCCGGCGTGAGCAGGCCGCCTTCACCCCGATCGCCGAGAACGTCGCCGCCTACGACCGGCTCTACGCGGTCTACCGCGAGCTGCACGACCACTTCGGCCGTACCAGCGGGGCCATGCGCACGCTGAAGGCCATCCGGCGGGAGGCGCACGCGTGAGCGCGACGACCCCGATCTCGGATGCCGTGCGCGGCACCGTCGAGCGCCTGCGGGCCGAGGTCGCCTCCCTGCACGGCGAGCTCACCCGCTACGGCCTGGTCATCTGGACCGCGGGCAACGTCAGCGCCCGCGTGCCCGGTGCCGACCTCATGGTCATCAAGCCGTCGGGGGTCTCCTACGACGACCTCACCCCCGAGGCCATCGTCGTCACCGACCTGCACGGCACCCTCGTCGAGGGCGAGCACGCCCCGAGCTCCGACACCGCCGCGCACGCGTACGTCTACCGGCACCTGCCCGAGGTCGGCGGCGTCGTGCACACCCACTCGACCTACGCCTGCGCGTGGGCGGCCCGCCACGAGGCCATCCCCTGCGTCCTCACCATGACCGCCGACGAGTTCGGCGGCGAGATCCCGCTCGGCCCGTTCGCGCTGATCGGCGACGACTCCATCGGGCGCGGCATCGTCGAGACGCTGCGCGGGTCGCGCAGCCGGGCGGTCCTGATGGCGGGCCACGGCCCGTTCACGATCGGGCGCGACGCCCGCGACGCCGTCAAGGCGGCCGTGATGGTCGAGGACGTCGCCCGCACCACCCACATCGCCCGCCAGCTGGGCGAGCCGGTGGCCATCGACGCCGCCGACGTCACCCGGCTCCACGACCGCTACCAGAACGTCTACGGACAGCAAGGAGACCTCCAGTGACCCACCGTCAGATCTGGTTCCTCACCGGGAGCCAGGGCCTCTACGGCGAGGACGTGCTCGAGCAGGTCGCGGCCCAGTCGCGCCGGGTCTCGGACGCCCTGGCCGGGTACGACGGCATCGTGGCCGAGGTCATCGCGCAGCCCGTGCTGAAGGACGCGCCGGCCATGCGGCGGATGATGCTCGAGGCCACCTCCGACGACCGCGTGGTCGGGGTCATCGCGTGGATGCACACCTTCTCCCCCGCCAAGATGTGGATCGGGGCGCTCGACGCGCTGCGCAAGCCGCTGCTGCACCTGCACACCCAGGCCGACCGCGACCTGCCGTGGGCCAGCATCGACATGGACTTCATGAACCTCAACCAGGCCGCCCACGGCGACCGGGAGTTCGGGTTCATCCAGACCCGGATGCGCCAGCCGCGGCTCACGGTGTCGGGGCACACCTCCGACCCGGCGGTGCTCCAGCGGGTGGCCGACTGGTCACGCGCGGCCACCGCCGCCGCCGAGCTGCGCACGATGCGCGTGGTCCGCTTCGGCGACAACATGCGCGACGTCGCCGTCACCGAGGGCGACAAGGTCGAGGCCGAGATCCGCCTCGGGGTGTCGGTCAACACCTACGGGGTCAACGACCTCGTCGCGGTCGTCGACGCCGTCGAGGACCGCGAGGTCGACGCGCTGGTCACCGAGTACGCCGACCTCTACGACGTCGCGCCCGAGCTGCTCCCCGACGGCGAGCGCCACGAGTCGCTGCGCTACGGCGCCCGCATCGAGGCCGGCCTGCGCCGCTTCCTCGGCGACGGCGGCTACACCGCGTTCACCTCGAACTTCGAGGACCTCGGCGGGCTGCCGCAGCTGCCGGGCCTGGCCGTGCAGCGCCTCATGGCCGACGGGTACGGCTTCGGCGGCGAGGGCGACTGGAAGACCTCGGTCCTGGTGCGCACCCTCAAGGTGATGGCCCAGGGCCTGCCGGGGGCCACCTCCTTCATGGAGGACTACACCTACGACCTCACCCCGGGCCAGGAGCTGGTCCTCGGGGCGCACATGCTCGAGGTCTGCCCCACCCTGTCGAGCACGCCGGCGCGCATCGAGATCCACCCCCTCGGCATCGGCGGCCGCGAGGACCCGGTGCGGATGGTCTTCGACGCCGACCCCGGCGAGGGTGTCGTGCTCGGCTGGAACGACCTCGGCGACCGGTTCCGGCTCGTCGCCAACGAGGTCACCGTCGTGACCCCGCCGCACGAGATGCCGAACCTGCCGGTGGGCCGCGCGGTGTGGCGCCCCAAGCCGGACTTCGCCACCTCCACCGAGGGCTGGCTGATGGCCGGCGGCCCGCACCACACGGTGCTCTCGACCGCGCTCACCTCCGCCCACCTCGACCAGCTCGCCGAGATCGTCGGGCTCGAGCTCGCCGTCATCGGCGAGGGAACCACGCTGCGCGCGTTCCGCCAGGAGCTGCGCTGGAACGCGGCGTACCACCGACTCGCCGGGGGCCTCTGACCCTCGGCGCGACAGACCCGACGACGGCACCGACGCCGCTCGACGGACAGACGGACCGGCTTCCCCGCCGGCCCTGGAGACGAAGGAGAACCACCACGATGCGCAAGTTCCTTGCGGTGACCGCAGTGACGGTGATGGCGCTCACCGCCTGCGGGCGCTCGACCGAGCCCACCGGTGCTGCCGCCGACGCGTCGGCCAAGCCGGCCGACATCACGGTCGGTGTCGCCATGCCGACCAAGACCTCCGAGCGCTGGATCAAGGACGGTGACTACATCAAGCAGCAGCTCGAGGCCGCCGGCTACAAGGTCAACCTCCAGTACGCCAACGACGACATCCCGACCCAGGTGACCCAGCTGCAGGACATGGTCACCAAGAAGAACGGCGTCCTCGTCGTGGCCTCGATCGACGGCACCGCCCTCAAGGGTGCCCTCGCCGACGCCAAGGCCGACAACATCCCGGTCATCGCCTACGACCGCCTGCTGCGCGACACCGACGCGGTGCAGTACTACACGACGTTCGACAACCTCAAGGTCGGCAAGCTGCAGGCCGAGAGCCTGCTCCAGGGCCTCGAGGCCTCGGGCGCCCCGAAGCCGTGGAACGTCGAGCTGTTCGCCGGCTCGCCCGACGACAACAACGCGACCTTCTTCTTCAACGGGGCCATGGAGGTCCTCCAGCCGAAGATCGACGACGGCACCATCAAGATCGCCTCGGGCGAGACCGACTTCAAGACGGTCGCCACCCTTCGCTGGGACGCCGCCGTCGCCAAGAAGCGCATGGAGAACGTCCTCACCAAGGCCTACTCCGACAAGGACGTCAATGGCGTGCTCTCGCCCTACGACGGCCTCTCGCGCGGCATCATCGCGGCCCTCAAGGGCTCCGGCTACGGCACCGGCGGCAAGAAGCTCCCGGTCGTCACCGGCCAGGACGCCGAGCTCGAGTCCGTGAAGTCAATCCTCGCGGGTGAGCAGTACTCGTCGGTGTTCAAGGA
The DNA here is from genome assembly GCF_002846495.1 of Phycicoccus duodecadis. Lineage (NCBI taxonomy): Bacteria > Bacillati > Actinomycetota > Actinomycetes > Micrococcales > Intrasporangiaceae > Phycicoccus > Phycicoccus duodecadis. Next base: position 1,725,063 of record NZ_PJNE01000001.1, read on the forward strand.
CACCCGTGAGCTCGCCAAGGCCACGGTCACGATGATCCAGCAGATCCTCGAGAAGAAGACCGTCGAGGTCAACGACACCACCTCCTACGACAACGGCGTCAAGAAGGTCCCGACGCAGCTGCTGCAGCCGGTCGCGATCGACAAGTCCAACGTCAAGGACGTCCTCCTCAAGGCGAACTACTACACCGCGGACCAGCTGAAGTAACGGTCCGAGGCCCCGGGGCGGCGGTGCGGCCACGCGCCGCCGCCCCCGGTCGACCAGTCCCCAGAAGGAGAAGGAGCGAGATGGCGGACGACACGATCCTGTCGATGCGCGGGATCACCAAGGAGTTCCCGGGCGTGCGGGCCCTCGACGAGGTCCGCCTCGACGTCCGGCGCGGCGAGATCCACAGCATCTGCGGTGAGAACGGGGCCGGCAAGTCGACCCTGATGAAGGTGCTGTCCGGGGTGTACCCGCACGGCTCCTACACCGGCGAGATCCACTTCGAGGGCCGCGAGGTGGAGTTCAAAGGCATCCGCGACTCCGAGCGCGCGGGCATTGTCATCATCCACCAGGAGCTGGCCCTCATCCCCCAGCTCTCGATCACCGAGAACCTCTTCCTCGGCAACGAGACCTCCTCCCGCGGTGCCATCGACTGGCTCAAGGCCCGCCGTCGCGCCGTCGAGCTGCTGGCGAACGTGGGCCTGCACGAGGACCCCGACGTCCTCATCCGCGACATCGGCATCGGCAAGCAGCAGCTCGTCGAGATCGCCAAGGCCCTGGCCAAGGACGTCAAGCTGCTCATCCTCGACGAGCCCACGGCCGCGCTGAACGACACCGACAGCCAGAACCTGCTGAGCCTGCTCGACGGCCTGCGCGAGCGGGGCATCACCTGCATCATGATCAGCCACAAGCTGGGCGAGATCGAGCAGGTGTCGGACTCCATCACCATCATCCGCGACGGCCGGACGATCGAGACCCTCGACGTCAGCGCCGGCGGGGTCGACGAGGACCGGATCATCCGCGGGATGGTCGGGCGCGACCTCGACCACCGGTACCCGCCGCACGAGTCGTCGGTGGGCGAGGTCCTGCTCGAGATCCGCGACTGGACGGTGGCCCACCCGGCCGACCCGAACCGGCTGGTCGTGCGCGGCGCCAACCTCACGGTGCGCCGCGGCGAGATCGTCGGGCTGGCCGGCCTCATGGGCGCCGGACGCACCGAGCTCGCGCGCAGCGTGTTCGGCGAGTCCTACGGCACCAAGCGCGGCGGCACCCTGCTCAAGGACGGCAAGGAGATCCGGGCGCGCAACGTCGGCGAGGCCATCAAGGCCGGGCTGGCCTACGTCACCGAGGACCGCAAGGCGCTCGGGCTGAACCTGCTCGACTCGATCAAGGTCTCGATCACCTCGGCCGGCTTGACCAAGATCCGCCGCAACATGGCGGTCGACGACAACGCCGAGGTCGTGGCGGCCGAGCGGTACCGCAAGAGCCTCAACATCAAGGCGCCCAGCGTCGACGTCGGCGTCAACAAGCTCTCGGGCGGCAACCAGCAGAAGGTCGTCCTCGGCAAGTGGATGTTCACGGAGCCCGACGTGCTGATCCTCGACGAGCCCACCCGCGGCATCGACGTCGGCGCCAAGTACGAGATCTACGAGATCATCAACCAGCTCGCGGACACCGGGCGGGGGGTGCTCGTGATCTCGTCCGAGCTCCCCGAGCTGCTGGGCATCTGCGACCGGATCTACACCCTCAGCGCCGGCGTCATCACCGCCGACGTTCCCCGCGCGGACGCTGACCAGGAGCTGCTCATGCGCCACATGACCCAGAGAAAGGCAGGCTGACCATGCCCGCAGACGTCGCACCCGAGCGCGAGAAGACCGCGCGCGGACCCCTCCTCGCGGAGATCCGGGCCAGCCTCGGCGGCAACTTCCGGCAGTACGGGATGATGATCGCCCTGCTGCTGCTGGTGGGGATGTTCTACTTCCTCACCGACGGCCTGTTCCTCGAGCCGCGCAACGTGACCTCGCTGCTGGTCCAGAACGGCTACATCCTGATCCTGGCCATCGGCATGGTCATGGTCATCATCGCCGGCCACATCGACCTGTCGGTCGGCTCCGTGTGTGCCTTCGTGGGCGCCACCGTGGCCCTGGCGATGCAGCAGTGGAGCCTGCCCTGGCCGGCCGCCATCCTGCTCGGGGTCGCGCTGGGCATCCTCGTCGGGATGTGGCAGGGCTACTGGGTCGCCTACGTGGGCATCCCGGCCTTCATCGTCACCCTCGCCGGCATGCTCCTCTTCCGCGGCCTGGACCTGATGATCCTCAACGCCCAGTCGATCCCGGTGCCCGACGCGTTCCAGAAGATCGCCAACGGCTACCTGCCCGAGATGGGCCCGAACACCGGGTACCACAACCCCACGCTGATCCTGACCCTGCTGGCGATCGCCGCCTTCGCGTACTTCGAGCTGAAGAACCGCGCGGAGCGCAAGAAGTACGAGATGAAGGTCGCGCCGATGACGGTCACCGTCATCAAGATCGTCTTCGCCGGGGGCCTGCTCCTGGCGCTGGGCCTGCTGCTGGCGTCGTACAAGGGTGTGCCCGTGGTCGGGCTCATCCTGTTCGCGCTGGTGCTGCTGTACACCTTCATCACGCAGCGGACCGTCACCGGGCGCCACATCTACTCGGTGGGCGGCAACCGCAACGCCGCCGGGCTGTCGGGCGTCAACACCCAGCGCGTCGACTTCCTGGTGATGGTCAACATGGGGCTGCTGGCGGGCATCGCGGGCATGGTCTTCACCGCCTACCTCAACGCCGCCAACCCCAAGGACGGCGTCGGCTTCGAGCTCGACGCCATCGCCGCCGTGTTCATCGGCGGCGCGGCCGTGGCCGGTGGTGTCGGCACCGTCACCGGCGCCATGATCGGTGGTCTGGTCATGGGCGTGCTCAACCTCGGCCTCGCGAACATGAGCGTCGACAGCAACTGGATCCAGGTCATCAAGGGCCTGGTCCTGCTCGGCGCCGTCGCGTTCGACGTGCTGTCGAAGAAGGCCGGGCGCCGCTCGTTCATCGGGATGGTCATGGAGGCCTTCGGCGGCCGGCGCGGGAACGCACCGCTCGAGGCGCCACCCGAGGAGACGGGGGTCGACGAGCCCGGCGCCCGGCCGACGGGCGGCTCCACGGCGGCCGTCGAGGAGGCAGCGCACTCCATCCACCTCGACGACGTCGTCCCCGAGGAACCGTCACGACGGGGCTGACGCCCTGAACGTCGGCCGGGGTGGGGATCTGGGTCCCACCCCGGCCGACCTGTGTCCGGGGGCGGTGGCGGACCCGGGAGGGGCCGGCGGCACACCGGCGCGGAACACGGGGGCGGCGCGCAGGTCGGGGTGGAACACTGGCCCCATGCGCCGCATCGTCCAGAGCAAGAAGCTGCAACACGTCCGCTACGACGTGCGCGGGCCCATCCTCGTCGAGGCCCAGCGGCTCGAGGCCGAGGGCCACAAGATCCTCAAGCTCAACATCGGCAACACCGCGCCCTTCGGGTTCGAGGCCCCCGAGTCGATCGTCGCCGACATGGTGCACAACCTGCCCGACAGCCAGGGCTACGCCGACTCGCGCGGCATCTACTCGGCCCGCACCGCGGTGGCGCAGTACTACCAGTCGCGGGGCCTGCGCGACACCGCCGTCGACGACGTCTACATCGGCAACGGGGTCTCCGAGCTCATCACGATGGTGCTCCAGGCGTTCGTCGACGACGGCAACGAGGTCCTGGTCCCCGCCCCCGACTACCCGTTGTGGACCGGCGCGGTCTCCCTCTCGGGCGGCACCCCGGTGCACTACCGCTGCGACGAGGCGAACGGCTGGATGCCCGACCTCGCCGACATCGAGGCCAAGATCACCCCGAACACCCACGCGCTGGTGATCATCAACCCGAACAACCCCACCGGGGCGGTGTACTCGCAGGAGATGGTCCACGCGCTCGTCGACATCGCCCGGCGCCACGACCTGGTCGTCATGGCCGACGAGATCTACGAGAAGATCCTGTTCGACGACGCCGTGCACCACCACGCCGCGGCCGCCGCCGGCGAGGACGTCCTGTGCCTCACCTTCAGCGGCCTGTCCAAGGCCTACCGGGTCTGCGGCTACCGCGCCGGCTGGGTCATGGTCTCGGGGCCCCAGCACCTGGCCGTGGACTTCCTCGAGGGCCTGACCCTGCTGGCCAACATGCGGATGTGCGCCAACGTGCCGGCCCAGCACGCCATCCAGACCGCGCTCGGCGGCTACCAGTCGGTCAGCGAGCTCGTCGCCCCCGGCGGCCGGTTCCGCGAGCAGAGCAAGCTGGCGTCGCGGCTGCTCAACGACATCCCCGGCGTCTCGTGCGTCGAGCCGATGGGCGCGCTGTACTGCTTCCCGCGCCTGGACCCCGCCGTCTACCCGATCGAGTCCGACGAGGCGTTCGTCATCGACCTGCTGCGGGCCAAGAAGATCCTGGTCACCCACGGCACCGGCTTCAACTGGTTCGCCCCCGACCACTTCCGCCTCGTCACGTTGCCCGACGAGGAGGTCCTCACCGAGGCCATCGGGCGGATCGCCGAGTACCTCGAGACCCTGCGCGCCTGATGCCGGCACGAGAGGGCGCGTTCCCCGACGCCCGGCTGCTCGGGGCGGTGGCGGCCGGCGGCGTGCTGGGGTCGCTGGGGCGGTGGGCGGTCGGGCTCGCGCTGCCGCACACAGCCGGCGGGATGCCGTGGGCCACCGTGGTCGTCAACGTCACCGGCGCCTTCGCGATGGGGCTGCTCGTGGCCTTCCTGGTCGACCGGCCGGGCGTGCACCGGCTGCTGCGGCCGTTCGTCGGGGTGGGGATGCTCGGCGGCTGGACGACGTTCTCGACGCTGGCGGTCGACGTGGTGCAGCTGGGCGCGGCCGACCGGGTGCCGGTCCTCCTGGGCTACCTCGTGGGGACCCTCGTGGTCGGGGTGGCGGCCGTGGGGGCCGGGGCGGCCCTCGGGCGCCGGGTCTGGCCGGGCCCGTGACCGCCACCCACGCGCTGCTGGTCGCGCTCGGGGGCGCCGTCGGGGCGCCGGCCCGGCTGCTCGTCGGCCACTGGCTGCGCACGCGCTGGTCGGCCGTCCCGCCCGCCGGCACCCTGGCCGTCAACGTCGGGGGGTCGCTCCTCCTGGGACTGCTGGTGGGCGGCGGGGCCGGTCCGGGGTGGCTGACACTGCTCGGCACCGGGTTCTGCGGGGCCTTCACGACGTTCTCGACGCTGGCCCTCGAGGTGTGGGAGGCGGTCGAGGACGGTCGCCGGGCCGAGGCGGCCGCGGTCGTCGGGCTCTCGCTGGTGCTGGGCCTCGGCGCCGCCGCCCTGGGCTACGCCCTGGCCTCCTGACCTCCCCGCCCCGGGGGCGCTGCGGCGGTGCGGGGCGGGCCGCTCGGGGCAGGTCCGTATGCTCTGGCCGTATGCCACGCCATCCCCGGGGTCCCGTCCCCGACGTGTTCGCGGCGTTCCCCGACCAGGTCGAGGACGCCGGCGGCGGCGACCTCCCCGCGGGGTGGAGCCTGGTCCGCTCGGCCGGCCTGACGGTGGTCCTGATGGTCCTGGCGGGCCTGGGCACCGTCGGCGGTGCCTGGGTCGCGTCGGGCCACACCCCCGACATCGCGTACACCACGCTGCTCTGGGAGGGTGTCGCGCTCGTCCTGTGGTGCGGCCTGTGGGGGCTGCTGTCCGGGGCCGGCAGCCTGGCGCTCGGTGTGCTCGTGGTCGCCCTGCCGTGGGTGCGCCGCCGGCGGCGCGAGGGTCAGGCCGGGGTGGCCGTCGAGGGTGCGACCTCGACCTCGAGCCCGTAGGACCAGCCCGGCGCCAGCGGCAGGGTGTCGCCGCTCCAGAAGCGGCCCGGGTCGTACCAGTTCGTCGGCGCGTCGGCGCGGAGCACTCCCATCTCCTCGAGGGTGGCCGCGACGACCTCGGCGCAGTAGGCGTCCTCGGGCCGCAGCCCCTTGCGCTCGAGCGTCGCGCGGGTGACGTGCGCGTCGCGGCCCTTGAGCCAGCGCCAGCCGAGGCGCAGGGTCGACGGGAACGAGACCCCGTCGAGCCGGGCGACCGTGCGCAGGGCGGCGTCCTCCTCGGGGGGCCCGGCCGCCGGCTCGAGCTGGCGCAGCCAGGCCCGCTGGCCGTACCGGCCCTGCCAGGTCCCCACGGCCTCGGCGAGGTCGTGCAGCTGCACCCCGCGGTGGTGCTCGCCGGTCCAGTGGTCACGCAGCGACCGCCCGAGCTCGGCGTGCCACATCAGGGGCGGCAGGTCGTCGAGGACGAGCGCCATCCCCACGTGGTTGACCGGGGCGTTGCTGGCCGTCTGGATGACACGGTCGGCCACCGTGCCGCCCCGGAAGATCCAGAGGTCGCCGGTGCGGGTGGCGGCGACGGCCTCGTCGAAGGGGACGGCGTGGGAGCCGGTGCGCGCCATGGCCCCAGTCTGCCGGGCCGGCGCGTCGCTAGGGTGAGCGACATGGCGAACCGCAACCGCTGGTTGAAGCTCCTCGGGGTCGCGAGCGCGGCCGGGGTGGTGGCCACCGGGGTGCTGGTGGCCCGCGACGAGCGCGCCCGCCGCGCCTACTCGCCCGACGAGGTCCGCGACCGGCTCCGGCGGCGCGCCGACCGGGCCACCGAACGCCCGGGCGACGACGGCTGACGACCGGCCGGGCCGCGCGCCGGCCCTCAGGAGCGGGGGATGAGGGGGTTCTCGGCGCGGGCCCGGATCTGCTGTACCGCCCAGGTGTTGCCGTCGGGGTCGGCGAAACCGAAGAACGTCGAGCCGTCCCGCTCGTCGAACGAGGTGATGTCGTCGCAGGCCACCCCGCGGGCAGTCAGCCCGTCACGAGCCGCCACGGCGTCGGCCACCACCAGCTGGAGGCCGTGCAGGGAGCCGGGTTCCATCCGCTGCATCGCCGGCATGGTGCCGAACACCACCGAGCAGCCCGAGCCGGGCGGGGTGAGCTGGACGACGCGGCCGAAGCCGGCGTCGACGTCGTGGTCGAGGTGGAAGCCCACCCCGTCGCGGTAGAAGGCGATGGCGGCGTCGACGTCCGACACCGGCAGGGTCACGACCTCGAGGGTGAAGTCCATGCCGTTCACCCCCGGTCCGTCGCGAGCAACGCGTCGAGGCGCACGTAGCCCTCGTTCATGCCCCGCTCCATTCCGGAGCCGAGCATCGCGTCGCGGCCCTCCACGGTGCGCCCGACGCTCCGGCCGCGCAGCCGGGTGCGTCCGTCGCCGAGGGCCTCGAAGGCCAGGAAGTCGAGGCTGACCTCGTCAGGGGCCCCGGCGTACTCGAACGTCTGCACGACGGTGTCGTTCTCACGCACGGTGTGGAAGACGCCCCGGAAGCCGAACTGGGTGCCTTCGGGGCTGCGGTGCAGGTACTCGTAGGCGCCGCCGGCCGCGAAGTCCCAGCGGACGACCTCCATCTCGTAGCCGTGCGGGCCGAGCCAGCGGCGGACCTTGTCCGGGTCGCGGTGGGCGTCGTAGACGGCCGACACCGGGGCGTCGAACTCACGGGTGAAGTCGACCCACGGCAGTGCCGCCGGGGCCTCCAGGTGCAGGGAGCCGCTCATCGGCTCCTCCTCTCGGGGTCAGGACGCTGGGTCGCCAGGAGGGCGTCGAGGCGTCGGTAGGACTGTTCGTGGGCCAGGCGGTAACCGTCGATCCAGGCGGTGAGCCGCTCCAGCGCCTCGGGGGCGAGGTGGACCGGGCGGCGCTGTGCCTCACGGGCCTTGGTCACGAGCCCCGCCTGTTCGAGGACTTGGATGTGCCGCGAGACCGCCTGGAGCGAGATGTCGAACGGCTCCGCGAGCTCGTTGACGGTGGCAGAGCCACGGCTGAGCCGGGCCACCAGGGCGCGGCGCACGGGGTCGGCCAGGGCCGCGAAGCCCCGGTCGATCGCGTCGTCGGTCCGCCCCATCCCATTAGTCAATCACAAGGTTGATCAATCTGTCCATTGATCCACCGCTCCGACCAGAGCGGCGACGGGGTGGAGATGCTCAGGGCGCCGTGATGGGCGGCGTCAGCCGGGCGACGACGTAGAGCACACCGTACGGGTCGCTGACGTCGAGCGCGTCGCACGACAGCCCGCCCCGGGCCGCCATGACCGATGCGGCGACCTGCAGCGGGGCCCGGCCCTGCACCAGCAGGTCGGCGCAGAGGGCGGGGTCGAGGGCCAGCAGCGCGTCGGCGTCGGCGGCCCGCAGCGCGCTCACGATGCTCTCGTCGACGGCGGCGGCGCGTTCGTCGAGGTGGCCCGGCGCCTTCTCGCCGCGGCGGGCGCTGCCGTCGGCGACCACGACCAGGGTCGCGGCCGGGCGGCCGGACAGGTGCCGCCCGAGCGCGCGGCACTCGGCGGTGGGGGCGTCCCAGGCCACGACGACCATGCCGTCGACCCCGACGCCGGCCAGGCCGGCCAGGTGCCGGCCCACCCGCTGGCCCAGCGGGGGCCGGGTGCCGCGCTGCTCGCGGTCGGTGGCGACGACGAGCACGACCCGGTCGGTGCCGTCGGCGTCGGTGGCGGCCTGGACGGCCTCCACGCAGCGAGCGCGCAGGTCGGCGCCGACGTCCTGGCGCCCGGTGTACTCGGGCAGCAGCAGCGGGGCGCTGGGGACGACGACGACCGACGAGCTCATGCCAGCCCCCGCACCGTGCGCGCCGGGGGGAGGTCGCCGGCGACCACGGACACCAGGTCGAGGACCTGGCGGGTCTCGACGACCTCGTGCACGCGGTAGACCTGCGCGCCGTGCCAGGCGCACAGGGCCGTGGCGGCCAGGGTGCCGGTGAGCCGCTCGCCGACGGGCAGGTCGAGGGCCTCGCCCACGAAGTCCTTGTTCGAGAGCGAGACCAGCACCGGCCAGCCGAGGGTGGTCAGCTCGTCGAGCCGCCGGGTGACCTCGAGGGAGTGCCAGGTGTTCTTGCCGAAGTCGTGGGCGGGGTCGATGACCACGCGGTCGCGGGCCACCCCCATCGAGACGGCGCGCTCGGCCTGGCGCAGCAGCGAGGCCCGCGCGTCGGCGACGACGTCGTCGTACTCGATGCGGTGCGGGCGGGTGCGGGGCGTCACGCCGCCGGTGTGGGTGCAGACCAGGGACGCCCCGAACTCGGCTGCCACGGAAGGCAGCTCGGGGTCAGCACCGCCCCAGGCGTCGTTGATGAGGTCGGCACCGACCTCGCAGACGGCACGCGCCACCTCGCTACGCCAGGTGTCGACGCTGATGACCAGGTCGGGGTAGGCGCCGCGGACCCGCTCGACGAACCCCACGACGCGGCTCTTCTCCTCGGCCGCGTCGATCTCGGCCCCGGGCGCGGCCTTGATGCCGCCGATGTCGACGAGGTCGGCGCCCTGGTCGACGACCTGCCGGACGCGGTCGAACGCGGCGTCCTCGGCCCAGGTCCTCCCCTTGTCGTAGAAGGAGTCCGGGGTGCGGTTGACGATGGCCATGACCAGCCGCGCCGAGGCCGGGAACTCGCGACGGCCCAGCCGCAGCGGGGCGCCCCGGTTCACGCGGGCACCCTCGTGCGGTAGCCGTCGACGGCCGCGGCCGGAGGGCGCTCGCGCAGGTCGACGTCACGGGGGCGCGGCGTGAAGCCGGCTGCGGTGCGGTCGTACTGGGTGAGCACCGCGGCGTCGCGTGGCTCGCCCCGGCCCCCGCGCCGGGCCTCGACGGCCGCGACGACCTGGACGGCCATCGGGCCCAGGGTGTCGTGCCGGTGGTGGCGGTGGGTGCGGCGCCCGAGGTCGACCTGGGCGATGGCGTCGGCTCCGTGGGCCGCGGCGGTGTCGACGAGGGCGGCGATCTCGACCCCGTAGCCGACGGGCACCGAGAACCGTTCGATTGCGGCTCGCCGCACGGCCCACTCGCCCGCGAGGGGCTGTACCAGCCCAGTCAGCTCGGGGTGGTGCAGGGCCAGCAGAGGGCGTGCGACCAGCTCGGTGACCCGGCCGCCGGACTCGGCCTCGTGCCCCTGCTCGTCGAGCAGCGGGCGGTCGTAGACGGCCTTGACGAGCATCACCGACGGCTCGGTGAGCAGCGGCCCGAGCAGCCCGCTGACGAAGTGCGGCCCCCACTCGATGAGGTCGGCGTCGAGGAAGACCAGCACGTCGCCGGTGGTGACGTGCAGCGACTTCCAGAGCGCCTCGCCCTTGCCGCGGGCCGGCCCCAGAGCCGGCGCGATGTCGGCGGCGGCGTGCACGGTGGCGCCGGCCGCCCGCGCGACCTCGGCGGTGCGGTCGGTCGAGTCGGAGTCGATGACCACGAGCTCGTCGACGAGGGGGACCTCCTCGACCCAGGCGCGCCGCACGCCGGCCACGACGTCGGCCACGGTGGCCTCCTCGTCGCGCGCCGGGATGACCACGCTCACCCGGGTGGTGCCCTTGGCGGCCAGCAGGGTGTCGAGGTCGACCGGGGTCGCGAGCGTGCGCACCGGCATCAGGCGGCGTCCTGCGCCGGACGGCGGAAGACGGCCAGCAGGCCCAGGGCGGCCAGGACCCCGCCGACCGCCGCGACCACGCCCCAGACCAGGCCGGAGAACGGCAGACCCAGGGCGGCGTCGAGCGACCAGGAGCCGGGCCCGACCAGGGCGAGCCCCACGGCCACCATCGCGACGAGGACGACGTACTCGGCCCCGCCCTTGAAGACGAAGAAGCCCTTGCCGCGGTGGTCGGTGAGCGCGGCGACCGTCATCAGGCCGACGAACGCGGCGCAGGCCGGCCCGGTGAGCAGGCCGAGCGTGACGAGCACACCGGCCGTGAGCTCGGTGACGGCGGCCAGCCGGGCGTGCAGCCGGCCGGGGCGCAGCCCGAGCGACTCGAACCACCCGGCCGTGCCGGCCAGGCCGCCGCCGCCCCAGACCTTGTTGGCCCCGTGCGCGACGAGCATCGGCCCGAGGGCCAGCCGGACGACGAGCATCCCGAGGTCGAGGTCCATCCCACTCCGTCCGTGGTCGAGGTCGAGGGCCCGGTGACCGTGGCCCCCGCCCCGCGAGGGGCGCGAACGCCCGGTTCCGGTGGTTCACGAGTCTAGGTCGCCGGGTCGGCGCGCCCGAGGTCAGGCGGTGACCTCGACGCCCTTCCAGAAGGCCACCCGGCCGGTGATCTCGCGGGCCGCGTCCTTGGGCTCGGGGTAGAACCAGGCGGCGTCGGGGTTGGCCTTCCCGTCCACCTCGAGGCTGAGGTAGGAGGCGGTGCCCTTCCACGGGCAGACCGACGTGGTCGCGGACGGGCGCACGACGTCGTCGCGCACCGCGGTGCGCGGGAAGTAGTGGTTGCCCTCGACGACGACGGTGTCGTCGCTCTCGGCGATGGTGGTGCCGTTCCAGATGGCCTTCATGGCGCACTCCGCTTCACTCGGGGTCGGTTCAGGGTGAACGCGCGGCGGCGTGCTCCTCTTCCGCACGGCTCACCCGCTGTCGAGGGTTGCCGCGGCCGCCGTCGTTGGCGATGCTCGGGGCATGACCCAGGACACCGCCGCCCTCGCCACGCGCTTCCTCGAGCTGCACCGCGCCCCCACCCTCCTGCGGGTGGTCAACGTCTGGGACGCGGCCAGTGCCCGCGCCGTCGCCTCCGTCGAGGGGACCACGGCGCTCGCCACCGCATCGCACTCGATCGCCGCGACGTTCGGCTACGAGGACGGCGAGAACATCCCGCTCGACCTGATGCTCGACATGATCGGCCGCATCGTGGCCGTGACCGACCTGCCGGTGAGCGCCGACCTCGAGTCGGGCTACGGCGACCCGGGCGCGACCGTCCGGCGCGCGATCGAGGCCGGGGTCGTCGGGGGCAACCTCGAGGACGGGATGCGCCCGTTGCCCGACGCCGTGCGGGCGGTCGAGGCCGCGATGGGCGCGGCGCGGGACGCCGGCGTGCCCGACTTCGTCCTCAACGCCCGCACCGACGCCTTCGTCAGGGCCGAGGGCCGCTCGCCGCAGGAGTGCCTGGAGGAGGCCGTCACCCGTGGGCTGGCCTTCCTCGAGGCGGGGGCCCCGGTGGTGTTCGTGCCCCGCGTGACCGAGCGCGCCCACGTCGAGCGGCTGGTCGCCGAGCTCGGGCCGCAGCGCCTGACCCTCATCGTCCTCCCGGGCATGCTGCCCCTGGCCGAGCTCGAGGAGCTGGGCGTGGCCCGCGTCTCGTACGGCCCGTGGTCCCAGCGGGTGGCGCTGACCGCGCTGCAGCAGCTGGCCGAGCGGGTCCGCGACGGCGAGGGCGCCCTGCCCGGCGACGTCCGCCCGCTCACCTGAAGCCCCTCGGGGGGCGGCCGTCAGCCGGCCGAGACCGGCACCAGCGGGTGGATGGCGATGTCGCCGGCCAGCGCACCCTCGGCCGCCTCCAGCGCGGCGGCGATGTGCGGCGTCCGCATGTGCGCGTCCAACGCCGCCTGGTCGGTCCACTCCTCGACGGTGACGAACATCCCCGGGGCGGAGGCCGACTCGTAGAGGTCGTACGAGAGGCAGCCCTCCTCCTGCCGGGTGGCCTCGACGAGCGTCCTGAGCGCGGCGCGGATGGCGTCGGTGGCCTCGGGCTTGGCGGGGAGGGTGGCGACGACGTGCAGCGACATGGTGGACCTCTCTGTCCTGAAGGAGCCCCAGGCTAGACCCCGGGCCGCGCGCCCGGCCAGTGCCCGCCCCGCTCGGCCAGGGCGGCGAGGTTGAGCAGCTGGCGGCGCGCCATCACGAGGTCGCCCATGGCCACGAACGGCGCCAGCGCCCGGCCCCGGGCCATCACGAGCTTGAGCAGCAGGCGCGCGGCATCCGGGCCGGCCGGCTCGACCCGGTACGACATGACCGCACCGAGGATGCGGCCGGTAAGCTCGCGCCCGGGCTCGACGGCCAGCACCTCCCCGACCGGGCGGCCGGCCGCCGCCGTGAACGGCTCGCCGACGCGGGGCTCGTCGAGCCCGAGCAGCCGGTCGGGCGAGCGCCGCCCGAGGTTGTCGACCAGGTCGTAGGAGTAGGGGGCGGCCCGGATCTGGGTGAGCCAGGGCCACACCGCGTCGACGGGCGCGGCCACATCGACGCCGCGCCACACGGCCAGCACCGGGGCGGGGACGAGGTCGTCGCAGGCGTACCGACGCGAGACCTCGGCGTCGGTGACACCCCAGCGGTCGGCGATCATCGCCCCATCATCCGCCGGGCCGGCCGCCCCCGCCGTCCCCGAACGTGTGTGAAAACACCCCGGGGATCCCGGCGTGTTCACACACGTTCGGGTCCGGGACGGGGCTGGATCTCGCCCATCGGCCCGAACCCCGTGACCTCCTCGGTGTCGACGTAGATGATCTGCGGCTGGGCCGCGACGATGTCGGGCATCTCGCTCATGAACCGCTCGACGTGGGGCTGCTGCATGTGGGCGGCCCCGGCGGCGCCGTCGCGGAAGCCCTCGATGCACACGAAGGTGTTCGGCTCGTCGACGGACTCGGAGAACTCGAAGAACACGTTGCCGGGCTCGGCGGTGACGGCGTCGACGTAGAAGCGCGACAGCTCACGCCACTGCGCCAGCCTGTCCTCGCGGATGGGGAACTTCACGGTGATCAGGATCATGGGGTCTCTCCTGGTGGGGACGGAGCGGGCGGCTCCACGGTAGGACGGGCCGCGCCCCCGGCCCGCCCGGGGGGTGGGCCGGGCGGGACGGGGGCGGGGCCGGGTCGGGTCAGGCCGCCGCCGGCGCGGAGGGCGGGGCGGCGGCCGGCGGGGGCGCCGACACCCGCCGGGTGAGGGCGTCCTGGATGCGGGCGCCGGCCACCGCCGAGGCCCAGCCGAAGACGCCCCCGAGCACGATCGCGAGGACCGTCGACCAGAACGCGGCCCCGTTGCCGAAGAACGAGGCCGCCCCGAAGAACGCGCCGGGGATGAAGGACAGGACGTGCCATCCGGCCTGGAGGCACATCAGGGCGGCGATGACGGCCACGGCGACGGCCAGCGCCCCCGGGAAGGTGACGGCTCCGGCGAACCAGACCGCGAGCCAGCCGTAGACGACGCCCGAGAGCGCCGAGGCGAGGACGCGGACGAAGCCGTCGCGGTGGGCACCGGCGGCGTAGAAGCCGGCCCAGATGACGAAGGCGATCCAGGTGACCAGGCCCAGCGTGACGCTGAGCTGGGTCCAGATCCCGGCCAGGACGCCGATCGAGACGGCGACACCGAGGTAGTTCTTCACAGCGGACTCCTTTGTCCGGAGGGGGGAACGGTGCCGGTCAGGGCACGAGGATGGCGCGCCCGCGGACCTCGCCGGCGTCGAGGTCGCTGACGGCCTGCTGGAAGTCGTCGAGCGCGTACTTCTGGGTGTGCAGGGTGACCAGGCCCTTGGCCGCGAGCGCCATCAGGTCCTGGAGGTCGTTGTAGGACCCGACCAGGTTGCCGATGACGTTCTTCTCGCTGGAGATCAGGTCGATGGTCGGCACGTCGACGTTCTCGCCGTAGCCGACCACGTGGTAGTCGCCCGCCTGCCGGGTCATCGCGAGACCCTCGGCGGTCGAGCCGTTCTCGCCGACGAAGTCGACGACCACCTCGGCCCCGGCGCCGCCGGTGAGCCCCAGCACCTCGTCGACGTGGCCGCCGTCGCCGAGGACCCCGACGTCGGCCCCGACGGACTCGGCCAGGCGCAGGGCCGCCGGGTTGCGGTCGACGACGACCAGTCGCGCCGGGGTGAGGGCCTTGAGGACCTGGATGCCGATGTGCCCGAGGCCGCCCGCCCCGATGACCACGCAGGTGTCGCGCGGGGTCAGCCGGCGGGCCGCCTTGGCCGCCGCGTGGTACGCGGTGAGCCCGGCGTCGGCCAGGGCGGCCACGTCGGCGGGCTCCAGGGCGTCGTCGAGTCTGACGCAGGAGCGGGCCGAGGTGAGCAGGTACTCGGCGTAGCCGCCGTTGGTGTCGATGCCGGGGAAGGCGCTGTTCTCGCAGTGCACGTCGTCGCCGGAGCGGCAGGCCCGGCAGAGCCCGCAGGTGACGAGGGGATGCAGGATCACCTTGTCGCCCTCGGCCACGTTGGTGACGGCGCTGCCGACGGCGTGCACCCATCCGGCGTTCTCGTGGCCGATCGTGTACGGCAGCGTGACCTGGGACTTCTCGGCCCACTGGCCCTCGAGGATGTGCAGGTCGGTGCGGCACACCCCGGCCCCGCCGATGCGGACCACGACGTCCCACGGCCCGCGGGCCTCGGGGATCGCGGTCTCGGTCATCTCGAGGTTCTGGTGGTAGCCGACGACGCGGACGGCGCGCATGGTGCTCATCGGTCAGGACTCCTTGGGGCTGAGGGGGAGCAGGTGGTGGTGGTCGGTGGGTTCGGCGCCCTCGGGGCGCGGTCGCTGGTCGGCGCCCGAGCCCTCGTAGCGCGTGCGCAGCAGGCCGCGGCAGAAGTGGGCGTTCCCGTCGATGCTGACCCTGGTGGCGCGGGCCCGGCGCAGGAACATCGCCGCCGACCCCGGTGCCGGGGGTCGGCCCTCGTGGTCGACGAGCACCGGGGCGTCGTCGGCCCGCGAGAGCCCCAGGGCCTCCCGGCGGCGCAGCAGCGCGTCGCGCTCCCGCCCGGCCGGGAGGTCGCCCAGCCGGACCCGCTCCGGGCCGCCCTCCGCGAGAGGGGAGCCGGCCCGCAGCAGCACGGTGAGGGCGCGCTCCATCGCGGCCGTGTGGGCCTTGCGCCGGAACGTGGCCCGCAGCTCGTCGAGGTCCTGCTCGGCCTCGTGCCGGAAGGTCCCGACGTAGCCGGCGTCGGCCGCCAGCCCCGCGTTGATGAGGTCGGAGTCGTGGTGGTCGTCGAGCTCGACGACCACCACGCCTACGCCTTCCAGCGCGGTGACCGCGTCCTTGCTGTCGGAGGCCATCAGGTAGGCGAAGTTCGGCGAGCAGAACGACGTGGGCAGGCGCAGGTGCACCGTCACGTCGCCGTCGTCGACGGCGACCGAGCGCACGAACCCCAGGTCGGTGATGGGTTCGTCGAGCTCGGGGTCGAGCACCGCCCCGAGGGCGCCGCGCACGGCCTCCTCGGTAACGGGCCGGGTGGCGAGCGCCGTCATCAGACGCTCGCCAGGTCGGCCGCCTCGGGGTCGCGCGGACCCGTCGCGGTCTCATCGGCGTCCGGGAGCCGCAGCTCGGCCGGCACGTCGAGGCCGTACATCTTGGCGGCGTTCAGCCCGAGGATCTTCTTCTTCTGGTCGGTGCTGATCGGGGCGTACTCGGTGAGGTCCTCGGGGATCTGGAAGTCGACGAAGCGCTCGACGAGCCACTTCGGCGTCCAGATGGCGTAGTCGCTGGAGAAGAAGATCCGGTCCTCCCCGATCCAGTAGAGGAGCTCACCGAGGATCTGCGCGAAGTAGCGCGGGCGGGTGTGCATGAACGGCATCGCCACCGCCAGGCCGCCGTACACGTTGGGTTCCTGGGTGGCGATCCAGCAGAAGTCCTCCAGGCGCGGCAGGCCCACGTGCTCGACGACGAAGTTGAGGTCGGTGAAGTCGGTGGCCACGTGGTCGATGTCGGCCACGTCGAAGGCGTCGCGGTCGAGCGGGCGGATGGTGGGGCCCTTGTGGATGTGGATGTTGGTGACGCCCAGCTCGCGGCAGGCCTCGAGGTAGCGCACGGCCCACGGGTCGGTCAGCTTCCAGCCGCGCGACTCCCCGTGCCACTCGGCGGTGTACAGCTTGACGCCGGTGAACTTCATCTTCTCGTGGTCGGCGCGCAGCCGGTCCAGGCCCTGCTCCCCGTTGCGGGGGTCGAAGTTGTGGTTGTACGTGAGCTTGGTCGGGTTCGCCCGGGCCAGCTCGAAGGCCTCCTCGGTCTGACCGAAGCCGTTCACGTAGAACTCGGTCAGGGCCGCCGGCTGGAAGATGGCGTGGTCGACGTAGCCGTCCTCGAAGAGGTCCTTCAGGAGGCGCCGGCCGCCCTGGTAGAGGTAGTCCTCGTAGCTCCACACCTCGCCCTCGGGCGAGAGGTTGCGGTGGTAGTCGTAGAAGCAGTCGATGAACTGCTTGCCGTGGATGTTGCGCTGGTTCTCGGGCCGCGCATCCCACAACGCCACGTGGGCGTCGACGATGTAGTAGCTCTCGCCGTCCTTGGTGTACATCCGCACTCTCCGTTCCCGCGACGCCGTCGTCGCTGACCCGACCGACGCTAGGTCGGGCCCCGGCGGCCGGGGAGAGGGGCGGTGTCCCACTTTGGGACATCCGGGGATGTCGCCGCGCACCCCGCGGCGTTACCGTCGGAGGGTCGAGAGGAGCCGGCGATGACGCCGTCCGAGGAGGCCCGCCTGCCGCATCGGGCCGTCGCGTCCGCGCCCGGTCAGGCGCCCACGGCCTCGCGCCGGCTGCTGGCCTCGTGGCGCCGCAGCGAGGAGTACGGCGTCTCGCTCGAGAACGTCGAACCGGTGTGGGGCGGCACCGTCGTCACCGACTCGCTGTTCGTCGAGTGCGGTCACGAGGTGCTCACCGGGCTGCACCGCACGCTGGCCTCCGAGCCGCTCAGCCTGATGCTCACCGACGCCGACGGGCTGGTGCTCAACCGGTTCTCGGGCGACACCTCCCTGCTGCGGGCGCTGGACGCCGTGCACCTGGCGCCCGGGTTCGCCTTCTCCGAGCGCGAGGCCGGCACCAACGGCCTCGGCCTGGCGCTGGCCGACCGCACGCCATCTCTGGTGCGCGCCGAGGAGCACTACAGCGCGAGCCTGTGCACCTACACCTGCGCGGCCGTCCCGGTGCTCGACCCCACCACGGGCCGGCTCGAGGGGAGCGTCAACATCACCACCTGGGCCCGGTCGTCGGCCGGCCTGCTGCTGGCGCTGGCCGAGTCGGCGGCCAGCACCACCAGCGCCCTGATGCTCGCCCGGTCGCGGGGTCGTACCCCGCGCACCCCGCCCCGCGGCGGGGTCTTCCGGATGCAGCGCGCCCGGCTCGAGCCGGGGGCCGGCACCCTCGACGCGATGTCGGCGCGCTGGACCGACGCCCTGGGCCGGGCCACCGACGCCCTCGCGGCCGGGCGGGTGGTGGCCGCCGTTGGAGAGCCCGGCTCGGGGCGCGCCACCCTGCTGGCCCAGGCCCTGCGCCGGGCCCACCCCCGCTTCCGCATCCTCAGCGCCGCCGCCCCAGCCCCCGAGGACGTCGAGGGCTGGCTGTCGCTGTGGACCCCGGAGCTCGCGAAACCCGAGACCGCCGTGATCGTCGAGGGCGTCTACATCCTGCCGGCCTGGGCCGCCCAGGAGCTGCACACCCGCGCCGTCGCGGTGCGCCGCTCGGCGGGAGGCGCCGAGGGCCACGGCGTCCGCCTCGCGTGGGCCGTCACCGCCGAGTCGCTCGACACCGTCCCGCACCCGCTCGCGGGCCTCATCGAGACCGTGGTCGACGTGCCGGCCCTGCGCGAGCGGGTGGGCGACGTGATGCCGCTGGCGCGGTACGCCGGGCACCAGACCCGGCTGCGCGAGGTGGGCTTCACCCCGGCCGCCGAGCACGCGCTCACCACCTACGGCTGGCCGGGCAACGTCGACGAGCTGATGCGCGTGGTCCACGACGCCGCGGCCCGCACCGAGACCGTCGACGTGCGGCACCTGCCCCCGTTCGTCTTGCGGGGAGCCAGCACCCGCCTGACCCGCATCGAGACGGTCGAGCGCGACGAGATCGCCCGGGTGCTGTCCGAGCCGGGGATGACGGTCAAGCAGGCCGCCACCGAGCTCGGGATGAGCCGGTCGTCGCTCTACCGCAAGATCGGGCACTACGGCCTCGACGACCTGCGCTGAACGGGCCCGGCCGAGCGCGGCCGACCGGCCCGCGGACCGGCGCTCGAGGACGCCCGCCCCACGTGACAGGCTGGGCGCATGACGACGACGGTCGGGGCCAACTGGGCGGGCAGCTACCACTACCGGGCCGCGGGCCTGGCCCGGCCGGCGTCGGTCGAGGAGCTCCAGGAGCTCGTGGCCGGCTCCGCCCACGTGCGGGCGCTGGGCTCGCGGCACTCGTTCTCCGACCTCGCCGACACCGACGGCGTCCTGGTCGAGCTGACCGGGCTGCCCTCCGGCATCCGGGTCGACGCGGAGGCCGGCACGGTGTCGGTGGCCGGCGGTGTCCGCTACGGCGAGCTCGCCGAGCAGCTCGAGCGCGAGGGCTGGGCGCTGGCCAACCTCGCGTCCCTGCCCCACATCTCGGTCGCGGGGGCCGTCGCCACGGGGACGCACGGGTCCGGGGCGCACAACCGCTCGCTGGCCGCGGCGGTGGCGGCGCTCGACGTGGTCGGGCCCGACGGCGACCTGCGCCGGGTACGCCGCGGCGACGCCGACTTCGACGGGTCGGTGGTCTCGCTCGGGGCGATGGGGATCGTCACCCGGCTCGAGCTCGACGTCGAGCCCACCTACCGGGTGCGCCAGGAGGTGCGCACGGGTCTGGCCTGGGAGGTCGTGGAGGCGCGCTTCCACGACATCGCGGGGGCCGGCTACAGCGTCAGCCTCTTCACCCGCTTCGACGACGAGGGCGTGGCCCAGCTGTGGGTCAAGAGCCGTGCGGACGAGCCGCCGCTGGCCGACGCCTTCGGCACCCTGGCCGCCGGCGCGACGATGCACATGATCCGCGGCGGCGCCGTCGAGGCCGTGACCGGGCAGGGCGGCGAACCCGGGCCCTGGCTCGACCGGCTACCGCACTTCCGGATGGGCTTCACCCCCAGCGCCGGCGCCGAGCTGCAGAGCGAGTACTTCGTCCCGCGCGAGCACGCCGTGGCCGGCATCGAGGCCCTGCGGTCGCTGTCGTCGACCATCGGTCCGCTGCTCGAGGTGGCCGAGATCCGCACCGTGGCCGCCGACGAGCAGTGGCTCAGCGGCGCCGGGGGTCAGGACGTCGTGGCGTTCCACTTCACCTGGGTGCGCGACGAGCCGGCGGTGCGTGCGGTGGTGCGCCTCATCGAGAGCGCGCTCGCGCCGTTCGGCGTACGCCCGCACTGGGGCAAGGTCTTCGAGCTCGACGCGGCGGCGCTGGCCGAGACCTTCCCGCGGCTGCCCGACTTCGTGGCCCTGCGCGACCGGGTCGACCCCGACCGGGTGTTCGGCAACGCCTTCCTCGAGCGCGTCCTGCCCTGACCCGGCTCAGTCGCGGCCCAGGCGCCACTGCGTGCTGGTCGCGTACCGCTCGCCGGGGCGCAGCACGGTGCTCGGCCAGTCGGGGTGGTGCGGCGCATCGGGGTAGCCCTGGGTCTCGAGGGCGACGCCGGCCCGGGCGGTGAGCGGCCGGCCGTCGAGCCCGGTCTGGGTGCCGTCGAAGTGGGCGCCGGTGTACACCTGCACCCCGGGCTGGTCGGAGTGCACCTCGAGCCAGCGCCCGGACGGCGCGGTGAGCCGCGCGGCCCTCCGCATCCCGGTGCCGTCTACGACGTAGTGGTGGTCGATGCCGCCGGCGATGCGCAGCTGCTCGTCGTCGCTCGCGAGCACGTCGCGCAGGGCGGTCGGGGTGCGCAGGTCGAAGGGGGTGCCGGCCACCGGGCGCACCTCGCCGGTGGGCACGAGGTCGGGGCGCAGCGCGAGGAACGAGGACGCCGGCACCTCGAGGACATGGTCGTCGACGGTCGGCCCGTCGTCGAGGCGGAGGTAGGCGTGGTGGGTCAGGTTCAGCACCGTGGGGGCGTCGGTCTCGCCCGTGTACTCGATGGTGACGCTCCCGGGAGCGACACGGTAGGTGACGGTCACGGCCAGCGTGCCGGGGAAGCCCTGGTCACCGTCGGGGCTGGTGAGGCCGAGGGTCGCGTGCGCCGGCCCGTGGTCGAGGACCTCCCAGTCGCGGCGGTCGAACCCGTCGGCGCCCCCGTGCAGGGTGTTGCCGAACTGGTTGGTCGTCAGCCGGTGCTCGACGCCGTCGACCGCCAGGTGGCCGGCGGCGATGCGGTTGCCGAACCGCCCCACCACGGCCCCGACGTACCCACCGTCGGCCATGTACGACGCCGGCTCGGCGAGGCCCAGGACGACGTCGACCGGGCCGTCCCCGTCGTCGACGACGAGGCGCCGCACCGACGCCCCCGCGGTGAGGAGCTCTAGCCGGAGGCCGTCGGCGTGCAGGTCGAGGATGCGCGGGGTCACCATCGCGCCATCCTCGCGCAGGCCGGATCCGTCGAAGGATGTTCATCCGGGGGGTTTTCGGGTACGGGACCGGAGCACGTCACATCATCGACAGAAGGAGAACCAGCCATGTCGGCTGACGAGAAGGTCGCGAAGGACCTCGTGGAGACCCTCAAGGACGGCCGCGACGGGTTCGCGTCCGCTGCCGAGAAGCTGCGTGACAGCGACAACCCCACGGCGGCCTCCACCATGCAGCGCTTCTCCGAGCAGCGCGCCGGTTTCGCTCGCGACATCGTGGCCCTGGGCCACGACTACGGCGACGACGTCGACGAGAGCGGCTCGGTCGCGGCCAAGGTCCACCGCGGCTGGCTGTCCCTCAAGGACGCCGTCACCGGTGAGGACGCCGCCGCCGTCATCGGCGCCGCCGTGTCCGGCGAGGACCACGCCGTCTCCGAGTACGAGAAGGCGCTCCAGGAGTCCGACCTCAGCGAGGGCTTCCGGGCCGTCGTGCAGCAGCAGCACACCGCCATCGTCGCCGCGCGCGACGAGGTGAAGGCGCTCCAGCACACCTCCTGACCGGAGGGGCTGCGACGGCGGGTGGTGCCACACGGCACCGCCCGCCGTCGTCGTGTCCGCCCCCAGACCAATCCGGCGGGGCGCCGGCGCCGAACCTCCCAGGCAGCACCACGGCAACGTCGGGCCCGACTCCGGGCCCACGAACAAGGGAGTTCTTCGTGCGCATCACCACCAAGCTCGGCACCGCAACCTTCGGGTCGGCCCTCCTGCTGACCCTCGGCGCCGGTATGGCCCAGGCCGCGACCGTGGCCGACGGCAACACCATGGCGACCCTGCGCCCCGTCGCCCTGAACGGCGTCAACGCCAGCGGGACCGCGATGGTCACCGTCTCGGGCAACCGCATCGACGTCACCATGGCCGCATCGGGCCTGCTCGCCGACAGCCCGCACGCCGCCCACATCCACTTCGGCGCCGACGCCCGTCACGAGTGCCCCCAGGCCTCCGATGACAAGGACGGCAGCGGCACCCTCAACACGACCGAGGGCGGCCCCGCGTACGGGCCGATCGTCGTCTCGCTGACCAAGACCGGCGACACCTCGCCGAAGAGCGGCTTGGCCGTCGACCGCTTCGACACCGCCCCCGGCGGCAAGATCTCCTACGAGCGCGGCAGCATCACCGTGTCCCCCGAGGTGGCCCAGGCCATCGCGGACGGCAAGAGTGTCGTCGTCGTCCACGGCGTGGACCACAACGGCAACGGCAAGTACGACGGTGAGACCAAGAGCGACCTCGACCCGAGCCTTCCCACCGAGGCCACCGACCCCGCCATCTGCGGCGTCCTCGCGGCGGCTCCGGCCGGCGGCGTCCAGACCGGTGGCGGCGGGACCTCGACCCCCGACAACGGGCTGGCCCTGGCGCTCGGCGGCGGCCTGATCCTCGCAGCCGTCGGCACCGGTGCGTTCGCCGCCCGCAAGGCGACCAACCGCCTCTGATGTCGATCTCCTCGACCTTCGGTGGCCGCCGCGGTGTCCTCGCCGCGGTGGCCACCGTCGTCCTGCTCGTCCTGGGCGGGGGGCTGGTGGCCCGCGCGCTGACCGCGCCCGGGCCGCCGCCCCAGCCCGACAGCAGCCAGGCCGTGGCCGCGCCGAGTACGCCCCCGGCGTCGGCCCGGCCATCTCCGTCCGCCGCACCCACGGAGGCCGAAGCCCCGGACCCCGACTTCGGTCTGCTCATGGCGCCCAGTGCGCCGGTCGCCCTGCGCATCCCCTCGATCCACCTCGCCACCAAGGGTCTCGTCGAGCTCGGCATCGGCACGCGCGGCGAGCTGGAGGCTCCGAAGGACTTCCAGCGGGCCGGGTGGTACGCCGCGGGCCCGACCCCCGGCGAGTTCGGCCCCTCCGTCATCGCCGGGCACGTCGACAGCACCCTCGGCCCGGCGGTCTTCTACCGCCTCGGCGCCCTCGAGAAGGGCGCGCAGGTCATGGTGGACCGCAAGGACGGCTCGACCGCCACGTTCGTCGTCGACCGCGTCGCGCGCTACCCGAAGGCGCACTTCCCGACGTCCGAGGTCTACGCCGACACCGGAGGGCGGGCCGAGCTGCGCCTGATCACCTGCGGGGGCGACATCGACCGCCAGAGCGGCCACTACCTCGACAACGTCGTGGCCTACGCACACCTCGTCCCGGGAGCCTGAGCCCCGGAGGTCACCCAGCGACGCCCAGGTCGCGGAGCAGGAACTGGCGCCGCACCTTGCCGGTGGTCGATCGCGGGATCTGCTCGACCACGAGGTACTCCTTGGGTCGCCGCGCCGGCCCCAGCCGCGCCCCGGCCCACTGCCTGAGCTGCTCCTCCCGCACGTCGCCGACGACGACGGCGACGACGCGCTCACCCCACCGCTCGTCCGGACGGCCGACCACGATCACGTCGGTGAGGCCGGGACAGCCCTCGAACGCCATCTCCACCTCTCGTGGGTACACGTTGACCCCTCCGCTGAGGATGAGATCCTCGCGCCGGCCGTCGAGGTGGAGGAAGCCGTCGTCATCGAGACGTCCGATGTCGCCGACCGTGAACGAGTCACCGCGCCACGCGCTGCGCGTCTTCTCGGGGTCACGCCAGTACTCGAAACGGGCGTGGCTCGGCACGGCGCACCAGATCGTCCCGTCCGGGTCGACCGAGAGGGCGCGGCCCGGGCGGGCCCGACCCACCGAGCCCGGGTGCTGCGCCCAGTCGTGGGGAGCGCACGAGGTGAACTGCCCCTCTGTCGAGCCGTAGAACTCCCACACCGAGCCCGGAGGGAACGCCGCATGCACGCGCTCCTGCAGCGGCCGCGGGCACGGCGCGCCCGCGTAGGCCAGCAGGCGGACGTCCCCCAGGTCCGGGAGCGCCATCCCGTCATCGACCGCCGCGAAGATCCGCTGGAGGTGAGCAGGGGCGAGGAACAGTGTCGTGGGTCGCAGCCGTGCCACGCGCTCGGCCCAGGCAGTGGCCTCGAACTTCGGCAGGACCGCGATGCTGCCGCCGGCCAGGAGCGTGGACGCGGCGAAGCGCAGGGGGGCCGAGTGGTGGAGCGCCGACGAGACGAGGTGCACGTCCGACGAGACGAAGCCCCACTGCTCGCGCTCCTCGTCCACGAGGGCGCGCGCATCGTCCATCCCGAGGACACCGGTCCACACCCCCTTGCGCCGGCCCGAGGTCCCCGACGTGTAGTGCATGGGCCGGGCGAGCGGCACGGGCGCGATCTCGACGGGCGCGGCCTGGAACAACGCGTCGAGCGCGGTCGGTGTGTCGATGACGAGCGCCGCATCGGCGTCACCGAGGATCGTCGCCCGCTCCACGGGAGCGAGCGCGGGGTCGAGCATCACGGGGACGATCCCGACCCGCAGCGCACCGAGCACCGCGCTGACGAGCCGGGTGGACCCGCCGAGCAGGAAGGCGACCCGGTCCCCCGGAGCCAGGCCCCGACCACGGAGGGCGCCTGCCACGCACCGCTGCTGCGCCTCGCTGGTCGCGGCGCCGAGCAGCCCCTCCTCCGCGTTCACCGCCGCGGTCCTCGTGCCGCGGCGGCCGACGAGCGCGCCCGGACCAGGGCCATGGTGCGGGCCATCTCGTTGCCGACGATGCTCATGCCCTCGTCGACCCCCATCCCGGGCTTGGCCAGCACCTGGAGCGCGCCGCAGGCCATCGCCACGTGCGCGCAGACCTGGGCGGAACGCTCCGTCTCGTTGCACGTGCCGCCGGCGTACGCCGTCAGCCCGGCGCGACGCACGAGCAGCAGGCCCTCGATGGTGTCGGCGACGGACCCGAGGTCCGGGGTCTTGACGTGGATGACGTCGGCCGCCTCCGCGTCGACGAACGCGCGGATGTCGTCCAGCGTGTTGCACCACTCGTCCGCGGCGAGGGCGACGGCGGACCCGCGCTCTCGGAGCGCGGCCCGCAGGGCGGCCATCGCCTCGACCTGGGCCGACCGGCTGCCGGCATCCAGCGGCTGCTCGATGCGCAGTGCGAACGGCGCGGCGACCTGCTCGAGCTCGACCAGGTAGTCGGCCATCCGCTCGGTGTCGTGGTCGAACGCGGACCCGACGGTGCCGTAGACGTCGAAGTGCAGAATGGGGGCGTACGTGGGGTCGGTGCGCAGCGCCAGGATCCGGTCCCGGACCCAGCCGACGTACTCGGCGAGGATCTCGCCGTGGGCGCCGAGCTTGGTGCCCACGTGGTTGACGAGCCCGTGCGGGAGCGCACCGGCCCTCTTGAGGATCATCTTGTCCACGTTGTCGTACCGCTGGTCCCCCGACTGCACGAACATCGGGAGCTCGACGAGGTCGACGCCGGTGGCGAAGTCGTCACGGACGACCTCGGCCATCGTCACGCGGCGCGACCGCGCGGCCGCATCGAGGAGTGCCTGGCTCACGCCGTAGCGGATCGCGGTGTGCAGGCGGCGCCCCTCGACGGTCACCGACTCGAGCCGGGCGTTCAGGCCACGGAAGTCGTCGGCGTCGGCTCCCACCAGCACCGGCGCGACGTGCTGCAGCACCACCTCGGCGGCCGCGGCCGCGGCGAACGGCGCGTCCCGCCCCCCGACGCCGGAGTACTGCACCGCCGCGCAGTCGCCGTGCGCCACCTGGCCGTCCTCGAGGACCAGCAGCACCGAGAGCGCCTCGCCGGGCTGGCGGATGGCCTGGAACCCCTCCGTCACCGGGTCCCCCACGTACAGGAAGCCGTCGTGCGTGGCTCCGGCGGCGATGGCCGCGGCATCGTCGACGAAGAAGCCCGCTCGACCGGGGACCGCGAGGACCTCCGCGATCCTCATCGCGGACCCCGGAACGGCGCCTGCACGAGCTCGAGGGAGGTGAAGATGTGCTGGCGCATCGCCCGCTCGGCCCCCTCGGCGTCGCGGGACTCTAGGGCGAGGAGCAGCGCCTCGTGACTGATCATGGAACCCTCCAGGGCGGGCCGCGAGGCCCAGTAGGAACGCCAGAAGCGCACGTTGTGGAGCAGCAGCCGGTCGGCGGCGTCCTGCAGCAGGGTGTTGCGGACCATGTGGACCAGGAACTGGTGGATCGCCAGGTCGTCCCGCAGGAACCGGTCGTGGTCGAAGCCCTCGCGGGCCTGTTCCGCGTCCTGCACGAGGGCACGCAGCTGGGCGAGGTCGGCGTCCGACGCCCGGCGCGCGGCGATGTGCGCCACCCCGCACTCGATGGCCTCGCGCGCCTCGAACATGTCGAGGACGTCCTCGACCTGCAGGGCGGACACGTAGGAGCCGCGCCGGGGCTGCACGGTGACGAAGCGGTCCACCGCGAGCCGGGCCACCGCCTCGTGCACCGGCATCCGGCTCAGACCGAGCTCCTCGGCGAGCGAGATCTCGTTGACCTGGGCTCCGGGTGGCAGCCGCATGTCGAGGATCCGGTCGAGGATCTCCTGGTAGGCGACGTCACTCGCCCGTGGCCGTGCTGCTGCCATCGAACTGCCCCTCCCTCAGGTTCGGGTCGACGGAGCCCGGAGCGCGTGCTCGTAGGTCCTGAGGCTCCCTCGCTCGACCACCAGGACGTGGCCGTTGGGCAGAGTGTTCCATCCCGTGCCCCAGCCGCTCGAGCTCACCAGGACGTGGTCCTCCTGCACGCGGTACCGGAGCCGGAAGTACTCGGGCTCCTCGTCCTTCGCCTCGGCCGCCTCGTCGAACGCGCAGGCGACGATGAGGTGGTCGGGCGTGATGAGCATGCTGTTGAGGCTGGTGTAGGTGAACGACGTCATGATGTCGGTGAGGAGCTCGGCGTACGCCGTCGCCACCGACTCCGGCGTGGGCTCGACCCCATGCAGGCGCGACATCAGGGCCAGGAAGTACCGCTCGGAGTCGGTGTCGCCGCGCAGGAGCGGCTTCCACCGGTCGCTGATCAGGGCCTCCAGTGCGCTCGGGGGCGACACCGACCCGTTGTGGGCGAAGGCCACCGATCCGTCGGTGAAGGGGTGGGTGTTCTGGGGGGCGACGGGCAGGCCCAGGGTGGCCCACCGCAGGTGCAGCAGCGAGAGGTCCGTCGCCTCGGACGACGCCAGCTGGGCGAAGCGGCCGCTGGAGCGGGCGGCGGCCGGCTCGACCTCGGTGACGATCCGGTCGCCCTGCGCGCGGGCGTTGCCCCATCCGTCCGCGTGCCGCGTGGACAGCTCGGTGAACTGGATGAGCCCCTCGGGCCCCAGCATCTCGGCGAGGGTGCGGGGGGTCGCGGACGCGTAGGCGAGCAGGCGGCACATGGAGGTGGTGACCGGTCCTTTCAGAGGTAGTTGACGCTGATCCCGCCGTCGAGCACGACCACCTGGCCGGTGACCCACGAAGCGGCGTCCGAGGCCAGGAAGGTGATGAGCTCCGCGGCGTCGGTAGGGGTTCCGAACCGGCCCAGGGGAACCCGGGCCAGGCGCCGGTTGCGCGCCTCGGCGTCGGGGAAGAACTTCTCGACGTGGGCGGTCATGATCGGCCCCGGGGCGAGCGCGTTGACCCGGATCCCGTGGCGGCCGAGCTGCACCGCCATGGACGTGGTCAGGGACATGATGGCGCCCTTGCTGGCGGCGTAGGCGTCCTGGGGGGCGGTGCACCCCACCACGGCGAGGAAGGAGCTCATGTTGACCACCGAACCTCCCCCGGCCTCGATCAGGTGCGGCACGACGTGCTTGGAGCAGTAGGTCGTGCCCATGAGGTTGATGTCGCCGATGAGCCGCCAGACGTCGCTGTCGGCGTCGAGGAAGGACTCGTCCTGGTGCGGCATGATCCCCGCGTTGTTCACCAGGCCGTCCAGCCCCCCGAGCGCGTCGACGGCCGTCGCGACCGCCTCGCGCACCGAGTCCTCCGTGGCCACGTCCGCCACGATGCTCACGGCCGTCCCGCCCGCCGCGGTGACCAGCGCGGTCGTCTCGTCGGCCGACTCGCGTGAGAGGTCGACGACGGCGACGGCGGCGCCGGCCCGCGCCAGGGTGAGGCTCGTCTCGCGCCCGATCGCACCTCCGGCCCCGGTGACCAGGACCCGCCGCCCGGCCATGGAGCTCATGAGCGCGACCCCGGGAACCCGTAGAGCCTCCACGCGGTGCCGCCGAGCACCTGGTCCGCCGCGGTCATCGCCTGGTCGGTGCTGAGGTCGCCGTCGTCCACCAGCTCGGCGAGCACGCGGCCGATCGCGGTGCGGCCCTCGACCGCGCCCATCCAGTGCAGCTCGGGCACGCGCGTGCCGTCCGAGCTGTACATGAGCTTGGTGAACGGAGCCGAGCCGAGCGCGGCCCGGGTCATCGAGGTCAGCTCACCGGTGGAGAGGAAGGGGATGCCGTAGGACAGGTCGAGGTAGGCGTTCTCGTAGACCGCGGCGAGGTAGGCACCCTCGCGGAAGTACGGCCAGCATCCGTGCAGCAGCACGATCGGCACGGCGCGGTACGCCGGCTCCTCGAGCACGGCCCGCAGCTCGAGCGGGTTGGCGTGCCGGAGGTCCGCGTCGGGGTCGCCGTAGCCGACGTGGAACTGCACGGGCAGCTCCTGGGCGGCAGCCGCGGCGAGGCTGACGTGCAGGAGGCTGTCGAGGACGGGCTTGTGCCCGAGGTGGACGGCGCCGGTCTCCGTGGCCTCCCGGCGGACCGCGGCGAACGACGCCCCGACATCGCCGTCGGACCACCGCTCGATCCCCAGACCGGTGCGGTAGCCCGCGATGCTCTTGAAGCCGGCGAACCCCTGGCCTCGCAGGTCCGCCAGGCGGTGCCGGAGTGCTTCGACCACGTCGTCCCAGCGGTCGTGGGCTGCGAGCAGGTCCTGGAAGAGCAGCTCCAGCCGCAGCAGGTCCACGCGAGCGACGCCGGTGGCCGCCCGGTAGTCCTCGCGGGCCATGGCCGTCTCGGGCGGCGGGTAGCCGGTGTCGATCACGACACCGCTGATCCCCGCACCGGCGTAGATGCCCGTCGTCAGCTCGGCGGCGGATCGCCGGTCGCGCTCGGCGAGCACGGCCGCCTCGTCGGACTCGGCCGGCAGGCCCAGGTGCACGGCCAGCCGGCGCATCAGGCGGCGGTAGAACGCGGTCTCGGCCGCGTCCTCGCGCCGCATCCGGTCGTGCGGGGACTCGGTGAACCGGGCCCGCCAGGCGGAGATGCCTTCCGTGGACTGCTCGGCGTCGAGGGCGTGGCAGTGGTTGTCCACCACACCGATGGCGGAGAGGTCGAGGGGCTGGACCACGTCAGAACCTGTAGAAGTGGTTGCGGATCTCGAAGTCGAGGTCCTCGGCACCGAACGCGTCGGCCTCCGAGCGCCGCACCGCCACGTAGCAGCGGGCGAGGAGGTCGTTCATCGAGGCGAGCAGCACGTCGTCCTTCTCGAGCTCGTCGAGGGCGCCGTGCATCGTGTTCGGCAGCGGGCGAGCCCGGCAGCGCTCGAGCTCCTCCGGCGTCAGCCGCGCCGGGTCGTGCTCGGCCGGCTCGCCCGGCTGCAGGCCACGCTCGACGCCGTCGATCCCGGAGGCGATGAGAGCTCCCAGCGCGAGGTAGGGGTTGGCGCTCGCGTCCGAGGGCTTGAACTCGATGTTGTAGCTCGCCTCCTCCCGGCGGTAGAAGGGCGAGACCACCCGGAGCGCGACCTCCTTGTTGTCGAACCCCCAGGCCGTCGTGCTCGACGCCCACGCGCTGGGCTGCAGCCGCCGGTAGGAGTTGTAGCTGGGCGCGGTCAGCGCCACGAGCGCGGGCAGGTGCTCGGCGACCCCGGCGATGAAGCTCCGCCCCACGTCCGACAGGCTGCGCTCGGCCGAGGGGTCGTACAGCACGCTGCGGCCGTCCGGGCCCCACAGGCTGAAGTGGATGTGCGCGCCGCTGCCGATCTGGTCGGGGTAGGGCTTGGGGGCGAACGACGCGAGCAGCCCGTGCCGCAGGGCGACACCGCGCACGGCGTCGCGGAACTTCATCTGGTTGTCGGCCGCACCCAGCGCGTCGGTGTAGCGGATCGAGATCTCCTGCTGGCCGGCGCCGTACTCGTTGATCGCCTGCTCGGGGATGATCCCCTGGGCCGACAGGGCGTCGACCATCTCCACCATGAGCTCGGCGTTGAGGTCGTGGCCGATCGGGCTGTAGACCGGGGCGTGGTCGGTGAAGTCGAACGGGACGTAGGCGCCGTCGGCCTCGCGGGCGAGGTAGTACTCGTTCTCGAAGCTGGCCATCACGGTGATGCCGTGGCCGGCGGCCCGCTCGATCATCGCCTTGAGGTAGGAGCGGGGGCAGGCGCCCCAGTCGGTGCGGTCGTGGTCGAGCTGGTCGCACAGGATGCTGGCGCTCCCCGGCACCCAGGGGAGCACGCTGAACGTCGTGGGGTCGGGGACGAGGCGGATCTCGCCCACCGGCTCCATGCCCTCGATGTCGATGACCTGCTCGAGCATGTTGATCGACATCTGGGCGCGGGTCAGGCTCACGCCCTCGACGAGCTTGTGCTCGAGCTGGTCGACGTGGATGGCCTTGGTACGAGCCACCCCACTGACGTCGCAGTACTCGAAGCGCACGAGGCGCACGCCGGCCTGATGCGCGGCGGCGATGATCTCGCGGTGGTCCATGGGTCTCCTCCCGGCTGAGCCCTGAGGGCTACAGCATCACGTCTCCGCCGTTGGGGCCGAGGGTCTGTCCGACGTAGTACGAACCGTCGTCGGAGGCCAGCAGCACTGCGGTCGGAGTCACCTCGGACACCTCACCGAAGCGCCCGATGGGCAGCTCGGCCAGCTTGCCGCTGCGCCACTCCTCCGTCTCGCTGTCGAGCAAGGGGGTCTTGATGGGCCCGGGCGCGATCGCGTTGACGAGCACGCCCCTGGTCGAGACCTCACGGGCCAGGGCCTTGGTGAAGCCGATGACGCCGGCCTTGCTGGCGCTGTAGTGAGCCACGTCCGCGCCGCCGATCTGCCCGAGCTGGGAGGCGATGTTGATGATCCGCCCCCACCGGCGCTCGAGCATCTGCGGCAGCAGGAAGCGGGTGCACAGGAACGTGCCCCGCAGGTTCACGCCCAGCACGCGGTCCCAGTCCTCGACCGGCATCTGCTCGACCCGCGACTCGGTGAAGATCCCCGCGTTGTTGACGAGGATGTCGACCTGGCCGAAGCGCGACAGGGCCGCGTCGGCCATCCGCTGCACGGCCCCGGCGTCCGCGACGTCGGTCTGCACGTAGAGCGCCCGCTGCCCGTGGCGGCGCACGGCCTCGAGCACCGGCTCCGCGACGGCCTCGGGGGACGCCTCGGCGACGACGATGTCGGCGCCCTCCTCCGCGAAGGCCACGGCGATGCCGGCGCCGATACCCGAGGCGGCCCCGGTCACCACCGCGACCCGGCCCGCGAGCCGTCCGCGGCCGCTCATGCCGCGGCACCTCCGTCCCACAGCGCGGTGATCCGGTCCGAGGTGACGACGTCGAAGCGGTGCTGCATGAGCAGGAGCGCCGCCTCGTGCTGCGCCTTGTCGTCACTCGCGACGCAGTCCGTCGGGATGACCACGTAGTAGTTGGCGAACATGGCGTCGCGCGCCGTCGAGTCCACACAGCCCTCGGTGGTGCAGCCGCCCATGATCACCGTCTCGATGCCGTTGCTGCGCAGGAGGAGGTCGAGGTTGGTGCCCCAGAACCCGCTGGAGCGGAACTTCTGCACCACGACCTCACCCGGCTCGGGGCCGACGTCCTCCACGAACTCGTACCCTCGGGTGCCGGGCACGGTGTAGCGCAGAGGAGGGCCTCCGTCGCGCGCCGACTCGTGCATCCGCAGGTTGAACCGGATCTGCGCCGGGGAGTCGCTCCCACCGTCGGGCAGCGAGGTGTTGCGCAGGTGCAGGACGCGGACCCCGGCCCTCCTGGCGGCCCCGAGCAGGGCCGCCAGCCGAGGCCGCATCTGCGCGTACATGTCCAGGTCGATGCCGAGCGACCCGAAGAGGCCGTCCGGCTCGACGAAGTCACGCTGCATGTCCACCACGACCACCGCAGCGCGGGCCGGGTCCACCAGCTCGTGGAGCTCGGTGAGGACCGTCTTGCCGCCGACCTCGATCACGCCCGACCACTGTCGTCGTGCGGGTGCACCCGGTCGAGCTCGTCGACCGTGGGCTCCTGCAGGGAGCTGGCCCGGGCCCCGAGGAGCGCTTCCGGCTGCTCGTCCAGCGGCACGTCGTCCTCCGCCAGGAAGGAACCGAGGGCGGCGATCTTGTCGGGGCTCACGGCGCGGTACCTGAGGAACAACGCCAGGCCGAGGACGACCCAGATGATGACGATCGGGAGGACGAGGTTGTACGGGTAGGACTGACCTGGCTGGGCCACCGCGTACAGCGGGTAGGCGAGGGCGACGACGCCGAGGGCCGGCAGCACGACGTGCTTCAGCACCGAGCGCTCGGCGTCCTTCCAGAAGTACCGGATGAGCGCGATGTTGCTGGCGAGGTAGACGACGACGATCGCCACGGTGCCGATCGCGCCGGTGAAGCCGTACGCACCCGTCGGGCCCGGGCCGAGCCACGCGCCCACGCCGAGGCCGATGACGACGGTGAACACCGTCTGCACGACGATCGCCGTCAGGGGTGAGTGCCACGTGGGGTGCACCGACCCGAGGGACCGGGGCAGCACCTGGTCACGCCCCATGGAGAACATCACGCGCACGGTGGTGTTGACGATGGCCAGGAAGCAGCTGAAGAGCCCCGCGATCGCGGCGAGCTGCACCGGCTGGCTGAGCCACGGCGTCACCCGGTCGCTGAGGGTCACGAACGGGTTCGGGTCCTGCAGGAACGCCGCGAGCTTGGATGGGCTGTTGAGACCGTAGCCCGCCGCCAGCGCGTACATCTCGAAGACGTAGAAGACCCCGACGGCGCCCAGCGCGCCCATCACCGCACGCGGCACGTTGCGGCGGGGGTCGCGCGTCTCCTCACCCAGGGTCGCAGCGGCGTCGAAGCCGATGAACGACAGGATGCCGAAGACGACACCCAGCCCCACGCCCGAGACACCCGTCGGCGACGACGACGGCGAGAAGAAGACCGCCGAGTTGCCCGGGCCGGCCTTCGCGATCGCGACCAGGCCCAGGACCAGGAAGATCACGACCTCGATGCCGAGCAGCAGCAGGTCGACGCGCACCGAGGCCTTGATGCTGCGCGCGGAGAGGCCGAAGACCAGGACCATCCCCATGAGCGAGAAGATCCACCACGGGACGTCGGTGTTGAAGGTGCCGGCGACGTAGTCGTGCACGAACGCGCCGAACGCCGTGAAGAGCCCGGGCGCCAGTACCGCGTAGCCGATCCAGAACAGCCACCCGGTGAAGAAGCCGGCCGCCGGGCCGAGCCCCCGCGAGTTGAAGGTGTAGAAGGACCCCGCCGAGGGCAGCCGCCGCGCGAACTGCACGACGGTGTTGCCCACGAAGGCGCAGGCGATGAACGCGATGAGGAACGACAGGGGGATGGCCGAGCCCGCCACGGGGGCGGCGGCCGGGGCGTTCAGTACGACCGCGAGCACCGGCGCCATCGCCGCCGCGGCCAGTGCGATGCCGTTGGGGACGCTGAGCACGCCCTTCTGGAGCCGCCTCGGCGTTCCGTTGTCCTGACTCATGTGTGCCTCACAGGGTCGGTGGTCCATCCTGACGACCTCAGGAATGCGGGTAGTATGTCAGTCGCATGCACAGACGGCAAGAGGTCGGCCGGACCCGTCCAAGAGCGCGGACGTCGCGTCGTCACGGTGACGGCGCGGGACCTCCCCCCTGTCGCGGATGCATCCACGACGTGCGCCATCTTCCGCGTCATGCGGGTGACTGCGCGGAGGTGCAGTCCCGGCCCGGAGCGGGGGCATCGGCGGCCGGGTACGAGTAAGCCCCTGTCAGCGTCTCCGCCGGCCGGGAGCCGTCGCCCGTCTCCACCGCATCCTGGGGCCAGGTCCGGGGGCCCACGCTGGGACGGCCCCGACCAGGGGGTGGCCGTGCGCGACGCGGTGGCACCCCCCTCACCCGGCCAAGCCGTCGCCGAACATTGCGCTGGTGCCGCGGATGGTGCACGTGGCCGGTTGCGCCGTCGGACGGTTCTAGCCGTAGTGGTACCGGCAGGCGGCGATCCGGATCTCGTGGTCCGCGAGCTTGTACACGAGGCGGTGCTCATCAGTGATGCGCCGGGACCAGTAGCCGGCGGAGTCGTGCTTGAGCGCCTCCGGCTTCCCGATGCCGTCGGTGCCGTTGCGCTGGATGTCGTTCAGCAGCAGGTTGATCCGCTTGACGACTCTGCGGTCCTGGGCTTGCCACCACAGGTAGTCCTGCCAGGCGTTCTCGTCCCAGACGAGGAGCACGTCAGTCGGCGTCCATCATGTCGTGTGGCTCGCCGCGCCCGACCGGGCGCAATGCTCACATCTGGGCACGGCGGCGCCCACCACCGTCGCCGAGTCCTCTTCGGATGGTGTCCAGCACGTCAGAGCGACAAGCTGCACGCGCCCCGGTCGCTTCGTACCACGAGGCCGGGCACGAGTACGCCCCCGACAGCGTCTCCGCTGGCCGGGGGCCGTCGTCTGTCTCAACACAGAGCGCGCCCGAAGGGATTCGAACCCCTAACCTTCTGATCCGTAGTCAGATGCTCTATCCGTTGAGCTACGGGCGCCCGTCACGCGCGAAGCGCAACGACTGAGCAGACTACCGGAGCGTCCGCCCGCCCGAGAAATCCGGGTGCCGGAGCGTGCTCCGACACCCGGATGCGACGCTCAGGTGCTCGAGCCGTTCGTGCCGTTGGCGTCCGACGGGTCGCTGCTGCCGGCGCCGCCCTGGCCGCCCTGGGCCGGGCCGTTCCGGTCGCCGTCGCGGTCGCCGGGCCCGTGGTCACCGTCGCGGTCACGGGGGCCGCCCGGCAGCTGCCCCTGGCCGGGCCCGCCCTGCCCGGGTGCGCCAGGGAACTGCCCCTGCCCGGGGGCGCCACCGCGCCCGAAGTCCCCGCGGCCGCCGTCGTCCGACTGTGCCACCGCCGCCGAGGCCCCCAGGGCCCCGAGCGCACCGATGACGAGCGCGGCCACGACCGCGACGCCGGTGCGACTACCCGACCACTGCCCCGGCGACCTCCACGAGGCGACGGAGCGGCGCCACCCACCGCCGGCGCCAGGGGCGGCGGCGGTCACGACGGGCACGGTGCCGGCGGCCGGCAGGACCGGCCCGTCGACGGGCGGCACGGCCTCCTGGGTCTGCGGCCCCGGCTCGGCCTGGGTCCACGCCGGCGTCCCGGCGGCGGCGCCGGGAGCGGCGGCGTGCGGCATCGCCTCGGTGTCCGCAACGTGCGGCTGCTCGGCCGCGGCGTCGGGGGTGGGCTCGGGCGTCGCGGGCTTCGATGCCCCGTCGGGGTGCTCGGTCATGGTTCTGTCACTCTCTCGTCGAAGGTGTGCAGCCCGCACGGTCCCGGGCCGACCTGTGGCGGCCCTGTGGCCGAGCCAGCGGCCGACTGGCAGTCCGGCGTGCGCGCACACAGGATCCACACAGCGGACCCATGGACTCGGCCCAGAGGAAGCCCACACACTGGGGCCATGCCCAGCCGCCAGACCGCCCCCGCCACGGCCATGACCCGGGCCGACGGGGGCCTCGTGCGCGTCCTCGTCGTCGACGACGAGCCCAACCTCACCGAGCTGCTCTCCATGGCCCTGCGCTACGAGGGGTGGGAGGTGCGCACCGCGGCCAGCGGCATCCAGGCCGTGCGCGCCGCCAAGGAGTTCGGCCCCGACGCCGTCGTGCTCGACATGATGCTGCCCGACTTCGACGGGATGGAGGTGCTGCGCCGGATGCGCGCCGACGACCCCAACGTGCCCGTGCTGTTCCTCACGGCCAAGGACGCCGTCGAGGACCGCGTGGCCGGGCTGACCGCCGGTGGCGACGACTACGTGACCAAGCCGTTCAGCCTCGAGGAGGTCGTGGCCCGGCTGCGGGCCCTCATGCGCCGCACCGCGGTCACGGCTGACGAGAGCGACTCCCTCCTGGTCGTCGGCGACCTCACCATGGACGAGGACAGCCACGAGGTCGCGCGCGGCGGCACCGAGATCCAGCTGACCGCCACCGAGTTCGAGCTCCTGCGCTACCTGATGCGCAACCCCAGGCGCGTCCTGTCCAAGGCCCAGATCCTCGACCGGGTGTGGAACTACGACTTCGGCGGCCAGGCCAACGTCGTCGAGCTCTACATCTCCTACCTCCGCAAGAAGATCGACGTCGGCCGGGCCCCGATGATCCACACCATGCGCGGCGTGGGCTACGTCCTGAAGCCGGCCGAGTGACACCGTGACCCCACGCCGCCACCTGGGCGCTGCGGTGCACCCGGCGCATCCGTCGCGCTGGACGCTGCGCACGAAGCTGCTCGCGTCGGTGCTGGCCCTCTTCACCGTCGTGATGCTGGCGACCAGCGCCCTGACGGTCTTCGAGACCCGGCGCTACCTCGAGGCCCAGCTGGCCCAGGACCTCCAGGGTGCCCTCGGCCGCGTGGGGGACCGCCGCGGCATCCCCGACCTCGACGCCGACGTCGACGGGCGGGTACCGCCGCCCGGTGTGCGCAACGGGGCCCCGGGCGGCGACAAGATCCTGCTGCTCGGGCTCACCGGCAAAGGGCAGGTCGCGACCGACCCGGGCAGCGGCACCCCGATGAACAGCGTGGTCCTGCGCGACGGCGACTACGGGACCCTCGACGCCGGCCAGATCGCAACCGTCGCCGCGAGCCTCGAGGGACCGCAGACCGAGCGCGTCTCGCTCGGGTCGCAGGTGGGCGAGTACCTCATCACCGCCCGCACGGTCTCGGGCGGCGGCACCATCGTCGTCGGCGTCTCGACCTCCTCGGTCGACGAGCTGCTGGCGAAGCTGCTGGCGCTCGTGGTGGGCGGCACCGTCATCGGGCTGGTCCTGGTCGGGGCCGGCGGCGCAGTGGTCATCCGCCGCAGCCTGGCCCCGCTCGACCGCGTCGCCTCCACGGCCCGCCAGGTCTCGAACCTGCAGCTGGACTCGGGCGACGTGACCCTCGCGGTGCGGGTGCCCGAACGCGACGCCGACGGTCGCACCGAGGTGGGCCAGGTCGGCCGCGCCATCAACACCATGCTCGACGACGTCGAGTCGGCCCTCCAGGCCCGCCAGGAGAGCGAGATGCGGGTGCGGCAGTTCGTCGCCGACGCCTCGCACGAGCTGCGCACCCCGCTGGCCTCGATCCGCGGCTACGCCGAGCTGACCCGCCGCGAGCACGCCCCCGTGCCCCCGACCGTCACGCACGCCATCTCGCGGGTCGAGTCCGAGGCGCTGCGGATGCAGGAGCTGGTCGAGGACCTGCTGCTGCTGGCGCGGCTCGACTCGGGGCGGCCCCTCGAGCGCGAGGCCGTCGACCTCTCACTGCTCGCGATGAACGCCGTCAGCGACGCGCATGCGGCCTCGCCCGACCACGCCTGGGAGCTCGACCTGCCCGACGAGCCGGTCGAGGTGACCGGCGACGGAGCGCGGCTGCACCAGATCCTCGCCAACCTGCTGGCCAACGCCCGCACCCACACCCCGGCGGGCACCCGGGTCGTCACCCGGCTGCGACCCGAAGGCTCCCTCGTGCGCATCTCGGTGTCCGACAACGGCCCCGGCATCCCCGCCGACCTGCAGAAGAAGGTCTTCGAACGCTTCACCCGCGGTGACGACTCCCGCAGCCGGGCCCAGGGGTCGACCGGCCTCGGCCTCTCGATCGTCGCCGCTGTCGGGCACGCGCACGGCGGCCGGGTCGAGGTCAGCTCGCGCCCGGGCGACACCACGTTCTCGGTGCTCCTACCCGCCTGAGGCCAGGCTCCCCAGTCGGGCTCAGGCCAGGGAGAGGCGAAAGGCCAGGAGCCGGATGCCGTCACGCGGCGACCAGTCGCGCTCGGGGGTGCGGCCGAACCCCATCCGACCGTAGAGGCGGTGCGCGGCGGCCATCCCCTCCCCGCTCGACAGCGCGACTGCGGCCAGCCCCTCCGCCCGGGCCCGCTCGACGCACGCGTCGCTGAGCCGGCGGCCGACCCCTGCCCCGCGGGCCGCCGGCGACACCGCCAGCATCCGCACCTCGGCCTCCCCCGGCCCGCCGACCTCGGCGAAGGGCGTGCCCGGCCGCACGTAGGTCACGGTGCCGAGCAGCGTGCCGTCGTCGTCGACCGCCACCAGCAGCGTCGCCGCGCGGGCCCGCGCCGCGGCGTCGAGGAGGGTTGCGGCGTAGGGGTGCCCGGGGGTGATCTCGCCGTCGGCCGCGTACGCCGCCAGGGTCAGAGACCCCACGGCGTCGAGCTCGTCGGGGCGGGCCTCGCGGACGGTGACCGGCATCCCCCCATCCTGCCGCCCCGCGCGTCACGTCGACCCGAAAGGGCGGGCACAGGTGGGCCACAGAGGCCGGCCCCACAGTGGGGGCCATGGACACCGCGACCCTCCCGAGCCCGTCCCGCGACCACGGCTCGACCCCCCGCTCGGCCGACCGCGTCCGCCGTGCCCTGCGCGGCCCGGTGACCGACCCCGTGTGGGCCCGCGCGGGCCTCATCGCGCTGCTCGTGCTCACCGGTGCCGTCTACATCTACAACCTCACCGCGGGCGGCTGGGCCAACAGCTTCTACGCGGCCGCGGTGCAGGCCGGCAGCGTGTCGTGGAAGGCGTTCTTCTTCGGCAGCTTCGACGCGGGCAACGCCATCACCGTCGACAAGCCCCCGGCCTCGCTCTGGCTGATGGCGCTGTCGGTGCG
Organism: Phycicoccus duodecadis; assembly: GCF_002846495.1. Classification (NCBI taxonomy): domain Bacteria; kingdom Bacillati; phylum Actinomycetota; class Actinomycetes; order Micrococcales; family Intrasporangiaceae; genus Phycicoccus; species Phycicoccus duodecadis. Next base: position 1,763,753 of record NZ_PJNE01000001.1, read on the forward strand.
GCTGCTCGGGCTCAGCTCGTTCGCGATGCTCCTGCCGCAGGTGCTGATAGGGGTCGGCACCGTGGGCGTGGTGCACGCGACCGTGCGGCGTCGCTTCGGGGCCGGCGCCGCTCTGCTCGCCGGGCTGTCCCTGGCGCTCACGCCGGTCGCGGTCCTGATGTTCCGGTTCAACAACCCCGACGCGCTGCTCACGCTTCTGATGGCGCTGGCGATCTGGGCGAGCCTGCGCGCGGTCGAGGCCGGTTCGGTCCGCTGGATCGCGCTGGCCGGCGTGTTCACCGGGCTCGGGTTCCTGACCAAGAGCCTGCAGGTGCTGCTGGTCGTCCCGGCCGTCGCCGTGGTGTGGCCGGTGTGCGCCGACGCCCCGGTGCGTCGCCGCCTCCTCGGCGGGTTGGCGTCGGCCGCGGCCTTCGTGGTGTCGGCGGGGTGGTGGGTGGCGGTCGTCGAGCTGATGCCCGCATCCCTGCGCCCCTACATCGATGGCAGCCAGACCAACTCCTTCCTCGAGCTGACCTTCGGCTACAACGGCCTGGGGCGGCTCGACGGCTCCGAGGTGGGCAAGGTCGGCGGTGGTGGCGGGCCGTTCTCGAGCGGCGTCGGCCTGTTCCGGATGTTCGACTCCTCGGCCGCCGGCCAGATCTCGTGGCTCCTGCCGGCCGCCCTGGTGATGCTCGTGGGTGGTGTCGCCCTGCGCGGCCGGACCCCGCGCACCGACCTGCGCCGCGCCACCTACCTGGCCACGGGCCTGTGGATGCTCACGACCGCCCTCGTCTTCTCGTACATGCAGGGGATCTTCCACGAGTACTACACCGTCGCCTTGGCGCCGCCGGTCGCCGCCCTCGTGGGGATGGGCGCGGGCGAGGCCTGGCAGCGTCGCCGCAGCCTGCTGGGTGCGCTGGTCCTGGCGTCCGCCACCGGGGTCACGGCGGGCTGGTCCTTCGTGCTGCTCTCGCGGACCACGGCCTACGGCAGCGGGCTGCGCGTCGGGGTGCTGGCTGTCGGGCTCGCCGCCACCCTGTTGCTCCTGGTCGTGGGGCGGCTGCACCGCCGGGCCGTGCTGCCCGTCGCCGCGGCTGCGGTCGTCGCCGGGCTGGCGGGGCCGGCCGCGTACGACGCCACCACCCTCTCGACCGCCAACAGCGGCTCGATCGTCACCGCCGGTCCATCCACCGGCGGCCCCGGCGGCGGTGCGCGCCCTGGCGGCGGCCCTCCCGGCGGCGGTTTCGGCGGCCCTCCCGGCGGCACCACCACGGGAGCGGGCGGGATGCGCGGCCTGCTCGACGCCACGACCCCCGACGCCGCCGTCGTCGCGGCCCTGAAGGCCGGAGCCGCGCACTACACCTGGGTGGCGGCGGCCGTCGGGTCGCAGAACGCGGCCGGCCTCCAGCTCGCGACCCGGCTGCCGGTGATGGCGATCGGCGGCTTCAACGGCTCCGACCCCTCCCCGACGCTGGCGCAGTTCCAGGAGTACGTGGCCCAGGGCCGCATCCACTACTTCGTGGCGGGGGGCGGCTTCCGCGGCCAGCAGGGCGGGTCGAACGCGGCGAGCGAGATCGACACCTGGGTCGGCCAGCACTACACGGCCGTGACCCTCGGCGGGCAGACGTTCTACGACCTCACCCAGCCGACCGAGGCCACCTCGTGACCTGGCCGCGCAGCACCGTCGCCACCGGCCAAGCCCTCGCCCGCCGGTGGCGCGGGGTGGGCGCGGAGGTCGTGACGTTCGCGGTCATCGGGGTCGCCAGCACCGTGGTGCACCTGGGCGGCTTCGTCCTCCTCCGACAGGTCACCGAGCCGCAGGCCGCGAACTCGGTGGCACTGCTGGTCGCGGCGGTCGCCAACACGGGGGCCAACCGGCGTTGGACGTTCGGCATCCGCGGGCGCGCCGGCGCGGCGCGCCATCAGCTCCAGGGCCTGTTGGTCTTCGCCCTGACGCTGGGGATGACCTCGAGCGGCCTGTGGCTGTTGGGCGCCGAGGCCCCGGGCGCGCCGACCTGGGCCGAGACCGTCGTCGTGGCGTGCACCACCGTCGCCGCCACCGCCCTGAAGTACGCGGCGATGCGGTGGTGGGTGTTCGCGCCGCGCCGCGCCGGGTCGGGCCGAAACGGCCGGGGTCAGAGCTCGACGAGCGCGAACGACCCGTCGGCGTCCTCGAACAGCACGGCCCCGGTCCACTCGTAGCCGTCGAGGGTGCCGTGGCACACCACCACCGTCGAGGGCTCGATGAGCGCGGTGTCGGGGCAGCTGATGTCGGCGGCGTAGCCGTAGTCGTCCTCGAGGTCCTGGAGCAGCCGGGCCAGCCGGTCACCACCCAGGCCGCCACCGTCGCTGATCCCGGGGATGGTGCCGCGGATGGTCTCGTAGGACCCGCCGTCCGACATCCCGCCGCCGCCCAGCACCGTCATCCCGAAGGTCACGAGCGAGAGCAGCAGCGCCAGCCCGCCGGCCACCGCGCCCGCGATGCCCCAGCCCATCGTCGTCCCGGCCTTCTCACGGGCCGCGACCACGGCGGGGTCGACTCCCGACGGCGGCACCATCGGCCAGGCCGTGGCGGGCGCGACGGGTGCGGCCGGGGCCGCCGGGAACGCCGTGGAGGGCGGCTGCGGGAAGGGTGCGGGCGACGGCGTGGAGGCGTCGGCGGGCGGTGGGGTGTCGGCCGGGGGTCCCCCGTGCGGTGCGGTCGTCACGGCGGGAGTGTGCCACCCGGGCCGGCTCCGCGTCCTGCGTTCGCGGGGGCGCGCCGGACGGCCGGCGGGCGACCCGGGGTCCGATGAGACCCGCGGTGACCTGTTTTGCCCGGCGACCCGACCGACGGATACCCTGTGCAGGCGTTGGAGGCGTCGCCTAGTCCGGTCTATGGCGCCGCACTGCTAATGCGGTTTGGGTCTCAAGCCCATCGAGGGTTCAAATCCCTCCGCCTCCGCCCATGGAACCCCCCGGGAGCTTGCGACCGGGGGGTTTTCCATGGGCGGACGCAGAGGGATGCCGGGCGGCGTCCCTCCGCCGACCCCAGCCGGGCGGCGTAGCCACCGAACGACGGAGGGAGCCCTCGGGGGGCCCAGTGTCCCCGAGGGCTCCCGGCCCTTCCTCCGCGCCGGCCATGCACGGCCGGCCACGTGGTCAGTGCTTCTCGGCCAGGCTCCACATCGTCCAGAGCTCGGTGCGCATCCGGCGCGGCTGCTGCAACGTGTGCAGCACGGCGCCGGCGATGTCACCGGGCTCCATGAACGGCCCGGAGGCCGGGTCGCCGTCACCGAAGCGCCCGTCGGCGGCCGCGAAGGCGGTGTTCACGCCCGCCGGCGCGATGACGGTGGTGCGGATGCCCTCGCCGCGCAGCTCGCGGTCGAGGGCGTAGCCGAGGTTGATCTGGGCGCCCTTGGTGGCCGCGTAGACCGCCTCCTGGCCGCCCCCGATCAGAAGGCCGGCCACCGAGCCGAGGATGACGACGTCGCCACCGTCGCCCTGGGCCCGGAAGCAGCGCACCGCCGCGCGCGCCAGCCACACCGTGCCCTTGACGTTGACGTCGACCATGAGGGAGATCTGGTCGGCGCTCATGTCGAGGACGCCGCCGTAGAACCCCACGGCCGCGTTGGCCACCACGGAGTCGACGCGACCGAACGCATCGACCCCGGCCGCCACGAGGGTCTGCGCCGTCGCCTCGTCGCGCACGTCACCGATGACCGGGACGACCCGCTCGGGCCCGAGCTCGTCGACCAGCGGGGTCAGGGCGTCGGCCCGCACGTCGCCGGCGACGACGCGCGCCCCGGCCTCGACCGCCAGCCGCACGGTGGCACCGCCGATGCCGCCGCCGGCGCCGGTGACCACGACCACCGTGCCCGTCAGGTCACGCGTGGGCGCCGGCATCAGGCCACCCCACCGAAGGGCGAGCGGGCCGTACCCGCCAGGGCGCCGGTCACTTGATCGCTCCCATCGACAGGCCGCGCACGAGCTGCTTCTGCGCGACCCACCCGGCGACGATCACCGGCAGCGCGGCGATGGTCGACGCGGCCGACAGCACGGCGAGGAACTGCCCGCGCCCGTCGACGAAGGAGCCGAGGAACGGCGGGGTGGTGCGGGCCGCCGACGAGGTCAGCAGGGTCGCCAGGAAGTACTCGTTCCAGCTGAAGATGAAGCAGATCAGCGCGGCGGCGGCGACCCCGGGCAGCACCAGCGGCAGTACGATCCGCACGATCTCGCGGAACAGCCCCGCTCCGTCGACCCGGCAGGCCTCGACGATCTCGAACGGCACCTCGAGGAAGAACGAGCGCATCATCCAGACCGTCACCGGCAGGTTGACGCCCGCGTAGATGACCGCCAGCACGTTGATGTTGTCGAGCAGCCCGAGCGTCTTGAGGATCATGAACAACGGCAGCACCACGGCGGCCAGCGGCATGAACCGCGTGGAGATGAAGAACGACAGCGCCCCCTCGACGTTCTTCACCCGGCGGATCGAGAGCGCGTAGGCGGCGGGGATGGCGAGCAGCACGGCGATCACAGTGGCCGTGATGGAGGCGGTCAGCGAGTTGATGAGGTAGCCCTGCATCCCCCGGTCGAAGGCGGCCCGGAACCCGTCGAGGGTGGGCGAGAAGAACAGCTTCGGGGTGACCGACGACGCGTCGGACTCCGGCTTGAAGCCGTTGAGGAACATCCAGAACACCGGGAAGAAGAAGACGAGCACGAGCACCCAGGTGAGCACCGTGACGAGGTTGCCCTTGGTCCTGCTGGTCATCGCGAACCTCCTGCCATGAAGACCTTGAAGAGGGTGCGCAGGGCCACCGTCGCCACGATGATCGTGAGGACGACGGTCACGACGCCGTACGCCGCGGCCTCCCCGACGTCGAGCCCGATGAAGGCCCGCTCGTAGAGCAGGTACGCGAGGGTCTTGGTGCCGCCGGTGCCCTTGGTGAGGATGGCCACCGGGTCGAAGACCTGGATGATGATGACGGCCCCGAGCAGCACACCGATCTCGACGTACATCCGCAGGTGCGGCAGCGTGATCCAGGTGAAGGTGCGCCAGGTCCCGGCCCCGTCGACCTGCGCGGCCTCGAGGATGCCCTTGTCCTGGCCCTGGAGCCCGGCCAGCAGGATCAGCATCATGAACGGGGTGAACTGCCAGGTCAGCACGATCACGACCGCCAGCAGCGGGTGCTCGGTCGACCACGACACCACCGGCAGGTGCAGGCTGCGCGAGACCCAGTTGAGGATGCCGATGTTGGTGTCGAACATCGAGTACTTCCAGATGAGCGCGGCCGCGGCCGGCATCACGAGGAAGGGCGTGATCATCAGCGTGCGGGCCACCGCCCGGCCCGGGAACTGCCGGTCCAGCAGCAGGGCGAACAGCAGCCCGAAGAGCAGCGACATGATCACCGAGAACGCCGTGATGAGCACGGTCGCGACGATGGACGGCCACAGTGCGCCCGAACTGAGGGCGGTGACGTAGTTGTCGACCCCGGTGAAGCCGCGGTCCTTCGGGTAGAGCAGGTTCCACTTGATCATCGAGAAGCCGATGGTCACGAGGAACGGGATCTGGGTGAGCAGGATGAGGAAGATGACGGCAGGGGCCAGCAGCCCTCGCGCCGAGCGGAACTCGCCCTTCTTCACCCTCCGGACGTCGGTGGCGGTCTTGGCCTCCACCGTGTCGACATCGGTTACGGACATCTGGGCACTCCCTTGTGCGTCCTGGTGCGGATGCGGTGTCGGAGCCGGCGGGAACCGTGCCGGCCCCGACACCGCGGCTGCTGCGCCCCGGGTGTTGGGTGCTCACCCGGGGTGCGGCGTCACTTCTTGTGCGCGTCCCCGGCCTTCTGGGCGATGGCCTGGCACTTCGAGAGAGCATCGTCCACCGTGGAGCGGTTGGCGATGTAGTCCGCGATGAGCTGGGCGCACTGGTTGCCGACGTCCTGGAACTCGGGGATGGAGACGTACTGGATGCCCACCCACGGCTGCGGGCTGACCCCGGGCTGCTCGGGCTTGACCGAGCTCATGACGTCGAGGGTGATGGGGGCGTAGGCGGCCGCGGCCTTCTTGTACTCCGGGATCTCGTACGTCGAGGTCCGCGAGCCCGGCGGGACGTTGCTCCAGCCGATCTTCTGCCCGACCAGCTTGATGTAGTCCTTGCTGGTCGCCCACTTCACGAAGTCGATCGCGGCGTCCTTCTTCTTCGTGGTCGCCGGCACCGCGAGGTTCCAGCTCCACAGCCAGCCCGACTCCTTGGTCTTGACGACCGGCATGTGGGCGTAGCCCATCTTGCCCTTGACCGGCGAGTCGTCGGCCTCGAGCAGCGAGGCGGCGACGGACGCGTCGGCCCACATCGCGGCCTTGTTCTCCTTCAGCGCGGTGAGGCACTCGTTGAAGCTGTACGACACCGGGTCCTTCTCGCCGGACTGGTCGAGCATCGTCTTGTAGAAGGTGACGGCCTGCTTCCACTCCGGGGTGTTCACCGTGGCGTTCCACTGCTGGTCGTACCAGTTGCCCCCGAAGGTCTGCACGACGGTCGTGAGCGGCGCGAACAGGTCGCCCCAACCGGGCTTGCCGCGCATGCAGATGCCGGCGGTGTCGGCGGTCTTGACCTTCTTCGCCGCGTCGGCCACCTCCTGCCAGGTGGGGTCGGCCGAGAGGGTGACGCCGGCCTTGTCGAGGATCTCCTTGTTGTACATGAGGATCGAGGACTCGCCGTAGAACGGCACCGCGTACTGCTTGCCGTCGTTCGAGATGGCCACCCGCACCGGCGGGAGGATGTCGTTCACGTCGTAGGACGCGTCGGACTTCAGCGGCTCGGTGAGGTCGACGAGCCAGCCGTTCGCGCCCCACTGCGGGGTCTCGTAGGCGCCGATCGTCACGATGTCGTACTGCCCGGCGCCGCTGGCGACGTCGGCGGTGACGGCGGCCCGCAGGTCGCCCTCCTCCATCACCTGGAAGTTCACGGTGACACCGGGGTGGGACTTCTCGTACTCGCCCTTCAGCTTCTCCATGTCCTTCATCTGGCCGTTGTTCACGGTGGCCAGGTTGAGGGTGACGGGGGTGCCGCCGCCGGCGGATCCGCTGTCGGACGAGACAGCCCCCGACGAGCAGGCGGCCAACGTCAGGGCGGACGCCAGAGCGCCGGCCCCGAAGGTCAGCGTGCGCTTTCTCGCAAGCATTCCTAACTCCTTTGGTAGGTGCTCCGCGGCCGGATGCCGGCCGGGCCCCTGGGATCGCCCGGGGGATCGTTCTCTGGCGCGCAAGCCGCCGCGAACACCTGAAATGTAGGAACGGGGCGCAGGCCCGGCAAGGTCCACACCCTGCGCTGTTTCGATACTATTTTTCGTCGCTCACCCGTGCGATGCTGCTCTCGGGTGAGCGAAGGCGCACCAGAGGTCGCCGCGCCCACCCCGGACCCGCCCTGTCAACGAGGAGTGGTGAAGATTTCGTATCAGTCCACGGGCACCCCCCGCGCGCGTCTGGCCGGTTTCCCCTCGACCACGGTCGAAGGGGCGTCGCACGAGGAGCCGTTGGTCCGCAGCCCCTACCCGGCCGCGCCCCGGCGCGAGATCATCCCGCCGCACCCCGACCACGCGGTGCGCACCCTGACCCACGACTTCCCCAGCGAGATCTGCGGCTGGGGCGCCCACCCCGAGTACGAGATCCACCTGATCACCAAGACCTCGGGCAGCTTCATCGCCGGCGACCACGTCGGCACCTTCGCGCCCGGTCACGTCAGCATCATGGGCCCGAACCTGCCGCACGACTGGGTCAGCGACCTCCCGCCCGGCCAGGTGGCGGTCGACCGCGACGCCGTGATCCAGTTCACCGACGACTGGGTGCGCCAGTGCATGCAGCTCATCCCCGAGCTGTCCGAGGTCGACGAGGTCCTCCGTCAGTCGACGCGGGGCCTGGTCTTCTCCGGCGCCACCGCCTGGCGGGCGGCCGAGACCATCCTGCAGGTCGTGCGCAGCAGCGGCACCGAGCAGATCGGGCACCTGTTCTCGCTGCTCGCGACCTTCGCCCGCTCACCCCAGGAGGAGCGCGAGGTGGTGGCCAGCGAGTGGCTGGGCCGCCCCACCGACGCCAACTCGCTCAACGCCGTCGAGGCCGGCCTGGCGTACATCTTCGAGAACCTCACCGGCGACATCCGGCTGGCCACGGCCGCGCGGCTCGCCTACATGTCCGAGCCGACGTTCTCGAAGTACTTCAAGTCGGCGACCGGGATGACGTTCAGCAGCATGGTCAAGCGCCTGCGCATCGCCCACGCGCGCCGGCTGCTCGACACCACCGACGAACCCGTGGCCCAGGTGGCGGCCCTGAGCGGCTACCACAACATGGCCAACTTCAACCGTCAGTTCCTCACCGAGGTCGGCACGACGCCCACGGCCTACCGGCGGCTGGAGTCCTCGCAGAAGCCGCCCTCCGAGGTCCTCAGCCTCGGCCGGCGCGCCACCGCCGAGTGACCGCCGCGGCTCACTCCCCGAGTGCTCGGTCGATCGCTCCGTGCACCCCGTGCTCGGCCAGGACCGCGCGCTGGCGCAGGAACTCGGCCCGGAAGCGCTCGTCCTGCCCGAGGTCCCCCAGGATCCGGGTGAGCCCCAGGAAGGCCGCCGGGTCGGGGTCTGCTGCTGCGCGGCTCATCGCCTCGGCGTGCACGTCGGGCGGGACCTCGGCGGCGGGCAGGCCCCCACGGGCCACCAGGGCCCAGTACTCGGCCCACGCGGCGACCATCAGGGCACCCAGCGCCACCGGGCGGCCGGCGGCCAGGTTGTCGCGCGCCGTCGGGACGGTGAAGGTCGCCATCCGGTTCCCGCCGTCCGTGGCCAGGCGCACGAGGGTGTCGCGGATGCCGGGGTTCGAGAAGCGCTCGAGCAGGGTGGCCATGTAGCCGGGCAGGTCGATGCCGGGCAGCTCGCCCAGGGTCGGCGCCGCTTCGTCGGCCATGTAGCGCTCGAGGTAGCGCCGGATGCGGTCGTCGCGCATGGTCTCGTCGACCAGCACGTAGCCCACCGGGGCGCCGAGGTAGGCGAGTGCCTGGTGGCTGGCGTTGAGCAGCCGCAGCTTCATCAGCTCGTAGGGCGTGACGTCGTCGACGAACTGCACGTCGGCGGCCTCCAGCGGTGGTCGCCCGAGCGGGAACTCGTCCTCGACGATCCACTGGGTGAAGGGCTCCGCCGGCACCGGCCAGCGGTCCTCGACGCCGAAGTCCCGCGCGAGGGCCTCGCGGTCGGCGTCGGTGGTCGCGGGGGTGATCCGGTCGACCATGCAGTTGGGGAACGCGACCTCGGCCTCGATCCAGTCGGCCAGCTCGGCGTCGACCAGGCGGGCGAACCCCACGACGGTCTGCCGGCACACGCCGCCGTTGCCCTGGAGGTTGTCGCACGACAGGACGGTGAAGGGGGCGACGCCCGCCGCGCGCCGGCGCCGCAGGCCCTCGACGATGAACCCGAAGGCGGTTCGTGGGGTGTCGAGGTGGTCGACGTCGTGGACCACGGCCTCGTCGGCGTCGTCGAACCGTCCGGTCCCGGCGTCCTTGAGGTACCCGCCCTCGGTGACGGTGAGCGACACGACGCGCACCGCCGGGTCGACGAGGCGGTCGTACACGGCCTCGGCCTCCTCCGGCGCGAAGAGGTACTCGAGGACGCTGCCGACCACACGCGGGTCCAGCGAGCCGTCGGGGTGGCGCACCACGAGGGTGTAGAGGCAGTCCTGGGCGCGCATGGCGTCACGCATCGCCGCGTCCTGCGGCAGCACCCCGACCCCGCAGATCCCCCAGTCGAGGCCCTGGCCCGACTCCATGAGCCGGTCGAGGTACATCGCCTGGTGCGAGCGGTGGAAGTTGCCGAAGCCGAAGTGGACGATCCCCACGTGCGCCGCGTCCCGGTCGTAGGACGGGGTGGGCACCCCGACTCCCGACAGGTCAGCGCTGATCCGAGCGGTCACTGGTGCTGCTCCTTTCACGGGAACGCGGACAGCCTCGCCCGCATGTAACCAACCCACGGGCCCGGCTGCCAACCCTCACGGCCGGGCACGGAAGAAACCATCGACAGGACACCAGATGCCATCGACGCGGGCCCCCGGGGGTCAGGAGCAGATGTCCTGGTCCGCGGTGCGGGCCACGATGCTGCCGGTCGGGGCCGGGACGGGTGCGGTCGGGGTGGGGAGGGGCTGGCTGCCGAGCCGGTTCGGCACCTCGACCACGGCCTTGGCCCCCGCCCCGACGGTGACGCGCACGGTCTGCCCGAGCGTGGCGTCCTCCTTCGAGGTCGAGCCGGGGAAGGCAGCCGCGACGGTGCGGGCGGCCTCCTCCTGCCCGGTGCCGTACGCCACGACGACACCGTCGGGGCGGTCGGCCACGGAGCCGGTCGTGACGCCGGCGAAACCCTGCACCCGCAGCGCCGCCGCGATGTCGGCGGCCAGGCCGCTCACGCCGGTGGCGTTGACGACGAGCACGCGGATGTCGGCGGGGCTGACCGTGAGCGCGGCCTGGGTGGGCGTCGCACTCGGCGACGCGGACGCGCTCGGCCTGGCGACCGGCCGGTCCTGGCGCAGGGCGGTCCACAGCGTCGCGGCCGCGCCGGTCCACTGCACGCGGTTGGGGTCCTGGGGGTAGGTCTCGGTGGGCACCGTGACGAACGCGATGTTCCCGACCCCGGTGTCCTGCACCGACGTCGCGATGTCGCGCATCTCGCCGAGCCCCAGGCTCTCGTCGGTGGTCAGCGAGCGGGTGGCGGCATCCAGGAACCCGTAGAGCTTGTCGGGGCGCAGCAGCAGCGAGGTGCGGGTGGCCTCCTGGACGACCGACGAGAGGAACGCCTGCTGGCGCTTGATCCGCCCGAGGTCGGAGCCGTCGCCCTCGGTGTAGCGGACCCGGACGTAGCCCAGCGCCTGCTCGCCGTCGAGGACGTGCCGCCCCGCCGGGAGCCGCAAATGGGCCTTGGGGTCGTTGATGGGTTTGGGCGTGCACACCGGCACCCCGCCGAGCGCGTCGACCATCCCTTTGAAGCCGTTGAAGTCGACGACCGCGAAGTGGTCGATGAACACCCCGGTGTCGCCCTCGATGGTGTTGATGGTGCAGGCCGGCCCACCCATGCTGAAGGCGGCGTTGAACTGCTGCACCGTCCACTGGGCCTTCGGGACCTTGGCGTCGCAGTGGGGCGGCATCCGCACCATCGAGTCCCGCGGGATCGAGACCACCGTGACGTGACGGCGGTCGGCCGACAGGTGCGCGACCAGGGTGGTGTCGGAGCGGGCCCCCGAGACGCTGGCGGCGTCGGAGGTCCCCTCCCCGACCCGGGTGTCGGAGCCGATCAGCAGGATGTTGAGGGGGCCCTCTGCCACCTTGGTCGGGCGGTCGCTGGCCAGCGCGCCGCTCACGTCGACGCGCGTGATGTTGCCGTTCAGGCGCCACCAGACGACGCCGACGGCCGAGGCCGCGACCACCGCCAGAACCGCCCCCACGGCCACGATGCGGCGACGTCGGGGATGCCGCCGTGTGCTGACGCCTGCCGGCGCGGCCCGGGGGAGGTTCCCGTCCGCGCGGTCAGGGCGGGGCTCCTCCGCCATCTACCGGACTCCTTCTCGACCCGCCGACCGTCGCCACGGGCGTGGCCTGTGATCGAGCACCACCGACCGAGTGTAGGGACAGCGGCTGGGAGGAGCCTGAAGTTCCGCCGGGGTTCGACCACCGGACGGCCACGACCCCCGCTCGGCGTGGCCGGGCGGGGGTCGTGGTGAGGACTCGGGAGGACCCGGGTCAGATGGGGCGGACCTGGTCGGCCTGCGGACCCTTCGGACCCTGGGTGACCTCGAACTCGACGCGCTGCGCCTCGTCCAGGCTGCGGTAGCCCTGGGTGTCGATCGCCGAGTAGTGAACGAACACGTCCGGACCACCGCTGTCCTGAGCGATGAATCCGAAGCCCTTCTCGGCGTTGAACCACTTCACGGTGCCCTGTGCCATGTGGGGAGATTTCCTTTGCTTCTGTAGCACTCGGGCGACACACCTCGTGCCGCCCGTGGATGCGACTCCAGCCCCGCGTGACGTGGGTTTCGACCTTCGAGGTACCGCTGAACGCTGCAACCGCGATGGAACTTAGCAGAGAGGAACGCGCCTCGCGCGGGGGCGCCGCGCGGTGCCGACGGCCGGTCAGGAGACCGCCGGGCGGACCGCCAGGACGTCGCAGCCGACCTCGGTGAGCACCTGCCGGACGGTCGAGCGCGGGTGCGAGCCGAGGGGCTGCGAGGCGCGCAGCCCGACGACCACCAGGCGCGCCCGGTGCTCGGCCACAGCGGCCAGCAGCTCCTCGGCCGCCGACCGGCCCCGGCTGGGCTGCACCAGCTCGTACGGGACCCCGATCTCGGCGAGGCGACGGCACAGGGAGGCGACGTCGCGGGGGTCGGCCAGGTCGCGGCGCTCGCCCGCCATCACGGCGTTGACCACCACGAGCCGCTCTCGGGCCCGCTCGGCCTCCGCCAGTGCGGCGTCGAGGGCGGCGAGACCCTCGCGCCGCGGGACGTACCCGACGACGATCGTCATGCGTGCACTCCGTCGTGCCTCCGGGACGTACCGCGGACCGTACGGAGCGCCGCACCCGGTCGTCCGTCGGGTGCGGCGCTCCCTGTCGGTCAGGAGGCGGGCTCGACCCGCGTGGCGCCGGTCATGATGGCGACGCCCTCGCCCATGTCGTGCGACGACGGGGTGATGACCCCGGCACAGCCACCGAGCCGCTGGATGTGGATGCGGTCGGCGACCTCCCACACGTGCGGCATGTTGTGGCTGATGAGGATGACGGCCAGGCCGTTGTCGCGCAGCTGCTTGACCATCTCCAGGACCATGCCCGACTCCTTGACGCCGAGCGCCGCGGTGGGCTCGTCGAGGACGACCACCTTGGAGCCGAACGCCGCGGCCCGGGCGACGGCCACCGCCTGGCGCTGGCCACCGGACAGGGTCTCGACCGCCTGGCTCATGTTCTGGATGGTCTGGATGCCGAGCTCCTGGACCGACTGCCCGGCCCGCTTCTCCATGCCGCCCTTGTCGAGCATCCGGAACACCGACCCGAGGATGCCGCTGCGGCGCTCCTCACGACCGAGGTAGAGGTTGCTCGCGATGTCGAGCGCCGGGATGACGGCCAGCTGCTGGTAGACCGTCTCGATCCCGGCGTCCCGGGCGTCCTGGGGCCGGCGGAAGTGGACCCGCTCGCCCTCCAGGTGGATCTCGCCCGAGTCCGGGAGGTAGGCGCCGGTGATGCACTTGATCAGGGTGGACTTGCCCGCCCCGTTGTCACCGATGACGGCCAGCACCTCGCCCTTGTAGAGGTCCAGGCTCACGCCGTCGAGGCCGATGACCCGCCCGAAGGAGATGCCGATGTCGCGGGCGGTCAGCACCGGGTCGGCGTCGTAGATGTGGCGACGATCATCGGGGATGGCGTCGTGCGTCAGCGGCAGCCGCTCGATGGTGCTCATCGGGGTCCCCGGGAAGTATCGGAGCGACGGAGGAGCGCAGAACTTTCTGGGGTGATGCTCATGCCTTGACCTTCCGGATCCACTGGTCGATGGCGACGGCGATGATGACGAGGACGCCGGTCGCGAGGACGCGCCACTGCTGGTCGACCCCGAGCTGGGAAAGCCCGAAGGCGAAGGTCTGGACGATGAGCGCGCCGATGAGGGTCCCGATCAGCCGGCCCCGGCCGCCGAAGAGGCTGGTGCCGCCGATGACGACCGCCGTGATGGAGGCGAGGTTGGCGTCCGGGATGGCGTTGGGCGTCGCCGCACCGGCCCGCCCGATGAGGATCCAGGCGGCGATGCCGTAGATGAGACCGGCCACCGTGTACACGCCGAGGAGGATCCGGCGGCTGGGCACGCCAGACAGGCGCGCCGACTCGGCGTCGTCACCGACCGCGTAGACGTAGCGGCCCCACGCGGTCTGGGACAGCACGAAGGCCATCACCGCGTAGATGATGACGACGACGACGATGCCCCAGGTGAGCCGGAACTCGCCGATGCCGAAGCCCTCGCCGAGCACGTTCAGGAGCCGTGGCAGGTGGCTGGCCTGGATGCTCGCGCCCCCGGAGTAGAGGAGGGCGATGGCCGTGAAGATGCTCAGCGTGCCGAGCGTCACGATGAACGGCGGGAGGTTGATCCGCGTCACGAGGAGGCCGTTCAGCAGACCGGCGACCGTCGCGAAGATGACGCCGATGACCAGTGCGAGCACGCCCGGCATCCCCCCGTCCTGCGCGAGCGAGGCCATGACCATCATCGACAGGACCATGACCGCCCCGACCGACAGGTCGATGCCCGCCGTGAGGATGATGAGCGTCTGCCCCACCCCGAGCGCGGCGACGACCGCCGTCTGCTGCAGGAGGATCCCCATCGAGCTCGGGGTCAGGAACGTCGGTGTCGAGATGAAGAACGCGAGGAACGCCACCAGAAGCAGGAACAGCGGGCTCAGCCACGGGCGTCCGTGGAGCTGGTGCTGGACCTGCTGGAGGGGCGTCTGCCGCCGCCGAGAGAACTCGGCGGCGGCAGACGGTGCGCTGGAGGCGCTCATGCTCAGTTGCCCCAGCAGAGGTCGGCACCCTTGGTGGAGTCGATGCTCTCGACGCCGTCGACCGGCTTGTCGGTGACGAGCGCGACACCGGTGTCGAAGAAGTCGAGACCCTCGGTGGGCTTCGGCTTCTCACCACCGCGGGCGATCTTGGCGATGGCCTCCATACCGAGGGTCGCCATCTTCAGCGGGTACTGCTGGGCGGTGGCGCCGATGACGCCCGACTTGACCGACGCGACGCCGGCGCAGCCGCCGTCGACCGAGACGATGGTCGCCTTCTTGCCTGCCGCCTCGAGCGCGGCGTTGGCGCCCACGGCGGTCGGCTCGTTGATCGTGTAGACCAGGTTGATGCCGGGGTTCTTCGCGAGGCACTTCTCCATCGCGCTGCGGCCACCGTCCTCGGCGCCGTTACCGGCCTCGTTGCAGACGATGGTGTAGTCGCCGCCGGAATACGTGCCGGTCTTGGCCTCGTCGCCGTTCTTCTTGGGGTCGGCGACGTCGATGCCCATCCCCTCGAGGAAGCCCTGGTCGCGGTTGTAGTCGACCGAGACGATCTTGTCGTCGAAGAGGTCGAGCATCGCGATGACGGCGGGCTTGCCGGCCATGGTCTTGGCGGCCCACTGCCCGTCGAGCTTGCCGGCCGCGCGGTTGTCGGTGGCGAAGGTGATGTCGACGGTGTCGGCCGGGTCGGGCGGGGTGTCGAGGGCGATGACGTAGAGGCCGGCGTCGCGCGCCTTCTTGATCGCCGCGTTGACGCCGGTGCTCATCGGCGTGATGAGGATGCCCTTGTCGCCGCGGGCGATGGCGTCCTCGATGGCCGTGATCTGGCCCTGGTCGTCACCCTCCTGCTTGCCGGAGGCGATGGTGAGCTTGACGTTGTTCTTGCCGGCGTCGGCCTTCGCGCCCTTCTGCATCGCGACGAAGAACGGGTTGGTCGAGTCCTTCGTGATGAGCGTGACGCCCACCGCGGCCTCGCCGCCGCCGCCCCCGCCGGAGTCCGAGCTGCTCGCCCGGTTGCAGGCCGACGCGGTCAGGGCCAGGCCGACGATGCCGGCCGAGGCCACGATCCGGCGGGTGGCCGGGGCGGCGATGATCTGACGGATGTGCATATCCGGGACTCTCCTTTGAGTGCTTGGCTGGGCCAACGACGCTGCCCGAGATGAGACAACGTTGTCGCGGAACATGTCTAGTGGCCTCTTGCGCCGTGGTCAAGAGTCGGCTAAACACCGAGATGTGAATGTGACATCGTTGTCAGAGGCGGGTCGGTCCCGCGCGACCATGCGGGAGGTCGCCGCCCTGGCCGGGGTCAGCCTGAAGACCGTCTCGCGGGTCGTCAACGAGGAGGCGGGCGTCTCGGCCGACGTGCGCGAGCGGGTGACGTCGGCCGTCCGTCACCTCGACTACCGGCCCAACCTGGCCGCCAGCAACCTCCGCCGCACCAGCGCCCGCACCGGCCTGATCGGCGCCCTCGTCCAGGACCTGTCGAACTCCTTCTCGGCCGGGTTGCTGCGCGCCCTCGAGGACACCGCCCGCGCGCGCCGCACCGGGGTCCTGGCCGCCAGCCTGGACGAGGGGGTCGACCGGGAGCGCGAGATGGTGCACGACCTGGTCACCCGCCGCGTCGACGGCCTGGTGATCATGCCGGCCAGTGCCCGTCAGGACTACCTCGTCGCCGAGCTGCGCACCGGAACCCCGGCGGTCTTCGTCGACCGCCCGCCCCGCGGGGTCGACGCCGACTCGGTGGTCGTCGACAACGTCACCGGGGGCCGCATGGGCACCGAACACCTCCTGGCCCAGGGTCACCGGCGCATCGCGGGCCTGTTCCATCTCACCCAGATCGTCACGGCGCAGCAGCGCCTGGACGGCTTCCGCGCGGCGCACGAGGCGCGGGGGCTGCGTCCCGACCCCCGCCTCGTCGTCACCGACATCTCCTCCACCGACGAGGCGGCGCACGTGGTCGACCAGCTGCTGGCGCTCAACGAACCGCCCACCGCGATCTTCGCCGGGCGCAACATCCTCGCTTCGGGGGCGGTCCGCTCGCTGGCCGAGCACGGGCTGCGGCGCTCCGTGGCCCTGGTCAGCTTCGACGACTTCCCGCTCGCCGACCTGCTCGACCCGCCGCTGACGGTGGTGCGCCAGGACGTCGCGCGGATCGGGCGCACCGTGGGCGAGATGATCTTCCAGCGCATCGACGGCGACACGTCCCCACCGCGGCACGTGGTGATCGAGCCGACGCTGGTCGTGCGCGGCTCGGGCGAGATCCCGCCTCCCCCCTGAGCCCCGCTGCGGCGCCTCACGCCAGCAGGTGGCGCGCCCGCGTCATCAGGTAGATCCCGAAGGCGATGAGGCCCACCGACAGCACGGTGAGCATCGCCTCACCACCCGGCACGCCCTGCATCACGTGCAGGGCTCCGTCGATGCCGGTCGCCTGGTGGACGTCGTGGGTCCAGGCCGCCGCCACGAAGAGCGCCCCCACCACCCCGTACACGATGCCGCGGGCGACGAACCCGAGGATGCCCACGGCCACGACCACCCGCCCGGGCCGGGTCGCGAGGTCCACGAGGAAGTCACGCGAGACCCCCGACCAGATGCTGAAGGCCCCCACCCCGACCACCGCCAGGCCGGTGCCGACGACGAGCAGGACCCCGCCGGGCAGCGCCAGCATCGTGCGGGTCATCCCGACCGTGGACTGTCGCGAGGTCTGGCCGGCGCCGACGGCGAAGGCGGCCGCCGACCAGGCCACCGTGGCGTAGGCGATGCCGTCGGCGGCGTGCTCGAAGCGCTTCATGCGGGTGCGGCAGTGCCGCCCGGTGATGCCGCGCGCGAGGTTCCAGACCGCCACCACCACGAAGCCGGCGAAGGCGACCCAGAGCACGGCCCGTCCACCGAGGGAGTGGGCGATGCCGATGAGCGCGCCCGACTCGTCGGCGGTGCTCGAGCTGCGCCCCAGCCACACCAGCTGGAGGCCGGCCCAACCCATCAGCGCGTGCAGGAGGCCGTCGAGGAAGAAGCCGACCCGCGCGCCGGTGCTCACCGCCGTGTGCGTCTCGGCGACCTCGGCCGCCTGGGCGGTCACCTCCATCGCCTGCTGGGCGGCCTCGGCGACCGTCTCACCCTGGCGCTTGACGGCCTCGGCGGCCTCGCGGGTGGCGTCGACCACGTCACCCACGATCTCGCCACCGGCCTCGGCCAACCCGTGCACGGCAGCCGCGACCGGGCCGTCGTCGGGGGCCGCCACCGCGGGCCGGGGTTCGGCGCTCACCCGTGGACGGTATCCGGCCGCCGGGCCGGCCATGCATCGGCCGGACGGCCCGGGTGGCGCGGGCCCGGCCGCGCTCAGCGGTGCGGGGGCGGCGCGACGCCGACGTTGACCGTGGGCAGGCCCACCCCGGAGCGCGCGATGACGGCCAGCGACGGCTCCCGACCGGGGTTGGACTCCCGGTGGACCGTGAAGGCCGGCACCTGCACGTAGCTGCCGGCCACGGCGTCCACCCATCCCTCGACACCCTCGCACTCCAGCCGCAGGACGCCCCGGACGACGTACAGCACACTGACGTTGGAGTCGTGGTGGTGCCACCCGGAGACCGCGCCCGGGTCGGTGACGACCTGCCCGGCCCACAGCCCCGGCACCTCGAAGGCGCGGCGGCGCAGCATCCCCGGCGTCGGGTCACCGACGACGAGCTCGTCGTCGGTGACGACGCGGACCGGCTCGTGGCGGACGGCGCCGTCCGCGGGGTCGCGCTCGCTCATCCCACCACGGTAGACCCGAGGGGTCCGGTGGTCATCCGACCAGGGCCGGGATGCTGCGCGCTGCGGTGTACCCGGCCACGAGGACGAGCAGGACGGCGAAGGCGCGGGTCAGCACCGCCGGCGGGATGCGGGCGGCGAGGCGGCCTCCGACGAGGCTCCCGGCGACGGCCGCCAGGGTGAAGCCCACGACGAGCGGGCCGTCGAGGTGGGTACCGGTGGTCGTGACGCGGGCGGTCAGGGCGGTGGCGCTGTTGACGGCGATGACCAGCAGGGAGGTGCCGACGGCGACCGGCATCGGGAAGGACAGGGCCAGCACGAGGGCGGGGACCAGGACGAAGCCGCCCCCCACGCCGAAGAACCCGGTGAGGAGGCCGACGGCGCTCGCGGTGACGACGACCTTGGCCAGGCGGGGGCAGGCACAGGTGAAGGGGCGGACGGTGAGGACGGGCTCGACGCTCGGGTCCTCCTGCCCGTCCCCCGACGCGCCCCGGCGCAGGGAGCGGCGGATCATCAGCGTGGCGACGACCAGCATCAGGCCGGCGAACGCGGTGAGCAGGACCTGGGGGTCCACCCGCGCCGCGAGCGCCGACCCCGCGAACGACCCGGCGGTGCCGAGCGCCCCGAACATCAGGCCCTGCCCGGCGCGGACGCGGCCGGCGCGCGCGTGCGGGACCAGGGCGATGAGGGGGGTCACCCCGACGATCAGCAGCGAGCTGGTCGTGGCTTGGCGCGGGTCCTCGCCGAGCAGGTACACCAGCGCGGGGACGGTGAGGATCGAGCCGCCGCCGCCGAGCGCACCGAGCGAGAGGCCGATGAGCAGTCCGAGGGGCAGTACCAGTGGGGACACGGCGGGGTTCTCTCCTGGAGGTGAAGGGTCCCACCGGAGGCCGACGCGGAGGTCGGCCTCCGGCGGGTCGGCCGGGACACCGGGGCAGGGGGTGTGTCCCGGCCGACGGGCGCGGCCTGGAGGGGCGGGTGGCCACGCCCGCGGAGGGGGGCTGTCAGCCGCGGCCGAAGAGGCGACCGAGGAACGAGCCGTTACCGGCGGCGGAGAGCTCGTCGGAGCTGTGGCCGGGGCAGCGGTCCGTACGAGGTACGCCGGCCATGACCTGGTC
This sequence comes from Phycicoccus duodecadis, assembly GCF_002846495.1. Classification (NCBI taxonomy): domain Bacteria; kingdom Bacillati; phylum Actinomycetota; class Actinomycetes; order Micrococcales; family Intrasporangiaceae; genus Phycicoccus; species Phycicoccus duodecadis. Next base: position 1,783,124 of record NZ_PJNE01000001.1, read on the forward strand.
GACGTGCTGGCCGCAGCCGGCCCAGGTCGTCTTGCCGCAGACCTTGCAGGTGGCGGGACGGCACATGATGGTTCTCCTTCGTGGGGGTGTGGATGGTGCTCGGGGGGGTGGTGCGGAGGGTTCGGTCCGGTCGGGTCAGGCGGCGGTGGTGACAGGCAGGCCGGAGGCCGTCGCGTGCTCGTCGAAACTGTCGTCGACGGCCACCACGGGGGTGCCGCGGGCGGCCAGGACGGAGGCCGCGATGGAGGCGCGGTAGCCCCCGGCGCAGTGCACCCAGACCTCGCCGGCCGGAACCTCCTCGACCCGGCCGAGCAGCTCGTGCAGCGGGATGTTGACCGCGCCCTCGATGTGGGCGGCGTCGAACTCCGAGGAGCGGCGCACGTCCAGGACGACGACCGGGCGGTGGTGACGGACCTGGGCCAGGTCGGCGAAGACCGCCCGCTCGAGGCGGCCCAGGGCGTCACGGGTCCACTGCTCGGGGGTGCCGGTCGCGGCACCCGCCAGGTGGTCGATGCCGATGCGCACCAGCTCGCGCTGGGCCTCGGCCACCTGCTCGGGGGTGTCGCCCAGCAGGGTCAGCGGGGTGCCCCAGGGGATCAGCCAGCCGAGGTAGGTGGCGAACTGGCCGTCGATGCCGACGTTCAGGGTGCCGGTGACGTGGCCGGCGGCGAAGGCCGTGCGCGTGCGCAGGTCGACGACCCACTCGCCGGCGGCGATGCGGGCCGCGAGGGTGTCCTTGTCCGCCTCCACCGGCGGCGTCAGGTCGGGCGCGGCCGGTCCGTCGCTGTTGCCGGGCGACATGTGCACGTAGTACGCCGGGTACGCGTCGAGGCCGGCGAGCGTGTCGGCCACCCAGCGCTCCTCGTCCTGGGTCAGGGCCGGGTTCTGGCGCTTCTCCGCCCCGATGGTGGACGCGGTGGCGCCACCGGTCGACCCGGCCGAGCAGAACGAGCCGAAGCCGTGGGTGGGCAGCACGTGCGCGGCGTCCGGGAGCTCGTCGGCCAGCCGGCGCGCGGAGGCGTACTGGTGGTGCACCAGGTCGTGGGTGTGCTCGTGGCCGAGCAGGTCGGGGCGCCCGGTGGCGCCGAAGAGCAGCGACCCCCCGGTGAAGACGCCGACCGGCTCGAACCCGGCGGCCACGGAGGCCGCCGGGGCTGCGGCCTCGAGCGCGTAGGACAGGTGGGTGAACGTGTGGCCCGGGGTCGCGATCGCTCGCACGCGCATCGTGGGCGACACCTCGACGACGTCCCCGTCGGCGATCGGCGAGCGGTCGAAGGCCACCTCGTCGGCGCCGTTGACGTGGTACTTCGCACCCGCGGCCCGGGCGAGGGCGAGGCCGCCGGTCAGGTAGTCGTTGTGGATGTGGGTCTCGAACACGTCCGTGATCCGCACCCCGTGCTCGGCCGCCAGCGCGAGGACCCGGTCGATGTCGCGCTGCGGGTCGACGACGACCGCGACGGCCCCGTCGTGCGCGAGGTAGGAGCGGTCCCCCAGGGTGGGGGTCTCGATGGGGACGATGACCGGGGTTCTCACGGGTGCTCCTTCTGCGGTTCGGATACCCAGCGGGGTATCTGTACGGCGCTACCGTAATACCCCCTGGGGCATGCTTGTCAAATCCGCCGCGCCCGCACGCGGCCGCGACGTCGAGGGCGGTCACCGGGGCGGGAACACCGCCGGGCAGGGGTGCGTTGCATACCCCCGTAGGTATACGATGGATGCACCACCCCAAGGAGAGATCGCATGAGTACGACCATCCTCACCGGCCAGAACTTCGAGGCCACCGTCACAGCCGGCGGCATCGTCCTGGTCGACTTCTGGGCCGCGTGGTGCGGCCCGTGTCGACAGTTCGCCCCCGTCTTCGACGCCGCGTCGACCCAGCACCCGGACATCGTGTTCGGCAAGGTCGACACCGAGGCCGAGCAGGCCCTCGCCGGCGCCGCGCGGATCACCTCCATCCCGACCCTGATGGCGTTCCGCGACGGCGTCCTCGTGTTCTCCCAGCCCGGGGCGCTGCCCGCCGCGGCCCTCGAGGAGGTCATCGCCGGCGTCCGGGCCCTCGACATGGACGCCGTCCGCGCCGAGCTGGCGCAGCAGCAGCGCGCCCCGCAGACGACCTGACCCGCCGCACCCACCCGAGCCACCCGACCCATCCGCAGGAGACACCCCATGGGCTACGCCCTCAGCACCACCGTCGACCGGCCGTTCGCGGCCACGCTCGAGGCGACCCGGGCGGCGCTCGCCGACCAGGGCTTCGGCGTGCTCACCGAGATCGACCTCGCCGCCACCCTGAAGACCAAGCTCGACGTCGACATCCCGGCCCAGGTCATCCTCGGCGCCTGCCAACCCCCGCTGGCCCACGCGGCGCTCCAGGCCGAGCCCTCGATCGGTCTCCTCCTGCCGTGCAACGTGGTCGTCCGGGCCGCCGACGCCGACCACACGCTGGTCGAGGCCATGGACCCCATGGTCATGGTCACCATGACCTCGAACGACGCCCTGGCCGCCGTCGCCGGCGACGCCCGTGAGCGCCTCACCGCTGCGCTCGACTCGCTCACGGCCTGACGCCGCTCACCCCCCGCACCCCCAGGAGCCTCCCGATGGTCACCCTCAACAGCGACGACATGGTCCCCGTCCTCAACCGCCTGCGCCGCGCCCAGGGCCAGCTGGGCGGCGTCATCCGCCTCATCGACGAAGGCCGCGACTGCCGTGACGTCGTCACCCAGCTCGCGGCCGTCAACCGGGCCCTCGACCGGGCCGGCTTCGCCATCGTGTCCTCCGGGATGCGCGAGTGCCTGACCTCCCCTGGCGGCATCGACGCCGAGGACCAGGCCACCATGGAGAAGCTCTTCCTCACCCTGGCCTGAGGCACCGTCGCCGAACCCGGCGGTCGCAGGCTCCCGCCGAGGTGCGGCGGAGGGCGTGGGACTCCGGCGCTCGCCTCGTCCCTCGGCGAGGCGCCTCCCCGTCATCCCCCGTCCTCCGCCGCCTCCAGCGGTCGCAGGCTCCCGCTGGGAGGCGGCGGAGGGCGTGGGATTCGAACCCACGATGACGTTGCCGCCATAGCGGTTTTCAAGACCGCCGCACTAGGCCACTATGCGAGCCCTCCTGGCCCGGGCGTGCCGGGCGCGGGCTCAAGGCTAGTGGCGGGCGGCACCAGGGCGGTCGGAGGCGGGCTCGAGACCCCGGTTCGTCGGCCACACCCCGGTTCCGTTCCGGGGTGACCCTCACATTTCGGGGTCACCCCGAAAAGCGCAGGCCCCGCGGGTGGGTATGGTCGAGAACCGACGAAAGGAGCCCTCATGGGCAAGCTTGGCTTCCTGGCCGGCATGGCTGCCGGCTACGTCCTCGGGGCGAAGGCGGGGACCCAGCGCTACGAGCAGATCCGGCGGACGTCCGGGCGGATCTGGCGCTCCGACCCGGTGCAGAAGCAGGTGGCGACCGCGAAGGAGACCGCCCGCACCAAGGCCGCCCCGGTCGTCGCCGACCTCGTGGCCGACGCCGCCCGGGCCACCGGCGAGAAGTTGCGCCAGGGCCGCACCATCGCGTCCGAGGCCATCGGGCACGACGGCTCGCGCACCCCGCCCCCGGCCACTCCGGGCCCGGCCGGCGACCCCTGGGCCGCCGCCACGTCGCCCGGCGTCTCCGACGGCCCCCCCGCGCGCTAGTCCCTCAGCACGCACCACGACGCCCGGCTCCAGCCCCTGGAGCCGGGCGTCGTGTCGTGGGTCCGCGGTGGGGCGGGCCCCGGAGCACCGGGACCCGCCCCTCCCCCGGGTCCCGCCCACCACACCGCGGATGCCCCTGCGCATCCAGCGAGACGCCCTCTGACAACGTCACGACCGGCGTGGCCGGCTCCCCGTCTCGGGGATCCGGGGGATCCGGCCTCGGGCGGAGCACGAGGCCGGAACGCCACGGAGGGCCACTCCCGGAGGTTGCCGCCCCTGCGCGACGCTGTCCGTTCGTGGTCCTCCGTGGGGCCACACCGACAAGGACGGGCCCCGGGCCGCCCTGATACATCCGCCGCCGAGAAAGTTTCCGCGGCGTCCGCCGGCCGTGGGGTCCCGGAGCCGAGGGGCGCCGGGACGTATCAGCGGGGCGTCCCGCCGCTCCTGTTCAGCGTCGTTGATCATCACTAGTCTGGGTCGCCACGGTCCTCGGTCCCGCGGCCCGGCGCACAGGAGCAGCCCATGGACGCTTCCGGCCCCACCCGTCCCCCGAACTTCCCCGTCTTCGCGGTGCCCGCGACGGCGGTCCGGCGTTTCGGCGCGGTCGTCCTCGACCCCGACCGGGCGGCCCTCCTCGAGGGCGAGGCGCCGCCGCATCCGACCGTGTACCGCGCCGACCGTCTCGTCCTCCCGGGCGTGCCGGCCACGAGGGGCGACCAGCAGGACGGGGACACCCCGATCGGCTCACTGGAGGCCCTCGGCCGCGAGCTGGGGTTCCGGGTCGAGGTGGTCAACCAGAGCTTCGGGGACCTGGCGCGTGAGCTCGGGTACGCGGACCGGCTCTCCCGCTCGGCGCGTCAGGTGGTGCGGATCGTGCCCGACCGCCGGCGCCCCGGGCCGCCGGTCGACGCCTGGGGGGTGCTGCAGCAGGCGCGGGCGGCGAAGTCGGTCGAGGTGCACCGCTGGAGCCTGAGCCACGTGCTGATGGGGACGGGGTACGGGTCCGGGGTCGGCTACGGCTCCGGGGTGGGCTACGGCTCCGGCGTGGGCTACGGATCCGGCGTCGGCTACGGATCCGGCGTCGGCTACGGCTCCGGCGTCGGCATCCCGGGCAGCGCCGACAGCCGCACCCCGGTGATGTTCGCGGGCTCGCCGCCACGGCCCGCCGGCACGCGCAGCCCCGTGGTCGCGATCCTCGACACCGGTCTCGGCCGCCACCCCTGGTTCCCGGACGGCGACCCGCTCGTCGACCGCGACCCCCGCGTGGGCGGCGTGCCCGTCGGGCTGCGCTTCGACCCCGACGACGACCCCGAGCTCAGCGGCGTCACCCTCGACCGGCTCAACGGCTTCCTCGACCCGCTGGCCGGCCACGGCACCTTCATCACGGGTGTCGTCCGCCAGCACTGCGCCGACGCCCGCATCGTCGTCGTCCCGGTGATGTACGGCGACGGCGCCGCCGACGAGGGCGACCTCATCGACGCCCTGCAGCACCTGCTGCTCTGGCACTGGCGCCGGCTCGACGGCCGCGACGAGGGCGACCCCCTCGACGTCGTCAGCCTCTCGCTCGGCTACTACCACGAGACCCCCGGGGCCGTCGACGACGAGGCGGGGATGTTCGCCGCCATCCGCGCCCTCCAGGAGTGGGGCGTCTCGGTCACGGCCGCCGCCGGCAACGGCGCGACGACGATGGAGTTCTGGCCCGCCGCGCTCGCTCGCTCCACCCCGAAGGGCTCGGTGCCCCTCACCAGCGTCGGCGCCTGGAACCCCACCGAGCGCACCGTGGCGCTGTTCTCGAACACCGGCGACTGGGTCAGCACCTACCGCTGCGGCGTGGCCGTCGTCAGCACCATGCCGACCACCTTCGACGGCTCGCTGCGCGGCTCGGTCGAGGTCCCGGCGGGGGCGGTGCCCGAACGTGGGACCCCCGACCCCGAGGACTTCACCTGCGGGTTCGGGGTGTGGAACGGCTCGTCGTTCTCGGCGCCGGCCTGTGCCGGGCACGTCGCCCACCTGCTGTCGACCGGCGAGAGCACCCTGGACGTCGGCCGTCGCGGCGACCTCGTGCGCGACGCCGTCGCCTCCGCCCTGAAGGAGAAGCCGTGATGCACACCGGCGCCGGCCCCGACAGCCTCGCGATGCAGGCGGCCGACGCCTTCCGGGCCTTCCGCGACGGCGACCCCTCGGGGATGTCGACCCTGGTCGACGTCGTCACGCCGCTGCTGTGGTCGGTGGCGCGCCAGCAGGGCGCGGGCCGGCTGGCGGCCGAGGACGTCGTGCAGAACACCTGGCTCAAGCTCGTCGAGCATGCGCCGTCGATCGCCGACCCGCAGTCGGTGCTCAAGTGGCTCATCGTCACGACCAAGCGCGACGCGTGGGCCGTCGGGTCGCGTTCGCACCGCGAGGAGCCCGGCTCGCACGACGACGTCCGCGAGCTCGAGACCGACGAGCGCGCACCCTCCCCCGAGGCAGCCGTCCTGGCCGCCGAGGACGGCTCGGTGGTGTGGGCCCACGTGGCCGAGCTCCCCGAGCGCTGCCGCACGCTGCTGCGCACCATCGCCTTCGCCGAACGCCCCGACTACGCACAGATCGCCGAGGCCCTCGGGATGCCCGTCGGCTCGATCGGCCCGACCCGGGGCCGCTGCCTCGCCAAGCTCCGCGCCGCCCTGGTGGCCGACCCCCGATGGGAGATGTCGTCATGACCCCGACTCCAGAGCACGAGTTCCTCCTCGCCGCGGCCCCGCTCGACGAGGTCGACGACCTCGTCCTGGCCGAGCTGCGGGACCTGTACGCACACCACGACCCGATGCCCGGCGACCTGCTCGACCGCATCAAGTTCTCGATGAGCATCGCCTCGCTCGAGGCCGAGGTGGCCGAGATCGTCTCGAGCGCGTCGCTGGCCACCGTGCGCGGCACCGAGTACGACCGGGTCGAGACCGTGACCTTCGCCAGCGACGGCCTCAGCGTGATGGTGAGCACCGAGCCCTCCGGCGCCGGGCGCGCCGACGTGCTGGGATGGTCGAGCGAGGGGCTGATCGAGGTCGAGCTTCGCGAGCGCGGCCGCACCCGCACCACGACGGCCGACGACGAGGGGCGCTTCACCTTCATCGGCGTCGAGCGGGGGCTGGTCAGCTTCGTCCTGCGGCGCACCGACCCCGAGGCACCCCCCGTCATCACCCCGGCGATCGAGCTCTGAGGAGGTCCCCATCGAGGCCCAGCCCCTCCGCGCGGCGCAACGGCTCCTCGCGCAGGCGCGGCACGCCAACGAAGTGGGGCGTTTCGACGCCGCCGCGGCGGCGGCCGAGGAGGCGGTCCGCGCGCTCGACGGGCTCGACGACGACGAGGCGCACCAGCTGCGGGTACGCGTCGACATCACCCGGGCGTGGACCGAGCTCGAGGTGCACGGCCTCGGCCGGGCCCTGCGCATCCTGCGCCGCGCCCGGCGTGAGGCCCGGCGCGCCCGCAGCCCGTTCCTGGAGGCGCTCACCCACGTCCAGGAGGGGGTGGTGCACGTCCGGGTCGGCGACTGGGGTGCGGCCCTGGCCGCTCTCGACGCGGTGCCCGACGACGCCCCCCTGGACCCGTCGCAGCGCTGCGCCCAGTACATCAACCGGGGCTTGGCGCACGTGGGGCGGGCCGACATCCCCGAGGCGACCGCCGCGCTCGAGACCGCCCGTGACATCGCCGCCGCGCACGGCCTGGTCGACCAGGAGTTCAAGGCGCGCCACAACCTGGCGTGCCTGGCCTTCGTCGACGGCGACCTGCCCAAGGCCCTCGGCCGGATGCGCGAGGCAGACCGGATGGAGGCAGCGGTCTCGCGCGACCGGGCCCGGCTCGACCACGCCGAGGTCCTGCTCGAGGCCGGCCTCGTCGACGACGCCCGCAGTGCCCTGACCGACGCGCTGGCGCACGCCCAGGCCGACCGACACCGGCTCGAGGTCGGCGAGATCAGCCTGCGCCTGGCGCGGTGCGACCTCCTGGCCGGTGACCTCGACAGGGCCCGGTCGCACGCCCGCACCGCCCAGGCCGTGCTGCGGAGCCGGCAGGCCGAGGGGCTGGTGCGGGAGGCGGCGATGGTGCGGATGACCATCGACGTCGTCGAGGGCACCCGCGTCGAGTCGGTGGTCGCCGACCTGGCGCGGCGCAACGCCGGCGCGACCGGCGACTCCCCCGCCGACCGGGCGGCCGTACGGCTCGAGGCCGAGGCCCGGCTGGCCCTCGGCGACCCCGACGCGGCCGAGGCCCGCCTCGCCGTCCTGGGCAGGGGGCGGGACTCCCTGGCAGCGACCCTGCACGAGAGCCTGGTCCGCGCGCGGATCGCCCTGGCCCGCCACCGGCCCGACGACGCCGAGCGGCACTTCGTCGAGGGCAACCGCATCCTGGCCGCGCATCAGTTCCTGTCCTCCAGCCTCGACGTCCGGGCGGCGATGGCGCTGCACGGGCGGCGCCTCTCGTCGTCCGACGTCGAGCGGGCCCTGGCCGGGGGTGACGCCGCCGACGTCGTCCGCACCGTCGAGCGCTGGCGGGCGGTGTCGCACCGCATCAACCCCGTGTCCGCGCCCACGGACCCCGAGCTCACGGACCTGACCCGCGAGCTGCGGCGGCTGCGCCGGCTGCTGGGCGACAGCGAGGGGGCGGCCGCCACGGCCCTGGCGGCCCAGGTCGCCGCGCTCGAGCCGCAGATCGCCGACCGCGAGTGGAGCCTGGCGGCCGAGGGGGCGGCGGCCGAGACCTCCACCCCGCTCGGCGCCGACGAGCTGCAGGCCGCCGCGGCGGCGGCCGGTGCGCGGCTGGTCGGGCTGTTCGAGTCCCGAGGGACCGTCCATGCCGCCGTCGTCACGGACCGCTCGCTGGCCGTGCACCCCCTGGGGCCCGTCCCCGACCTCGTCGCGCTGGTGCTCAGGCTGCGCCGCGACCTGCGGGCCCGGGCCGTGCTCGCCCCGGGCTCGCCGATGGCGGCCGTGCTCGCGCGCGCCACCGCCTCGTCCGTGGCGGCCCTGGACTCCGCGTTCGACGGTCTCTGGCCCGGCGACGAGCGGGTGGTCGTGGTGCCGTCGGGCTCACTGGCGACCGTGCCGTGGAGCCTGCTGCCGTCGCTGCGCGGCCGGCCGGTCACGGTGGCGCCCAGCCTGACCCGATGGGTGCGCGGCCCCGCGCATCGCGCATCCCCTGCCGCCCAGACGGTCCGCGCCCTCTACGGCCCGGGGCTCGTGCGTACCGGCCCCGAGGTGCGTGCGGTCCTGGCCGCCTGGCACGGCGGTGACCCGGGCGACCGGTACGACGCCGGGCCGGCGTCCAGCCGCGACGTGGTCGACGCCCTCGGTGGCGCCCGCGTGGTGCACCTGGCCGCGCACGGCACCCACGAGGTGCAGAGCCCGCTGTTCTCGTCGGTCCGGATGGCCGACGGCCCGGTGTTCGCGCACGAGCTGCCGCGCCCGGTGGCCTCCGAGCACGTCACGCTGGCGGCGTGTGACGTCGGGCAGTTCTCGACCCGTGCCGGCGACGAGCCGCTGGGGCTGTCGATCGCCCTGCTCTCGCTCGGGGCCTGCGCGGTGCTCGCGGCCGTCGCCCCGGTGGCCGACGACGCCGCCCACGACGCGATGGTGGCCTACCACCGCACCCTGGCGCGGGGGACGGACGCGGCGCAGGCCTGGGCGGGCGTGGTCGAGCACCAGCCGGACGCGGGCGTGTTCTGCCTGTACGGGTCGGACTGGGCGGCACCGCATCCCGCGAGGGAGGGTGCCGCGGCGGGCGTCAGATGAAGATCGCGGGCTCGTTGAACAGCGCGTCGTAGGGGTCCTCGTCGGGGAGGTGGGGGAAGCGCACCCGGGCCGGCACCCCGGTGGCCACGGCGCCGGCCGGGACGTCCTTGACCACCACCGAGTTGGCGCCGATCTGCACGTCGTCGCCGATCTCGATGTCGCCCAGGACGCGTGCGCCCGTGCCGATGGTGACCCGGTCACCGACGGTCGGGTGGCGCTTGACGCCGCGCTGCAGCGACCGGCCCCCCAGGGTGACCCCGTGGTAGAGCATCACGTCGTCTCCGACCACGGCGGTGGCGCCGATGACGACGCCCATCCCGTGGTCGATGAAGAAGCGCTGCCCGATCTGCGCACCGGGGTGGATCTCCACGCCGGTGGCGGCGCGGGTCATGGTCGAGAGCACGCGCGCCGCGGGCTGCCATCGCGGCCCCTGGTCCCACAGGCGGTGCGCGAGCCGGTAGGACCAGATCGCGTGCAGCCCCGGGGAGTTCAGCGCGACGTCGGTACGCGAATGGGCCGCGGGGTCACGGCGCATCGCGGCTTCGAGATCCTCACGGACCCTCGCCCGCGCCTGTCGGAGGAACGGCATGGTCAGTCGACGAGGCCCTCGAACAGGATGGTGGACAGGTAGCGCTCGCCGAAGCTGGGGATGATCACGACGATCGTCCTGCCGGCGTTCTCGGGGCGCTTCGCGACCTGGTTGGCGGCGGCCAGGGCCGAGCCCGAGGAGATGCCGACGAGCAGGCCCTCCTGGGTCGCGGCCTTGCGGGCCCACTCGACCGAGGTGGCGGCGTCGACGTCGATGACCTCGTCGTAGATCTCGGTGTTGAGGATCTCGGGCACGAAGTTGGCGCCGAGGCCCTGGATCTTGTGCGGGCCGGGCTGGCCGCCGTTGAGGATGGCCGACTCCGCGGGCTCGACCGCGATGACCTGCACCCCGGGCTTGCGGGCCTTGAGGACCTCACCGACGCCGGTGATGGTGCCCCCCGTGCCGATGCCGGCCACGAGGATGTCGACCTGCCCGTCGGTGTCGTTCCAGATCTCCTCGGCGGTGGTCCGGCGGTGGATCTCGGGGTTCGCGGCGTTGGTGAACTGGCGGGCCAGGACCGCGCCGTCGCGCTCGGCGGCGATCGCCTCGGCCTGGGCGACGGCGCCCTTGATCCCGAGGGAGGGGTCGGTGAGGATCAGCTCGGCGCCGTACGCGCGCAGCAGGGCACGCCGCTCCTTGCTCATCGACTCGGGCATCGCGAGGACCACCTGGTAGCCGCGGGCGGCCCCGACCATCGCGAGCGCGATGCCGGTGTTGCCCGAGGTGGCCTCGACGATGGTGCCGCCGGGCTTGAGCTCGCCCGAGGCCTCGGCCGCGTCGATGATGGCGACGCCGATGCGGTCCTTGACGGAGGAGGCCGGGTTGTAGAACTCCAGCTTCGCGGCGACGGTCGCATCGCCCTCGATGATCCGGTTGAGCCGGACGAGCGGGGTGTTGCCGACCGCCTGGGTCACGTCGTCGAGGATGGGCATCGGCTCGCCTTTCGGTCAAGGCGCGCACGCCCGGACGGGCGAGGACGCGCGGTGTCGCTGCTGCTCTCCGGGCCAACCACCCGACGCTTATGCGTATTCCAACAGAGGGTTATCCCTCGCCACAACGCCCCGGGCCTTGACCCCTGTCACAGCCAGGTGAGCGCCCGCTTACCTGGCAGTAGGCTGCACGCCATGCCCGCCGCGCTCGCAACCGCCCTGGCCAGCGATGTCACCCACGAGAGCTTCGGTGGCGTCACCGCCGTCCAGGTCGTGGCCGCCGTCGTCTCGATCGTCGTCGCGACCGTCGGGTGGGCCCTGCTCTTCCGCCAGGTCGGGCGGTTCGTCGCGCTCTACCGCCGGGGGCGCCCCGACGGCAGCCGGACCGACGCCCCCGCAGCCCGCACCTGGACCCTCGCCAAGGAGTTCCTCGGCCACACCCGGATGAGCCGGCTGCCGGTCGTCGCGGCGGCGCACTGGGTCACGGCGCTCTCGTTCATCGTGCTGTTCTCCACGCTGGTCAACGCGTTCCTGCAGCTGTTCGACCCCGCGGCGCAGCTGCCGGTCATCGGGCACTTCCCGCCGTTCGAGTGGGTCGTCGAGCTCTTCGCGTGGGGCGGGCTCATCGGCATCCTGGTGCTGATGGCCGTACGCCAGAAGGAGCACCCGCGGCGCGCGGGCGGCCAGCACGGGCGCTACTCGCGATTCTTCGGCTCGACGTTCTGGCAGGCGTACTACGTCGAGCTCACGATCCTCGGCGTCACCGTCTGCATCCTCCTGCTGCGCGGCCTCGAGGCGGCCATGAGCCGCACCCTCGAGCCGGGTACCTCGATGGCCCTGCACTACCCGCTGACCGGGTGGATGTCCGGCTGGTGGGGCGGCGCCTCGCTGCCGACTCTGGCGTCCTGGGTGTACGTCGTCGCGACCCTGAAGATCCTCATCAGCTTCGCGTGGATGATCACCATCTCGCTGCAGCCGACCATGGGCGTCGCCTGGCACCGCTTCCTGGCGTTCCCCAACATCTGGTTCAAGCGTGAGTCGTCGGGCCGCACCGCGCTCGGGGCGGCCAAGCCGATGACGGTCGGGGGCAAGCCGTTCGACCTCGAGGCCATGGAGGACATGGAGGAGGGTGACGCGCTGGGGGTCGGGGCCGTGGAGGACTTCACCTGGAAGGGCCTGCTCGACTTCTCGACCTGCACCGAGTGCGGCCGCTGCCAGAGCCAGTGCCCCGCGTGGAACACCGAGAAGCCGCTGTCGCCCAAGCTGCTGATGATGACGCTGCGCGACCACGCCGACGCCAAGGCGCCGTACCTGCAGGCTCTCGCCCACCACGGCGGCGACGCCGAGAAGGCGCTGGCCACCGTCACCAGCGCCGCGCAGACGGTGCCCACCGACGGCATCGAGCCTGCCGGCACCGTCGACGTCGTCGACTGGTCGCAGATGGCGCTGGTGGGCGACAGCGGCTACGACCCCGCGGCGCCGCTGTCGGCGTACAACCCGCACGGCCCCGACGCCGTCATCGACCAGGACGTCCTGTGGTCGTGCACCACGTGCGGCGCGTGCGTCGAGCAGTGCCCCGTCGACATCGAGCACGTCGACCACATCATCGACATGCGCCGGTACTCCACCCTCATCGAGTCGGCCTTCCCCGCCGAGCTCGGCGGCCTGTTCAAGAACCTCGAGAGCAAGGGCAACCCCTGGGGGATGGGCGCCCGGGCGCGCCTGGACTGGGCCAAGGACCTGCCGTTCGAGGTCAGGATCCTGGGCCAGGACGTCGAGAAGGCCTCCGACGTCGAGTGGCTGTTCTGGGTCGGCTGCGCCGGTGCCTACGAGGACCGCGCGAAGAAGACGACCCGGGCCGTGGCCGAGCTGCTCGACACCGCCGGCGTCTCGTTCGCGGTCCTCGGCGACGGCGAGACCTGCACCGGCGACTCGGCCCGCCGCGCCGGAAACGAGCTGCTGTTCCAGACCCTGGCCGCGCAGAACGTCGGGACCTTCGGCGAGTTCGGCGTCACCAAGGTCGTCGTCACCTGTGCGCACTGCTTCAACACCATCAAGAACGAGTACCCGCAGCTCGGCGGCAACTACGAGGTGCTGCACCACACCCAGCTGCTCAACCGGCTGGTGCGCGAGAAGAAGCTGACGCCGGTGGCGCGCCCCGACGAGGCCCCGGGGATGTCGTCGGCAAAGAACGTCGCGTCCACCGCCCCGTCGGTCACGTACCACGACCCCTGCTACCTGGGCCGGCACAACGGGGTCTACGCCCCGCCGCGCGAGCTGATCGGCGCCCTGCCCGGGGTCGAGCTGCGCGAGATGCCGCGCTCGGGCGAGACCTCGTTCTGCTGCGGCGCCGGCGGCGCGCGCATGTGGATGGAGGAGAAGCTCGGCACTCGGATCAACACCAACCGCACCGAGGAGGCCATCGCGACGGGCGCCGAGCGCATCGCCATCGGCTGCCCGTTCTGCCGCGTGATGATCTCGGACGGCCTCACCGCCAAGCAGGCCGAGGGCGTGGCCGAGGAGGTCGAGGTCGTCGACGTCGCCCAGATGCTGCTGGCCGCGGTCCGCCGCGGGCAGGACCCCGCGGTGGTGGATGCCGACACGACGGCCGCTGCGTCGGACGGTTCCGCGGACGCCGGCGAGGCCGGCGAGGCCGGCGAGGTCGCCGGCGGCACGGCGGCGGTCGGTGCGGCGACGGCAGCCGTGGCGGCACCCGAGGCTCCGGCCCGCGAGGACGAGGAGCCGGTCGAGGTGGCCTCGGCCGCCCCCGTGGCGACCGACGAGGACGACCCGTGGGACGCCCCCGCAGTCGAGACCGAGTCCCCCGACCCGGCGGCGACGGACGACACCGACGACGACCCGTGGGACGCGCCCGCCATGCCGGCCCCCACCGCCGCGACCCCGGTCGCGGACGACACCGACGACGCCGACCCGTGGGACACCCCGTCGGACAGCGCGGCGGCCCCCGAGGACGACACCTCGCAGGTCCCCGAGGAGGACGCCGCTCCTGGTGACGCCGCCGTCCCCGACCCCGCCGACGACCCGGCCGCGGTCGACGACCCCGCCGCGGGCCGCTCCGAGGGCGAGCCGTCGGAGGCGAAGGCCACGGCAGACGCCGCCGCGTCCACCGACGACGTCGACCCCTGGGACGAGCCGGCCGACGCCGCCCCGGCCCCCGCATCCACCGAGCCCGAGGCGAAGACCGCGGAGCCGGAGCCGGAGGCCGCCCCTGTCGCCGGCGACACGCCGGTGGAGACCACCCCGGCCGCGGCCCTCGCCGACGACGACGTCGACCCCTGGGACGAACCGGCCGACGCCCGCGTCGGAACGGCCTCCGCCGCGCCGGTCGACGACCAGCCGGAGGCCGCGCCGGAGCCCGAGTCGACCGAACCGGTATCCGAGCCCACCGAGCCCGAGCCCACCGAGCCCGAGCAGCCGAAGCGGACCCCGGGCGCGGCGTCCTTCAGCGGCGACGCGTCGCTGGTCGACGAGCCCGACCCCTGGGACTGACCCGGAACCGAACGCCCACCGGGACACGCCGAACGCCCCGCCCCTCGAGGGGACGGGGCGTTCGGCGGTCGCTGGGAGAGCCCTCGGGGACGAGGGTCAGGCGAGACCGTTGGCCTTGAGGAACTCCGCGGCGACGGCCTTGGGGTCCTGCTTGTCGATGTCGGTCTTCTTCAGCATCTGGGAGATCGAGGCAGTGGTGAGCTTCGCGGACACGGCGTTGAGGGCGTCCTTGACCTCGTCGGCACGGTCGCTCCGCACCAACGGGACGATGTTCTGCGAGCCGAAGTTCTTCTTGGTGTCCTCGAGAGCGACGAAGTCGTTGGCGGCGATGGCCGGGTCGGTCGAGAAGATGTCGGCGACGTCGACCTGTCCGTTCTTGAGCGCCTGGACGATGCCCTGGCCGGTGAGCGGACGGAACGACTTGAAGACGACGCCGTAGTTCTTCTCCAGGCCCTTCGCACCTTGCGGGCGCTCCTTGAACTCCGGCGGGGCGGCGACGGTGAATTCACCGGCGACGGCCTTGAGGTCCTCGATGGTCTTGAGGTTCTTCGAGGCCGCGGTCTCCTTCGTGACCACCATGGAGTCGTTGTCCTCGGCCGACGACTTGTCGAGCAGGGTCAAGGTGTCCGGCAGGATCTCCTTGACGTGGGCGTAGACCTCGTCGGGGTCGGTGCCGGTGTACCCCTTGTCGTAGTTGAACGCGAGGGCGCCGGTGTACTCGGGGAACACCTGCACCGAGTTGTCCTCGAGGGCGCGCAGGTAGATCTCGCGGGAACCGATGTTGAGCCGGGTCGAGGCGTTGATGCCCTTGGCGTTCAGCGCGCCGGCGTAGATCTCGGCCAGCAGCGTCGACTCCGAGAAGTTGGCACCGCCGACCACGATCGGCTGGCCGGACCCGCTGCCGGCGGACGTGGTGGCCGACGGGGCGTCGGACGCGAGCGGGTCGCTGCCGCCGCCGCAGGCGGTCAGCCCGATGATCGAGGCGGCCGCGATGGCCAGAGCGGTGGTCGTGCGCTTCATGGGGAGGTTCCCTTCGTGAACGGGTGCACAGCTGGTGGTCAGGCGCGGACGCGCGGGTCGTCGAGGAGCGAGGTGTCGGTGGCCTCAACCGGGGCGTTGCCGGAATCCTTCCCCCGGCCGCCGACAGCCCGGCTCCCCGCCCTCAGGCCGGGGGAGACGACCCGGCGCTGGACGAGGGCGATGGCCCCGTCGAGGAGCACCGCGAGCACGGCGACGAGGATCGCGCCGCCGGCCGTCGTGGGGTAGTCGCCGAGCGCGATGCCGTCGACGAGGTAGCGCCCCAGGCCGCCGAGGCCGATGTAGGCCGCGATGGTCGCCGTGGCGACCACCTGCAGCACCGCCGACCGCAGCCCGGAGAGCAGCAGCGGCAGGGCATTGGGCAGCTCGACCTGGCGCAGAACCTGCAACGAGCTCATGCCGACGCCCTCGGCCGCGTCGCGCGCGGCGGGGTCGACGGACTCGATCCCGGCGTACGTACCGGCGAGCAGCGGCGGGATCGCGAGCAGCACGAGCACGCAGATGCTCGGGATCGTGAAGGCCAGGGCGCCCCTGATCGTCGGTCCCAGCCACAGCGCGACGGCGAACAGCAGACCCAGGGTGGGCACGGCCCGGAGCGAGTTGGCCACGGTCACGAGCCAGCGCGCCCGCCCCGTGTGCCCGACCCCCAGCCCGATCGGCACGGCGATGGCCGCGGCCAGCACGATGACGACGACGGTGTAGCCGACGTGCTCGAGCAGCCGTGAGGGGATGCCGTCGCCCCCCGACCAGCTGGCGGGGTCGGTGAACCAGGACAGCAGCGAGGAGATCATGCCCGGCCCGCCTGTGCCCGCAACCACGGCGTGAGCATCCGGGTCCCGGCGACGAGGAGCAGGTCCAGGGCGAGCGCGAGCACGACGCACGCGGCGATGCCGGTGACGAGCTCCCCCCAGATCACCCGGTTGTAGCCGTCGACGAGCAGGTCACCGAGCTGGCTGACCCCGATCAGCGACGCGATGGAGACGATGCTGACGTTCGACACCGCCGCGACCCGCAGGCCCGAGGCGATGACCGGCACTGCGAGCGGCAGCTCGACGCCGAGCAGCCTCCGCAGCCCCCGGTATCCCATGGCCGTCGCCGCCTGCTCGACGTGGTCGGGGACCGCCCGCAGCCCGTCGGCGACGGTGCGGACGAGCAGGGCCACGGTGTAGATCGTCATGGCGACGACGACGTTGACGGGGTCGAGGATCTTCGTGCCGAGCACGATCGGCATGACGACGAACAGTGCCAGCGAGGGGATGGTGTACAGCAGGCCCGTCGTGGTGATGATCGCCGGGTAGGTGCGCGACCAGCTCTTCGCGGCCCAGCCCAGGGGCAGCGCCACGACGAGCCCCACGCCCAGGGGCAGCCCCGCGAGGTACAGGTGGGAGACGGCCAGGTCGAGGACGGTGCGCCAGTTGGTGCTCAGCCAGTCCACGTCAGGACCCGTCGCCCGCCACGCCCACGGCCCCGCCGTGGACGGGGTCGGCCTCGTCACGCTCGGGCCGGTCGGTCTCCTCGATGGCGTTGAGGACCTCGTGCGCCCGCACGGTGCCCACGAGCTCGCCGCTGTCGTCGACGATCACCCCGCGGCGCGACGGCGAGGACAGCGCCGCATCCAGCGCGCCGCGCAGCGAGCCGCCGGCGCGGGCGACCGTGCCGCCGCGGTGCAGGTCGGCATCCGTCACCGCCCGGCGCCCGATACGCGCCGGCTCGACCCAGCCGAGGGGATGCCGCTCGTCGTCGACCACCAGCAGCCACCCGGCGCCGGCGGGGGCATCCGGGATCTCACCGAGCACGATGCTGCGCTCGGAGCGCAGCGGCAGCCGTGGGGTGTCCTGGAACTGCAGGGCCCGGTAGCCCCGGTCGCGGCCCACGAAGTCGGCCACGAAGTCGTCGGCGGGGTGGGCCAGCAGGTAGGCGGGCTCGGCGATCTGGGCGAGGGTGCCGCCGACGCGCAGCACGGCCACCTGGTCGCCGAGCTTGATCGCCTCGTCGATGTCGTGGGTCACGAAGACGATGGTCTTGCCCAGCTCATCCTGCAGGCGCAGGAACTCGTCCTGCAGCTGGTCGCGCACGATGGGGTCGACGGCCGAGAACGGCTCGTCCATCAGCATCACCGGCGGGTCGGCGGCCAGCGCACGGGCCACCCCCACGCGCTGCTGCTGGCCGCCCGAGAGCTGCGCGGGGTAGCGCTCGCCCAGCTCGGGCGCGAGGCCCACGCGCTCGAGCAGCTCGTGGGAGCGGTCGCGGATCCTCTTCTTGTCCCAGCCCAGCAGCCGGGGCACGGTGCCGATGTTGTCGATGACCGTGCGGTGCGGGAAGAGGCCGGCGTGCTGGATGACGTAGCCGATGCCGCGGCGCAGCTCGGCCTGGTCCATCCGGCCGGTGTCCTGGCCGTCGAGGAAGATGGAGCCACGGGTCGGCTCGATCATCCGGTTGACCATCCGCAGGCTCGTCGTCTTGCCGCAGCCCGAGGGCCCGACGAGGACGGTGATCCTGCCCGTGGGGGCGGTGAGGGAGAGGTCGTCCACCGCGATCGTGCCGTCGGGGAACTGCTTGGTCACGCCGTCGAAGCGGATCATCGCTCGACCCTAACCGGAATCCGCGCAGGTGGTGAGGCTCGGCGAGGGGGTTCGACGGCAACCGAGACCGGATCGAGACCCGGGCCGCCGAGCCGTCCCGGGCCCGGTCGCAGGAATGCGCGACGGGGGCCCGTGGGTTCACCTCGGCGTGACCCCCCAGGCCCGACGCGTCCCGTTCCACCTCGGCGCGCTGTTCGGGCTGGCCGGGATGGGGTCGTCGTCGGCCTCGATCGTGCTGCGCGACCTGGCCTCCGACCTGGGGGTGGGCGTGGGGGTCGCGGCCTGGGCGATCAGCCTCTACGTGCTGATGCTCGCCGTCACCACCGCCGTCTACGGGCGGGTGGCCGACCTCGTCGGCGTGCGCACCCCCCTGCTGGTCGGCCTGGTCCTGATGGGCTCGGGGTCGCTCGTCTCCGCCCTGGCGCCGACCTTCGGGGTCGAGCTGGTGGCCCGGATGGCGCAGGGGGCGGGCGCGGCTGCCGTGCCGACCCTGGGCGTCACGATCCTCAACCAGCGCTACTCCGGCGCCGAGCGCGGCTACGCGCTGGGCCGGCTCGCGGCCACCGCCACGGCCATCGTCTGCGCCGGGCCGCTGGTCGGCGGCCTGGTCGACCAGTGGCTCGGATGGCGGGCCGTGATGGCGCTGCCGATCCTGGGCCTCCTCCTGCTGCCGGCGCTCTGGCCGTCCCTGACCCGCGAGGGCACCGGCGACCGGCTCGACGTCCTCGGCGCCGGGCTCGTGGCGGCGACGGCGGCCGGGTTGGTGCTGCTGGTGCAGTCGCCGACCACCGGGCTGGTCATCGCCGTCACCGGCGGGCTGCTGCTGGTCCTGGGCGCCCCCGCCGTCGCCGCCTGGGTGCGCCGCCGCCCCCACGGCTTCCTGCCCCGCTCGGTCATCCGCAACCCCACGGTGGTGCGTGGGGCGGTGGCCGCCGCGGCCGTGCCCGCCGCGTGGTTCGGCCAGCTCATCGCCGTGCCGCTCGTGCTGCTGCGCGAGGGCTGGGCGTCGTGGCAGGTCGGCCTGCTGCTGGTGCCGAGCATCCTGCTCTCGCCGCTCATCCCGCGGATCAGCGGCGGGCTGCTCGAGCGCCTCGGCGCCGCGCGCACCCTGGGCGTCGCCGGGGTGCTCGCCGCGGTGTCGCTGGCGCTCGCCACCGCCGGGGCCGCGCTGGTCTCGGTGCCGCTGCTGGTCGGCGCGCTGGTCACGGTGACCCTCGCCTTCGGGCTGGGCCAGCCGACGCTGAGCGCGGCCGTCAGCGATGCCGTGCACCCCGACGTGCGTGGAGTGGCCCTCGGGGTGGCCACGCTGCTCTTCCTCGTCGGCGGCAGTGTGGGGTCGGCCGCGGTGGCCGGGCTGGGCGACCTGTTGGGCGTGCCCGGGAGCCTGGCCGTGCTGGCGGCCCTGCCGCTGCTGGGGCTCGTCGTGCTGGCGCCGGAGCTGCGCGGCCGCCGGTCACCCGGCCGCACCGCCCCCGAGCCGGCCTGAGCCGGGGGCGCGTCGATGGAGCCCGCGGCCGTGCCCTCCGGCACCGACCCTCCGGTCGCCGCGTCCCCCGCGGGGACCGCCCCCGCCGCCGAGCTCCTGGAGCGCGGGTCCCACCGCGGGCGCGCCGTCCTCGCCGGGCTGACCCTCGGTAGCGGTGTCGCCATCCTCGACGGCAGCGTCGTCAACGTCGCGCTGCGCACCCTCGGGGCCGACCTCGGCGCCTCGCTCGCGCAGCTGCAGTGGGTCGTCAACGGCTACCTGCTGGCGCTGGCCTCGCTGGTCCTGGTCGGCGGCGCGCTGGGCGACCGCCGGGGCCGGCGCCGGATGTACCTCACCGGCGTGGTGTGGTTCGCCGCCGCCTCGGCGCTGTGCGCCGCGGCCCAGACCCCGGGCCAGCTCATCGCGCTACGGGTGCTGCAGGGGGTCGGCGCCGCGCTGCTGACCCCGGGCGCGCTCTCACTCATCCAGTCCTCGTTCCGCCCCGCCGACCGGGCCGCGGCCATCGGCACCTGGGCCGGGTTCTCCGGGGTGGCCGCCGCCCTCGGCCCGCTGGTCGGCGGCTGGCTGGTCGACCACGCGAGCTGGCGCTGGGTGTTCGGCATCAACATCCCGCTGTGCCTGGTGGTGCTGGCGCTGACCGCCCGCACCGTCCCCGAGAGCCGCGACCCCGGCCAGGCGGGGCGGCCGTTCGACGTCGCCGGCACCCTCCTGGGCGCGCTGGCGCTGGGGTCGCTGACCGCCGTCCTCACGGTGGCCACCACCGCGGGGATCGGGGTGCTGGTCGGTGGCCTCGCCCTCCCGGTGGTCGCCGCCGCGGGGTTCGTCCTGGTCGAGCGGCGCAGCGCCCATCCACTGGTGCCGCTCACGATGTTCTCGTCGCGGGTGTTCTCGGCGGCCAACGCGATGACGCTGCTGGTCTACGGCGCACTGGGCGCGGTCACCGTCTTCGTCGTCCTCCAGCTGCAGGCCGCCGGGTGGAGCGCGCTGTGGGCCGGCACCACGGCGCTGCCGGTCACGGTGGCCATGATGCTGCTGTCGTCGCGCGCCGCGAGCCTGGCGGCGCGCACCGGGCCGCGGCTGCCGATGACGGTCGGGCCGCTGGTCTGCGCGGCCGGGGTGCTGCTGCTCCTGCGCATCGGGCGTGACCCGGGCTGGCTCGACGTGCTCCCCGGGATGGTGGTGTTCGCGCTGGGGCTGGCCACCCTGGTGTCGCCGCTGACGGCCGCCGTGCTGGCGGCTGCGCCCGAGGGCCACTCGGGGGTGGCGAGCGGGGTCAACAACGCGGTGGCCCGCGCCGGTTCTCTGCTCGCCGTCGCGGCCCTGCCCGCCGTGGTGGGGCTGGTGGGCGAGGACTACCTCGACCCGGTGGCGATGACCGCCGGCTTCCGCGCCGCGATGGTGTGGTGCGCCGCGCTGCTGGTGGCCGGTGGGGCCGTCAGCTGGGTCGGGCTGGGTGCAGGAGCGCGTCGCTGACGAACTCGGCGACCGTGCGGTGCCAGAGCGCGGCGTGGCGCAGCATCGCGTGCTTCTCGTCGGGGACGGGGACGTGGCGGACGTCGGCACCGGTGGCGGCCCAGCGCTCGGCCAGGATGGCGGTGCGCCGCGGGTCGGTGATGCGGTCGCGGGTGCCGTGCATGAGCAGGACCGGCGGGTCGCCCTTGGGCCGGCGGGTGTCGCCCTCGACCCACGGGGCGAGCGCGGCCACGGCGGCGACGTCGGCCTCGGCCGCCAGCTGGAGCGCCACGCGGCCACCCATCGAGTGACCGACGAGCGCGACCGGTACGCCCGGCAGCACCCGGCGGATGCGGTCGAGGGCCCAGCGGGCGTCCTGCACCGGGTCCTGGCGGCTGCCGTTCCAGCCGCGGACGCGGTACTTCAGACGCAGCACGGCCAGCCGGTCGCCGCCGGTGTGCTCGACGGCGGTGGCGAAGGGCAGCATCCGCACCACCGGCAGGCGCCACCAGGTGACGGGGACACGGCTGCGGCTGGCGCCGCCGTGGAGCACGAGGACCACGCCGTCGGGGTGCGCCGGCACGTGGCCGCGCAGCTCGGCGCCGCCGCCGCCGTCGGTGGAGAGCAGGGCCGCCGCGAGGGCAGCCGCCGTCGGAGGCTGGTCGTCGGGACCCTCCGGGCGCGTGGTCTCGTGGATGCCCGGCGCGTGCCGGGCGGTGCTGTGCCGTGGCGTCATGGCACTCCCTCGTCAGCTGTTGCGGTCCGCCCTGTCCCCTGCTGGACGGCGGCCCGCACCCCGATACGTACCGGGCGCGGGTCGACGGGCCGGGGATGGACGGTTTCGTCGGCGTGTCGAGGGGGTTCGTCGCGGGCGCGACGACGGATGGGTGCCGCGGGCCTCGTGATGACGGGGTGGAGGAGTCAGACGTCGGCGCGGTGGAAGTTCTGGAAGCTCCGGCTGGCGGTGGGGCCGCGCTGGCCCTGGTAGTGCGAGCCGTACGCGGCCGAGCCGTAGGGGTTCTCCGCGGGTGAGCTGAGCCTGAAGAACGCCAGCTGGCCGATCTTCATCCCGGGCCACAACATGATGGGCAGGGTCGCGACGTTGCTCAGCTCGAGGGTGACGTGGCCGATGAACCCGGGGTCGACGAAGCCGGCGGTGGCGTGGGTCAGCAGCCCGAGGCGGCCGAGGCTCGACTTGCCCTCGACACGGGCCGCGAGGTCGTCGGGGAGGCTCACCGTCTCGAGGGTGGAGCCGAGCACGAACTCGCCGGGGTGCAGGACGAAGCCCTCGGCCGGGTCGACCTCGACGAGGCGGGTGAGGTCGGCCTGGTCCTGGGCGGGGTCGATGACCGGGTACTTGTGGTTGTCGAACAGCCGGAAGTACTTGTCGAGGCGGACGTCGACACTGCTCGGCTGGATCATGTCGGGGTCCCACGGGTCGAGGCTGACCCGCCCGGCCTCGACCTCTGCGCGGATGTCGCGGTCGGAGAGGAGCACGGGCGTCAGGCTACCCGTGGCGGCGGGCGCCGCCCACTGGGCGCGTCGAGACGGGCCGGGCGGTTGGGCTAGAGTGTCGGCGCCGGGGAGGTCGCTTGGACGATCTCGACCTGGCGCGCCGATGTAGCTCAATGGTAGAGCGCCAGCTTCCCAAGCTGGACACGCGGGTTCGATTCCCGTCATCGGCTCTGAACGAGGAATCCCCCGACACGCTTTTCGTCGGGGGATTCCTCGTTCAGACACGCAAGCACGGCGGGAATCGGGAGACGCCCATCGCGCGAAGCGCTCGACGCGACGGGTCCCGTCATCGGCTCTGACACGAGAGGGACCCAGGACACGCGTTTCGTCCTGGGTCCCTCTCGTGTCACTGGTGGGGAGGCCGGGAATCGGGAGACGCCCTTCGCGCGAAGCGCTCGACGCGACGGGTCCCGTCGCCCTTCGCGCGAAGCGCTCGACGCGACGGGTCCCGTCATCGGCTCCGGACAGCGGTCCCGTCATCGACCCGGATGCGGGCCAGCAGCGGCGACGGACGAACCCGGAGGGCGCGCGCAAGCCCGCTCGAGGAGGGTGAGCCCGCTGCAGCAGGCTCACGCACACCAACCCGGCTCGGTCACCAGTCCCCCGCGACGACCTCCTTCGACGGGGCCCTCACACGCGGCTGAGGCCCCCCTGGCATCCACGACTCGACACATGCCCCGAACGGCCGGATCCCACCCGTCCCACGGGTTACCCTCCTGGCAACCGTCGGCGGCAGGGGCCCGCGGCCCCACCGGTCGATCTCCACGAGGCTCATGATGCGTACGACTCCGTCCTCCCGCCGCCGCCGGCTCCTCGCCTGCCTCACCGCCGGCGCCGCCCTCCTCACGGTCGGCGCCACCTCGGCCACCGCCCTGCCGAACCCCGGCGCGCCCGCGAAGGCCCGGGTCTGGGTCGAGCCGCCCTCGACCGGCGACGCGCGGATGGCGTCGCTCCTCGCCAGCCGCTCGAAGGCCACGGTCTTCCAGGGCCGGCTCGCCGGGGCCGTCATGGATGTGCAGAGCAACCACGTGATCTGGTCGCAGAACGGCTCCGTCGGGTACATGCCGGCGTCCACGAACAAGCTCGTGACCTCCACCAACGCCCTCTCCACCTTCGGCCCCGACCACAAGTTCGTGACGTCGGTCGTCGCGGGCGCCACCGCGGACGCCGTCGTGCTCGTCGGCTCCGGCGACCCCGCGCTCTCCAGCGTGCAGCTCGACCGGCTGGCCAAGGCGGCCGCCGCCCGCCTCCTCGGCGCGTACCAGGCCACCGCTCGCGTCTACGTCGACGACTCCGCCTTCCCGACCCCGTCGCTGGCCACCGGCTGGCTCTCCAGCTACGTCCCGACCGACGTCGCCCCGGTGCGCGCCCTCGTGCGCGACCAGAGCAACGTCCCCGACAGCAGCGCCGACGCGGGCAAGTACCTCGCCTCCCGGATGGCGGCGTACGGCGTGCCGGCCACCTACTCGGGCCGCACCGCCGCACCGGCGGACGCCACCGTCTACGGTGCCTCCCAGGGCGCCACGCTCGCCGTCACGCTCAACCACATGCTCCTGATCAGCGACAACGAGGTCGCCGAGGGCCTGCACAAGATGGTCGGCAACGCGCTCGGCGACGGCGCCACGTGGTCGGGGGCCCGCGTCGCGCAGTCGGACGCCCTGGCGAAGCAGGGCCTCGCCGTCACCGCCGACTACGACGGCTCCGGCCTCTCACGCTCGGACCGGGTCAGCCCGCTCGAGCTGGTCCGCATCCTCGACCGCGCCCAGGACACCACCCGCCCGGAGCTCTGGCCCCTGCGCTCGTCGCAGGGCATGCCCACCGCGGGGCGCACCGGCACCCTGTCGGCCAGCTACGGCCGCTTCAGCACGGCGGCCAGCAGCTGCGCCGCCGGCCGCCTCTGGGCCAAGACCGGCAGCCTGAACGACGTCGTGGGCCTGGCCGGGTTCACCACCGGCGCCGACGGACGCCGCAAGGTGTTCGCGTTCCTGGTCAACGGCGTGCCGTCGACGCTGGCCGTGAAGCAGGCGGTCGACGTGCTGGGCGCCACGGTGGTGGGCTGCTACTGACGTCATGGCGGCCGGCGAGGGGCGCCGGTCGCGCACGGCACGTCAGGCGTGCGGGACGACCCAGTTGAGGACGGTCACGGCTCCGATGACCGCGCAGACGACGAAGACCGCGGCCACGATCCAGCCGATCACCTGGGCGCCGTCGAGCCCCGACGGCTCCTCGTCGTCCGGAGGCGCCTGACCCACGACGGCATCCGGCCCGGCCCCGTCGGGCAGCAGCGGCGAGGCCGGCTTGTCCAGGTCGGGGTCGCTGGTGAGGGCCCGGGCGCGCAGCGCCTCGATGCGGGGCGGGCGCGGCTCGTCGCGGAACGGCGCCGGGATGGAACGCCACATCACGGCGAAGTCGTCGGCCGACTGCTCGCGCCAGGCGGCCACGGCCTCGTCGGCCTCGGGGCCCCGGACCCCGGTGGTGAACCACGCCGCGCCGGCCCGCGGCAGGTCCCCCATCCCGTGGTGGACGTGGCCCAGCAGCGTCAGGGCCGGCGCGTCGCGCACGGTCTCGAGGTGCTCGGCCAGCAGGTCGCGCGCCTGCCAGGCCCGGCCCTGCTCGATCAGCTCGCGCGCCCGGGCGACGACGTCGGAGCCGCTCATGCCACCACCCCCTGCTCGACGGGGCCGGACACGCCGCGGGAGGGCGGGCGCGTCGAGACCCCACGCTGTACGACCAGCGCCGCCGGGACGATGCTCATGGCGCGAGTATGCCGCTCGCGGCCCCCGCGACGGGCGGCGCCGCGCGTGCCACCGCGGCCGAGCCACCTCTTGCGTCGTGTTACCGGTCGGTAGCATACTGCTGAGCAAGCGCTCACTCATGCGACGAGAGGACGACCCGTGGGTCACTACAAGAGCAACCTGCGCGACATCGAGTTCACCCTCTTCGAGGTGCTCGGGCGCGGGGACGTCCTGGGCTCCGGCCCGTACGAGGACCTCGACGCCGACACCGCCCGCGAGATGCTCAAGGAGGTCTCGCGCCTGGCCGAGCACGAGATCGCCGAGTCCTTCGCCGACGCCGACCGCCACCCGCCGGTCTACGACCCGCAGACCCAGGCCGTGACGATGCCCGCCTCGTTCGCGAAGTCCTTCGCCGCGTACCGCGACAGTGGCTTCTGGGCCATCGACCTGCCCGCCGAGCTCGACGGCACCGTCGCGCCCCCGAGCCTGCGCTGGGCCGTCAACGAGATGCTGCTCGGCGCCAACCCCGCGCTGGCGATGTTCGCTGCCTCCTACTCCTTCGCCAAGCTCCTGCACGAGCTCGGCACCCCCGAACAGCAGCGGCTGGCCCGTTGGATCGTCGAGAAGGGCTGGCACTGCACGATGGTGCTCACCGAGCCCGACGCCGGCTCCGACGTCGGCGCCGGCCGCACCAAGGCGGTGCAGAACGCCGACGGCACCTGGACCCTCAGCGGCGTCAAGCGCTTCATCACCAGCGCCGAGTCCGACCTGGTCGACAACGTCGTGCACTTCGTCCTCGCGCGTCCCGAGGGGGCCGGCCCCGGCACCAAGGGCCTCTCGCTCTTCATCCTGCCCAAGTACGCCGTCGACCTCGAGACGGGTGAGCTGGGCGAGCGCAACGGCGTCTACGTCACGAACGTCGAGAAGAAGATGGGCCTGAAGGTCTCCCCCACCTGCGAGCTCACCTTCGGCGGTGACGTGCCGGCCACCGGCACCCTGCTCGGCGAGGTCCACGACGGCATCGCGCAGATGTTCCACGTCATCGAGAACGCGCGGATGATGGTGGGCACCAAGGCGATCGCCACCCTGTCGACCGGGTACCTCAACGCGCTCGAGTACGCCAAGCAGCGTGTGCAGGGCGCCGACCTCACCCAGATGAGCGACAAGGCGGCGCCGCGCGTCACCATCACCCACCACCCCGACGTGCGCCGTTCGCTGATGCTCCAGAAGGCCTACGCCGAGGGGCTGCGCGCGCTGGTGCTCTACACCGCGAGCCAGCAGGACGTCGTCGACCAGCACCGGCTCACCACCGGCGACGCCGTGCCCGAGCCCGGCTCGGCCGCCGACATCGCCAACCGGGTCAACGACCTGCTGCTGCCGATCGTCAAGGGGCTGGGCTCCGAGCGGGCGTGGGTGCTGCTGGGCACCGAGTCGCTGCAGACCTTCGGCGGCTCCGGCTTCCTCCAGGACTACCCGGTCGAGCAGTACGTGCGCGACGCCAAGATCGACACCCTCTACGAGGGCACCACGGCCATCCAGGGCATGGACTTCTTCTTCCGCAAGATCGTGCGCGACAAGGGCCAGGCGCTGACCCACCTCTCGACCCAGATGCAGGAGTTCGCCAAGGACCTCGGGCAGCACGGCGGGCGCATCGACCGCGAGCGCGAGCTGCTCGGGCAGGGCGTCGACGACGTGCAGGGCATCCTCGGCTACATGGTCGGCGAGCTGATGAAGGCCGACCCGCGCCAGGGCGGCGACGCCTCGAACCTCTACAAGGTCGGGCAGAACACCTCCCGGCTGCTGCTCGGCGCCGGCGACCTGGTGGTCGGCTGGCTGCTGCTGCGCCAGGCGGCGGTGGCGCTCGATGCACTCGCGGCGGGCGCCGAGGGCAGGGACAAGGACTTCTACGAGGGCAAGGTCGCCGCGGCGCAGTTCTACGCCCGGCAGGTGCTGCCGCGCCTCGCCGCCGAGCGGGCCATGGCGGAGGCCAGCGACAACGACCTCATGGACGTGCCCGAGTCCGCGTTCTGACCGGGCCGCGGCCGGAGCGGCTCAGGCGTCGAGGCGGTCGCGCAGCACCCGCTTGAGGAGCTTGCCGCTCTGGTTGCGCGGCAGCTCGTCGACGAACACCACCTTCTTGGGGACCTTGTAGGACGCCAGGCGGGTGCGCGCGTGGGCGATGATCGCCGCCTCGTCGACGTCCTCGCCGGGGCGGCGGACCACGACGGCCGTGACCGCCTCGATCCACCGCTCGTCCGGGGTGGCCACGACGGCGACCTCGGCGACGGCCGGGTGGGTGTAGACGGCGTCCTCGACCTCGCGGGAGGCGACCAGCACGCCGCCGGTGTTGATGACGTCCTTGATGCGGTCGACGACCGTGATGTAGCCCGCCTCGTCGCGCACCACCATGTCGCCGGAGTGGAACCAGCCGTCGCGGAAGGCAGCCTCGGTCTCGTCGGGCTTGTTCCAGTAGCCGGTGCACAGCTGCGGCGAGCGGTAGAGCAGCTCGCCGCGCTCACCCGCGGGGACCTCGGAGCCCTCCTCGTCGACGACCCGGGTCTCGACGAACAGCACGGTGCGCCCGCAGGCCTCAGGGCGCTCCTCGTGCTCGGCGGGCAGCAGCACGGTGGCCAGCGGGCCGATCTCGCTCTGCCCGAAGCAGTTGTAGAAGCCGATCTCGGGGAGCCGCGCGGCCAGGCGGTCGCGCACCGGCCCCGGCATGATCGAGGCGCCGTAGTACGCCTTGCGCAGGCTCGTCAGGTCGGCGGTGGCCAGCGCCTCGTGGTTCGACAGCGGGACCCACACCGTGGGGGCCAGGAACAGCGAGCGGTGCCGGTCGGCCGCCACCCGGCGCAGGATCTCGGCGACGTCGGGCTTGGGCAGAAGGGTGTTGGTGCAGCCCAGGGCCAGTGACGGCAGCAGGAACACGTGCATCTGGGCCGAGTGGTAGAGCGGCATGCAGTGCAGCGGGTCGTCGTCCTCGGCGATCTCGAGCCCGGCGATGCACGACACGTACTCGTGCACCAGCGCGCGGTGCGTCATCGTCGCGCCCTTGGGGGCCGAGGTCGTGCCCGAGGTGTAGAGCAGCTGCACGAGGTCGAGCTCGCCGACCTCGACGTCGAGCGCCGGGACCGCACCGGCCGCCCAGCCGGGCAGGAGGGCGTCGTCGGTGCCGTGCAGCACCAGCACCTGCTCGAGCGCCGTGCGCGCGCGGACCTGCTCGACCCCGGCGCGCAGCGGCTCGTCGACGAGCGCCACCCGGGCGCCCGAGTCGGCCAGCAGGTACTCGAGCTCGCCGCCGGTGAGCGCGAAGTTGACGGGCACGTGGACCAGGCCGGCCCGGGCGCAGCCGAGGAAGGCCAGCAGGTAGGCGTCGGAGTTCAGGCCCACCGTGGCCACCCGGTCGCCGTGGGCCAGGCCCAGCGCGAGCAGGGACGCGGCCGCCCGGGTGACGCCGGCGTCGAGCTCGCGGTAGCTCCACTGTCGGTCGGCGAACCGGAGGGCGACCTTGTCGCCGAACCGCTGTGCGCTGCGCCGGACGACGTCGTCGACGGTGCTCGACCGTGGGTCACTCATGCCCGGACCCTAGGCAGCGGGTCGGCGGGGGTCAAGCATCCGGACGGGGACCCGGACACGGCGACGGCCCGCCCCCTGTCGGGGACGGGCCGTCGGACGTGGTGCGGTGTCGCCGCAGGTCAGAGCGGGTCGACGTCGGTGCGGTCGACCCGGGTGCCGGTGGCGGGGTCGACGGTGGACTGGCGGGTGGCGGTGTAGCCACGGGTGGCGCGCCCGCGCATGGCGAACGACAGGATGATCGCGAGCAGGCCGGCGACCATCAGGATGATGCCGACGAGGCTGAGGTTGATGCCCGCGACGGCCGTGGTGCCGACGGCGAAGAAGAGGATCGCGCCGACGACGAGCAGGAAGATGCCGAGTCCGATGTACATGTCAGTCTCCTGGGGTGGCCGGGGTCGGATGGCCGACAACGCACACTACCTGCGACGACGCCGTCTGTTGAAGGTTGGTGCAGTCTTCCGTACCGGCGGGTCGCGACCGGCGGCGGAGGCTAGACCCAGCCGCCGCGGTCGGTCATCCGCGTGTGCTGCGCGGCGGCCGTCTCGGCGGAGTACGGGGTGTCGGACGAGGCCGGCGGCCCGACCCGGTCGTGGCGGCGCCCGATGTACTGGCGGGCCCAGACGACGACACCCGCGACGGCGGCGAGCACCAGCAGCCCGAGCATGACCATGGCGAACGGTGTCGGCACGGGTTCCCCTCTCGTCGGCCCCGGCGGTGCGGGGTCCTCAGTGTGACGCCACCGGGGGGCGACGTCCAGCCTCAGACGAACGAGCCGGGGTTGAGGATGCCGTCGGGGTCGAGCGCGGCCTTGACCCGGCGGTTCAGGGCCATCGCGGCCGGGCCGATCTGGTCCTCGAGGCAGCCCGCCTTGAGCCGCCCCACGCCGTGCTCGCCGGTGATGGTGCCGCCGAGGGCGATGGCGGCGTGCATGACGTCGTCGAACGCCAGCCGGGCGCGACGCTCGGACTCGGGGTCGCCCGCGTCGTACACGATCGCGGGGTGGGTGTTGCCGTCGCCGGCGTGGGCGACGACCGGGATCTCGACCTGGTGGCGCTGGGCGATGGCCTCGATCTCGGCCAGCAGGGCCGGGAGCTGGGGCACCGGCACCCCGACGTCCTCGGGCAGCACCGCCCCCCGCGGCTCGAGCGCCGTGAAGTGCACGCGGCGGGCCTGGACGAACATCTCGCCCTCGGCCGGGTCGTCGGTGGCCTCGACGTCCTTGGCGCCGCAGAGCTCGCAGGCGGCCACGATGGCGGCGACCTCCTCCTCGCGGGAGGCACCGGGCGCGTCGGACTGGACGAGGAGCAGTGCGCCGGCGTCACGGTCGAGCCCCATGGGGCGGAAGTCCTCGACGGCGTTGATCGAGGCGCGGTCCATCAGCTCGACCATGCTGGCGCGCACGGTGCGCCCGATCTCGATGACGGCGGCTGCGGCGTCGGCCACGGTGGGGAAGATCGCGATGACGGTGGACGCCGGCTGCTGGGCGGGGACGAGGCGCAGGACGGCCTTGGTGACGATGCCGAGCGTCCCCTCGGAGCCGACGAAGAGCTTCAGCAGCGACAGCCCCGCGACGTCCTTGACCCGCTTGCCGCCCAGGGTGACGAGGGTGCCGTCGGCCAGCACGACATCCATCCCGAGCACGTAGTCGGTGGTCACGCCGTACTTGACGCAGCACAGGCCGCCGGCGTTCGTGGCGATGTTGCCGCCGATCGAGCAGATCTCGAACGAGCTGGGGTCCGGGGGGTACCAGAGGTCCTCCGCGGCGGCCGCCTTCTTGACCTCGACGTTCAGGGCACCCGGCTCGACGACGGCGACCTTGGCGGCCGTGTCGATCTCGACCGCCCGCATCCGCTCGAGGCTCAGGGTGACGCAGCCGTCGACGGCCATCGAGCCGCCCGAGAGCGACGTGCCGGCACCGCGGGGCACGACGCCGATGCCGTGGCGGGTGGCCCAGCGCAGGGTCTCCTGGACGTGCTCGGCCGACTCGGCGCGGACGGCGGCGCGGGGGGTCCCGACGCTCGAGTCGTGCGTCCAGTCGTGGCGGTACTTCTCGAGCGCGGCGGGGTCGGTGACGACGACCCCTGCGGGGAGGGCGTCGGCGAGCTCCTTGACGACATCGTCCATCCCCGTACTCTCGCACGCCGGCTTCCGGCGCCCGGCGTCAGAGGCGGCGGTCGGCCAGGACGGGGAAGGCCTCGCGGTAGGCGGTGGTGGCGGCGAGGTCGACGTCGACCGAGAGCACGGCCTCGTCGGCATGCGCGGCCTCGGCGACCACCTCGCCCGCGGCGGTGACGACCTGGCTGCGGCCGCCCATCGGGGTGCGGGCGTGGGTGCCGCCGGTGTTGACCTGCACGAGCACGGCCTGGTTCTCGACGGCGCGGGCGCGGCCCAGGAGCGTCCAGTGGCCGACCCGGGCGGCGGGCCAGGCGGCGGGGACCAGCAGGAGCTCGGCCCCGGCCTCCTGCTGGCGCCGGTACAGCTCGGGGAAGCGCAGGTCGTAGCAGGTCGAGAGGCCGGTGCGGACGGTGGTGTCGTCGCCCGCGGGGAGGTCGAGCACGACGACGTCCTCGCCGGCCTCCATCAGGCGGGGCTCGCCGGCGCCGAAGCCGAAGCGGTGGATCTTGCGGTAGGTGGCGAGGAGGGCGCCGTCGGCCGCGAACACCAGCGAGGTGTTGGCGAGGGTGTGGCCGTCGGGGCCGGGCTCCGGGAGACGTTCGACGAAGGAGCCGGCGTGCAGGGTGGCGCCGGCGGCGCGGGCGGCGTCGGCCATGGCCCGGGCCCAGGCGCCGTCGAGGGGCTGCGCGTCGCCGTCCCAGCGGCGGTAGCCGAAGCCGGTGGGGGCCCAGAGCTCGGGCAGCACGACGAGGTCGTAGCCGGCCTGTCCGGCGACCAGTGCGGCGACCCGGTCGACCCGGGCCGCGAACGGCTCGTCGTCACCGTAGGCGAGCTGGACCAGGGCGATGCGCATGCGGCCATCCTCCCGCATCCGACGGACGCGGGTCAGCCGAGGCGCTCGGCCTCGTCGCGCAGGCGGGCCAGGCGCTCGTTGTAGGCGATGAGCTCGGCGTCGCCGTCGCGGTGGGCCTGACGGTCCTGCCGGACGGCGTCGCGGGTCTCGCTGCGGAACCACTGCACCGCCACGACCACCGCCAGCACGAGCGTGGGCCCCTCGCCGACGCCCCAGGCGATCTCGCCCGCGGTGCGCTGGTCCGCCAGGGCGTCGGCGGACCACGGCAGCCCCAGCGCCTGGAAGAAGTCGGGCGCGAGCAGGCTCGAGGACCCCGTCAGCGCCACCCCGAAGAACGCGTGGAACGACACCGTCGCGAACAGGATGACCAGCAGCATCAGCGGCGACCAGCGCCGCGGGCCGGGGTCGATCCCGATCATCACCCACACGAACAGGTACCCGGTGAGCAGGAAGTGGGCCATCATCAACAGGTGCCCGGTGTGGGTGGTCAGGGCGATCTCGAACAGCCCCGTGTAGTAGAACGCCGCCAGACTGAAGAAGAACAGGGCCGCCGCCACGACCGGGTTCGACAGCACCCCCATCAGCCGGGAGTGCACCACCTGCAGGATGACCTCCCGCGGCCCCCACGTGCGGTCGGGCCGCGACGGCAGCGCCCGCAGGGCCAGGGTCAGCGGCGCGGCCGGCACCAGCAGCAGCGGCACCACCATCGCCACGACCATGTGCATCACCATGTGGGCGCTGAACAGCACCCGCCCCCAGATCCCGGGCGCCCCGCAGGTCGCCCACACGAACAGGGCCCAGCCGAGCACCCACATCACCACGCGCAGCAACGGCCACGCATCGCCGCGGCCGCGCAGGCGCCGCACCCCCGCCACGTACAGCCCCACCGCCAGGACCGCCACGGCGAGGAAGAGCCAGTCGAGGCGCCACGACAGCAGCCAGTCGGACGAGAGCACCGGACCGGGGTCGGGGTAGCCGGTGAGCTCGAGGACGCGGCTCGGGTCGGGGGCGGCGTCGGGCACCGGCGGCACGCTGCGCGCCAACACCGCCGCGAGCCCGGTCGCCACGCCCATCAGGGCGATCTCGCCGAGGGCCAGGCGGGTGAAGGCGCGCCCGTCGCCCGGGTCGTCGGCCAGCCGCCCGGCCAGGACCCTGCGCTGCTGCCACCCGAACATCCCGAGCAGCACCAGCGCCACCGACTTGCCGATGACCACCGCGCCGTAGCCGGTCGCGAGGCCGGCGACCGAGCCGAGCCGGATCCACGCCTGCAGCACCCCCGAGAGGGCCACTGCGGCGAAGGCCCAGGTGGCCAGCACCGAGAACCGCGCCACCGACGCACCCAGGTCGCGCCCGAGCCGCGGCCGGAGCACCACCAGCGCGATGAGCCCCCCCACCCAGACGACGACGCCCAGCAGGTGCACCGCCAGGCCGTTGACCGCGTCCTCGTGGCTGGCGGAGCCGGCCGCGTGCCCGGTGAGCGACTGCACGACCACGGCGAACAGCGCCAGGGCCGCCAGCCACGCCATCGGTGCCCGCCGCGAGGTCAGCGACGACCCCACGCTCACCACCAGCGCCAGGCCGGCCGAGATGAGCAGCACCCGCGTGGTCTCGAGCTCCCAGGCGAACGACACCAGCTGGTCGAGCAGCCCCGCGCCGGTGACCGGCGTGCCCGCGAGGTCGGCGAAGGTCAGCACCACCTCGAGCACGGCCGCCACGAACCAGACGGCGGCCACGCCGCCGGCCAGCCGGGCCGCGGTGCCTCGGCGGTCCGTACGGGTGCGCTCGGGCACCACGAAGGCCCCCAGCAGCAGCAGCCCGACCACGGTGACGGAGGTCAGCGTCGAGACGGCGTCGACGACCGGAACGCCCCAGCGCACGAACGGCCCGGGGTCGGCCAGCGCCAGTGGAGCCACCGCACCGGTGACGACGGCGGCCGGCACCAGCGCGACCAGCGCGGCCCCGAGCGCCACGGGGAGCGCTCGCAGCGAGACCGGCGCGGCGGGCGCCTCCGGCGACTCCACGGCGGCCGGCGGGGTGCTCTCGCGGACGGCCATGCCCACCAGCGTAGGTACTGTGGCGACATGTCGCTGCATCCCCCGGCGCCGACGGGCTTCGGCGAGACCGTCGACGCCTGGGCCCAGACCGTCCGCTCCGTCGTCGACCTCGGCCGCACCATGCGGCCCGAGCACGCCGGCCTCGCCACCGACTGCCCCGGCTGGACCGTGTTCGACCAGGTGGCGCACGTGGCCGGCGCCGAGTCGGCCATCGCGGGCGACCCCGTGCCCGACGTCGACGTGAGCCATCTCGCCCACGTCCGCCACGACTTCGGGGCCCGGATGGAGCGGCTCGTCGAGGCGCGCCGCGGGCGCCCCCTGCCGGACCTCCTCGAAGAGCTCGAGTGGCGCCTCGACGAGCGCCTCCATGCCTACCGCGCCGACGACGTGACGGGCGAGGAGGTGGTCGAGGGCCCCTTCGGCCCGACCCCCCTCGTCGACCTCGTCGCCCTGCGTACCTTCGACGTCTGGATGCACGAGCAGGACCTGCGCGAGGCCCTCGAGCGTCCCGGCGGCCTCGACACCCCCGCCGCCGCGCAGAGCGTGGCGCGCCTGTTCGCGGTGTTCCCGCGCATCGTCGCGCGCACCGCCGCGATCGAGCCCGGGAACGCCGTGGTCCTCGACCTCACCGGCCCCACCGTCGGCCGTACCGGCGCCCGGGTCGAGGACCACGACGGCGCGGCCGTGGGCATCCCGCTGTTCACCGGCGACGCCGACGAGCACGCCGACGTCGTCACCACGTCGCTGGCGATGTCGACCCGGGTGGCGATGCGCCTGGCCGGGGGCCGCCGGTCCCCCGACGACCTGCCCGTCACCGCCACCGGCGACGAGGGCGTCGCGCACCGCGTCCTGGCCGCCCTGGTCATCACCCCGTGACGCGGCCGCGATGACCAGCTTCTCGACCTCCACCCGCTCGGCCGCCACCGTGACCGCCTCCCCGGAGGCGGTGTGGGCCGCCATCACCGACCCCGACCAGGTCGCCCGGATGACGCCGTTCCTCTCGAAGGTCACCCCCTGCGGCGAGCACTGGGTGTGGGAGATGACCAAGGTGCCGGTCCTCGGCGCGAGCTTCTCGTTCACCTTCACCGAGCGGATGACCTTCGACGAGCCCCATCGGATGGAGTTCGTGCACGACCCCGCGGCCGCCACCAAGGAGGAGTCCGCCGGGGTCGAGGGCTGGTACGCCCTGACGCCCCGCGGCGAGGGCACCCGCCTCGAGACGTCGATGGCGATCACGGTCGACCTCCCCTTCCCGGGGCTCACGCGGCCCGCGGTCAGCGCGGCCATGAAGGGCGTGGTGACCGTGATGGGCCAGCGCTTCGCGCAGAACCTGCTGCACCACCTCGGCGCCCGCAGCGCCTGAGGACGGGTCACCCCAACCTTCGACAGCGGCGTCGGCCTCCGCCGGTTTAGTTGTATGCTGCACGCAAGTTTAGGAGAGGAGGCCCCATGCCCGACAGCATCACCACGCCCACGTCGGCGCTCGGCGACGAGCTCGTCCGCGTCGTCAAGCTCATGCACGTCGCCCGCCAGCGCGCACCCCGCCAGCACCCGCTGGTCGACCCGATGGCCTACCCCCTCCTGTTCACCATCAGCCGCGGCCCCAGCCGCGTCTCCGAGCTGGCCGAGGCGGTGCACGCCGACGTCTCGACGGTGAGCCGCCAGGTCAGCACCCTGGTCGACCACGGCTTCGTCTCGCGCGAGGCCGACCCCGACGACGGCCGGGCCCAGGTCCTGGCCGTCACCACCGAGGGCGAGGACCTCCTCCTCGCCCTGCGCGAGAACCGCGAGCGCTGGCTCCAGGGCCTGCTCGCCGACTGGAGCGACGACGACGTCCGCTCCCTCACCACCTGGCTCGCCCGCCTGCGCGGCGACCTGGAAGCCTCCTTCACCACCACGACCGGCAGGACCGACCGATGACCCAGAACCCTCGCCACGCCGCTCCCGGCGGGCCCTCCCTCCACGCCGACGCGCCACCGTCCGGCCGGCACTCGGCCGATGGCGCCGCGACCGGCGCCCGCCACTCCGGCGGCGCCACCGCCGTCGTGCCCGACGGCCCCGAGGGCGCCCTCACGCACCGCCAGATCGTCACCATCCTCATCGCCCTGATGGCCGGGATGTTCCTCGCGGCCCTCGACCAGACGATCGTCGCCACCGCCATCCGCACCATCGCCGACGACCTCAAGGGCCTCGACCACCAGGCTTGGGCGACAACGGCCTACCTCATCACCTCGACCATCGTCACGCCGCTCTACGGCAAGCTCGGCGACATCTACGGCCGCAAGAAGCTGTTCGTCGCGGCCATCTCGATCTTCGTCGTGGGCTCGGTGCTGTGCACCCTCTCGACGTCGATGACCGGCCTGGCGTTCTTCCGCGCCTTCCAGGGCCTGGGCGCCGGCGGTCTCTTCTCGCTCGCGCTGGCCATCATCGGCGACATCGTCCCGGCCCGCGAGCGCGCCAAGTACCAGGGCTACTTCCTGGCGGTCTTCGGCACCTCCTCGGTGCTCGGCCCGGTCATCGGCGGGTTCTTCGCCGGCACCGACTCGATCCTCGGGGTCACCGGCTGGCGCTGGGTCTTCCTGGTGAACGTGCCGATCGGCATCGTCGCCCTCGCGCTGGTCACCAAGACCCTGCACCTGCGCCACCAGCGCCTCGACCACCGCATCGACTGGCTGGGGGCCGCGCTGCTCTCGGTCTCGCTCGTGCCGCTGCTGCTCGTCGCCGAGCAGGGCCGCGAGTGGGGCTGGGGCTCGGGTCGCTCGATCGCCGCCTACGTCGTCGGCGCCATCGCCGCCGTGCTGTTCGTCCTCCAGGAGAGCCGGATGGGCGACGAGGCGATCCTGCCGCTGAAGATCTTCCGCAACCGCACCGTCGGGGTGTCCTCGGCCGCCTCGATCATCATCGGCATGGGGATGTTCGGCGGCCTGGCCGCACTGCCCCTCTACCTCCAGATCGTCAAGGGGGCCTCGCCCACCGAGGCCGGGCTGCTGCTCCTGCCGCTGACGCTCGGGATCATGACCGGCTCCATCACGTCGGGCCAGATCATCTCGCGCACCGGCCAGTACCGGCTCTTCCCGGTCAGCGGCGCCGTGCTGCTCACCGGTTCGCTGTTCGCGCTCCACTACACCGCCTTCGACACCCCGCTGTGGCAGACGATGGTCATCATGGTGTTCTTCGGCCTGGGGCTGGGCTTCAACTTCCAGCCGCTGACCCTGGCGGTGCAGAACGCCGTGCCGCCGCAGCAGATCGGCGTCGCCACCTCGACGGCCACCTTCACCCGGCAGATCGGCGGCACCATCGGCACCGCCGTGTTCCTGACGGTGCTGTTCTCCCTCGTTCCCGACCGCATCACCTCGGCCTTCAAGACCGTGGCACCCACCACCGAGTTCCAGACCGCCCTGCGCGACCCGGCCAACGCGGCCTTCGCCCAGCAGCTGCAGCAGAGCCAGGCCGGGGGTTCGGCCGCCGCCGCCAGCGGCGTCCTCCAGGACAGCTCGTTCCTCAACGGGCTCGACCCCGCCCTCGCCAAGCCCTTCCTCATGGGCTTCTCGGAGGCGATGGACACCGTGTTCCTCGTCGGCTCGATCGTGATGGTGCTGGCCGTGTTCGTCCTGGTCTTCCTCCCCCAGGTCGAGCTGCGCAAGGGCTCGAACTACAACGCCCGCTCCGGCGGCGCCAGGCCCGAGGGCGAGCAGGCCGGCGGGGCGTCGCCCGAGGCCCGGCCCGAGCCGGCCGGCGCCCACCGCACCGAGGCCGCTGCCGGCACCTCGGGGCGGACCGACGTCGGGCGCACCGGCCCGGGCGTCACCGAGCCCAGCCCGGCGGGCTGACCACCGGCGCGCCCGTCCCGCAGCACGCCCGAAGGACCCCGCCCTCATCCGGAGGGCGGGGTCCTTCGCCGTCAGCGGCCGGTGACCGTCAGGCGGCGGAGGGCAGGCGGCGGGCCGCCTCGGCCCGGCCCAGCCCCCGGTAGCGCACCGCCACGATCGCGGCGGCCAGCGCGCCCGCGACGACCGGCACCAGGTAGGCCTGCTGGGGCCCGAACGTCTCGACCGCCCAGCCGGCGACGACCGAGCCGGCCGAGATGCCGATGAGGATGCCGGTGACCGCCACGGCCAGGCCCTCGGTCAGCAACCCCGCCGGCACCAGGCGCTGCGCCAGCGAGAGGCTGGTGATGAGCATCGGCGCCGTCGCCGAGCCGGCCACCAGCATCACGGCCGCGAGCTGCCAGGTGCTCTGCACGAACAGCGCGGGGATCTCGAGCACGACCATCGCGGTGGCGGCCAGCAGCAGGCGCCGGGTGAGGGTGGAGCGGACGGCCCGCGCGCCGACCACGATGCCGGCCACCGTCGAGCCGACCGCGAACAGCCCCAGCACCAGGCTCGAGAGGCTCTTGTCCCCCTGCGCGTCGGCGAAGGCCACGGCGATGACCTCGTTGGCGCCGAAGATCATCCCGGTGAGCACCAGGGCCCCGGCGACGACCGCGAGCCCCGGCCGGCGGATGGCCAGGCCCGCGGGGCGGTCGGCGTGCGACACCACGGGGGGCTCGGTGGCGCGCGCCGAGAGGAAGCTGACGACCCCGACCGTGAAGAGCACCTCGGCCAGGATCAGGCCGGCCTCGGGGAACCACAGCGTCGAGACCAGCACGGCCAGCACCGGGCCGACGACGAACGAGGCCTCGTCGGCCACCTGCTCGAACGACATCGCGGTGTGCAGGCTGTCGGGGTCGTCGCGGAAGATGTGCGCCCAGCGGGCTCGCGACATCGGGCCGGGCTCGGGCAGGACGGCGCTCAGCCCGTAGAGCGCGAAGAGGGTCCACACCGGCGCGCCGAACCCGGAGACGAGGGCCACGCCCATCCCCGTCGTGGCCGAGAGGACCACGAACGGCAGCGCCACCTTCCGCTGCCCGTGCCGGTCGATGAGCCGGCCGAGCACCGGCCCGGCCACCGCCAGGACGGCCAGCCCGACGGCCGAGACCGCGCCGGCGAGCCCGTAGGAGCCCTGCCGGCTGCTGACCATGACGACGACGGCGACACCGAACATCGCACCCCCGACCCGGGAGAACATGGTGCCGGCGATGAACGCCAGGGCGCCGGGGACGCGGAACAGGGGCAGGTAGGCCGACAGCACGGGGAGGCTCGCTCATCGAGAAACCGCCGGGCACCCGAACGGGCCCGGCGGTGGGAGGGACGGAGGATCTCCTCCATCATCCTCCGCGGGCGGGCGCCCGCCAAACGAACTGCCGCGGGCCCGCCGGCCTCAGCGGAAGGCCGACTCCCCCGTGAGGGTCTGGCCGATGACCAGGGTGTGCATCTCGACGGTGCCCTCGTAGGTGAGCACCGACTCGAGGTTGTTGGCGTGCCGCATCACGGGGTACTCACCGCTGATGCCGTTGCCGCCGAGGATGGTGCGGGCCGTGCGGCAGATCTCGATGGCCTTGGTGACGTTGTTGTACTTGCCGACCGACACCTGCTCGGGGCGCAGGCCGACCGTGTCCTTGCGGCGGCCGAGGTGCAGGGCCAGCAGCCGCCCCAGCTGGAGCTCGGTCGACATGTGCGCGAGCTTGGCCTGGGTCAGCTGGAAGCCGGCGATGGGCCGGTCGAACTGGGTCCGCTCCATCGAGTAGCGCCGGGCGGCGTCGAGGGCGGTGCGGGCCGCGCCCAGGCATCCCCAGACGATGCCGTAGCGCGCCTCCGAGAGGCAGGACAGCGGGCCCTTGAGCCCCGTGACGTCGGGCAGGACGGCCCCGGCCGGCAGGCGCACCCCGGCCAGGCTGAGCTCGGCCGTGACCGAGGCCCGCAGCGACATCTTGTTCTTCAGCTCGTGGGCCTCGAAGCCGGGGGTGTCGGTGGGGACGACGAAGCCGCGGATGCCGCCGTTCTCCTCGCCGGCGTTGGCCCAGACGACGGCCACATCGGCGATCGAGCCGTTGGTGATCCACATCTTGGAGCCGTCGAGCACCCAGTCGTCGCCGTCGCGGCGGGCCCGGGTGCGCATCGAGCCGGGATCGGAGCCGTGGTCGGGCTCGGTCAGGCCGAAGCAGCCGATGGCCTCGCCGGCCGCCATCCTCGGCAGCCACTCCTGCTTCTGCTCCTCGCTGCCGAACGCGTGGATGGCGTACATCGCGAGGCTGCCCTGCACCGACACCAGCGAGCGGATGCCCGAGTCGCTGGCCTCGAGCTCGAGGCACGCCAGCCCGTAGTCGACCGCGGACATCCCGGCGCAGCCGTAGCCCTCGAGGTGCATCCCGAGCAGGCCGACCTTGCCGAACTCCTTCGCGAGCTCGCGCGCGACGGGCAGGTCGCCCTGCTCGTACCACTGCACGACGTGGGGCTCGACGAGGTCGTCGCACACCTGGCGCACGGTGGCGCGGATCGCGCGCTCCTCGTCGGTGAGCATCGAGTCGACGTCGATGATGTCGAGCGGATCGGAGGGGCGCTTCGGCATCGTCGACGAGCTCATGAGGGCCATCATGCCCTTGACGGCGGGAACACGACGAGCGAAGGGCGGGTTGGGGCGGGCATGGTCTCGACGACGAGCACGGCGAGCACGACAGCCCCTGCCCACGGTGCGCTCCCCCTGCTCCCGGCCGTCGCGTTCGTCGTGGTCTGGTGCTCGGGCTACATCGCGGGGCCGGCCGGGGTGCGGGCCATCGACCCGTTCACGGTCCTGACCCTGCGCTTCCTCCTCGCCAGTGTCGTGATGGCCGGGCTGGCGCGCTGGCTGCGCGGGCCGCTGCGCATCCCCGGGCCGGTGCTGCGCCGCATCGCGCTGGTCGGCCTGATGATGAACGGCGTCGTCTTCGCGCTGATGTACCTCGCGTTCGCCGAGGGGATGGGGGCCACGCTCGGCGCGCTGCTGCACTCGCTGAGCCCGGTGCTGACCGCGCTGCTGGCCGGCGTGGTGCTCGGCGAGCGGCTGACCCGGCTCCAGGTGCTGGGGTTCGTGCTGGGGGTGGTGGGGGTGCTGGTGGTGCTGGGGCCCGACGTCGACCAGGCGGGCGGGCCGCTGGGCGTCGTGCTGGGATTGCTGAGCCTGGTCGGGCTGAGCCTCGGGACGCTGGGGCAGCGGTGGTACGCCGCCGACGAGCGCCACGAGGCCCCCGACCCGCTGTGGGCCGCCACCGTGCAGTTCGCCGTGTGCGTGCCGCCGCTGGCCGTGCTGGCCCTGGCGCTCGAGGGCGTGCGCACGGTGCACGACCCGCTGCCCGGGGCCCTGGCCGTGCTGTGGATGGCCCTGGTCAACTCCGTGGCGGGGCTGTTGCTGCTGGGGCTGCTGGTCCGGCGGGGCGGGGCCGGGGCGTCGGCGAGCCTGTTCTTCGTCTGCCCGCCGGTGACGGCCCTGATGGCGTGGGCCGCGTTCGGCGACACCCTCGACGCGCGCGAGGTGGTCGGCATCGTCGTGGCCGTGGTCGGCGTGGCCATCGCGACGGGGGTGTTCCGGCGGTCTCCTGCTCTGCCCCTCCCCGAACGTGTGTGAAGAACGTCGACATAGCGACGTTCTTCACACACGTTCCGGGTGGCTCCGGGGGGTGGGTTCAGCGGGCGGATGCGCCGCCGAGCAGGGCCGCCAGGCCGAGGGCGCTACGGGGGGCGTAGGCGCACCGCCACAGCCCCCCGTGGGCGGCCGCCTGCGCCTCGTCCTGCCACGGGTGGTCCTGCGCGGCCGGGCGCGCCATCAGGTCGTGCACCAGCAGCGCGGCCATCAGGGTGTTGGCGGTGCCGGGCTCGAAGACCTCGACGCCGAAGCGGTGGGCCCCCGAGTAGGCCGCGGCCAGGGCGCGGTTCCTGACCACCGAGCGGGTGCGGGTGGGCGGGGCCACCTTGAACGACACCGTCGCGCCGGACGCCCGGGCCGTCGTGGCGCGCCAGCGCTGGATGCGCTTGGCCAGCAGGTAGTTCGGGCCCTGTTGGAGCACGACCGAGTCGTTGATGCCGGGGTCGACGCCGGGCACGTAGTTGCGGCGCAGCAGGCGGCCCCCCGACAGCGTGCGCAGCGGGACCCGTAGCACCTTCGAGGTACGGCGCTGCGCGTAGTTCTCGGTGGCGGCGGCCACGGCCTCGGCCGGGACGGCGAACACGTCGGTGGGGGTCGCGAGGAACGACAGCGCGGTGTCGGTGCGGTGGCGGCGCACCTCGTCGGTGAGGGCGTCGACCGCGGTGCTGACCCGCACGTTGGTGGCGCCGTCGGCGTACACGTAGTTGCCGAGGACGAGCGGCCCGTCGAGGCCGCCGACCCACGAGGTCGCCAGCGGCAGGTCGTGCAGCAGGTCAAGGCCGGCCCGCTGGGCGAGGTCGCCGTCGCCCACCGCCACCGGCAGGACCAGGCGGCCGGCCAGGTCGCGGGTGTCGTCGAGGAGGCGCGACCACAGGT
This sequence comes from Phycicoccus duodecadis, assembly GCF_002846495.1. Classification (NCBI taxonomy): domain Bacteria; kingdom Bacillati; phylum Actinomycetota; class Actinomycetes; order Micrococcales; family Intrasporangiaceae; genus Phycicoccus; species Phycicoccus duodecadis. Next base: position 1,825,352 of record NZ_PJNE01000001.1, read on the forward strand.
CGGGGCGGGGGAGGTCGACGGCGGCCACCGTGGCTCCCCACCGCAGCAGCGAGCGCAGCGGCCCCATCTCGGCGGCCGCGCCGAGCACCACCACGGTGCGGCCCTCGAGACGCAGCCACTCGGGGTTCTCGAGGACGGCCGTGACGGCCTCGCGCAGGGCGGGCTCGACGATGCCGCCCGCGACCCAGGCGTCGAGCCGGCGGCGCAGGTCGTCACCGGCCAGACGCCGCCCCTGGTAGGGGATGGTCAGCGCGGTGTCGGGCTCGGCGCCCCCGGCGAGCACCTCGTACGTGTGTGTGGGGTGCGGCGCCCCGGCGGCGCCGGCCACGGCGGCCGAGAGGGGGAGGTCGTCGCCGCCGCCAGGGCTCCACCGCATCCGGTCGTGGACGGAGGCGAGGCCGGCCTCGGCGATGGACCGCGCGTCGCCGTAGCTGGGGAGGCCGGCCTCGACCAGGCGGCGGAAGTGGCCGAGATAGCCACTGCGCCAGTTGGTCTCGCGCGCGGCCGCGGCCGAACCCACGGGGTCGACCGGGAGCAGGGCGTCGGCCACGACCGCCCGGCCGGTGGCGGAGGTCGAGCGGCGCCCCCCGACCTCAGGGAAGACGACCCCGCGCTCCCCGGCCATCCGTCAGCCCCAGACCAGGCCGCGGGCCGGGTCGGCCAGGACGGCGGCGACGTCGGCGAGGAAACGGGAGCCGAGCTCGCCGTCGACGAGGCGGTGGTCGAAGCTCAGCGCCAGCGTGGTGACCCAGCGGGGCTCGATGCGCTCGTCGGCGCCGGTGCCCACGACCCACGGGCGGCGGGTCACCGAGCCGAACGCCAGGATGGCCGCCTCGCCCGGGTTGAGGATCGGGGTGCCCGCGTCGACCCCGAAGACGCCGACGTTGGTGATGGTGATGGTGCCGCCGGCCATGTCGGCCGGCGGGGTGCGTCCCTCGCGGGCGGTGGCGGTGAGGGCGCCGATCGCCTCGGCGAGCTCGCGCATCGTCATCCGGTCGGCCGCCTTGACGTTGGGCACGACCAGCCCGCGCGGGGTGGCGGCGGCGATGCCGAGGTTGACGTCGTGCTTGAGCACGATCTCCTGGGCCGCCTCGTCCCAGCTGGCGTTGATGTCGGGGTGGCGGCGGGCGACGACGCACATCGCCTTGGCCAGCACCAGCAGCGGGGTGACCTTGACGTCGCGGAACTCCTTGTCGCGCTTGAGCTTCTCGACGAGGTCCATGGTGGCGGTGACGTCGACGGTGACCCACTCGGTGACGTGCGGTGCGGTGAAGGCCGAGGCCACCATTGCCTGGGCCGTCATCCTGCGCACCCCCTTGACCGGGATGCGGGTCTCCCCACCGGCAGCGGGGCCCGGGGCCGGGGCGCCGGTGCCGCCGGCAGCGGCGGCCTCGACGTCGCTGCGGGTGACGATGCCGCCCTCACCGGTGGGGGTGACGGCGGACAGGTCGACCCCGAGGTCCTTGGCCAGCTTGCGCACCGGGGGCTTGGCCAGGGGGCGCCCGCTGGCGGCCCCGGGGGACGACGGCTCCGGTCCCTGACGTGACCCGTCCGACGGTCCGGGGACGGGGGCCGGGGTCGGCTCGGGGGTGCGTTCGCCCTTGCGGGGGCGGCGCTTGGCCTCGGTCTGCTTCACGCCGTAGCCGACGAGCACGGCGGTGCGCCCGGTGGACGTCGTGCCGCCGATCAGCCCCTCGGCGATCTCGGCCTCGGGCGCGGCGGCGGGGGCCCCCGGCGCCTCCTGAGACCTGACGGTCGACTCGGGGACGGGGGTGGCGGCCGCGGGGGCGGAAGCGCCCCCGACGCCGTCGTCGATGGTGATGATCGGGGTGCCGACCTCGACGGTGTCGCCCTCGGCGACGTGCAGCGCCGAGACCGTGCCGGCGAACGGCACCGGCAGCTCGACCAGCGACTTGGCCGTCTCGATCTCGACGACGACGTCGTTGACCCTGACGGTGTCGCCGACGGCGACGTGCCAGGTGACGATGTCGGCCTCGGTCAGGCCTTCACCGGGGTCGGGGAGCTTGAACTCACGAAGAGCCATCTGCGGCAGGGCCTTTCAGTACGCGAGGGAGCGGTCGACGGCATCGAGGACCCGGTCGAGGTCGGGGAGGAACTCCTCCTCGACCCGGCTCGGCGGGTACGGCACGTTGTAGCCGCCGACCCGCAGCACCGGGGCCTCGAGGTGGTGGAAGGCCTCCTCGGTGACCATGGCCGAGATCTCGGCGCCGAGGCCGAGGAAGGTCGACGCCTCGTGGACCACCACGGCCCGCCCGGTCTTGCGCACCGACGCCAGCACGGCCTCGCCGTCGAGGGGCGAGAGCGAGCGCAGGTCGACGACCTCGAGCGACCGGCCCTCCTCCTGGGCGGCCTCGGCCGCCTGGAGGCAGGTCTTGACCATGGGGCCGTAGGCGAAGAGCGACACGTCGGTGCCCTCGCGCAGCACCCGCGCGGTGCCGAGGGCGCCGTCCGGGCCGTCGCCGACCTCGCCCTTGTCCCAGTAGCGCCGTTTCGGCTCGTAGAACACCACCGGGTCGTCGCTGGCGATCGCCTGCTGGATCATCCAGTGCGCGTCGTGCGGGTTCGAACACGCCACGACCCGAAGGCCCGCGGTGTGCGCGAAGTAGGCCTCGTTGCTCTCGCTGTGGTGCTCGACGGCCCCGATGCCGCCGCCGAACGGGATGCGGATGACGAGCGGCATCGACACGTACCCCAGCGAGCGGGCGCGGAGCTTGGCGACCTGGCTGACGATGTGGTCGAAGGCGGGGTAGACGAAGCCGTCGAACTGGATCTCGACGACCGGGCGGTAGCCCCGCAGCGCCATCCCGATGGCGGTGCCGAGGATGCCGGCCTCCGCGAGCGGGGTGTCGATGACGCGATCCTCGCCGAAGTCCTTCTGCAGGCCCTCGGTGACCCGGAAGACCCCGCCGAGCTTGCCGATGTCCTCGCCCATCAGGACGACCTTGGGGTCCCGCTCCATCGCGGCCCGCAGCCCCGAGGTGATGCCCTTGGCGAGCGTGAGCGTGGTGGCGGCCATCAGCGGACCTCCTCGAAGGAGGCGTGGTAGGCCTCGAACGCAGCCTTCTCGCGCGCCGTGACGGGGTGCGGGTCGGCGTAGACGTGGTCGAACATCGACGACGCGTCGGGGTCTGGCATCGCCAGGCAGCGCTCGCGCACCGAGGTGCCGAGCTCGTCGGCCTCGGCCTCGACGGCGTCGAAGAAGCCCGCGTCCGCCCGCTCCGTGGTGAGCAGCCAGCGCTTGTACCGCTCGATGGGGTCGCGGTGCTTCCAGACCTCGACCTCGGCGCTGACGCGGTACTTGGTGGGGTCGTCGGAGGTGGTGTGTGCCCCCATCCGGTACGTGAAGGCCTCGACGAAGGTGGGGCCCTGGCCGGTGCGGGCGGCGTCGAGAGCCTGCTTGGTGACGGCGTAGACCGCCAGCACGTCGTTGCCGTCGACCCGGATGCCGGGGAAGCCGAAGCCGCGGGCCCGGTGCCACAGCGGGGCGCGGGACTGCTTCTCGTTGGGCTCGGAGATGGCCCACTGGTTGTTCTGGCAGAAGAAGACGACCGGGCTGTTGTTGACCCCCGCGAAGACCAGCGCCTCGGAGACGTCGCCCTGCGAGGTGGCGCCGTCGCCGAAGTACGCGATGACGGCGGTGTCGCGCTGCTCGTCGCCGGTGCCGACGTCGCCGTCGCGCTGGACGCCCATCGCGTAGCCGGTGGCGTGCAGGGTCTGGGCGCCGATGATGATCGTGTAGAGGTGGAAGTTCTTCTCGTTGGGGTCCCAGCCGCCGTGGTTGACGCCGCGGAACATCCCCAGCAGGTTCACCGGGTCGACGCCGCGGCACCAGGCGACGCCGTGCTCGCGGTAGGTCGGGAAGGCGTAGTCCTGGCGCCGCATCGCGCGGCCGGAGCCGACCTGGGCGGCCTCCTGGCCGAGCAGGCTGGCCCAGAGGCCGAGCTCGCCCTGGCGCTGGAGCGCGGTGGCCTCGGCGTCGAAGCGGCGGACCAGGACGAGGTCGCGGTAGAGGCCACGCAGGGCCTCGTCGGACAGCTCGTCGACGATGGCGTCGAGCTCGGCGTGCGGTACACGCTCGCCCTCGGGGGTCAGCAGCTGGACCATCTCGGGGCCGCCCTCGTGGGCGGGGCGCTCGGGGGCGTCGGCCCGCGTGACGTGGTGCTGCACGCCGTACGCGGTCTCGAGCGGGGCGACGTCGCTGTCGCTCACGGGGCACTCCTTCTCCGGCCCCGGGGTGACGGGGCCCGAACGGGGGGTCGTCGTGCACGCCCTGCTGGGTGTGGCGCGCGGGCACGGCCGGTGTCGGGCTTACCGTACCCGGCGCGCGGGCCGTGCCGGGAGCGGGCAGGCTGGGGGGATGAGCACCGCACGCCGAGCCCGCCCCCTCACGACCGCAGGGTTCGCTCTCGGGGCCGCCCTGGCGCTCCTGGCCGGGTGCAGCGGAGGGGACCCCCAGCCGGTCGCGACGTCGACGGCACCCTCCCCCACGGCGTCGTCGGCCACCCCCACCGCCACCCCGTCGGCCACCCCCACGGCCGGTGCCTCGCCGACCTCCGCCGACCCGTCCGCCCCGGCCCCCACGGCCTCGGCGCCGACCGTCGCGCCGTCGGCCGCCGGCACCGCGGCGGCCCGCGGCATCCCGCGGACCCTGGAGCTCGAGGTGACCTCGGTGGCGTCGGGCTGTGTCTACGCCTCGCCCCCCGGCACCGAGCAGCTCTACGCCCTGCGCGGCCGGTTGCCGGCGGTGGCCCCGGGCGACCTGCTGACCGTGTCGGGCGCGGCCGACGACACCGCCTACACGCACTGCCCCGACGGCCGCCCGTTCCTGGTCAGCACGGCCACCCGCACCGGCTGAGGTCGGCTCAGGGCCGCGCGGGGCCGGCGCGGCGGCGGCGCCCGGCCACGACGGCAGTGACGACGACGGCCAGCGCGACGACCGCGAGGTAGCCGGACCAGTACGGCCGGTCGAGCAGCGTCGGGTTGTCGTACCGTGCGCCGAAGCGGCCCAGCACCGGCACGGCCACCAGGGTGAGCGGCCCCAGCACGACGAGCAGCCCGACCAGCGGCGCTCGCAGCCACGCCGGGGCGCGCGACGCCGCAAGTGCCCCCAGCACCACGACCAGCGGCGCGAGCACACCGTCGTGCAGCACGATGCCACCGACCGCCCACACCAGCACGGCCGGCAGCCGCGGCCCGAGATCGGCCAGCAGCACCATCCCCCACGCCAGGGCCACCAGCCCGACGGACCCCAGGGCGACGCGGACGGCCTTCACTCCCACATCACCTCGACCCGTGCGAGCCACTTGGTCTGGAGCACGCCGGGGCGGGCGGGGGCGATGAGGCGGCACGGGAAGCCGTGGTCCGGATGCAGCGGCTCGCCGGCCAGGGTGAGCGCCACGAGCGAGTCGTCCAGGCCGACCCAGGCAGCCGGCAGCGTGCTGGTGCGGTAGCCACCGCGGGGCTGCAGCGAGGTGAAGGCGACATCGCGGTCGGTGCCGCCGCCGACCAGCGCCACGAGGTCGCGCACCCGCACCCCGCGCCACGTGCCGCCGGCGCTCCAGCCCTCGACGCAGGCGATGGGCAGCACGGCCTCGGTCTGGGGCATCCCGCGCAGGTCGTCCAGCGAGAGCTCGAGGGTGCGCGCCGGCCCCGCGACGGTGAGCCGCCAGGCGGGGTCCGCCAACAGGTCGACGACGTCGGCGCCGATGGCGCTGCGGTTGATCGGCACGCCCTGCGGCCCCTCGCCCGAGCGCACGGCCAGGACCGCGAGGCGGCGCACCCCGGGGACCTCGGCCGCGGTGGTCGCCACCACGGCCAGCGCCGCCGACAGCCAGGTGGTGCGCAGCAGCGTCCGGCGCGAGGGCGCGCCCTCGCGAGCGGGCCGGGTCTCGACCGGTGCCCCGAAGGCCCGGCGCACGACCGGCAGCTTGACTGCGACGTGCAGCAGGACCGAGCCGATGGCGACCCAGGCCAGGGCGAAGTGGGCGCTGATGAAGTCGAACGACCAGGGGTACCACTGGGCGCTGTTGGCCAGCCCGGTGACGAGCTGGAACACCGCCGCGCCGACCAGGAGCGCGATCGAGCCCTTCTCGAGCAGGGCGAGCACCAGCCGGCGCGGCGCGAAGGACGGGCGCTCGAAGAAGCGTGGGAAGACCGACCAGAGCTTCACCAGCAGCAACGGCACCGCGGCCGTCCCCGCCGCCACGTGCAGACCCTGGGTCACCTGGTAGAGCCGGGCCGGGCCGGTGAGCAGCGGCACCCATGGCGAGGGATGCTGGAGGTAGTGGCTGTACAGCCCGGTCAGGAAGCAGACCCCGAAGGCGACGCCGAGCCAGACGCCGAGGCGGGCGGTGGTGCGCGGCCCCCGCAGCTCGCTGCCGAAGTCCTCGGGGTGGGGGATGCGTGCGTCGATGCGGGCGGCGAGGCCGGCCAGCTGACGGTCGCTCATGCCCGGCGCTCCTCGACCTCCGCCCCTGGGTACAGGGCCCGGGTGCCAGCGTACCTGCGCCACAGGACGGCGAACCCGGTGTCGGGAGCGGCGGCGGCCACGTGGTGGGCGTCGTCGACGTGGTCCACGTCGCGCAGGGCCGGGCCCACCACGGCGCGATGCCCGGCGCCGGCGAGCGCCGCGGCCGTCAGGCGGCCGGTGTCGGTGCGGCTCATCGGGACGCCCGAGAGCACCTCGGCCTGCTCGGGGTGGGTCGTGACCAGCACCCACCAGCCGCCGTCGTCGGCCGGGCCGAGCACCGGGGCGTCGTGCGTGTCGGACAGCCCGGCCACCTCGTGCAGGAGGGCGGCGGTGACCTGCGGGGTGTCCATGCCGACCTGCACCACCGGGCCACCCGCCAGCCGGTGCGCCTCCCGGTGGCCGTGGACCAGCCGGTCGCCGAAACCCCGACCGTGCTGCTGCAGGACCAGCCAGCCGGCGGCGGCCCGGCGCAGCTCGTCGGGGCGGGCCCCCGCGGCCAGGTCGCCGGCCAGCGCCAGCACCCGCCGGTCGGGCGGGTAGGCCGTGGCGCCGGCGGCCAGGGTGTCGAGGAGGGCGGCGGCGGCCAGATCGGCGGCAGCGGCCTCGCCCACCCCCACCGCGAGCCGGGTCTTGACCTGCCCGGCCACGGGGGCCTTGGCCATCACGAGCACGCTGCCGCCCGTGGCGCGCCCGGCACTCCGCCCGCTCATCGCAGCCCGTACTGCGCCAGGACGGCGGCGAAGTCACGCCCGGCGCGCAGGGTGCCGGTGACCGATCCCGACACCTTCGAGCGGGTGCCCTCGGCCCGCGGGTGGTAGGTGATGTCGCGCTCGGTGAAGGTCCAGCCGGCGCGCTGGGCGCGCACCAGCAGCTCGACCGGGTAGCCGAAGCGCCGGTCGAGGACGCCGAGGTCGAGCAGGTCCTGGCGGCGGCAGACCCGCATCGGTGCGATGTCGCGCACCGGCAGCCCGGTGCTGCGCCGCAGCCACGCCAGCACGGCGGCGTTGCCGGCCCGGGCGTGCCACGGCCACACCCCGGGGCGCGAGGGGCGGCGGCGCCCGCAGGCCATCGTGGCGCGCCCGGAGCGCACGTCGTCGAGCAGGGGCAGGACGTCGCGCGGGTCCATCGAGCCGTCGCCGTCTAGCACCGCCACGTACTCGGCGGTCGCGGCCTCAACACCGGCGTGCACGGCCGCGCCGTAGCCCGGCGTCGCCTCGTGCACCACCGTCGCGCCGTGGGCCCGCGCCACCTCCGCGGTGTCGTCGGTGGAGCCGTTGTCGACCACGACGACGTGCATCCCGTCGGGGACGAGGGCGAAGACCCCGGGCAACGCCGCGGCCTCGTCCCGGCACGGCAGCACGAGGTCGCAGGTGGCAGTCACGACGAGCCACACTAGGCGCTCACGGGGGCCGCCCCGGCCGACGGTGCAGGTGGGCCCGGTCACGCACGAGGCTCCCGGAGGGGGCAACGCACTCCGCGACCGGGTCGACCGGGCATCCTGGGGTGATGGCGACGCCCCCGACGACGACGCGACCCGCCGACGACGCCGGGGCGCTCGACGGGGCGGGCCGCCGGGCGTGGTGGGGCCTCGCGGTGGGGGTCCTCGTCGTCGCCGCCGCGATGCTGGTGCCGCCGGTCTTCGACGTCGTGGTCAAGGCGGGCCGCGCCGCCCCGCTGATCGGCGACTGGGACCTGCGCGTCGGACCGAGCAGCATCGTCGCGCTCGCCCTGGTCGTGCTGGCCGCGCGGCCCGGGGTGCTCGCCCGGCTCGAGCGCCTCACCTGGCGCCAGCTGCTGGCGCTGTCGTGGCTCGTCTCCGTCGTCTGGATGGTGTCGCTGGCCCTGGTCGACGGCCCGACCGGGCTCGGCAAGCACCTCGAGCACGGCACCGAGTACCTCGGCAGCGCCCGGGCCGCCGACGACGTGGGCGAGATGCTGCGCGTCTACATCTCGCGCATCCCGCTCGACAGCGCGCACCACTGGCCCGTCCACCTGGCCGGCCACCCGCCGGGCGCGGTGCTGATGTTCGTCGGGCTCGACCGCATCGGGCTGGGGTCGTGGCAGGCGGCCGGCGCCGTCGTCGTGCTCGTCGCCGGTACCGTGCCCGCCGCGGTGGCCGTCACCCTCGACCGCCTGGGGGCCCGCGCCGCCGCCCGCCGCGTGCTCCCGTTCCTGGTCCTGGCGCCCACGGCCGTCCTGATGGCGGTCTCGGCCGACGCCCTCTTCGCCGCCACCGTCGCGTGGGGGATGGCCGCGCAGGCGGCGGCCGGCGCGGCGACGGCCTGGCGGCGGCCGGCCCTCGCAGTGGTCGCCGGGCTGCTCCTCGGCTGGTGCCTCCTGGAGTCCTACGGCCTCGGCCTGGTCGCGCTGCTGGCGGTGGCCGTGCTGATGGCCACCGGTGGCGCCTGGCGCCCGCGCCTGGTCGTCGGGGCGCTCGCGGCCGGCACGGCCCTGCTGCTGGTGCTGCTCTTCGCCCGCCTCGGCTTCGCCTGGTGGGACGCCTACCCGGTGCTGCACGACCGCTACTGGGACCCGCGCGACCTCGCCAGCAAGCGGCCGTTCTGGTACTGGTCGTTCGCCAACCTGGGGTCGCTGTTCCTGGCCGCCGGGTGGCTGCTGCCGGCGGCGCTGGGCGCGGCCTCGGTGCCGGTCGCGCGGCTGCGCACGGCGGCCGGGCGGGCCCGGGCCGAGGGCTGGGAGCGGGTCGTCGCCCCCCTCGTGGTGGCCGGCGTCGCCATGGTGCTGGCCGCCGACCTGTCGCGGATGAGCAAGGCCGAGGTCGAGCGCATCTGGCTGCCCTTCATGCCGTGGATGCTGCTGGCCGTGCTCTGGCTCCCCCCGCGCTGGCGGCGCTGGGGCCTGGTCGGCCAGGGCGTGCTGGCCCTGGCGCTCCAGCACGCCGTCAAGACGGTCTGGTAGCCCGCGCGGTCGCCCGCCCGGCGCGAGCGGGTCAGGCGCGCAGCGGCGCGGTGGCGAACGCGGCCAGCCCCTCGTCGGGGGTCACCTGCGCGGTGAAGCCGATCTCGGCCGCGGCCCGTGCCGGGGAGGCCACGATGTGGCGCACGTCGCCGATGCGGTACTGCCCGGTGACGGTCGGCTCGACGTCGCGGCCCGACCCGTGGGCCACGGCCCGCGCCACGTCGGCGATGGCGATGGGGTGCCCCGAGGCCACGTTGTAGGCGCGGTGGGTCCCGAGGTCGGCGGCGACCGCGGCCCGCGCGGCGGCCAGGTTGGCCCGTGCCACGTCGTCGACGTGCACGAAGTCGCGCATCTGGCGGCCGTCCTCGTAGACCGTCGGCGGCTCGCCGCGCTCGAGCGAGGAGCGGAACATGGCCGCCACCCCGGAGTAGGGGGTGTCGCGCGGCATCCCGGGCCCGTAGACGTTGTGGTAGCGCAGCGACACCGCCGCGCCGGGCGCCTGGCGGCTCCACGCGGCGGCGTAGTGCTCCTGCGCGACCTTGCTGGCGGCGTAGCTCGAGCGGGGGTCGAGCGGGGCGTCCTCGTCGACCAGCGCCCAGTCGAGCGGGCCTCCGCAGACGGGGCACGGGTCGTCGAACGCGCCGCCGTCGAGGTCCTCGGGGGTGCGTGGGCCGGGGCTCTGCGGGCCGTGGTCCGGGCAGGTGTAGCGGCCCTCGCCGTAGACGACCATCGACGACGCCTGCACGAACCGGTCGACCCCCTCGGCGTGCATCGCGGCCAGCACGGCCGCGGTGCCCAGGTCGTTGTGCCCGGCGTAGAGGGGCAGGTCGGCGGCGGTGACCCCCGCCCCCACCATCGCGGCCAGGTGCACCACCACGTCCACCCCCTGGAACAGGTCGCCCCATGCCCCGGCCTCGCGGACGTCGAGCACGTGCACCCCGGGCGGCGGGTCGGCCCGGGTCGCGGCGGCGTGGGCCTCGGGGATGAGCAGGTCGACGGCGATCACCTCGTGGCCGTCGGTGACGAGCTCGCGCCAGGTCGCCGTGCCGATGAAGCCGGCCGCGCCGGTGAGGAGGATGCGCATCCGGCCATCCTGCCGTGCGGGGACGGCCGCCCCGACGCGCGGGTCGCGTCCGGTCAGCCCCGGCGCGCGGCCAGGAACCGCCCGGCGACCTCGACCAGGCGGTCGTTGGCCTCGGGCTCGGCGACGGTGGCCCGGACGCCGTCGGTGCCGTAGGGCCGCACGGTGAGGCCCTCGTCGTCGCAGGCCTGCGCGAAGGCGGCGGTGTCGTCACCCAGCCCGAACCACACGAAGTTGGCCTGCTGGTCGGGGATGTCCCAGCCCTGCTCGCGCAGCGCCGCCACGACCCGCTCGCGCTCGGCCACGAGCTCCTTGACCCGTACGTCGAGCTCGTCGGAGGCCTCGAGCGAGGCGATCGCCGCGGCCTGGGCCAGGCTGTTGACGCCGAACGGCAGGGCGGCCTTGCGCAGCGCGGCGGCCACCGGCTCGTGCGCCACGGCGTAGCCGACCCGGAGGCCGGCCAGCCCGTAGGCCTTCGAGAAGGTGCGCAGCACGACGACGTTGGGGCGGGCCTCGTGCACGGCCAGGGCGTCGGGCGCGTCGGGGTCGTCGACGAACTCGAGGTAGGCCTCGTCGAGGACGACCAGGACGTCGCTCGGCACCCGGTCGAGGAACGCGTCGAGCTCGGCGGCACCGACCGTGGTGCCGGTGGGGTTGTTGGGCGTGCAGACCAGGACCAGCCGGGTGCGGTCGGTGACCGCCGCGGCCATCGCGTCGAGGTCGTGCCGGTCGCCGGGGCCGAGCGGCACCATCACCGGCCGCGCCCCCGCCATCGTGGTGAGGATGGGGTAGGCCTCGAACGAGCGCCAGGCGAAGAGCACCTCGTCGCCGTCGTCGCAGGTGGCCCGGATCAGCTGGTCGAGCACGCCCACCGAGCCCGGCCCGGTCGAGATGCGCTCGGCCGGGACGCCGAGCCGCTCGGCCAGGGCCGCCGTGAGGGCGGTGACCGCCATGTCGGGGTAGCGGTTGACAGCGGTCGCCGCCTCGCGCAGCACGTCGAGCACCGAGGGGAGCGGCGGGAACGGGTTCTCGTTGCTGCTGATCTTGTAGGCGACCAGCCCCTCACGCACGGTGGCCGGGCGCCCCGGGGTGTAGGCGGGCAGGGCGTCCAGCGCGGCGCGCAGGCGTACCGGGAGCGGTGTCGGCGGCGCGGCGTCGGTGGCGCGGTCGTCGGTCATGTCGCCCACTCTAGGACCGGGCGCACCGGCCCCTCCCGGGCGACGTCCTCGCCGGGGCCGGGCCCGCGTGCCAGACTGGCGGGGTGATGAACTTCCTGATCCGGGTCGGCATCAACGCCGTCGCGCTCTGGGTGGCGGCCCTGGTCGTGCCGGGCATCGACCTCGCCGAGGACAGCTCGACGTGGACGAGCAAGACCGTCACGGTGGTGCTGGTGGCGCTGGTCTTCGGGCTCGTCAACGCCGTCATCAAGCCGATCGCGAAGTTCTTCTCCTTCCCCTTCATCGTGCTCACGCTGGGCCTGTTCACCTTCGTGGTCAACGCGTTCATGCTGCAGATCACCGAGTGGGTCGGCGGCGCCATCGGGCTCTCGTTCTCGATCCAGCACTTCTTCTGGGACGCCGTCCTGGCCGCGGTCGTCATCACGCTGGTCTCGTGGGTGCTCAGCGTCGTCCTCCCCGAGGCGGACTGATCCCACGGGGCGGCGCCCCGGGGCGGCACTAGGGTCGAGGCCATGCGCGTCCTCGTCTCCGGCGGAGCCGGCTACATCGGGTCCCACACCGTCGTCCAGCTCGTGGCCGCGGGGTACGACGTCGTGGTCGTCGACTCCTTCGCGAACGCCAAGCCCACCGTCGTCGGGCGGATCGAGGGGCTCACCGGGCAGCCCCTCGACGTGCGCTCCTTCGACCTCACCGACCACGACAAGACCGAGCACCTCTTCGCCGACGAGCGGTTCGACGCCGTCATCCACTTCGCGGGGTTCAAGGCGGTGGGCGAGAGTGTCGAGCAGCCCCTGGAGTACTACGAGAACAACCTGGGCTCGACCTTCTCGCTGGTGCGCGCGATGCGGCGCCACGGGGTGCGCCGGCTGGTGTTCTCGTCGTCCGCGACCGTCTACGGGGCCGAGGCGCCGGTGCCGATGCACGAGGACCTGCCCACCTCGGCGACCAACCCGTACGGCTGGACCAAGGTGATGCAGGAGCAGGTGCTGCGTGACGTCGCCGCCGCGGACCCCACGTGGCGGATCGCGCTGCTGCGCTACTTCAACCCCGTGGGCGCGCACCCCAGCGGCACCATCGGCGAGGACCCGTCGGGGCCCCCGAACAACCTGATGCCCTACATCGCGCAGGTCGCGGTCGGGCGGCGCGAGCAGCTGGCCGTCTTCGGCGACAACTACGACACCCCCGACGGCACCGGGGTGCGCGACTACATCCACGTCGACGACCTCGCGGCCGGCCACATCGCGGCGCTGCGCCGCCTGGGCGAGACCACGGAGCCGGTGTCGACCTGGAACCTCGGCACCGGGCACGGCACGTCGGTGCTCGAGCTGCTGCACGCGTTCGAGCGGGCCTGCGGGCACGAGCTGCCCTACCGGGTGATCGACCGGCGCCCGGGCGACGTCGCCGCCTCCTACGCTGACCCGACGCGCGCCGAGGCCGAGCTGGGCTGGCGGGCGACCCGCACCGTCGACGACATGTGCGCCGACACCTGGCGCTGGCAGTCGCAGAACCCGCACGGCTACCCCGACGCCTGACCCGCGCCCGCCGGGGCCCCTCGGCTTTTCGGGGTGACCCCGAAAAGTGCACCGGACAAGGGTTGCGAGGCGAGGTCTGGTGCAGGAGGTCTTGTGTCGAGGCGCCCGGGTCCCGCGCTCAGCGCTGCACCCGGCGCCCGGCCCCGCGCTCAGCCCCGGTCGAGCCGCTGGTTGAAGCGCAGCATGTTCCCCGCCGGGTCGCGGAAGGCACAGTCGCGCACCCCGTAGAACTGGTCCTGCGGCTCCTGGAGCACCTCGCCGCCGGCCGCCACCACGTGCTCGAACAGGGCGTCGACGTCGTCGCACTGGAAGATCAGCGGGTTCATGAGCCCCTTGGCCAGCAGCGTGTCCATCGCCTCGCGGTCGGCGGCGCTGCTGCCCGGGTAGACGCCGACCGACTGCAGGGTGATCTCGAGCTCGGGCTGGGTCGGCGTGGCCAGGCTCAGCCAGCGGAAGTCGCCGTTGGTCACGTCCTGGGTCACGGTGAAGCCCAGCACGTCGCGGTAGAAGGCCATCGCCGTGTCGTGGTCGTCGACCACGAGGAAGCAGTTGCGGACGGCGAGCGAGGCGGTGGGTGAGGTCGTCATGCCGACGACGCTAGGCCCGCACCCCGGCGCGGCGCTTCTCCGAACCTGACCGGGTGCCCGCCGGCCGGTCGGCGAGCTTGCCGACGCACGGCGGGATGACGGCCGCCGCCCCGTGCGCCCGGGCCCGGTACTCGCTCGGGGTGACGCCCAGCAGTGCCGTGAACCGTGTCGAGAACGACCCCAGCGAGGTACAGCCCACCGCCATGCACGCGTCGGTGACCGACACGTCGCCGTGCCGCAGCAGGGCCGCGGCCCGCTCGATGCGGCGGGTCATCAGGTGCTGGTAGGGCGTCTCGTCGTAGGCCTCGCGGAACATGCGGTGGAAGTGCCCCGGCGACATCAGGGCCTCGGCCGCGAGCGCCGGCACGTCGAGCGGCTGGGCGTAGTCGCGGTCCATCCGGTCGCGGGCGCGGCGGAGGCGCACGAGGTCGTCGCGGTGCACCCGGCCAGTCTGGCACCGGGATGCCGCGGGCCGCCGACCGTGCGGCGGATCACGAGAGGCCGGCTGGCGTCCCATCTACGACGTTATGTAGTTTGTACTACGCACCGTCGTATCAGACCGCACCCGCAGGAGCCCCGCATGGGATCGTCGCTCGACGTCGCCCGGTGGCAGTTCGCCATCACGACCGTCTACCACTTCCTCTTCGTCCCCGTGACGATCGGGATGTCGGCCATCGTGGCCTGGTTCCACCTCCGCTGGGTGCGCACCCACCGCCCCGAGTACCTCCGCCTGACGAAGTTCTTCGGCAAGCTGTTCATGATCAACTTCGCGCTCGGCCTGGTCACGGGCATCGTGCAGGAGTTCCAGTTCGGGATGAACTGGTCCGACTACAGCCGCTTCGTGGGCGACATCTTCGGCGCGCCGCTCGCGTTCGAGGCGCTGCTGGCGTTCTTCCTGGAGTCGACGTTCCTGGGCGTGTGGATCTTCGGCTGGGGGCGCATCCCCGAACGCCTGCACGCGGCCTCCATGTGGCTGGTGCACCTCGGGACGGTGCTCTCGGGCTACTTCATCCTCGCGGCGAACTCGTTCATGCAGAACCCGGTCGGCTACCGCTTCAACCCCGAGACCGGCCGGGCCGAGATGGCCGACTTCCTCGCGGTGCTCACCAACAAGGTCCAGCTCGTCACCTTCCCGCACGTCATCCTGTCGGCCTACATGGTCGGTGGCGCAGTCGTGATGGGTGTCTCGCTGTGGCTGCTGCGCCGCGAGGCCGGCACCGCCGACGACCGGATGTACCGCCACGGCGTGCGCGTCGGCGCCGCCGTGGCTCTCGTGGCCTCGCTCGGCGTGGTCGTCTCGGGCGACCTCCAGGGCAAGATCATGACCGAGGTCCAGCCGATGAAGATGGCCGCCGCCGAGGCCCTCTACGACACCACCAGCCACGCGCCGTTCTCGGTGCTCTCGGTGGGCCCGCTCGACGGCAGCGAGGCCACCCGCATCATCTCGGTCCCCGGCCTGCTCTCGTTCCTCGGCACCGGCGACGTGAACGGCACCGTCGAGGGCATCAACGACCTCAAGGGCAGCGAGCGCGCACTGGCCGAGAAGGTGGTCGCGCAGTACGGGCCGCAGATGGCGCCCCTGGTCCTCACCGACGACTACACGCCGATCGTGCCGGTGGCCTACTGGACCTTCCGGCTGATGATGGGCCTGGGCTTCCTCACGATGCTGCTAGCGGCGCTGACCCTCTGGGCGACCCGCGGAACGCGTGTCCCCCACGCCCGCTGGTGGCTGCTGGTCGCGGCCGTCACCCCGCTGCTGCCGGTCTTCGCCAACAGCTTCGGCTGGATCTTCACCGAGATGGGGCGCCAGCCGTGGCTGGTCTACGGCCTGATGACCACGGCTACCGGCGTCTCACCGTCGGTGGGCGTCGGCGAGGTGTGGGTCTCGATGGCCGTCTACACCCTCCTCTACGCGGTGCTGGCCGTCGTCGAGGTCAGGCTCTTCCTCACCTACGTCCGCCGCGGCGCCGCGCCCTTCGCGGACCCGGCCACCCCCGCGGACGCCGACGAGGACGCCCCGCTCCAGTTCGCCTACTGACCCCAGGGACACCGACATGGACACTCTCCCGCTCGTCTGGTTCGCACTCATCGGCCTGCTGTGGGCCGGCTACCTCGTCCTCGAGGGCTTCGACTTCGGGGTGGGCGCGCTCCTCCCGGTCCTCGGTGCCGGCGAGGACGCCGCCGACACCGAGAAGCGCCGTCGCGTCATGCTCACGACCATCGGGCCCCACTGGGACGGCAACGAGGTCTGGCTCATCACCGCCGGCGGCGCCACCTTCGCGGCCTTCCCCGAGTGGTACGCCACGATGTTCTCGGCCTTCTACCTGCCGCTGCTGGTGCTGCTGGTGGCGCTGATCGTGCGCAACATGGGCTTCGAGTACCGCCACAAGCGCGACGACGTCACCTGGCGCCGCCGCTGGGACGCCGCCATCGTCGGCGGCTCGGTCGCAGCGCCCCTGCTGGTCGGGGTCGCCCTCACCGACATCGTGCGCGGGCTGCCGCGGTCTACCTGCTGAGCGCGCTCGGCGGCTCGGTGGTCTACCTGCTGCTGGCGTCCTACCCCTCCGACGCCGAGCTGGCCGTGGGCCAGTGCGGGTCGTGGTGCCAGGGCGCGGTCGGGGCCTCGGGTGCGGTGTTCGGGCTGTTCGGGGCGTTCCTGGTGCTCCAGCGCCGCCTCGGTCGCTCGGCCGCCGGGATGTACGTGATCATCGCGCTCAACGCGGTGATCGGCTTCGTGGTCCCGGGCATCGCCTGGCAGGCGCACCTCGGCGGCCTGCTCACCGGTGCGCTGTGCGCGGTGGTCATCGGCTACCTGGGGCGCTCGCGCGGGCCCCTGCAGCCGCCCGACCGCCGCATCCACTGGGCCGGGCTGGCCGGGGTTTGCGTGCTGCTGGTCGTGCTGGCCGCCGCCCGGTACGCCCTGGTCTGAAATGTCCGCCGTCCGTTGCGTGGGCGGGGCGTTGTCCACAGGCTGTCCCGATGTGGATTACACGCGTGTCATTCGTCCCCAGTGTGGACAACCCCTGTGGACAACTCGGGAAGGCCGGAGCCGTGGCGCGCCCCGGGTCATGGGTGGTGGGCGGCGTCAGCGCCAGCGGGTGGTCATCATGAAGCCGGTGAGCATCAGGGCGAACCCGACGCCGAGGTTCCAGCGGCCGATCTGCGGCACCGGGAACTGGTGCACCCCCGAGATGTAGTACGTGACGACCCACAGCAGCCCGACGACCATGAGCCCGAGCATCACCGGCACGAACCACCGCGCGTTGGGGCCCTGGTCGGCGGCGACAGCGCGCCGCGGGGGCGTGTACGTGGGCTTGGATCGACCCTTGGACTCGGGCACTGGGACTCCTCCGGTTCGTTCAGCGTCGTGCCCTAGCGTAGATGCAGACGCGGGAAGGGAGGTGCGCCGTGGCCGGGACACACGCCGGGAGGGTCGACCGACCCTCGCCGTGGCCATGGCTGGTGCCCGTCGCCGCGCTCGTGGCCGGCTCGCTCTTCGCCTCCAGCGTGCGGGCCTCCGAGGGCGGTGCGCTGCGCGCCGACGCCGCCCGCCTACCCGACCTCATCCGCGCCCAGACCCGCACCAACGCCGAGCGCTCCGCGCGCATCGAGGCCCTCCAGGCGCAGATCGACAAGGCCACCGCGGCCATGGCCCCGGGCGACGCCCAGACCAGCAACCTCGAGAAGCAGGCCGCGGTCCTCGCGCCGGCTGCCGGGCGCACCGCCGTGCGCGGCCCGACCCTCGAGGTCACCCTCGACGACGCCAAGCTCGAGGGCGGCGAGCTGCCCAGCGGCGCCACCGCCGACGACTACGTCATCCACCAGCAGGACGTGCAGGCCGTGGTCAACGCCCTGTGGGCCGGCGGGGCCGAGGCGATGATGCTGCAGGACCAGCGCGTCATCTCGTCGAGCGCGGTGCGCTGCGTCGGCAACACCCTGGTGCTCCAGGGCCGGGTCTACTCCCCGCCCTACGTCATCGCGGCCATCGGTGACGTGGGCCGGATGCGCAGCTCGCTCGACAACGACCCCGAGGTCGACAACCTGCGCGCCTGGTCGGTGCGCGTCGGGCTCGGGTACGACGTCAACGAGGCCGGCCAGCGCACCTTCCCGGCGTACGGCGGCACCATCACCCCGGAGCACGCCCGGGTCGAGAGCCCCGCCTCGTGAGCACCGCCTTCTCCAGCGCGGCCCGGTGATCCGCCGCGTCGTCGGCGCGGTCGGCGAGCTGCTCATCACCGCCGGCGTCCTGGTGCTGCTGTTCGTCGCCTGGCAGCTGTGGTGGACCGACGTGGTCGCCGACCGCAAGCAGGCGCAGGTCGTGCAGGCGCTGGTGCAGGACTTCGGCTCCGGCCGGGCCGCCGAGGTCGGCGGTGACGCCTTCCCCGAGCTGGGGCAGCGCAAGGCCTTCGCGGTCATCCGGGTGCCGCGCTTCGGCGCCGACTACGCGCGCCCGGTCATCGAGGGGACCGACCGGCCGGTGCTCGCGCTCGGAGTGAGCCACTACGACGGCAGCGCCGCACCCGGGGCGGTGGGCAACTTCGCCGTCGCCGGGCACCGCACCACCTACGGCCGCCCGTTCCACGACATCGACCGGCTGCGCGCGGGCGACCGGGTGATCGTCGAGACGGCCCCCACCGTGTACGTCTACGAGATCCGCAGCCACGAGATCGTGCGCCCGTGGCAGACCGAGGTCATCGCGCCGGTGCCCGACCAGCCGGGGGAGGCCCCCACCACCGCCATGATCACGATGACCTCGTGCCACCCGAAGTTCAGCGCGCAGTTCCGCTACATCACCCACGGCGTGCTGGTGAAGAGCATCCCGCGGGCCCAGTGGCGGGCGGCCGACTGGATGACGGTCGAGGGGGCGGGCTGATGTACGCGGCGCTGTGGCGCGCCCTGCCGGGGCCGCGCTGGCTCAAGGCCCTCGAGTGCCTCGTGCTGCTCGCGGTGGTGGTGGCCGTGCTGTTCCAGTGGGTGTTCCCGGTGGTGGCCGAGCTGCTGCCGTTCAACGAGAACACCGTCGGCTGACGCGCCCGGGGGCCCAGCGGGCACCATAGGGGGATGACCCGCGTCCTCGTCGTCGACAACTACGACAGCTTCGTGTTCACGATCGTCGGTTACCTCGAGCAGCTGGGCGCCGAGTGCGAGGTCGTGCGCAACGACGACGTGGCCCCGGCCGACGGCGCCGACTTCGACGGCGTCCTGGTCTCGCCGGGCCCCGGTACGCCCGAGGAGGCCGGGGTGTCGATGGCGATGATCGAGGCCTGCGCCGCGCGGGCCCAGCCGATGCTCGGGGTGTGCCTGGGCCACCAGGCGCTCGGGGTCGTCATGGGAGCGACCGTGGGGCGCGCGCCCGAGCTGCTGCACGGCAAGACCTCGCAGGTGATCCACGACGGCACCGGGGTGCTGGCGGGGGTCCCCGACCCCTTCACCGCCACGCGCTACCACTCGCTGACCATCGACCCCGCGACGCTGCCCGACACGCTGGTCCCCAACGGGCGCACGAGCAGCGGCATCGTCATGGCCGTGCGGCACGCGAGCCTGCCGCTGCACGGCGTGCAGTTCCATCCCGAGTCGGTGCTCACCGAGGGCGGGCACCGGATGCTGGCCAACTGGCTGCTGACCTGCGGGATGGCGGATGCGGTCGAGCGCTCCGTCGGGCTGTCGCCGCTGGTGCACGACGCGGCCGGGGTCGCCCGGGCGGTCGCCGCCGGCTGACCGCCGACGGGCGGCCGGCCCCGGTCAGGGGCTCGGCGAGGGCGAGGGTGTCGGTGACCCGGACGGGCTCGGCGTGGGGCTGGGGGTCGGCGTGGGCGTGACCGTCGTCGGGGTGACCGTGGGCGCAGCCTTCTGGGCCACCACGATCTTGACGGTGCTCCCGCTGTCGACCTTGGTGTTGGCCTTCGGGGACTGCGAGATGACGTTGCCCTCGGCCACGTCGTTGGTCTGCTGGTACTCGGTCTCGACCTGGAGGTTGGCGTCGGCGAGCAGCCGCTGGGCCTCGTTCTGGGTCAGCCCCTGCACGTTGGGCACGGCCACCTTCCCGGTGCCGACCACGAGCGCCACCTTGGTGCCGGGCTTGGCATCGGCGCCGGCGGCCGGGTCGCTCGAGATGACCTCGTCGGCCGCGGCCTGGGGATCGTCGGTCTTCTTGACGGTCCCGACCTCGAGCCCGAGGTCGGAGAGCAGCTGGGTGGCCTCCGAGAGGGACTTCCCGCGCAGGTCGGGGACCTGCACGGCGTTCGGTCCCCCCGAGACGGTGATGCGCACCGTCGAGCCCTGGTCGGCCTGGGTGTCGCCCGCGGGCGTCTGCGAGATGACCTCGCCCTCGGGGACGGTGTCGTCGGCCGCGACCTGGGCGTCGACCTTGAACCCGGCCTGGGCGAGCTTGGCCTGGGCGGTCTGCTGAGGCGTGCCCACGACGGACGGGACGGTGACCTGCGGGGGGCCCTCGGGGCCGCCGAGGTAGTTGACCAGGCCGTAGCCGAGCAGGGCGAGGGCGGCCAGCACGGCGATGGCCAGGGCGATGTACGCGCCCGGCCCGCGCCGGCGGCGGTCGTCCTCATCGTCGTAGGGGCGCTCGTCGGTGACCGGGGGCAGGGGGACGGGCGCGGCGACCGGCACCTGGTAGGCGGCCGTCTGCTCGGAGAGGGCCGAGGTGCGCGGCAGGGCCTCGGTGGCCCCGGCGGCGGCGACCCCCATCCCGCCGGCCGCGGCGGCGGCCAGGGCGGCCGCCGACGCGCGGGCGGCAGCCGACACCGGCCGGCCCAGGCGGACGGCCTGGAGGTCCTGGCGGAACTCGCCGGCGTCCTGGTAGCGGTCCTCGCGCGGCTTCTCGAGGGCGTGCAGCACGACGGCGTCGAGGTCGTCGGGCAGGCCCTCGTCGACGAAGCGCGACGGCGGCACGGGGGTCTCGCCCACGTGCTGGTAGGCGATGGAGACCGGGCTGTCGCCGAGGAACGGCGGCCGGCCGGTGAGCAGCTCGAAGAGCATGCAGCCGGCGGAGTACAGGTCGGAGCGGGCGTCGACGGGGTGGCCCTGGGCCTGCTCGGGCGAGAGGTACTGCGCGGTGCCGATGACGGCCTGGGTGGCCGTGACGGTGGCATTGGCGTCGGCCATGGCGCGCGCGATGCCGAAGTCCATGACCTTGACCGCGCCGTCGGCCCCGATCATCACGTTGGCCGGCTTGATGTCGCGGTGCACGATGCCCTGGCGGTGGCTGTAGCCCAGCGCATCCAGGACGGCCTCGGTGACCCGGATGGCGTAGGTGGGGTCGAGCTGGCCCTCGTCGGAGAGGACCTCGCGCAGGGTGTGGCCGTCGACGTACTCCATGACGATGTACGGCACGTTGAAGGTGGCGCCGCCGGTCTCGGTGACGACGTGGTCCTCGCCGTGGTCGTAGACGGCGACGATCGAGGCGTGGTTGAGGGCCGCGGCCGACTGGGCCTCGCGGCGGAAACGGGTGATGAAGGTGGCGTCACGCGCGAGGTCGTGGCGCAGCAGCTTGATGGCGACGGGGCGGCCCAGCCGGGTGTCGAAACCCTTGTGGACCTCCGCCATGCCGCCGCGGCCGAGGAGCTCGCCCACCTCGTACCGCCCCCCGAGGAGCTCCGGGACGTCAGCCATGTCGTGCACTCCTCATCGGGTCAACCGTGCCTGCATCATCGAACGGGCGATCGGTGCCGCGACCGCCCCACCCCCGGTCTCGCTCCCGGCCGCCGCGGCGTCCTCGACGATGACCGCCACGGCGATCTTCGGGTCCTTCGCCGGGGCGAACGAGATGAACCACGCGTGGGCCTTCGTGCCGGAGCCGTGCTCGGCCGTGCCGGTCTTGCCCGCGACCTGCACGCCGTCGATGCGTGCCTGCCGGCCCGTGCCGTTCTCGACGACGGCCACCATCATGTCGGTGAGCTGCGCGGCGACCTCGGGGGTGACGGCCTCCGACAGCTGGGCCGGCTGGGTGGCCTCGATGACCGACAGGTCGGAGCCGATGACCGACTGCACCAGGTAGGGGCTCATGACGACGCCCTGGTTGGCGATGCCCGCGGCGACCATGGCCATCTGGATCGGGGTGACCCGCACGTCGTACTGGCCGATGGCCGACTGGGCCAGCTGTGGGGCGTTGAGCTCGGCCGGCACCGAGCTGGGTGTGACCCGCATCGGGATGCTCGGGGAGTCGCCGAAGCCGAACTTGGCGGCCTGCTCGCGCAGCGCGTCGGCGCCCAGCTTCATCCCGAGCTCGCCGAAGGCGGGGTTGCACGAGACGACCAGCGCCTGCTTGAGGGTGACGGTGCCGCTGGGGCTGCACGGCTGGTTGTCGTGGTTGGGCAGCGGGGTGTCGGTGAGGGGCAGGTCGAGCTGGGCACCGCCGGGCAGCTCGGAGTCGGGGGTGTACGAGCCGTCGCTCAGGGCCGCGGCCGCCGTGACCACCTTGAAGACCGAGCCCGGCGGGTAGAGGTCGCCGCCGATGGCACGGTTGACCAGTGGGCGGCTCGGGTCCTTGGTGAGCGCCTGGTAGTTCTTGTCGACCGTGGCCAGGTCGTGCCCCGCCAGCCGGTTGGGGTCGAAGTCGGGGTGGCTCACCATCGCCAGGATCGCCCCGGTCCTGGGGTCGATGGCGACGGCGGCGCCGCGGCGGTCACCGAGCCCGTCGGAGGCGGCCTTCTGCACGGCGGCGTCGAGCGTGGTCTCGATGGTGGCGCCCTGGGCCCGGCGCCCCGTGAACAGGTCGGACACCCGGCGGTAGAAGAGCTTGTCGCTGGCCCCGGACAGCAGGGCGTCCTCGGCCTGCTCGAGGCCACCGACCGCGCCGTAGAAGGAGTAGAAGCCGGTGACGTGGGAGTACAGCGGGCCCTTCTCGTACGTGCGCAGGAACTTGAACTCGTCCTGCGTGGGCACCGACGTGGCGACCGGGGTCTGCCCGACCAGGATGTCGCCGCGCTCGCGGGCGTAGGTGGCCAGCAGCGTGCGGCGGTTGTCGGGGCGGGCGTTGAGGTCGGCGGCGAACACGTACTGGATGAGCGTGGTCGACACCAGCAGGGCCGCGAAGAGGAACCCCACGAGGAGCGAGAGCCGGCGCACGGGCGCGTTCACGACAGCCTCACCACCTGGGTGTGTGCCTCGCCGACGGCACTGGCCTGCTGGGCGTCGGGCACCGGCCGGCGTGCGTGGTCGGAGATCCGCAGCAGGAGGGCGACCAGGGTCCAGTTCGCGAGCAGCGAGGAGCCACCGGCCGAGAGGAACGGCATGGTCAGGCCGGTGAGGGGGATGACGCGGGTGACGCCGCCGACGACGACGAAGCACTGCAGCGCCAGCGAGAACGACAGGCCGGCGGCCAGCAGCTTGCCGAAGCCGTCGCGGGTGCCGAGCGACGTGCGCAGGCCCCGCTCGACCAGCAGGGCGTAGAGCGCCAGGATGGCGAACAGCCCGATCATCCCGAGCTCCTCGCCGAAGCTGGGCACGATGAAGTCGGACTCGGCCAGGTAGGTGAGGTCGGGGCGGCCGCGGCCGATGCCGGTGCCGATCATCCCGCCGGCCGCCATCCCCATCAGCCCCTTGGCCAGCTGGTCGGAGGTGTGGAGGGCCTCGGGGCTGAAGGTGTCGAGCCACAGCAGCACGCGGGTCTGCACGTGCCCGAAGGTCAGGTAGGCGAGGTACGCGCCGGCCACGAAGAGCGCCAGGCCGATCGCGATCCACGAGACCCGCTCGGTGGCGATGTAGAGCATCGCGACGAAGAGCCCGAAGAACAGCAGCGACGAGCCGAGGTCGCGCTCGAACACCAGCACGCTCAGGCTCGCGAGCCAGGCGATGAGGATGGGGCCGAGGTCGCGGGCGCGCGGCAGCGTCAGCCCCAGGATCTTGCGGCCGGCCACCGAGAGGGCGTCGCGGGTCTGCACCAGGTAGCCGGCGAAGAAGACGGCCAGCAGCAGCTTGGCGACCTCACCGGGCTGGAACGACAAGGGGCCCACCCGGATCCAGATGCGGGAGCCGTACTCGGAGTTGCCGATGATGGGCATCAACGGCAGCAGCAGGAGGGCGAAGCCGGCGACCCCGGCGATCCAGGTGTAGCGGCGCAGCAGCCGGTGGTCGCGCAGCGCGAAGAGCACGGCGGTGGCGATGGCGACGGCCAGCGCGCTCCACATCAGCTGGCGCAGGGCCACCCCGTCGGCGATCTCGCGGCCTCGGGCGATGTCGACCCGGTGGATCATCACCAGGCCCAGGCCGTTGAGGAGGGTGACGATGGGCAGGATGAGCGGGTCGGCGTACTTGGCCTTCCAGCGCAGCACGACGTGGAAGGCGAGGCTGACGGCGAGGTAGCCCACGCCGACCGCGGCGAGCCCGGGCGGCAACGTGCCGGTGGTGGCCAGCCCGAGGTTGACGTAGGCGAGCCCGACGATGCCCACCGCACCGAGCAGCAGGATGAGCTCGGTGGTGCGCCCGCTGCGGGGGGCCACCGACGACACGATGCTCACGACGGCGGGGGCAGGGTCGGGGTGGTCACGTTCTTGGGCAGCGTGGCCGAGGCGGTGGGGGTGGGCAGCCCGGAGCCGGTGGGGGTGGGGGATGCCGTGGGGCTCGGGGTGGGCGTGGGCTCCACCCAGGTGGGGGCGACGGTGCGGCAGGGCTCGTCGTTGGCGCGCGAGTAGCGGCAGGCGGCGGCCTGCACGCGCAGCTCGGCGACCCGGCTGGCGGCGTCGGCGCGGTCGGCGACCTGGATGCCGTTCTCGATGCTCTGCTGGTAGGAGGGCGGCAGGTCGTCGACGGGGATCATCGTCGAGTACTCGGGGGAGCTGAGCGAGACCCAGCCGAGCGTCTGGTCGACCCCCCGGAAGACGGTGACCACGCCGTTCTGGGCGCCGAGGTAGTACTGCTGCTGGGACCAGGCGTAGGCGGCGTACGAGCCGCCGGCCAGCACGACGGCGGCGACGACGAGGGTGGCCGCCACGCGCAGCAGGGTGGCTCGGCGGCTGCGCGGGCCCTCCTCGGCCAGGGTCACGGCGTCGTCGGTGTCGTCGTCGGAGCCCCGGGTGGCGGCCGCGGTGAGGGCCGCGGCCTTGGCGGCGGGGGTCGTGGGGATCGGGCGGGTGCCGCGGCGCCGGGCGGCGGCGGCGCCGACCACCTGCGGCTGGGTGGGCGGGGCGGCGGCCCGCGCCATGTCGACGAGGTCGCCGACGACGACGGTGACGTTGTCGGGGGCGCCGGCGCGCAGGGCCAGGGCCACGAGGCGGTCGGCGCACTCGGCCGGGTCGGCGGTCTGCACCAGCACCTCGTCGACGGTCTCGCGGGCCACGTAGTCGGTGAGGCCGTCGGAGGCGATGAGGTAGCGGTCGCCGGCCTTGCCCTGGCGGACCACCAGGTCGGGCTCGTCGTCATCGGCGCCGGTGAGGACGCGGGTGACCAGCGAGCGCTGCGGGTGGGTCTTGGCCTCGTCGGCGGTGATGCGGCCCTCGTCGACGAGGTTCTGCACGAACGAGTGGTCCTTGGTGACCTGGCTGACCTGACCGTCGCGCACCAGGAAGGCGCGCGAGTCGCCGATGTGCGCCAGCGTGATGGTCACGCCCGTGCGCAGCATCGCGATGAGGGTGGTGCCCATGCCGTCGAGGGCGGGCTCGTCGTGGATGCGCTGGCCGATCTCGGCGTTGGCGCGCTTGATGCGGTCGAGCAGCGCGGTGCTGGCGTCGCGCCCCGAGAGCGACTCGCCGTCGAGGTCGACCAGGGAGGCGATCACCGTGGAGCTGGCGACGTCGCCGCCGGCGTGGCCGCCCATCCCGTCGGCCATGGCGAGCAGGTGGGGGCCCGCGTAGCCCGAGTCCTCGTTGTTGGACCGGACCATACCGACGTCGGAGCGGGCCGCGTAGTGGAAGGCGAAGGGCATCGTCTACCTCTGGAGCTCGAGCATCGTCTGCCCGATCCTCAGCACGCTGCCGGCGGCGACCTCGCGCGGCTCGGTCAGGCGCGTGGCCCCGAGGTAGGTGCCGTTGGTGGAGCGCAGGTCCTCGACCATCCAGGTGCCGTTCTCGCCCTCGAAGATGCGGCAGTGCCGGCCGGAGGCGTAGTCGTCGTCGAGGACGAGGGCGCACTCGGGGCTGCGGCCGACGAGGGTGCCGGCCGGGCGCAGCGGCAGCGTGGTGCCGGAGAGCGGGCCGGCCGTGACGACGAGGCGGGTGGGGCCCTTCTTGGCGGCACGGGACGGCTTGGGGGTGCGGGCGGCGCGGCCGCGGCGCGCGTCGGCGGCCGGGAGGGCCGGGGTCCCGCGCGGCGGGGTGTTGGTGGAGCGGCGGTTGACCCGGGTGCCGTAGAGGTCGCCGCGCAGCACGCCGACCACGGCGAACACGAAGCCCCACAGCACGACCAGGAGACCGAGCCGGAGCACGGTGAGGGTCAGCTCGCTCATCATCGGTGGGTCACTTCCTGCCCGCGCGGAAGGTGATGGAGGTGCGCCCCACGGTGATGCGGTCACCGTCGTCGATGTGGGTGGTGGTGATGCGCTCGCCGTTGACGAAGGTGCCGTTGGTCGAGCCGAGGTCGCGCACGGTGGTGACGAAGTGCGGGCCGTCGGTGGTGACGCGCAGCTCGCTGTGGCGCCGCGAGATGCCGGGGTCGTCGAGGATGATGTCGGCGCTGTCGTCGCGGCCGAGGATGGTCATCGCGCCCATCAGGGGGTAGCGCTCGCCGTCGACGTCGAGCCAGGGGCGGTCGGCGGGGTTCACCCGGCGGCGGGGCGGGGGTGCGGCGGCGTTGCGGGCGTCGTGGGGGCGGGTGGGACCGTCGGCGTCGGCCGCGGCCGCGGCAGCACCGGGGGCGGCTGCGGCTGCGGCGGGGCCGGGCGACGGGGTGGGGCGGACGGCGCGCTCCTGGCCGGTCATCCCCGTGGCGCGGGGGCGGCTGGCCTTGCTCGGGCGCAGCCGGAAGACGCCGGTCTCGAGGTCGTCGTGCTCCTCGAAGACGATGTCGATGGGGCCGGCCGGCTGGTAGTGCTGCCCCTCGCAGTGCTCCTCGGCGGCCGCGACGAGGTCCATCTCGACGTTCTTCATGTCCGGCGAGATGCGGTCGAAGTCGCCGGGGCTGAGCTCGACGATGAAGACGTTGGGCACGATGGCGCGGCCGGACGACGTGACCGCGCGGTCGTCCATCGCGCGCCGGATGTTGCTCGCGATCTCGACGGGGTGCACGGCGGCGCGCAGGTGCTTGGCGAAGGTGCCCTGCACGGCGCGCTCGATCCCCGCCTCCAGGCGGTCGAGCAGGCCCACGTCGTACCTCCTCGCGGTCGTTCGGGTCGGCAGGCGTCCGGTCAGCCTATCTGCCACGCCTGAAGAGTCCCTGGACGGCGTGCGGTAGCCCCGTGCGGAACCTCGGCTTTTCGGGGTCACCCCGAAAAGGTGACGAGACACGACCTGGCAGTCCTTGTCTCGACGCCGAACCGGGGTCTCGAGCACCGCCGAGGGGGCTCCTGGGGGCTCGTGGGGGCGGCGGGGCGTGCGTAGCGTGGGCCCATGACTCCCCCGGCGGCCCCGTCCGTGCTGGTGTTCGGCCCCCGCGAGGTCCCGCTCGGCGGCCCGCGGGCGATGAAGGTGCGGCGCACCCTGCCCTCGCGCGAGCGCTCGTTCGTCGGGGCCTGGTGCTTCGCCGACCACTACGGCCCCGACGACGTCGCGACGAGCGGCGGGATGGACGTTGCGCCGCATCCGCACTGCGGGCTGGCCACGGTGTCGTGGCTGTTCAGCGGCGAGGTCGAGCACCGCGACTCCCTCGGGACGGTGGCCACGGTGCGGCCGGGCGAGGTCAACCTGATGACGGCCGGCCGCGGCATCTCGCACTCGGAGGTCTCGACCCCCGCGACCGCGGTGCTGCACGGGGTGCAGCTCTGGGTGGTCCTGCCGGCGGTGGCGGCCGGAGTGGAGCCGCGGTTCGAGCACCACGTGCCGGATGCCGTGCGCCCGGCCGACGGCGTCGAGGCGCGGGTCTTCGTGGGGTCGCTCTGGGGATCGACGTCGCCGGTTCGCGTCGAGACGGCGCTGCTGGGGGTCGAGGTGGTGCTGGGGGCGGGAGCGTCGGTGGTGCTGCCGGTGCCGGCGGGGTACGAGGTGGGCGTGCTGGTCGACCGGGGGCCGGTGGCGTTCGCGGGGCGGTCGCTGGGCGTGGCGGAGCTGGGGGTCGTCGAGGCCGGGCACGGGGATGACCTGGTGCTGGCGGCCGGGGATGGGGGCGCCCGGGTGCTGGTGCTGGGCGGGGAGCCGTTCGGCGAGGAGATCGTCATGTGGTGGAACTTCATCGGGCGCTCGCACGACGAGGTCGCGGCCGCGCGGGAGGCCTGGGAGGCGGGGGCCGACGGCGGCGAGGCCGGGCCGTTCGGCGTCGTGGAGGGGTACAGGGGTGACGTGGCGCGCATCCCGGCGCCCGCGCTGCCCGGGGTGCGGCTCAGGCCCCGGAGCAACCGGATGGGTGCTCCGAGGGTCGAGGCGGAGGCCCCGCCGATGTCCTGACGGGGGGCAGGAGCCCCGCGGTGACGGGCCCTCGTGGATCGCTTTTGTCGGATCGGGGGTCCATCGGGCACACTGGGACGGCTCATCCGAGCACCACGCGCAAGTGGCGGAACGGCAGACGCGCTGGCTTCAGGTGCCAGTGTCCGAAAGGGCGTGGGGGTTCAAATCCCCCCTTGCGCACAGATCGCGATCGACCCCGACAGGCTCCTCGTCGGGGTCGATCGCGTTTCACGGACCGGCGACGGCGCACCTCGAGCGACACGGTCGACCCCGCCAGGCACCGGCCATCTCGTGCGACCGGGGCCCTGTGCGGGGGCGGCACCACGGGGTGACCGGTGCGCCGCGAGCCGGGGGCGGCGCGGTGGGGTGACCGGTGCCGGGCGTCAGGAGTGAGGCGACCTCGGCGGGGCCGGCCGCACAATGGGGGCATGACACCGGAGAAGGCGCAGGTCAGCACCCGTCGCGAGCAGTGGGGCCGGCGGGCCCGGGCGGCGAGCAAGGTGGCCCTGGGGGCGGCCCTGATCGCCGCCGGCGCCGCGCACCTCACCACCCGTCGCGAGGAGTTCCGGGCGCAGGTGCCCGAGTGGGTGCCGTTCGACACCGACGACGTCGTGGTGTGGTCGGGCTACGCCGAGCTCGCGCTCGGCGCGGCCACCCTCGTGACGTGGAAGCAGCCGCACCGGGCGCGGACGGGCCGGGCGGGTGCGCTGTTCTTCCTCGCGGTCCTCCCCGGGAACGTCGCGCAGTGGCTCGAGCGCAAGGACGGCTTCGGGCTCGACACCGACCAGAAGCGCCTGGCCCGTCTGGCCTTCCAGCCCGGCCTGATGGCGTGGGCCGTGTACGCCGGCGACACCCGGGCCCCGCGCCGCGCCGCGCAGCAGGCCTGACGCGCCGTCGGTGGCGACGGGGAGACTGGGACCGTGCGCTCGGCCCCGGTGATCCTGCACCTGGATCTCGACGCCTTCTTCACGGCCGTCGAGCAGCTGCACAAGCCCTCGCTGCGCGGGAAGCCGGTCGTCGTGGGCGGGGTCGGCGGCCGCGGGGTGGTGGCGACCGCGTCGTACGAGGCGCGGGTGTTCGGCATCCGCTCGGCCATGCCCACCGCCGAGGCGCGCCGCCGCTGCCCGAACGCCGCCTACCTCTACCCCCGCTTCCCGGCCTACCGCGACTGCTCGCTGGCGGTCATGGCCCTGGTCCGCGAGGTGACCCCGCTGGTCGAGCAGGTCTCCATCGACGAGGCCTACCTCGACCTCACCCCGACCCACCCGGGGGCCGGCGCCGACGAGGTGGCGGCGGTGGCCGAGGGGCTGCGGGCACGCATCCGGGCCACCACGGGCCTGACCGCATCGATCGGGGCGGGCACCAGCAAGCTCGTGGCCAAGATCCACTCCGACCTGGCGAAGCCCGACGGGCTCGCGCTGGTCCCGGCCGGCGAGGAGGCCGCGCGGCTGGCCCCGATGTCGGTGCGGGCCATCCCGGGGGTCGGCCCGGCCACCGCCGCGCGGCTCGCGGTGCACGGCGTGGGGACGGTGGGGCGGCTGGCCGAGCTCGGCGCCGACGAGGCGGTGCGGCTCCTCGGGCGGGCGCACGGCACCCAGCTGCACGCGTTCGCGCTGGGGCTGGACGAGCGCGAGGTGGTCACCGAGCGGGCGGCCAAGTCGGTGTCGGCCGAGACCACCTTCGACGTCGACGTGACCGACCGGGTGCGGCTGGGGCGCCACCTGCGCGAGCTGGCCGAGCGGGTCGGCGAGCGGCTGCGCAAGGACGGGCTGTCGGGGCGCACGGTGGTGCTCAAGGTGCGCCGCCACGACTTCAGCACCCTGACCCGCTCGACCACCCTCGACCAGCCGACCGACGACGTGGCGCTGGTCGTCCAGCACGCCGGGCGGCTGCTGGCCGGGCTCGACGTCGCCGACGGGCTCCGGCTGCTGGGGGTCGGCGTCTCGGGGCTCTCGCTCTACACCCAGCCCGACCTGCTCGACGGGCTGCTCGACGCGCCCGAGCCTCCGGTGCGGGCGGCGGCCGGCGACGAGGGGGGCGAGGAGTTCGTGCGGCCGGATGCCGGCGGTGGCGCGGCGTCGCAGATCGCCGGCGAGGCGGAGCCCGAGGTCACACTCGCGGAGGGCCCGGCGCCGGCCGGGACTCCCACGTGGCGGGCGGGGCAGGACGTCACGCACGCCGAGCACGGGGCCGGGTGGGTCCAGGGCAGCGGCGTGGGCCGGGTGACGGTGCGCTTCGAGGGGCCGCACACGGAGGTGGGGCGGATCCGCACCTTCGCCGCCGACGACCCCGCGCTGGCACCGGCCGAACCGCCGGTCTGGCACGCGCAGGCGGAGGCCGAGGCGGGCCCGGGCTGACGGACCCGGCGGCGCCCGCCGGGCGGAGAGGTCGTACCAGAAGGTCCGGATGCTCCGAGGCGTGGGCCACGAGGGACGGCCGTGCCGGCTCAGCCGCCGGGGGCGTCGAGGCGGGCCGGGTCGGCCAGGTGCTCCAACAGCACCCGCTGCAGGGCACCGGCGTGGGCGCCGTCGACGAGGCGGTGGTCGGCGGTGGCCACCAGCACGCTCACCGGGCGCACGACGACCTCGCCGCCGACCGCCACCGGGCGGTCGCGGACCGCCCCGACCGCCAGGTAGACGGCCGTCCGGGCGAAGGGCGCCGGCGCCAGGAAGGCCTCGTCGAGCCCGATCGTCCCTACGTTCGAGACGAAACCCGTCCCCAGGGGCCGCCCCGGCTGGCCGAACGCGGGCAGCCCGAGGCCGCCGACCATCACTCCCGCCGCCCCCATCACCGGGCGCATCGCCCACGACGGCGCCAGGCGCACCAGCCCGCTCGTCACCCGGTGGGCCCGGTCGTGGCCGCCGCGCAGCGCGGCGGCCCGCGCCTCGACGCGGCGCGCGATCTCG
This sequence comes from Phycicoccus duodecadis, assembly GCF_002846495.1. NCBI lineage: Bacteria > Bacillati > Actinomycetota > Actinomycetes > Micrococcales > Intrasporangiaceae > Phycicoccus > Phycicoccus duodecadis. The sequence continues at coordinate 1,856,528 of NZ_PJNE01000001.1, forward strand.
ACGGTGGGGAGCCGGTCGGCGTCCTCGACCCGCACCGGGGCCAGGTCGGCGCCGCCCTCGACGTCGACCGCGAAGGCCACCGTGCAGTCGGCCAGCGGCCGCACCCGCCCGAGCACCACCCGGGCCCGCGCCTCCGGCACGGCGCGCAGCGCTCGTCCCAGGGCGGCCCCCACCAGGTGGGTCAGCGTGACGCGGACCCCGGTCGCCTCCCGCAGCACCTGGACGTGCGCCAGCGCGGCGGTGACGTCGACCTCGGTGCGGGCGTGGATGCGGCCCTCGCTCGGCGCGCGCCAGGTGCCGACCGCGATCTTGCGCCGCGCCGACCGTGGCGGCGTCATCGGCGCAGCCCTTGCCCGTCGTCGACGGCCCGGGCGGCGGTGGCCGTGGGGATGCCGGTCAGCACCGCGCGCACCAGGGTGCGCGGGGCGCCGGCGACCGCCGCCAGGGGCGCCGCGCGCCGCGGGCGACGTACGTGGGGCCGGTCGCGCTCGACGGCCGTGACGACCGCGCTCGCGGCCTCCTCCGGGTCGAGGGTGCGCAGTACGTGCAGGCGCAGGGCCCGGGCGAACGCGGCCGCGGTGGGCGGATGCGTGCCGATCCGGCCCATCATCGGCGAGTCCACCGGCCCCAGCTCGGCGGTCGTGACGCGCAGCGGCGTGCCGCGCAGCTCCGCGCGCAGGCCAGCCATCGCGTGCGTCAGCCCGGCCTTGCTCGCGCCGTAGACCGCCAGCCCCGGGAACGTGGCGACACCGGCCAGCGACGACACCGCCACCACGTGCCCCCGGCCGCGCCGCAGCATCGAGGGCAGGGCCAGGCGGGTGAGCACGAGCGGCGCGACGAGGTTCAGCAGCACCGCCTGCCGCACGGCCTCGAGGTCGACGTCGGCGAGCTCGTCGAGGACCTCGACGCCGGCGTTGTGCAGCACCACGTCGACGGGGCCCAGCGCGGCCTCGGCCGCCGCCAGCACCGACGCCGGTGTGTCCGCGAGGGTCAGGTCCCCCGGCACGGCCACCCCGCCGGTGCGGTGCGCCAGCCCGTGCAGCGCCTCCTCGCCCCGGGCGACGAGGGAGAGGCGTGCCCCCCGGCCCGCCAGGGCGGCAGCCAGCGCCGAGCCGATGGTGCCGGTGGCGCCCGTGAGGAGCACGTGCCGGTCGCGGAGGAGCATCGGCCCAGTGTGTGCGGTGTCGCGACCGGCCCCGGCATCCGGGCGCCCTCGGCTGTCGAAGGTTGCGCCGGCCGCGTCAGAGCCGGCGGGCCAGGGTGAGCGCGACGTCGCTCGCCGGGCCCGAGCGAGTCGGTCGGCGACCCGGGGAACGGCCCGGCCCAGGTGCGGGACGACGTTCACCGGGACCGCTCGACCGTTCGTCCCGCCAAACCGACCGACCACCGCGCCGTGACCGGATCGTTGCGTGACGTGGCCGCGGTGGGCGGGGTACGTTCACCGCCACCCACTCCACGCCTGCAGCGCCGCGACGTGAGGAGCCCCTGTACGTGCTGACCATCGAGAACGTCTCCGTCCGTTACGGACGCGCCGTGCAGGCCCTGCACGACGTCTCCTTCGAGGTCGCCGACGGCGAGGTGGTGGCCGTCCTCGGCAGCAACGGCGCGGGCAAGTCCACCCTCCTGCGCGCGATCTCGGCCACCCTCGCGCTGCACGGCGGCACCGTCACGTCGGGGTCGGTGACCCTCGACGGCACCCGCCTCGACACCCTCGACCCCGCCGCGATCGTGCGCCGCCGCCTGATGCAGGTGCCCGAGGGGCGCCAGGTGTTCGGCCGGATGACGGTCGAGGAGAACCTGCGCGTCGGCGGTCTCGCGGCCGAGCCCCGGCGCCGTGAGGGGGCCAAGGCGCGGGTCCACGAGCTCTTCCCGGTGCTGGCCGACCGGTCGGCCCAGCCCGCCGGACTGCTGTCGGGCGGTGAGCAGCAGATGCTCGCCATCGGCCGGGCCCTGATGTGTGACCCCCAGGTGCTGCTGCTCGACGAGCCCTCGCTCGGGCTCGCCCCCCAGCTCATCCAGCGGATCGGGCAGATCGTCACCGAGATCAACGCCGGCGGCACCGCCGTGGTGCTGGTCGAGCAGAACGCCGCGATGGCGCTCAAGGTCTCGCACCGCGCGGTGGTCCTCGAGGTCGGCCGGCTCGCCCTCAGTGGGTCCTCCACCGAGCTCGCCGCCAGCGAGGACGTCCAGCGCCTCTACCTCGGCGGCCACGCCGACCACGCCGAGGACGATGCGCCCGCCCGCCCCCGCCGCATCCTGTCGGCCTGGAAGGGATGACGATGCCCGACACCACCCACCCCGCCCCGGACGCCCCCGCAGCCGACGCCCCCGCCGGCGCCCGCGAGATCCCCACCCTGGCGGTCGAGGACGTCACGGTGCGCTTCGGCGGCATCGTCGCGCTCGACGCCGTGTCGTTCTCGGTGGCGCCGCGCTCGATCCACGCGCTCATCGGCCCCAACGGCGCCGGCAAGTCGACGTGCTTCAACGCCGTCACCGGCATCTACCGGCCCACCAGCGGGCGGGTGACGCTCGGCGACGCCGTGCTCACCGACACCCCGCCGCACGAGGTGGCGCGGCTCGGGGTGGGGCGCGCGTTCCAGAACCTGGCCCTGGTCGGCGGCTCGTCGGTGCTCGACAACGTGATGCTCGGCCGGTACTCGCTGACCAAGGGCGGGTTCCTGTCCTACGGCCTCCGGCTGCCGCGCACCATGAAGGCCGAACGTCGGCACGGGGAGCGGGCCGCCGAGATCTGCGACTTCCTCGGCATCGGCGCGCACCTGCACCGCCCGGCCGGCGTGCTGTCCTACGGCGACCAGAAGCGGGTCGACATCGCCCGCGCGCTCGCGGTCGAGCCCACCGTGCTGCTGCTCGACGAGCCGGCCGCCGGGATGAACGCGTCCGAGACCGCCGACCTGGCGCGCCTCATCCGTGACATCAGCGAGGGGCTGTCGATCTCCATCCTGCTGGTCGAGCACGACATGGGGCTGGTCATGGGCATCGCCGACCGGGTCACCGTGCTCGACTTCGGCCGGCTCATCGCCGACGACACCCCGGCGGTGGTCCAGAAGGACCCCGCCGTCATCCGGGCCTACCTGGGCTCGGTCGAGGAGGAGAGCGCATGAGCACGTTCGTCCAGGTCCTGCTCAACGGCACCGGCCGCGGGGCGATCTACGCCCTGCTGGCCCTCGGCTTCGTCGTCATCTACAAGTCGACCGAGGTCATCAACTTCGCGCACGGCTCGCTCGCCCTGTTCGGCGGCTACATCGTCTTCGCGCTCAAGCCGACGCTCGGCTGGTTCGGCGCCGCGCTGTGCGGGGTCGTCGCAGCCGCCGCGCTCGGGGTGCTCATCGAGCGGGTGCTCCTGGCGAACGCCAAGCTCGCGCATCAGGACTCGCTGGCGATCCTGACCATCGGCGTCGACATCATCATCCTCACCGAGGTGACCCGACGGCTGGGGACGGCGTCGGCGCCGTTCCTCGGCGACCCGTACCAGGACGTGCGGGTCGGGTTCCTCGGCGCCACCATCGAGGGTCCGGAGCTGTTCGCGCTGCTGACCGCCGTCGTGCTCATCGGCGGCTTCTTCGTCGCGTTCCGCTTCTCGACGTGGGGCCTGACCATGCGGGCGCAGTCCGAGAACAAGGAGGCGGCCGCCCTGATGGGGATCCGCAGCTGGCGCGTCACGGCCAGCGCCTGGGCCCTCGGGGGTGCCCTCGCGGCCATCGCCATCCTCTTCATCGCGACCCTCCCGGTGGCCGGTGGCGCCGGTCTCACCGCGGCCCACACCATCGCCTTCGCGGCCTTCCCGGCGGCCATCCTCGGCGGCCTCACCTCCCCGGGGGGCGCGGTGGTCGGCGGCCTCGTGGTCGGGCTGGCCGAGTCCTCCGCCGCCCAGTACATCGACAACGACTTCGCCAAGGTCGCCGTCTACCTGGTCATGCTCGTCGTCCTCGTCGCCAGACCGTCGGGGCTGTTCGGGAAGGTGGAGCAGGTCCGTGTCTGACGCCACGAGCGCCGAGGCCCCGGGCCCGCAGCCGGACGGCCACGTCGGGATGCCGGCCGTGCACCCGCGCCGCAGCCGGCTCCGCTGGCTGGGGTGGGGCGCCCTGGCGGTGGTGCTGTTCCTGGTCCCGATCTACCTGCCGGGGCAGTACCTCATCGTCAGCACCTGGGTGATGACCGGGGCGGTCGGCGCCATGGGCCTGACCATGCTGATCGGGCAGGCCGGCCAGCTCTCGCTGGCGCACTCGTTCTTCCTCCTCGTGGGCGGCGTGAGCTACACGGTGCTGTCCAGCGACGGCACCGACGGCTTCGTGGGCCTCGGGCTGCCGACCGCCCTCAGCCTCGTGCTGGCCGTGGTCATCAGCGCCCTGGTGGGCGCGGCCTTCGCGCCGGTGTCCGGGCGGTTGCGCGGCATCTACCTGGGCGTCGCCTCGCTGAGCCTGGTCTTCCTCGGCTGGTGGCTGGCGCGGGTGCTCCCGTCGATCGCGGGCAGCACCTCCAGCGGCCGCTACGCCGACGACCTCAACCTGTTCGGCTTCGACTTCGGCGAGAAGTCGCCCACGCTGGCGATCCTGGGCGTGCCCATCGGGCAGAACGAGCGGCTCTTCTGGCTCTACGCGGCCCTGACCCTCATCGCCTACCTCGTCGCCCGCGGTGCCGTCGACGGGCGGGTCGGGCGTGCCTGGCGGGCCGTGCGCGACAACGAGGCCGCCGCGACCGTCATGGGGGTCTCGGTGGTGCGGCAGAAGGCCACCGCCTTCGCCGTCTCCGGTGCCTACGCCGGGCTCGCGGGGGTGATGGTCGTGTGGTGGTACGACGGCCTGCTCAAGCCCGACGAGGCCGTCGACAGCGGCACCTACAGCACGGCCGTCGCCATCGCCTACCTCGCGATGGTCGTCATCGGGGGGCTCGGCTCGCTCGGCGGTGCCATCGTCGGCGCGGCCGTGGTGTTCGGGACACCGCTGATCATCCCGCTGCTCAGCCAGGGCGATAGCACCGCGGTGCTCTCCTCCGGCGGCACGGCGTTCTCGCCCGTCGTCATCACCTACCTCGCGTACGGGGCGCTGGTCGTCCTCATCGTCCTGTTCGAGCCCGGCGGCTTCGCGGCCATCGGGCGCCGTATCGCCGGGCGGTTCACGCGCGGCTGACCCGGCCCCCTACCCCCGCCGTCGGCGGGCGCCCGACCGCCGCGGCGACAGCCCGTGGTGGACCCCCCAGAAAGGAACCCAGATGAGCACGAAGAAGCTCGCGAGAGCTCTGGCGGCCACCGTGGTCGTCTCGTCCCTCGCCCTGGCCGGCTGCAGCAGCAAGGCGCAGACCGGTGGTTCGAGCGGTGGCGACGCCAGCGGCAAGGGCGCGGTCAAGACCGACGTCGGCGTCACCGACTCCGAGATCACCCTCGGCAACCTCACCGACCTGTCCGGGGTGTTCAAGATCCTCGGGCTGGGCATCACCCAGGGCACCGAGATGTGGGCGGAGGACGTCAACGCGGCCGGGGGCATCTGCAACCGCAAGATCAAGATCACCTCCAGCGACCACGGCTACTCGGCCGAGAAGGCCGTCCCGCTGTACAACCAGACCAAGGGCCAGGTCCTGGGCTACGTCCAGCTGCTCGGCTCGCCCATCCTCGCGGCGCTGAAGAAGCCGATGGTCGACGACAAGGTCTCGGCCGTGCCGTCGTCGTGGGCGTCCACCAACCTCGACGCCCCCGAGGTCGTCATGGTCGGTACGACCTACGACGTCGAGATGGTCAACGGGATGAGCTACCTGATGGAGCAGGGCAAGATCAAGGAGGGCGACTCCATCGGCCACATCTACATCGACAGCGAGTACGGCAAGAACGGGTTCGCCGGCTCCTCCGCCTTCGCCAAGGAGCACAACATGACCATGGTGCCCAAGACGGTCACGTCGACCGACGCCGACCTCACGAGCTCGATCACGGCGCTGAAGTCGGCCGGGGTCAAGGCCATCATGCTGACCACCACGCCGGCGCAGACCGCGTCGGCGGTCGGCCAGGCGGCGGCCCAGGGGCTGAACGTGCCGATCTTCGGCAGCAACCCCACGTACGCGCCCCAGCTGCTCGGCACCCCGGCCGCCGCGGCGCTCACCAGCGGCCAGTTCATCACCGCGGCCGGCATCCAGCCCTTCAACTCCACCGACCCCAAGGTCCAGGAGCTCGCGAAGCGCTACAAGGAGAAGTACAAGGACACCCCGACCTTCGGGCCGCTCGTCGGCTACACCTTCGGGCAGACCTGGGGCGAGATGCTCAAGAAGGCGTGCGACGCCGGTGACCTGACCCGTCAGGGCATCCTCGACGCCAAGGCCCAGACCAAGGTCGACACCGGGGGCCTGGCCCCGAGCATCCTCGACTTCACGAAGCCCGGCGAGCCGTCGACGCGCGCCGTCTACCTCATGAAGCCCGCCAAGGTCGAGGGCGGCCTCGAGCTCGTGCAGCCCGAGCCGTACACCTCCAAGGAGGCCGAGGCGTTCAAGACGCCCTTCCAGAAGTGACGCACGGCCTCACCCGCGGGTGAGGAGCAGGGCCCGGGCCGGCGTGCTGCCGCCCGGGCCCTCCGGCGTGCGGTGCGGCGTGGGGTCGTGACGTCAGGTCGTGGGGGCGAAGCCGGTGACGGTGAGGGCGGGCTCGCCGGCCTCGTCGGTGGCGCCGAGGTCGAGCTCGGCCGTGATGCGCCAGTCGTGGTCGCCCTCGGGGTCGTCGATGATCTGGGTGACGACCCAGCGGTCGGTCTCGTCCTCGACCCGGAAGAGGGCCGGGCCGCGGGCAGCGGGGCCGGTGGGCACCTCGTCGTACTCGGTGAGGTACTCGGCCGCGGCGTCCTGCCAGGCCTCGGCGGTGAGGCCGCCGTCGAGGGCGGCCAGCGCCTGCCAGCGCCCGAGCGAAAGGAGCTCGACGCGCCGGAACATGCTCTGGCGCACCATGACCCGCAGGGCGCGAGGGTTGGCCGACAGCTTCCGGTTCTCGCCCGGCGGCCGGACGACGGCCCCCGGCTCGTCGGAGGGATGGGTCAGCGCCTCCCACTCGTCGAGCAGGCTCGAGTCGGTGTGCCGCACGACCTCGCCCAGCCACTCGACGAGGTCGTCGAGCTCCTCGGTGCGCGCCGACATCGGCACCGTCGAGCGCAGCGCCCGGTAGGCGTCGGTGAGGTAGCGCAGCACGATGCCCTCGGCGCGCGCCAGCTTGTAGTGGGCCACGAACTCGCCGAACCCCAAGGCACGCTCGAACATCTCGCGGACCACCGACTTGGGCGACAGGTCGCGGGGGTCGACCCACGGATGCCGCTGCCGGTAGGTGCGCAGGCTGAGCTCGAGCAGCTCGGCCAGCGGCCTGGGCCAGGTGACGTCGTCGAGGGCCTCCATCCGCTCCTCGTACTCGAGGCCGTCGGCCTTCATCGCGGCCACGGCCTCGCCACGCGCCTCGAACTGCTGCGCCATCAGGATCTGACGCGGGTCGTCGAGGGTGGCCTCGATGACGCTGACGACGTCGAGGGCGTACTCGGGCGACTCGCGGTCGAGCAGCTCGAGCGCGGCCAGGGCGAAAGCGGACAGCGGCTGGTTGAGGGCGAAGCCGTCGTGCAAGTCGAGGGCGACCTGGAAGGGGCCCTCGTCGTAGCGCCGCCCCGCACGGCGGACGAAGCGCTCGATGGGTGTCGGCTCGGCGGCGGTGCGCTCCGCGGCGGCGTCCCCGTCCCCGGGGGCGGGGACGTCGCCCGTGGTGCCCGCGGCCTCGGAGGGGTGCTGCGCGGGCGGGGTGGGGGTGAGGCCGGCGGCGGCCAGTGCCTCGCCGAGCGCGCCCAGGGCGTTGCCGGGGCCGGCGGGTTCGGGGGCCGGTTCGGGGGCGTCAGGGGCGGGAGGCGCCGGGGTGGCCGGAGCATCCGCGGGGGCGGGTTCGGCGTCGGCGGGGACCCAGTCCTCGACCGACGAGCCGTCGTCGGGCTCGACGACCCCGGCGCGTACCAGCGAGCCCAGCACCTGCACCGCGCGCTCGAGCAGGGCCTCGCGCCGGGCCTCGTCCTCGTGGTTGTCGAGGACGAGGGTGTGCAGTGCCTCCTGCTGGCCCTCCCACTGGTCGAGGACGTTGAGGACCATCGCGTGGGTGACGCGCATCTTCGGGCGCAGCGGCTCGGGGGCGGCGGTGACGAGCTTGTCGTAGGTCGCCTCGGTGTAGGTCAGCACGCCCTCCGGCGGCTTCTTGCGGACGATGCGGCGCTCCTTCTTGGGGTCGCCGCCGGCCCTCGCGAGGGCCTTGGAGTTCTCGATGACGTGTTCGGGCGCCTGGACCACGACGTACCCGACGGTGTCGAAGCCCGCCCGCCCCGCGCGCCCGGCGATCTGGTGGAACTCACGTGCCCGCAGCACCCGCTGCCTGCGCCCGTCGTACTTGATGAGCGAGGTGAGCAGCACGGTGCGGATGGGCACGTTGATGCCGACGCCGAGGGTGTCGGTGCCGCAGATGACCGCGAGCAGGCCGGCCTGCGCGAGGGTCTCGACGAGGCGCCGGTACTTCGGCAGCATCCCCGCGTGGTGGACCCCGATGCCGTGCAGCACGAGGCGGCGCAGGGTCTGGCCGAAGCCGGGGCCGAACCGGAAGCCGCCGACGGCCTCCTTGAGGGCGGCCTTGCGCTCGGCCCCGACGACGTCGACCGAGGCCAGGGCCTGGGCCTGCTCGACCGCGCCGGCCTGGGTGAACGACACCACGTAGACCGGCGCCCGGTCGTCGCGCAGCAGCAGCTCGATGGTCTCGTGGACGGCGGTCAGCACCCACTCGTGCTCGAGCGGCACGGGGCGCTCGACCCCCGTCACGGCCACGACGTCACGGTCGGTGCGGCGGCGGAGGTCGCGCTCGAGCTCGGTGGTGTCGCCGAGGGTGGCCGACATCAGCAGCATCTGGGTCTCGGGGAGGAGCAGCAGCGGCACCTGCCACGCCCAGCCGCGGTCGGGCTCGCCGTAGAAGTGGAACTCGTCCATGACGACGAGCCCGATGTCGGACGCGTCGCGCTCGCGCAGGGCGTGGTTGGCGAGGACCTCGGCGGTGGCGCAGATGATGGGCGCACCGGGGTTGACGGCCGCGTCGCCGGTGAGCATCCCGACCTGCTGGGCACCGAAGGTCTCGACGAGCGCGAAGAACTTCTCGGAGACCAGCGCCTTGATGGGGGCCGTGTACCAGGAGCGGCGCCCCGTGGCGAGGGCCTGCGCGTGGGCGGCGACCGCGACGAGCGACTTGCCCGATCCGGTCGGGGTGGCGAGGACGACGTGGGCGCCCTCGGCCAGCGCGAGGACGGCCTCCTCCTGCGCCGGGTAGAGGGCGAAGCCGCGCTCACCGGCCCACTCGACGAAGGCGTCGAGCGCGGCGTCGGCGCCGATGCCCGGGCGGCCGGGGGCGAGGTCGCCGGTGAGGCGGTCGGTGAGCGTCATCCCGGCGATTCTCCCCCACGGGGGAGGGACGGCCGGCCGCCGGCCGACGGTGGTGCGGCTGCCGAGGCCGCGGGCGCCGTGGTGAGGTCCGGACGCTCCCGATGCCGAGCCGCCCCCGAGGGGGAGGTGCGCCGTGCCCTCTCGGATGCTCCCGCTGGTGGTACATCCGAGAGGCGGCGATGGCGTGCGGCGGGGACGGTGGAGGTGCTCCCGGTCGGGGTGCATCCGAGAGGCCCCGCTCGCAGCCTGTCGGCCGGGCTCGGTGAGCCGGGGCGTCCGGCGCCGGCGCCGGGATGACCGGCGAGGGTCTGCGCCAGCATCACGATGATGCCCTCGGGGCCGCGCACGGAGCAGAGCCGGTCGATGTCCTGGTGGTCGGCGATCTCGCCGACCAGCCCGTATCCGAGCCCGCGCAGGCGACCGACCACCTCGGGACCCCCATGTTCGGGACATCCGTCCGGCGGGCTCCGGCTAGCGCACGACCCCGACGATGCGCAGGGCCACGTCGGCGTAGTGCTCGCCCAGCTCCTCCGGCGTCCAGGCCCCGCCGTCGCGCCACCAGCGGGCGACGTCCACCCCGAGCGACAGCAGCGCCGCGGCGGCGATCCGGGGCTCGGGGCACGCGAACACCCCCGCGTCGACCCCGTCACGCACCACGGCCTGGACCTCGGCGTCGATGGCGTGCCGCAGGGCCGTGATCTCGTCGAGGTGCTCGGGCGCCAGCGCGGCCAGCTCGTAGTTCACGACGCGCGCCGAGGTGTGCGAGCGCGCGTGGTAGGTCACGAAGTCGCGCACCACGGCCCGCAGCCGCTCGACGTGGTCCTCGCTGGACGCCCGGGCCGCCCGCAGGATGCCGAGCGTCGTCTCGTGCCCCCGCCGCGAGATCCGGAAGAGGATCTCCTCCTTCGAGCGGTGATGCACGTACAGCGCGGCCGGGCTCATCCCCGCCGCCGCCGCGATGTCGCGGGTGGTCGTCCCGTGGAAGCCCTGCGCGGCGAAGGTCTCGACGGCCGCCGCGAACAGCCGGTCGCGGGGCTCCTCGGGGCGCACGGCCCGTCGTGAGGGACTGCTCACGCCGCCTCCTCCCGGGGTTGACGGCGGTGCGCCGCCCGTCCATGCTGGGGCTGAACAAGCGCTTAGTCAAGCACAGGAACACCCGCTGCCCCACGGAGGTGCACGATGCCCGAAGCCGTGATCGTCGCGACCGCGAGGTCCCCGATCGGCCGGGCCCGCAAGGGTTCCCTGGCCTCGGCCCGCCCCGACGACCTCGCCGTCCAGATGCTCGAGGCCGCGCTCGCGCAGGTCCCCGCGCTCGACCGCGGCGAGATCGAGGACCTGATGCTCGGTGTGGGGCAGCCCGCCGGGGAGTCCGGCTACAACCTCGCGCGCGTCGTCGCCGTCCTGGCCGGGATGGACCACCTGCCCGGCACCACCGTCAACCGCTACTGCTCCTCCTCCCTGCAGACGACCCGGATGGCGCTGCACGCCATCCGCTCCGGCGAGGGCCACGCCTTCGTCTCGATGGGCGTCGAGACCGTGAGCCGCTACGAGAACGGGCGCGCCGACGGCATCCCGGGCAGCCAGAACCCCCGTTTCGACGACGCCACCGCTCGCACCGCGCGCCGCTCCGAGGGAGGCGCCCCCACGTGGAGCGACCCCCGCGACGACGGCGACCTGCCCGACATCTACATCGCGATGGGGCAGACGGCCGAGAACGTCGCCCAGCTCAAGGGCGTCACCCGCGAGGACCAGGACCGCTTCGGCGTCCGCAGCCAGAACCGCGCCGAGCAGGCCATCGCCGACGGGTTCTGGGCCACGGACATCACCCCGGTCACCCTCCCCGACGGCACGGTCGTCGACCACGACGACGGCCCGCGCGCGGGGGTCACCTACGAGGCCGTCTCCCAGCTCCAGCCGGTGTTCCGCCCCGACGGCACCGTCACCGCCGGCAACTGCTGCCCGCTCAACGACGGTGCCGCGGCCGTGGTCGTCATGAGCGACGTCCGGGCCCGTGAGCTGGGCGTCACCCCGCTCGCGCGCATCGTCTCCACCGCGGTCTCGGGCCTCAGCCCCGAGATCATGGGCCTCGGCCCGGTCGACGCCAGCCGCCGCGCCCTCGAGCGCGCCGGCATGGGCATCGGCGACGTCGACCTGGTCGAGCTCAACGAGGCCTTCGCGGCCCAGGTCATCGCCTCGGCCCGCGAGCTGGGCATCGACGACGACCGGCTCAACGTCCACGGTGGGGCCATCGCGGTCGGCCACCCGTTCGGGATGACCGGCGCGCGCCTCACCTCCACCCTCATCAACGGGCTCCGTCACCGCGACGGGCAGATCGGACTGGAAACCATGTGCGTCGGCGGCGGTCAGGGCATGGCGATGGTGCTGGAGCGGCTGTCATGAGCGCCGCAGCGCCCCAGCGGCGCCTCGAGGGCCGCACCGCGCTGGTCACCGGCGCCAGCCGCGGCATCGGGCTCGGCATCGCCGAGCGGATCGTCGCCGAGGGCGGGCGCGTCGTGCTCACCGCCCGGGGCCAGGACGCCCTCGACGAGGCGGTCGCCCACCTCGGCGGCCCCGAGCACGCCGCCGCCGTCGCGGGCAAGGCTGACGACGCCGACCACCGCGCGGCCGCCGTGCAGGAGTGCCTCGACCGCTTCGGGTCCCTCGACCTGCTGGTCAACAACGCCGGCATCAACCCGGCCTACGGGCCGCTGATGGGCCTCGACCTCGGCATCGCGCGCAAGATCGTCGAGGTCAACGTGGTCGCGGCCCTCGCGTGGACCCAGGCCGCCCACACCGCCTGGATGCGCGAGCACGGCGGCTCCGTCGTCAACGTCGCCTCGGTCGCCGGCATCAAGCCCGCCCCCGGCATCGCCATGTACGGCACCAGCAAGGCCGCGCTCATCCACCTCACCGAGGAGCTGGCCGTCGAGCTCGGCCCCGGGGTGCGGGTCAACGCCGTCGCGCCGGCCGTGGTCAAGACCGACTTCGCCAAGGCGCTCTACGAGGGCCGTGAGGAGGAGGTGGCCGCGCAGTACCCCCTGAAGCGCCTCGGCGTGCCCGACGACATCGGCAGCGTCGTGGCCTTCCTCCTCTCGGACGACGCCGGCTGGCTCACCGGGCAGACCGTGGTCGTCGACGGCGGGGTCACCCTCACCGGGGGCGTCTGATGGCGGACGTGGCGCCGGGCGCCTCCGGCGCCGTCGGGGTCGTCGTGACCGGCGCCGCCCACGGCATCGGCGAGGCCCTGACCCGCCGGATGGCCGCGGCCGGCCTGCGGGTCGTGGCGGCCGACGTCGACGGCGACGCCCTGGCCGAGGTCGCCGACTCCACCGGCGCCCACCCGCTCGTGGCCGACCTCGCCACGGACGCCGGCGTCACCGCGCTGGTCGAGGGGGCGCTCGCCCACCTCGGCGACATCGACGTCTGGTTCGGCAACGCCGGCATCGACCTCGGCGACGGGCTCGCCTCCACCGACGAGCAGTGGGCCCGCACGCACGACGTCAACGTGATGGCGCACGTGCGCGCCGCCCGGCTGCTGGTGCCCCGCTGGCTCGAGCGCGGGTCGGGCCGCTTCGTCGTGACCGCCTCGGCGGCCGGCCTCCTCACGATGCTGGGCAGCCCCACCTACTCGGTCAGCAAGCACGGCGCGGTCGCGTTCGCCGAGTGGCTCTCGGCCACCTACCGCCACCGCGGCGTGGTGGTGCAGGCGATCTGCCCGCAGGGCGTCGCCACCCGGATGCTCGAGGCGGCCGCCGGCCTGCAGGAGATGCTGGGCCGCGACGACACCCGCACCCCCGCCGAGGTCGCCGACCTCGCGTTCGAGGCGCTGGCCCACGACCGCTTCTACGTGCTGCCCCACCCCGAGGTCGCGGGCTACTCCGCCGCCCGCGCCGCCGACCCCGACCGGTGGCTGGCCGGGATGAACCGCCTCCAGCGCAAGCTCGAGGACGCCGGCACCCTGCCCGGCCCCGGCGGGGCGCGCGCGAGGCGACCCGCACCGACTCGCCCGCCTGACCGCGTCACCGACCACACTGGGCGCTGGACCCACCGGCCGCCCCGACCCGCAAGGAGCACCATGAGCACCCCCCGCACCGCCGTCGTCACCGGAGCCGCCCGCGGCATCGGCGCCGAGGTCGCCCGCCGCCTCGCGTCCGACGGGATGGCCGTGGCCGTCGTCGACCTCGACGAGTCCGCCTGCCAGAGCGTCGTCGACGACATCACCCACGCCGGTGGCCGGGCCCTGGCCGTGGGCTGCGACGTCGCCGACGAGGCCGCCGTCACCGCCGCCGTCGAGCGCATCGCCACCGAGCTGGGCGCCCCCACCGTGCTGGTCAACAACGCCGGCATCATCCGCGACAACCTGCTCTTCAAGATGACCACCGACGACTGGGACGCCGTGATGAACGTGCACCTGCGCGGCGCCTTCCTGATGAGCCGCGCCTGCCAGGCGCACATGGTCGAGGCGAAGTTCGGGCGCATCGTCAACCTCTCGAGCACCTCGGCCCTCGGCAACCGCGGCCAGGCCAACTACGCCGCCGCCAAGGCCGGCATGCAGGGCTTCACCAAGACGCTCGCGTTCGAGCTGGGGCGCTACGGCGTCACCGCCAACGCCATCGCGCCCGGCTTCATCGCCACCGACATGACCGCCGCCACCGCCGCGCGGGTCGGCATGGAGTTCGAGGCCTTCAAGGAGGCCGCGGCCAAGGAGATCCCGGTGGCGCGGGTCGGCCGCCCCGAGGACATCGCGCACACCGCGTCGTTCCTCTGCAGCGAGGGCGCCGGGTTCGTGTCGGGCCAGGTCATCTACGTGGCCGGCGGCCCGAGGGACTGATGGCGGTGCGCACCTTCAGCGGCATCGACGACCTGCGCACGGCCGTCGGCACCCACCTGGGGTACTCGCCCTGGCACACCGTGACCCAGGAGCAGGTCGACCTCTTCGCCGAGGCGACCGGTGACCACCAGTGGATCCACGTCGACCCCGAGCGGGCGGCATCCGGCCCGTTCGGCGGCACCATCGCGCACGGCTACCTCACCCTGTCGCTGGTGCCGATGCTGGTGTGGCAGGTCTACGCGGTCGAGGGGATCGCGATGGGGGTCAACTACGGCAGCGACCGGGTGCGCTTCCCGTCGCCGGTGCGCGTCGGCTCGCAGGTGCGCGCCGGGGTCGAGCTCCTGGCGCTCGAGCCGGGCGGCGGTGGCTTCCAGCTGCGGGCGCGCGTCACCGTCGAGGTCGAGGGCCAGGGCAAGCCCGGCTGCGTCGCCGAGGTCCTGAGCGTGCTCGTCCCGTGACGACCGAGACCCCGGGGCTCGACCCCGCCGCCCTCTCGGCCTGGTGGCGCGAGCACCTGGCCGGCGACCCGGCCACCGCGCTGGGCGAACGCGACCTCACCGCCACGCTCATCGCCGGGGGCAAGTCGAACCTCACCTACCGGGTCGGCGACGGCGAGCGCACCTGGATCGTGCGGCGTCCGCCGCTCGGCCACGTGCTGGCGACCGCGCACGACATGGGCCGCGAGTACACCGTCATCTCGGCGCTCGGCCCCACCGCCGTGCCGGTGCCGGCCACGTACGCCCACGTCGAGGACGAGGCCGTCCTGGGCGCCCCGTTCTACGTGATGGCCGACGTCGCGGGGACGCCGTACCGCACTGCCGCCCAGCTGGCCCGGCTCGGCCCCGAGCGCACCCGCGTCATCAGCGAGCGGATGGTGGACACCCTCGCCGCACTGCACGCCGTCGACCCGGCCGCGGTCGGGCTCGCCGACTTCGGCCGACCCGACGGCTTCCTGACCCGGCAGGTGCGGCGCTGGCGCGGGCAGATGCAGAAGTCGCTGACCACCGAGCGCCCGCTCGAGGCGCGCCTGGCCGACGCCCTGGCCGCCGGCGTCGAGACCGCCGAGGCCGAGGCGCGCCCCGGCATCGTCCACGGCGACTACCGGCTCGACAACATCCTCACGAACGACGCCGACGAGATGGCCGCCGTCATCGACTGGGAGATGGCGACCCTCGGCGACACCCGCACCGACGTCGCGCTGCTCGTCCTCTACGGCCGCCTGGCCGAGCTCGCCCCCGGGGCCGTGGCCGACGCCGTGCGCGCACCCGGTCACCTCGACGAGGCCGGGATGCTCGAGCGGTACGCCGCCGCCTCCGGCACCGGTGCCCTCGACCTCGACTTCCACGTGGGGCTGGCCGCCTACAAGCTCGCGGCCATCCTCGAGGGCATCCACCACCGCTACCTCGCCGGGCAGACCGTCGGCGGGGGCTTCGAGGGGGTCGGCTCCGTCGTCGACCCGCTGCTGCGGGCGGGGCTCGACGCCCTGGCCCGACCGTCGCACTGACCACCACCGCCGCACCCGAGGAGCACCCCATGGACTTCGCCCACGACGCCCGCACCGAGGAGCTGCGCACCGAGCTGCTCGACTTCATCGGCAGCCACGTGGCCCCGGCGGAGCCGGCCTTCGTCGAGCAGGTCGCGGCCCTCGACGACCCCTGGGCCTGGTCGACGGTCCCGGTGCTCGAGGAGCTGCGGGCCGAGGCGCGGCGGCGCGGGCTCTGGAACCTGTTCCTGCCCGGCCAGACCGGCGGCGAGACCCTGGGGGCGGGCCTGACCAACCTCCAGTACGCCCCCCTGGCCGAGCTCACCGGGCGGCTGGGCCGGCTGGCCCCCGCGGCCCTGAACTGCGCGGCGCCCGACACCGGCAACATGGAGGTGTTGGCGATGTTCGGCAGCGCCGAGCAGAAGGAGCGCTGGCTGACGCCGCTGCTCGAGGCCCGCACCCGCTCGGCCTTCGCGATGACCGAGCCCGACGTCGCCTCGTCCGACGCCACCAACATCTCCACGGCCATCCGGCGCGACGGTGACGAGTACGTCGTCAGTGGGCGCAAGTGGTGGATCACCGGGGCGATGAACCCCCAGTGCGAGATCTTCATCGTGATGGGCAAGACCGACCCCGGCGCCGACCGGCACCGGCAGCAGTCGATGGTGCTGGTGCCGCGCGACGCCGAGGGCGTCGAGGTCGTGCGCCCGATGCAGGTGTTCGGCTACGACGACCGCGAGCACGGCGGGCACGCCGAGCTGGCGTTCCACGACGTGCGCATCCCGGCGAGCAACCTCATCGGCGAGGAGGGCGCGGGCTTCGCCATCGCCCAGGCGCGCCTCGGCCCCGGCCGCATCCACCACTGCATGCGCGCGATCGGGGTGGCCGAGATGGCCATCGAGCTGATGTGCGCCCGCGCCTCGGAGCGGGTGGCGTTCGGCCGGCCGCTGTCGGAGCAGGGCGTCATCCGCGACTGGATCGCCGAGTCGCGGGTGCGCCTCGAGCAGCTGCGGCTGCTGGTGCTCAAGGCCGCGTGGCTGATGGACACCCAGGGCAACAAGGGCGCGCACACCGAGATCCAGGCCATCAAGATCGCGACGCCGGCCACGGTCGAGTGGATCCTCGACAAGGCCATCCAGGTGCACGGCGCCGGCGGCATCTCGCAGGACTTCCCGCTGGCCGAGGCCTGGGCGATGAACCGCACGCTGCGCTTCGCCGACGGACCCGACGAGGTGCACAAGAACGCACTGGCCAAGGCCGAGATGAGGCGCCAGGCGGCCGCCGCCGGTCGCTGACCGCGGTCAGCGCAGGCCGGTGGGTGCCGGGACGGTCGTCGTGTGCACCACCTGCAGCAGGGTGGCGGCCAGGTGGTGCAGGTGGCGCACCACCGGGTCGTCGTCGGAGGCCGCGGCATCCTGGAAGAGCAGGTGGTCGGCCTCGGCCAGCGGCTCCTCGGCCGCGGGGACGGCCGACCCGGGCGGCTGCTGCGAGATCGCCCGCAGCGCCTCGGCCAGGTGTGCCACGGCCGCTCCGGTGGCCGCCGGGGCGACGAGCGGGCGGCGCTGCACGGCCACCACCAGGGCCCGGCACTGCGACACCGCCGCCACGTAGAGGCGCAGCCGCCGCGCGGTCCGCGGCCCCGCGCCCCCGAAGCCGACCTGGCGGGTGAGGGGTCGCGCGACCAGGGCGAGCCGCCGGGCGTCGTCGTCGAGCCGGCGCACCCGGGCGTCGAGGTCGACGGCCGCGCCGGCGGCGTCGGCGGCGTCGGCCTCCCCGGCCGCGGCGTGCTCCCCCACGCCGTCGAGCAGCGCGACCATCGAGTCCAGCATCGCGTCGCGGGCGCTGCGCACGGTGGCGCGCGTCGACAGCGGCGCGAACAGCAGGGCCACCGCGATGCCGGCGACCACCCCGATGGCGGTCTCGCCCAGCCGCACCTCGAGCACCCCCACGCTGTAGGTGCCGATCAGCGTGTACATCTCGCCGAGCAGCACCGTGATGAAGAACGTCATGGCCGCCTGCGAGACGCGGGCCAGGTAGAAGGCCGCGAAGATGGACACCAGGATGATCGCGAGCACCAGCAGGTCGTGCCCGGCGGTGAGCCGCGCCAGCACCACGGCGCCGGCCAGCCCGACCACCGTGCCCGCGACGCGTGCGACGCCCTTGTCGATGGTCTCGAAGCGCGACCCGGTGCCGGTGAACATGATGAACGCGGTGATGACGGCCCAGTAGAAGCGCGTCGGCGACAGCAGCGTCCCCAGCCCGATCGCCACCACCCCGGCCATCGCCACCTGGACGGCCTGGCGGGTGGTCATGGACAGCCGGGTGAGCGGGTTCCACGCCGCGCCGGAGGCGGCGACGCCGCTCGCGACGGCCGCCGAGCCGGGCAGGCCGCCGAACGCCAGCGCCGACGCGGCTTCGAACTCCGCCTCGCCGGGGTCGACCTCCGGCGGCTCGTCGGCCGTGGCCTCGAACCGCAGGAACTCCTCGATGCCGTAGGCCAGGCTGCGCGCCCACCACCAGCCCTCGCCCCCGGCGGCCTGGACCTCGTCGGCGGACCGGCGCAGCTGCGCGCAGTCGACCAGCGCCGCCACGTCGAGCCGCGAGGCCAGATGGTGGGCGGCCGAGCCGGCCAGCGCACGCAGCACCGGCTCGGCATCCTGCAGGCGCACCGCAGCCCGGGCCACCCGCTCGGCCGCCGCCTGGGCCTCGATCAGCCGGCGCCGCAGCGCCGCGGCCGACCAGCCCTCGGGGACGGCCGAGCGGTCGGCCGACCAGGCGTCGACCAGCAGCGCCGCCTCGCCCAACCCGGCGCGGCGGGCGCGCAGCACGCGCTCGGCCCGAGCCCGCTGCCGGGCGTTCGCGGGCGGGACGGCCAGCAGGTCGGCGGCCTCGCGGGCCACCGCGCGCCCCCGGGAGAAGAACGACCCCAGGGTGGAGTGCAGGATGCGGCGCGGGTTGGTCGACAGCACCGTCGTGCCGAGCAGGCAGACCCACGCCGACGCGACGACCGCGGCCAGCACGAGCTCGGGGACGAGGACCCACCGCGCCTTGAGGAAGGTCGCGAAGAAGAAGCCCATCCAGGTCATGAACCCGTAGAAGAACCACGCCCCGCCGAAGCGCCGCACCCACACCGCGGCGAACAGCACCACGGCGAAGGCCGCCACCTGGAGCAGCCGATGGGTGTTGGTGAGGACCGCCAGCACCAGCCCCACCGTGACGGCGACCGGGAACCCCGCGGCGGCCGGCAGCTTCTCGCGGCGCAGCATCCCCGCCAGCGCGTTCGACCCGATCATCGCGACGACGGCGCCGAACAGGGTCATGGCGAACGCGGCCGGCCCGGGGACGGCGAGCAGGCGGGCGACCAGCTGCAGCACCCCGATGGTGGTGCTGACGCCGACGACCACGGTGACGGCGGTGCGCAGCCGCCCGTAGCCCGGGTCGGAGGCGACGACGCGGTCGCGCGTGGTCAGCGCCCAACGGTGCAGGCGCTCCCCGACGCGCTCGGGGGCCGGCGGCAGCGGCACCTCGCGACCCGACATCGTGCGGTCCGTTCCCTTCGGCTCACCTGCGTCCAGGAGCCGATGCTAGCCGCCGGGGGCAGGAGGCCAGGACGCCGCGGGCCGGTCAGGTGGGCTCGGGCAGCTTCCCGCTGCGCGCGACGTCGGGGTCGGTGCACGAGGCCAGGTCGAAGCAGCACGGACGGCGCTTGCCGTGGTCCATCTTGTCGATGCTGACGCCCACCCGCTTGGCCCGGGTGTCGGGGTTGCGGGTGGCCCCGACCCAGCGCACCCACTCCCAACGGGCCATCGGCGTGATGTCGTCCCAGATGTCGCGGATGTGCGCGGGCGCGGCCGCGAGCGCCGCGCCGAGGTCGCCCGGGACCGTCGGCTCGGGCCAGTCGTCGACCGCCTCGACCGCCACCTCGACGACGTCACCCGGGGCGACGCCGGCCGCCGCGGCCAGGTCGTGGTCGACGCGCAGCCAGTGGCCGCGCCGGCCGTCGGGCTCGATGACCGTGCTGAACGCCCGCCCACCGAACGTGCCGGCCACCGCCACCTGGCCCCGCGACGGCAGCGCCCGGCTGGCCTCGGCGGGCAGGCGGACCAGCATCGTGGAGCCCACCACCTCGAGGCCGCCCGAGAAGGTCACCTCGGCGGTGGAGCGCGTCGTGCTCGCCATCGCTCCAGCCTACGAGCCGGCGACCGGGACGACCGCCGGCTCGAGGACCACGTCGACCGACAGGACGGTCGGCAGGTGCCGGGCGACCTCGCTCCAGGTCTCCCCCTCGTCACGGCTGGCGAACACCGACCCGGAGTTGGTGCCGAAGTAGACGCCGGCCGGGTCCTGGTGGTCGCCGGTCATCCCCTGGCGCAGCACGGTGAAGAAGCACGCCTCCTGCGGCAGCCCCTCGCGCATCGCCTCCCAGGTGGCGCCGGCGTCGCGCGAGCGCCACACGGCCGCCGACGCGTCCGGCGGGAAGCGGCCCTCCATGTCGCCGTTCAGCGGCAGCGTCCACACCGTCCCGCCGTCGTGCGGGTGCGCCCACAGGGGGAAGCCGAAGGTCGAGGGCAGCCCGGCCGTCACGTCGTGCCAGGTGCCGGCGCCGTCGTCGGAGCGCCACACCCCGTGGTGGTTCTGCTGGTAGAGCCGCCCGCCGGGCGCGCCCTCCATGTGGTGCACGCACAGCCCGGTGTGGCCGTCGGAGGCCGACGCGGGATGGTCGTACGCGTCACCGGCGTGCGGGTCGGCCAGGTCGTTGCGCCGCTCCCACGTCACGCCGCCGTCGGTGGTGGCGAAGACCCCTGCCGACGAGATGCCGAGCCACATCCGCTCCGGGTCCTGCGGGTCGGCGACGATGGTGTGCAGGACGAGCCCGGCGCCCCCGGGGACCCACTCCTCCCGCGAGGGGTGGTCGCTGAGGCCCTTGACCTCGTCCCAGGTGCGGCCGTCGTCGTCGCTGACCAGCAGCATCGCGGGCTTGGTCCCGGCGTAGAGGCGGCCGGCCGAGCGCCCGAGCGACCAGACCTGCGCGAACCGGTCGCCGAAGGGCACAGGCTCCTCGGTCCAGCCCATCATCGCGGCGAACCCCGGGTCGTTCGCGGCCCACTGGTCGAGCTGCCCGGTGGTCAGCTTCGTGAGCTCCCACGTGTGGCCGGCGTCGTCCGAGCGCCAGACCCCCGCGCCCGTCCAGTCGCTGCCACCGCCGGCCCACATCGTGCCGGTGGCGGGGTCGCCGACGGCGTGGTTGATGGGCCACC
The DNA here is from genome assembly GCF_002846495.1 of Phycicoccus duodecadis. Classification (NCBI taxonomy): domain Bacteria; kingdom Bacillati; phylum Actinomycetota; class Actinomycetes; order Micrococcales; family Intrasporangiaceae; genus Phycicoccus; species Phycicoccus duodecadis. The sequence goes on from NZ_PJNE01000001.1 coordinate 1,877,532, forward strand.
CGTCGCAGTACGGCCCGCGTACCCGCCAGTGCCCCCGGTCGGCGTCACCGTCGAGGACGAACGCCCCCTTGCTCGTCCCCACCAGCAGGTGGATCGTCGGCTCGGACATCACGCTCCCCTTCCCTCCGGGTCGCCGGTCCCCCCACCGGGGGCCGGCGCCGACCAGTGTCCCGAGCCACGTCCGGCGCGGCAAGGGCCGGCGGTCAGGGGCCGGAGGCGGCTCACGACGGCACCGGGCTCTCGAGCACCGCGCGCAGGGTGGCCGCGAACGCGTCGGGCTCGCCGGTCTGGCCGAACTCCCCGCCGAGGAACCCGTTGTGGCCGCCGGGGAAGACCACCGGCTCGACCCCCAGGGCGGCCGCCAGCGCGTAGCCCGACCGCGCGGCCATCTCGCCGTCGGTGGGTCCGCCCGACTGCGCCCCCACACCGACGACGACGCGGGTGGCGGCGCGGCCGACGGCCTCCACGTCCACGCCGTCACGGGCCCCGCCGCCGCGCAGGTTCGCCATCAGCGGGTCGTCGCGGCGGCCGTCGTCCTCGGCGGAGAGGCCGAACATCGCGGGGTCGGGCGCGGGGGCGCCGAGCGCGTCGGCCGGCACCTGGCCCCGGTGCATCACGTGGGCGATGAAGCGCGCCATCGCCGGCCCGTGGCCCTCGCGGTCGTAGGTGTCGAGGATGTCGGCCTGCACCGCGGCCAGCCGCTCGGCATCCGGGAGCAGGCCCCCGGCGGGGGGCTCGTGCGCGACGAGGGTGCGCAGGTCGTCGGGATACCGTGCGACCAGCCCCAGGGCGACGACCGCGCCACCGGAGGACCCGAAGAGGTCGACCGGGCCGCGCCCCAGCGCCGCGAGGAGCGCGTGCAGGTCGGCGGCGTGCTCGGCGGTGGTCACGGCCGCCGTCGGCTCGTCGCGCGTGCTGCGCCCGGTGTTGCGCGGGTCGTAGGTGACGACGACGCGGTCGGGGAAGTGCGAGGCCAGGGTGGCGAAGCCGGTCGCGGGCATCGGGGCCCCGATGAGGAGCAGCGGCGGCCGGTCGGGGGTCGTCGAGGCGAGGTCACCCCGTACGTCGTAGGTGAGGACGGCCCCCTCCACGGGGAGGGTGGCGGTGGTGGGCGCGGGGCCGGGATGCGTCGTCATACCCGGGTGGACCGGCGGGGGCACCGGAACTCATCGGTGCCGCGTCGAGAGGAGGCGACACGCCGACCGGAGTCGCCGGTCGCCTGCGTGTCGCCTCCTCTCGAGGGGCGTCGAAGGGAGGTGGCACCGGCCGCCCGGCCGCAGGTGGTCACGAGTGGACGGCGACCGGGGTGCCGATGGGCGCGAAGTCGTAGACCCACTTCGCGACCGGCACCGGGAGGTTCACGCAGCCGTGCGAGGCGGCGTACCCGAACGTCGAGCGCCAGTAGGCCCCGTGCAGCGCGATCCCTCCGTCGAAGAACGTCGACCACGGGACGTCGGGCGTCTCGTAGTCGCTGCCGTCGGCGTTGCTGCCGCGCATCGTCATCAGCGGGTTCTTGTAGTAGACGTGGAAGGTGCCCAGCCGGGTCGGGGTCTTCGGCGCGCCGTTGACCATCGCGACGGGGCCGTAGACCACCTTCGCGCCGACGTAGGCGGTCATGGTGTGCGCCCCGAGGTCGACGTCGATCCACTTCTCGCCGTCGGCCGCGGGGTAGGCCAGCTTCTCGGCGCCGACGGCGACGGTGCGGTCCTCCCAGGAGGCCGCGACGATGTCGTAGGCGAACGTGCCCCGGTAGTTCTTGCCACCCGCCATCGCCGCGAGGGCGGCTTTCGCGAGCTCGGCACCGTTGGTGACGACGCGGCCGTCGTGCTTCTGGTCGACGATGCTCAGCACGTCGCCCGCGGCGCTGACGTTGCGCAGGCCGTCGCTGGGCTCGGACTTGGCGTCGGCGGCCAGCGAGTCGACCCACGAACGCACCGCGGCGGCATCGATGGTGGGGGCACCCGGCACGCCGCCGGTGACGGGGATGGTGACCCACGAGGCCTTGAGGGCGGGCCGGGCCACGACCGGCTGCTCACCGTCGGACACCGAGACCGTGTGGGCGACCAGGGCGTTCGCGGCGTCGGCGACCTTCTGCGCGGCGGCCGTGGTGACCGCCGGGTCGAGGGTCACGAAGCGGAGCGTGGCGGTGACGGGCCTCAGGCCGGTGGCGGCTCGCTCGACGACGTCCTGGAAGCTCGCCGGGTCGACGGTGGCGCCGGCGACGGCCGGAGTGACCGCGAACGAGACCTTGTCGGCGGCGAGTGCGACCGAGGCGTCCTTGCCGACCTTGCCGGCGGCAGCGACGAGGTCGGTGGCGACGGCCTCGACCCGGGAGTCGTCGGAGGCGACGACGGCGTCGACGTCGCGGGGGGTGACGAGGGAGGTGGCGTAGGAGGACCACGAGCGGTTGGCCGCGAACACGGAGTCGACGGTGGCGTCGACGTCGACGGAGTAGCCGAGCTGGGCGAGGCTGCGGCTGCTCGTGGTCCCGCCGGCCCGCACCTCGAGGCGCAGGGCGGCGGCGCGCTCGCGGACCGAGGCGGCGACCTGGTCGCGCGTCATCCCCGCGACGGCCTGCCCGGCGACGGTGCTGCCCGGCAGCGCCCGGTCCTGGTAGTGGGCGGCGTACGCCGTCCCCACGCCCCCCAGCGCCATCGGGATCGCGACGGCAGCGGTGAGCAGCACCTTGCTGCGCTTGTTCATGTGGTTCTACCTCTCGCGGCTCGCCGTCGCGAGCCCTCGTCCCGGGACCATGATGAGGCCGACGCCCCGGAATCGCACGTTCATCCAGATCTCGATCCGGCCCGCGCGCCGCCCCTCGGGGATGCCGGGTGGTGTCGAGCTCCGCCTCGCCGCGACCTTCGGGCCCCGCCGGGGGGCCGGCTGAGGAAGAGTGGGGCGAGGTCCCCCGCCGACGACGGACGTCGGCCCCCCGACGCTCGGAGGCGACGATGCCCACCCTGTCCCTGGCCGTTCTGCTCGCCGAGAGCGCGCTGCGCACGCCCACCGCGACCGCGGTCGTCGAGGGCGACCGCCGCACCTCCTACGTCGACCTGTGGGAGGCCGCACGGCGCAGCGCCGCCGACCTGCGCGCGCGGGGCGTCGGGCCCGGCACCCGGGTGGCCCTGCTGGCCCCCAACGTCACCGACTTCGTCACGTCCTACTACGGCATCCTCGCCGTCGGCGGGGTCGTGGTGCCGGTGCCGACGCTCCTGGGCGCGAGCGAGATCGCCTACCTGGTAAGCCATTCCGGCGCCGAGCTGCTGCTGCACCACGACGCGCTGGCGGCGCTGGCCGCGCCCGCCGCCGCCGACGTGGGGGTGCCGGCGGTCAGCCTCACCGGTCTGGGCGACGGCGCCGACCCGCTGCCCACGTACGTCTCGCGCGACCCCGCCGACACCGCCGTCATCTTCTACACCAGCGGGACGACGGGCCTGCCGAAGGGCGCCCTGCTCACCCACCTCAACCTCGTGATGAACGCGACCGTCAACGCCTTCGACGGCAACGAGGTGCGCCGTGACGACGTGATCATGGGCAGCCTCCCGCTGTTCCACACCTTCGGGCAGACCGTGGCGATGAACACCACCTTCCGGGTCGGCGCCACCCTGGTCCTCCAGCCCCGCTTCGACGCCGCCCAGGCCATCGAGCTGATGGTGCGGGAGCGGGCGACCATCTTCATGGGCGTGCCGACGATGTACGTGCAGCTGGTCGAGGCGGCGGGGGGCGCCGCCGAGCTGCCCCGGCTGCGTGACTGCATCTCGGGCGGGGCCTCGCTGCCGGTGGTGGTGCTCGAGCGGTTCGAGCAGGCCTTCGGGGCACCGATCTACGAGGGCTACGGGCTGTCCGAGACCTCCCCCACGGCCACGTCGAACCAGCGCCGCTTCGGGGTGCGCCCGGGCACCATCGGCCACCCGATGTGGGGCGTCGACGTCGAGGTCGCCGACGACGCGGTCGAGGAGCGCATCGACCTGGTGCCCAACGGTGAGCGCGGCGAGATCGTCATCCGCGGGCACAACGTCTTCGCCGGCTACCTCGACGACCCCGACGCCAGCGCGGCGGTGCTGGTCGACGGCTGGTTCCGCACCGGCGACATCGGCATCAAGGACGACGAGGGCTTCATCCGGGTCGTCGACCGCAAGAAGGACCTCATCATCCGCGGCGGCTTCAACGTCTACCCGCGCGACGTCGAGGAGGTCCTCTCGCGGCACGAGGGCGTCGGCCAGGTCGCCGTGGTCGGGCTGCCGGACGCGATGCAGGGCGAGGAGGTGTGCGCCGTCGTCGTGCCGTCCGGCGGGGCACCGGTCGAGCCCGACGAGCTGATCGCCTGGGCCCGTGAGCGGCTCGGCAAGCACAAGTACCCGCGCCGGGTGGAGGTGGTCGACGCGCTGCCGCTCGGCCCCAGCCACAAGGTGCTCAAGCGCGAGCTGCGGGCCCGGTTCGCCGCCCCCGCCGACGACCCCACCCCGACCGCCACCCACCAGGAGGACTGACCGATGGACCTGAGCCTGACCGACGACGAGCGCGACATCCGCCAGTGGGTCCGTACCTTCGTGGAGAAGGAGGTCATGCCGCTCGAGCAGGACGTGCTGGCGCGTGAGCGCCGCCACGAGCGTGGCCTGCCCCCCGAGGAGCTGAAGCGCCTGCAGGACACCGCCCGTGCGGCGGGCTTCTTCGGCGTGCTGACCCCGGAGGAGTACGGCGGGATGGGGCTGTCGGCGGTGATGGCGGCGCTGGTCGAGGTCGAGCTCGGGCGCTCGTTCGTGCCGTTCCGCTTCGCCGGCGACGCCGACAACATCCTCTTCCACGCCAACGAGGCCCAGCAGGAGGAGTACCTGCGCCCGACCATCGAGGGCACCCGCAAGAGCTGCTTCGCCATCACCGAGCCCGGCGCCGGCTCCGACGCGCGCGCCATCCGCACCTCGGCCCGGCGCGAGGGCGACGAGTGGGTCATCAACGGCGAGAAGACCTTCATCACCGGCGGGGTCGACGCCGACTTCGTGATGGTCTTCGCGGTCACCGACCCCGAGGCCCACAAAGCGGGGCGCACCGGCGAGTCGGTGACCTGCTTCCTGGTCGACCGCGACCGCGGCTGGACCTCGCAGCAGATCGACACCATGGGCGAGTGGGGCCCGGCCGCACTCGTGTTCGACGACGTGCGGGTGCCGCACTCGGCCATCCTCGGCGAGGAGGGCAAGGGCTTCGCCCTCGCCATGCAGTGGATCGGCAAGGGCCGCTACCTGCTGCCCGCCCGTGCCCTGGGCGGCTGCGAGCGGATGGTCGAGATGGCGATGGAGTGGGCCCACAACCGGGTGACCTTCGGCAAGCCGATCGCCGAGCGGCAGGCCATCCAGTGGATGATCGCCGACTCCGCCACCGAGATCGAGGCGCTGCGCTGGCTGGTGCTGTCGGCCGCGTGGCAGGTCGACCAGGGTCGTGACTCGCGCCAGGCGCAGTCGATGGCGAAGCTCTTCGGCGGCGTCAAGTGCAACGAGATCGTCGACCGGATGCTCCAGGTGCACGGCGGGATGGGCTACACCCGCGAGCTGCCGCTCGAACGCTGGTACCGCGAGCTGCGGCTGCTGCGCATCTACGAGGGCACCGACGAGATCCAGCGCCGCACCCTGGCCCGCAACCTGCTCAAGGGCCACGTGTCGGTCCGCGGCCACCTCGGCTGACCGGCTCCGGCGGCCCCATCCGCCTCGGCTTTTCGGGGTCACCCCGAAAAGCGCACGAGACCCCGGCTCGGAGCCGGGGTCTCGTGCACGAACCGGGGTGTCGAGGCCCCCGCAGGCGCGGTCAGCCCGCGGCTGACCCCAGCTGCTCGAGCTCGTCGGCGGTGAGCTCGAGGTCGGCCGCCCGCACCGAGTCCTGGATGGACGCCGGGCGCGAGGCACCCGGGATGGGCAGCACGACGTCGGCGAGCGAGAGCTCCCACGCCAGGGCCACCTGCTGCGGGCTCACGCCGTGCGCCTGCGCCACCGTCGCGAACGCCGAGTGGTTGCCGCCGAGGTCACCGGCGCTCTTGATGCCGCCGAGCGGGCTCCAGGGGAGGAACGCGATGCCCAGCTCGGCGCAGTGGTCGAGCTCGCCGCGGCTGGAGAGGAATGCCGGCGAGAACTGGTTCTGCACGGACACCAGGCGGCCACCGAGCACCTCGTTGGCAAGGTCGATCTGGGCCACGGTGGCGTTCGAGATGCCGGCCCGCTGGATGACGCCCTCGTCCAGCAGCTCCGCGAGCGCCCCGACCGACTCCGCGTAGGGGACCTCCGGGTCGGGCCGGTGGAACTGGTAGAGCCCGATGGCGTCGACGCCCAGGCGCTGCGCCGAGGCCTTCGCGGCCTCCTTGAGGTAGGCCGGGTCGCCGTTGCGCGTCCACGAGCCGTCACCCGGGCGCAGGTGGCCGCCCTTGGTCGCCACGACCACGTGCGAGGTGTCGCCGCCGTAGGACGCGAGCGCCTTGGCGATGAGGGTCTCGTTGTGCCCGACCTCGTTCGCGTCGCGGTGGTAGGCGTCCGCGGTGTCGACGAGGGTGACGCCGGCGTCGAGGGCCGCGTGGATGGTCGCGATGCTGCGGGCCTCGTCGGGGCGGCCTTCGATCGACATCGGCATGCCGCCGAGGCCGATGGCGCCGACCTCGAGGTCCGCGAGTGCGCGCTGCTTCATGGTGTCTGCTCCTGTCGTCGGGGGGCGGCGCAGAGGGGCGGATGCCGACCACGCGCGCCGCGGGTCTACCTCTGGGCCAAGGCCATGACCGGCCCGGATGTTCCCCGCGAGCGGTCCGGAGGCGGCCTCCGAGGGTTCTCCCGGAGTTCACGAACCCGTGGGACTCCTCGGGTCGCCGGCGTCGTTCGCCGGTGTTACGTTCGCCGCGCACACGAGCGGGTCGAGGTGTCGATGACAGGTCGGCGCTCCCCGCCGGACCCCTGGGAGGATGCATGAACCGCACGCCGTTGCGCCGTCTCGTGGGGAGGGTCGCCGTCGGCGCCCTCGCCCTCGCGGCGCCCGTCGCGCTGACGCCCACCCCCGCGTCGGCCGCTGCCCCCGCCGATCTCCTCGTCTCGGAGTACGTCGAGGGCTCGAGCAACAACAAGGCGCTCGAGATCTACAACGGGACCGGCTCACCGGTCGACCTCACCGCCGGCGCCTACACCGTGCAGGTGTTCGCCAACGGCACCACGACCGCGACCAACACCATCCCCCTCACCGGCACGGTGGCCCCGGGCGACGTGTACGTCCTCGCGAACAACAGCGCCAACGCGACCATCAAGGCGGTCGCGGACCTCCTCTCGGGCAGCGCCAACTGGAACGGGAACGACGCGGTCACCCTGCGCCACGACGGCGCCGTCATCGACTCCTTCGGCCAGCTCGGCACCGACCCCGGCGCCGAGTGGGGCACCGGCGTCACCAGCACCAAGGACCACACCCTGCGCCGCAAGGCCACCGTCTGCGCGGGGGACGCCACCCCCGGCGACGCGTTCGACCCGGCCGTGCAGTGGGACGGCTACGCGGTCGACACCGCCGACGGACTCGGGGCGCACACGGCCGACTGCGGCCCCGTCGTCGACCTCGCCCCGACCGTCACCGCCGTGACCCCGCAGGACGGCGCGACGGTTGCCGGCAGCACCTCGCCGACCGTGACCTTCAGCGAGCCGGTCGCCCTGGCCTCGGGCGCCGTCACCCTCACCTGCACCTCCGGTGACGTCGCTGTCACCGTGACCGGGGGCCCCACCGAGTACACCGTCGACCCCGCCACCGACCTCGCACTCGGCCAGTCGTGCACCCTCACCGTCCACGCCGCCGGGGTCAGCGACGTCGACGCCAACGACCCGCCCGACACCCTCGAGGCCGACTACGTCACCCGCTTCGGCGTGGGGGATGTCTGCGCCGCCTCCTACACCCGCATCCCCGCCATCCAGGGCGACGGCGACACCTCGCCGCTGGAGGGCCGGACGGTCACCACCCAGGGCGTCGTCGTCGCCGACTACGAGGGCCGCGGCTCGCTGCGCGGCTACTACCTCCAGGACGCGACCGGTGACGGCGACCCGGCCACCTCCGACGCCGTGTTCGTCTTCGACGGCGGCGCCGACGAGGTCTCGCGCGGCGACGTCGTGCGCGTCACCGGGGCGGTCTCGGAGTTCCAGGGCCAGACCCAGCTGTCGGCGAGCACCACCGACGCCTGCGGCGCCGGCACCGTGACCTCCACGGAGGTCCGCCTGCCCATGGCCAGCGCCACCGACTTCGAGAAGTACGAGGGGATGCTCGTCACGATGCCGCAGACCCTGTCGGTGACCGAGCACTACCAGCTCGGCCGCTTCGGCCAGGTCACGGTCTCCTCCGGTGGCCGCCTGCAGCAGCCCACCAACGTCGTCGCGCCGGGGGCCGAGGCCAACGCCCTCCAGGCGAAGAACGACCTCAACCGCCTGATCGTCGACGACACCCTCAACAGCCAGAACCCCGACCCCATCATCTGGGGCCGCGGCGGGCAGCCCCTGTCGGCGTCGAACACGCTGCGCGGCGGTGACACCGTGACGGGCGCGACCGGCGTCATGACCTACACCTGGGGCGGCAACTCGGCGAGCCCCAACTCCTACCGCCTGCGCCCGGTCGACCAGACCGGGGCCGGCATCACCTTCACCGCCGCGAACCCCCGCCCGACCACGCCCGAGGACGTCGGCGGTGACGTCCAGGTCGTGGGGATGAACCTGCTCAACTACTTCAACACCCTCGACACGACCGGCAACAACTGCACCGGCGGTGTGACGGGACCGGCGATGGACTGCCGCGGGGCCAACACGGCCACCGAGCTCGAGCGCCAGACCGCCAAGACCGTCGCCGCCATCCTCGCCCTCGACGCCGACGTGTACGGCGTCAACGAGATCGAGAACGACGGCTACGGCGCGACCAGCGCGATCGCGTCCCTCGTCGACCGCCTCAACGCGGCCACGACGCCGGGCACCTTCGCCTACCTCGACGTCGACGCCCGTACCGGGCAGGTCGACGCGCTGGGCAGCGACGCCATCAAGGTCGGCAGCATCTACCGGCCCGCGGTCGTCACCCCCGTCGGCCGGACCGCCGTCCTCAACAGTGTCGAGTTCGTCAACGGCGGCGATCCCGCCCCGCGGGCCCGTCCCTCCCTCGCCCAGGCCTGGAAGGTCAACGCCACCGGCGGCGTCTTCGTGACGGACGTCAACCACCTGAAGTCCAAGGGGTCGGCCTGCTCGGTCCCGGACGCCGGTGACGGCCAGGCCAACTGCAACGTCGTGCGCACCAACTCGGTCAAGGCGCTGCTCGCGTGGCTCGCCACCGACCCGACCGGCACCGGCGACGACGACGTCCTGCTCGTCGGCGACTACAACTCCTACGCCAAGGAGGACCCGATCCGTGCCCTCGAGGCCGGCGGCTTCACCAACCTCGTGGAGAAGTACCAGGGCGAGGACGCCTACTCCTACGCCTTCGACGGCCAGTGGGGCTACCTCGACCACGCCCTCGGTTCGCACTCGCTCCTCGACCAGGTCACGGGCGTCGCGGACTACCACATCAACGCCGACGAGCCCTCGGTGCTGGACTACAACACCGACTTCAAGTCGGCCGACCTCCAGGCGATGCTGTACGCGCCCGACCAGTACCGCGTCTCCGACCACGACCCGGTCAAGATCGGCCTGGCGCCCAACTCGCCCCCCACGGCGAGCGCGGCGTTCTCGCCCGTGCTGGTCGGCTGCGGACGGGCCGCGACCCTGACGGTCGACATCGCCGACCGCGACGTGGCCGACACCCACACCGTCGCCATCACCTGGGGCGACGGTACGACCGGCACGGTCCAGGCCGCGGCCGGCCAGACCCGGGTCACGGCGACGCACACCTACGCCGCGGCGGGGCGGTACACGGCCTCGGTGGTCGTCACCGACAGCCACGGCCAGGCGGCAGCGCCCGCGACCGCGGTCGTCTCGGTCGCCTATGCGACCACCGGTTTCGAGGGTCCCCTCTCGAAGGAGGGTCGCACGAGCAAGAAGGGCTCGACGCTGCCGGTGAAGATCGCCTTCGCCGACTGCGACGGCTCGGTCCCCACCGACCTGGCGCCGGTCGTCACGGTGAGCACCAGCGGCACGACCGTCCTCACCGGCTCGGCCGCCCTGGTCGACGGCATCTGGCAGTACAACCTGCGCACCGGTGACCTGCCGGGCACGGGCACCTTCACCGTGACGGTCACCGTCCCGGAGACGGGCCAGACGCAGACGGCGACGTTCGTCCTGCGCTGAGCGAGCACGACGCGAGGGGGCCGGCCCGCGGGGCCGGCCCCCTTCGTGTGCCCGGCGTGGTGGGGTGGGGCCATGCACCTGCGCCCCGCCGCCGTCCCCACGTCGGTGCCCCGCACCGCCGGCCGCCTCGCCTTCGCGGCGTTCCTCGCCGTCGCGGGGGTGGCCCACCTGGTGTCGGCCGGGTCGTTCCGGGCCCAGATCCCGCCCTGGCTGCCGGCCCCCGAGCTCGTCATCGCGCTGAGCGGCGTGCTGGAGCTGGCCCTCGCGGCGGCGCTGGCGCTGGCACCGCGGCGGTACCGGCCGGCCGTCGGATGGGTCGTGGCGGGCTTCCTGGTGGCGGTGTTCCCCGGCAACATCAGCCAGTTCGTCACCGGCACCGACGGGTTCGGGCTCGACACCGACCGGGCTCGCGGCATCCGGCTGCTGTTCCAGCCGCTCCTGGTCGCGCTGGTGCTGTGGTGCACCGGCGCCTGGGCGGCCCGGACGAGCGACGCCCCGCCCCGGCCGTGAGGGCCGGAGCGGGGCGTCGGGCCGGGTGAGGCCGGAGGGTCAGCGGGAGCGGCGCGGGCGCGCACCCTCGGAGAAGGACGCGGCCGAGCGGCCCGACGGCGCGGAGCCCGGGCGACCGGACGAGGCGGCGGCCGGCCGGCCGGAGGAGCCGGAGCCGCGGCGCGGACGCCCCTGACCCTGGGCCTGGCCAGCGGCGCGCGGCTCGCTGCGCGGGCCCCGCGAGCTGCGCGGACCGCCACCCTGGCGAGGGGAGCCCGCCGCACCGCCGGGACGGCCGCCACCGCGGCGACCACCGCCGCCGCCACCGGAGCGCTCGGCGCCGCCGGGGGCGACGTAGCCGCCCTCGAGGGAGCGCTCGCCGGGGGCGAGCTCGGCCAGCACGGGGTGCTGGGCGTGGGCCCGGGTGATGGTCGGGTTGATGCCGGCCTTGCGGGTGAGGTCGCGCACGTCGCGCACCTGGTCGTCGGTCATCAGCGTGATGACGGTGCCCGAGGCGCCGGCGCGCGCGGTGCGGCCCGAGCGGTGCAGGTACGCCTTGTGCTCGACCGGCGGGTCGGCGTGGATCACCAGCCCCACGTCGTCGACATGGATGCCGCGGGCCGCGATGTCGGTGGCGACGAGGGTCTTGGCGGCCCCGGTGTGGAAGGCCTCCATGGTGCGGGTGCGCTGGCCCTGGCTGAGGTTGCCGTGCAGCTCGACCGCGGGGACGCCGGCCTCGTTGAGCTGGCGGGCGATCCGCTTGGCGCGGTGCTTGGTGCGGGTGAACACGATCGTGCGACCCGGCGCCGAGGTGAGGTCGACCAGCACCGGTAGGTGCGCGGCCCCGGCCACGTGCAGCACGTGGTGCGACATCGCGGACACCGGGGACTGGGCCGAGTCGGCCTCGTGGGTAGCCGGGTCGTGCAGGTAGCGCTTGGCGAGCACGCCGATCCCGGCGTCCAGCGTGGCCGAGAACAGCATCCGCTGGCCACGGCTCGGGGTGGCGTCGAGGATGCGACGCACCTGGGGCAGGAAGCCGAGGTCGGCCATGTGGTCGGCCTCGTCGACGACGGTGACCTCGACGGCGTCGAGGGCGACGTGACCCTGGGCGATGAGGTCCTCGAGGCGGCCGGGGCAGGCCACCACGACGTCGACGCCGCGGCGGATGGCCGAGACCTGCGGGCCCTGGCCGACGCCGCCGAAGACGGTGCGCGAGGTGAGGCCGAGCACCGCGGCGAGCGGGGCCATGGCCTCGTCGATCTGGGTGGCGAGCTCGCGGGTCGGGGCGAGGATGAGGGCGCGGGGCCGCTTGGGGGTGCGCTGCTTCCCGCTGGTGGAGAGGCGCGCGAGCAGCGGCAGCAGGAAGGCGACGGTCTTGCCGGAGCCGGTGCGGCCGCGGCCGAGCAGGTCACGGCCGGCGAGCGAGTCGGGCAGGGTCGCGGCCTGGATGGGGGTGGGCGTCGTGATCCCGGCCTGGGCCAGGACGTCGGCGAGGACGGTGGGCACGCCGAGCGCGCCGAAGGTGTCTGAGGACACGGGGTGGTCTCCCGGTGGTGGGGTGTGTCGGGGCGACGAGTAGCCGTCGGCAGCGACAACGTGGATGTTCTGCCGGGCGGGCTCTTGGGGCCGCGGCGCGCGGTGACGGCGGCCATGGGGCCGGTCACACTGGCATCGACATCAGAGGAAGCAGGGCCCGAGGCAGAACTGGGCGGGCCACTGCGACCAGTCTACGGGCTCGCGGGGACACGCCCGACCACCGGCCGCCCGCCCGGCGTCAGGGGACCAGGACGACGCGGTCCGGAGCCGTCCCCTCGCGCACCCGGTGCCAGGCGTCGGCCACGTCGCTCAGCGGGTGGACGGTGTGGTCGACGTCGACCTCCCGGCGGGCGGCGTGCGCGAGGACGGTGGTGAGGACCTGCTCGCGGCGCTGCGCCGTCAGGGTGGTGTTGGTGTACCCGAGGACGGCCGCCGAGCGGCTACGCAGGGCCGCGGAGTCGACGGTGAGGGTGGCGCCGGCGCTGCTGCCGAGGTTGACCAGCCGACCCCCCGGGGCGAGGGCGAGGACGGCGGCGCTGGCGGCGACGCCGGCGAGGGGGTCGACGACGACGTCGGCGCCGTCGCCGGCGCAGGCCTCCCGGATGCGGGCGGCGAGCGCTGCGGGGTCCTCGTCGCCGTCGAGGGCGACGACCTCGTCGGCACCCCGGCGCGCGGCGGCATCCCGGGCGGCGGCAGAGCGGGCGAGTGCGACGACCCGCCGGGCGCCCAGGAGGCGGGCGGCCTGCACGGCCACCTGGCCGACCACCCCGCCCGCGCCGAGGACGACCACGCACTCCCCCGGGAGCAGGTGGGCCCGCGCCTCGAGCACCTCCCAGGCCGCGACCGCCGACAGGCCGAGGGCCGCGACCAGAGGGTCGGGGACGTCGGCGTGGAGCGGGACGAGGTCGGCCGGGGCCACGGCGGCCAGCTCGGCCATCCCCCCGTCGCCGGGCGCCATCCCGGCCGTGCTCGCGAACCAGACCCGCCGCCCGACGAGGTGGGACGGCCCTTCCCGGACGACTCCGACTCCCTGGACGCCGGGGACGTAGGGAAGAGCGGGTGCGCCGAAGTAGGACGTGCCCGATGCGCAGAGCAGGTCGAGGGGGGTGATGGGCGCGGCGGTGACCTCGACCAGGACCTGGCCGGGCGCGGGCGCGGGGTCCGGGTGCCCGGCCGCCGCGGGGGGGCGGCCGTGGGCGGTGACGACGACGGCGCGCACGGCTCAGGTGGCGATGTCGGGGTACGGCAGCGACAGGTGGGCCAGCGCCTGCCCGTAGCCCTTCTGGTACGACAGCGGTTCGGGGTGGTCGCGCTCGAACATCGCGATGAAGAGGGTCAGCGTGAGGAACGGGTGCGCCCCGAGCTCGAACAGCGCCACGTGGTCGTGGGCGACGAGCGCGGCGCGCTCGGCGACCTCGAAGGCCAGCCAGGTGCTCGCCTCGGCATCGGGCACGTTGAGGATGCGGTTGGCCAGCGTCTCCTCCCACCAGCCGACGGTGCCGGCGGGGTCGGTGCGGTAGCGCTCCACCAGCTCGGGGTCACGGTCGACGGTGTAGAGGAACTTGTTCACCAGGTACTTGCTCATGCCGGCGCTCCCTCGGGGTACCAGGTGAAGTAGGCCTCCATCGTGTGGAACAGGTCGAGGCTGTCGACGTGGTCGGCGCGCACCCCCTGGCCCGCGACGCCCATCATCAGCATGAAGTCCATGAAGCCGTGGGTCGCGTTGCCCGGCAGGTGGAGGCTGTCGAGGGTGACCTCACCGAGGCAGCCCTCGAGGTCGCCGTTGGCGATCCACTCGACGGCCCGGCGGTCGAAGTCCGGGTCGGGTCCGTGGGGCCCGAACTGGCGCGGGCCGCCGAGCTCGAGCGAGAGGTGGCCGGTGCCGATGATGGCCACCCGCTGGTCGCTGGGCCAGCCCTCGACGAGCTCGCGGATGGTGCGGCCGAGCTCGACGAAGCGCTTCGGCTGCGGCAGCGGCGGCGCGAAGATGTTCGTGTAGATCGGCACGATCGGGAGGTCGGCCTCGGGGCGCAGGGTGATGATCGGGCAGGTGATCGAGTGGTCGATCCGCAGCTCGTTGCTGAACGCGAGGTCGAAGCCGGAGTCCAGGCCACCGCGCAGGATGTGCGACGACAGCTCCTCGTGCCCTTCGAGGCGCAGCCGCGGCAGCCCGAACTCGCGCTCCTCGTTGTACCAGTTGGCATCGTAGACAGGCGCTTTGCCCACGAGGAACTGCGGCATGTTGTCGAGCCAGAGCTGGTGGAAGTGGTCGCTGCCCACCATGACGAGGACATCGGGCCGGGCCCGGGTCAGGGTCTCGCGGAAGCGCTCGATCTTCGCGACCCACTCGTCCGCGAACGGGGGCCGCTCGTCACCCACCGCGGTGCTGGCGCGGTAGTAGAAGGGGTGGTGCGTCGAGGCGATGACGGCGACGACCTGGGCCATGCGGGTGCTCCTTCCGGAAAGGTCAGGACTCGGGGTCGACGTAGACCGCGTTGCGGTCGACCGACAGGTAGGCATCCATGCCGATGGGGCGGCGTCGCTCCTCGGCCAGCTGGCCGAGCAGGCCGGCGCACCGGGCGAGCAGCGCGAAGCCGCGCAGCATCTCGACCGGCAGCCCGAGGTCGGCCAGCGCCGCGCCGCAGACCCCGGCCCCGTTGAGCGGCAGGCGCTTCCCGAGGACCTGGTCGTGCACCCTCCCGACCGCCTCGAAGAGGCGCAGGTGGGGGCCGCGCAGGCCCTCCTCCTCGGCGATGCGCAGGAGCACGGGCGTGCGGGGGTCGCCCTGCTTGTGCACGGGGTGCCCCAGACCGGGGACGAACCGCCGGGCCTCCTTCGTGCGCCGCACCGCCTCGAGCGCCACGGCGTCCCAGCCCGCGTCGTCGGTGGGCAGCTCGTCGCCGAGGTCCGAGACGACCGCGTGGAGGAACGCGCCGCAGTCCTCGGTGACCCCGAGGAAGCGCGACCCGCCGCCGAGCAGGCCCGCAGCGAGCGCGCCCTGCAGCGAGTCGGGGGCCGAGAGGTAGGTGAGGCGGGCGGCGATGGCGGTGGGGGTGAAGCCGTGGTCGGCGAGGGCCACGAGGACCGCCTCGAAGACGCGGGTCTCCTGGGGCGTGGGGCGGCGCATCGCGACGAGCCAGAACGCGAGCTCCCCGAAGCCGACCGAGCCCATGAGGTCCTCGGTGAGGTCCTGCCCGAGGAGGCGGATCTCGTCGGCGGTGGAGGTCCCGAGGGAGGTGGGGTAGGTCGTCATCGCGGCTCCTCGTCGCGCGCGGGGGCCGGCTCCGAGAGCCAGCGCCGGATGTCGTCACCGTCCGCGTCGAGGGACGGCGGGGGGAGGTCGTAACGGGCCTGGCTGTCGGAGAACCGGATCGGGTTGCGGATGGACGGGACGGCGGCGTCGCCCTCGCCCACGTGCACGACCGGCTCCAGCCCGACCCCCTCGGCGAAGGCGACCCCGCCGTCGACGGTGTTGATCGGGCCGCAGGGCACCCCGGCGGCGATGATGTCGCGGAACCACTCCATGGCGGTGCGGGTGCGCAGGCGCTCGACGAGGAGCGGGCGCAGCTCGTCGCGATGGGCCGTCCGGTCCTCGTTGCGGGCGAAGCGCGGGTCGTCGGCCAGCTCGGGCACGCCGAGCACCTCGACCAGGCGCCGGAACTGGCCGTTGTTGCCCGCGGTGACGACGAGGTCGCGGTCGGAGCAGGGGAGCGGCTCGTAGGGGAAGAGGCTCGGGTGGCTGTTGCCCATCCGGTGGGGGACGACGCCGCCGGCCACGAAGGCGCTGGACTGGTTGACCAGCCCCGACAGGGCCGACGACAGCAGGTTGACCTCGACGTGCTGCCCCCGGCCGGTGTCGTGGCGGGCGTGCAGGGCCGAGAGCACCCCGATGCTCGCGTGCAGCCCGGCCATGACGTCGAAGACCGAGATGCCGGCCCGGAACGGCTCGCCGTCGGGGGAGCCGGTGAGGCTCATCAGCCCGGAGATGGCCTGCACGATGAGGTCGTAGCCCGGCAGGTCACGGCCGCCGGGGCCGCTGCCGAAGCCGGTGATGGAGGCGTAGACGATGCCGGGGTTGGTGGCGGCGACCGCGTCGTAGTCGAGGCCGAAGCGGGCGAGCCCCCCGGGCTTGAAGTTCTCCACCAGGACGTCGGCGCGCCGGGCCAGCTCCTGGGCGGCCGCGCGGTCGCCGTCGTCCTTGAGGTCGAGCACGACCGAGCGCTTGTTGCGGTTCACCCCGAGGTAGTACGTCGAGACGCCGTCGCGCACCGGGGGGCTCCAGGACCGGGTGTCGTCGCCGGCCGGTGACTCGACCTTGACGACCTCGGCGCCCAGGTCGGCGAGGAGCATCGTGGCGTAGGGCCCGGCCAGGACGCGGGAGAAGTCGGCGACCAGCAGACCGCTGAGGGGTCCTGACGATGCGGTCACAGGAGGCCTCCGACTCGTTTCGCGGACAGTCGTCCGTTGGGCTGGTTCTCGAGTCTGCGGGGGAGGACCGGCCCCTGTCAAGGAGTCTGCAGTGTGGCACGGAAGGGTCTTGACAGCGGTCGCGGAGCGGGCGGAGAGTGGGATGCGCGGCTGAACGCCGTTCTACGGACATCTGTCCGCCACCACTGACGATGGGAGTGACGATGGCGCTCGACGCGACGACCGAGGGTGCACCGGTGCTGTTCCGCGGGGGCACGGTCCTCACGATGGACGACCAGCACACCGTGCTGTACGGCACCGACGTCCTCGTGGTCGGGGACCGGATCGCCGAGGTCGGTGTCGGGCTCACCGCCCCGGAGGGTGCCCTCGAGATCGACGCCGCCGGCGGCATCGTCATGCCGGGGATGATCGACACCCACCGCCACATGTGGCAGACCGCCATGCGCGGCTACGGCGCCGACTGGACCCTCACCCAGTACTTCGTCTGGTACTACCTCGAGAGCGGGAAGCACTTCCGCCCCGAGGACGTGCACACCGGCAACCTGCTCTCGGCGTGGGAGTCCCTCGAGGCCGGGGTGACGACGACCGTCGACTGGTCGCACGGCCTGCAGACCATCGACCACGCCGAGGCCGCCGTCGACGCGCTGGCCGCCGTCCCCGGCCGGTTCGTCCTCGCCTACGGCAACATCCAGGGGGGCCCGTGGGAGTGGGCCGCCGACCCGGCCCTGCGCTCGTTCCTCGACCGCCGCCGCGGCGACCTCTACGGCTGGCAGCTCGCCTTCGACGTCACCGGCGACCCCGCCTTCCCCGAGCGGGCCGCGTTCGAGGCCGCCCGCGAGCTCGGCCTGCCCGTCACGACCCACGCCGGGGTCTGGGGCGCCACGAACGACGACGGCATCCGGCTGATGACCGACCACGGCTTCGCCGACGAGTCGACCGTCTACGTGCACGCCGCGACCCTCTCGACCGACAGCTACCACCGGATCGCCGCCACCGGCGGGTCGGTCTCGGTGTCGACCGAGTCCGAGCAGAGCGCCGGCCAGGGGTACCCCCCCACCTGGCAGGTCCGCAAGCACGACATCCCGGTCTCGCTGTCGATGGACACCAGCGTCTGGTGGAGCGGCGACCTGTTCTCCGCGATGCGCACGACGCTCGGTGCCGACCGCTCGCGCGAGCACCTCGAGGCCCACGCCGCGGGTGACACCGTGACCAACGTGCACCTGCGGGCCGAGCACGTCGTCGACTGGGCGACCCGCGGCGGCGCGCGGGCGCTCGGCGCCGACGAGCTGGGCCGCATCGTGCCCGGTGCCAAGGCCGACGTGGTCCTGCTGCGCAACGACTCCTCGCCGGTGTCCTTCCCGCTCCTCAACCCCTACGGTCACGTCGCGTTCCAGGCGCAGCGCGGCGACGTCCACACCGTGCTCGTCGACGGGGTGGTCGTCAAGCAGGACGGCAAGCTCGTCGGGATCGACCTCGCCGACCTCCGCCGGCGGGCCGAGAGCACCGTCGAGCACCTGCGCTCGGTCATGGGCGAGGACGCCTGGGCCGCGGGGATGAACCCCGAGGAGCCGGGCGAGGACGACAAGATGCTCGACAACCCGTACCAGTACACCGACTTCCGCACCGACACCACGCTCGCCCGCGGCAGCATCTTCGGTGAGCCCGGCGCCGGGGAGTGAAGGGCCGGCCGCTCACCGCGTAGGGTCGTCCGCGCGGATCCGCCGCAGCACCAGGTCGAGGGAGGTCGCGTGGCCGGTCGTGGGCAGGGCGCCGACTTCGTCGAGGCACTCGCGCGGGGGCTCGACGTGCTCGGCTGCTTCGACGCCGCGCATCCCCGACGCTCGCTCAGCGACGTCGCGGCGGCCACCGGCCTCGCCCGCCCCACCGCGCGCCGGCTGCTGCTCACCCTCGACGAGCTCGGGTTCGTGCGGCAGGTCGACGGCGGGTTCGAGCCGACGCCCCGGGTCCTGAGCCTCGGGATGGCCTACATCGCCTCGCTCGGGCTGTGGGACGTCGCCCGCCCGCGGATGGAGTGGCTCGTCGGGCAGACCGGGGAGTCCTCGTCGATGGCCCAGCTCGACGGCTCCGACATCGTCTACGTGGCGCGGGTGGCCGTGCCGAAGATCATCGCGCTGCGGGTGGAGGTCGGGACCCGCTTCCCGGCGCCTCCCACCTCGCAGGGCAAGGTGCTGCTGGCGGGGCTGGCGCCCGCCGACCTCGACGCCGCCCTCGCGCTGCCCAGCCGCTCGCCGGTCCTGCCCCGCCGTGCCTGGGACCCGTCCGCTCTGAGGGACGAGCTGACCTCGGTCCGGGCGCGCGGCTGGGCTCTGGCTGACGAGGAGCTCGCCCCCGGCGTCCGCTCGGTCGCCGTGCCGGTGCGGGACGGCACCGGTGCGGTGCGGGCCGCGATGAACGTCACCGTGCACGCGGCCGAGACCTCCACCGAGCAGCTCGTCGACGAGCACCTTCCCCGGCTGCTGCGGGCCGCCGGTGAGGTCAGCGCCGACTGGGCCCTGTGGCAGGCCCGCCCGCAGGTCGAGGCCCCCGCGGCCGGGCCCTGAGCGCAGGGCCGGCTCAGCCGGTGCCGAGGTCGAGGTGGGCCGCCCCCACCGCGCCCGACCACTCGCCGAGCCCGGACGCCGCGACCGCCACCCCGTCGGGCATCGGCAGCCGCTCGGCCAGCGCCGCCCGTAAGGGGTCGAGCAGGGTCGCGCCGGCCTGGGCCATCCCGCCGCCCACCAGCACCAGCCGGGTGCCGGCGGTGGCGACGACCGGGGCGAACGCGTCGGCCAGGGCCTCGACCGCGGCGGTCCAGATGGACGCCGCCAGCGGGTCACCGGCCTCGACCGCGGCCGAGACGGTGCGGGCGTCGCCCTCGCGGCCCGCCTCGCGCCAGCGGCGGCCCACGGCGGTGGCCCCGGCCACCGCCTCGAGGCAGCCGAACCGGCCGCAGCCGCACTCGGGCCCGTCGGGCACGACCCGGACGTGGCCGAGCTCGCCGGTCCACTCCGACCCGCGCACGACCCGCCCCGCGGTCATCAGGGCGGCCGCGAGGCCGGTGCCGAGCGGCACGAACAGCACGTCGTCGACCCCGGCCGCGGCGCCGAGCAGGTGCTCGCCCAGCAGCCCCGCCCGCACGTCGTGGCCGAGCAGGACCGGTACCGCGACGTGCCCGGCGAGCGCGGCGGCGACATCGAGGTCGCGCCAGCCGAGGTTGGCCGACCAGACCGCCCGCTGGTGCTCCTCGTCGACGATGCCGGGGACGACCACGCCCACCCGGTCGACCCCGGAGGCGGTGTCGGTGGCGGGCAGGTGCTCGGTCGACAGCACCGAGGCCAGGACGTCGGCGACCAGCGGCCCGACCGTGACGGCGACGTCCCGCGGGGTGGGGCGCAGGAAGCGGGCCAGGACGACGCCGTCGCGCACGGCCACGACCTTGGTGCGGGTGCCGCCGATGTCGACGCCGACCCGCAGCAGCCCGGCGGGCGCGTCGACGGCGGAGGCAGGAGTGGCCGACGGCGTCGGCTGGAGGGTGGTCACGCGGTGGCCACCGTGCTCTCGAGGCGGCGCTCGACCGCGGTGAGCGCCAGCCGCACCGCCCCCGTGGCGACGGCCGAGCCGCCGAGCTGCGAGAGCAGGACGCGGGGCGGGTCGAGGGTCGACCGGGCGAGCTCGGCGGCGACCGCGCCGACCAGCGGCTCGCCGACCCGGGTGGCTCGCCCGCCGAGCACGACGGTGCCGGGGTCGAGCACCAGGACCAGGGCCGACACCCCGGCGCAGAACCAGTGCACGACCCGCTCGGCCGCTTCCGCGGCGTCGGCGCTGCCGGCCGCCCCCGCCCGCAGGAGGGCGCCGAGCGCGTCCACGCTCCCGTCGCCGGACGCCGCACCGCCGGGAGCGACGGCCAGCTCGGCCGCCACCAGCGGGTCGTGAACGGCCAGGGCCCGGGCGACCTGCGCGACGGCCATCGTCGACACCCGCCGCTCGAACGCCCCGGGGCTGCCCTCGGGCGCCAGCGGGCCGTCGTCATGGGTGGCGGCGGGGTCGCGGAAGACGTCGACGAAGCCGAGCTCGCCCGCGGCCATGGTGGCGCCGCGGTAGGGCACGCCGTCGATGACGATCCCCGCGCCGACCTGCTCGTCCCAGTGCACGAAGGCGAAGGTGTCGACCCCCCGGGCCACCCCAACCGCGCGCTCGGCCAGGGCGGCGAGGTTGACGTCGTTGTCGATCAGGACCGGGCAGCCCACCTCGGCCGCGACCCGCTCGGTGACGGGCACCGCGCTCCAGCCCGGGATGTTCGGGGCGGTGCGGATGCGGCCGGTCGAGACGTCGACCACGCCCGGGCTGCCGATGCCGACGGCCCAGACCCCGGTGGCGGAGGCGTCCGACCGGCGCAGCGTGCGCACCGCCGTGAGCACCGTCTCGAGGACGTCGGCCGCGGTCGCCGCGGTGGCGAGGCGCACCTCGGCCCGCGGCTCGCCCGCCAGGTCGGCCAGCTGCGCGTGGACCTCGTGCGCCCCCACCTGCACCCCGACGACACAGCCGAGCTCGCTGCGGAAGCGGACCCGCTGCGCCGGCCGGCCGGGCGCTCCCTCGGCGCGCGAGCGCCGGCGCTCGACCAGCCCGAGCTCGACCAGGTCGTCGACCGAGCGGGTCACCGCGGGGCGCGAGAGCGAGGTGAGGGCGGCGAGCTCGGACACGCTGGCGGCCCCCTCCGCCCGACGGAGCGCGGCCAGGAGGGCGGCGCGGTTCATGCCGCGCAGCACGTGGGGGCCGTTGGCCACCCGCGCGGTGTCGCTCATCGAGTTGCCACCCCCAGGGGTCTTGACGCGGATCGTGTCGAGGATGATTATTTACGAATCATTCGTAACTGTCTACGGGGAGTTCTGGTGAGGACCACCGGCCGTCGTCGCCACCCGGCGCGCCGACCGGTGACCGCCCTCCCGGAGCACCCCGTGGGCGACCCCGGCCGGGGCCGGACCACCGACGGCCGCGCCGTCGGGTCATCATGAGAAGAAGGAGGACAGACATGGGGATGTCGAAGAAGACCGCGCTCGTGGTCGGCACCGTGCTCCCGGCGCTGCTGTTGGGCGCCTGCGGCGGAGGTACCGGTGCGGGCCAGGCCGACGGCGGCTCGTCCGGTGGCTCCAAGGCCACCACCATCACGCTGATGGCCGCCGAGTACAGCAAGGACAACACCAAGGCGTTCTGGGACTCCTTCGCCAAGGAGTACAAGGACAAGTACGGCTACACCCTCAACGTCAACGTGGTCAGCTGGGACAACATCGACCAGCAGTCGTCGACCATGATCCAGAACAACCAGCCGCCGGACATCCTGAACCTCAACGCCTACGCGAGCTACGCCAAGGACGGCCTGCTGTACTCGGCCGACGACGTGCTCCCGGCCGAGGCCAAGAGCGACATCCTGCCGACCTTCGTCAAGTACGGCACCTACGACGGCAAGTTCTACGGCTTCCCCGACCTCAGCAGCGCCCGCGCCCTCTTCTACAACACCGCGGTGTTCCAGAAGGCCGGCATCTCGGCGCCCCCGAAGACCTGGACCGAGCTCGAGGCCGACGCCACGAAGATCAAGGCCGCCGGCGACATCGGCTACGCGATGCCGCTCGGCCCCGAGGAGTCGCAGGGCGAGTTCTCGATGTGGCTCTTCAACAACGGCGGTGACTGGAAGACCGACGGCAAGTGGACCATCGACTCCGAGCAGAACGTCGAGTCCCTGACCTTCATGAAGAAGCTCGCCGACGCCGGTCTCACCCAGGCCAACCCGGCCCGCACCAACCGCGCCGACGCCTTCGACCTGTTCAAGTCGGGCAAGGTCGGGATGGTCGTGGGCTTCTCGCCGCTGGCCGGTGCCCTCGACAAGGACGGCACCGTCAAGTACGAGGTCGCGCCGTTCCCCACCAACGACGGCTCCGAGAGCAAGACCTTCGGCGTCACCGACTACCTGATGGCCTTCAAGAAGGCGGGCAACCAGGACGCGGTCAAGGCGTTCTACGAGCTCTACTACTCCAAGGACCAGATCAACACCTTCATCGAGAAGGAGGGCTTCCTCCCCGTCACGAAGTCCGGGGTCGAGTACTTCCAGAAGGACCCCAAGCTCAAGGTCTACCTCGAGACCCTGCCGAACGCCCGTCTCACCCCGACCGACGACCCCACCTGGGACAAGGTCAAGCTCGCGGTGCAGCAGAACCTCGGGGCGGCCATGACCGGCGACCCCAAGAGCGTCCTGGCCAAGCTGCAGCAGACCGCCGAGGCGCAGGGCTGACATGAGCCTCACCGACGACGTCACGGCGCCGTCGGCACGCCCGACCCCGGAGGTGCCGGCCGCGCGCACGCGCCGCCGCACCGCCGGGGTCGGGCGCGTCCACCCCGGCGTGGCCCTGCTCTGGCTCTCGCCCGCGATCGCGCTCATCGTCGGCATCGTGGTCTTCCCGGCCGTGATGCTGTTCAAGGCCTCGCGCTCGGAGTACTCCATCACCGGCCTCTACAAGGGGGCCGCCGGGTGGGACAACTACGCCAAGGTCCTCAGCCACCCCGACCTGCCGGTGGTGCTGAGGAACACCGTGGTCTGGGTGGTCGCGGTGGTCGCGCTGACCATCCTCATCTCGCTGGCCCTGGCGCAGCTCCTCGTCAAGGACTTCCCCGGCCGCCGGTTCGTCAGGTGGGCGGTGATCGTCCCGTGGGCCGCCTCGCTGGTCATCACCAGCCAGCTGTTCGTGCTGCTCTACGACTACAACTACGGCCTGGTCAACCACGTGCTGATGACGCTCCACGTCATCGACACCCCCATCAGCTTCCTGGGTGACGACCGGTTCACCATGGCCTCGATGGTCGTCGTGGGCGTCTTCGTGTCGCTGCCGTTCACCGTCTTCGTGTTCATCGCCGGCCTCAACGCGATCCCGGGCGACGTGATGGAGGCGGCCGAGGTCGACGGCGCCTCCCCCTGGCAGCGCTGGCGGATGATCACCCTGCCGCTGCTGCGCCCGGCGCTGCTCATCGCGACGGTGCTGAACACCATCTACGTGTTCAACAGCTTCCCGATCATCTACACCCTCAACGACCGCAACCCCGGGTTCGGCCACGACACCCTGATCACCTTCATGTACAAGCTGGCCTTCAAGAGCCAGGAGAAGGACGTGGGGATGTCGGCCGCGACCGGGATCATGAACGTGCTGGTCATCCTGGTCGTCGTCATGGTCTACCTGAAGGTCGTCAACTGGCGCGAGGAGACGAAGTGACCACGACCCGCCGCCCCCGGCTCGTCGCGTTCAGCGCGGCCGCCGTGGCCCTGGTGTTCCTCGCGCCGTACGTGGTGATGGTGCTCGACAGCTTCCGCACCAGTACCGACGTCAAGACCAGCCCGCCCTCGTTCCTGCCGCGGGTCTGGCAGTTCGACACCTACGCCACCGTGCTGTCCGACGGGCGCTTCCCGCACTGGCTGTTCACGTCGCTCGTCGTCTCGCTCGGGGCGACCGGCATCGTGGTCCTCGTGGCCATCCCGGCGGCCTACATGACGGCCCGGCACCGCTTCCCGGGCCGCGGGGTGTTCCTGCTGGTCGTGCTCATCACCCAGATGTTCGCGCCGACCTCGCTGGTCGTCGGGCTCTACCGGCAGTTCTTCGAGCTCAACATGATCAACACCTACGGCGCGCTGATCCTCACCAACGCCGCGTTCAACCTCGCGTTCGCCATCTGGATCCTGCACGGCTTCTTCTCGTCCATCCCGCTGGAGGTCGAGGAGGCCGCGGCGCTCGACGGCGTCGGCCGGGTCGGGATGCTGCGCCGCATCATGCTGCCGTTGACGCTGCCCGGGCTGGTCACGGCCACGATCTTCACGTTCATCGCGGCCTGGAACGAGTACGTCGTGGCGCTCACCCTGATGATCGACGACGACAAGAAGCCGCTCACGGTGGGCTTCCGGTCCTACGTCACCGGCTACGAGCAGAACTGGGACCAGCTGTTCGCGGCCTCGGTCATCGCGGTGGTGCCGGTCGTCATCCTGTTCGCGCTCATCGAGAAGCACCTCGTCGGCGGGCTGACCGCGGGCTCGGTCAAGTAGCGGATCGGAGCGCGGCCAGCACCGCCCGGGCCACCACCCACGTCGCGCCGGCGCACACCAGGGCGAAGCTGGCGAGCCACACGACCCGCGGCACGCCGGTGAGGCGGGCCAGCACCCCGGCGTCACTCGAGGCGTCGCGGGTGCCGGCCACCGCCCCCAGATGCCGCCACGCGCCGACGACCAGGACCAGCCCGGCCGCCACCAGCACCTGGGCCTGCACCAGGGCCGGGCCCGCCCAGAACAGCCAGCCGGTCAGGCCCGTCACCGCCACGACGACGACCGCGGTCAGGGCCGAGCGCACCCGCACCAGGGCGACCACCAGCACCACCACGACGACCGCCAGCATGGCGCCGGACCACCCGCGGACCGCCAGCCAGACCGCGGCGGCGCCGACCGCCGCCGGCGCCGGGTAGCCCGCCCAGGTCGTGACGACCCGGCCCGCGCCCCGCGCCGGCCCGACCGTGACGGCGTGCCCCGACATGTCACCGCGCAGGACGAACCCGGTGAAGCGGCGGCCCACGGCCATCCCCACGCCCGCGTGCCCGAGCTCGTGCACGAGCGTCACCCCGAGCCGCAGCACCCGCCACAGCCCGGGGACCCCGACGGCCACCAGCGCCGCGACGAGGACGACCACCACGGGCGCCCCGGCCAGCGCGACGTCGCCCACGGGCTGCACCCGGGCCCACACCCCGCCGACGACGTCCATGGGCACCGGACCGTAGCCCGCCGACCTGTGGCCACCGCGGGCGCCCTCCGCCGGGCCACCGGCCGCGCGCGGTAGCGTCGGTCGGCGTGAGCGGACTCGTCGACATCCACTGCCACGGCGCGGCGGGCGGCGAGCTGGGCGGCCCGCGCAGCCGCGAGGCCGCGGCCCACCACGCGGCGGCCGGCGTCGGCACGCTGGTGGCCAGCCTGGTCTCGGCTCGCCCCGACGACCTCGCGGCCCAGGTCGCCACCCTGGCCCCGCTGGTCGCCGACGGCACGCTGGCCGGCATCCACCTCGAGGGCCCGTTCCTCGCGCCCTCCCGACGGGGGGCCCACGACCCGGCCGTCCTCATCGACCCCGACCCCGACCTCGTGCGCCGTCTCGCCGACGTCGCGGCCGAGGCCGGGGCGCCCGGGGCCCTGGCCCACCTGACCTTCGCGCCCGAGCGGGCCGGCGCCGAGGCGCTGGTGCGCACCCTGGTCGAGCTCGGCATCACCCCCTCGGTGGGGCACACCGCCGCCGACGCGGCCACGGTGGCCCGCACCCTCGCGCTGGTCGCCGAGCTCCAGGGGCGCCCGGCCCTGGTCACCCACCTGTTCAACGGGATGCCGCCGCTGCACCACCGCGAGGGCGGGCCGGTGGCCGCCGCGCTCACCGCCGCCGCGCGGGGCGAGGCCGTCGTCGAGCTCATCACCGACGGCGTGCACGTCGCGCCCGAGGTGGTGCGGATGGTCTTCGAGACCGTGGGGCCGGAGGCCGTGGCCCTGGTCTCGGACGCCATGGCCGCCACCGGGCTGGGCGACGGCACCTACCGGCTGGGTGGTCTCGAGGTCGTGGTGGCCGACGGGACGGCCCGCACCACGGACACCGGCTCGATCGCCGGCGGAACCTCCACGCTGGCCGACTGCCTGCGCTGGGCCGTCGACGTGGCCGGGGTGCCCGACGCCGACGCGCACCTCGCCGCGACCACCACGCCGCTGCGCGCGCTCGGCCGGGGCGGCGCCTGACGCGCCAGGGCTGTCGAGGGTCGCCCGGAGGGTCTCGTGGGCGGCGGCGGGGATGCCTACAGTGAGGTGTGCCCTCGCTGCCCATCTTCCCGCTCGGTGGGGTGCTGCTGCCCGGTGCGCGGCTGCCGCTGCAGCTGTTCGAGCCGCGCTACCTCGAGCTCGCCCAGCATCTGGCCGCCGAGCCCGAGGACGAGCGGCGTTTCGGGGTCGTCCTCATCCGCAAGGGCCACGAGGTCGGGCCGGGCGCGGCGCGCGACCTGCACGGCGTGGGCTGTGAGGCCCGCGTCGACGCCATGGCGTTGGCGCAGGCCGAGGTCGGCACGGTGGTGCACCTGGTGGCCCGGGGTGCGCGTCGCTTCCGGCTCGAGGGCATCGAGGAGGGCGCCGGTACCGCCTACCTCAGCGGCTCCGTGACGTGGCTGGGCGAACCCGAGGCCACCGGCGACGTCGAGGTCGCGGCCCTGACCACGCGGGTGCTGCGCGCCCACGAGCGCTATCTCGCGACGGTGGGAGCCACGGCCGACCCGGTCGAGGCGGCCCCGCACGACGTCGCCTACCGGGTGGTCGAGCGGATGGTCCTGGACCCGGCCGACCGCCAGCGCATCCTCGAGGGGGCCGACGCGGCGACGCGGCTGCGGGCCGTGCTCTCGCTGCTCAGCCGCGAGACCGCGATCGTCAAGCGCTTCGGAGCCCTGCCCACCCCGCCGGACCCCACCGGGGCGACCCTCAACTGACCCCGTCCGGCCCGGGTAGGTTGCCGGCCATGGAACTGGGCGAGCTGCAGCGGGTCATCGAGCGCACCTTCGGCGAGCGCGACCGCGCCCGGGGCGTGCCGAGCACGGTCGCCTGGCTGGCCGAGGAGGTCGGCGAGCTGGCCCAGGCCGTGCGCAAGGGGACCCAGGCCCAGCGGGAGCACGAGTTCGCCGACGTCGTCGCGTGGGTCGCGTCGCTGGCGAACCAGACGGGGGTCGACCTCGACGCCGCGCTCGCGCGCTACGCCCGCGGCTGCCCGAAGTGCGGGGCGTCGCCCTGTACCTGCGCCTGATGCCCGGGGGCCACAGCGGCGACCCGGGTCAGCGGACGGGCAGGTGCTCGCGCAGCCAGCTCTCGGTCGTGGCCCACGCGGCGGCACTCGCCTGCGGGTCGTGGTTGACGAAGTCGTCGTTGTCGAAGGCGTGGTCGGCGCCGGGATAGGTGTGGAAGTCCACGGAGCCCCCGCCGCTCACGCGCTCGCGGATGGTCCGGACGACGTCCATCGGGATGTAGGCGTCGTCCTCGCCGAAGTGGTGGAGCGACGGCGTGGTGACCGACGGCACGGCCTCGGTGATACCGGGCAGCGCCGAGCCGTAGAACGAGACCAGGGCGTCGGCGGGCTCGCCGGCGACGACCGCGTAGCCGAGGCCGCCGCCGAAGCAGAAGCCGACGACCCCGGTGCCGCCGGTGGTCTCGGGCCGCTCGCGCAGGGCGCGCAGGGCGGCCCGCGCGTCGGACACCGCGCTGTCCCAGTCGAGCCGGCCCACGACAGCCATCGCGTCCTCGAGCATCGACGGGCCGTTCGCGATCTCGTCGACGCCGAGGCGCCAGAAGATCTGGGGGGCGAGCACCACGTAGCCGAGGTCGGCCAGGTCCTGCGCCCGGCGCCGGATGTAGGCGCTGACCCCGAAGATCTCCTGCAGCAGGAGGATGCCCGGGCCACGGCCGGACTCGGGCAGCCAGAGGTGGGCCGGCATCGCGCCGTCGGGGGTGGTGACCTCGGTCGGGTTGCTCATGCGGCAAGTATGGTGCCGCGCCCGCCCGCCCCAGCGGTGGGACGCCGCCCGGCGAGGTGGCCGCGTCGAGGGTCGCCCGAACAGCGACGCCGGCGACGCCCGTGCGACCGGAGGACGCGCGCAGTCACCTCGGCGCGGCGGTGCCCAGCGCGGGGTTCGGAAGTCGCTGCGGCGCAGCGGATCTCGCCTTGGCGCGGCGGAAGGGGCTCCATCCGGCGAATGAAGGACGCCGGCGCTGTCGGGCCCACGCTCGAAGAATGCACTGTGGTTGAACCCGAAATGACATTGTTGTGACGTCTCTGCGCAGTTCACCGTCGAGGAAATGGCGGGACCGGAATCGATTCGTGGTTCGGCCCCCGAAATGCCGCCGACTGTGTTCTCGTAGACGAAGAACGCAGCAGCATTCGGCGGAAGGCATCCCGATGACCAGGCAGGTGCAGTGGCGTCGACCCCTTCGGGTCGCCCTCGGCGCTGCCGTGCTCGGGGTCTGCTGGCTCCTCCTGGCTCCCAGCTCGGCCCAGGCCGACGACGCCCCGCCGGCGGCCGGCCGGGAGCTCCTCGGCTCGGTCACCGTGGCGGCGCACGAGACGGTGACCACTCCTCTCATGCGGGCCGCCACCCGCGCCACCACCCAGGCAGCCGCCGCCACCAGCGCGGTCCCGACGGGCGGCGCGGCGACCGTCTCCGGCGCCACCGCTGCGGTGGCTGCGGCCACCCGCGACGTCCCTGTCGCGGCTCCCGTGGCGTCGACCTCCACCGTCGTCGTCGACCTGGTCGCCGCCTCGGCCACGACGACCACCAGCGATGCGGTCAGCGCTGTGACCGCGCAGGTCGACGGCACCGTCGTGCGCGCCGTCGACGCCGTCTCCGGGACGGTGGGCGTCGTCGCCGGCACTGTCGACGCGGTCCTGTCCCCCGTCCTGTCCCCCGTCGAAGGTGCACTCGACCCGGTGCTCAGGCCGGCCCGCGGGGTCGTGCCTCCCGGCACTCCCCTCCCGCCGGTGGCCGGGGCCGTCGCCCCGGGCGTGACCGGCCCCGTGGCACCGACCACCGTCGCGGGGGTATCCCCGTCGGTCCTCGCCGCCGTGTCCGCGGTGGCGTCCTCGGTCGCATCGGCCGTGGTCGCCACAGTCGCCTTCCCGACGACTGCGCCGCCCGGGGCTCCCATCCCCCTGCCGATGCCGCTGCTCGCCGCCGCGCTGGTCGGCGGGGCCCTCGTCATGTCGTCCGGCGGCCGTGGCGCCCCCTCTGGGGACGACGCGCTGTCGGCCCGGTGGCTGACGCTGCCCGCCGCCGCGACCGAGCGGGTGCGGGCGCTGCTGACCGGGCCCGTCGCAGGGCCCGCACTCATTCCCGGTTCCAGTCCTGATTGATCCCGCCCCTGCGTTCCTCGTGTGAGCGCGCGGCACTTCCCTCGCCTCGCCGGCGAGGTTTTCGGATCATTCAGGAAAGGAACTACTCATCATGCGTGCATACGTTCGGAGAGGGCTCGAAGTTGCCCTCGTGGTCGGAGGCGGGATCTTCTTCTCCGCCAATGCCTGGGCCGATGACACCTCGGGGGCCGACAGCCTCCTCGGGGGCAACCAGGTCGGCTCGGTGGTGTCGATCCCGGTGACCGTGGGCGGTAACGCCGTCTCGGTGCTGGGGGACTCGCACAGCTCGGGGTCGAGTGCGTCGGGCGGTGCGGGGTCCTCGGATGCCGGTTCGTCGTCGAGCACCTCGGGGGAGGACTCGGCGGGGGGTGGCAACAGGCCACCGCTCCGTTGTCGATCCCGGTGACCGTGGGCGGTAACGCCGTCTCGGTGCTGGGGGACTCGCACAGCTCGGGGTCGGGTGCGTCGGTCCCGGCGGGTTCGGGTTCGGCCGGTGGTTCGACGACCAGCGGTGAGGACGGGGTGCTGGGCGGGAACCAGGTGACGCTGCCGGTGTCGGTCCCGGTGACCGTCGGCGGCAACGCGGTGTCCGTGGTCGGTGACTCCACGAGCGCCGGTGGTGACTCGAGCGGGTCGGTCCCGGCGGGTTCGGGTTCGGCGGGTGGTTCGACGACCAGCGGTGAGGACGGGGTGCTGGGTGGGAACCAGGTGACGCTGCCGGTGTCGGTCCCGGTGACCGTGGGCGGTAACGCCGTCTCGGTGCTGGGGGACTCGCACAGCTCGGGGTCGAGTGCGTCGGTCCCGGCGGGTTCGGGTTCGGCCGGTGGTTCGGCGACCAGCGGTGAGGACGGGGTGCTGGGCGGGAACCAGGTGACGCTGCCGGTGTCGGTCCCGGTGACCGTCGGCGGCAACGCGGTCGCCGTGGTCGGTGACTCCACCACCGACGGTCCCACCACGACCACCCCCGGGGGCGAGACGCCCGGTGGTGGCACTCCGGGTAGCGAGACCCCCGGCCACGAGACCCCGGGTGCCACGGCGGTCGGCGACGCCACGGCGCCGGTCGGCTCATTGTCGACCGTGACCGCGGACGTGCCGGCTGCGCTCTCGTCGCGGCTGGCGCAGACCGGCATGGAGGGCGCCTTGCTGCTGCAGCTCGCGTTCCTGCTCCTGCTCGCCGGCGGCGGTCTCGTCGTCGCCGCCCGTCGCCCGGTGGTGACCCTGGCGTGAGCCTGGAGGGGCCGGGCCAGGTGACCGGTGGTCATCCGGGTCGGCCCCCCGAGGTTGCGCGCCTCGCACGACCGGCGATGCCGGACGCGGCCCTGCACAGCGCGTCCGGCATCGCCCCGTGGCGTGGCGGCTCAGGCGAGGACGACGAAGGCACCGCTGGCCACGAGGCCGGCGGCCGTCTCGGCGACCACCTCGGCCGCTCGCGGATGGCGGCCGTGGCCGGCCACCGCCGCCTCGGTGAGGTCGGCCAGGCGGCGGGGTGCCTGCGCGGCCCGCCACAGGGTGGACGCCATCCCGGGCAACGCCATCGGCACGGTGCCGACCAGCACCAGGGTCGAGCCCTCGGCGTGCAGCGCGTGCCGGAAGGGCGCGCGGCCCAGCACCGTCGAGGGGTCGAGCGCCGGCGGGGCGCACGCCTCCGGGCGCTCGTCGACGCCCCCGTCTCCGGCCTCCACCTCCCAGGTCGCCGGCTCGTCGCGGACGGCGTCGAGGGCGTGGACCAGCAGGTCCCGGCACCGGTCGATCTCGGCGTAGGTGAGCCGCCAGGGCCCGCCACCAGCGGTCAGCGCACGCGCCAGGGCGCCCATCGGGTCGGGCATCCGCAACAGCGCGGAGGTCTGCGGCACGACAGCGACGGCCGCCTCGACCAGCGACAGGGGGGTCAGGGACGGCTCGCCGGCCGCCGGGTCGCGGTCGAGGACGACGACCCCGCCCAACCGGAGCGCGTCGGGCGCCACGAGGAGCCCCAGCTCGTCGGGCGAGCGCTCCTCCTTGTCGTGCGGCGAGGCCGGGTCGACGACGATCGAGAGCGGTTTCGGATGCGCCCGCACGCTCAGGTCGTCCTCGATCGCGACCGTCTCGTCGGAGACGTAACCGAAACTCCGCCCCAGCACGCGGGCCGAGGTGGTCTTGCCCGTGCCCGAAGCGGCCACCAGGGCCAGTGTCGTGCCGTCGGGCCGCGCCAGCCCGGCGGCATGCAGCAGGAGGCAGTCGCCCATCCGCCGCTCCAGCGAGGCGACCGTGAGCGCCCGCGACACCGCGTAGGGCAGCGCGTCGTCGCCGATCCGGTAGCGTGCGCCCGCGATGAGGACGGCCTCGTCCTCGCGCCCCAGGGTGAAGGGGAGCACGTCGGTGTCGCCACCGGCCCGCTCCGGCACCTCGGCGCGCGCCCACAAGGCGCGCACGCGCTCGGCCACCGGTGACCCCAGGCCGTCGGTGTCGAGCCACCAGCGGGCACCGAAGGCGTCGACCAGCAGCGGGGGCACGCCAGGCACGCTCATCGGTAGCGCTCCGCGGCCGCCCGGGCCTGCCCCGCGTACGAGCCGCCGTAGAGCGGTCGAGGCCTCCCGCAGCCAGCGCAGCCCCGCGGCCTCCCAGGCGAAGTACCCGGACGGGGCGTCCGCCGAGGACTTGCGGAACCGAGGGGGCATCGTCCCATCGTTCCATCGCCGCCCACCGGCGCGTCGCACATCGGGATACAGTTCGGTCGCACGCCGCATGACCCTCCCGAAGGACCCCGGATGACCCACGCGCTCACCCAGCCGTCCCCGCAGGACGGTGACCTCGACCCCGCCACCGTCCTGGAGTCGTTGAGCTTCGACACCGGCGGGGTCCTGGAGTCCATGGAGGAGCTCTCCGACTACCTCGAGCGCGTCGTGCACTCGGTCCGCCGCTTCGTCGACGGCTGCGACGAGGTCGGCGTCACCATCCTCAGCAACGACCGCCCGCACACTGCCGCCTACTCCACGGTGCAGACCCTCGAGATCGACGCCGTGCAGTACGCCCTCGACGAGGGCCCCTGTCTCGAGGCCGCCCGCACCCGCGAGGAGCAGCGCGTCGACGACCTGTGTGCCGAGGACGGCCGCTGGCCGACCTTCGCCCAGGTCACCCGACAGGACGGGATGCGCAGCCTGTTCGCCGTGCCGCTGGTCAGCGGCGACGAGTGCGTGGGCGCGCTCAACCTCTACGCCTGGGAGCGCGACGCCTTCGGCAGCCTCGACGCCGCCCTCGTGCGCATCGCGGCCCGCCGCTGCGCCGACGCCGTGGTCGCCGTGACCCAGCTCGACGGGATGCGCCGCCTCGCCGGCCAGCTCGAGCAGGCCATGGCGAGCCGGGCGGTCATCGAGCAGGCCAAGGGCGTCATCATGGCGCTGCGCGGCATCCCCGAGCACGAGGCCTTCGACGTGCTGCGCAAGACCTCGCAGGACCGCAACATCAAGGTCCGGGTCCTGGCGGAACAGGTCATCGGGGGCGTCGTCCAAGGTCGTGACGGGCTCGGTACACCCGGCTGAGCCCGTTCATCTAGGCTCACGTCATGGCGCGACCCCACGCGGCAGCACTCCTCGAGGACGCCTACACGCAGCGGAAGGCGAGCCTCCTCGAGTCGCGCGGCTGGGTCACCCGCATCGTGCCCTCGACCGGCTACGGCAGCGTCACCCAGCTGCGCATCTTCGCGCGCGTCATCATGACCCGCGGTCTGCCCGAGGCGGATGCCGACGAGACCGCCGAGCAGTCCTACGCCGCGCGGCTGCGCTCGGTCGAGCTCGAGACGCGCGGCTGGCGCGCGTTCTTCGCCGCCCCGGTCGCCGACGAGCCGGTGACGGTGCGGGTTAACGAGCGCATCGTGACCACGCGCACCGACCGCGGCGGCTACGTCGACCTCACCGTCCGCGGGCACGGGCTGACACCCGGCGAGCACCTGGTCTACCTCGACTCGCCACGCGCGCAGCCCATCGAGGCGCCCGTGCTGGTCGTCGGCTCGCAGGTGACGCACGGGATCATCTCCGACATCGACGACACCGTGCTGTCGACCTCGCTGCCGCGCCCGATGATCGCTGCCTGGAACACCTTCGTGCGCTCCGAGGGGGCCCGGCGCCCGGTGCCCGGGATGGCGACGATGTACCGCGAGCTGCTGGCCGCCCGACCCGAGGCGCCCGTGGTGTACCTCAGCACCGGCGCCTGGAACACCGGCCCGCAGCTCAGCCGGTTCCTGCGCCGCAACGGCTACCCGACCGGCCCGATGCTGCTCACCGACTGGGGCCCCACCAACACCGGCTGGTTCCGCTCCGGGCAGGAGCACAAGCGGGCCCAGCTGCACCGGCTGGCCCGCGACCTGCCCAACGTGCGGTGGCTGCTCGTCGGTGACGACGGCCAGCACGACCCGAGCATCTACACCGAGTTCGCCTCGAAACGTCCGGACCGGGTGCGCGGCATCGCGTTGCGCGAGCTCACGGCCGGTGAGCAGGTGCTGTCGCACGCCATCCCGGTGGCCACCGACGACGTCGCCCCCGCCCCCGAGGACCGGCTCGAGGTGCCGGTGGTGCGCGGGCCCGACGGCTACGCGCTGAGCCGGCGGGTCCGCGGCCTGTGGGAGGACGACGAGCGCCCCCGCACCCTCGGCGAGTACGCCTCGGCCGTCGTCACCGGCGGCCTCGACGACCCGCCGCCCTACACGGTCGAGGACCTCGACGAGCGGTGAGCCGGCGTCCGGGGCATTCGATGGCTCCGCCGGGGTGGGTCCGTGGGCCTGCCGGTGACGGTGGTGGGCGGTAGCGTCGGGTCATGCCCGAGCTGCCCGAGGTCCAGGCGCTCGCCGACTTCCTGCGCGCGCGCACCGACGGGCTCGTCGTCACCGGCGTCGAGCTCGGGTCCTTCCACGTCCTGAAGACCTTCACCCCGCCCCCGGAGGCCCTGGTCGGCGCCCCCGTCGACGGGGTGGGGCGCCTCGGCAAGTTCATCGACCTCGACTGCGGCGGCACGCACCTGGTGTTCCACCTGGCACGGGCCGGCTGGCTGCGCTGGTCCGACGCGCAGTCGGCCACCCGGCTGCGACCGGGCAAGTCACCCATCGCGCTGCGCGTCCGCTTCGACGACGGCTCCGGCTTCGACCTCACCGAGGCCGGCACCCAGAAGCGTCTGGCGGCCTACATCGTGGGCGACACCGGCCAGGTACCGGGGATCGCCTCGCTCGGGCCCGACCCGCTGGCCGACGAGTTCACCGAGGAGGTCTTCGCGGCGATCCTGGGGTCCCACCGGATGCAGGTGAAGGGGCTGCTGCGCGACCAGTCGATCATCGCGGGCGTGGGCAACGCCTACTCCGACGAGATCCTGCACGTCGCCAAGCTCTCGCCGTTCGCGCTCGCGGCGACCCTCGACGCCGAGCAGGTCACCCGCCTGTACACCGCGCTGCGCCAGACGCTGGCCCACGCCGTGGCCACCGCCTCGGGCAAGCCGGCCAAGGAGCTCAAGGACGCCAAGCGGGCCGGGATGCGGGTGCACGGCCGCACCGGCGAGGTCTGCCCCGAGTGCGGCGACGTCGTGCGCGAGGTCTCCTTCGCCGACTCCTCGCTGCAGTACTGCGCCACCTGCCAGACCGGGGGCAAGCCGCTGGCCGACCGGCGCACCAGCAAGTTCCTGAAGTAGCGGCGGGGCGGGCGGGTCGCGAGGGCTGCGTCGCGGCTGGGATGCTGGGGGCATGAGCGAGTTCCCCGACGTGCCCGTGTCCGAGGTCGCCCCCGACGCGACCTTCCTCGACATCCGCGAGCAGGACGAGTGGGATGCCGGCCACGCGCCGGGGGCGGTCCACATCCCCATGTCCGCGCTGCCGCAGCGGGTCGACGAGCTGGCGCCGTTCCTCGAGCGTGACGAGCCGCTGCTCATCACCTGCCGCTCGGGTGGGCGCGTGCAGCGCGTCATGCCCTGGCTGGCGCAGCAGGGTTACGAGGTGGCCAACCTCGAGGGCGGGATGATCGCGTGGCAGACCGCCGGGCGCCCGATGGACGCCGCGAACGGCACGCCGACGGTCTCCTGACCCGCTCCCGCCAGCCGCTTCTCGTCCCGTCTGGGGCTCTCTAGGGAGTCGTCAAGAGGGGCGTAGACGAGCGCAGCGACTGCCCTGTCATGCGCGCGCGGCTCGGCGACACTCGATGCGGCTCTCTGCGAATGTCTCGGGCATTCGCTAGAGAGCCCCATACGCTGCGATCGTGGACCCGATCCGGAACCCCTACGCCCCCGGCGCGGGCCAGCGCCCCCCCGAGCTGGCCGGCCGCGACGAGCAGCTCGATGCCTTCGACGTGGTGCTCGAGCGGGTCGCTCGTGGCCGCCCCGAGCGCTCGATCGTCCTCACCGGGCTGCGCGGGGTCGGCAAGACGGTGCTGCTCAACGCGTTGCGCTCGGCGGCGGTGCGGGCGGGCTGGGGCACCGGCAAGCTCGAGGCGCGGCCCGAGCAGTCGCTGCGCCGCCCGCTGTCGTCGGCGCTGCACCAGGCGGTACGCGAGCTGGGGCCGGCCGGGGGGGCGGGCGACCACGCGCTCGGGGTGGTGCGCTCGTTCGCACAGCGCGAGCCCGAGGCGGCGGGGCGTGGGCGGGCCGCGGCCCCCAAGCTGCGCGACCGCTGGAACCCGGGCATCTCGGTACCCGCGGTGGCGGGCCGCGCCGACTCCGGCGACATCGAGATCGACCTGGTCGAGCTGCTGGCCGACCTCGGCGGGATGGCCGCCGACACCGGGCGGGGGGTGGCGGTGTTCATCGACGAGATGCAGGACCTCGGGCCCGAGGACGTGTCGGCCCTGTGCGCCGCCGCCCACGAGATCAGCCAGACCGGTCTGCCGCTGATCGTGGTGGGGGCCGGGCTGCCGCATCTGCCGGCGGTGCTGTCCGCGTCGAAGTCGTACTCCG
This sequence comes from Phycicoccus duodecadis, assembly GCF_002846495.1. Classification (NCBI taxonomy): domain Bacteria; kingdom Bacillati; phylum Actinomycetota; class Actinomycetes; order Micrococcales; family Intrasporangiaceae; genus Phycicoccus; species Phycicoccus duodecadis. Next base: position 1,914,076 of record NZ_PJNE01000001.1, read on the forward strand.
AGAGACTGTTCCGCTACTCGCGGATCGACCGGCTCGACCGGGCGGCTGCGGATGCCGCGCTGGTGCGGCCGGCGCAGGAGGAGGGCGCGGCCTACGAACCGGCGGCCCTCGAGGCGATGTACGCGGCGACCGGTGGCTACCCCTACTTCATCCAGGCGTACGGGAAGGCGGTGTGGGACAGGGCTCCCGGTTCACCCATCACGGCGGCCGACGTGGAGGTGGCAGCGCCCGAGGCCGACGCCGAGCTGGCCGTCGGGTTCTTCGGGTCACGCTTCGAGCGGGCGACCCCCGGGGAGCGCGAGTACCTGCGCGCGATGGCGGAGGTCGCGGCGGCGAGCCCGGCCGGCGAGGCGGATGCCGTCGCCACCGCCGAGGTGGCCGCCCACCTCGACCGCAAGCCCCAGTCGCTGTCGCCGGCGCGCGACGCCCTGCTGAAGAAGGGGCTGATCTACTCGGGGGAACGGGGGCTGATCGCCTTCACCGTCCCCCACTTCGGCCGCTACCTGCGCGACCACACCTGAGGGTGCCTGCCCCTCTGGCGCCACCGAGTGGGTCCGGGGTCGAGCCTCCGTGCGGGGCGAGTGTGGAAGGGAGCACGCTCGGCCCATCGAGGTGCCCGGGTGCCGTAGATTCGAACACATGAGCGAACAGAGCGCAGTTCCGGAGACCACCGACGACCGTCACACCGGCGAGACCCTGGGGAGCCCCACCCCCGAGAACGGCCCCGAACGCGACCCCGAGGACTGGGTGACCGGCGATGAGCCGATGACCGGCCCCCAGCGCAGCTATCTCGACACCCTGGCCCGTCAGGCCGGCGAGGAGCTGCCGGCCGACCTCACCAAGGCGCAGGCGTCCGAGCACATCGAGCGGCTGCAGGGCGAGCGCGACGCCGGCTGAGCCGGCCGCTCGAGGGCTTCCCCTCCGCGAACAACACCCGGAGAAACCGGTGCCCGGGCGCCGGTTTCCCCGGGTGTTGTCGGGTGCGGGCGTCAGAAGGGCGGGGGCGTCGTGGCAGCCGCCGTCGGCAGGATGCGGTGGGTGGGTTCGGTGACGCGTCTCGTGCCGGAGGGCGAGGTCCAGGTGAGGGTGCCGTCGGGGTCGAGCCGGGGTCGCCAGCGGCCTTGTTGCTTCAGCCGGTGGTGCCGCCGGCAGAGGCATGCCAGGTCGGTCGGTGAGGTGACGCCCCCGGGCCAGGGTCTGGTGTGGTCGAGGTCGGTGTACTCGGCGCGTCTCGTGCAGCCCCACATGCGGCAGGTCCCGTCGCGGGTGGCCACGAAGTCGCGCATGGCCTTGTTCGGTCGGTAGGCGCTGGTGGTCAGGGAGGCCAGGGTGCCGGTCTCGGCGTCCAGCACGGCTCTCGCGACGTCCAGGGGGAGAACCTTGAGGAGGTTGGCGACGGTGGCGGCGTCGACCCAGCCGAGGCCGGGCAGCTGCGTCCCGGAGACCGCGAACCCCGGTGCGACTTGGGCCATGGGTGTCGGGGTGAGGTCCGGGTCCACGGTCATGGTCGTGGTCTGGAACAGCCGCTGTGCTTCCGCGGGGAGGTCGGCGAAGCGGGTCTCCTCGCCGGTGTAGGCGTCGATGACGGTGTCGTCGTCGGCCCAGGGCACCTCGACGGTCTCGACCACCGAGGGTTCCGGCGCTGGCCGGTCGGTGACCACCGGCACCCCGAGCGTCACCTGCGCCGACACCGTCACGTTGCGCAGCAGCAGGTCACCGAACGCATCCGCGCGGGCCTCGGACAGGGTCAGGGTGTCGTCGATGCCGCGGTACTCCCCGGCCAGCTGCTCGGTCGCGGCCCAGGCCGCGGCGACGGTCGCCGTCGGCAGGAGGGCGTACACGTCGGTGAGCCCGTCCGGACCCGGTCGGACCTCGACGGTGCGGGAACGGCGGGTCTTCGCGACCTGCGCGGCGACCTGGTCGGCCGCGACCCGGGTGGCGACCCGGCGGACGTGCGCCGTGACCTGGGCCGGGTCCAGCTCACTCAACCGGCCGGCGACCTCGGCATCGACCCGCCCGCACGCCTCGACGTCCAGCCCGGCACAGGCGTCGACCACCTTGTGCGCCGTCGCGGCCGCCACATCCCCCGCGAGGACCCGGTCGCGGACCAGGGGGAACCGCTCACCCAACGCTGCCCCGAGGTGCACCTTCCTTCCGGCCAGCCCCTCCGTCAGACCGGCCTCCAGCGCGACGAGGCTCGCCGCCATCTGGTCCACGTACCCGACCGGGTGGACCCGCTCCACCGGCCCGTCCCCGGAGAGCCGGACCTCGACCCGAGCCCCCAACGCGGCCGCGACACCCTGGGCGCCCTCGGCGGCGTTCACCACCGTCTGGAGCTCACCGGCCAGCTCGTAACACTCCACCGCATCGAGCCCGCGACCGTGCTCGGCCAGCTCACGCCCCAGCGCCGCGACCTCCGCGCACACGGCCGCGATACGGCTGCTGAGCTGCCCCCTGTTCATGGAGAAATGATACCCGAACAGGCGTACGAGAGCAAGCCTCTCTCCACAGGTGTTCGCCTTCAGCAGAACCGGATTGCGTTGGTCCAGCCCCAACGCCGGCCCGGCGTCAGAGGCGGTCGAGGAAGGCCAGCGACCGGTCCAGCACCAGCCGCGTCGCGTCGGCGTCGTAGGCCGGCAGCGAGGAGTCGACGAACAGGTGGGCGTCGCCGGCGTAGACGAACACCTCGGCCTCGGGGCGCCCCGCGGCGAACGCCTCGGCGGCCTCACGGTCACCTTCCAGCCCGAAGAACTCGTCGTCAGCCATGCCGTGGACCTGCAGCGCGACCCCGTCGGGCCACCCCCCGAAGTTCTCGGGCCCGGCGAACGCCTCGTACAGCAGAGCGCCCCGGACCCCCGGCCGCGTGGCCACCAGCTGCTGGGCGGCCATGGCCCCGAGTGAGATGCCGGCGACGACCAGGTCGTCGGGCAGGCCGTCGGCCGACGCCACCCCACGCGCCCGGACCTCGTCGAACCCGACCGAGCGGGCGTACCCGGCCCCCTCGTCGATCGAGCCGAAGGTGCGGCCCTCGAACAGGTCGGGGGTGTGCACGGTGTGCCCGGCGGCCCGGAAGGCGTCGGCCAAGGCGAGCACGCCCGGGGTGAGGCCCTGGATGTGGTGGATCAACAGGATGTCGGTCATGGCCCCACCGTAGGAGGGGTTGCGGACGCTCGGCGTCCGCAACACCATGACCGGGTGCGCCCCGACACCACCCCCGCCGCCCGCGCCCTCATCACGATGGAGGCGATCCAGGACGAGCCGGGCGTCACCGCCGAGCGGCTGGCCGCACGGCTCGGCGTCTCGACGCGCGCCGTCCGGCGCTACGTCGACATCCTGCGGCAGGCCGAGATCCCGGTCGAGTCCACCCGGGGGCCGGCCGGCGGCTACCGGCTGGGACGCGGCACCCGCCTGCCGCCGCTGGTGTTCAGCAGTGACGAGGCGCTGGGGCTGGTGATGGCCGTGCTCGACGGGCACCATGCCGCCTCCGACCCGGCCGACCCCGTGGGCGTGGCGATGGCGAAGCTCCTGCGCGCGATGCCGCAGCGAGTGGCCGAGCCGGCCGACGTCGTCCGTCGCATCGCCGCCGCCGCCCCCGACCGCGGCGCCGCACGACCTGACCCCGCCACCACGGTCGCCCTGGTGCGGGCCCGGCTCGACGGCCGGTGCGTGCGCGTGCACTACCGCTCGGAGGCCGAGCGGGAGTTCACCACCGAGGTCGAGCCCTGGGCCGTGGTCGTGCGTCACGGCCGGTGGTACCTGCTGTGCCGGTCGCTGCGCTCGGGCACGGTGCGCACCTACCGGGTCGACCGGGTGCAGGGTGTCGACGGGCTCGACGCGACCTTCCGGGTCCCCGACGGCCTCGACCCGGTCGAGTCGCTCGAGGAGCACCTGGCCGCGGGGTGGGAGCACCCGGTCGAGGTGCGGGTCGACGCCCCGCTGGAGCGGGTCGAGTGGATCCCCCGCACCATGGGCCGCCTCGAGGCGACTCCCGACGGACGGACCCGTCTGGTGGGGACCACCGGCAACCTCGACGGCTACGCCCGCGACCTGGCCCGCCTGCCGGTGCCGTTCACCGTGGTCGGGGGTCCCGGTCTCCGCGAGGCGGTCGCGACCCTGGCCCGGCGCCTGGCCGACGCGGCCCGCTGAGCCCGGGCGAGGCCCTACCGTTCAGCGCGACTGGAGGGCGTCCAGCGCCACCGCCATGGCCGCCGCGAGCCGCCAGTCGAGACGCCGCCCGGTGGCGGTGGGCGCCAGCTCGACGCGGTAGACGTCGCGCAGCCCCATCTTCTTGGTCGAGCTCATCACCACCGTGCCGTCGGCGGCGCGGAAGTCGAAGTGGAACAGGAACGGCAGCGGGATGTCGCCGACCACCGGCAGGAACTCCCAGACCCGGCGCAGCACGGCGATGTTCTGGTTGCGCTCGCGCCCCGTGAAGGTCTGGCCGTCGAGGGTCTCGAGGTGCCAGGTCGAGTTCAGCAGCGAAGCCGCGAAGTCCTTGCGGAACATACCGACCGGGGCGCCGCTCGCGTCGAGCACGTCGTAGGCCGACGCCAGGTCGATCCGCTTGCGGGCCTTGAACGAGAACACCGGCGTCGTGCGGGCGGCGTCGGTGAAGAAGGTGACCTCCTCCTTGAGCTTCAGCCGCTTCTGCTGCGCCACCGCGAGGGTGCCGAGCTCGGCGCCGCTGTCGCTGGTCCGCACGACCTCGTAGCGGTTGACCATCATCGTGATCTTCTGGCGGACGAGGAAGCGGGAGACCTCGTCGGTCGCGGGCGTCTGGGGGTCACTCATGGGATCACTCATGGGGTCACCCTGCCAGGTGGGGCGTGGGTGCCGTGGCGTCTTCGGCCGTCCGGATGGCGGGCACGGTGGGTCGGGACGCTCCACGGTCGATAACGTGAGGTGATCCCGATCCATATGAGGAGTTATCGATGTCTCTCCGTCTCGGCGACACCGCCCCCGACTTCACCGCCGACAGCACCCACGGTCCCATCTCGTTCCACGAGTGGAAGAACGGCGCGTGGGCGGTCCTCTTCAGCCACCCGGCGGACTTCACCCCGGTGTGCACCACCGAGCTCGGTCGCACCGCGGCCCTGTCGGGCGAGTTCGCCCAGCGCAACGCGAAGCCCATCGCGGTCTCGGTCGACTCGGTCGAGGACCACCAGCGGTGGGTGCCCGACATCGCCGAGGTCGGCGGGGTCGAGGTCGACTTCCCGATCATCGCCGACTCCGACCGCGCGGTCGCGCAGGCCTACGACATGATCCACCCCGAGGAGGGCGACACCTCCACGGTGCGCTCGGTCTTCCTGGTGGACCCGCAGGACAAGGTACGCCTGACGATCACCTACCCGAAGTCGGTGGGGCGCAACTTCACCGAGATCCTGCGAGCCCTCGATGCGCTGCAGACCACCGACGCGGGGCCGTTCTCGACCCCGGCCGAGTGGGCGCCTGGCGACCGCGTCATCGTCGCCCCCTCGATCTCCACCGAGGACGCGCGCGAGCGGTTCGAGAACGTCGACGAGGTGCGCCCCTACCTGCGCTTCGCGGACGCTCCGGCCTGACCCGGGTCAGGCCGGCGGCAGCCGGTGCAGCACCACGTCGTGCACGTCGCCGTCCGCGAGCCGCAGCGTCATCCAGGTGAAGTCGGGCTGGGCCCGCCGGTCGGTGGGCGAGCCCGGGTTGAGCAGGCGCAGCCCCTCGTGCGTGGAGTCCCACGGGATGTGGCTGTGCCCGAACACCAGCAGGTCGACGTCGGGATGGGCGGCGCGCATCCGCTCGCCCCGGCGCTCCTTGCCGCCGGTCTCGTGCACCACCGCCACCCGCACTCCCTCGACCGTCTCGCGGGCCACCTCGGGCAGTCGGGCCCGCAGTGCGGCCCCGTCGTTGTTGCCCCAGCACGCGAGCAGCCGGGTCGCGCGGGCCTCCAGCGCATCGAGGGCCAGGGGCTCGACCCAGTCGCCCGCGTGGACCACGAGGTCGGCGGCGTCGACGGCCTCCCAGAGCGGAGCCGGGAGGTCCTTGGCGCGCTTCGGGAGGTGGGTGTCGCTGATCAGGAGGACGTGCGTGCCGGGCGAGCTCATCCCCTCACTCTGGCAGGACCGAGGAGCCCGGCGGCGGAGCGGCATCGGGGCGCGCCCGTCGGCAGGCCTGCGAGCAGTAGCGCACCTCGTCCCAGTCGGCCGCCCACTTCCTGCGCCAGGTGAAGGGCCGCCGGCAGGTCGCACAGACCTTGGTGGGCAGGTCGCCCTTGCGCCGCATCCGGGCCATCAGGGCGCCCCGGCGGTTGCGATGAGGTGGGCGATGGCCGGGAGCAGCTCGCGCTCCTCGTAGCGGAAGTGGCTCTCCATGACGGCGTCGAGCCCCTCGAGGTGGCGCACGAGGACCGACGGCGCCGCCCCGGCGTCGAGAGCCACCGTCAGCTCGCCCAGCAGACCGGCCACCAGGCGGTGGTCCTCGTCGAGGCGGGTGAGCACCGGGGCCAGGTCGGGCCGGTGAGCCAGCAGCCACGGGAAGAGGGTGGCGTCCTCGCGGCGCTGGTGGGCGGCCAGGACCGAGCAGAAGGCGCGGCACCGGTTGACCGGCTCGGCGGTCACGTCGAGCAGGGCCGCGGTGGGGTCGACGCCGGCGAGAGCGTCGTCGAGCGAGGCCCGGAGGCGCCCGTGCAGCGCGCGCAGCTCGGCCCCCAGGGCGAGGGCGCGCTGTTCGGACGCCGCCTGCTCGGGATGCTCGGCCACGGGCTCACCGTAGTGGGAGCCCGTGGCCGCCCGTCACTCCCGGACCGCTCCTTCGAGCATCCCGGCGATGAAGTGGCGCTGCAGGAACAGGTAGAGCACGACCACCGGGGTGGCGACGATGCACGCGCCGGCCGCCAGCAGGGTGAAGCCCTGGGTGTACTGCCCCTGGAAGAACGCCAGCCCGAGCGGGGCGGTGCGCAGCGACTCGGACACGACCATGACGAGGGGGACCAGGAACTCGTTCCAGGTCCACATGAAGGTGAGCACCGTCAGCGTGACGACGGCCGGGCGCGCCAGCGGCACCAGCACCTGCCACAGGATGCGCCAGGTGGAGGCGCCGTCGAGACGCGCCGCCTCGACGATCGCCCGGCTCGACGAGCGGAACCAGGCGCGCATCCAGAAGGTCCCGAACGCCACCGACTGCGCGATCTGCGGCAGCAGCACGGCCCAGATGGTGTCGGTCAGGTGCAGGGCGCGCAGGTCGTAGTAGAGCGGCACCAGCACGGCCTCGCTGGGCATCATGATGCCGACGAGGAACAGGTAGAACATGGCCGTCGAGCCGCGGAAGCGCATCGTGCCGAGGGCGTACCCGGCGAGCAGCGACAGGACGACGCTGACGACCACGACGGTGCCCGACACCAGGACGCTGGTGCGCAGGTAGCTGCCGAAGTGCCCCTGGTCCCAGGCCGTCACGAAGTTCTCGGGGTGCAGGCCCAGGACGCCGCCGCCGGCGGTGGCGCCCGAGGCGTCGTCGGGGCCCAGGGCCGCGACCACCACGGTGAGCACCGGCCAGACCGCGAACAGGGCGAAGGCCGCGAGGATCACGTAGTTGACGGCCGTCTCGCCGCGGGAGACGCGCATCAGCGGTCCCGGTCCGCGATGCGGGTGATGCCGAACGAGATCGCGAAGATGAGGATCGTCAGCACCACGGCGATGGCGGCCGCCGACCCCACCCGGCCCTGCTGGAAGGCCCGGTTGTAGACCTCGTACGACGGCACCGAGGTGGAGGTGCCGGGGCCGCCACGGGTCGTGACGTAGACCAGGTCGAAGGTCCGCAGCGCGGCGATGACGGTGAGGGTCAGCGCGACCGCGATCTCACCGCGCAGGGCGGGCAGGGTGATGCTGAGGAACTCGCGCACCGGGCCGGCCCCGTCGAGGCGGGCCGCCTCGTAGAGCTCGGTCGCGATCTTGCCGGTGCCGGCCAGCAGCAGCACGGTGACCAGCCCGATCTCGAACCAGGTGCCGATGAGACCGACCGCCGGCAGGGCCGCGGTGTAGTCGCCGAGCCAGCCGCGGGCCAGGCCGCCGAGCCCGATGGCGCCGAGCAGGTCGTTGACGCTGCCGGCGGGGGCGTACATCCGGCGCCAGGCCACGGCGATGACGACCATCGCCACGACCTGGGGGAGGAAGACGACGGTGCGGAAGAAGGCCAGCCCGCGGACCTCGGCCCGGCTGAGGATCGCCGCCAGGACCAGGCCGACCAGCACCGGGAGCACGGCGTAGAACACGATCAGGACGAGCGCGTGACCGAACGACGCCCGCAGCGCCGGGTCGCCCACCACCTCGACGTAGTTGTCGAGCCCGGCCCAGGTGGCGAGGGTGTTGCCGTTCCAGTCGTACAGCGAGATCTGGACGGCCCGCCCGAGCGGGTAGAGGAGGAACGCGGCGTACACCAGCAGGGCCGGCAGCAGGTAGAGCCAGGCGACGTTGCGAGGCTCCCCGGGGGGCCCGCCGCCGCGTCGGCGCCGGGCCCGCTCCGGGGCGCTCGGGCGGCTGCGCGCCGCCGTCGTCGTGTCCGTCATCCGTTCTGCGCGACGAAGTCGCCGTAGTCCTTCTGCACGGTGTCGAGGAACTGCTGCGGTGTGGCCTTCTTCGCGAGGAGGTCCTGCAGGGCCGCGCCGAGGGTGTCGGACATCGTCGGCGTCGCGTAGTCGAGGTACGGCACGAGCGAGTCGTCCTTGACCGCGGTGCCGAACGCCGTGAAGACGTCCTGCCCGAGGGCGCTCGGGGCCTTCTGGTCGGCGGTGTCGGCGACCGGGAGGTTCTCGGTCTTCGCCAGCACGGCCATCGCGTGCTCGTCGGTGATGAAGTCGATGTACGCGGCGGCGGCGTCGGGGTGCTTGGTGCGGCTCGAGACCGCCCACGGGATGCCGGTGCCGCCGGTGGCGACCGGGGTGCTGCCGGCCGGGGGCGGCAGCACGAAGGTCACGTCGTCGCCCATGGCCTTGCCGAGGTCGGCCTGCAGCCAGGTGCCCGCGATGAGGTAGGCGCCGGTGCCCTTGCTGAACTGCTGCCAGGCCGGGTCGTAGCCGAGGCCGTTGACGTCGGGCGAGAAGTACCCCTTGTCCACCCAGTCGACGAGGGTCTGGGCGGCCTTCTGGTTCTCGGGGGTGGTCCAGCTGCCACCCTTCTGCCCGAAGCCGAGGGTGCGGATCTCCTCGGCCGGGGTGGTCTGGGCCTGCACCGTGCCGAAGACGTGGATGGCGGGCCACTTGTCGAGGTTGCCCAGGACCAGGGGCAGCTGGCCGGCGGTCTTGACCTTCGCGAGGCTGGCCTCGAAGTCGGCCCAGGTGGTGGGCATGTCGGTGATCCCGGCCTTGGCCAGGACGGCCTTGTTCGCGTAGATGCCGACGACCTCGCCGACCTGCGGCAGGCCGTAGAGGTTGCCGGTGCCGAAGGTCTTGCCGTCGCTGGAGTAGCTCGAGTACTTGCGCACCGACTCGGGGTAGCGCTCGGTCCAGCGGTAGGCCTCGGCGTAGCGGTCCAGGGGGAGCAGCTGGCCGGCCTGGACGAACTTGCCCATGTCGGGGCGGCCGTTGTTGGCCTGGAAGACGTCGGGCGGGTTGTTGCCCGAGAGCGCCAGCCCCAGGGTCGTCTTGAGGTCGTCGAAGGACCGGGTGACCCGCTTGAGGGTGATGTTCGGGTACTTCGCCTGGAACTCCTTGTTGAGCTCCTCGATCTGCGCCGCCTGGCCGCCACGCACCTCCTGGTCCCAGACCGTCAGGGTGACCTTGCCCATCGCCGCGGGGTCGGTCTCGACCGCCCCCGAGGGCTGGTCGGTGGCGCCGGTGCCGGTGGTGGACCCCGGCGTGCAGGCGGTCAGGGCCAGGGCCCCGAGCATCCCGGCGGCGATCAGGTGGGTGGTGGGTCTTCTCCTCATGCGGGTGCTCCTCGGTTCAGCGTGGTGTCGGAGGGGTACCCCTCGACGTCGACGTGGCGGGCGATGGTGGCGGTGGCTCGGCGCCCGGCCCCGACGGGGACCTCGGGGACGAGGTCGTCGAGGAAGGCGTAGCGCCGGCGCAGCGAGCGGTGGTAGCTGTCGGTGCTGTCGGAGTCGCGCAGGTGGTGCCACCAGTCGGCGATGTCACCCCAGCCCGGGGCGGCCAGGGACCCTCCGAAGTGCTGCACGGCCAGTGCCGAGCACAGCGACGCGAACGAGACCCGGTGCGAGAGCGGCCAGCCGGCGACCGTGCCGAGCACGAGCGCGGCGCCGAACACGTCGCCGGCCCCGGTGGGGTCGAGGGCGTCGACGCGCACGGCGGGGACCACGGCCTCCTCGCCGGTGCGGGAGTCGATGGCCAGGGCGCCCTCCTCGCCGTTGGTGACCACGGCCAGCGGGACCAGGTCGGCCAGGGCGTACAGCGCCTCGCTGGCGGTGCGGGTGCGGGTGTAGGCCATCGCCTCGACGGCGTTGGGCAGGAAGGCGTCGACGACCGACAGCTGGGTGAGGACCTCGCGCGGCCAGCGCCCCGACGGGTCCCAGCCGACGTCGGCGAACACCAGGGCGCCCTGGGCGCGGGACTTCTCGACCCAGGTCGGGCCGTCGAGCCCGGTGAGCGGCCGGTCGGGCGCGAGCTCGGTGATCACGGCCCGCGACCGGGGCGGGTCGCCGATGAGCGCGTCGGCGTCGACCGGGGCCGGATGTCCGTGGCTGACCATCCCGCGGTCGCGCGCCACCGCCATCGACACCGTGACGGGCGAGTGCCAGCCCTCGAAGCGGCGTGAGCGGCTGAGGTCGACGTGCTCGTCGTCGGCCAGGGTCTCCCAGCAGAAGTCGCCGTAGGCGTCGTCACCGAAGGCCGCGGCCAGCGAGGTGCGCAGCCCCAGCCGACGGGCGGCGACGGCGAGGTTGGCGATTCCGCCGGGGCACGAGCCCATGCCGTCGGCCCAGACCTCCTGGCCGCCCTCGGGCAGCGCCGCCAGGCCGGTCATGATGATGTCGAGGAAGACCGTCCCCCAGACGAACACGTCGACCTCGGGCTCGCCGGGCGTGCGCGCGGCGGCGAGGGGGTCGAAGAGCTGCGAGGGCACAGGGGGCTCCTGGGGCGGGGCGGCGGTGACGACGGCCAGCATGCACCCGATGACGGGTCCGGGCGTCCGTTCGGTGCACGGAAGAAGTCATCCGTGATCACGTCGTGACGAAATTTGATCGCTACAGTGGCGGCATGCGCGTGGCCCGGCATCGTTCGATCGTCGGTCGTGTCCATGCCCAGGGCACGGCGACGACCGACGAGCTCGCGGCCCTGTGCGGGGTCAGCCTCGCCACCACCCGCCGCGACCTGATCGAGCTCGAGCGCCTCGGTGCCCTGCGGCGGGTCCACGGGGGAGCGGTGCCCGCGGGGGACGCCGACGCCGTGCGCGGCTTCGCCGAGGTGGCCGCCACCCACGCCGCCGACAAGCACGCCGTCGCCCGACGGGCCGCGGCGATGGTGCACGACGGCGACTGCGTCGTCCTCGACATCGGCACCACCACCAGGCTGCTCGCCGCCGAGCTGCGGGGCCGGCCCGTCACCGTCGTCACCGCGAGCCTGGCCGTGCTCGACGTGCTGCGCGACGACGACGCCGTCGAGCTCATCCTGCTCGGTGGGGTGGTGCGGCGCACCTACCACTCGCTGGTGGGCTCGCTCACCGAGGACGCCGTGCGCCAGGTCGGCGGCAGCCACGTGTTCCTCGGCGCCAGCGGCGTGCGCCCCGACGGCACCGTGCTCGACACCACCGCCGTCGAGGTCCCGGTCAAACGCGCGCTGCTGCAGGCCGCGCGCACCTCGGTGCTGCTCGTCGACCGCCACAAGCTCCCCGGCACCGGGTCGCTGCGGGTCTGCGAGGCCGGGGCGGTCGACGTCCTGCTGACCAACGACGGTGCCGACCCCGCCACCCTCGCGGCCTGCCGGGCCGCGGGCACCGAGGTGGTCCTGGCATGAGGCTCGCGATGCTCGGGGGCGGCGGCTTCCGCACCCCACTGGTGTACGGCGCGCTGCTCACCGACACCCACCCGCGCCGGGTCGACGAGGTCTGGCTGCACGACGTCGACGCCGCTCGTCTCGCCGCCATCTCGGGGGTCCTGGCCGAGATGGCGCAGGGGCACGACGACCCACCCGTCGTCCACACGACCACCGAGCTCGACACCGCGCTCGAGGGCTCCGACTTCGTCTTCTCCGCCATCCGGGTCGGGGGTCTCGAGGGACGCACCGCCGACGAGCGGGTGGCCCTCGACCTCGGGCTGCTGGGCCAGGAGACCACCGGCCCGGGCGGCCTCGCCTACGGGCTGCGCACGGTGCCGGTGGCCCGCCACGTGGCGGAGCGGGTGGCGGCGGTCGCGCCGGGCGCCTGGGTCATCAACTTCACCAACCCCGCCGGGATGATCACCGAGGCCATGCAGGCCGTCCTCGGCGACCGCGTGGTCGGCATCTGTGACAGCCCGATCGCCCTCGCGCGCAGGGCGGCCCGCACGCTGGGGCTCGACCCCGACCGGACCGTGGTCGACTACGTGGGGCTGAACCACCTCGGCTGGCTGCGCGGGCTGCACCACGACGGGCGCGACGTGCTGCCCGACCTGCTCGCCGACGACGCACGCCTGCTCTCGATGGAGGAGGGGCAGCTCTTCGGCCTCGACTGGGTGCGCACCCTGGGGATGCTGCCCAACGAGTACCTCTACTACTACTACTTCACCCGCGACGCCGTGCGCTCCATCACCGCCGCCGACCACACCCGGGGCGAGTACCTGCTGGCGCAGCAGCGTGGGTTCTACGACGGGCTGGCGGGGGGCGCCGTCGCCGGCGCACTGGCCGAGTGGGACCGGGTCCGCCTCGAGCGCAACGCCACCTACATGAAGGAGGCCCGCGGCGAGGACGAGGAGCGGGCCGACGACGACGTGCAGGGCGGCGGCTACGAGGGCGTGGCGCTCGCCATCATGGCCGCGATCTCGCGGGGCGAGCCGGCCTCCCTGATCCTCAACGTGCGCAACCGGGGCACGGTCGTCGGGCTGCCCGACGACGCCGTGGTCGAGGTGCCCTGCACGGTCGACGCCTCCGGCCCGCACCCGCTGCCGGCCGCGCCCCTCACCGGGCACCCCCTCGGGCTCGTGCAGCAGGTCAAGGCGGTCGACCGGCTGGTCATCGAGGCCTCGCTCACCGGGTCGCCCACGCGAGCGGTCGAGGCCTTCGCGCTGCACCCCCTGGTCGACTCCGTCACCGTCGCCCGCGAGCTGCTCGCGGGGTACCGTGCCCGCATCCCGGCCGTCGACGCCGTCTTCCGGAGGTGACGGGCCCGGGCACGCGGTGAGCCCGCGTCCCGGCGGCGTCAGGCCCGGTCGAGGACCTGCACCGGATGGTCGGGGTGACGCTGGAGCCACGCCCGGGCGAAGGGGCAGTCGGGGCGGACCGTGCGCCCGTCGGCGGCCAGCCGGTCGACGGCGGCCCGCACGAGGGCGCCCCCGACGCCGCGCCCCTCGAAGCCCTCGGCCACCTGCGTGTGCACGAGGACGACGGCGGACCCGTCGTGGCTCTCGCGCCACACCAGCTCGCCGGCCACGTGCCCGTCGATGCGGGCCAGCCATGCGTGCTGGTCCTCGACGATCTCGACGTCCGACACGGTGCACCACCTCCGGCGGCCATCCTCGCATCCGCCACCGCCCCGCGCGCGGCGGTGGGCTGGTGTGATGGGGGCATGGACCGCACCGACCTCCGCCGCCTCCAGGCCCCGCTCCGCGAGCGCTACACCGCCGACCCCGCCGCGGCCGTGACCCCGCTGGACGCCACCGCGGACTTCCGCGACGACGGGGTCACGTGCACCGTCGACGGCTTCGCGGGCCCGGTGCGGGCCGGGCTGCACGCGGCGACCGGCGGTGACGGCTCCGACGCGTGCAGCGGTGACATGCTGCTCGAGGCGCTGCTGGCCTGCGCCGGCGTCACGCTGCGCAGTGTCGCGACGTCGATGGGGCTGACCGTCGAGGAGGCCCACGGCGTGGCCGAGAGCACCTTCGACGCTCGCGGGACGCTCGGCATCGACCGGTCGGCGCCCGTGGGGGTCGGGCCGGTGACGGTGACCTTCACGCTCACCACCGACGCCGACGACGCCGCCCTCGAGCGGCTCGCGACCTCGACCGAGCGGTACTGCGTCGTGGGCCAGAGCCTGCGGGAGGCTCCGCGCGTGGTGGTCCGCCGGGCATAGCCTGGGCCCAGGCACGGCGACCGGCGCCGTGGCGGGAGGGAGCATTACGCCATGAGCGCACCCCCGGGATGGCACCCGCAACCCGACGGCCGCGAGCGGTGGTGGGACGGGCAGCAGTGGACCGACCACACCCGTGACCCCCAGGTGGCCCCGTTGGCGCCGGCGCCCGCCGCTCCCTACGGGCAGGCCGGCACGACCGGCGCGTGGCAGCCGCCGCAGCGCTCGGGCATGAGCGGCGGGGCCAAGGGCTGCCTGATCGCCGTGGCTGTCCTGCTGCTCCTGCTCGTCGTGGGGGCGGTCGTCGCCGTGGTGCTGTTCGCGCGCAACGTCTCCTCGGCCGTCGACGACGCCCGCTCGTCCTTCCCCTCCTCCCTCCCCACGTCCCTTCCGTCGGGGCTGCCCTCGGACCTGCCGAACGGGGGCACGACGACCACCGTCCGCATCGGTGAGGGCTTCCCGGTGGGGGGTGCCCGGGTCGAGGACGGATGGTCACTCGGCGACGCCGGGTCCGTCGGTCGCTCGATCGAGGGGATGCGGGTCACCGGCAGCCCCGACCAGCCCGTGTTCTTCACCCTGCGCTTCACCGGGGGTGGGGCGGACGCCGAGACGGTGTGCACCGCCACCGGCGACAGCACCTCCTCGAGCCGGGAGGTCACGTGCGTCCCGGTGTTCGGCGACGTGCCCGACGACTCCCCCGTAGAGGTGACCTCGGCGCTCTGACCGGTGCTCCGGCGGCGCCGCCGGGCCGTTGCTCAGCCGGTCGCGGGGCCCAGGGCGACGAGGTCGCGCACCAGCTCGTCCGTGCCCAGCCGCGACTCGGCCACGGTGGGCGAGAACCCCAGGCGCACGACGACCAGCCCGGCCGACGGCACGACGTAGAGCCGCTGGCCGTCGTGGCCGCTGGCCCAGTAGGCGTCGGCCGGCAGCGAGGGGTCGACCAGCGACCCGTCGGCCTGCCGGTTGACCCACCAGCCCGCCGCGTAGCCCTTCTCCTCGCTGCGCGCGACGGGCTCGGCCGTCGTGGAGGTCTTCATCCAGCCCTCCGGCAGCAGCCGCTTGCCGTTCCACACGCCGTCCTGGAGCGCGAACTGGCCGATGGCGGCCCAGTCGCGCGGGGTGGCCCAGAGGTAGGAGCTGCACACCGGCCGGCCGGACGCGTCCGGCTCCCAGACCGCCGACGACAGCCCGAGCGGGGCGAAGAGGGTCGTGCGGGGGAAGTCGGTGTCGGGCACGTCGGCCAGCCCGGTGAGCCACGAGCAGAGGATGTTCGGCGAGCCGCTGGAGTACTGCTGGTAGGTCCCCGGCTGGTGGGCCAGCGGGCGGCTCGCGGCGTACTTCGCCATGTCGGGCTCCGCGTAGAGCATCTGCGTGATGGGCGTCCCGAGGTCGTAGGTCTCGTTCCAGGACAGCCCGCTCGTCATCCGCATCAGCTGGTCGAGGGTGATGTCGCGACGCTCGTCGGTCCACTCGGGGCGCAGGCCCTTCTCGTCGACCGAGATGCCCCGGGTCAGCACGAAGCGCCCCAGCATCAGGTTCGTGACGCTCTTGCTCATCGACCAGCCGAGCTGCGGGGTCGCGGCGTCGAACCCGGGTGCGTAGCGCTCGGCCACGAGCCGGCCGTCACGCAGGACCACCACACCGCGGGTACCGAGGGCTCGGCGCGCCTCGGCCGTGCGGTCGTCGCCGAACGCCTTCGCCACCAGGGCGTCGACGGCCGGGTCGGCGGCTGGCGCGGGCGCGTCCGAGAGCGGGTTGGGGTCGCTCTCGACCTTGGTCGCGCGGCCCGGTCCGGCCGGGCGCTCCGCTCCCACCGTGCAGCCGTAGCCGGGGGTGTACCAGGCCTTCTGCTTCGACAGGACCCACAGCGCGGCCGACGTGACCGAGCGGCCGGCCCGGTTGACGTAGCCGGTGAGGTAGGGCACCAGCGGGTTGGGCGGCAGGTCGGCCTCGGGGTCGTCGCGCCCGGCGACGAAGGTGACCGCACAGGCGTTGTGGGCGGCGTACCCGGTGCCGGTGGCGATGAGCGGCCGGGCGTACCAGTAGCCCCCCACGGCCGCCGCGACGACCAGCACCAGGAGGACGACGACCACACGCCGCAGCACACGCATGGCGCGACGCTACCTGCCGCGACCACCCCTGCGGCAGAGGTGGGCCGGTGCGGGGCGAAGGACGTCTCTCAGGCGGCGGTGGCCGGGTCGAGCCCGTCGCGCAGCCGGCGCAGGACTCCGCTGAGCAGCCGCGAGACCTGCATCTGGCTGACGCCCACGGCCTCACCGATCTCGCTCTGGGTGCGCTCCTCGACGAAGCGCAGCCGCAGGATGAGGCGCTCGCGCGGGGTCAGCCGCGCGATCTCGGCCCGGACCGCCGAGCGCAGCTCGATGCTGTCGGCGAGGTTCCAGGGGTCGGCCAGGAGGTCGCCGGTGGTGCCGCCGAACGCCGTGGGCGCGTCGAGCGAGCCGGGAGCGAACGCCGAGGCACAGCCGCGGGCGTCGTCGACGTCCTTGGCGGTGCAGCCGACGAGCGCCGCGACCTCGGCCGCGGTGGCGTCGCGGCCGTGCACGTGGCGCAGGTCCTCCTCGGCGCGGACGACCTGGGCCCGCAGCTCCTGAAGGCCCCGCGGCGGGCGCACGACCCAGCCGGCGTCGCGGAAGTGGCGCTTGAGCTCACCCCGGATGGTGGGGACCGCGAAGGCCGCGAAGCCGCGACCGGCGCCGGGGCGGTAGCGGCCCACGGCCACCACGAGGGCGGTCCGGGCGACCTGCACGAGGTCCTCGCTGTCGATGCCGCGCCCCACGTAGCGCGAGGCCAGGCTGTCGGCCAAGGGAAGGGTGGCGCGGACCACGGCCTCGGTGAGGGAGGCCCGCTCGGCGGGGTCGGCGGTCGCGTCGAGCTCGCTCAGGAGGGTCTCGACGTCGGTGTCACCAACGGCCCAGGCCGACGGGAGTGAAGACGGGATGACGGACACGTGATGCCTCCGATTCTTGGAAAGAACGGATGGCACGCTGCTGAACCATCTCGACCCCGGGTCACGCCGGTGTCGTTCACGACCGTACCGCGCGGCCCCGACGGGCGGGGGTCTCGGCGCTCACGAACTGATCGGGCGCGCGGGCCCTCGCCGCGTCGGGGCCGGGTGACGGGGTCAGTCGCCGACGGCGATGACGAGCTTGCCGCTGACGTGGCCCTGCTGGCTGCGCGCGAAGGCGCGCGCCACCTCGTCGAGGCCGTAGGTCCCCGCCACGTCGACCACCAGGCGGCCGTCGGCGGCGCGGTCGGCCAGCCACTGCAGCTCCTCGCCGTCGGGGCGCACCCAGATCCAGGAACCGCCGTGCTCGGTGACCGACGGGTCGGTGATGGAGGCGTGCCGGCCGCCCTCGCGCAGCACCGCGAGGGTGTCGTCGAGGACGCCGCCCACGAAGTCGGCCACCGCGTCGACGCCGTCGGGGGCGATCTCACGCACCCGGTCGGCGAGGCCCGCGCCGTAGCTGACCGGGGTGGCCCCGAGCTCGCGCAGGTGCTCGTGGTTGCCCTCCGACGCGGTGCCGACCACGGTGGTGGCACCCAGCTCGCGCGCGATCTGGACGGCCAGGAGGCCGACCCCGCCGGCCGCCGCGTGCACCAGCACCGTGTCGCCCGGGCCGACCTCGAGCCGGCGCAGGGTGCGCAGGGCGGTGAGGCCGGCCAGCGGGAGGCCGCCCGCCTCGTCCCAGCCCAGCCCGGCGGGCTTGTGGGCGAGGGCCCGCGCCGGGACGGTGACGAGCTCGGCGAAGGTCCCGCCGTGCACCCAGTCCTTGCGGGCGTAGGCCATGACCTCGTCGCCGACCGCGACCTCGGGGGTGTCGGGACCGACGGCCCGCACGACACCGGCCACGTCCCACCCGGGGACGACGGGGAAGGTGACCTCCATCATCCCGTCGAGGCCGCCGGACATCAGCTTCCAGTCGACGGGGTTGACCCCGGCACGGCGGACCTCGACCAGGGCCTCGCCGGGCCCCACCTTCGGGTCGGGCACGTCACGGACGGCGAGGGTGTCGGGGGAACCGTAGGACTCGTAGGTGGCAGCGCGCATGCAAGGGACAAGGCGCGGCGGCGGTGAGGCATTCCGGGGCTCGCAGGCCACCCGGCCGTGTGGGTGCCGAGGGTGGGCTGACCTGCGGATCTGCGCCTTCCGCGTTTCCCGGACCGGTCACGGGGGTAACGTCTCGATCGCTCCGGGTTCCGGGGTGGGGACGGACGAGGAGGTCCGGCGATGACGATGGTGGACGACACCCGGGGGACCGGCGACGTGAGCGCCGACGTGGCGCTCGCGGCCGACCTGGCCGACCTGCGCCACGCGCTGCAGGACCACCCGTTCCCGGCGAGCCAGGACGACCTCATCGCCGCCTGCCTCGCCCGGCACGAGCCCACGCGGCTGGCCTGCCGGCTGTCGCGGCTGCCGCGGGAGCGCCGCTACGCGACCCTCGACGAGCTGCTGGACGACGTCGCGGCCGTGGCCGCGCTGCCCGCCCCCCGCTGAGCGGTCAGACGGCCACGCCGTCGCGCCCGCGCTGCTTGGCCCGGTAGAGCGCCTGGTCGGCCGCCTCGCGCAGGCCGTCGAGGTCGGCGACCTTGCCGACGGCCAGGCCGATGCTGACCGTCACCGAGAGAGCGGGGGCCAGCTCGTCCCAGTGTTCGAGACGGATGTTCTCGACCAGCACCGCGCACCGGCGGGTGGCGGCGTCGAGGTCGTCGGTGTCGAGGAGGAGCAGGAACTCGTCGCCGCCCCAGCGCACCACCAGGTCGGTCTCGCGCACGACCGAGCGGAGGGCGGATGCGACCCGCACCAGGACCTCGTCGCCGATCTCGTGGCCGTGGGTGTCGTTGACCTCCTTGAAGTGGTCGAGGTCGACCAGGACGAGGGTCACCTCGACGCGCTCGTGCTCGGCGAGCATGTCGAGGTGACCGGCGAGCCCGCGGCGGTTGGCCACGCCGGTGAGCTCGTCGAACTCGGCGGCGACCCGGAGCCGGGCGTGCTCGGCGACCATCTGCTCGTGCCGGATGAGCGAGCGCATCGCCTCGACGGCGTCGGCGCGGGCCTGGTGGCGGCGCAGGGACAGCTCGCGCCCGAGCCGCAGGCCGGCCGTGGGGTGACCCAGCTGGGCCGCCTCGAGCTCGGCGTCGAGGGTGAGGGCCAGGAGGTGGAACTCGGGCTCGCGGTCGGGGTCGATGCCCTCGAGGGCGCGAGCCAGGTGGCGGCGCGCCTCCGTGGGGTCGGGATCGGAGAAGGCGCGGGAGAGGTCGACGTACGCGGCGAACTCGGCGTCCTCCTGCTCGGCCAGCGGCCGGGGGGAGGAGTCGACCGGCGGCACGATGGCGTCGACCAGGTTCTCGAAGATGTGCAGGTCCAGGGCCCAGCTCTCGGGCAGCAGCGAGAGCGGGACGCGCTGCGCGGCGCTGCGGGCAGCCTCGCCCTCGTCCCGCAGCGCGGGCCGGTCGCCGGTCTGGCGCAGCGCGCACAGGCGGCGCAGCTGGATCTCGGCGCGGTTGTACATCGCCGTCGCGAGCCGCCACGCGTCGTGGCGGGCCTGGAGGTGGCAGGCCTCGGCCGCCGCGGTGTGCTCGAGGGCGAGTCCCCACATGTCGCGGGCGAGGTAGGCGGTGGCGCACTGCCCGTGGGCGGAGGCGAGGAACTCGTGGTGCCGGTTGGCGGTCTCGAGGAGCACGGTGGCCCGAGCCAGGTCGCGGTCGGCGTCGAGCCGGGGCCGGGGGTCGGGCACGGCGTCGGTGGCGCCCATGGCCAGGGCGAGGGCCTCCCAGACCTCGTCGTCGTCCTCGCGGGCCCGTTCGAGCAGGGCGCGCAGGTGGTCGCGCCCGTCGAGCGACTTGTCGTAGC
The DNA here is from genome assembly GCF_002846495.1 of Phycicoccus duodecadis. Lineage (NCBI taxonomy): Bacteria > Bacillati > Actinomycetota > Actinomycetes > Micrococcales > Intrasporangiaceae > Phycicoccus > Phycicoccus duodecadis. The sequence goes on from NZ_PJNE01000001.1 coordinate 1,934,128, forward strand.
GCGCGGCCAGCACGGCCACGTACTCCCCGACCATCACGACGTCGGCCCACCCGTGCGCATGGGCCTCCTGGACGATCCCGTGGCGTTCCTCGGACGTCGTGGCCCCCGGCGTCTGGGCGCGCAGGATCAGCTCGGTGACGCGGTCCATCGCCTGCTGGTGCTCGGGCGTCCGCACCCGGACGGCTGTCGGTAGCCCGGCGGCAGCTGCGATGGTCATGCGCTCAGTCTCGGGCGAGGCCGCACCGGTTGTCAGGGCGCGCGGGAACATCCGCGCCGAACGGACGACCCCGAGTCGGCCGACGGCACGACCTCGGACCGCGGGGGCGCCCGGCAGGACGTGCCCTCCACCCCCGCGGGCGGTTAGCGTTCGGGGCGAGGAGACGCCGAGGACAGGTCGGCGACCCCCCGAGGGAAGGACACGGCCGTGGCCGGAGGACTCGTCGCGCTGCTCGACGACGTGGCGGTGCTGGCCAAGCTGGCGGCCGCCTCCATCGACGACGTGGGGGCCGCCGCAGGGCGGGCGAGCGTCAAGGCCGCGGGGGTCGTGGTCGACGACACGGCCGTCACGCCCCGCTACGTGCACGGCTTCACCGCCGACCGTGAGCTGCCCATCATCCGCAGGATCGCGCTGGGGTCGCTGCGCAACAAGATCCTGGTCATCCTCCCGGTCGCCCTGCTGCTCAGCCAGTTCCTGCCGTGGGCGCTCACCCCGATCCTGATGGTGGGCGGCACGTACCTGTGCTTCGAGGGGGCCGAGAAGATCTGGGAGAGGCTCGCCCACCACGAGGACGCCGACGAGCCGGCCGCCGCGGTGGGGCCCGAGCACGAGAAGGCGATGGTGGCGGGGGCCATCCGCACCGACTTCATCCTGTCGGCCGAGATCATGGTCATCGCGCTGAACGAGGTCGCCTCCGAGGGCTTCTGGGCGCGCGCGGTCATCCTGCTGGTGGTGGCGGTCCTCATCACCCTGCTGGTCTACGGGGTGGTGGGGCTCATCGTGAAGATGGACGACATCGGGCTGCACCTGGCCGAGACCGGCGGCTCGGGCGCGGTGCGCCGGCTGGGGCAGGGACTCGTGACCGGGATGCCGAAGCTGCTGGCGGTGCTGTCGACGGTGGGCATCGTGGCGATGCTCTGGGTCGGCGGCCACATCCTGCTGGTGGGCGCCGACGAGCTGGGGTGGCCCGCGCCGTACGACCTCGTGCACCACCTCGAGGAGCTGGTCCACGACGCCACGGGCCCGCTGGGCGGGGTGCTGGGGTGGCTCACCAACACGCTGGGCTCAGCCGTGGCGGGCGGCGTCGTGGGGGCCGTGGTCGTGGCGGTGGTCACCGCCGTGCACCGGGCCCGCGGCGGCCGGGACGAGCGGTCCGCGGCCGCCGCGCACTGACCGGGGTCAGGCCGCGCCGGCCGGGGCGGCCGCGCGCAGCTTCTCGAGCAGGTCGGGGGCGGCCTCGTCGAGGAACCGCCGCTGGTGCTCGCCGCCGACCTGCACCAGCGCGACGTCCGTGAACCCCGCCTCCCAGAACGGGCGGACGGCCTCGACCACGGCGTCGAGGTCGGGGCCGCACGGGATGGATGCGGCCACGTCCTCCTCGCGCACGAACTGGGCGGCGCCACTGAACCCCGCCGGCGTCGGGAGGTCGGCGTTGACCTTCCAGCCGCCGCCGAACCAGCGGAACTGCTCGTGTGCCCGGGTGACGGCCGCCGCCTCCGAGGGGTCCCAGCAGATCGGCAGCTGGCCGATGGCGCGCGCGCCCGCACCGATGGTCGAGCCGGCCAGCTCGTTCCACTGCTGCACGATCTCGGCCTCGGGCTCGGTGGAGATGAGGTGGTCGGCCAGCGGGCCGAAGCGCGCGATGCCGGCGCGCCCGCTGACCGCGACGCCGATGGGGACCCCCTGCTCGGGCACGTCCCAGATGCGGGCGGAGTCGACGTCGAAGTGCTCACCGCGGTAGGTGACGAGCTCGCCGGTGTGCAGCGCCCGGATGATCTCGACCGCCTCGGCCAGCATGTCCTGGCGCCGCGCCACCGACGGCCAGCCCTGCCCGACCACGTGCTCGTTGAGGTTCTCGCCGGCGCCGAGGCCCAGGGTGAAGCGGCCGTCGGCGAGGATCTGCAGGGTCGCGGCCTTCTGGGCCACGACGGCGGGGTGGTAGCGGATGGTCGGGCAGGTCACGTAGGTGGCGAGCTCGACGCGCTCGGTCATCTGGGCGACCGCGCCCAGCACCGTCCAGGCGTACGGCGCGTGGCCCTGCTCGGTGAGCCACGGCGAGTAGTGGTCGCTCGAGACGAGCAGGTCGAACCCCGCGCCCTCGGCGCGCACGGCGGCGTCGACGAGCTCCTTGGGGCCGTTCTGCTCGGTCATCAGGGTGAAGCCGAATCGGGTCACGGGGGGTGCGCTCCTCGGGAGGTCGGGGCCGGCGGGGGGCCGGCGCTCACCCGCCCCGTACCCCGCGACCGGGCCCCGTGCACGTGCCGGGGCTCATCGCGGGCCGCGCTCCTCCCGGTCGGGGCCGCCGCGCCGGAGCCGGCGCCCCGCCAGGACGGTGAGCAGCAGCAGGACCACCCCCGCCCCGCCGGCGAGCGCGATGGTGGTGGTGTCGCGCCCGGCCGAGGCGCCGACCACCACGTAGGCCACGGTGCCGGGCAGGATGCCGACGGCGGTGCCGACGAGGTAGTCGCGACGCGAGGTGGGGCCCACCCCGGCGGCGTAGTTGACGACCGTGAACGGCACGAAGGGCGTGAGCCGGGCCACCAGCATCGTGAGCAGCCCCTGTTCGCGCAGGAGACGCTGCACGCGCACGACCCGGCGGCCGCTGAGCCCGGCCACCGCCGACTGCCCCAGCCGGCGGGCGAGGGCGAAGGCGACCACGGCGCTCAGCATCGCGCCGACCCAGCCCAGCACCACGCCGCCCGCCACCCCGAACAGCGCTCCCGCGATGCCGGCCAGCAGGTTCTTGGGTACGGGCAGCAGGGTCAGCACGACGTGCACCCCGATGTACGTGACCGGCCCCCAGGCCCCGGTGCCGGCCACGAAGGCGCGCACCCCCTCGAGGTCGCCCCCGACGACCACGACGACGACCGACGCGACGAGCAGCAGCGTGAACAGGGCCCCGACGACCCGCAGCCGGGTGGCCGCCGGGCCGTCGACGGGGGGTGGCTCCGGGCCGGTCACGCGACCCGGGCGCTCGCCCCGGCGCCCACCCGCCGCGAGCGCACGGCCAGGGCGCCGGTGACCAGGACCAGCGCCGTGACCGCCCAGAACCCGGGGGCGGGCCGCAGTGGCACCAGGATGCCGACCGCCCCGCCCAGCACCCAGAACGCCTGGAGGATGGTCTCGGACCACGAGAACACCCGGGCCCGCACCACGTCGGCGACGTCGCGCTGCACCAGGGCGTCGAGGCAGAGCTTGGCCAGCTGGGCGTAGACGCCGGCGGCCAGGCCCAGCAGCACCAGCGCCCACACCGAGTACAGCAGCGCCGTGACGACGGACACGGCCAGGGCCACGACGGCGATGACGGTGGCCATCGCCTCGGGGGCCGGGGTCTCACGGCGGTTGCCGACGAGCGAGCCCAGGGCGTTGCCGACCCCGGCCGCGGCGACGACCAGCCCCAGGACCAGCGGCCCGCTCCAGCCCGGGAGCGGGTGCTCGCGCATCAGGAAGGTCAGGAACAGGGTCAGGAAGCCGCTGAGGAGGCGCGAGCCCGTGGTCAGCCACAGCACGTAGCGCACCGGCACCGGCAGCGCCCGCAGCCGGCGCATCCCGCGCTGGGGCTCGTCGAGCGGCTCGTGCCCGGCGGGGGTGCCGTCGACGTCGACCTCCCCGAGGGGCGAGTCGACCCGGGCCGGCAGCCGGATGGACATCACGGTGGCCACCACGAACACGACGAAGGCGACCCGCAGCGACCAGTCGGGCCCGATCCGCGAGGCCGCCCCGGCGAGGCCCCCACCGATCACCATCCCGACGATGCCGGCGAGGTTGAGGCGCGAGTTGGCGCTGACGAAGCCGATCCCGGCCGGGAGCAGGCGAGGGACCGCGGCGGCCCGGGCCACCGTGTACGACCGGGACGCGACGAGGCAGCCGAGGGCGGCGGGGAAGAGCCACACGCTGTCGTCGACGACGGCCGAGGCCAGCACCCAGGCGAGGAAGCCGCGCACGGCCAGGGTGGTGCCGAGGGCCCAGCGCCGCCCGTGCCGGAACCGGTCGAGGAGCGGCCCGACCAGCGGCGCCAGGAGGACGAACGGCGCCATGGTCAGCACCAGGAAGAGCGCCACCTGCCCGCGCGCCTCGCCGGTGGGCATCGCGAAGACGGTCCCCGCCAGGGCGACCGTGACCGCGGCGTCGCCCGCGGTGTTGACCGCGTGCAGCTCGGTGAGACGCGCCAGGCCGGTGTCGCCCGCCCCGTCGGCGGCGGCGAAGCGCCGGAAGCGGTCGCCGGCCATCCGGCCCCCGCGGCCGACGACCCGGGCGGAGGCCGCGCCGCCGCGCCCGACGGCACGCACCGAGGTCGCCCCGCCCCGGCCGACCCGGCGCGCGGAGTCGACGAGCCGACGCGAGCGGGCGCGTCGTGGCCCGGGCTCGGGTGCCGGGGGGCGGGGGACGGACACGCCCCCGATCCTGCCCTGTGGCCGGGGCGGTGTGGGGGACCGGGCGGGGCCGTCCGTCCCGGTGCTCGCCGCCGGGGTGCAGGCTTGGTTGACTGGGGAGGCCAGGACCGCGAGGCGGTCGGGCGGGAGGAGGTGGCGCGGTGACCGGGACCGACCGGCCGCGCTCGCGCGCCCCCCGGGCGGGCCGGGCCCGCGACGATCGCTGGCCCGACTGGTCGGCCAGCCTCTGCTTCGCCCTGGCGGCCCTGTCCGTGATGGTCGCGGTGGTCCCGCCCTGGCGGCGCTACTTCGAGCGCACCGACGACCTCGTCTCGGCCGTGGTCGTGCCCGTGGTGCCCAACATCGTCTACGTCGCGGTCCTGCTCGGCCTGGGCGAGGCCCTGCGCCGGCGGCTGCGGCCCGCCCTGTGGGTGTTCGTCGTGCTGCTGGTCGTGCTGCCCGCGGTCGGGCGGGTGGCCTTCGTCGTCGAGGGCACCAACCGCTGGGCCAACCTCGCCGGCCTCGTCGTCACCGGGGCGCTCCTGGTGGTGCTGGTGCCGGCGCGCGAGCAGTTCCCGGCCCGCACGTCCGGGGCGTCGCTGCGTCGCGCGCTGGTGGTGCTCGTCGTCGGGGTGACGGTGTTCCTGGGGGTGGGGCTGCTCCTGCTGGGCACGGTGCACACGATGCGCAGCGGCGCCCGGGTCGACGGCCTGGTCGACACGCTCTCGCGCGACGTGGGGCTGGGGGAGCCCATCTCGATCCGCGCGCCGCTGTGGGTCCGGGCCGTCATCAACACCATCGGGGCGGCCGTGGTGGTGGCGGGTACGGTGGTGCTGCTGCGGGTGCCCGGCCGCAGCCCCTCCCTGGTCGCCCACGACGAGGCCAGGGTGCGCACCCTGCTGCGCCGGCACGGCGACGCCGACTCGCTCGGCTACTTCGCGACCCGCCGTGACAAGGCGGTCGTCTACGACACCGCCGACCCCGACTCCGCGCTGGCCGCCGTCTCCTACCGCGTCGTGGGGGGCGTGAGCCTGGCCAGCGGCGACCCGCTCGGCGACCCGCGGCGGTGGCCGGCCGCCATCGACGCCTGGCGCGGCGAGGCTCGGGCCAACGGCTGGTCCCTGGCGGTCATGGCCCCCGGGCGCGAGGGCGCCAGGGCGTACACGGAGGCCGGGCTGGTCGCCTTCGAGATCGGCGACGAGGCGGTGCTCGACCTCACCGGCTTCACGCTGGGGGCGGCGGGGTTGCGCCCGGTCCGCCAGGCCGTCACCCGGCTGCGGCGCCGCGGGTACACGGTGCGGGTGCGCCGCCACGGTGACCTCGCCCCGGCCGACCTCGACCTGCTGGCCGCGGCCGCCTCGCGATGGCGGGGGGACGGTGGCGACGAGCGCGGCTTCTCCATGGCGCTGGGCCGGCTCGGCGACCCGCTCGACGGCGACTGCGTGCTGGTCGAGGCCCTCGACGGCACCGGCCGGCTGCGGGGCTTCCTCAGCCTCGTGCCCTGGGGCCGCTCCGGCCTCTCGCTCGACCTGATGCGGCGCGACCCCGGCGCCGACAACGGGGTCGTCGAGCTGCTGGTGGTGGCCCTGGCCGAGGACGCCGCCCGCCTGCGCGTGACCCGGTTGTCGCTCAACTTCGCGATGTTCCGCGAGGCCTTCGCGCGGGGCGAGGAGCTGGGCGCCGGGCCGCTCGCGCGGCTGGGCCGCCAGCTGCTGGTGCTCGCGAGCAGCACCTGGCAGCTCGAGTCGCTGTACCGCTCGAACAGCAGGTACCTGCCCACCTGGGAGCCGCGCTACATCTGCTTCGAGTACGGCTCCGACCTCCCGCGCGTCGGCATCGCCACCGGCAGCGCCGAGGGTTTCCTGACCCGCCCGTCGGTGCGGGGGCTGCTGCGCCGGCGCCGGCCGGGGGAGGCCCTGAGCCGCGCCGAGGACGACTACGCCGACGCGGTGCGCGCCCTGATGCCGCCCGAGCCCGACCCGGTGGTCGCGGCCCTCGGGGCCCCGCGCACCGACCAGGAGCGGGCCCGCCGGCGCCGCCTCGACAGCCTGCGCGCCCGCGGGGTCGACCCCTACCCGGTCGGTTACCCGCGCACCACGACCCTGGCCGAGGTCGCCGCCCGGCACGGCGCCCTGCCGCCCGCCACCCGCACCGGCGAGCAGGTCTCGGTGGTGGGTCGCGTCCTGCGGCGCCGTGACCACGGCGGCCTCTGCTTCCTCACGGTGCGCGACGGCACCGGCGACCTCCAGCTAATGGCGTCGCGGGGCGCGCTCGGTGCCGAGGCGCACGGCCGCTTCCGCGAGCTCGACCTCGGCGACCACGTGGGCGTCACCGGTGAGGTCGTCACCACCCGCACCGGCGCCCTCACCGTCGACGCCTCCGCCTTCGCCCTCACCAGCAAGTCCCTGCGCCCGCTCCCCGACAAGCGGCACGGGCTGCTCGACCCCGAGGCCCGGGTGCGCCTGCGCTACGTCGACCTCATCTCCCGCCCGGCCGCGCGCGACGTCGCCTACCTGCGGGCCGCCGTCGTGCGCAGCCTGCGCGAGTCGCTGCACCGGCGCGGCTACACCGAGGTCGAGACCCCCGTGCTCCAGGTGGTGCACGGCGGGGCCAACGCGCGGCCCTTCGAGACCCACATCAACGCCTACGACCTCGACCTCTCGCTGCGCATCGCCACCGAGCTGCACCTCAAGCGGCTGGTTGTCGGCGGGATGGAGCGGGTCTTCGAGCTGGGGCGGCAGTTCCGCAACGAGGGCGCCGACAGCTCGCACAACCCGGAGTTCACCTCGCTCGAGGCCTACGGCACCTACCTCGACTACCACGACATGCGGCGGCTGACCCAGGAGCTCGTGCAGGAGGCCGCCGTCGCCGTGTTCGGCGAGCCGGTGGCGCGACGGCTGCGGCCCGACGGCGGGGTGGACGAGGTCGACCTCGGCGGCGACTGGCCGGTGGTGCCGATCTGCACCGCTGTGTCGCGGGCGCTGGGCGAGGAGGTCACGAGCGCGACCCCCGTCGGGGTGCTCCGGGCCCACGCGACGCGCCTCGGCCTCGAGCCGGAGGCCGAGGCGTCGTGGGGCCGGCTGCTCGAGGACGTCTACGGCGAGCTGTGCGAGGGCGCCACGACCACCCCGGTGTTCTACACCGACTTCCCGCGCGACACCACGCCGCTGGCCCGCGTGCACCGGGCCGACCCCTGGCTGGTCGAGAAGTGGGACCTCGTGATGTTCGGCAGCGAGCAGGCCACGGCCTACTCCGAGCTCGTCGATCCCGTCGACCAGCGGGCCCGGCTCGTGGCGCAGTCGCTGCTGGCCGCCGACGGCGACCCCGAGGCGATGCAGGTCGACGAGGACTTCCTGCGCGCCCTCGAGTACGGGATGCCGCCGACCGGGGGGATGGGGCTGGGCGTCGACCGCCTCGTTATGAACCTCACCGGGCTGGGCATCCGCGACACCATCCTCTTCCCCCTCACGCGTCCGGGCTGAGCGTCTCCTCGACGGCCCGGGCCACCGCCCGGGGAGCGTCGAGCATGACCAGGTGGGCGGCCTCGACGTCGATGCGGACCACGCGTGGCCCGAGCTGCGCGACCCGGTGGTCCATCCGGCGCAGCCAGCCGGTGCGGCGCACCGACAGCGGCCCGGCGGCCCGGGTGGCGACGACCAGGCGCACCGGCACGTCGGGCAGGGGGCGGCGCGCGGCGAGGCTCTCGAGGGCCAGCGCGTCGGCCCGCACCGCCGCGAGCTCGTCGACCGCCGCCCGCAACTGCACCGGACTGCCGTAGGCGCGCGTCACCGCCCGGCGGGCGGCCCGCGGGGCGCCGGTGGCCGTCCCGCCGGTCACCAGCAGGCGTCCGGTCAGGCGCCGCGTCCCCCGCGCCACCCCCGGCAGGGCGGCCAGGCGGCGGGCGAGCGCGGCCGGGCGCCCCTCGAGCTGATGCCGCGTGGCCTCGTGGCCGGGGTCGCTGGCGTCGACCAGGACGAGCCCGCGCACGACGTCGGGGCGCGACCGGGCCAGGCCCTCCGCGAAGAGGCCGCCGTGCGAGTGGCCGACCACCACCACGCGCCCCCCGCCCTCGCCGCCGGCGGCGGTCGCCTCGAGCACGGTGCCGAGCAGCCTCACCTGGTCGGCGAAGGTCGCGGCGGTGGGCCACGGGCCCGAGCCGCCGGTCCCGGGGCGGTCGAACAGGACGCAGCGCACGCCCGGCAGCAGGGACGCCACCGGGTGCCAGAGCTCCAGGGGCAGGCCGAGCCCGGACGCGAAGAGGGCCGTGGCGGGCGCCCGGGGGTTCACGACCTCGACCCGGACCACCGCCCCGGGATGCCCCGGCACGTCGAGCAGCCGCTGCTCGGGCTCGGGGTCGGCGTCCACATCCGAGACCCTAGAGCCGCGCGCCGCGCGGAATCCCGGCCGGTCGCCCGGTGTTCTCGTGCCCATGAGTACCCCGAGACCGGAATGGCCGAGCGCTACCAGCGAGCCCGGGGACTCTTCGACCACGGGGAGTTCCAGGCGGCCGCACAGGAGCTGTCGGCGCTCGTCGACGCCAGTGCGCTGGAGCCCCCGCTGCACGGCACCACCGAGCTGCGGCTGCTGCTGGCGCGGTCGTACTACCACTCGGCCCAGCTGGGCCGCGCCGAGCGGGTGACCCGCGCCATCCTGGTCGACGACCCCGACGAGGCCTACGCGAACCTCCTGCTCGGGCGCACGCTGCAGCGCCAGGGCCGCGCGGCCGAGGCCCGGCCGCACCTGGCGATGGCCGAGCTGCTCGGCGGGTACGGCGACGAGGGCCGGCTGCCCGAGCCCGACGCCGACGGCACCGACGCCTCGTGACCGACGACGGCCACGACCTCGAGCCGGGCACCTTCCCCACACCGGATGCCGACGCGCCCACGCCCGCGGCCCCCGCCACGGTGCGGGGCTTCGCGCCCACCCCCGACGACGGCATCCGGCTCACCGGCACGCTGCCCTGGGACGAGGCCGCCCGCCCGCGCTACCCGGCGCCCGCGGAGGACCCCGGCTACAGCGACGCCCAGCTGGCCACGCCCCGCCACCTCGTCGACGTGCACGACCACCTGCGGGCCGAGCTGACCCAGGTGCGCGACATCGTCGGCCAGGTGGCCCGCGGGATGCTGGCGGTCGGCGACGCCCGCTCGGCCGTCAACACCATGACGATGCGCCAGAACCAGTGGACGCTCGGGGCGTACTGCGAGTCGTACTGCCGCATCGTGACCGGGCACCACACCCTCGAGGACGTCTCGATCTTCCCGCACCTGCGCTGGGCCGACCCCGACGCGGGCCCCGTGGTGGCACGCCTCGAGGAGGAGCACGAGGTCATCCACGACGTGCTCGACGAGGTCGACCGGGCGCTGGTGGCCCTGGTGTCGAAGGTGGAGGGCGCCATCGAGCGGTTACAGCACGTGGTCGACCTGCTCACCGACATCCTGCTGTCGCACCTGGCCTACGAGGAGCGCGAGCTGCTGCATCCCCTGGCCCGCCACGGCTTCCACTGACCCGCCGGGGTCAGGGGTGGGCGTGCCGCGCCTCGAGGGCGAGCAGGTGCTCCTTGGCGGCCGGCCCCCCCGCGTACCCGCCCACCCCGCCGGAGGCCGGCAGCACCCGGTGGCACGGCAGCGTGACGCAGAGCGGGTTGCCGCCGAGCGCGGTGCCGACCGCCCGTGCGGCCCGGTCGTGGCCGATGCGCGCCGCCAGCACGGCGTACGTGATGCGCTCGCCGTACCCGACCGTGGCCGCCAGCCCGGTCAGCACCTCGCGCTGGAAGGGTGACGCCAGGGCGAGGTCGGGCTGGACCGCGACGGTGGTCGCCCGCCCCGAGAGGTAGTCCGCGAGGGCGCGGCGCACGGTGTCGGTGGGGGCCGGATGCCGCAGCACGCGCGGGCTCACGGTGGCCGCGATGCGGGTCAGCCAGTGCGCCTCCGCGGCGTCGTCGGGGGCGTAGGCGGTGGCCACGACCCGGCCGTCGTCGCGCACGGCGAGCAGCATCCGGCCGACCGCGGTGTCGTCGACGACGTACGAGACGTCCGTGGGGGGCAGCCGCGGCGGACCGGCCAGGGGCGGGTCGAAGGCGGCGAACGGGTCGGAGGAGGTGGGCGCGGGGCGGTAAGTCATCGGAGGTCCTCGGGGTGCTGGACGTCGTGGAGGTCGAGGCGCAGGGTCGCGAGGGCGTCACTGACGAGGCGGCGGCTCATCCCCGGCGTGGTGCCCAGGGCGGCGGCGACGGCGCGATGGTCGAGGTCGCCCACGAAGCGCAGGACGACGGCGTCGCGCTGGCGCTCCGGCAGGGCCGCGACCATCCGCCAGAGGTCGCCCGACGGCGCGTCGGGGGGTGGGGCGACGGGGGCCTCGGCCAGGGCCGCGGGGTCGTCGTGCGGGACGGTGCGCCGGGCCCTGCGGTGGTGGTCCATGGCGCAGCGGTGGGTGACGGTGAGGAGCCACGAGCGCAGGTTGCGGGCGTGGGTGAGGCGGGGGTAGGCCACGAGCGCCTGGGTCCACGCCTGCTGGGCGACGTCGTCGGCGTGCACCGGGCCCACGAGACCGTGGGCGAGGCGGGCGACGTCGCGCCAGTGCTCGTCGACGAGGTGCTGGAAGGGGGGCAGGCTCACGATGGTGCAACGGTAGGGGGCCCACCGATGTGAGTGCTGTGCGCCGCGGCGACAGGGGGTGGCATCCACCGCATGTCGTGCGCACCTGCCCCCCGGGCGGGGCCCTCGAGGGGGAACAATGGTGGCCCGTGACTGCCGAGCCGCTCGCGAACGACCGTCCGCTCGTCATCGCCCACCGGGGGGCGAGCCACGAGGAGGCCGAGCACACGCTCCGGGCCTACCGCAAGGCGTTCGACCACGGCGCCGACGGCGTCGAGTGCGACGTGCGGCTCACCGCCGACCACCACCTCGTGTGCGTGCACGACAGCCGGATCGAGCGCACGTCCAACGGCTCGGGGCGGGTCTCGGCGCTCGAGCTGGCGCGGCTCGAGGAGTTCGACTGGGCGTCGTGGAAGCGGCTGGACCGCGGGGTCGAGGACGAGACCCCGGAGGCCGACCCCGAGCGCGGCCACCTGCTGACCCTGCGCCGCCTGCTCGACACCCTCGTCGAGAAGCGCCAGGAGGTCGTGACGCTCATCGAGACCAAGCACCCCACCCGGCACGGCGACGACGTCGAGAAGACCCTCGTGCAGGTCCTGCGCGCCTTCGACCTCGACCGCGGCGACCGGCCCGGCCTGCCGCACGTGCGGGTGATGTCGTTCTCGGCGCGCGCCCTGACCCGCGTGCACCGCCTGTCGCCCGGGGTGCCGCTGGTGCACCTGGTCGCCGACCGGCCCGCGAAGCTGGTCGACGGCACCCTGCCCGCCGACGTCGGCACGGTGGGGCTCGACATCCGGCTGGTGCGCCGCAAGCCCAAGGTGGTCGGCCGCTACCGCGAGCACGGGCACGGCGTGTTCGTCTGGACCGTCGACGACCCCGCCGACGTCGACCTGTGCGGCGAGCTCGGGGTCGACGCGGTCATCACGAACCGGCCCGGCATGGCCGTCGACCGGCTGGGGGTCACGAGGTAGGCTCGGGCCCCGTGACCTCGGAAGATGCCCGCCCGCTGACCGATCCCGTCGCGTTCGAGCTGCTCGACGACGACGACGGGCTCGAGGTGGCCGAGTCCTCCGGGCCCGGGGCCGACAGCATCATCTGCACGGTGCGCGTCCCGGCCGACTCGTCGTCGGTCACCGGGGTGCGCCACCAGATCGTGCAGGACCTCAGCGCGCGCGACCTGCCCGAGGACATCGTCGGCGAGGCCGAGATCGTCGCCTCCGAGCTGCTCACCAACGCCGTCCGGCACGCCCGACCGCTGTCCGACGGCACCATCCGGGTCCGCTGGAAGATCCGCGGCGAGGTCGTCGAGATCGAGGTCACCGACGGGGGCGGCAGCACGGTCCCCCGGCCGGCGCCGCGCACGGTGTGGCTCTCGTCGGGCCGCGGGCTGCGGATCGTGCGCTCGCTCGCCCACGAGTGGGGCGTCACCGAGGACCGCACCGGCAACGTCGTGTGGGCCACCCTGGGCGGCCCCAGCCGCCGCCGCGCCACCTGAAGCGTCCCGACTCCTCTCCACCCCGCCCCTCCCCCCGCCGGTCTTTTCGGGGTGACCCCGAAAAGACCGCGAGACAAGGGTTCGCAGGCGGGGTATGGTGGATGAACCCTTGCCTCGAGGTCGCCGGGAGCGCACGGGATGCCGCCGCGCCGTCCTCTCTGGTGGCAGCCGGAAGTCGGCCGAATCGGGTTCTGCTGTAGGCGAACACCTGTGGATGGCCGCTTGTCTTCGTACGCGTGTTCGGGTATCGTTTCGTCATGGACAGGGGGCGGCTCAGCAGGCGTATCGCGGCCGCGCGTGCGGAGGTCGCGGCGCTGGGGCGTGCGCTGGCCGAGCACGGTCGCGGGCTGGATGCCGTGGAGTGTTACGAGCTCGCCGGTGAGCTCCAAGGGGTGGTGAACGCCGCCGAGGGGGCCCAGGGTGTGGCGGCCGCGTTGGGGGCGCGGGTCGAGGTCCGGCTCTCGGGTGACGGGCCCGTCGAGCGGGTCCACCCGGTGGGGTACGTCGACCAGATGGCGCCCAGCCTCGTCGCTCTCGAAGCGGGCCTGACGGAGGGGCTGGCCGGGCGGAAGGTCCACCTCGGCGCAGCCCTCGGTGAGCGGTTCCCCCGGGTCCGTGACCGGGTCCTGGCCGGTGACGTGGCGGCCGCGACGGCCCACAAGGTGGTCGACGCGTGCGCGGGGCTGGACGTCGTGGCGTGCGGTCGGGTCGATGCCGAGGTGTCGGGACGGTTGGCCGACCTGGACCCGGCGCAGGTGACCGCGCACGTCCGCCGCGTCGCGACGCGGGTGGCGGCCGACCAGGTCGCCGCGCAGGTCGCGAAGACCCGCCGCACCCGGACGGTGGAGGTGCGGCCCGGGCCGGACGGCCTGACCGACGTGTACGCCCTCCTCCCCACCGCGACCGTGGCCGCGGCCTGGGCGGCGACCGAGCAGCTCGCCGGGGAGTACCGGCAGATCGACGACACCCTCACCCTGTCCGAGGCGCGGGCCGATGCGTTCGGGGACCTGCTCCTGCGCAACGTGACGGTCAGTGCCTCGGTCACCCTCGGGGTGCCGGTGGTCACCGACCGCCCAGCGCCCGAACCCGCAACCGTCGAGACCATCGAGGTCCCCTGGGCCGACGACGACACCGTCATCGACGCCTACACCGGGGAAGAGACCCGCTTCGGCGACCTCCCGCCGGAGGCGCAGCGGCTGTTCGAGACCACCACGATGACCGTCGACCCAGACCCGGGACCGGTGCTCATGGCCCAAGTCACGCCCGGGTTCGCCGTGTCCGGCACCCAGCTCGCGGGCCTCGGCTGGGTCGACGCCGCCACCGTCGCCAACCTGCTCAAGGTTCTCCCCCTGGACGTCACGCGGGCCGTGCTCGACGCCGAGACCGGCACGCTGGCGTCCCTGACCACCAGCGCCTACCGACCGAACAAGGCCATGCGCGACTTCGTGGCCACCCGCGACGGGACCTGCCGGATGTGGGGGTGCTTGAGACGCGCCGAGTACACCGACCTCGACCACACCAGACCCTGGCCCGAGGGCGTCACCTCACCGACCGACCTGGCATGCCTCTGCCGGCGGCACCACCGGCTGAAGCAACAAGGCCGCTGGCGACCCCGGCTCGACCCCGACGGCACCCTCACCTGGACCTCGCCCTCCGGCACGCGCCGCGTCACCGAACCCACCCACCGCATCCACCCACCGCCGTCGTTCTGAGGCCGGCGGTCACCGGCTCGGCCCGCCGCACCCCGGCCACTAGGGTGGCGCGCATGGGTAAGGCCTCCCGACGTCCGCGCGCAGAGCGCGCCTCCCGCCCCGCGCGCCCGAAGCCGGCGCCGTTCGAGCCTCGGCCGTTCCAGGGGCTCCCGAACGAGACCGACTGGGTCGCGATGCGCGAGATCCTCCCCGCCGCGACCGCCGTCGTGACCATCGCCTCCGAGCACGTGCCCGACGGCGCGCCCGCGGTCGCCACCGTCGCCACCGTGCTGCCGATGGCGTGGCCGGCGCTGCACCGCACCGACGGCACCGTGCTCGTCGGCACCCAGTCCGGCGGCACCAGCGGCGACGCGTCGCGCGACCTCGCGGCCCAGCTCCTGGCGGCGCTGGCCGCCGACCAGGGGGTGCCGATCACCGCCATCCCGCCGGTCACCGCCGACAGCCCGCGCCTGCAGGACGTGCTCGCGCCCGACAGCACCTTCGAGCTGACCCTGCACGAGGGCTTCGACTTCTGGGTCGACGACCAGGAGCTCGAGGGCGACGCCAAGGAGTCCCTCGAGCGGGCCAACGCCTCCATCGTCCCCACCGTCGCCCTGACCGCCCTGCCCTCGGCCTACTGGGTGCGCATCGGCGAGCGGGCCCACATCCGCCTCGTCCTGCCCGACGACGAGGACCCCGCCACCGACGCCCTGGCCCGCCTGCACGCCGCCGGCGACGACGGGCTCGGCGAGGGCACCCGCCTGCTCGGGGCCTTCCGCACCAGCGGCCTGCTCGTCCCGGTCTGGGACCTCGACCCCACCCTCGAGGCCGCTGACCACGAGGACGCGCTCGCCGCCTGGGGCACCCGCTACGCCGCGGCCCTGGCCGCCCCCGAGCCCCTCACCGCCGACGAGCGCCGCGCTCGGGCGGGGCTGCTGAGCCGCCAGGTCACGCTCCGCTGATGGGCGCGCCGGCGGCCACGGTCGCGGCCGTCGTCCCGTGCAAGGACGAGGCCGACCGCATCGGCGAGACCGTCGCGGCCGTCCTGGGCCTGCCCGAGGTGGGGCGGGTCGTGGTGGTCGACGACGGGAGCACCGACGACACGGCCACGGTCGCCGCCGCGGCGGGGGCCGAGGTCGTCCGCCACGCTCGCAACCGCGGGAAGGCCGCGGCCCTCGAGACCGGCATCCGGCACGTGCGCGAGCTCGAGCGGGGCGAGGTGGCCCGCGACCCCGCCGCCCGGCCGGCCGCGCTGCTGTTCGTCGACGGCGACCTGCGCTCCACCGCCGCCAACCTCGGGGTCCTGGTCGGCCCGGTACTGGCCGGCGAGGCCTCGATGACCGTCGCCACCCTGCCGGCCCAGATCACCGCCGGGGGCGGGCGCGGCCTGGTCGTGGGCCTGGCGCGCCGCGGCATCCAGCGCCTCACCGGCTTCCGGGCGGTGCAGCCCCTCTCGGGGATGCGGTGCCTCTCACCCGCCGCCGTGGCCGCGGCCAGCCCCCTTGCCCGCGGCTGGGGCGTCGAGACCGCCATGACCGTCGACGTCCTGCGGGCCGGCCTCACCGTGCTCGAGGTGCCGTGCGAGCTCCAGCACCGGGTGAGCGGCTCCGACTGGCGCGGCCAGCTGCACCGCGCCGAGCAGTACCGCGACGTGTGGCTCGCCCTCGTCCGGCGCGGCTGGCGACCGTGGCAGCGGGGCTGAGCCGGCCCGTGCGCACCGGGGGGTGCGGGGGGCGCGGGGAGCACGGGCGGCGCGGGCTGCTCGCCGCGTCCGTCGTCCTGCTGCTCCTCGTGGGCCTCAGCCGCGCCAACGCCGCCCAGCCCGACCTGCTCCCCCGAGGCTGGGCCCCCGGCCCGCTGCTGCCGGTCACCCTCGACCCGGCCGTCGTCACCGGCGTCCTCTGGGGCGCCTACCTCCTGGGGGCGGCCGCCGTGCTGCTCGGCCTGCGCCGCCGCGTCCGGCCCCTGCGCGACTGGCGGGTGCCGGGGCTGCTGGCCGTGGCCGCGCTGCTCACCGCCCCCTTCGGCTCAGCCGACCACATCAGCTACGTCGCGTACGGCCGCATCCTGGTCGGCGGCGGGGACCCGTGGGTCGAGTCGCCGATCTCCTGGGCCGGGGGCACCGACCCCGTCACCAGCCGCGTCGAGGCCCCCTGGACCGAGGAGCCGAGCATCTACGGACCGGCGGCGACCCTCCTGCACGGCCTGTCGGCGTGGGCCGGGGGGCCGTCGCTGCGCCAGGAGGTCTGGGTCTGGCAGCTGCTCGTCGTCCTCGCCTGGCTCGCCACCCGGTGGGCGCTGCGGGCCGCCCTCCCCCCGGAGCAGCACGGCCGCGTCGACGTCGCCTGGACCCTCAACCCGCTCGTCCTCGGCCTCGGGGTGCTGGGAGCGCACGTCGACGTCGTGGCCACGGCCTTCGTCGTGGTGGCCGTGGCCGTGGCCGTGCGCTCCGCCGGCCCCCGCGGCGCCGCCCTGGCCGGCGCCCTGCTCGGCCTCGGTGCCGCCACCAAGATCACCTACGGGGTGGGCCTCGTGGCCCTGGCCGCCGCCTGCTGGCTGACCCGCGGCGACGACCCGGGCGGCCGCAGCGCCCGGCGCCGCATCCGCGGGATGCTGGCGGGCTTCGTCGTCGTCATGGCCGCGCTCCAGGTCTGGGCCGGACCCCACGTCTACGACCAGCTGCTGCGTTCGCGCCAGGCCGTCTCGCTCGCCACGCCCTGGCGCCTGCTCCTCGAGACCCTGCGCCCGGTGCTCGGCAACGGCGGCACCCGCGTGCTGATCTCGGTCGGGGCCGCCCTGCTGGCCGTCGTCCTCGCCGCCCTGCTGCTGCGGGCGTCCCGCCCCGCCGGGCCCGACGAGACCCTCCGGGCCGGACGGCTCGCCCCCACCGCGCTGTGGCTGCTGACCGGGCTCCAGCTCGCCTACGTCCTGGTCGCGCCCTACTCGCTGCCCTGGTACGACGTGCTGGTCTGGGCGGCGCTGCCCGGGGTGGCCGGCGCGGTGCCGGCCGTCGTCGACCTGGCCGCGGTGGCCCGCACCACGGTGGCCGCCCTGGCCTACGTCCCCGGCCGGGTGCTGGGGATGACCCCCGGCGTCGAGGCGCTGACCCTGGGGTTCCGGCGCGCGGTGGCGCCGTGGCTGGTGCTGACCCTCTGGGTCGCCGTGCTCAGCGTGCTCGGCGGGCGCGGCGCCCGGCCCGCGTGGGGGCGACGGCCCGCGCCTCCCCGAGCACGAACGCCACGACCACCGACACGATGAGGGGTGCCGCGAGGCTGGCCCCCACCGCCGGGATCGACACCCCGGAGTCGTTGACCAGGAAGCCGATGGTCAGCATCATCACCAGCGCGACCAGGCCCGGGCGCAGGGTCGGCGCCGTGGCGGACCAGCGCGACAGCCTCCGCGAGCCCCACGACGTCGGGCGCGCCAGCAGCACGATCGCCACCAGCAGAGCCAGCGGCACCAGGAGGTTCAGCGGCAGGTCGGCCGTCAGCAGGTCGTAGTTCTGCTGCGCCTTGCGCACCACGATGTCGTCGGCGGTCCCGTCGAGCATCGCCTGCACGAAGCGCCCCAGGTGGCTGCGCGCGGCCGGGGCCCGGAGCCAGTCGAGCCCCGCGACCACGAGGAACAGGCCGACCACCCCGGCCACGACGAGCGCACCGCGCTTCCAGGTGAGCCGGATGCCCAGCACGGCCAGCACGAGGTAGACGACGGCCGGCACCAGGGCCGGCGGCCCACCGCCGTCGGCGCCCCAGAACGGTGCGCCGTCGACGACCACCGCGAAGGCGCCGAGGACGCCCACCGCCACCGCCGCGGCCGTGCGCGCGCCGCGCGCCACCAGCACCGACGACACGGCGGTGGCGAGCAGGACGGTCGCCGTGCCGTAGAGCCCGAAGGTGGGGTTGCCCATCCCGTAGAACCGCCCGCCCACCACCGGCTGCAGCCCCATCAGCGACGACAGCTGGAGCCGGCTGCCGGTCATGACGTCGACGCTGAGCACCGCGATGGTCACCGCCGACACGAACGCCAACGGCCCGAGGGGGCGGTGCCCCCAGGGCCCGCGCAGGGCGACGGTGCTGATCACGGCCGCGAACACCAGCACGGCCGCCACCACCGACACCATCTCGACGGGGAAGCGCCACCACGGCGTGAGGTTGGCCAGGAACGTCGACACCGGGATGCTCGCGGCCACCACCGCGAAGGTCCGGACCCGGCCGAGGAGGCGGATGCGGCCCTCATCCGACCCGAGGCGGCGCGTCCAGACCACGAGCGCGAGCAGGTAGACCACCAGCTGGCCGTACGAGAACACCTGGAAGAACGGCTCGACCAGGTCGTGCACGTCGTGGCTGGACTCGTCGAGGTCGCGCAGCGTCTGGAGCCGCTCCCGGGCCCGCCGCTCGGAGTTGTCGGGCGCGGGGTCCGACCGCAACGGGGACCCCTGGATGGCGTCGGGCACCGCGACGCCGACGCCCGCGAGGACGGTGGCGGTCAGGTCGGAGGTCTGGGCCAGCCCGAGCTGGCGCGTCGAGCCCGACCGCAGCATCCCGGGGCCGAAGTGCGGCCCGCGCGCCACCACCATGCGCAAGCGCTCCGAACGCCCCGCGTCGCCCAGGCTCGCCACCACGAAGTCGGCGCCGTTGGGGCCCGCGGCGATGACCGCCCCGATGCGGGCGTCGATGTCGCGCACCTGCTGCGCCCGCGACCCGCTGGGCGCCTCGCCCGCGGTCTGGGCGCCCGGGTCGCGCACCACCCCCACGTCGACCAGCGTGACGGGGCAGGCGTTGAGGTCGACCAGCAGGTCCTCGGGCGCGAGCTCGCTCCACTGCTGGAGGCGGCCGTCGGGCAGGGCGCCCCCGGCCGCGGCGTAGGGCCCGAGCGAGCGGACGCAGAGCCCGGCGTCGGTGACCTGCCGGGCCAGCAGCCCCAGGCGGGAGTCGAACCGCTCGTCGCGCGCGGCCCGCAGGTAGGCCGGCCACTGGGCGACCCGCCCGTCGACGACGCTCGGCGGTCCGGGGCACGCGCGGTCGGCGGGGTCCGCGGCGCTGCCGGGGCGCGGGGCGGCGGCCCGACCACCGGCCGACACGCCCAGCCACCCGTCGACGGGGCAGGTGTCGGCGTACACCGAGCGCACCGACAGGGCGGCCGAGGAACCGTCCCGCAGCAGCAGCCAGAGGTTCGGCGTGCGCTGCTCGTCGACGTCGGACCAGCGGAGCCCGGCGGTGCCGATGAGCACCACCGCGCCCATCCGGTCGTCGGCGGCGGTCGAGGACCGCGCCCCGGACGCGCCCGGGGTGGCCGGCGACGCCCCGGCCACCGCGGCCGCGAGCCCCGCGAGCGAGACGACGAGGGCCAGGGCGACGGCCAGGGCTCTGCGGGTCACGCCGGACAGGGTACGTGGCGAGGTGACAATGGTCCTGTGAGCACCCCGACCCGACCCGTGCACCGGAGGCTGCTCCGGTACCGCTGGCCGCTCGCGGTGCTGGTCATCGCCCTGGCAGCGGCGCCGACCGCCCTGCGCTACCTCGTGTTCTGGCCGTTGGACCAGTGGCAGGTCGACGTCCAGGTCTACCGCGACGCCGGTGTCTCGGTGCTCACCGGCCGCCCGGTCTACGCCACGCTCACCGAGGCCCCGCAGCTGCTGCCGTTCACCTACCCCCCGTTCGCGGCGCTGCTCTCGATCCCGCTGGCCCTGGTGCCGTTCGGCGTCGTCGGCTGGCTCTGGACCGCCCTCCAGGTCATCGCCACGGTCGCCATCACCTGGTACGCCGCCCACCGCCTCCTGTGGCGCACCGGGCCGTGGTGGCCGCTGGCCCTGGCGGTGCTGTCGGCGCCGATGCTCTGGCTGCATCCGGTCGGCGACGGCATCCGCTTCGGGCAGGTCAACGCCCTCATCGTGCTGGCCTGCCTCGTCGACCTGCGCGAGCCCCGGCCGCGCCTGGCCCGCTGGCTGCCGCCGGGCGCCTTCGTCGGGCTGGCCATGGCCGTCAAGCTGACGCCCGGGGTGTTCGTCATCCACTACCTGGTCACCCGGCGCTGGCGCGAGGCGGCCACCGCCGTCGCCACCGCGGCGCTGGTCACGATCGGGTCGGCGCTGGTACTGCCCCAGGCCTCGGTCGCGTTCTGGCTGGGGGCCCTCCAGGACAGCGACCGGCTGGGCCCCAACGCCGGGACAGCGAACCAGTCGATGCGGGGGTTCCTGCTGCGGATGGGTCTCGACGGCACCGCCGGCGGCGTGCTCTGGCTGGTGCTAGTGGCGGTCGTCGGCGTCCTCGGCTTCGGCCTGGCCCGCCGGCTCGACCGCCGCGGCGACACCGTCGCCGTGGTGGCCGTGGTCGGGCTGCTGGCCTGCCTGCTCTCGCCGGTCGCCTGGGTGCACCACTACCACTGGGTCGTCGTCGTGGTGTTCGCGCTGCTGGGTCCCGATCCGTGGCGCGACCGGCGGCGGCTGTGGGCCGGGGCGGCCGTCACGGTGTTCTTCACGATGCGCCTGCCGTGGTGGGGGATCGACTGGCTGGCGCAGCGCGACTGGCCCGAGTGGCCGGGCCGCATCCTGCAGAACGCCGACGTCTTCGGCGGCCTGGCCTGCCTGCTCCTGCTCTGGTGGGCCACGCGGGTCCCGGACGCCGCCCCCGAGCGGGCCGCCGTCGAGCCCGCCGCCCGGCCGGCGGTGGCGGATGCCTGACGAGGTGCACCCACCCCCGACGGCGCCGGGCACCGAGGTCGAGGTGCGCTCGCGCAGCGGGGTCGAGCTCGTGGTCGTGGCCGAGCGGGTGGGGCTGCCGTTCCGGGTGCGCCCCATGGCGCTGTCGGTCGTGACCGTGGTCCTCGTCATGGCGGTGCTGCTGGCCGTCACCCACGCCCGCGGCCCGGGCCCCGACCTCGGGGCGCTCCAGATCCTGGTCGACCTCGCGTTCGTGCTGGGGGTCTTCCTGGTCCACCGGGCCACCGCGGTGGTGCAGCGGTTCGCGGTGCGGGAGTGGTCGAGCGGCTGGAAGGTGGGGGTCGTCGCGCCGGACAGTGGCCGCGCGCCGCGGGGGCAGTGGGTGCTGCTCTCCGAGCGGCTGCCGGCCGGGGTCGACCCGCGCGACCGCCTCGACGAGCTGGTGGCCGAGGTGCGCTCGGGGGCCTTCGACGCCAACGTGAGGGTGCGCGGCATCCGGACGTCGCTGCGCCGCTGAGCGGCCACCGCCCCTGGACGTGCCCGCCCGCGACCGCGTCCGGCCCTAGCCTGATGCCGTGTACCCGCATCCGCTCGAGCTCCTCATCCTCCTGGTGCCCCTGGTCCTCGGGGTCGCCCTCGTGGCCGGTCTCGTGACGCTGCTGCGGCGCAGCGCCGACACCCGGCGGCGCCTGACCGCGCTCGAGAACCACCGGCCCGCCGGCGACGCCGACCTGGCCGCGCTGCGGGCCGACGTCGCGCAGGCCCTGCGCCACGTCGCGGTGGTGCGCTACGACGCCTTCGCCGACATGGGCGGGCGGCTCAGCTTCAGCGTCGCGGTCGTCGACGACGCCGGCGACGGCCTCGTCATCAGCGCGATCCACGCCCGGGGCGAGTCGCGCACCTACGCCAAGGGCGTCGTGGGCGGCGCCTCCGACGCCACCCTCAGCCCGGAGGAGCAGCAGGCCCTGGCCGCGGCTCGGACGGGGAAGGAGCAGCCGTGAGCACCCGTTTCGGGTACCTGGGTCCGGAGGGGACCTTCACCTCGATGGCCCTCGACCAGTGGGCCCCGGCCGACGGCGCCGAGCGGGTCGCGTACGGCTCGGTGGACGCCGCCCTGGCGGCGCTGCGGGCCGGTGAGGTCGACGGCGCCATGGTCCCCATCGAGAACTCCGTCGAGGGCGGGGTGTCGGCCACCCTCGACGCCCTCGCCAGCGGCGAGCCCCTGCTGGTCACCGGCGAGGTGGTCGTGCCCATCACCTTCGTGCTCGCGGCGCCGGCCGGGGTGAGCACCGCCGACGTCCGGGCGGTGGGCACGCACTCGCACGCCTGGGCCCAGGTCCGGGGCTGGATGGCGGCCACCCTGCCGGACGCGGTCTACGTGCCGACGCTGTCGACGGCCGCGGCCGCCGCCGCGCTGGCCGCCGCCCCCACCGAGCAGGGGTTCCAGGCCGCGGTGTGCGCCCCGGCGGCCGCGCCGCTGCACGGGCTCGAGGTGCTGGCCTCCGACATCGGCGACATGCAGGCCGCGGTCACCCGCTTCGTGCTGGTGGCCCGCCCGGGGTCCCTGCCCGCACCCAGCGGCGCCGACAAGACCACCGTCGTGCTCTACCAGCGCGAGGACCACGCCGGAGGCCTGCTCGAGCTGCTCGACCAGTTCGCGGCCCGCGGCATCAACATGACCCGGCTCGAGTCGCGCCCGACCAAGGCCTCGATGGGCTCGTACTGCTTCTCGGTCGACGTCGAGGGACACGTGCGGGACGAGCGGCTCGGGGAGGCCCTGATGGGGCTGCGGCGGATCTGCGCCGAGGTGCGCTTCCTCGGCTCCTACGCGCGGGCCGACGGCCGCGCCGCCACCGTGGGGCCCCGGGCCAGCGACGCCGACTTCACCGCGGCCCGCGACTGGCTGGGGCGCATCCGCGAAGGTGGCTCCTGACTTGGCGTTCCGAGCCGGGCGTTCCTAGCCGGTCGCCGGTGTCGTGCGCTCGAACCCGAGCCAGTAGCGCTCGCCGGGGCCCCAGTGCAGCGCCAGGGTCGGGCCGGCGTGCTCGAGGCGCGGCCGCGCCGTCAGCATGGCCACGACCCAGTCCTCCTGCGCGGTGACGCCCGCGTCGAGACAGGCCATCTCGGTCGTCATGAGCCCGCCGCCGACGAGCACCAGGCGCGAGTCGCGCACGGCCACCGTGGCGCCGGCGGAGTTGCACCCGGTGCGCACCGCGAGCCGGTCACCCTCGACGGTGAGGACCACCGGCGCGACCAGCCGGGCGGGGGTGGTGGTGTCGTTGACGGCGGTCCAGGTGCCGGCCAGGTCCGCCAGTGACCCGACCCGCTGCTGGTCGCCCCCCAGCGTGCTGCGGTCACGCGCCCCCACCCACGCGACGGCGCCGGCGGCGAGCACCAGGACGAGGGCGGCCAGCAGGCTCACGGTGACGACGGCGCGGCGGGGCATACCGCTCGGACGCGGGCCGACGGGTGCGGGTTCCGGCCCGCCGCGGCGACGGCACCCGGCCGGTAGCCTGCCGGCATGTCAGGCGCGCGGCGGCTCCCCGGGACCGGGGTCGAGCTCCAGCGGCTGCTGTTCCGTGCGTGCCCTCCGGGGCTGTGGCCGTACGCGCGCTTCGACGTGGCCGGGACCGAGCACATCCCGAGCAGCGGCCCGGCGATCCTGGCCGGCAACCACCGCTCGTACTTCGACGTGCCGGCGATCATCCAGCTGATGCGCCCCACCGGCCGCACCGGCCGCATCCTGGCCAAGCGCGAGCTGTTCGACCTGCCCGTCGTCGGGCCCCTGGCGTACGCCTTGGGCGGCATCCCGGTCGACCGGGCGAGCGGCGGCACCGACTCGCTGGAGGCGGCCACGCGCGCGCTCGAGGACGGCGAGATCGTCTGCCTGCTGCCGCAGGGCACCATCCCGCGCGGCGAGCGGTTCTACGACCCGGTGCTGACCGGCCGTACCGGGGCCGCGCGCCTGGCGGCCGCCACCGGCGCCCCGGTCGTGCCGTTCGGCATCTGGGGGAGCGAGGTGGTCTGGCCGCGGCGCTCGCGGCTGCCGCGGATGCACACCCTCGTGCACCCGCCGACCGTGCGGGTGCGGGTGGGCCCTCCCGTCGAGCTCACCGGGGAGTCGCCGGCGGCCGACACCCGCCGCGTCATGGCGGCCGTCGCCGACCTGCTGCCACCGCAGGCGCGTGAGGCGCGCACCCCGACCGCCGAGGAGGTCGAGCGCGCCACCCCGCGCAGCGCCGGGCGGCGCCGCTCGGGCTGAGGGGCGCCGGTCGGGGGTGGCGGAGGGAGCCGTGAGCGGACAGGCTGGTGCCATGACCGCGCCCACGACCGTCATCCTCTTCGGCGCCACCGGCGACCTGGCGAAGCGCAAGCTCATCCCCGGCCTGCTGCACCTGTTCCAGTCGCGCCTGCTCGACGACCTGCGCGTCGTCGGCACCTCGCTCGACGACATGACCGCCGACGAGTTCCGCACCCTGGCCGAGACCGCGGTCAAGGAGCACTCGACCCGCCCGCGCGACGAGGCCGACTGGAAGGACTTCGCGCAGCGCCTCGACTACGTCGCGCTGTCGGCCGGCCCCGATGCCCTCGAGGCCGCGGTGCTGCGCGCCGAGGAGCAGTTCCCCGGCGACACCGAGCTGCGCCTGCACTACCTGGCCGTGCCGCCCAAGGCCGCCCTCGCCGCGGTCCGCACCATCGCCGACGCCCACCTGGTCGACCGCTCCCGGGTGGTGATGGAGAAGCCGTTCGGCCACGACCACGCCACGGCGGTGGCGCTCAACGCCCAGCTGCACGAGGTCTTCGACGAGGACCAGATCTTCCGCATCGACCACTTCCTCGGCAAGGAGGCGGCCCAGAACATCCTGGCCTTCCGCTTCGCCAACGGGCTGTTCGAGCCGATCTGGCACCGCAACAACATCAGCCACGTCCAGATCGACGTGCCCGAGACCCTGGGTCTGAGCCAGCGCGCCGACTTCTACGAGACCACCGGCGCCTACCGCGACATGGTGGTCACCCACCTGTTCCAGATCCTGGCCTTCACGGCGATGGAGCCGCCGACCGCGCTCGAGCCGCTGGCCATCAGCCGCGAGAAGAACAAGGTCTTCCGCTCGATGCAGCCCATCCAGCCGGCCGACGTCGTGCGCGGGCAGTACACCGGCTACCACGACGAACCCGGCGTCAGCGGCGACTCCGAGACCGAGACCTTCGTGGCGCTGAAGTGCTACGTCGACAACTGGCGCTGGGCCGGTGTCCCGTTCTTCCTGCGCACCGGCAAGCGGCTGGCCGAGGGGGCGCGGATCATCTCCATCGCGTTCAAGGAGCCGCCGCAGTCGATGTTCCCCAAGGGCAGCGGTGTGGGCGACCAGGGCCCCGACCACCTGACCTTCGACCTGGCCGACCGCTCGCGGATGTCGCTGTCGTTCTACGGCAAGCGCCCCGGCCCCGGGTTCCGGCTCGACAAGCTGTCGATGCAGTTCGCGATGGGCGAGACCGACTGGGCCGGTGCGGTGCTCGAGGCCTACGAGCGGCTCATCTACGACGCCGCCCGGGGCGACCGCACCCTGTTCACGTCCGCCACCGGCATCGAGCGGCTGTGGGAGATCAGCCAGCCGATCCTCGACAACCCGCCGACGGTGCACCCGTACGCGCAGGGCACGTGGGGCCCGAACCAGATCCACCAGCTGATCGCACCGTTCACCTGGCGGCTGCCGTTCGAGCGGCCGTGGCGCGAGCGCAGGGGTACCAGCTGAGCGCAGCCGCCGCGGTCACTCCGCGGCGGGCGCCTTGCCGCTCTCGGTGCGCACGATGAGGGCGCGCGGCTCGATCTCGACCGAGAAGCGGCTGGCCTCGCCGAGGATGTCGCCGTCGACCTGCACCCGCTGGTGCTCGTCGACCGAGACGGTGGCGCCGGTGCACTTGTGCCGCGACAGGTCACGGCTGGTGCGGTCGCTGCGGGTGATGACCCGGGCGGCGACGCTGGCCCACGCGGCGACCCCGCGGGGGGTGAGCACGATGACGTCGAGCAGGCCGTCGTCGGGCTCGGCGTCGGGCATCAGGTCGATGCCGCCGGTGATCTTGCCGCAGTTGCCGACGACCAGCATGCGGGCGCGCTCGGTCTCGGGGGTGCCGCCGTCGCAGGTGAGCGTGACGGTGAAGCGGTCCTTCAACCAGTGCTGGAAGCCCGAGGGGACGTAGGCGGCCCACCCGATGCGCTTCTTCAGCGTCTCGGAGGTCGAGTCCATGATCTCGGCGTCCAGGCCCATCCCGGCCATCACGAAGAACGCGTGGCGGTGGTGGCCGGCGCTGGAGTTCTCGCCGACGCCGGGCTCCAGGGTCAGGGCCGGGTCGTCGGCGTCGAGGGAGACCCAGGCGGCGTCGATGCGGCGGTTGCGGCCGGTGAGCGCGACGACCATCGCCTTCTGCAGCTCGTCGACCGGCAGCTCCAGGTTGCGCGCCAGCAGGTTGCCGGTGCCGCCGGGCAGCAGGCCCATCGGGGTGCCCGAGCCCACGAGCTCCTCGGCCACCGCGCGTACGGTGCCGTCACCGCCGAGGGCACACACCAGGTCGACCTTCTGCTCGAGGGCCTCGCGGGTCTGGCCGAAGCCCACGTCCTCCTGGGTGGTCTCGAGCAGCAGCGGCTCGTCCCACTCGTGGGCGGCGCACACGTCGGCCAGCTGGCGGCGCACGGCGTCGAGATCGTCGAACTTCGTGGGGTTGACGATGACGGCCACCCTCTTGCGTGGGGGCATCTCGTCCTCTCCGGAACGGAAGGTGTCGCGCGTCGGTCGCGCGGCGCGTGCGTGCCGCCCGTCCTCGCGGGAGGTCAGCAGCAGGACGGCACCGACGATCGCGAAGACGACCGCGATCCCGATTCCCACGAAGGTCCACGTCTCGCCTGACACAGGGGGCAACGTACAGGAGTGGCATCGTCGCTGGTGAGCCCCCGTAGGCTTCCGGACATGAGTGAGGCCGAGGCCGGCGCGGTCGTGCCCGACACCAAGGACTGGACGTGGACGCTGGAGCGCCCGTGCCCGGACTGCGGCTTCGTCGCGGGCGAGGTCGCGCGGGCCGACCTGACCGGCGTCCTGGCCGCCGTCACCGCCCCCTGGGCCGAGGTCCTGCGGCGGCCCGATGCCACCGCGCGCCCCGCCCCGTCGACCTGGTCGCCGCTCGAGTACGGCTGCCACGTGCGCGACGTCTGCCGCCTCTTCGACGAGCGCGTCCGGCTGATGCAGGACCACGACGACCCGACCTTCGACGACTGGGACCAGGACGCGACGGCCGTGCGCGACCGCTACGGCGAGCAGGACCCGGCCGTGGTGGCGGCCGGGCTGGCCGAGGGCGCCGCCGGGTGGGGCCGCACCCTCGCTGCGGTGCCCGACGACGCGTGGGAGCGCACCGGCCGCCGCTCGAACGGCAGCCTCTTCACCGTGCTCGGGCTGGGCCGCTACGGGCTGCACGACCTCGCCCACCACCTGCACGACGTCGGGGCCGCCCCGGTGAGCACCACGTCGTGACCGCGACGCTGGTCTACGTCGTCCTCGGAGCCTCGCTCCTGCTCGCCGCGGTCCTGCCGCAGGTGCTGCACCGCTACGCCCTGTCGGCCCCCATCGTCCTGGTGGTCACCGGGATGCTGGTCGGGCTGCTGCCGCTCTCGACCGGGATCGTGGTCGACCCGCTCGCGCTGCGCCCGGTCATCGAGCACGTCACCGAGGTGACCGTGCTGGTGGCGCTCATGGGCGTCGGGCTCGCCCTCGACCGGCCGCTGCGCTGGCGGGTGGCGCGCTCGTGGCGGGCATGGGGGCCGGCCTGGCGGCTGCTGGCGGTGGGGCTGCCGCTGACGACCGCGGGCGTGGCCCTGCTGGCGTGGGGGCCGCTCGGGGTGGCCCTGCCGGCGGCGCTCCTGCTCGGGGCGGCCCTCTCGCCCACCGACCCCGTGCTCGCGTCCGAGGTGCAGGTCGACGGACCGACCCAGGAGGGCGACGTCGACGAGATCGACGAGACCGACGAGGTGCGCTTCGCCCTGACCAGCGAGGCCGGGCTCAACGACGGGCTGGCGTTCCCGTTCGTGTACGCCGCGGTCTTCCTGGCGTCCAAGGGCGCCGCCTCGGGCTGGTTCGGGCAGTGGCTGGCGTGGGAGCTGGTGGGCAAGGTCGTGGTCGGGACCCTGGCCGGGGTGGCGGTCGGCTGGGCCGTGGCGAAGCTGGTGTTCCGCGCCCCGGCGCGCTCACTGCGCCTGGCCGAGGTGGGCGAGCCGCTGGTGGCCATCGCCGCCTTCCTGCTGGCCTACGGGGTGGCCGAGCTGGTCGAGGGCTACGGCTTCCTGGCGGTCTTCGCGTGCGCGCTGACCATCCGCTCGGTCGACCGCGACAGCGACTTCCACGGGCACATGCACGACGTGGTGCACCGGCTCGAGACGCTGCTGACCCTCATCGTGCTGCTGACCCTCGGCTTCGCCCTGACCAACGGCCTGCTGGCCAACCTCGACTGGCGCGGGGTGGTCCTCGGGGTGACGCTGGTGTTCGTCATCCGTCCCGTCGCCGGCTACGTCTCCTTCCTCGGCTACCGGTGCGAGGAGGGCGTGCGCGGCCGGCTCGACCGCCGCGAGCGCCTGGTCGTGGCCTTCTTCGGCGTCCGCGGGGTCGGCACCATCTACTACCTCGCGTACGCCGCGGGGGCCACGCCCTTCGCCGAGGAGCGCTGGCTGTGGTCGACCGTCGGCTTCACCATCGGGCTGTCGGTGCTGGTGCACGGCGTGCTGGCCACGCCGGTCATGCGCCGGCTCGACGCCCGCCGCGAGGCCGACCCCGCGGTCGCCGGGCCGTGACGCCGAACCCGCCCGCCCCCTCGGTGCTCGTGGTCGTCAACGACCCCGACAGCGGGCCCGGCCGGGTCGGTGACCGGCTGGCGGAGCTCGGGCTGGCGCTCACCCCGGTGGCGGGCGACGACGTCCCCGAGCACCCGGTCGGGCACGCGGGCGTGCTGCTGCTGGGTGGCGGGTTCATGCCGGATGCCGACCAGCGGGCGCCGTGGCTGCCCCGCGAGCGCCGGCTGGCCGAGGCGGCCCTGGCCGGCGGGGTGCCGCTGTTGGGCGTCTGCCTGGGCGGGCAGCTGCTGGCCCTGGTCGCGGGGGGCGAGGTGGCGGCCGACCACGGCCGCCCCGAGCGCGGGCTGGTGGGCATCCGGCGCCGGCCCGAGTCGGCCGGTGACCCGCTGCTGGGGCCGCTGCCCGGGACCTTCCCGGCGTTGGAGAACCACCGCGACGCCGTCACCTCATTGCCCCCGGGCGCCGTGCACCTGGCCGAGAGCGACGACTGCCCGGTGCAGGCCTTCCGGGTGGGGGAGCGCGCCTGGGGGCTGCAGTTCCATCCCGAGGCCGGGGCCGGGCGGATGCGGCGGTGGGACCCGGCGCGGGTCGCCGCCGACGGCTACGACCTGCCCGCCCTGCTGGCCGCGGCCGAGCGCGACGAGCCCGCGGCGGCGATGGCCGCCCGGGCCCTCACGGATGCCTTCGCGGGGGTCGTGCGCCGGCACGCGGGTGTCGGCTGAGCGGGGTTCCGCGGCGGTGCGGGCGAGCTGTGGGCCGGCCGGTGGAAAGGGGATGCCGGCACGGGGAGTGCGGCTCCACACTGGTCCCGTGCCGTCCGTCCCCACCGTGCTGGCCTTCGCCCTGGCCTCGGCCGTGATCATCGCGATCCCCGGCCCCAGCATCCTGTTCACCATCGGCCGCGCCCTGTCGTCGGGGCGTCGCGAGGCGCTGCTCACCGTGGCCGGCAACGCCCTCGGGGTGCAGACCCAGATCATCGGGCTCGCGGTGGGGCTGGGCCCGGTCATCGCCGCCAGCGCCGCTGCGTACACAGTGCTGAAGGTGGTGGGCGCGCTCTACCTGGTGTGGCTCGGCGTGCAGGCCCTGCGCCATCGCCGCGAGAGCGCCGCGGCGCTGGTGGGGGCCGTGCCCCAGGCCACGCCCACCCTGCACGCGCTGCGCACCGGCTTCGTCGTCGGCGTGACCAACCCCAAGTCGTTCGTGCTGCTGGCCGCGGTGCTGCCGCAGTTCGTCGACCCGGCCGGGCAGGTCGGTCTGCAGCTGCTCGTGCTGGGGCCGGTCTTCGCCGTCATCGCCCTGGTCGGCGACGGCACGGTCGCGCTGCTGGCGTCGCGCTTCCGCGACTGGTTCGCCGGCTCTCCGCGCCGGATGGAGCGAGTGGGCGGCGCGGGCGGCCTGATGATGGTCGGGCTCGGTGCGGGCCTGCTCGTCACCGGCCGCCCGGACTGACCCGCGTCCGCATCGAGAGGAGGCGACACGCGGAGCCATCGGAGGCTCCGCCTGCGTGTCTCCTCCTCTCGAGCGGGGCGCCGAGCCGTCGGGGCCCCCGCGCGCCGTCGATAGACTCCGCGGGTGATCGACATCAGGCTGCTCCGGGACGACCCCGACACGGTACGGGCGAGCCAGCGCGCCCGCGGCGAGGACGACGGCGTCGTCGACGCCGTGCTCGCCGCCGACGAGCGCCGCCGCTCCTCCCTCACCGCGTACGAGCAGCTGCGGGCCGAGCAGAAGTCGATGGGCAAGGACGTCGCGAAGGCGCAGGGCGAGCAGAAGCAGGCCCTCCTCGCGCGCACCAAGGAGCTCGCCGCCCAGGTCAAGGCGCTCCAGGCCACCGCCGACGAGGCCCAGGTCGAGCTCGACACCCTGATGCGCACCATCGGCAACGTCGTCGAGCCCGAGGTCCCGGCCGGCGGCGAGGACGACTACGTGGTCCTCGAGGAGGTCGGCACGCCGCGCGACTTCGCGGCCGAGGGGTTCGAGCCCCGCGACCACCTGACGCTGATGGAGGGCCTCGACGCCGTCGACATGGAGCGCGGGGCCAAGGTCGCCGGCTCGCGGTTCTACTTCCTCAAGGGCGTGGGCGCCCGCCTCGAGATGGCGATGCTGCACCTGGCCATGCAGCGCGCCATCGGCCTGGGCTTCGTCCCGATGGTCACGCCCACCCTGGTCAAGCCCGACGTGATGGCCGGCGCGGGCTTCCTCGACCACCACGCCGACGAGGTCTACCGGCTCGAGGCCGACGACCTGTACCTCACCGGTACCTCGGAGGTCGCGCTCGCCGGCTACCACGCCGACGAGGTCGTCGACCTCTCCAACGGCCCGCTGCGCTATGCCGGCCAGTCGACCTGCTACCGCCGCGAGGCCGGCTCGTACGGCAAGGACACCCGGGGCATCATCCGGGTCCACCAGTTCAACAAGATCGAGATGTTCGTCTACTGCCGGCCCGAGGACGCCCAGGCCGAGCACGAGAACCTGCTGCGCCTCGAGAAGGAGATGCTGACCGCGCTCGGCCTGCCGTTCCGGGTCATCGACACCGCGGCCGGCGACCTCGGCGGCCCGGCCGCGCGCAAGTACGACTGCGAGGCGTGGGTGCCGACCCAGGGGCGCCACCGCGAGCTCACCTCGACCTCGAACTGCACGACCTTCCAGGCCCGGCGCCTCAACACGCGCTACCGGGGCTCGACGGGCAACGAGGTCGCCGCGACCCTGAACGGCACCCTGGCCACGACGCGCTGGCTGGTCGCCATCGTCGAGAACCACCAGCAGGCCGACGGCTCCGTGGTGGTGCCCGAGGTGCTGCGCCCGCTGGTCGGGCTCGACGTCCTGACGCCCGTCCGCTGACCCCGCGGACGGCGCCCGCCTCCACCCATCCCCTCCGCCCCGCGGCAAGCCGTTGAGGGCGCTCGGGCCCGAACGTCCGGGGAGATCGGCCGAACGGCCGATGCCCGCCTCGTCCGTTCGGCCAGACCCGAAATCGGCCGTCCGTAAGTGCTGCGGTGAAGGTAAAGAGTTCGTAAAGTACTCATCTAGAGGCGGTCAAGAGCGCAGGGGCTCGAGGCCACCGACGTGGCCACTGTCGCAGGGGCTGTGACCACGCCATGACGACGCCCCCTCTCCACGCGAGAGGGGGCGTCGCCGTGTCTGCGGGGGCCCCCGACGGTCGCCGTCCACCGTGCGTTCATCCGGCCTCGGTAGCGTGGCGTCCGATGACTTCCCCACACCTGGTCTGCCTCGACATCGACGGCACCACCGTCGACCACGACGGCCACCTCCACGAGCCCGTCCGGGCAGCGGTGCGCGCAGTGGCCGACGCCGGGCACCACCTCACCCTCGCCACCGGCCGCGCGGTGATCGGCACCCTCCCGGTGCTCGAGGCGCTCGGTCTCAGCACGGGGTACGCGGTCTGTGCCAACGGCGCGATCACCCTGCGGCTCGACCCCGCACTGCTCGACGGCTACGAGGTGCTCGAGGCCGTCACCTTCGACCCCGCCCCGGCCCTGCGGGTGCTGCGCGCGGAGTTCCCCACCGCGTTGGTCGCGGTCGAGGAGATCGGCGTCGGCTTCAAGGTGTCGGCGCCCTTCCCCGACGGCGAGCTCGACGGCACGCCCCAGGTCGTCAGCTTCGAGGAGCTGATGGCACACCCGGTCACCCGGGTCACCATCCGTGACCCCGAGGGCACCGACGAGGACTTCCTCGCCGGCGCCGAGCGCATCGGGCTGCACGGCGTCGAGTACGCCGTGGGCTGGAGCGCCTGGCTGGACATCACGCCCGAGGGGGTGTCGAAGGCCGCCGCGCTCGAGACGGTCCGGCGGCGGCTCGGCGTCGAGCCGCGGCTGACCCTGGCCGTCGGCGACCAGCGCAACGACCTCGAGATGCTGCGCTGGGCCGCCCGCGGGGTCGCGATGGGCAACGCGCCCGACGAGGTCAAGGCCGCCGCCGACGACGTCACCGGCCACGTCGACGAGCACGGGCTCGTCGACGTCCTGCGCACCCTGGCCTGAGCCGGCCTCCGGGGGCACCCACCCCGGGCCGTCGGGATCTCGACGCGGCGTCCCCGCAGGTGGCAGGGTGAGCGCCATGGACCTCGCCGACGCCACCCGCGCCACCCACCAAGCGAACGAGAGCCCGGTGGTCGAGTACGGCGCCCGGGTCGGGTTCGCGATCCTGGGTGTGCTGCACCTCCTCATCGCCTGGATCGCCGTCAAGATCGCCTGGGGGGTGGGCGGGGGCTCCAAGGAGGCCGACTCGTCCGGGGCGCTCAGGACCCTGGCCGGCTCGGGCACGGGGAGAGCCCTGCTCTGGGTCGCCGTCGTCGGCTTCCTCCTCCTCGGCGTGTGGAACCTCAGCGAGGGGTTCGTGCGCCGCCACGACAAGGCCGACCTGGTCAAGCTGGCGAGCAAGGGCGTCGTCTACCTGTTCTTCGCGTGGACCACCTTCAAGCTGGTGGGCCTCGACGCCGGCAGCCACAGCGAGAAGCAGACGGAGGGCTTCGCCGCGGCGCTCACCGGCAGCGTGCTGGGCCGGCTGGTCCTCGTGGTGGTGGGCCTGGTGATCCTCGGCATCGCCGGCTACCACGTCTACAAGGGGTACCAGAAGAAGTTCCTCGAGGACCTCGTCGAGCACCCGGGCCAGTGGGCGGTCCGGGCCGGCCGGGTCGGCTACATCGCCAAGGGCGTGGCGCTGGTCATCGTCGGCATCTTCTTCTTCGTGGCCGCCTGGACCGCCGACGCCCAGGACGTCAAGGGTCTCGACGGCGCGCTCAAGACCTTCCTCGGGCTGCCGTTCGGCCGGGTGCTGCTGACGCTCGTGGCCCTCGGGATCGCGGGCTACGGCGTCTACAGCTTCGCCCGGGCGCGCTACGCCCGGCTCTGAGCCCGGCGGTCGCCGGCGGCGTCGGGGCGCTCGGCCACCGCGTGCGCGTCGCGGCGCAGGTAGCCCCAGGCCAGCAGTGCACAGACCACGCCGTTGACCGCGCCCATGAGAACGTCGGTGACGTGGTGCGCGCCCCGGTAGAGCCGCGCGAACGAGACGAGGAACGGCACCACGATGCACAGCACCACGAGGATGCGGCGCGCGGCGACGTTCTGGATGCGGGTGGCCATCAGGGCGAACGAGACGTAGAGGGCGGTCGAGGCGCCGACGTGCCCGCTGGGGTAGCTCGATGTCGGCGGCGCCGGGTCGAGCCGCTCGACCGGCGGCCGGCTGCGCCCGACGACCGCCGTCGCGATGACGAACACGGTGGCCTGCACCGAGATCGCCAGGAGCGGGATGACGGCGTACCACCACTTCCGGGTTCGCCACAGGACCACGAGCGCCACCACGATGCCGACGGCGATGACGTACTCGGTGTTGCCGATCATCGACATCACCTTGGTGACGGCGTTGCCGGTGGCGGTGCGCTGCGCGGCCAGCCAGGTGTTGACCGAGTTCTCGGCCTTGAAGCCGCCGAGCGGCTTCATGATGACCAGCCCGATGGCCACGATCACCACGAACAGAGGGATCGCCGGGAGGACGGCGCGTACGAAGGCGTCGCGCACGGCCTCGCGGACGGTGGGCCGGGTGGGGTCGTCCCAGCGGGTGAGGATGGACATCAGCGCTCCTGGTGGGCGGTGTGGCGGTCGTCGGCGATGTCGTCGTCGCCGGGGTGGGGGTCGATGTCGGGGTCGTGCGCGGCCTCGCGGTCGCGCGGGTTCCAGTTGGCGTACCCCGCGTAGGAGGCCAGGACCAGCCCGGCCCCGGTGACCACCCCGACGGTGACGTCGCTGGGGTAGTGAACCCCGAGGAAGGTGCGGTCGAGGGCGGTGAGCACGACGAGCACCACGGACGCCGTGACCATGACCGCGCGCCAGGCCCGGGACGTGACGACCGGCCAGAGCAGGAGGACGGCGGTGGTGAAGAAGGCGGCCGAGCCGAGCGCGTGGCCGGACGGGAAGGAGAAGCCGGGGGCCTTGGAGACCGGGTCCTCCACCACCGGGCGCGCTCGCTGGAAGACGAGCTTGGCGGCGTACTCGATGAACCAGGCGACCATCATCGTCCCGAACGCCCACCACGCGCGGGTGCGCAGCCCCTTGCCGAGCCACACCCAGAGGCACAGCACCGTCCCGACGGCGTAGAGGTTGCGGGGGAGGAAGGCGGCCTGCCAGAAGAGCCAGAAGTCCAGCAGCCAGGGGTGGTCGCGGGTGATCGGGACCAGGGCGCGGATGGCGGCGTCGTCCGCGTTGATCAGCGGGTCCCACTTGCTGCGGACCAGGAAGCCGACCGAGAAGAAGACCGTCGCCACCACCAGGCCGTAGGCCGCGGCCCGGCCGAGCCGGCGGGCGCGCCGCTGCTGGTGCGCGCGCGTGTCCGTGCTGGTCATCAGGCATGTCTACCGCACCCGGGGGCGCGCTGACGCCGCAGCCGCCGGGCGCGCCGGGAGGCGTGGGATGCTGGGGCCGCCATGGCCGAGCTGAACGTCACCTCCCCCGCCAACCCCCGCCTCAAGGCGGTCGCCGCGCTGCGCCGGCGCCGCACCCGCGAGGAGGAGGGCGTCACGGTCGTCGACGGCTACGAGGAGCTGCGCCTGGCGGTGGGGGCCGGGGTCGTCCCGCGCACCCTGCTGTACTGCCCCGAGCTGATGCTCGACCCCGACGAGCAGCTCGCGCTGGTCGACGAGGTGCGCGCGCTGGGGGCCACGACCATCCGCTGCGCACGCTCGGCGTTCGAGAAGGTGGCCTACCGGGAGGGGCCCGACGGGTTCGTCGCGGTGGTGCCCGCGGCCGGGGTCGCGCTCAGCCATCTGGTGCTGCCCCCGGACCCGCTGGTGGTGGTGGTCGAGGCGCTCGAGAAGCCCGGCAACCTCGGCTCGGTGCTGCGTACCGCCGACGCCGCCGGGGTGGCCGCCGTGGTCGCCGCCGACCCCGCCACCGACTGGGGCAACCCCAACGTCGTACGGGCCAGCAAGGGCGCGGTGTTCTCGGTGCCGGTGGCCGCGGCCTCCCTGGCCGAGGTGCGGGAGTGGTTGCACGTCAACGACATCCGGATCGTGGCCACCACGCCGCACACCGACGTCCTGCATACGGCGGTCGACTACCGCGGGGCCGTCGCCATCGCCGTGGGCACCGAGAAGACCGGCCTCACCGACGAGCTGCTGGCCGCCGCCGACGCCCGTGTCCGCATCCCGATGGCGGGGCAGGTCAACTCCCTCAACGCCGGGGTGAGCGCAGCCGTCGTGGTCTACGAGGCGGTCCGACAGCGCTCGTCCTGAGACGGGTGGGGCTCCTGGGACCGCAGGGATACCGGGTGCGGGGCCCTCGGACCCGTGTCCGGAGCACCCGCGCGCATATGCGACCATGACAGGCATGCGAGTTGACCACGTCGTCTACGCGGCCGAGCACGATGGCGTGCACGCGACGGCCGAGCGTCTCGCGAAGCTGATCGGCGTCCGGCCGGTCGACGGGGGGATCCACCCGCGCTTCGGGACGCGCAATGTCATCCTGCCGCTCGCCCACGAGCGGTACGTCGAGGTCGTCGAGGTGCTCGAGCACCCCGCGGCCGACAAGGCCCCCTTCGGGCAGGTCGTCCGCGCCCGCTCCGAGGCCGGCGGCGGCTGGCTCGGCTGGGTCGTGCGGGTCGACGACATCGCCGAGCAGGAGGCCCGCCTGGGCCGCGAGGCCGTCCAGGGTAACCGGCGCCGCCCCGACGGCGTCGAGCTGCGCTGGCAGCAGATCGGTGTCAAGGGCCTCCAGGCCGACCCGCAGCTGCCGTTCTTCATCAAGTGGGACGACGAGGCGCCGCACCCCTCGCAGGACGCCGACACCGAGGTGACCATCGAGTCGCTCACTATCGCCGGCGACCCCGAGCGGGTCCGCGACTGGCTGGGCCTGCCGGCCGACTACACCTCGTCGGTCATCGAGTTCTCGTTCGTCTCGCCCCACGGCACGCCCGGACTCATGGCCGTCACGTTCGACACGCCTCAGGGCGAGGTCGTCGTCTGACCCTCCGGGGCCTCGGCCCCGGCGCGCCCCCTCAGCGGGCGCGCGACCAGCGCCGCAGCCGCAGGCTGTTGCTCACCACCAGCACGCTCGACGCGGCCATCGCCGCACCGGCGACCATGGGGCTGAGCACGCCGGCCACCGCCAGCGGGACGGCGGCCACGTTGTAGCCGAACGCCCAGGCCAGGTTCTGCCGGATGGTGCGCAGCGTCGCCCGGGAGAGTGCGATGGCGTCGACCACGGCCGGCAGCTCCGAGCGCAGCAGCACGATGTCGGAGGCCTCGGCCGCGACGTCGGTGCCGCTGCCCATGGCGATGCCGAGGTCGGCCTGGGCCAGGGCGGCCGCGTCGTTGACGCCGTCGCCCACCATCGCCACGACCCGGCCGCGACGCTGCAGGTCGGCGATCATGGCGTGCTTGTCCTCGGGTCGCACGTCGGCCACGACCCGGCCCACGGGGATGCCGACGTCGCGGGCGACGGTGACGGCCGCGCGGTCGTGGTCGCCGGTCAGCAGGTAGGTGGTGAGCCCGGCCTCCGCGAGGTCCCGTACGGCGCGCGCCGAGCTGCGCCGCACGGTGTCGGCGACGGTGAGCGAGGCGCGGGCGCGCCCGCCCCAGCCGACCCAGACCGTGGTGCCCTCGGCGGTGGGGCGCGCGACCTCGTCGGGTACCTCGTCGAACAGCTCGGCGCGCCCGACGGTGACCAGGGTGCCGTTGACCACGGCGCGGGCGCCGGCGCCCGGCAGGGACTCGAAGGCGGTGACGGCGGGCAGGCGCAGGGCCCGGGCGCCGGCGGCGGTGACGATGGCGCGGGCCACCGGGTGCTCACTGCCGTCCTCGACGGCGGCGGCCGCGCGCAGGGCCTGGTCCTTCAGCAGGCGGCCGACGGTGACGACCTGCACCAGGGTCATGGCGCCGGTGGTCACCGTGCCGGTCTTGTCGAGCACGATGGTGTCGATGCGCCGGGTGTCCTCGAGGACGTCGGCGCCCTTGATGAGGATGCCGAGCCGGGCGCCGCGACCGGTGCCGACCAGCAGGGCCGTGGGGGTGGCGAGCCCGAGCGCGCAGGGGCAGGCGATGACCAGCACCGAGATCGCGACCTCGAGGGCGCGCACGGCGTCGCCGCCGATGGCCCACCAGGCGGCGAACGTGACGGCGGCCAGGGCCAGCACCACCGGCACGAACACCGACGACACCCGGTCGGCGAGGCGCTGCACCGGGGCCTTGGAGGTCTGGGCCCGCTCGACGAGGCGGGCGATGCCGGCCAGGGTGGTGTCGGCGCCGACCCCGGTGGCCTCGACGACGAGGCGGCCGGTGGTGTTGACGGTGCCACCGGTGACGCCGTCGCCCGGGCCGACGTCGACGGGCTGGGACTCCCCGGTGACGAGAGCGGCGTCGATGCTGCTCGAGCCGTCGCGCACCACGCCGTCGGTGGCGACCTTCTCGCCGGGGCGGACCAGGAAGCGGTCGCCGACGACGAGGTCGGACGCCGGGACGCGCTGCTCGACGGTGGCGCCCGAGGCGGCGTCGGTCCGCAGGACGGAGGCCTCCTTGGCCCCGAGGTCGAGGAGGCCGCGCAGGGCGTCGCGGGTGCGGTCGGTGGCGCGGGCCTCCATCCAGCGCCCGATGAGCAGGAACGTGGTGACCACGGTGGCCGACTCGAACCACACGTGCGAGCCCTCGCCCGCCATCCCGCCGGCGCGGCCGCTGACCACGACGACCAGCGACCACAGGTAGGCGGCCAGCACGCCGAGCGAGACGAGGGTGTCCATGGTCGACGCGCGGTGCCGGGCGGCCTGGGCGGCTGCGCGGTGGAACGGCCAGCCGGCCCAGAGCACGACGGGCGTCGCCAGGACCAGCTGCACCCAGGGGCTGTTGGGGACGTCGGCGCCCGGCACCATCGCGAGGACGACGACGGGCACGGTGAGGGCGGCGGCCGAGAGGGCGCGCGAGCGGAGGTCGTCCTGGGAGGCGGGGCCGGCCGGGTCGGCCGGGGACGCCGCCTCCAGGACCTCGGCGCCGTACCCGGTGCGGCGCACGGTGCTGATCAGCTCGTCGACGGTGATCGGGCCGGTCCAGCGCACCGTGGCCTTCTCGGTGGCGAGGTTCACGACGGCGTCGACCCCGTCGAGGCGGCCGAGCTTCTTCTCGATGCGTGCCGAGCACGAGGCGCAGGTCATCCCGGTGATCGCGAGGTCGACCTCGTGGACCTCGCCGGTGGGGCGGTCGGTGGTCTGGGTCATCTCAGCTCCTCAGCAGCCGCGTGACAGCGGTCGTGACCTCGCCGACCTTGGCGGCGGCGGCCTCGTCCGACTCACGGGCGGCGGTGACGACGCAGTGCGCGATGTGCTCCTCGAGGAGGCCGACGCTGACGGCCTGGAGAGCGCGGGTCGCGGCGCTGACCTGGGTGAGGACGTCGATGCAGTACACGTCGTTCTCGACCATGCGGGCGATGCCGCGCACCTGGCCCTCGATCCGGCGCAGCCGCTTGAGCTGGGCGTCCTTGGTGGCGGAGTAGCCCGGCGGGGGCGTCGCCGCGGGGTCCGGGGTGGTCGCGCTCATGGCTCCAGAGTACCCCCCTAGGGTATGGGGTTCGAATCGGGCTCCGGGGCCTCCCGTCAGGATGTCACAGCCGGGGTCCGCAGGTCGCGCAGAACGCCCGACACGGCCTGCGCCACCGCCTCCCGGGCGGGCCCGAGGACCCTGCGGGGATCGATGACCTGCGGGTTCTCACCCAGCCCGGCACGCACCGCGGTGGTCCAGGCCTGACCCAGCAGGGTGCCGACGTTGATCTTGGTCATGCCCGCGGCGACGGCCCGGCGCAGCTCCTCGGGGGGCACGCCGGACGAACCGTGCAGGACCAGGGGCACGGGCACGGCGGCGTGCAGCCGGGCGACGAGGTCGTGGTCGAGAGTGGCCGTGCGGGTGGCCATGGCGTGGCTGCTGCCGACGGCGACGGCGAGCGCGTCGACCCCGGTGGCCTCGACGAACCGCGCCGCCTCGACCGGGCCGGTGCGCACGCCCGGCGCGTGGGCGCCGTCCTTGCCGCCGACCTCGCCGAGCTCGGCCTCGACGTGCAGCCCCTGCTCGTGCAGGGCGCGGGTGGCCCGGGCCGTGACGGCCCGGTTCTCGGCGTCCGGGAGCCGGCTGGCGTCGACCATCACCGACGAGAAGCCGTGCGCGGCGGCGGAGGCGACGAGGTCGAGGTCGGTGGCGTGGTCGAGGTGGAGGGAGGCCTCGATGGTCGCGTCCGCGGCCGCGGCGCGGCACGCGGCGGCCAGCGGCCCGACGCGGCCGCCGTGGAACGCGACGGCGTTCTCGCTGACCTGCAGGATCACCGGGGCGCCGGCCCGCTCCGCGCCGAGGAGCACCCCCTCGAGCTGCTCGAGCGTGACGACGTTGAAGGCCACGACGGCGCGGCCGCCCGCGGCTGCGGTGGCGACGAGGGCGGCGGTGGTGGTGAGGGGCACGGTGACCTCCGAGGTCGGTGTGTGTGGGGGGGCGGATGGCGTCAGGGGCGCGGCGTCGAGGGTGCGGAGGGGCGGCTCAGACCAGGAGCACCTCGACGCCGGCCTGCCGGAGTCGCTCGACCTCCGCGGCCGGGGCACCGACGTCGGTGACGAGCAGGGCGGCGCGCGAGGCGGGCAGGATGGGCGCCGCCGTCACCCGGCCGACCTTCGAGGAGTCGGCCACGACGACGAGCCGCTGCGTGCGCTCGGCCAGCCCGCGGTCGGTGCGCGCCTCGGCGGGGTCATGGGTCGTCAGACCGCCCGCGGCCGAGATGCCGTCGACCCCCATCACGGTGACGGCCAGGGCGAGGCCCTCGACGAAGCGGTCGGTCATCGGACCCACGGCCTCGTAGCTCTCGGGCCGCATCGTGCCGCCGGCGACGACGACCCGGATGCCGGGGTGGGCCGCCAGCTCGACGGCGATGTTCATGGCGTTGGTCACGACGGTGAGCCCCGAGCGGCCGACCAGCCGGCGCGCGACCTCGGTCGTGGTCGTCCCCCCCGAGACGGCCAGCGTCATCGGCCGGTGCGGCAGGGCCTCGACGCAGGCAGCGGCGATCCGGGCCTTGGCCTCCGGGTGGCGGGTGTCGCGGTAGCGCACCGGGAGCTCGGCGCGGGCGCGCGCGCCGGCCCCGCCGTGGACGCGGCGCACCAGTCCTCGGCGCTCGAGGACCGCGAGGTCGCGGCGCACCGACGAGCGGGACAGGCCGAGGCGGTCGGCGAGCTCCTCGACGTCGAGGCGGCCGGCCGCCTGTACGGCGTCGGCGATGCCGGCCAGCCGGGTGGCGCGGCGCGGAGTGACCGGCGCCGCCCGGCCCTCGTCCGCGGTACCGACCATGGGTCCATCCCACCATCCGCGCCGGTCGCCGTTGCGCGAACGCGCAGTCCGGCTGCGCGGATGGGCGGCGCCGGGCCGGGTCCGGGCCAGGATGGCGGGATGAGCCAGCCCTCCGCCCCCTCCGCCCCCACCGGCCCCCCCGCATCCGACACGACGACGATGCGCGAGATCGAGAGCCAGCCCGCGGTGTGGCGCACCCTGCTCGCGCGCCGCGCCGAGGCCACCGCCCTGCTGGCGGCCCCCGGTGAGCGGGTGCTGTTCGTGGGCTGCGGGACCTCGGCCTTCGTGGCGCACTCGCTGGCGGTGCTGCGCGAGGGTGCCGGGCTGGGCGAGTC
The DNA here is from genome assembly GCF_002846495.1 of Phycicoccus duodecadis. Classification (NCBI taxonomy): domain Bacteria; kingdom Bacillati; phylum Actinomycetota; class Actinomycetes; order Micrococcales; family Intrasporangiaceae; genus Phycicoccus; species Phycicoccus duodecadis. The sequence goes on from NZ_PJNE01000001.1 coordinate 1,975,637, forward strand.
CGACTGGGCCTACGCCTCCGAGCCGGGCAGTCCCCGGGCCTGGGACCGCGTCGTCGCCATCACCCGCTCGGGCACGACCACCGAGGTCCTCGAGGCGCTGCGGGGCTTCAGGGGCGGCGCCGGCGGTACGGCCGGTCCGCGCCTCGTGGTCGTGACGGCCGTCGACGGGATGCCCGCGGGCGAGGCTGCCGACGACGTGCTGGTCCTGGCCGAGGCCGACGAGTCGTCGGTGGTGCAGACCCGGTTCCCGACGAGCGTGCTGCTGCTGGGGCGCGCGGCCTTCGGCGAGGACGTCGCCGGCCTCCCCGAGCGCTGCGCCGAGGCCCTGGCCGGGGACCGCCCCGACCCGGCGCCCTTCGAGCACTTCGTCTACCTGGGGCGGGGCTGGGCCCTCGGGCTCGCCGACGAGGCGGCCCTGAAGATCCGTGAAGCGGCCCAGGCGTGGGCCGAGAGCTACCCGGCGCTGGACTTCCGGCACGGGCCCGTCGCGGTGGCCGGCGAGCGCAGCCACGTGTGGGTGTTCGGCGCGACCCCGCCCGCGCTGGCCGACGACGTGCGGGCCGTGGGGGCCAGCGTGCGGGAGTCCTCGCACGACCCGCTCGTCGAGCTGGTGCTGGCGCAGCGGCTGGCGGCCGACCTGGCCGCCCTGCGTGGCCTCGACCCCGACGCCCCGCGCCATCTCACCCGCAGCGTCGTCCTCGACGCCTGACCTGCGCGGCCCGCGGGCCCCGCTGGGGAGCGCCGCACCGGGAGGTCGGGACGGCTCTCGGATGCTCCCCGCTGGGGAGCAGAGGGCCGCGGCCCACGTGATGCCGGCGCGCTGCGTCATCCCGGGGAGCATCCGAGAGGCGACTCGCGCACCTCGGGCTCAGCCGAGGTGCTCCTTGACCAGCTTCTTCGGCGCCTTGGTCGCCCACGCGTCGGTGATGATCTCGGCCAGCTCGAGGTAGTCGAGCCGCCCCAGGTCGCGCTCGCGCACCAGGACGGCGTCGTACCCGTCGAAGTGCGGGGTGGTGAACCACGGCTCGCCCAGCCCGAGGATGGCGGCCTTGTCGTCGGGGCCGGGCACGGAGATGCAGATGACGTCGGGCATCCGCTCGCCGTCGTCGTCCACCGCGTCCTTGCGCGGGCCGCGCCACACCACGAAGGTCCTGCCCCGCACGGCGTACGACGGGTGCTCGTCGGTGCCCTCGCGGGTCACCTCCGGCAGGGCCATCGCGATGCCGTCGAGGTCGTCACGGTCGACGGGGCGGGGGTCGGTGCTGGCCACGGACCCACCCTCCCACAGCCCGCGGCATCCCGAATGTGTGTGAACACGCCGCAGAAACCCCGGCGTGTTCACACACGTTCGGGGGCCCGGGGTCACGGAAGGTGGCGGACCAGCCCCGGCGCGAGCCCGACGTAGGTCTGCGGGGTCATCGCGGCCAGGCGCTCCTCGACCTCGGCCGGCAGCCCCAGCCCGCGCACGAACGCGACGAGGTCGTCCTGGCCGATGCGCCGGCCCCGGGTGAGCTCCTTGAGCCGCTCGTACGGCTCCTCCATCCCGGCCACACCCTGCGCCCCGAGGGCCCGCATGGCCGACTGCACGGCCTCGCCGAGGACCTCCCAGTTGCCGTCGAGGTCGGCGGCCATGGTGGCGGGCACGGCATCCAGGCCGTCGAGCCCGCGGTGGGCGTTGTCGATGGCCAGGAGGCTGTGGCCGAAGGCCGAGCCGATGTTGCGCTGCATCGAGGAGTCGGTGAGGTCGCGCTGCAGCCGGCTCTGCACCAGCGTGGCGGCCAGCACGTCGAGGAGGGCGTTGCTGACCTCGAGGTTGGCCTCGGCGTTCTCGAAGCGGATGGGGTTGACCTTGTGCGGCATGGTGGAGCTCCCGACGGTGCCCTGCCCGCGGACCTGGGCGAAGTACCCCATCGAGATGTACGACCACACGTCGGTGCACATGTTGTGCAGCACCCGGTTGAACCGCGCGAGGTCGGAGTAGAGCTCGGCCTGCCAGTCGTGGCTCTCGATCTGGGTCGTCAGCGGGTTCCAGGTGAGGCCGAGGTGCTCGACGAAGGAGCGGCTCACGCCCTCCCAGTCGGCGCCCGGGACGGCAGCGAGGTGCGCGCCGTAGGTGCCGGTGGCACCGTTGAGCTTGCCCAGGAACTCGGCGTCCTCGATGCGGCGCAGCTGGCGGCGCAGGCGCCATGCCAGCACCGCGAGCTCCTTGCCCATCGTCGTTGGCGTGGCCGGCTGGCCGTGGGTGTGCGCCAGCAGCGGGGTGTCGGCGAGGTCGCGCGCCATCGAGGTGAGGGTGTCGACCAGCGCTCGGGCGCGGGGCAGCCAGACCTCGTGCACGGCGCCGCGCACCATCACGGCGTAGGAGAGGTTGTTGATGTCCTCGCTGGTGCAGCAGAAGTGGATGAGCTCGGCCAGGCCGGCGTCCTCGGAGGCGGGGGCCAGGTCGCGCAGCCGGGCCTTGAGGAAGTACTCGACCGCCTTGACGTCGTGCTGGGTGACCCGCTCGGTGGCCGCCATCTCGTCGATCTCGGCGGCGCTGAACCCGGCGACGACCTCGCGCAGGCCGGACTTCTCCGCGTCGGTGAGGCGCCGGACGCCGGGGACCACCTCGTGGTCGGTGAGGTGGATGAGCCACTCGACCTCGACGTGCACCCGGGCCCGGTTGAGCGCGGGCTCCGACAGGTGGTCGACGAGCGGCGCGACGACCCCGCGGTAGCGCCCGTCGAGGGCGCCGAGCGCGATGGGCGGGTCGAGGTCGGCGAGGCTCTGGGCGCGGGAGAGGCCGGAGGCGGCGGCGTCGGTCGTGCTCGGCATGGGGCCATCCTCCCAGAGGCGGCCCCGGGCCCGCTGCCGGCGTCCGCCTGCTCGGGGCGCTGCGGGGTCAGGCGCCGTCGACCTCTCGGCGGACGTACTCGACGATGCCCGGCACCGCGGCCCGGATCTCCGCGTAGGTCTGCTCGTACTCGGCGTCGCCGCCGTACCAGGGGTCGTCCATCCCGAGCTCGCCGGCGGCCACGGCCGCGGGGTCGAACGAGCGGACCAGCCGCACCTTGGCGGCGTCGTTCTCGTCGCGCGCGATGCGGCGCAGGCGCTCGTCGTGCGGGTGGTCGGCGGCCAGCACGAGGTCGCTGTCGTCGAAGGCGTCGGCGCGGAACTGGCGGGCCCGGTGCGCGGACCATCCGACGTCCGGGTGCCCGTGCCGGCGCAGGGTGGCGACGGTGCGGGGGTGCGCGCCGTTGCCGAGCTCCTCGCTGGAGGTGCCGGCCGAGTCGACGACCACCCGGTCGCCCAGCCCCGCGTCGTCGAAGGCCTCGCGCAGCAGGAACTCGGCCATCGGCGAGCGGCAGATGTTGCCGTGGCAGACGACGGTGACGCGGTAGGGGTGCTCGCGGGACGCGCTCATCCCCCCATCCTGCCCCCCGACCTCGTGCGACTTTCACACGGTTCTCACCGCCGGGACGGTGCGAGAACCGTGTGCAACTCGCACGGAGTCGGGGTTTGCCGGGCGGGGTTGGGGCCGAGGGTCAGTCGATGCTGAACCAGCCGGGGGCGGCCTCGCAGAACGCCGCGACCGGCAACGCCCCGGCCCCGGCGGGCACCCGGCCCCAGAGCGGTGCCCCGGTGACCCGCGGCAGGTCGTACAGGTTCTCGGTCTCGGCCAGCCCCGGCTCGGACGGCCACGACCCGATGACCACGCCGAGCAGCGGGATGCCGCGGGCCGTCAGCGCCTCGGCGGTCAGGGCCGCGGTGCTCAGCACCCCGAGGCCTGCGGAGGCCACGAGCACCGCCCCGCACGACACCCCCTTGTAGCGCAGCGCCGTCCCGAGGTCGGCGAGCGTGCCGCGGCGGCCGTCCATCCGCACCAGCAGGCCCCCGGCCCCCTCGACGAGGGTGACGTCGGTGGCCGCCGCGATCTCGCCGACGCGCTTGGCGTGCACGGCGACCGGGGGGAGGGCAACCCCCTCGCGGCGGGCTGCGGCCTCCGGCGACAGCGGGTCGCGCAACCGGACCAGCTCGTGGGTCTCGAGGTCGTCGCCCACCAAGGCGCGTACGGCGTCGAGGTCGCCGGACTCGCCGGGCAGCACCCCGGTCTGGGCCGGCTTGACCACCACCACCCGGCTGCCCCGGGCACGAACCAGGGCCGCGAGGGCCGCGGTGACGACGGTCTTGCCGACGTCGGTGCCGGTGCCCGTGACGAGGACGACGGAGGGGAGAGCGCGCGGGTCGGACACCGGGGCAGCGCTCAGACCCGGGCCGGGAGGAGGCCGGCGAGCACGGCGCAGGCGCGGTCGAGGTCGTGCGCGGTGTGGTCGGCGTGCGCGGTCAGGCGCAGGCGCGAGGAGCCGTCGGGGGTCGACGGCGGCCGGAACGCCCCGATGCGCACGCCCTGGGCGCGGGCCTGCTCGACCGCCTCGACGGTCTCGTGCGGGCCGGCCATCTCGACCGACATGACGGCCCCCTCGGGCGCGTCGACACCGAGGGTCTCGGCCAGCCGGGTGGCGTTGGCGTGCAGCCGGGCGGCCAGCTCGGGGTGGTCGCGCAGCACCCCGATGGCGGCGAGCGCCGCGCCGGCCGAGGCGGGCGCCAGCCCGGTGTCGTAGATGAACGGCCGCGCGGTGTTGACCAGGTGCTCGCGCACGTCGGGATGGGCGAGCACGAGCCCTCCCTGGGCCGCGAGCGACTTCGACAGGGTGCACGTGACGACCACGTGCTCGGCGTCGTAGAGCCCGGCCCGGGCGACGAGCCCGGCGCCCCCCGGGCCGACCACGCCGAGCGCGTGCGCCTCGTCGAGGACGAGCAGCGCGCCGGCCTCCTCGGTGAGCGCGACGAGGTCCTCGACCGGGGCGGCGTCGCCCAGGACGGAGTAGATCGACTCGGCCACGACGACGGCCCGCGGGGTGTCGCGGCGCGAGAGCAGCTCGGCGACGTGCTCGAGGTCGTTGTGCCGGGCCACGCTGACGGCGGCGCGCGAGAGGCGACAGCCGTCGATGAGCGAGGCGTGGGCGTGCTCGTCGCTGACGACGAGGGTGCCGGCGTCGGCCAGCGTGGTCAGGGCCGCGAGGTTGGCGGTGTACCCGCTCGAGAGCACCAGGGCGCTCGGGGCGCCGGTGAGCGCGACGAGCGCGGCCTCGAGCTCGTCGTGGATGTCGAGGGTGCCCGTGACCAGGCGGGATGCGCCCGCGCCGGTGCCGTAGGTCTCGGCCGCGGCGACCGCCCCCGCGACGACCGCGGGGTGGTGGCGCAGGCCGAGGTAGTCGTTGCCGGCGAGGTCGACGACGTCGGCGCTCTTGGTCACCGAGAGCCGCCGGACGAGCCCCGCGTCCTCCCGGGCCGCAGCGGCATCCCTGATCCAGTCGAGCGGGCCGGTCACGTCGACGATCCTGCCACGGCCGCCCGGATGCCACCCGCGGAGCCGGCAACGAGCCCGTCGCGGAGGTGGGCGGTGGGGGGCGCCCCGTCCCGGGGCAGCGGCGGTTTGTGACAGACGGTTGACACAAAGGGGTTGGCGCGCCATGCTCCTCTTGTACCAACCGTTCGACACAACTGGAGGGGTCATGGGGCTCGCCGTCCTGTCACTGCCGGTCGCGCTGCTGGCCTTCGTGGTCGCGCTGACCCGGCGTCACCTCGTCACCGTCGGCGTGAACGAGCACGCCGAGGTGGTGCGCATCGCCCGCCACGCCCGGGCGTGGCGAGTCGGCGGCCTGCTCGCCGGGCTCGTCGCGGCCGCCCTGGCGCTCACCGTGGGGCAGTCGGTGGACGCCCTTGGCCGACTGGTCGCCCTGGCCCCCGCGCTCCTGGGCATCGGCGTCCTCCTCGGCACCATCGTCGGGGAGCTCACCGCTCGGCCCCGGGTCGGCGTGCGCCGCACCGCGGTGGTCGAGACCCGCACGGTGCGCGGCATCCTGCCTCCGGTGCGCACCGCCCTGGCCGGGGTGGCCGGCGTCCTGCTGGCCGGTGCGCTGGCGCTCGGCGCCGCCTGGGGTGGCCCCGACGACCTGCAGCGGGCGGGGCGCTCGTTCACCCAGGGGTGCCGGGTGATGGTCGACGGGGCGCTGGTGTCGGCGTCGTCCTCGCGGGGGCCGTGGCCGGGCTCCTTCTACGCGGTCCCGCTGGCGGCCGCCCTCGGCGTGGCCGCCCTGCTCGCGCTGGCCGCCCTGGTGGCGGTCACCCGGCGGCCCCGCCCGCGGCCCGAGAGTCTCGGCCTGGACTCGATGCTGCGCCGCTGGTCGGCCGGCACCATCGTGACCGCAGCCCTCTTCACCGTGCTGGGCACCCTCGGGCCGGTAGCGGTGCTCATCGCCGCGGGGCTGCAGCCCGGCGAGTGCCCCATGTCGGTGACCCAGGCGGTGGTCCGCTGGGTGGCCCTCCTGGTCGGGCCGGCGGCGCTCGTCGCCGGTGCCACCGCGCTCGGCGCCCTGCTGGTCACGCCCGCCATCCGCGTCGACGACCTGCCCCGCCCCCTCCCGGGGGAGGCGACCTCGGTGGGGGCGCCGGTCCGATGACGCTGCAGGCCGTCACGGTCGACGTCCTCGACCCCACCCCGCCCTACGAGCAGCTGCGCCGCCAGCTGGCCGACCTCGTCGGCAGCGGCGTGCTGGCTCCCGGCGACCGGCTCCCCCCGGTGCGCCAGCTGGCCGCCGACCTCGGGCTCGCCCCCGGGACCGTGGCCCGGACCTACCGCGAGCTCGAAGGGGCCGGCTACGTGCGGTCGCGGCGCGGGGGCGGGACCCGGGTGGCGCCCCATCCCCCCGCCGCAGCGACCCCGGCGCTCGCGCTGGAGGAGGCGGCGGCCGCGTACCTCGAACGGGCGCGGGTGCTCGGCATCGGCACCGACGAGGCGCTGGCGGTGGTGCAGCGCCAGGCCTCCCGCTGAACCGGCCCCGGGTCCGTGTCGTCGCGAGGGGGCATCCTGGGGGACCCGTCCTCCGAAGGAGTCCCCGTGCCCAAGGCCCCACTGCCCGCCGCTGTCGCCGAGCTGTTCGCCCGGCCCCACCCCGCCGTCGTCGCGGTGCTGCTGCCCAGCGGCGCGCCGATGTCGGTCGCCACCTGGTACCTCGTCGAGGACGACGGCACCGTGCTGCTCAACATGGACGCCGAGCGGGCCCGGGTCTCGTGGATGCGCGAGCACCCCGAGGTCGCGCTCACCGCGCTGAAGGAGGGGGAGTGGTACACCCACGTCAGCGTGCGTGGGCGGGTGGTGCGGTGGGACGACGACCCCGAGCGCGCCCTCGCCGACATCGACCGCCTCTCGAACCACTACGGCGGCCGCGACTACCCGACGCGCGACCGGGCCCGCATCAGCTGCTGGGTCGAGATCACGAACTGGCACGGCTGGGGCGAGGCGAAGGCCGACTGACCCCGGGTCTCAGCCGTGCACGTCGGCCACCGCGCCGACCAGCCCGGCCGTCAGCAGCGCCAGGTCGGCGTCGGAGGTGACGAAGGGCGGCATCGTGTAGACGAGGTCGCGGAACGGGCGCAGCCACACCCCGCGCCGGACGGCCGCCGCCGTCACCTCGGCCACGCGCACCGGCTCGCGCAGCTGCACGACACCGACGGCCCCCAGCGTGCGGACCTCCGCCACGGAGGCGAGGGACGCCGCCGGCGCCAGCCCTGAGGCCAGCCCGCGCTCCACCCGCGCCACCTCGGCCTCGGTGTCGCGCGCGGCGAGCAGGTCGAGGTTGGCGTTCGCGACGGCACAGGCCAGCGGGTTCCCCATGAAGGTCGGCCCGTGCATCAGGCCGCCGGCCTCCCCGCGGCTCACGCCCTCGGCCACCTCGCGGGTGCACAGCATCGCGGCCAGGGTGAGGTAGCCGCCGGTCAGCGCCTTGCCGACGCACAGGATGTCGGGGGTGCGCGCGGCCCGGTCGCCCGCCCAGCGCGGCCCGGTGCGGTGGAAGCCGGTGGCGATCTCGTCGTGGATGACGAGGGCGCCGTGCTCGCGCGCCAGCTCGTGCAGCACGTCGAGCACCCGGGGCGCGTACACGTGCATCCCGCCGGCGCCCTGGAGCACGGGCTCGACGATGACCGCTGCGACCTCGGACGCGTTCTGCGCGAAGAGGTCCCGCGTGGTGCGTTCCCAGGCGACGAGCTCAGGGTCGTCGTCGGCGCGGTCGATGCCGGCCGGGGGGCGCGGCGCGAACACGTGCTCGGGCAGCACCCCGCGGAAGAGGGCGTGCATCCCGCCCACGGGGTCGGTGACCGACATCGGCGAGAAGGTGTCACCGTGGTAGCCGCCGCGCACGGTGAAGAAGCGGGTCCGCGGCCGCCCGTCGGCGAGGTGGAACTGGAGCGCGGCCTTCATCGCGACCTCGACCGAGACCGACCCGGAGTCGGCGAGGAAGACGTGCTCGAGGCCGGCGGGCGCGAGGGCGAGGAGGCGCCGAACCAGCCCCACGGCCGGCTCGTGGGTGAGCCCCCCGAACATCACGTGGCTCATCCGGCCCAGCTGGTCGCGGGCGGCGGCGTCGAGCTCGGGCACCCGGTAGCCGTGGACCGCGCACCACCACGAGCTCATGGCGTCGACCACCTCGTGGGCCCCGCCGTCAGGGGCGCGCAGCCGCAGCCGGACCCCCTCGGCGGACTCGACGAGGTACGCGTCGGTCGGGGCGAGCGCCGAGGAGTACGGATGCCAGACGTGCTCGCGGTCGTAGGCGAGCAGCGCGTCGGGGTCGAGGTCGTCCATCGCGGGCCATCATGCCGCGCCGGGCGGGAGCCGCTGCACCACGGGGATCCCGGGGCCCGCGCGTCCGCCGGATGACTGTCGAGTGGCCAGGACACTCCGACGGTCCGCGGCTGGCATCCGCGTGTCCTGGCCCCTCGACTCGTGGAGGGAGGCGTGCGTCAGGCGGCCGAGCGGGCGTCCTCGACCGTGCCGGCGAGCCGCCGCACGAGGGTGCGCAGGGCGGCGTCGAGGTCGGCGTCCGAGAGCCGGCCCTCCTCGAAGGCCTGGAACGAGGCCCCGACGCCCACGGTGTCCTCGAGCACCGCGGCGCCCGCCACGGTGAGGACCTTCACGCCCTCCTCGCGGGCCCACTGGGCGGCGCGCGGCGAACCGCTGGCACCGAGGACGGCGGCGGGCTTGCCGGCGATGGCGGCCGCGCCGCGCGGGCGCGAGACCCAGTCGACGGCGTTCTTGAGGGCGCTCGGCATCGAGCCGTTGTACTCGGGGGTGACCAGCAGCAGGGCGTCGGCGTCGGCGACCGCCTCGCGCAGGTCGCGGGCGACCTGGGGCAGCGCGTCGTCGTGGTCGAGCTCCTCGGAGTAGTGCGGGAGGTCGGCGAGCCGCTCGAACACGGTCGACTCCACGCCCTGGGGGAGGTGTGCGACGGCGGCGTCGGCGAGCTGGCGGTTCGTGGAGCCGGCGCGCAGGCTGCCGACGAGGACGAGGACGTTCACAGGGACTCCTGGGGGAAGGTCGGGGGCCGGGGGCGGTCGACACTGACCTCGTGGTTGAACAGTCAACCATTCGCCGGCATTCCCGACGCGCGCTCACCCCGAACGTGTGTGAAAAGCCTCTGGATGCCGGGGGTTTTCACACACGTTCGCGCGGAGGCAAGGGGGAGGGTGCTGGGGGGAGGGGGCTCAGCGCCAGGTGGAGCGCTCGACGCTGCCGTGCCGGCTGCAGGTGGCCGTCCACGTCCCCGGCGTCACCTGCACGACCATCCGGCGGCGGCAGTGCACGCAGAAGCGCGGCGGCTCGAGCTCGGCCCGCCGCGCGCACCCCGCGTGGTCGCCGTCGTCCCGGGCCAGCCCGCACTGGCCGCACCACACCCCGGGGTCGCCGGCCCGCGCCACCGGCTCGTGCGCCCCCGCGTCGGCGAACACCAGCGCGCTCAGAACGTCTCGTTGAGGGCCTTGATCGGCATCTCGAGCTCGTCGAGCAGCGCCAGGTCCTCACGAGGGTCGCGCCCCAGCGTCGTCAGGTAGTTGCCCACGATGACGGCGTTGATGCCGCCGAGCAGCCCGTCCCGCGTCCCGAGGTCGCCGAGGGTCAGCTCGCGACCGCCGGCGTAGCGCAGGATGGTGCGGGGCAGCGCCAGCCGGAAGGCCGCGATGGTGCGCAGCGCGTCGTTGGCGGGCATCGGCTCGAGGTCGCCGAACGGCGTCCCCGGCCGGGGGTTGAGGAAGTTCAGCGGCACCTCGTGCGGCTCGAGCTCGCCCAGCTGCGCGGCCAGCTCGGCGCGCTGCTCGACCGTCTCGCCCATCCCGACGAGGCCGCCGCAGCACAGCTCCATCCCGGAGTCCTTGACCATGCGGCAGGTCTCGAGGCGCTCGTCGAACGAGTGCGTGGTGACGACGTTCGGGAAGTACGAGCGGCCGGCCTCGAGGTTGTGGTTGTAGCGGTGCACGCCCATGTCGACGAGCTCGTCGACCTGCTCCTGGGTCAGCATCCCCAGCGACGCGGCGACCTGGATGTCGACGGCGGCGCGGATGGCGGCGACGCCCTCGCGCATCTGCTGCATCAGCTTCTCGTCGGGCCCGCGCACGGCGGCGACGATGCAGAACTCGCTGGCCCCGGTGGCGGCGGTCTGCTTCGCGGCGCGCACGAGCTCGGGGATGTTGAGCCAGACGGAGCGCACCGGTGAGGTGAACTGCCCGCTCTGCGAACAGAAGTGGCAGTCCTCGGGGCAGCCGCCGGTCTTGAGCGACACGATGCCCTCGACCTCGACGCTCGGGCCCTGGTACTTCAGGCGCACCTCGTGGGCCAGCGCCAACAGGTCCTGGAGGCGGTCGTCGCCGGTCTCGAGCACCGCCACGATCTGCTCGTGGGTGAGCGCGACCCCGCGCTCGAGCACCTGCTCGCGCGCGACGTCGAGGATGTCGGTTCCGGTCACCTGAGCCGTCATGGGCTCGATTGTGGCAGCCCGGGGCGCGGCGCCCGACGTCCGCCCTCGCCGGTCCGGTGGGCGGACGCCGGCGGGCGGGTCAGGAGAGGAGCTGGCCCAGCATCCCGCCGGGGCCCTGCTGGTTGCCGCCGCCCTGGTGGCCCCCGTCGACGACGTTCTCGCACGGCTGCACCAGCACGTAGCCCTGGCCGCCGAAGGCCATCTGCAGCAGCTCGCCGGTGCCACCGCGGATCATCGAGCCGAGGCCGCCGGTGTCGACGCGCACGTCCATCGAGACCCCGGAGGTCCACAGCACCACGGCCTGGGCGTCGGCGAAGGTCGGCGACGAGGCGACGTCGAGGGCGATGGGGTCGCCCTTGGTGGTGACGGCGACGTAGCCGGTGCCACGCAGCGAGACGTTGTAGAGGCCACCGGTCATCGCGGCGCCCCGGGCCTGGATGCGGTGGATGTCCCACTGGATCGAGCTCGAGAAGGCCAGCACGTTGTTGCCGTTGACCGACACCATGTCGTTCTCGAGGTACATGACCTGCACCTCGGCGGCCTCGTCGGCGACGAACAGCTCGCCGGAGCCGGAGCACTCCATCATCTTCACGCCCTCGCCCGTGACGGCGGCCTTGAACATCTTGCCCAGGCCGCCCGAGCCCTTGTTCGCGAACCGGACGTCGCCCTGGTAGGCCACCATCGAGCCGGTCTTGGCCTGCACCGGGCCGTAGCGCATGTCGATGCGCAGCAGCTTCTTGTTCTGCAGCGAGAACGGGTCCTGGCTGTACTTCTCCTTGAAGTCGGTGAACAGCGAGCCGTGGATGGTCATGGGTGCGACGCCTTCCGTGCGGAGGGGGGTGGGGTCCCACCCCAGGGGGCCAACGCTAGAAGGGACGGCGCCCCCGGCGCTATGGTTCCGGGCACGGACAAGGGTCGGCCCAGGGAGGTCCCCGATGAGCTTCTTCGAACGGGCGAAGGCGGCGGCGAGCGACCTCGCGGCCAAGGCCGACGTCGCGATGTCCAACGCGGGGATCAGCGTCCCCGGCATCGGCGCCGACCGGGCGCTGCGCGACCTCGGGGTCGTGGCCTGGCTGGACGCCACGGGGCGCCCCGTCGCCGAGGCCGACCGCGAGCGGGTCATGGCGACCCTGCGCGAGCTCGAGCAGGGCGGCCGTCTCGGGCCGCTCACCCTGACCCCGCCGCCCACGCCGTACGGCACGCCGCCCCCGCCGCCGGGGGGCACCCCGCCGCCCCCGCCGTACGGAGGCGCACCGGGCGGCCCACCCCCGCCGCCGCCCCCGCCGGGTGGCGTCATGCCGATGCGCGACGAGCCCGCCCCGCCGCCGATGGCCACGCCGCCGGCCGACCCCCGCCCGCCGGTGCCGCCGGCGCCGGGGGAGGAGCCGCCGGCGAACCCCACGCCGCCACCGCCCCCGCCCAGCTGGGCCTGAGCGCGATCCTCGTCAGGCCCAGGCGAGCCCGAGGAGCGCGAGCGGCAGCGCCACCGCCACGACGGCCAGGGCGTAGGCCAGGCTCGCCGTGAGGGGCTGCGAGCCCAGGGCGAGCAGGTGCAGGCGCACCGGCGCCGAGGTGCTCGCCGCCATCGCCACCTCCGGGGCCCGTCCCTCGGCCACCGCCACCAGGGCCCGCGCCGTCGCCACCGCCCCGCTGCGGCGCACGGCCGCACGGTCGGCGAGGGCCTCGACCAGCAGCCGGACCTCGGCCATCGCGGTGCGCGAGCGGAGCCCCGGGGGTACCGACTCGTGCAGCACCGTGAAGAACTCGAGCAGCAGGTCGTGCCGGGCCCGCAGGTGGGCGCGCTCGTGGGCCACCACCGCGGCCAGCTGGTCGTCGGGAAGGGCGTCGAGCACGCCGCGGGTCAGCACCACCCGCGAGCCGCGCCCCGGGATGCAGTAGGCCGTCGGCGTGGGGTGCTGCAGCACGACCAGCCCGTCCCGGTCGTGCTCCCCGAGGATGTCGACGAGCTCGCGGTGCTCGGTGCGGGCCTGGCGGATGCGGGTCCCCACCCGGTGCCCCGACAGCAGGAGGCGACCCAGCACCACCACGGTGACGAGCAGGGCGAGGGCCACCAGCCAGGGGTGCGAGCGCAGGTCGTCGCCCCCGAGGAGCAGCGGCAGCACCGCCGGGGCCACCGAGAGCGCCGCCAGGACGCCGCCGAGGGAGACCGCCTGCCAGGCCACCAGGGCGGCCCGCGGTGCCGGCCGGAGACGGCGCTGGCGGGCGAGGAGGCCGGGCGCCAGCCAGACCAGCGCGACGGCCACCCCGGCGAGGGCGAGCGGGACCACGGCCCCATGGTGGCAGCCCCGGGCGCCGGGGCCCAGGATCGGCCCGTCAGCGCCGGGAGCGCGCGCCGCGGGTGGCGGGCCCGTCACCGCGGGCCTCGACCTCGGCCAGGGCGGCCTTGAGGTCGGCGAGCTCGTCGGTGCTGGCGCCGTCGAGGAAGTGCAGCAGCGCCGAGCGGCGGTCGGTGACGTCCATGTCGTCGAGGGTGCGGCGCATGGTGCGCGCGGTGAGGGCCTCACGGGTGTCGGCGGGCAGGTAGCGCCACGCGCGCCCGTCGCGCTCGCGGGTGACCAGGTCCTTCTTGGCCAGGCGGTCGAGCACCGTCATCACCGTCGTGTAGGCGATCTCGCGGTCCTTCTCGAGGGTCTCGTGGACCTCGCGGACGGTGACGCCGGCGAACCCGTCGCCGCCGGCCACGGTGCTCTCCCAGAGGCGGTCCATGACGACCCGCTCGAGGTCGCCGAGGCGGGGGGCGTTGGCCGAGTGCGGCATGGCTACTCCTGGTCGGGTCGGGACGACGGGTGGCTCCCGAGGTCGAGGACGTGGTCGAAGCGGCCCAGCGCCTCGGGCCGGTGGCTCACGAGGACGACCGCACGGTCGCGGGTGGCGTCCAGGACATCATCGAGCACGGCGGTGGCCGTGGCGTCGTCGAGGTGCGCGGTGGGTTCGTCGAGGAGGACGACGGCGCGCTCGGCCAGCACGGCGCGCGCGATGCCGAGCCGGGTGCGCTCGCCGCCCGAGACGCCGCGGCCGCCGGTGCCGAGCCGCGTGTCGAGCCCGTCGGGGAGCTCGGTCAGCCAGGGCGCGAGGCCGGCCAGCGCGAGGGCGTGGCGGAGCGCGCCGTCGTCGGCGTCGGGGCGGGCCAGCCGGAGGTTCGCGGCCAGGGACCCGGCGAAGACGTGCGGCTCGTCGTCGACCACGGCGACGTCGGCGCGGACGGAGGCCAGGGGGAGGCCGCGCACGTCGACCCCGTCGCGGGTGTGCCGGCCGGCGGTCACGTCGAGCGAGCGGGCGAGGACGGCCAGCAGGGTGCTCTTGCCCGAGCCGTTGGGCCCGACGACGGCGACGTGCCGGCCCGGGCGGAGCTCGAGGTCGGTGGGGGACAGGGCGGGACGCTCGCGGGTCCAGGACGCGGTGGCGGCCTCGAGCCGGACGACCGGCACGCGGCCCGCGGCCCGCGGCTCGGCGCATCCATCCAGGTGCTCCGGACGCCGGGCCGAGGTCGTCGCCGGCGTGGCCGGGTCCCGGACGGCCGGCTGCTGGTCGAGCAGCGCCGTGAGGCGGGCGCTGCTGCCCTGGGCCCGGGCCAGCGCGCGCATGGTGTCGACCAATGGCGCCAGGGCCTCGCCCACGGCCACCGGGACGAGCACCAGCAGCGCCGCGACGGGCGCGCCCACCGCGGCCGGGTCGACCAGCTGCGCCGCCGCCACGGTGGCGGCGGCGGTCCCCAGCGGCAGCAGCGCCGCCACCAGCGCCCGGCCCCGGCTCTGCCGCGCCACCGCTGCCCGCCAGGTGGCGTGCGCGGCGTCGAGCGAGCGCAGGGCGTCCCGCTCGGCGCCGATGGCCCGCAGCTCGCCGGCCTGGCGCGCGACGAGGTCGCCCACCCGGGCCACCTCGGCGCGGGCGGCCAGCAGCTCGTCGCGCGAGCCCGACTCGGCCCGCCACGCGACCGCACAGCCGAGGGCCACGACCACCAGCAGGGCGGCCACGACCATCCCGACGGCGGGGGCGAACCAGGCGGTCAGGGCCGCGGCCGCCAGGCCCGCGAGCGCCCCGGAGACCAGCGGGACGGTGACCCGGACCTGGGCCTCGACCACGTCGGTGAGGTCGTCGACGACACCGTTGAGGACCGCCGACCGCGAGCGACGGCCGAGCCGGGCCGGGGTCAGGGGTACCAGGGCCGCGAACACCGCCACCCGGCGGTCGGCGAGCTCGGCCAGCGCGGCGTCGTGCGAGATCAGCCGCTCGAGGTAGCGGAAGTACGGCCGCGCCATCCCGAAGGCGCGGACCGCGACGATGGCCGCCAGCAGGGTGAGGATGACCGGGCGCTCGCTCGCGCGCACCACGAGCCAGCCGGAGGTCGCGGTCAGCGCGATGCCCGAGGTGGTGGCGGCCCCGCCGAGGAGGCCGCCGAGGACGGTGGCCCGGGTGGGGCGCACCACCGTTGCGGGGTGGGGGGCGGGGGCGAGGGTGCTCATGCCGGCGCCTGCGCTGCCCGGTGGTCGAGGGAGACGTGGCGGTCGGCCAGTGCCACCAGCTCGGGCCGGTGGGTGACCACGAGCACGGCTCGCCGCTCGGCCAGCTCGACCAGCAGGTCGTGGACCGCCGCCGCGCCGGGGCCGTCGAGATGCGCGGTCGGCTCGTCGACCAGCAGCACCGGCGCGGTCGACAGGGAGGCGCGGGCCAGGGCCACCCGGGCCCGCTGGCCGGCCGAGAACCCGACGCCCTCGTCGCCGAGCGGGGTGTCGAGCACGGCCGGCAGGCCGGCCACGAACCCGTCGAGACCCACCCGGCGCAGCGCGGCCCAGAGGTCGGCGTCGGGGGCGTCGTTGCCGAGCCGCAGGGCGTCGCGCACGGTGCCGGCGGGCAGGAACGGGCGCTGGGTGACCAGGTGCGCCCGGCCGGCCCTGACGGTGCCGGCACCCGGGGTGCGCAGGCCCGCGACGAGCTCCAGGACGGTCGACTTGCCGGCGCCCGAGGGCCCGGTCAGGACGGTCAGCCCCGGCCCGGCGTCCAGGTCCAGCCCGCGGAGCACCCGTACGGATGCTCCGGGGTACGAGTACTCGACGCCGCGCAGCCGGACCCCGATCGCGTCGGCCGTCGTGGGGGTCGCGGCCGGTGTCGTGGCCCCGACCGAGGGGGTGGTGAGCTCGTCGAGCGCGTCGGCCACCGCCTCGGCGCCGTCGGCCGCGGCGTGGAACTCGGCCCCGACCCGGCGGATCGGCCAGTAGGCCTCGGGCGCCAGCAGGATGGCGAGCAGGCCGGTGCCGAGGTCGAGCGTGCCGTGGGTGAGCCGGAGCCCGACCGTGACGGCCACGATCGCCACCGAGATCGATGCCAGCAGCTCCAGGGCCGCCGATGACAGGAAGGCCAGGCGCAGCGTGCGCATCGTGGCCCGGCGGTGCGCGCCGCTGACCTCGGCGACGACCTCGACCTGGCGCTCGGCCCGTCCGTATCCCACCAGGGTCGGCAGCCCGCGCACCACGTCCGTGAAGTGGCCCGCGAGCGAGGAGAGCGCCCGCCACCGCCGCTGCGTCTCGTCGCGGGTGGCCGCGCCGATCAGCGCGGCGAAGGCCGGGAGCAGCGGCAGGGTCAGTGCGACCACGAGCGCGCTCACCGGGTCGACCCACACCAGCGCAGCGAGCGCCAGGACCGGCACGACCGCACCCGCCACCAGCGCCGGCAGGAAGCGCGCGGCGTACGGCTCGACGGTGGCGACCCCCTGCCCGGCGAGGGTGGCCCCGCGGTCGGGGTCCGGCCGCCGCTCGGCCGGCACCCGCAGCCAGTGCTCCAGCAGGGCTCGACGCAGCGCGGCCGTGACCTCGACCCCGGCGCGCGCCGCCGACCGCTCGGCCGCCCAGCCCAGCGCCGACCGGGCCCCCAGCAGCGCCACGAGCCACCCGGCCGGAGCGCCCACGGGCGTGCCGTCGACCACCGCGACCACCACGGCCGCGAGGGCGAAGGCGGTGGCCACCGTGGCGACGCCCTGGAGGACGCCGACCACCGCCACCGCCACGACGGGGCGGCGGGCGGCGGGCGCGACGGCCAGGAGGCGCGGGTCGAAGGGCCGCACGGCGCGGACCTCAGCCGACCGCGACCGGCTCGGGGATGTGCTGGGTCCCGATGCGCCGGCGGAAGGCGTAGTAGGTGTAGCCGGTGTAGAGGAGCACGATCGGCGTGAAGACGGCGGCGGCCCAGGTCATGATCTGCAGGGTCATCGGGCTGCTCGAGGCGTTGGCGATGGTGAGCGACCGGCCGCCGTCGAGGGTCGTCGGCATCACGTCCGGGAACAGGGCCAGGAAGTACGTGGCCACCGTCGCGGCGGCCGTGACCGCCGTCCCCGTGAAGGCCCAGCCCTCGCGGCCGCGGGCGTTGGCCGCGACCGCCGCCAGCAGCGCCACCGCGGCGACCACCGTCGTGGCCCACGACCACGCCGACCCGGTGAGCAGGCCGAGCCAGCCGAGGGTCACCACGGCCAGCACGGCGGTGACCGCGCCCAGGGTCGTGCCCAGCCGGCGGGCGTCCTCGCGGATCGTGCCGGTGGTCTTGAGCGCCAGGAAGAACGCGCCGTGGGTCAGCGAGAGGGCCACCACGGTCACCCCGCCCAGCAGTCCGAGGGGGTCCAGGAGGGTGAGCAGCGAGCCGGTGTACTCGAGGTCGCGGTCGATCGGATCAAGCTCGACGCCACCCCTCCGTGGGGCTCGGGGCTGGGCGACGCGTACGTCTACCTCCAGGACAAGACGTTCCTGTTCCACAACTCCTACTGGGCCGCCCTCCAGGAGGGCGGCTGGGTCCTGGCGGGCTTCTACGTGCTGCTCACCGTGGGGCTGGGCGTGAGCCTGCTGCGGACCCGGTCGGCCGGCACCGGCTGGGCGGGAGCGGAGGCCGCGAACGTGGCCGTCCTGGTCTGCGCCCTGAGCCTGGGCGAGGTCTTCGGTGCCGCGACCGCGATGACCGCCCTCGGCGCCGGCCTGCTCGGGGTGATGGCGCGCCGTCGCGCTCTCGCGGCGACCGACGAGGCACCGCTCGCCGCGCCGGCCCCGCCCGGCCCGGCGGTCGCGGATCGGCCCGGTCGTGGCGGATGAGCGGTTCGGTGAGCTCGACGGCCTCCGGGGGCTGGCGGCCCTCGGGGTGGTGGTCTACCACCTGACCGTCGCCTACGACACCGTCGTCGTCGGGGCGCCACCGCCGGCCTTCCGGGCACCGTGGGGCGAGTACGGCGTCGAGCTCTTCTTCCTCATCAGCGGCTTCGTCATCCTGCTCACCGCCCGGCGCGCGCACCGCCCCTCCGACTTCGTCATCTCGCGGCTCTCGCGCCTGTACCCCACGTACTGGCTGGGCCTGGCCGTCACGCTCGTGGTGGTGCTCACGAGCGGGCTCTTCCCCGTGCCGTCGCCGGCCACCGTCGCCGCCAACCTGACGATGGTGCAGCGTTGGGCGCTGGTCGAGAACGTCGACCCGGTCTACTGGACGCTGGCGGTCGAGATGCAGTTCTACGTGGGGGTGTGGCTGCTGCTCCTGCTCGCGCGCCGGCTCGGGACGCGCACCGTGCTGGTCGCGACCGGCGCCTGGGTCGGCGTGGCGCTGGTGGTCGCGGTCCTCGCGGCGCCGCACAGCCATGGCCTCGACCCGCAGGTCGTGGCGACCCCGTGGAAGGTCCTGCTGAACGTCAGCCTCGCGGCCTACGCGCCCCTGTTCGCCACCGGATGCCTGGCCTTCCTGGCCCGACGCGGGGAGGTGTCGTTCCGCTGGCCGCTGGGCGCGGCGGTGGCCGCGGTCGTGGTGACGTTGCTGGTGCGAGGCAGCACCCAGGCCGTCGCCACGGTGGTCGTCTGCGCCCTCTTCCTGGCGGTGGTGGCCCGGCCCCGCACGCCCGTGCTCACGGCCGCGCCGGTGCGCTGGCTCGGGCTGCGCAGCTACTCGCTGTACGTCTGTCACACGGCCATCGGCTACCTGGTGGTGCGCACGCTGACGGGCGCCCTGGGCCGCGACCTGGCGATGGTGGCCGCGCTGGTGGCCGTCCTGGTCGCGGCGGCGGTGTTGCACGAGGTGGGTGAGGTGCGGGGCACGCGGGCGGCCAAGGCGGCCCTCCTGGCCGTGCGCGGGCGGGTGGCGCTGCGCCGATAGGGTTGTGCCCGTGAGTGCGGCCGGAGGACACGGGGGGTCGGCGTCGATCGGCGTCTCCGACTACTGGTGGTACGTCGCCCGCTCCGACCTGCTCGAGTCCTCGCTGCGCCGGTACGTGCGAGGGGCCGGGCTCAGCCTCGACCTCGGCAGCGCCGACGGCCCGAGCGCCGACTGGTTCCGCGAGGCCTCGGGGCGCACCGTGTCGCTCGACATCGACCCGCGCGGGCTGGGCGCCGCCGGCGTGTGCGGCTCGGCGCTGGCCCTGCCCTTCCCCGACGCCACCTTCGACGCGGTGGCGGCCTTCGACGTCATCGAGCACTGCGAGCCCGAGGCCACGGCGCTGGCCGAGGTGTACCGGGTGCTGCGGCCCGGCGGGACCTTCGTGATGTCGGTGCCGTCGTACACGTGGGCCTGGAGCGACTTCGACGTGGCGAACGGCCACCACCGCCGCTACACCCGCGAGCGCGCGACGACGGCGGTCGAGCGGGCCGGCTTCCGGGTCGAGCGCGCCACCTACGGCTTCGCGACCGTCTTCCCGCTCTTCGCCGCCGAACGCCTGGCCCGCAAGGTGGCCCGCCGGCGCGCCGCGGGGCCGGTCGACATCGTCGAGGTGCCGCGGGTCCCCCCGCTGGTCAACGCGGCCCTGGCGCGGATGTGCCGCCTCGACCGCACGGTGCTGCAACGGCGCGACCTGCCGTTCGGCTCGTCGGTGTTCCTCGCGGCCACCCGCGTCGGCTGACCGCCGGTCAGCGGCCGGGGTCGAGCGGGCCACCCGAGACGACCCGCGCGTGCACGTCGGCCGCGGTGGCCGCCAGCCCCGTGGGGAGGGTCGTGACGGCCAGCGCGTCGACCTCGGGCCAGCGCACCGAGCGCAGCCGCAGGTCGAGCACCTGGCCCCGGCCGCCGGGGACGGTCACGGTGCGCAGCGGCCGGTGGAAGACCCGCCGTGCCTCCCCGACCAGCTGGCCGACGGTGACGGGGCGCCCCGAGGCGAGGACCTTGACGGCCGTCGTCCCCGGCGGGGTGTCCCGGGCCAGGGCGACGCAGCGCAGGACCATGGCCGCGACGTCGGCCACGAAGACGTAGTCGCGGATGGTGTCGAGCGAGACGAAGACGGGCAGCGGCCGGGTCGTCGCCGACGACAGGCAGAGCTGGGAGAGCAGGCCCTGCGGCTTGCCGAGCGTCTGCCCCGGGCCGTACACGTTGGCGAGCCGGCCGAGCACCGCGCGCAGCCCCGTGCGCCCGGCCACACCGGTGAGGGCGCGCTCCATGGCCAGCTTGGTCCGGCCGTAGGCGACCAGGGGGGCGACCTCGGTGTCCTCGGAGAACGGCGGCGCGGCCGATCCGGCGTAGAGGCCACCGGCCGAGGAGGCGAGGAAGACGACCCCGTCCTCCCCCGGCTCCACCGTCTCCTCGAGGCGGGCCAGGAAGCGCTCGAAGACCGCCAGCTCGGCGAGCAGGTCGGCCTCGGGCGTGGCGACGACGCCGGCGCCGGCACACCAGGCGAGCACCCACGGGCGGCCTCGGCGCGCGGCCGTGAAGGCGTCGAGGTCGGCGGCCAGGGCGGCGACCGCGCCGTCCTCGTCGCCCCACGGCACCCGCGAGGTCCGCACCTCCCACCCGTCGGTGGCGAACGCCGCCACGACGTGCCGCCCGACCAGGCCGCCGGACCCGACGACCCAGGCGACCGGGTCGAGCCGGTCGGTCACGCGCCGCCGCCGGGGGCGACGTCGTCGCGGCCCAGCGGGCCGTCGCGACGGTCGCGCACGGGCAGGTACAGCGGCTTGCCCATCGCCATGTTGACGGCCATGCCGACGTACTCGGCGATGACCCCGAGCGCGAAGAGGATGGCACCGGTCGCGGCCATCAGCAGCACCATGGTCGAGGTCCACCCGGGGGCGTCCCAGCGGCCCGTGGCGCGCCCGACCAGGAGGACGACCGCGATGACCGGGGCCAGCACGATGGCCGCCGCCCCGGACACGCTGACCCAGCGCAGCGGGGTCGTCCCGCTCGAGAGCACGAGGCGCCAGAAGTGCGACACCAGCCGGTGCAGGTCGTAGCCCGAGGGCCGGTCGCCCTCGCCACGCATCGCGACCGGCACGGTGGCGACCCGGCGGGCCACCCAGGAGATGGCGACGTCGAGATAGATGCCGGGGCCGGCGTAGGCCGCGACCGAGCGCGCCACCTCACCGAGCACCAGCCGGTAGCTGTTGAAGTCGTTCGCCCGGGCGCCCCGGGCGAGCTTGGAGACGAGCCACTTGGCACTGCGGGACGCCAGGTTGCGGGTGGGCCCGTGCGGCGGTGGGTTGGACGGCGCGGCGTAGACCACGTCGGCCTGCTCGCGCATCGCGGTGTCGAGGAGCAGGCCGATGTCCTCGGGGTCGTGCTGGCCGTCCTCGTCGAGGGTGACGACCCACTCGCCGCCGGAGGCCGAGATGCCCGCGAGGGTCGCGGCGTGCTGGCCGAAGTTGCGGCTCAGCCAGACCGGGCGGACCCAGTCGTGCTCGGCGGCCAGCGCGCGGATGACGGCGTCGGAGCCGTCGGGGCCGCAGTCGTCGACGAGCACGAGCTCGTCGACCAGGTACCGGCGCCCGCCCGGCGTGACCCGCGCGGTGGTGGACGCCGCGATCTCGGCGACCAGGGCCGGGAGGGTCCGCGAGCCCTGGTAGACCGGGACGATGACGGAGACCCGGTGGGGCTCGACCGGACGCTCCTCGACGTTCTCCACGCCCGACACCCTAGTGGCGCTGCGTGAGGGTCAGTCGCGGGTCAGCTTGCGGTACGTGACGCGGTGCGGGCGGGCGGCGTCCTCGCCGAGACGCTCGACCTTGTTCGCCTCGTAGGACTCGAAGTTGCCCTCGAACCAGTACCAGCGGGCGGGGTTCTCGGCGGTGCCCTCGTAGGCCAGGATGTGCGTCGCGACGCGGTCGAGGAACCACCGGTCGTGGCTGATGACCACGGCACAGCCGGGGAACTCGAGCAGGGCGTTCTCGAGCGAGCCGAGGGTCTCGACGTCGAGGTCGTTGGTCGGCTCGTCGAGGAGGAGCAGGTTGCCCCCCTCCTTGAGGGTGAGGGCCAGGTTGAGGCGGTTGCGCTCGCCGCCGGAGAGGACGCCGGCCTTCTTCTGCTGGTCGGGGCCCTTGAAGCCGAACTGGCTGACGTACGCGCGGCTCGGGATCTCGACGTGGCCGACGTTGATGTAGTCGTGGCCGCCGGAGACGGTCTCCCAGAGGTTCTTGTTCGGGTCGAGGCCCCCGCGGCTCTGGTCGACGTAGGAGATCTTGACCGTCTCACCGATGTCGACGACGCCGGCGTCGGCCTGCTCGAGGCCCACGATGGTCTTGAACAGGGTGGTCTTGCCGACACCGTTCGGGCCGATGACGCCGACGATGCCGTTGCGCGGCAGGGTGAACGACAGGCCCTCGATGAGCACGCGGTCGCCGAAGCCCTTGCGCAGGTCCTTGACCTCGATGACCTTGCTGCCCAGGCGCGG
Source organism: Phycicoccus duodecadis (assembly GCF_002846495.1). Taxonomy (NCBI): domain Bacteria; kingdom Bacillati; phylum Actinomycetota; class Actinomycetes; order Micrococcales; family Intrasporangiaceae; genus Phycicoccus; species Phycicoccus duodecadis. The sequence goes on from NZ_PJNE01000001.1 coordinate 1,998,110, forward strand.
GCCCGGCGGGATCTGGATCTCCTCGAAGTCGAGCTTGCGGGTGCGGTCGGCCTCGGCGGCCATCTCCTCGTAGCGGGCCAGTCGCGCCTTGGACTTGGTCTGCTTGGCCTTGGCGTTGGAGCGGACCCACTCGAGCTCCTCGGCGAGGCGCTTGGACAGCTTGGCGTCCTTCTTGCCCTGCACCTGGAGGCGAGCCTGCTTCTTCTCGAGGTACGTGGAGTAGTTGCCCTCGTACGGGTAGGCGCGGCCCCGGTCGAGCTCGAGGATCCACTCCGCCACGTTGTCCATGAAGTACCGGTCGTGCGTCACGGCGACGACGGCACCGTGGTAGGCCGCGAGGTGCTGCTCGAGCCACAGCACCGACTCGGCGTCGAGGTGGTTGGTGGGCTCGTCGAGCAGCAGCAGGTCGGGCTTCTGGAGCAGCAGCTTGCACAGCGCCACGCGGCGACGCTCACCACCGGAGAGCACGCTGACGTCGGCGTCCGGCGGCGGGCAGCGCAGGGCGTCCATGGCCTGCTCGAGCTGGGAGTCGAGGTCCCAGGCGTCGGCGGCGTCGATGGCCTCCTGGAGCACGCCCATCTCCGCCATCAGCGCGTCGAAGTCGGCGTCGGGCTCGGCCATCTCGGCGGAGATCTCGTTGTAGCGGTCCAGCTTGGCCTTGATCTCGCCGGCGCCCTCCTCGACGTTGCCGAGGACGGTCTTCTCCTCGTTGAGCTCGGGCTCCTGCATGAGGATCCCGACCGAGAAACCGGGGCTGAGGCGCGCCTCACCGTTGGACGGCTGGTCGAGCCCGGCCATGATCTTCAGCACCGAGGACTTGCCGGCACCGTTGGGACCCACGACGCCGATCTTGGCTCCGGGCAGGAACGAGAGGGTGACCTCGTCGAGGATGACCTTCTCGCCGTGAGCCTTGCGGGCACGCGACATGACGTAGATGAACTCGGGCATGGCCCCAGCGTATCGAGCCGTGGAGCCCCGCCCGAATCCGTCGCTCCGGGCGGGGCCGCCCCGCGCTCAGGCCGCCCGCTCGGAGCCGGTGGGCAGCAGCGGGCCGGTGTCGACCCGCGCGGCCGCCTCGTCGCCCGCGGAGCCACCGAGCGGCACCGACGGGCCCTGCTCGACCACGTACCGGTCGCGGGCGGGGTCGCCGAAACCGGTGTCGCCCAGGTCGGGCAGGCCGGCGGTCGCACCCTCCGACGGCATCGCGGGCGCCAGGTCGCTGTTGCGGGTGTAGACCGTGCTGCCCCAGCGCAGGTCGTGGCCGACGCTGTGCGCGTCCATCTCGACGGCGACCCCGGTGGACCCGTCGGAGCGGGGGTACTGGCGCACCCGGAGCTTGCCGTGCACCACCACCGGGTGGCCCTTGCGCAGGGACCGGGCGGCGTTCTCGCCCAGGCCGCGGAAGACGCTGACGTCGTAGTAGCTGGGGTCGGAGTCGGCCCAGCGGCCCGGCTCGCCGCGCACCTGGTGCCGCTCGGACTGGGCGACGCGGAACTTCGTGAACGGCCCGCCCCGCCCCTCGACGACGACGGGGTCTGCGACCAGCCGCCCCTGCACGGTCGTGATGGTCTCGTACATGGTGTCCTCCCTCCCCGGCCCGACGATCGGCCCGGTGGGACCACGCTCGCGCCGCGCGGTGGCCGCCACAACGGGACCCCGGCGATCTGTGGACGACGACGGACCGGACCCGGCCCTGTGGACGAGGCAGCCCCCTGAGCGGAGGCGGCCGGCATCCGGGCGCAGCGCTCAGACGTCGGCGGCGTGCCGCAGCGCCTCGCGGGTCGCGGCGTGCCGCTCGAGCACCCGCCGCACGGGCGCGACGATCTCGGCGTCGGCGACGGTCTCGATCGACGAACGCAGCCGACGGTCCATCACCACGGCCCGGCGCCGGGCCCCGATGCGGGCCAGCCACGCGGCCAGCGCCGCCAGCAACGGCCCGAGCAGCAGGCCGCCCGCGACCAGCAGGAACGGGATCGGCAGCACCCCCACCGTCGGGGCGTCGGGCACGAGCTGGTCGAGCTGGAGCCATCCGGCCACGACGTAGACCGCGAGCCACACCAGCCCGACGACGGCGGCGGCGGCCAGCACCAGCTGCACCAGCCCCACGGCGCGCCACCACAGGGGCGAGCGCGCGTAGAGGGAGGTACCGACCACGGCCTGGTCGAGCGCGTCGCCGAGGTCGGGGCCGGGCGGGGTCGCGGCGCGGTGCAGCGCCTCGGCCCACGGCGTCGGCAGGTCGGACGCGGCCCGGTCGGCGACCCGCCGGGTGGCGAGCGCGACGGCGGCGCGAGCCGCCGGGCTCGGCGGCGGCAGCGACGAGCGCCCCAGCACCGAGCGCACGTCGGACTCCGTCACCCGTACGTCGCGGCCGTCGAGGCGCAGCCGGCGCAACGGCCGGGCCCGCAGCCGGTGGACCCAGCGGGTGAACGGCCACCCCGTGTCGGCGGCGGCCTCCATCCGGTAGTCGCGCGCCACGGCCTCGACCACGGCGGGCACGCCGGCGCTGCGGGCCAGCGCGTCGAGCAGCTCGGTGCGGGCGGCAGCGTCCACGCCGCCCTCCCCCGTGCCCACGTGCCCCGAGAGCGCCCCGGCCGCCGAGCGCACGTCGGCCGCCAGCCGGGCGCGCGCCATCGTGCGGGTCGCCACGATGTTCGCGAGCCGCTGGCGCAGCTCGTCGACCCCGGCGCCGGTCCGGGCCGAGGTCACCAGGACGGCGGCGCCGGGCATCCCGTCGCGCTCCATCAGACGGACCACGTCGGTGCGGAGACGGTCGACGTCGCCGGGCGCGAGCCGGTCGGCCTGGTTGAGCACCGCCATCGTGACGGCCTCGTGCGAGGACAGGGTGGCGACGTGGTCGTCGTGCAGGCGGGCGTCGGCGTACTTCTGCGGGTCCGCGACCCAGACGAACAGGTCGACCAGCTCGAGGACGCGCAGGGCCTCGACGCGGTGGGCGACCTCCCGGGAGTCGACGTCGGGCAGGTCGAGCAGGACCAGCCCGTCGAGACCGCCGACCTGGGGCCCGGCCTCCTCGGTGACGTGGTGGCGCGACCCGACCCCCAGCCAGTCGAGCAGCTCACCGGCCGGCTCGTGACCCCACACCGCGGCCGTGGGGGTGGAGGTCGTGGGGCGGCGGACCCCGACGGTGGCGACGTCGGCCCCGACCAGGACGTTGAAGAGCGAGGACTTGCCGCTGCCGGTGGCCCCCGCGAGCGCGACGACGGTGTGGCCGCCGACCAGGGCGGTGCGCCGCTCGACCTTCTCGACGACGGCGCGCGCGGCGCGGCGCTCCCGCGCGGGCAGCTGCTCGCCCCCGGCCTCGACCGCGGCGTCCAGCGAGGTCGCCGCGGCCGCCAGGCGCTCGGGTGACACGACGGCGCCCCGGGCGCTGCCCATCCGCAGCGGGCTCATCGGGCGACCTGGGTGAGGCGGGCGGCCGCGGCCTCGAGGCGGCGGGCCTGGTCCTCGGGGGAGACGAGGGCCGAGAGGGCGGTGTCGTAGCGGGCCCGGTCCCGCGCGTACAGCTCCTCGGTGAGGACCAGCAGCCGCTCGCGCGCCTTGGCCGCCATGTCGCGCACGGCCTGGTCGCCGAAAATGGCCTCGAGCACGCGCTGCGCCAGCACCGCGGTGCCGCCGGCGATGCCGACCTCGGCCCCGATCAGGCCGCCGGTCTGGGCGAAGGCGACGAGCATCAGGAACAGCCCGATGGCGTTGACGCCGTAGGCCGCGACGCGCGCGTTGGTGCGCCGCCCCTGACCCTCGGTGCGCACGAGGTCGAACACCTCGCCCTGCCAGGCCCGCACCAGGCGCTCGACCTGGGCCCCGGCCTCGAGCGGCGTGGCGCCGAGCGTGGGGTCGGCGGCCAGCACCGCCGGCCCGCCGGGCAGCCGCCGCCACGAGCGCACGGTCTCGGAGCCGGCCGACTCCAGGCCGTCGAGCACGAGCGCGGCCACCCCGGTGTGCAGCGCCTCACCGAGGGTGTCGACCGGAGCCGGGGTCCCCTTGATGGCGGCGGTGATGCGGTCGCGCCAGCGCGCCACGGTGGACTCGACCTGCCGGAAGAACTCGCCGGTACCGACGAACTCCTGCCAGCGGGCCAGCACCTCGCCGCGCAGCAGGGTGCCGTCGGTCATCCCGTCGGCGACGTGCTTCTGGGCCAGCTCGTAGGCCTCGACGGCCGAGGCCCGCAACGACTCCTCACCGTCGCGCTGGGCCCGGCTGGCGGTGACCAGGGTCCCCACGCGGCCCGAGAGCGAGTCGACGGCGCCGCGCAGGGTCTGGCTGACGACGATGTCGCGGGCCCGGGCGTCACCGGCCAGGGCCTGGAGCCAGTCGCGCAGGCGGCCGAAGGTCCACGCGGGCAGCCGGCCGTCCTCGAGGGCCACCTCGGGGACGCTGAAGATCGGGGCGGTCGGCAGCCGCTGGTCGCGCAGCATCTGGGCCAGGTGCGGGCGGATCTCGTCGACGGCCTCCGGCGGGACCCGGTCGAGCACGATGGCCACGGCGGTGCCGCGGTCGGCGGCGGTTCGCAGCAGGTCCCACGGCACGGCGTCGGCGTAGCGGGCGGCGGTGGTGACGAAGACCCAGAGGTCGGCCGCGGCCAGCAGCTGGGTGGCGAGCTCACGGTTGGCGGACACCACGGAGTCGATGTCCGGGGCGTCGAGCAGGGCGAGACCGGCCGGCAGCGCGGAGGAGGCCGCCAGGCGCACCGTGCCGGGCTGGTCCTCGCCGGTGTCGCGCCCGGTGACCCTGGCCAGGCCCGGCAGGATGCGGTCGTCGGCGAACCAGCGAGCGTCGTCGGGGTGGTGCACCAGCACGGGCGAGGTCGTGGTGGGGCGCAGCACGCCGGGGCGGCTGACGGCCTCCCCGACGACCGAGTTCACCAGGGTCGACTTGCCGGCCCCGGTGGAGCCCCCGACGACCGCCAGCAGAGGCGCCTCGATGGAGCGCAGGCGCGGCAGCACGTAGTCGTCGAGCTGGTCGAGCAGCCCCCTCCGGGCGGCGACCGCCTCGGCGCGGCCGGGCACGTCGAGCGGCAGCACGGCCCGGTCGACCTCGGCGCGGAGCGCCTCGACGGCGGAGACCAGCGCCTCCACGTCACGGTCTGCGCTCACGTCGCACAGCCTAACGAGAGTCTCATCCGTCCCTCACCATTCCCGGGTTTCCGTGGGGTCGGGTCTCCGGCCGCGCGGACGCCGCTGCCGGCCCGGGGCGCCGTCGTACCCCTACGCCATGATGTCCGGATGCGGGCCTTCGTCGCCGTACTGCCCCCCGATGCGGCGGTCGTGGACCTCGACGACTTCCTCGAGCCCCGGCGCGACGTCGAGGGCCCTCGGTGGTCGCCGCCCGGGCAGTGGCACGTGACCCTGGCGTTCCTCGCGGACGTCCCCGAGTACGTCGTCGAGCCCCTGGTCGAGGCGGTCGGGGCCGCGGCGGCGCGGCATCCCCGGTCCCGTCTGGCGCTGGCCGGTGGCGGCTGCTTCCCCGACGTCACGAGCGCCCGGCTCCTCTGGGCCGGGGTCGACGGCGGGGACGCCCTGACCCCGCTCGCCCACGGGGTGCGGATGGCGTGCGCGCACGCCGGCGGCGCCCCCGACGGCGGGCGGTTCCGGCCGCACCTGACCCTGGCCCGCTTCCCGCGTCCGGTCGAGGCGAGCCGATGGGTGCGGGTGCTCGACACCTACCGCGGGCCGTCGTGGGAGGCGGCCGAGGTCGTGGTCGTGCAGTCGCACCTGCCCCGCGAGCGGGGGCACCGGCCGCGGCACGACGTGCTGGCGCGGCTCCCCCTGGGGGCGGGCGGGGTCAGCCCACCACGCCCTTCTTGAGCAGGTAGCAGCTGTAGCCCACGGTCTCGCCGGTCTGCACCATGACCATGGCCGAGGCCGCCCGCTCGTAGAACGTCTGCCGCTCGACCGAGGCGAACCCGATGTCGCGCCCCTCCGCGTCGGCCGCGAGGGCGAGGAAGGCCGCCGTCGGCCCGTTGATCTCGTCGGGACGGTCGTCGACCTCCATCCGCTCGACGGGGTACGGGACGAAGGAGTCGAGCGGGAAGACGGTCAGGATCGCCTCGACCGCGGCGGCGATGTCGCTATCGCGCAGCTCGACCACCGGGACCCGGTAGCGGTGCGCCGGGAAGTTGCGGTCGACGACACCCAGGACGTCGCCGTGCCCCAGGCGGTCGAGCTCGGCGAGCAGCCGGCCGGTGAGGATCGGGTGGATGCCCTTGAGCACGGTGGCCTCCTGTGGTCGGCGTGGGCGGTGCGCTCCGAGCATAGGAGCCCGGGCACCGGGTGGGCGCAGTCCCTAGGATGGCTGCGCCGTCGACCGGGCGGCCGGCCCCCGTAGCTCAGCTGGATAGAGCAAGAGCCTTCTAATCTCTAGGTCGCAGGTTCGAGTCCTGCCGGGGGCGCCGTCGAAAACATGGCCTGACCTGCACAAACAGGAAATCGGATTCCGAAGCGTGCATCAGTCGTGCACTAACGAAGGCTGCTCGTGCGCCAACTCTGTCGTGCCATTGTCAACTACAGTTGACACATGGTCGACGCCTTCTCTCCCTTCGACGCTGCCGACTACCTCTCTGACTTCGATGACGCAGCGGCGTACCTCGAGGCCGTGATCGACGAAGGCGACGACGACCCCGCCCGGATCACCGAGGCGCTGGGAGTTGTCGCACGCTCCGGCAACATCAGCGAGCTCTCCCGACGCGCCGGCATCAGCCGTGAGGGTCTGTACAAGGCACTGTCGGCCGATGGCAACCCCAGCTTCGCCACCGTGCTGAAGTTGTCCCGGGCCCTGGGCCTCCGCGTGCGCTTCGAGTCCATCGAATGACCGAAGGCACCGAGACCCGCGCCACCGTCGGTGGCAATGGCGCGGAAGGGATGGCCATCGTCAACTTAAGGTTGACCCCCGCGAGTTGTCAGCCTAGGGTTGACGCGTGCGGGTGACGGACTCAGCGTTCAAGCACGGCATCGCCGAAGCCGACATCCTGCACGCCTACGCAAATGCCGTGCGACTAGTGGAGGTCGAGCAGTACGGCGAGGACCGGCTCATCGTCATCGGGCCCGACCGGGCAGGCAACTGGTTGGAGCTGGTGGCCGTGCCGGCCGACGAGGCCGACCGGATCATCCACGCGGACCGGCTGCGACCGAAGTTCTACGAATTCCTGAATTGAGGTGATCTGACATGGCAACCACGAACATCAACGAGGTCGAGAACATGCTCGACAACCTCGATCCCTCGACGGTCAAGGCCCGCGATGCGGTGCACTTCCGGCGGATCATCGCGGCCCAAGACGGTGTTGCTCGCGCCGATCGCGAGCTTCACGACGCGGTCCGCGCCGCCCGCGAAGCCGGGGACTCCTGGCTGAGTATTGGAATGGCCTTGGGCGTAACCAAGCAGGCCGCCCAAAAGCGGTTCGGACGCTGACGGGGCAACGGGCGACCACGCCGTCCACTGCCGAAAATCGTCCCGCCCAACCAGCTGTCACAGCACTGTCCGCGGCATGAGCGCGAGCATCCCATTACGGGATGCATTGGAGTATCCTTGGTCGCATGAGCACGCAGATCGCAGTCCGCCTTCCCGACGAGATGGTCGCTTTCCTGGACCGCAGCGTGGCGACCGGCAAGGCGCCGAGCAGAGCCGCGCTGGTGGCTTCGGCAGTGGAACGCGAGATGCGTCGCCTGGCTGCCGAGCAGGACGCGCAGATCCTTCGCACCCAGGGTGCTGCAGATGAGCTCGACGACCTGGTCGAGTGGACCGGCACGCACGCCGTGCTCGAGGACTGATCGGGTGCGAGAGATCTGTTTGGTCCGCCTCGACAAGACGCGGCCGGCGCTCGTCCTGACGCGGGAAGCTGCTCGGGGCGCGATGACCAAAGTGACCGTTGCCCCGATCACCAGCACCATCAAGGGCCTGTCCAGCGAGGTCCTGGTGGGGCCTGACAACGGGTTGGATCACGACTGCGCGGTGTCCCTGGACAATGTCCTCACCGTCCCAGTAGATGCACTCGGACGCACCGTCGGGTATCTCAGCGGCGAAAAAGAAGCGCAGCTAGCCCGTGCCGTGGTGTTGGCCTACGACCTCGAGGTAGCCCTACTCGACTAGGGCCGAAGAAGCGCGCGACCTGCGGCAGGACCGGAAGATGCACGCTTGGCGGAGCGGACGCGAATGGGTCCAGTCAGCGAGCCGGAAAGGCCGCCAAGTCGGCGGCCAAAGCGTCAGCTGCGGACTGCGCTTCCGCTTCGCGCACGTTCAGAGGGACAAAGAAGTCGAACAGGTCGAGGTCTCGATCTTCACGGAGCCGAGGGGGCAGAGATTCGAGCGAGAAGTGCACACGAAGGGTCACCCTCGCCTGGCTCCTAGCTGCCAGGCTGAACGCGAGGTTGGGCTCAGTGAAGACCTGAAGACGCTCCTCATCGTCGTCGCTCGGAAAGGCTGACGGCTGCACGCTGCCGTCGGCGACTTGACGCAGCCAGTCGACCAACGACGACACCTCCCACGTCGTCAGACAAGGGTCACGAAAGGACCAGCTCTCGCCGGTGGCAAGCCGAACGGCACCCTCGACAATCAGCCAGTTCGCGTCCCAGTCACCCGGTGTTGTCATCGCCGGGAACTGGTAGCCGTCCATTCGGATCCGGACCTCCGAGCCGTCAGTCGAAGTGAGTCGCATGAGGCCAAACGTACAGACGCCTTCCGTCCGCTCATCGGCATGAGCGGACGTTTCCGACCATCGGCACCCGCCGTTGCGAGCCGGGCGGCTCAGGCGCCGTCGGCGAGCATCCGGGTGCGCCGCAGCGCCAGCTCGGCCAGGGCGGCGGCGACGTCCGGCACCACCGCGTCGTCGAACGCGGCGCGCGGTGAGTGGTTGTCCTCGGCCCGGGTGTGGTCCTCGAGCGCGCACGCCGACACGTTGAGGTAGCACCCCGGCACCTCCTCGAGGACGAACGACATGTCCTCGGAGCCCGCTTCGGGGTTGACCATGTCGACCCAGCGGTCGGCGCCGAACAGGTCGGCCACCACGCCCTGGGCGAAGGCGAACTCGCCCTCGTCGTTGACCGTGACGGGGTAGCCGTTGCCGATGGTGACCTCGGCGCTCAGCCCGTGGCCCGACGCGATGCCCTGGGCCACCTCGGTGACGATCCGGTGCGCGAGCTCGCGGTGCTCGCGCGAGAAGGTCCGCAGGGTCGCCTCGATCACGGCGTCGTCCGGGATGATGTTGTCCTTGGTGCCGGCCGCGATCCGACCGACGGTGAGCACCACCGGGTCCCACACGCTGAAGCGCCGGGTCACCGCGGTGTGGAAGGCCAGCACGATCTCGCAGGCCACCGGCACGGGGTCCTGGGCGCGCTCGGGCGCCGACCCGTGGCCGCCCACCCCGCGCACCACCACGTGCACCTCGTCCGCGGCGGCCATCAGCGGCCCGGGACGCCCGAACCACGTCCCTCGCGGGTGGTCGGCCGAGTACACGTGCACCGCGTACGCGGCATCCACCCGCCGCCCGGCCGCCTCCAGCAGACCCTCGGCGATCATCGGCTCGGCGCCGCCGGGGCCCTCCTCGGCCGGCTGGAACATCAGCACCACGTCACCGACCAGCTCGTCGCGCCGCTCGGCCAGGATGCGCGCCGCCCCGACCAGCCCCGCCACGTGAAGGTCGTGCCCGCACGCGTGCATCCGCCCCTCGCGCTCGGAGCGGTAGTCGACGTCGACCTCCTCGGTGACCGGGAGGCCGTCCATGTCGCCGCGCAGCAGCACCACCGGCCGCTCCCCCTCGTGCGGCGCACGCCCGCGCAGCACGCCGACGACCGAGCTCAGCCCGCGCCCGGTGCTCACCTCGAGGTCGAGCCCGGCCAGCGCCTCGAGCACCACGGCCTGGGTCTCGGGCAGGTCGAGGCCCAGCTCGGGGGTGCGGTGCAGCCGGCGCCGCAGCTCGATGAGCTCGGGGCCGATCCGGCCGGCGATCTCGACGGACGTGCTCATGTCATCCCACTCTCATTCCGGCGAACTCGCCGCGGCGCGCACTGAGCGCCCCCAGCAGCTCGCGCTCCTGCGCCAGCGCCTGGCGGTCGGCGGCGTCGTGGTGCATGCGGCGGCGCAGCAGCGCCAGCTCGCTCGCGGTGTCCTGGAAGGCGCGCATGGCCTTGAGTCCTTGAGGGCCGGCGTTGGCGCGCGCCCACATCCGGGCCTCGCGGCGGCGGCCCATCGACGAGAGCATCGCGACCTCGCCGGGCGAGATCCAGCCGGTGTCGGCGTAGGGGCGCAGGAACAGCCCGATGAGGCGGCCCTCGCGGCGGCGCGCCCACACGACGAACCCGACGAAGGCGAGGAACACCGGCACCTCGACCAGCAGGTAGACGGTGACCAGCCCGTTGCCGCCGGTGACCGCGGCCAGGTTCCACAGGGCGTGCGCCAGCACGGCCAGCACGTACCCCGCGAGCGGCGCCAGCACCTTGGGCAGCCAGCTGCGGCTCGTCGCGGCCACGCCGATGCCGACCCCGGTGAGCACGGTGAACATCGGGTGGGCGAAGGGCGAGAAGAGGCAGCGGACCACGAAGGTCGCGGTCAGGCCCTGGCGCCCGCCCTCGGTGTAGGCCTGCGCCAGGTACTGGATGTTCTCGGTGAACGCGAACCCGGCCGCGCAGACGCCCGCGTACACCATCCCGTCGGTGACGCCGTCGAACTCGCGGCGCAGCACCAGCCAGACCAGCAGCACCAGGGCGCCCTTGAGGGCCTCCTCGACCACGGGCGCCACGAGGACCGCCGTGGTGGTGAGCGCGGCGGTGGGGTCGGTGGTGTTCTGCAGCACCAGGATCGCGCTGGTGTTGAACAGGGCCGCGACGATGGCCGCGACGAGCGCCCCCCACAGGAAGGCCCCCACGAGGTAGCGCGTGGGCTCGGACTCGAAGCGGTCGAGCCAGACGAACGTCGGCAGGACGATGCCCAGCGGGATGACGGCCACGGCGAGCGCCAGCAGCGCGGTCTGCACCCCGAAGGTGGCGCCCAGGTAGGCCGAGACCACCAGCGCCGCGACGAGGAAGCCGACCCCCGCGACCCCGGTGAGCACCCACGAGCGCAGCGCCGACCGGGTGGTGGGGTCGCGGCGCGCCACGACGCCGGCCGTCCTCCCCAGGTCCCCGCTCACGGAGGTGAACCCTAGCGCCCGGCGCGCCGGATCGCCCGGCCCCACCCGCGCTCGGCCTAGCATGGCGCGCATGTCCACCCCCAGCGACCGCGCGCACACCGACCGCATCGTCTGGATCGACTGCGAGATGACCGGCCTCTCCCTCGAGTACGACGCGCTCGTCGAGGTCGCCGCCCTCGTCACCGACTTCGAGCTCACCGTGCTCGGGGACGGGGTCGACGTCGTCATCCGTCCGCCCGACGCCGCGCTGACGCAGATGAACGACTTCGTCCGGTCGATGCACACGACCTCCGGCCTCCTCGACGAGCTCGCCGAGGGGACCACGATGGAGGATGCCGAGGCGCGCGTCCTCGAGTACGTGCGCGCGTGGGCGCCCGAGGCGGGCAAGGCGCCGCTCGGTGGCAACACCGTCGCGACCGACCGGGCCTTCCTGGCGCGGGACATGCCGGGCCTCGAGAGCCACCTGCACTACCGGATCATCGACGTCTCCTCCATCAAGGAGCTGTCGCGGCGCTGGTACCCGCGGGCGTACTTCTCGGCCCCCACCAAGAGCGGGGGGCACCGGGCCCTGGCCGACATCCGCGAGTCCATCGCGGAGCTGCGGTACTACCGCGGCGCGGTCTTCGTCGACCCGCCCGGCCGCCCCACCGACGACCTGCGGGCGCTGGCCGCCCGGCACGTCGTCGACCACGGCGGGGCCAGGACCGCTGCCGTGGCCGCCGGTGACGCCGAGGACGGCACCGCCGGGGACGGCGTCCCGAGCACCCCTTCGTAACTAGTACGATGGTCCGCGCTGCGGGCGCAGCACCACTTTCCGTGGGTGGCAGTGCCCGTCGTGGTGGGCGTAGCTCAGCTGGTAGAGCATCGCGTTGTGGTCGCGAGGGTCGCGGGTTCAAGTCCCGTCGCTCACCCCACGCACGTCGAGCCCCCGGCCCGGTCTAGGGTCGGGGGCTCGTCGCGTCCCCGGCTTTGCAATGATGAGGCGGTGCTCTCCCGCCGGATGTCCGCCGCCGTCACCGTGCTCGTCGTGCTGCTGGTGACCTTCGCCCTCGTCGCCTCGGCGCTGCCGGTGTTCGCCGCGCCGGCGTCGGCCGGGGTGCCGCAGGCCGTGCCCGCGGGGCAGCCCGCGTTGCTGCCGCTGCACGCTCGCCTGGTCTCCACGGCCCCGGCCGACGGCGCCCGCGTGCCGACCGCCCAGCGCGTCACCCTGACCTTCAGCGAGGACGTCGACCCCCGGTTCCTCGTCCTGCGGGTCAGCGGCCCCGGCGGCGACGAGACCCAGGGCAGCGCCGTCGTCCGGGGACGCACCGTCACCCAGCCCCTCGTGCCGGACCTCGCGGCGGGGGCCCACACCGTGGCCTACCGCGTCGTCAGCGTCGACGGGCACGCGGTGGCCGGGACGCTGGCGTTCACCACGACCATCGCGCCGCCCACCCCGAGCGCGTCGCCCGACGCCACCTCCACGGCATCCCCGTCCGCGAGCCCGTCCGCTCCGTCGGCCATTCCCGCCCCCACCCCGCTCCCGTCCCCCTCGACGGCACCTGCGGCCGCCGAGGCCGGTGTCCCCGGCTGGCTGTGGGTGGCCGGCCTCGTCGTCCTCCTCGTGCTCGTGGGCGCGGCCGCCGCCTGGCGGACCCTGTCCCGCCCCCCGTCGGTGGCAGGCGGCGCCGGCGCCGGCGACGACCCGGGCGAGCACCAGGGTGACGACCCCGACGGCTCCTTCCGTGGCTGAGCCACCCCCCGTCCCATCGATTTCGCGACGGCCGGGAGAGGCTGATAATGTCTCCGCTCGCGCGCCATTAGCTCAATTGGCAGAGCAGCTGACTCTTAATCAGCGGGTTCGGGGTTCGAGTCCCTGATGGCGCACCACCGCTCTTCGAGCGCGAGGCTCCCCGGTCACGGGGAGCCTCGCCTGTTCCCCGTACTGGGCGCCCGTCTCCTGCGCTCGTCCCGCGGGCGCCGCTTACGTAGGTCAGACCGCGGCGCGGAGCACGTCGTCGGTGCCCTCGATTGTGCCCTCGCCGCCGGTGACGAGCGCGAGGCAGTGCTGCACGCGGTGGCCGACGGCGGGGGTAGTGAACGGCGACAGGTCGACGAGGGGCGCCGTGGGCGCGCTCAGCGGGTAGCGCCGGGAGGGAACGCGGACGGTCTGTAGGCTGCCCGAGTGCCCGCAGGGACCGTCAGCGCGTCGGTGATCGTGCCCAGCCACCGGGGAGCACATCGCCTCCCGGCGCTCCTGCGCGCGCTGTCGGTGCAGGACACGACCGAGCCCTGGGAGGTGCTGGTCGTGCTCGACCGGGTCCACGATGAGTCGCCCGCGGTCATAGACGCCTTCCGCGACCGGCTCCCCCTGCGGGCCCTGCACAGCCCCGCTCCCCACGGCGTGGTCGCCGCCCTCAACGTCGGCTACGACCAGGCACGCGGGCGGGTCCTCATCCGCTGCGACGACGACCTGACCCCGGCTCCCGACATGGTGCGACGACATGTCGCCCACCATCGCGGGCGCGACGACGTCGGCGTGTCCTGTGCGATGCGCGACGTCCCGTCGGCGACCGCCTACTGGGACACCTACGGCCGCGAGGCCGCGGCGCGCCGCACCGCCCAGTGGTACGACCGCGAGCCGGACCGGCGCTGGGTCGACTGGTCGGCCCACAACTCGGTCACCCGCACCGCGTGGAGCCGGCTCGACCACGGGTTCGACCCCCGCTTCGTCTACGGCCAGGACAGCGAGCTGGGCTTCCGGCTCGCCCGCTCCGGGGTCCGCATCGTCGTCGACCCGGCCCTGGAGATCGAGCACCGGGGCGCGCCGCTCTCGGCCGCCAACCGGGTACCCCGCGCGTACGTCGCAGGCGCCTCCCGCTCCCTCTTCCAGCGCGTCCACGGTGAGGCGCACGAGGTCACCGTCCCGCTCCGTCGCGGCCTGCGGACGAGGGCCTGGGACGCCGGGACGGCCCTGACGGCGGCAGCCCTCACCGAGTGGCGGCACTACGAGCTCCTGGGGCGCGGCGCCGAGAGCGCGAGCCGCCGGCTGCCGCCGAACGTCGGGCGCCGGGTGGTGGCGTTCTGCGTGGAGTCCGCGGGTCGCGCCGGGCGGCGGCACGGCTCCACCGACCTGTCGACCTACCGGCCCCAGAAGAGCCGCGAGCTGCAGCGGGAGCGGCCCGCCACGGGCTGACCCGGCCCCGACCGGGCCGGCGCCCGAGAGGAGAACCCGCTCAGCGGCGCTGCCAGGCGCGGTAGGCCAGCAGGCCCCCGAGCACGGCGACGACCGCACCGGCGGCGGCGACCCGGTCGGTGCGCAGGCGCCCGTCCGGGGTGCGGGTGGCCGCGTCGAGGGCAGCCTTGGCGGCCTCGACCTGGCGCCGCACGATGTTCTTCGGGCTGGCCGTGACGACGAGCTGGTCGACGGTGCGCGCCAGGCGCTCGCGCCGGGCGACGACCTCGGCCTCGAGGGCCGCGATGGACTGGTGCTGGCTCATGGGTCCCTCTGTCACTCGAGGCCGAGGTCGCGGCGGAGCTTCGCGACGTGGCCGGTGGCTTTGACGTTGTACCAGGCGTGGCTCACGGTGCCCTGCTCGTCGAGCACGACGGTGCTGCGGATGACACCCTGCACCGTCTTGCCGTAGAGCGTCTTCTCGCCGAAGGCGCCCCACGCCGTCATCACCGAGCGGTCGGCATCGGACAGCAGCGCGATGGTGAGCGCCTCCTTCTCGCGGAACGTCGCGAGCTTGGCCGGCTGGTCGGGCGAGATGCCGAGCACGGTGTACCCCTTGGCGCTGAGCGACTCGAGGGACTCACTGAAGTCACACGCCTGCGTGGTGCACCCAGGCGTCATCGCCGCCGGGTAGAAGTAGACGATGACCTTGCGGCCGCGCAGGTCGGACAGGGTGACGTCCGACCCGGTGTCGTCCGGGAGGGTGAAGTCGGGGGCGGTGTCGCCCGGGGCCAGCCGTTCGCCCACGTCGGGGCCTCCTTGTGGTCGTGGTCGCAGCCCCAAACCTACCCTCACGCCCGGGCGCCGTTGACCTCCGCGTACCGCTCGCCGGTGGGCCGGCCCACGACGACGAAGTGCAGGTAGCGGTGGTCGCCGAGCGACCGGGCCAGCAGGCGCTTGGCGACGCGGCGCGGCAGCAGGGGGTCGGTGTCCCACCGCTTGCCGATACTGTTGATCCCGCCGCAGGCCTCGACCGCGAAGCCGTTGTCCTCGAAGAGCGCCACCGCCGAGGCGCGCGTGAAGAACCGCAGGTGCGTGCGGTCGAGGATGCCCTGGTCGGTGTACTCCCACCGGTTGCGTACCAGGTCCGCCACCACCGGGGCGTAGGCGACGTTCGGGATGGCCGCCACCACGCGGCCGGTGGGCGTCAGGTGCGCCATGGTGGCCCGCAGCGTGGCGGCCGGGTCGACGATGTGCTCCAGGACGTCGTTGTAGGTCACCAGGTCGAACTGCTCGTCGCGGCCCTCGAGGGCGTCGGGGAAGTAGCCGTCGACCACCTCGTCGAAGCCGTCGGCCCGGCGCGCCGCGGCCGCCTGCTCGGGCACCGGCTCCACCCCCACCAGACGCGCCTGAGCGCCGTAGCGTCGCCGCAGGCTCCGCCCGAAGCCGCCGCGCCCGCAGCCGACGTCGAGCGCCGACCGGACGCCGCCGGGCAGGAAGGGGACCACCTCGTCGCGCGGGTTGTCGGCGTAGACGGCCTGCTGCGGGGGATGCGACATGTGCGCGAGGCGGGACTCGAACCCGCACACCCGAAGGCACCAGGACCTAAACCTGGCGCGTCTGCCAGTTCCGCCACTCGCGCGCGGCGCCAGCCTAGGGCCTCCGCCCCGCCGGGCTCAGCCCAACAGCTCGCGCAGCACGGACTCGAGCGCCCTGAAGGCGTTGCCCCGGTGGCTGATCGCGTTCTTCTCGGCGTCGGTGTGCTCGGCCAGCGTGCGGGTGTCGCCGGTGGGGACGAACACCGGGTCGTAGCCGAAACCGTTGGTGCCGCGGGGCTCACGCACGATGACACCCTCGACCCGGCCCTCGACGCCCTCGACCCGGCCGTCGGGCATCGCGACCACGGCCGCGCACACGAAGGCGGCGGCGCGGTGCTCGTCGGGGACGTCCGACACCTGCTCGAGCAGCAGGTCGAGGTTGGCGCGGTCGACCTCCGCGCGGGCGACCCCCTCCCCCGCGTGCGAGCCCGACCAGCGCGCCGAGAAGACGCCGGGCGAGCCGCCGAGGACCTCGACCGCGAGCCCGGAGTCGTCGGCGACCGACGGCAGCCCGGTGGCGCGGGCCAGCGCGACCGCCTTGAGGCGGGCGTTGCCCAGGAAGGTCACCTCGGTCTCGGGCACCTCGGGGGCGCCGTCGACGTCGGCGGCCCCGACGATCTCGAGCCCGAGGTCGTCGACCAGGCCGGCCAGGATCTGGCGCAGCTCGTGCACCTTGTGCTCGTTGCGGGTCGCCAGGACCAGCGTGCGGCTCACGCCAGCCGCTCCCGCGCCGGGGCGTCGAGAGCCTGCTGCTGGCGGACCGTGAGCTCGGCGCATCCCGAGGTGGCCAGGTCGAGGAGGCGGCCGAGCAGGTCGCGGTCGAAGGGCCGGCCCTCGGCGGTGCCCTGCACCTCGACGAAGCGCCCGTCGCCGGTCATCACGACGTTCATGTCGGTCTCGGCCGTGGAGTCCTCGGGGTAGTCGAGGTCGAGGACGGGGACGCCGCCGACGACGCCCACGCTGACCGCAGCGAGGGAGCCGGTGAGCGGGGCGGCGTTCGGCGCCAGGAGGCCCTTGGCCTTCGCGTCGGCCACGGCGTCGGCGAGCGCCACGTAGGCGCCGGTGATGGCCGCGGTACGGGTGCCCCCGTCGGCCTGGAGCACGTCGCAGTCGAGCACGATGGTGTTCTCGCCGAGCGCCTTGGTGTCGATGACGGCGCGCAGGCTGCGGCCGATGAGACGGCTGATCTCGTGGGTGCGCCCGCCCACCTTGCCGCGCCGCGACTCACGGTCGCTGCGGGTGTTGGTCGACCGCGGCAGCATCTCGTACTCGGCCGTGACCCAGCCGCTCCCCTTGCCCTTGAGCCAGCGCGGGACACCCTCGGTGAAGGAGGCCGCGCAGAGCACGCGGGTGCGGCCGAACTCGACGAGGACGCTGCCCTCGGCGTGGTCGAGCCAGTTGCGGGTGATGCGCACCTCGCGCAGCTGGTCGGTGGATCGTCCGTCGTGTCGCGTCATGCGGCCCAGGCTATCGGCGGCGCGGCGGGCCGGCCGGGTCGGCCTCAGCCGTCGGCGTGCTCGGGGGGCCAGACGACCCGGAAGCGTTCGAAGCAGACCTCGAGGTCGTCGGAGAACTCCGTGCCGATGCGCGCGCACGAGCGGCGGAAGAAGCCGCGGTGCTCGTCGAGCCAACTCTGGAGGGTGCGGTCGCCTTCGCCCTCGTCCCAGGCGAACCGCTCGTCGACGCTCGCCAGCGGGCCCACCCGCAGCTCGGTCGCCCGCAGCACCACCCGGGGCGAGCCGGCGCCGTCGCAGACGACCCAGTGGTCGCCCACCCGGGGCAGCGCCTCGTTCTCGGCGGCGTACTCGGCGACCAGGCTGGCCGTGGCGCGCTTGGTGCCGCCCAGGACGTAGGCCAGCAGGCGGTCGGCCATCTCCGGGGAGTCGCCGAAGCCGCCGATCTCCACGTCGTCCTCGGGCGGCAGGCCGGGGGTGGCGGCGCGGTAGGCGTCCCACATCCGGTGGGCCGCGGCCACGTCCGGGGAGCCGGGGTCGGCGGGCGCCGCGCCCACGGCGGTGACCCAGCCGGCCGTGGCGAGCTCGACGGTGCCCGGCCAGCCGCCGGCGGCCTGCCCGCGGCAGGTGCGCGGGTCGTTCCAGGCCGGGATGTGGGTGAGCACCAGCCGCCGGACCCCGCCGGCCGCGACCGCGGCCGCCGCCGCCCGCGACCCGGTGAGGTGCACGCCGCGGGTGGCGTCCCGGCCGTCGACGAAGGCGCAGTCGAGCAGGGCCAGGTCGGCGCCGGCGAGCAGCGGCGAGAGGTTGTCGCAGGTGTCGGTGTCGCCGGTGAAGGCGAGCACCTCGCCGTCGGCCTCGACCCGGTAGCCGTAGGCCTCGACCGGGTGCGCCACGGCGTACGGCGTGACGGTGAACGGCCCCACTCTCACGGGCTCGGCGTCGCGGACGACGCGGACGTCGAACTCGCTCTCCATCCCGCCCGGCTCGAGCCCGTGGTACATCAGCGCCAGCCGCTCGGCGGTGCCCGACGGCCCGTAGAGCGGCATCCGCCGCGGCAGCGGCCCGGCCGGCCGGTAGCGCCGCGTGACGTAGAGCCCGAGCACGTCGGCGCAGTGGTCGGGGTGCAGGTGGCTGAGCAGCACGGCGTCGAGGTCGGCGAGGTCGAGGTGCCGCTGCAGCGGCCCGAGGGCGCCGCTGCCGAGGTCGAGCAGGACGCTCCACGTCCGGCCCTCGTGCTCGGTCTGCACCAGGTAGGACGACGCGGGCGACTCCGGGCCGGCGAACGAGCCCGAGCAGCCCACCACGGTGAGCCTCATCCGCGCACCGCCTCGACCCCGATACGGGGTGCCGCGAAGACCGGCCCGACCGACGAGCCCACCCCGAGGAAACGCACCGCGAGACGCCGGAACTCGTCGGGGTCGCCGGTGGTGGTGAAGCCGTGCCCCGGCGTCGGCAGGTCGTCGGGGCGCAGCAGCCCGCCGTCGGCCAGCACCCGGTAGACGTCCTTGGCGGTCTCCTCGGCCGACGACACCAGCGTGACGTCGTCGCCCATCACGTAGGAGATGACGCCGGTGAGCAGCGGGTAGTGCGTGCAGCCGAGGACCACGGTGTCGACGCCGAGCTCGCGCAGGGGGTCGAGATAGCCGTGGGCCGCCTCGACCAGGTCGGGGCCGCCGGTGACCCCGGCCTCGACGAACTCGACGAACCGGGGGCACGGCACCGAGGTGACCTCGAGGTGCGGGGCCGCGGCGAAGGCGTCGACGTACGCGCCGGACTGGTGGGTGCCCAGGGTCGAGATGACACCGACGCGCCCGGCGCGGGTGGCGGCCGCCGCCCGCCGCACGGCCGGGCGGATGACCTCGACGACCGGCACGTCGTAGCGCTCGCGCGCGTCGTGCAGGACGGCCGCGCTGGCGGTGTTGCAGGCGATCACGAGGACCTTGACCCCGTGGTCGACGAGGCGGTCGAGGCACTGCAGGGCGAACTCGCGGGTCTGCGCGATGGGGCGCGGTCCGTACGGGGCCCGCGCCGTGTCACCGAAGTACGCCACCGACTCGTGGGGCAGCTGGTCCAGGATCGCCCGCATGACGGTCAGGCCGCCGTAGCCGGAGTCGAAGACCCCGATGGGTGAGTCGGTCACCCGGGGAAGCCTAGGCGTCCGGACCCAGCGCCAGGAGGGCGACGCGGTGTGGCGTGGGCGACGTGCCCGCCGGCACGCACCGCTACGGCATCGCCCGGGGAACGGGGCGGGACCCTCGCCCGAGACTCTCGCGGACCTGGCGCACCAGCTGCTGCGCGTCGCGTCGCACGGGCGGCAGCAGGGTGGCCGCGGCGAAGACGGCGACCACGACTCCGGCCACCACCAGGAAGCGCCCCAGCTCGTGCAGGCCGCCCAGCTGCGCCCCCAGGAGCCGCCCGGCCAGCGTCGCCGCCAGCGCCAGCAGCATCACCCGGGCGCCGTCGGCCCGCAGCCGGCCGCAGTGCACGCCGGTCCAGCGGGTGAGGGCGGCGTGCCCGACCGTCCAGGTGAGCAACGGCGCCATCGCGGCCACCCACGCCACGGCGACCGGGCCCCACAGCACCGACAGCGCGATGCAGGCGGTGGTGACCACCGACGAGAAGAGCGTGTACTGCGACAGCCGCGACCCCAGGCCGCACGCGACCAGCCCCTGCGACACGCTGTTGGTGACCTGGCGCAGCACCACCCCGGCGCACATCGCGGTCACGTACGGGGCGGCGTCGAGCCAGCGGGGGCCCATCGCGAGGCGCACGACGTCGACCGGCGCGGCGGCCACGACCGCCGCACCGAGGGCGAGCGGGTAGGCCCCCGCCAGCTGCCCGTCGCGCAGCGCCACCTCCAGGCGTGCGCGGTCGGTGTGGATCTTGGCGAGGATCGGCTGCAGGACCGTGCCGAAGGCGCTGGAGAACTGTCGCGCGGGCTGGCGCACCAGCTGCGCCCCACGGTTGTAGAGGCCGAGGACGTCGGCCCCGAAGGCCCGCCCCACCAGCACGGTGTCGGCGTTGGAGCCGACGTACGTGACCACGGTCGAGGCCAGCAGGTGGCCGCCGAAACGGATGAAGTGCGTCGTCCCCTGCCCGCGCCGGAACCAGCGGGGCCGCCAGGGGTCGGCGCCCACGATGAGCCCGAGGCCGACCAGCCCGCTGGCCACCTGCTGGGCGACCAGCGCCCAGTAACCGGCGCCCGCCAGGGCGAGACCGATCCCGACACCCAGGGCCACCGTCATGGCGGCTGACTCGACCAGTGCGAGGCGCTGGAAGCGCAGGTCGCGCAGCAGCCCGACCCGGTGCTGGGTGGCCAGGCCCGAGAGGAGGAAGCTCGGCGCCAGGGCGAGCGTGATGCCCAGCAGCTCGGGGCGGCCGTAGCCGGCGGCGACCAGCGGGGCGGCGGCCGCGACGACCACGCTGACCGCGGCGCCCATCCCGGTGTTGAGCCAGAACAGGTTGTCGCGCTGGCCGGTGCTCAGCTCGGGCGCCTGGATGGCCGCGCCCGACAGGCCGAGGTCGCGCAGGATCTCGCCGATGCCGATGACGGCCAGCACCATGGCGACGAGCCCGAAGTCGGCGGGGGTCAGCAGCCGAGCCAGCAGCACGATCGACGCGGCCTGGAGCAGGATGCGGTAGGCCTGGTTGCCGAGGGTCGCCGCGACGCCCCGGCCGGCCCGCACGCCGTACGACGTGGTCATCGCGGGCGGCCCCCGGCGGGGCCGCCGTCGACGGGGACGCCGGGCGCTGCTGCCATGTCTCTCCGTCGCGGGTACCGGGATGTGGGGGTCGCCGCGCCGCGCGCGTGGGGCCCGGCGGGCGCAGCCATGATCGCACGCGGGGGGCCCCGCCCCGGCGGCCTTCCCCGGACTGCTCCCCCGTCCCCTCGGCCCCACTAGCATCGAGGGCATGGCCGGCGACGCATCCCCCGGCGGCGTCTCCGTCGTCGTCCCGCACCACGGCGACCCCGCGCCCACCCTGGCCACGGTGCGCGCCCTGCTCGGCCAGACGTACGCGCCCCTCCAGGTCGTGGTGTCCGACGACGCCTCGCCCGATCCCTTCCCGGAGGTCGACGGCGCGCTGGTCGTGCGGCGCGCGGCCAACGGCGGCTTCGGCTCGGCCGTCAACACCGGCGCGGCCGCGGCCGAGCACCCGCTGCTGCTGGTCCTCAACAGCGACGTCACGCTCGGGCCCACCTTCGTGGCCGACCTCGTGGCCGCCGCCACCCCCTGGATGCCGGCCGTCGCCGGACCGCTGGTCCTCGACCCCGGGGGGCACCCGTCGTGGACGGCGCGCCACTTCCCGACCGTCACGCACCAGAGCGTCGAGTGGCTCACGCCCCTGGCCCGCTTCCGCCACCACCGGGCGCTGCACGAGGCCGTGGGCCACGACACCCGTGCCGTCCCCGGCGCCGTGCTGCCGGTCGACTGGGTCGTCGGTGCCGCCCTCCTGCTGCCCACCGAGGCCCTCCGCGCGGTCGGCGGCTTCGACCAGCGCTACTTCATGAACTCCGAGGAGATCGACCTGCAGCGCCGGCTGCGGGCCCGCGGGGTGCCGTCGGTGTTCGTCGGCACGGTGTCGCTGGTGCACGTCGGCGGCGGGTCGTCCGACCCGGCGCGGCGCCGCCGCTGGCTCGTCGAGTCGCGGCTGCGCTACGCCGGCACCTGGGGCGGACGGCGCCGGCTGAAGGCCGCGCTCACCCTGGCCACCGGTGTCAACGCCGTGGTCAACACCGGCCGGCGCGCCGTGGGGCGCGACGTGCGCCCGCTGGAGACCGCCCGCGAGGAGCTCTCGCTCATCCACGGCGGCCCGCGATGAGCCTGGCCCGACGGCTCGTCGAGTCCGCCCCCGGCCTGCGCTGGCACCTGTCACGGGCGCGCACGCCCCTGTACCGGTGCACCTTCGCCGCGTTCGGCGAGGGCAGCGTCATCGTGCGGCCACACATCCTGCGCGGGGTCGACCGCATCCACGTCGGAGCGAACTGCGCCGTGTACGAGGGGGTCTGGCTCCAGGTCGAGGCCGGAGGCGGCCCCCTGACCATCGGCGACGACACCTACCTCGGCCACGGGGTGCACCTGCACGCGCACGACCCCGTCACCATCGGCCGCGGCGTGATGCTCGCCGACGGCGTCTTCGTCGGGACAGCCGACCACGGCGCCCACGACCGTTCCGCCGTGCACTCCACCGGGCCGGTCAGCATCGGCGACGGGGTGTTCGTGGGGCAGCGGGCCATCGTCCTCGGCGGGGTCACCATCGGGGCCGGAGCCACCGTCGGGGCCGGGGCCGTCGTCACCCGTGACGTGCCCGCGGGCGCCACCGTCGCCGGGGTCCCGGCCCGGCTCGTGGGAGGCCCGGCGTGATCCTCCTGCTCACCGGTGGCGCCGGCTTCATCGGGCAGTACCTGGCCCGCCGGCTCGTGGCGGCCGGTCACGGGGTGGTGGCCCTCGACTCCCTGCTCCCGCAGGTCCACGCCGACCCCGAGGCCTCGGTGGCCGCCTTCCCCGGCCCCGTGCTGGTCGGCGACGTCGCCGACGCCGACGCGTGGCGCGACCTGCCGGGCGACGTCGGCGCGGTCGTGCACCTGGCGGCCGAGACCGGCACCGGCCAGTCGATGTACGAGGTCGAGCGCTACCACCACGTCAACGTCGGAGGCACCCGCGCGGCCGCGGCCTTCGCCCGCGAGCGGGGCGTGCCGCTGCTCTCGCTGAGCTCGCGCGCCGTGTACGGCGAGGGTGGCTACGCGTGCCCCCAGCACGGCACCACCTTCGGGGTGCGCTGCTGCGAGCGGGCCGAGCCCGTCCCCTCGCACGAGGACGACCCGCACCGCCCGGTCTCGGTCTACGGCGAGACCAAGTCGCTCGCGGAGGCCGCTGCCCTCGAGGCGATCGGTGGCGCGGTGCCGCTCACCGTCGTGCGCCCGCAGAACGTCGTCGGCCCCGGGCAGTCGCTGCACAACCCCTACACCGGCGTGCTGGCGGCCTTCCTGGCGATGCTGCGCGAGGGGCGCCCCCTCACCGTCTACGGCGACGGCCACCAGACCCGCGACCTCGTGCACGTCGACGACCTGGCCGTGCTGCTGGCCTGGGCCGTCGACCACCCGCCCACGGCCGGCGAGCCCCGGGTCCTCAACGCGGGCAGCGGCCGGCGCACCACCCTGCTCGAGCTGGCCGCGGCGGCCGTGGCGGGAGCGCCCATCGAGGGGGCCGACGTCACCCACCTCGACGTGCACCGGGCCGGCGACATCGAGCACGCCTGCGCCGACCTCGGGCGGCTGCGCGCCCTCGGGGCCCCGCTGCCCCGCTGGAGCGCCCACGACGCGGTGGCCGACTTCGTGCGCCGGTCCTGGGACCAGCCGGGGGCGGGCGCCTCCGCCTGGGACGACGCCCTGGCCGAGCTGGCCCGGCGCGGCCTGACGTCGTGACCGCCCCGACCCGGGTCCTCGTCCTCAGCCCCGCCTTCCACGGCTACTGGCGCTCCCTCGAGCGGGCCCTGGCCGGCCGGGGCCACGACGTGCACACGGTCGCCTACGACGACTACGCCGGCGCGAGGCGGGTGGCCGCCAAGCTGGGCCACGACCTGCCCGAACGGCTCGGCGCCGGCGACACCCGGCGGCGCGGGATGCTCGGCGCCCGGGCCCGTGCGGCCGTGGTCGAGCACGACCCCGACGTGGTGCTCGTGGTCAAGGGTGACGCCTTCGACGACGGCTTCTGGGACCTGATGCAGACCCGTCGCCAGCGCCGCGCCCTGTGGCTCTACGACGAGCTGCGACGCACCGGGCACACCGACGGCTCGCTCGCGGCGGCCGGGCCCATCGCGTCCTACTCCCCGCTCGACGTCGCCACCCTCGCCGCGCGCGGCCTCCGCGCCGAGCACGTGCCGCTGGCGTACGACCCCGGCGAGCCGGTGACCCCCCTCCCCCGTTCGCCCGACGTCGTCTTCGTCGGCGCGCGCTACCCCTCGCGCAAGACCCTGCTCGACCACCTCGCCGCCGCCGGTGTGCCGGTGCGCGCCTACGGCCGCGACTGGTCGGGCCACCCCGTCGACCGGCTGCGCACCTGGCGGGTCCGCACGCCGGCGCTACCGGCCGGCCGCGACCTCGGCCGCCCCGACACCTACGGTGTGATGGCGGCCGCCACGGCCGCGCTCAACATCCACGCCGACCAGGACGGCTTCACGATGCGGACCTTCGAGGCGTGCGGTGTCGGCGCCCTCCAGCTGGTCGACCGGGCCGACGTGGGGCGCCACTACGAGCCCGGGGTCGAGGTCGCGGTCTTCGCCGACGCCGACGAGGCGGTCGCCCTCGCGCACCGCGCCGCCGCCGACCCGGCCTGGGCCGAGGGGCTGCGCCGGGCGGGGCGTGCCCGCACCCTGGCCGAGCACACCTTCGCGCACCGCGCCGCCGCCCTGGAGGCGCTGTGGACGGCCTGACCCACCCCCGCGACCTCGAGGCCTGGCACCGCTGGCAGCAGGAGCAGCAGCCGCTCGGGCGACGGGTGCGGCGCATCACGAGCGTGCTGGCCGACATCGCGCGCCCGTCCGGCCGCCCGGGCGAGACCACGGTGACCCGGGCCGGGCCGGGCCCAGCGCGCCTGCTGGTCTGCCTCGAGTCGCGCTCGCACACCTCGACCACCGTGCTGCTGCGCCCGCTCGAGCACCTGCCGCTCGACGGGGTGGTGGTCGTCTCGCCCGAGCCGGTCCGCGACCTCCTGCCGCCCTGGGTCTGGCGCGAGAGCACCGGGCTGGTCCACGAGGACGTCCCACGGCTGGCCGCCGAGGCCGCGGTGGTGCTGTCGACCGGCCAC
This sequence comes from Phycicoccus duodecadis, assembly GCF_002846495.1. NCBI lineage: Bacteria > Bacillati > Actinomycetota > Actinomycetes > Micrococcales > Intrasporangiaceae > Phycicoccus > Phycicoccus duodecadis. The sequence goes on from NZ_PJNE01000001.1 coordinate 2,023,258, forward strand.
TACCTGGGGCTCGGCCGGGCGGCCCACGACGCCGTCACCGACCCCGCCCGCTTCGTCACCGTGCAGCACGGGCTCACCACCCCCCACGCGCCGCCCCTGGCCGAGGGCACCACCCTGCTCGCCTGGTCGGCCGCCGACGCCGACTTCTGGCGTTCGAGCCGCGACGACGTCACGTCGCACGTCACGGGCTCCCAGCTGCTGTGGGACGCCGCGCGGCAGGGGGCCACCGTGGTCGAGGGCGCATCCCCGGTGTTCCTGGGCCAGCTGCACGGTGTCGAGCTCGACCACGCGACGATGGTGGCCGCCGCCGAGGGCTTCTGCCGCGAGACCGGGGCCACCTACCGGCCGCACCCCTCCGAGGTCGACCGTCGCTCCCGGGCGGTGCACGCCCGGTTCGAGGCCGAGGGCATCCGCCTCGACCGCAGCGGTACGCCCCTGCGCGAGCTCGGCGCGCCCGTCGTCGGTGTCTTCTCCACCGGCGTCCTCGAGGCCGCAGCGGCCGGGCTGCCCGCGTACGTGCACTGCCCCGACGCCCCCGCCTGGGTCCACGAGTTCTGGCGGCGCTACGGCCTGCTGCCCTGGGGCGGGCCGCCCACCCCCTCCCCCGAACGGCCCGCGGTCGAGCCGGCGCGCGCGGTCGCCCGGGTCGTGCAGGGAATGATGGCCGGGTGAGGATCCTCTGCGTCGTGCCCGCCCGGGGTGGCTCCAAGGGCGTCCCCCGGAAGAACGTGCGGGTGGTCGCCGGCCGCCCGCTGATCGCCTGGACCGTCGAGCAGGCCCTGGCCGCCCGGCCGGCCATGGATGTCGTGGTCTCCACCGACGACGACGAGATCGCCGAGGCCGCCCGGGCCGCGGGCGCGCTGGTCCCCTTCCGTCGCCCGGCCGAGCTCGCCCGCGACGAGACCCCCACCGAGCCGGTCGTGCGACACGCCATCGAACAGGCCCGCGCGGCCGACGCCGCCCCCGACGCCGTGATGCTGCTCCAGGCGACCTCACCCATCCGGCTCCCCGGCACCGTCTCGCGCGCCCTGGCCCGGTTCGCCGCCACCGGGGTCGACTCGCTCGTCGGTGTCGTGCCGCAGGCGCCCTTCCTCTGGACCGACGGCGACGAGCCCAGCGCCGCCTACGACGTCACCGCCCGGCCGCGCCGCCAGGACCTCACGCCGCAGACCCTGCGCTACCGCGAGACCGGCTCCCTCTACCTCACCCGCACCTGGGTCTACGACGAGCTCGACAACCGCATCGGCGGCCGGGTCGGGCTCTTCGTCATGGACGAGATCGAGGGCGTCGACATCGACACCGCCCTCGACCTCGCCGTGGCCGAGCAGACCCTGGCCACCCTCACCAGCACCGGGACCACACCGTGATCATCGAGCGCACCGTCACCCCCCTCGTCGTCTACGGCGAGGACCCCGTGCTGCGGGCTCTCGAGAAGATCACCGCCAACAGGGCGCGCATCGTCTTCTGCGTCACCGAGCACGGTCGGCTGCTCGGGTCGATCTCCGACGGCGACGTACGCCGGTGGATCGCCGCCCAGGACGGCGTCGACCTCACCCGGCCGTGTGCCGAGGTCGCCAACACCGGATGCGTCAGCGCGCCCCTGGCCACCGTGCCCGCCGACCTCCGGCTGCTCTTCACCCCGTCCGTCGACCACGTGCCGCTCCTCGACGAGCAGGGCCACCTCGCGGCCGTGGCGGTCAACCGCAGCGACTCCTTCCGGGTCGGCCGCAGCGAGGTCGGCAAGGGGCACCGGGCCTTCGTCATCGCCGAGATCGGCAACAACCACAACGGCTCGGTGGAGCTCGCCAAGGAGCTCGTCGACCTGGCCGCCGCCACCGGCGCCGACGCCGTGAAGTTCCAGCTGCGCGACATGGACGCCCTGTACCGCGGCAAGGACGGCAGCACCGCCGGCGAGGACCTCGGCCCGCAGTACACCCTCGACCTGCTCTCACGCGTGAACCTGCCGGCCGAGCGGCTGTTCGAGGTCTTCGACCACGCCCGCGACCGCGGCGTCGACGTCATGTGCACCCCGTGGGACGAGCCGAGCGTCGACGCCCTCGTCGGTTACGGCGTCCCGGCCCTGAAGATCGCCTCGGCCGACCTCACCAACCACACGCTGCTGCGCTACGCCGCGCGCTCCGGCACACCGCTGGTGATGTCGACGGGGATGTCGACCGAGGCCGAGATCCGCGAGAGCGTCGCGCTGCTGCGGGCCACCGGCACGCCGTACGCGCTGCTGCACTGCCAGTCGACCTACCCGGCGCCGTTCAAGGACGTGAACCTGCGCTACCTGTCGCGCCTGGCCGAGCTGGGCGACTGCCCTGTCGGGTACTCGGGGCACGAACGCGGCTTCCACGTGCCGGTCGCCGCGGTCGCCCTGGGCGCCACCATCATCGAGAAGCACTTCACCGTCGACAAGACGATGGAGGGCAACGACCACACGGTCTCGCTGCTCCCGGGCGAGTTCACCGAGATGGTCACGCGCATCCGCGAGGTGGAGGAGGCCCTGGGCACCAACGGGTCCCGGGTCGTCTCCACCGGCGAGATGATGAACCGCGTCAACCTCGCGAAGAGCCTGGTCGCCGCCCGCGAGATCCAGGCCGGCGAGGTCATCGACCGTGCGGCCGTCGACGTCAAGAGCCCCGGCCGCGGCCTCCAGCCCAACGCCCTCGACCGCCTCGTCGGCCGCACCGCGCACCGCTCGATGACCGCCGGCGAGTTCTTCTACGCCTCCGACCTGGCCGACTCCACGCCCAAGGGCCGCGCGTACTCGTTCCGGCGGCCGTGGGGCGTGCCGGTGCGCTACCACGACTGGCGCGCACTGGTCGCCGACACCCGCCCGGACTTCCTCGAGTTCCACTTCTCCTACAAGGACCTCGAGCTCGACCCCGCGCCGTTCTTCCGCGACCTGCCGGCGCACTGCAGCGACCGCGACGGCGTCCTCGGGATGGCCTTCACGACGCACCTGCCCGACCTGTTCTCCGGCGACTTCATCGTCGACCTCGCCTCCCTCGACGACGCCGTGTGGGAGCGCTCCATCCGCGAGCTCCAGCGCACCGTCGACACCACCCGCGAGCTCGCCCGCTGGTTCACGCTCGACGACGACCCGGTGGTGGTCGCGACGATGGGCGGCTTCACCTCCGACCGCCACCTCGACCCCGGCGAGCGCCCCCGGCGCTACGAGCGGGTGGCCGCGGCCGTCGAGCGCGTCGACCGGGCAGGCGTCCGGCTCACCGCGCAGACGCTGCCGCCCTACCCGTGGCTGATGGGCGGCCAGCAGTTCCACAACCTCTTCCTCGACCCGGTCGACACCGCCGAGTTCAGCCGCTCCACCGGCATCCCGCTGACCCTCGACACCTCGCACACCAAGCTCGCCACCACCTTCCTGGGGCGCTCCTTCCGCGACGCGGTCGACCTGTTGGCGCCGCACACCCTGCACCTGCACCTGGTCGACGCGACCGGCGTCGACGGCGAGGGACCGCAGGTCGGCGACGGCGAGATCGACTGGCCGGTGCTGGCCGAGCAGCTCGACGCCCTCGCCCCCGGGGTCTCGTTCATCCCGGAGATCTGGCAGGGCCACGTCAACCACGGCGAGGGCTTCTGGGTCGCCCTGGAGCGGCTCGAGCAGTGGTTCTGAGCGTCGAGCCCGTGGCCCTCTGGGTCGTCCCGGTCTCCGACCTCGCCGGGGTGGCCCGGCACGTCCTCGACGTCGCGGCCGTCGGCGTCCCGGGTCACCGCCTGGTGGTCCTCTGCCCGCCGGGTCCCCTCGCCGAGCGGCTGCGCGACGCCGGCGCGGCCGTCAGCACCGCGCCCGTGGGGCCCGGGGACGGGGTGCGCGAGTCGGTGGCCGCGGTGCGCCACGCCGTCGGTGCGCTGCGGCCCGCGGTGGTGCACTCGCACCTGTCGTGGGCGGATGTCGTCACGGCCGCCGCCACCGTGGGGTCGCGAGCGGCACTGGTCAGCACCGAGCACGGTATCGCCGACGACGACCTCGTCTACCACGGCACCGCCTGGCGCTCCCGGCTCAAGGAGGCCCTGCACACCGCCCGGCTGCGCCGTGCCGACGCCGTCGTCGCGGTGTCGGCGGCCACCGCCCGCAGCGTGCGCGCCAAGTGGCACCCGGGGCCCCGCACGATCGTCCGGGTCGTGCCCAACGGGGTCGACCGGGTCGAACGCCCCGCGCGGCCACCTGGGCTGCACGTGGTGTCGGTGGCCCGGCTGGCGCCCGAGAAGCGGGTCGAGGCCGCGGTGCGGGCCTTCGCCGTGCTGCACGAGCGCCGGCCCGAGGCCCGGCTCACGGTCGCCGGCACCGGCGACGGGGAGGCCGCCCTGCGCAGCCTCGTGGCCGAGCGGGGGCTGGGCGACGTCGTCGACCTGGTGGGGCACGTCGACGCGCCGGGGCTGCTGGCCCGGGCCGACGTCCTGGTGCAGCTGTCGGTGTGGGAGAACTGCTCCTACTCGCTGCTCGACGCCCTGGCCCACGGCTGCGGGGCGGTCGCCACCGACGTCGGCGGCAACGGCGAGATCCTGCCCGCGAGCGCGCTGGTCGCGCACGACGACCCCGCCGCCGTGGCCGACGAGATCGAGCGCCAGGGTCTCGACCCGGCGACCCGCCCCCGGCTGGCCGCCGCCTGGCCGACCCGCCAGGAGATGTGCGAGCGCCTGGCCGCCGTCTACGCCGAGGTCGGCGCGTGACGGCCCGGACCGGCCTGGTGTGGGACGCCCGCTGGGAGGTCGTCAGCGGCATCGGCCGGTTCAGCCGCGAGGTCCGCACCCGCCTCGCCATCCCGACGCTCGAGGCCGGAGGAGCCGCCCCGGTCTCGCCCCGCGGGCTGCTCGACCTCGAGCTCGCCGCGCTGCGCGAGCGTCGCGGCGGCCGGGCGCATCCGCCCCGGGCCCTGGTGTGCCCGGGCTTCATGGCGCCGCTGGCCTGGCCCGCCCCGACCGCCGTCGTGGTCCACGACCTGATGCACCGTGACGTCCCCGGCGAGGCGGGCCGGGCCCGGCGCGCCTACCTCGACACCGTCGTGCGACGCTCGGTCCGCGCGGCGGCGGTGGTGCTGACCGTGTCGGACCACTCCCGCGACCGCATCCTCGAGTGGTCGGGCGTCGCCGCCGACCGCGTCGTGACCGTGGGCAACGGGGTGGGGCCCGCCTTCACCCCCCAGGGCCCGCGCCGGGCCGAGGACCGCCCGTACCTGCTCTACGTGGGCAACCACAAGCCGCACAAGAACCTGCCCCGGATGCTCGAGGCCTTCGCCCGCGTCCCCGGGCGGCCCCTGCTGCTCCTCAGCGGCGACCCCGCGCCGGCGGTGGACGGGCCCGCCCGCGCGCTCGGCGTGGCGGGCCGGCTGCGCTTCCTCGGCCGCCCCGACGACGGCGCCCTGGCCGCGGCGTACCGGGGCGCGGCCGCCACCCTCGTCCTCTCGACCCACGAGGGCTTCGGCCTCCCGGCACTGGAGTCGATGGCCTGCGCGACGCCGGTGCTGGCCTCGCCCGTCACCTCGCTGCCCGAGGTCGTGGGCGATGCCGGCCTCCTCGCCGACCCCCTCGACGTCGGGTCGATGACCGAGGGGATGACCCGCCTGCTCACCGACGACACGCTGCGCGCGCGCCTGGCCACCGCCGGTGCGGCCCGGGCCGCCGCCTTCACCTGGGAGCGCGTCGCGGCCCGCGTGGCCGACGCGGTGGCCGCCCACCTCGGCGCCGCGCCCCCCGGGGGGTGGCCGGATGTACCGCACCCCTGACGGCCGCACCGTCGCGATCGCCCACGACTACCTGACGCAGCGGGGCGGGGCCGAGCGCGTCGTCCTGGCCCTGGCCCGGGCCTTCCCGGGCGCGCCGGTGCACACCACCCTCTTCGACCCCGAGGGCACCTACCCCGAGTTCGGCGACCTCGACGTGCGGGCGTCCCCGCTCAACCGGGTGCCCGCCCTGCGTCGCAACCACCGGGCCGCCCTGCCGTTCCTGCCCCTGGCCGCCGCGACCGTCCGGCCCGAGGCCGACATCGTGGTCGCCTCCACCTCCGGCTGGGCCCACGGGTTCGCCGCATCCGGGCGGGTCGTCGCCTACTGCCACGCCCCGGCGCGCTGGGTCTACCAGAGCGAGAACTACCTCGGCGGGCCCCTCTGGCGGTCGGGCACCGGCGTCGCGCTGGGCCTGCTGCGGCCGGCGCTGCGCGGTTGGGACCAGCGGGCCGCGCGCCGGCCCGTCGCGTACCTGTCGAACTCACGGGTGGTGCGCGAGCGCATCGCCGAGGCCTACGGCATCCCGGCCGAGGTGCTCCCGGCCCCCCATGCGATGGACCCCGCGGCCGAGCGCGCCCCGGTCGGCCCGCTCGCCGACTGGGCCGACGGGGGCTACCTGCTCGTGGTCTCGCGACTGCTGCCGTACAAGAACGTCGAGGCCGTGGTCGAGGCCGTGCGCGGTACCGCGCACCGCCTGGTCGTGGTGGGCGACGGCCCGGGCCGCGAGGCGCTGCTGGCCCGGATGCCCGGCAACACCCGGCTGGTCTCGGGACTGACCGACGCCCAGGTCCGCTGGGTGTACGCCCACGCCCGGCTGCTGGTGGCGCCCAGCCTCGAGGACTACGGCCTGACCCCGCTGGAGGCCGCGGCCTTCGGGGTCCCGGCCCTCACCCTCGGCGCCGGCGGCTACCTCGACACCGTGCGCGACGGCGTCACCGGCCTGTACGTCGACGGCCCCGACCCGGGCGTCCTGCGCGACGGCGTCGAGCGTGCCCTGGCGCACGGCTTCGACGCCGCGGTGGTGCGCGAGCACGCGGACCGCTTCTCGGAGGACGGCTTCCGCGCCCGCATCCGGGCCGTCGTCGACGCCGTGGGGACCGGGCCGAGAACCTGACGGCCGAACGGGCCGGCCCAGGGTCGCCCGGACGGATCCATCGGTGTCGAACGGGTGGATCCGTGCCGGTGTGCCGCGATACTGACGGTTCCCCCGTTTCCGACCCTGGGCGCACCATGACCGTTCACGAGATCCTCGCTCCCCGCCTGACCGCCCGGTCCGGCCGGCGGAGCCGTCGGGCGCCGTCGGTGGCCGCGGTCGTGGTCGACCTCGCCGTCGTCCTGCTCGTGACCCTCACCGCCGGGCTGGGCCGGGCCACCCTGCCGGTGTTCCGCAGCGTGGGCGACGTGCCCGAGCTGGTCGCGCTGGCCGCCGCCCCGATCGTGATCGGCTGGGTGGTCGTCATCGGCCTCCACGGCGGCTACTCGGCGCACCTGCTCGGCGCCGGCACCCAGGAGTACAAGGCGGTGGTGCGCGGCTCGTTCGTCACCGCCGGCGTCATCGGCGTGGTCAGCTTCCTCGGCAAGGTCCCCCTGTCTCGCGGGTTCTTCTTCCTGCTCCTGCTGCTGGGGGTGCCCTCGCTGCTCGCCGGCCGGTTCTTCCTGCGCCGGGGGCTGCACGCCCTGCGCCGCCGTGGGCTGCTCTCGCACCGGGTGCTGGTGGCCGGCTCGGCCGCGCAGGTCGACGAGATCGCCGACGTGCTGCGGCGCGAGCCCTGGCTCGGGCTGTCGGTGGTGGGCGCGCTGCTGCCCACCGCCGCCGGTGGCCCGACCACCCCGGGCGGGCTGCCCGTGCTCGGCACCACGGCCCGGCTCGTGGCCGTGGTCGAGGACAGCGGCTGTGACGTCGTGCTCTTCGCGGGTGGGGCCGTCGCGTCCGCGCAGCAGATGCGCCGGGCCGCCTGGGACCTCGAGGGCGTCGACGTCCAGATCATGCTGGTGCCGAGCCTCACCGACGTCGCCACCGACCGGGTACGGGTCCGGCCCGCCGCCGGGATGCACCTGATGGAGCTCGAGGGCCCGCGGGCGCACCAGGCCAGCCGCGTCTCGAAGCGGATCTTCGACATCGTCGGCGCCTCGCTCTGCCTGGTCGCCGCGGCCCCGGTCCTGGCCATCACCGCGCTGGCCGTCCGGCGCCACGACGGCGGCCCGGTGATCTTCCGCCAGCGCCGGGTCGGCCTGCACGGAGAGCTCTTCGACTGCCTGAAGTTCCGCTCGATGGTGGTCGACGCCGAGGCGGCCCGCCGGGCGGGCGCCGTCGAGACCACGCACGAGGACGACCACGTGCTCTTCAAGCACGTCGACGACCCCCGGGTCACCCCGCCCGGGCGCCTCATCCGGCGGTTCTCGATCGACGAGATCCCGCAGTTCCTCAACGTGCTGCGCGGCGAGATGAGCCTGGTGGGGCCACGGCCCCCGCTGCCCGACGAGGTCGAGCGCTACACCGACGACGTCCGCACCCGCCTGGCCGTGCGCCCCGGGATGACGGGGCTCTGGCAGGTGTCGGGCCGCTCGGACCTGTCGTGGGAGGACTCGGTGCGCCTGGACCTGTACTACGTCGACAACTGGTCGCTGGTGCAGGACCTCGCGATCCTGTGGCGCACCGCCTCGGCGGTCATCTCGGCCCGCGGGGCGTACTGAGCCCCGGCGCTCAGTCGGTGCCGTGCCGCCCGCGCGACGCCTTCTCGTAGTCGCGCCGCGACTTGGTGTCGGAGGCGTAGGTCGCGTACCCCCCGTAGCCGTAGCCGTACATCACGGCGCCGGCACGGCCCTTGGGCGCGAGGTTGAGCACGACGCCGAGCACCCGCCCGCCGACCTGGCCCATCATCCGGGCGGCCAGGCGGGCCTGCTCGCGATGGGTCTTGCCGACGGCGAACACGAACAGGGCCCCGTCGCACGAGGCGGACAGCACCCCGGCGTCGGTGACGGGCAGCAGCGGCGGGGCGTCGAGGATGACGATGTTGTCGACGCTGAGCTCGCGCACCAGGTCGTGCATCCGGGCCGAGCCCAGCAGCTCGCTGGGGTTCGGCGGGGTGCGACCCGAGGTGATGAGGCGGACGTTGGGCTGGTCGGTGGCCTGGAGCGCGTCGACCAGCGAGACCTGGTCGGTGAGGACGTGGGAGAGGCCGATGGTGTTCTCGCGGTCGAAGACCTTCGCCAGGGTGGGGCGCCGCAGGTCGGCGTCCACGATGACCACGCTCTGCCCCGACTGGCCGAGGACCCGCGCCAGGGTGGCCGACACCGTCGACTTGCCCTCGCCCGCGTTGGCGCTCGTGACCACGATGCTGCGGGGCGGGTCGTCGACCCCGACGAAGCGCAGGTTGGTGCGGATCTGCCGGAACGACTCGGCCGAGGCGCCCAGCGCGTCGAGGCGGCCGCGACCGCGCGCGGCCCGCAGCTCGGGGGTGACCGGGACGACGCCGAGCACGCTGGCCCCGGTCTCCTTCTCGACGTCCTCGGCGCTGCGGACGCGGGTGTCGAGCTGGCGGCGGACGAAGATCAGCGCGTAGGCCAGGAACAGCCCGCCCACGAGCCCGACGAGGGTGTTGCGCCGCGGGTCGGGCGCGATCTTGGTGCCCGGCAGGGCCGACTCGATGGGCACGATCGTGACGCTGGCGGCGCCCCGGCCCGAGCCTGCGGTCTCGATGCGGTTGGCCTCCTCGGCGGTGGCCTTGATGACCGCGTCGGCCAGGACCCTCGCCTCCTCGGGGCTCGGCGCGGTGGCGGTGACCTTGAGGATCACCGAGTCCGGCGCGACGCTGGCCGTGACGCGCGAGGCGACGCTGGCGGGCGAGGCCTTGACGCCCGTCGCCTCGATGGCCCGCTGCGCGACCGCGCGGCTCGTGACCAGCGGCAGGTAGGAGTCGGCCTTGGAGCCGCTGAGGGCGTTGGCGGCGATGCCCTCGCCGGTGCTGCTGCCCGCCGCCGTCACGCGCACGTAGCCGCTGGCGTCCGCCTGGTAGACCTGCGGGAGGCGGGTCGTCAGCCCGAACGCCGCCGCTCCCCCGAGCAGGGTGAGCAGGACGAGCGACAGCAGGTGGGTCCGGCTGAGGCGGACGAAGTCGAGCAGGGTCACGCGGGATCCTCGGGCTGGCCGCAGCAGGGGTGCGTTCGCGGGGTGCCCCGATGGTACCCACGGCAGCCGGGAGCAGAGCCCGAGGCCGACGACGCGTCGCCGACCACCGGGGGCGTGCCACGCGGCGCACCTACAGTGGCCTCGTGACCGAGGCCCTGGCCGTCCCCCTGGCGGTGCGCGTCGAGCTGGCGCACGCCGCGGTGCAGCGGCTGGCCGAGGGGGCGGGCGTCGACCTGCTGCACATCAAGGGCCCGGCCGTGGCGCCCGGCCTGCGCGGCCACACCGGCGCGAGCGCCGACGCCGACGTCCTGGTGCGCCCCGACGGCGTCGACCGGCTGATGGCCGCCCTCGTCGCGCACGGCTGGCGGCTCGAGACCGGCTTCGCGTCGGGGTCGGCCTTCGACCACGCCGCCAACCTCTACCACCCGGGATGGGGCCTGCTCGACGTCCACCGTCTCTACCCCGGGATGGGGCGCGACCCCGCGGCGGCCTTCGCCGCCCTCTGGGCCGAGCGGGGGACGACCGCGCTGGCCCACGTGCCCTGCCCCGTCCCGAGCCCCGTCGGGCAGTCGCTGGTGCTGCTGCTCCACGCCGCCCGGACCCGCGTCGGCGGGGAGCATCCCGACATCGCGCCCAACTGGACCGCCCGTTCCGAGGAGCACCGGCGGGCCGTGCGCGCCCTGGCCGAACGCACCGGCTCGACGGTGGCGCTCGCCGCCGCCACCGGCGCCCTCGACGAGCACCGCGGCACCCCCGAGGCCGCCCTGTGGGAGGTCTTCGCGCACGACGACGACCGCCTCGGCGAGTGGCGGGCCCGCTGGCGCAGCGCCCGCGGGCCGGCGGCCAAGGCCTCCGTGGCCGTCCGCTCGGTCGGGGTCAACCGCTACTACCTGCGCCAGCGCCTCGGCCACGAGCCCAGCCGGGCCGAGGTCGGCGCCGCGTTCGTCCGGCGGCTGCGGGTGGGCGCGCGGGCGCTCGCCGCCCGGGCCCGCCGCTCGCGCACCGGCGGGGCGGCGTGACCACCGGGCCGGTGCGGGTGGCCGCCAGCACCGGGTGGGTCGAGGCCGACGGGGTGGTCTACGTCGCGGCCCTGCCCGACGGGCCACCGCTGGTGCTCGACGGGCACGGAGCCGTGGTCTGGGGGGCGGTGGTGCCGGGCGGCTCGGTCGACGACGTCACCGCCCGGGTCGCCGCCGCGGTCGGGGAGTCAGTGGCGGTCGTCGGCCCCGACGTCGCCCGCTTCGTTGGTTCGCTGGTCGACGCGGGCGTCGTCACGCAGGGCTGACCCGAGCAGCGCCCCCACCAGGGCGCCCGCGGCGTTGCAGGCCACATCGAGCAGGCTGGCCTCCCGGTGCAGTGCCGGCAGCAGCTGCGCGGTCTCGACCAGCGCGCTCACCCCGGCCAGGACCAGCACGGTCGGCAGGACCCGCCGCCGCAGCCCGGCCACCCCGAGGAGGCCGAGCGGCACGAAGGCGAGCACGTTGAGCCCGGTGGCGTAGACCTCGGGCGTCACCGACCGCGGGACGCCGCGGTCGAGGAAGAACAGGTAGACGTCCAGGACGACGCGGCGCACCGCCTCGCCGTCCGGCCACAGCAGCAGCGCCCCCAGGACCGGGGCGAGCAGCACCGCCGCCCCGAGCCCGAGCCGGCGCACCAGCCTCACCGCCGCATCAGGGCGGAGGCGAGGGTCTCCTGGAGCCAGGTCAGGAAGTCGTACAGCGCGAGCAGGTGCACCACCGGCTCGTCGTCGTCGAGGCGTTCGACCAGCTCCTCGAGCCGGTCCAGGTCCTCGTCGGTGCGCAGCCCGAGGCGTTCCCCGAGGACCAGCCGCACGTCGGTCAGCGCGGTCACGAAGGCCACCGCCTGGCCCTCGTCGAGGCTCACGGTGTCGCCCGCCTCCCGCAGCACCGCCACCGAGGCCGTCAGGGCGGCGGCCTTGCGGTGGCGCAGCCCCCCCTCGGTGAGGCGGCGGAACTCGGTGGCCGCCTCGTCGTCCTCACGGTGACCCGTGGGCAGCAGCCGGTCGAGGGCGGGGTCGCGATCGGCCGGCTCGCCGCTCGCCGCGGCGTCGGCCCGCTCGCCGGGGGCGCGTGCCAGGCCCATCCCCGCCACGATCGCGTCGAACCCGTCGTCGACGTCACCCGCGCGCGTGCCGGTCACGCCGGCGCCGCCGCCCGCGCCGTCCGGCTCCGGCGGTGCCAGCAGGTCGGCGACCTGACCCATCAGGGTCGCGACCAGCTCGCGCTCGCCGGCGTCGAGGGTGGCGACGTAGCGCCGCTGGTCGCCACGGCCGGCCCGGCGGAAGGCGCGGGCCATCAGGTGTCCTTCTGGAACGTCGCCCACAGGCCGTAGCCGTGCAGGGCCTCGGTGTCGGCCTCCATGGCCTCCCGAGGACCGTTGGCCACGACGGCCCGACCCTCGGTGTGCACCTGCATCATCAGCTTCTCGGCCTTGGCGCGGTCGTAGCCGTAGTGCTGCTGGAGGACGAAGGTCACGTACGACATCAGGTTCACCGGGTCGTTCCACACGAGGGTCACCCAGGGGACGTCCGGATCCACGTCCCCCTCGGGGGTCACGACCTTCTCGGTCATGGGGGCGAGCGACACGACCCCAGGATAGGAGGGCCGCCGGGGTCACCCGTGACCATCGGGCCGCGCGCGGGCTCCGCGCCGCCCGTCGAGCGGCTGCGGCTCAGCCCCGGCCGCGGTTCCAGGAGCCGGCGTACATCCCGTCGTCGACCGCCCGGCCACCCTCCCCCAGCTCGAGCGGGCGGAAGGTGTCGACCATCACGGCCAGCTCGTCGAAGGACTCGGCGCCGATCGAGGCCTCGGACGCCCCGGGCTGCGGCCCGTGGGCGTGGCCGCCCGGATGCACCGACACCGACCCCTTGCCGATGCCGGAGCCCTTGCGCGCCTCGTAGTCGCCGTCGACGTAGAACATGATCTCGTCGCTGTCGACGTTGGAGTGGTAGTACGGCACCGGGATGGCCAGGGGGTGGTAGTCGACCTTGCGCGGCACGAAGTTGCAGATGACGAAGTTCCAGCCCTCGAACACCTGGTGCACCGGCGGCGGCTGGTGCACGCGCCCGGTGATCGGCTCGAAGTCGCTGATGTGGAAGGCGTACGGGTAGAGGCAGCCGTCCCAGCCCACGACGTCCAGCGGGTGGAAGGGCAGCTCGTGCACGGTGCCGACGATGCCGCTCGGGCCGTTGCCCCGGTGCTTGAGGTAGACCTCGGAGGCGTCGCCGGCCTTCTCGCCCACGTCCTCGGCCAGCAGCGGGCCCTGCGGCGTGCGCAGGTCGCGCTCGCAGTAGGGGGCGTGCTCGAGGAGCTGGCCGTACCGGCTGAGGTAGCGCTTGGGCGGCGCGATGTGGCTGTTGGCCTCGATGCAGTAGGCCCGCAGCGGGTTCTTCGTCGAGCGCTGCGGCAGCCAGCGGTGGGTCGTGGCCCGCGGGATGACGAGATAGTCGCCCTCCCGCACGTCGAAGGCGCCGAAGACGGTCTCGACCCGGGCCGCGCCGCGCTCGACGTAGACGCACTCGTCGCCGATGCCGTTGCGGTACCAGGGGCTCGGGGCACCGGCCACGACGTACGAGATGCGCACGTCGCCGTTGCCCAGCACGAGGCGGCGACCGGTGACGACGTCGGTGTCCTTGACGTCCTTCGGGGCGAACAGGTCGTGCAGCCTCAGGTGCCGCGGCTGGAGCGGGTGGTTCGGGGTCGTCGACAGGTCGCGGATGGGCCAGTCGCGGGCGGCGGCGATGGTCGAGGGGATGTTGCGGTGGTAGAGCAGGCTCGAGTCCGAGCTGAAGCCCTCCTCGCCCATGAGCTCCTCGTAGTAGAGCTCGCCCCGCCTCCCGCGCCCGGCGGGGCGGCGGTGCTGGGTGTGCCGCTTCGGGGGGATGCTGCCCATCGCCTGGTAGTGCGCCACGGTTCTCGTCCACCTCGCTGTGGGGTTCGGGCCGGCTGTCACCGCCACCCTAGGGCGGCCCGACGCCGCTCGGCACCCCCGGGACACCGACGGGGTCAGGGTGGTCACCGTGTCCGGTGAACACCGCCGGATGTCGCACAACCTGCCCACCCGCGGCCCGGGACCACCCGTCCGCCCGCCCCTCTCGGATGCTCCGGGTGGGGGAGCATCCGAGAGCAAGGGCACCCCGGTGGTCCGGCGCCGCTCCCCCCTGGGGAGCATCCGAGAGTGGTCGGCAGCACCCCCAGGTCCCGCGCCGCCCCTCTCCCCCCGGCGGTGGACCCGGCGCCCGCACCGGGAGAGAATGGCGGCAGCGACCCCGAGGAGGCTCCATGACGGCGGCGACGCCAGGAGGACGGTGATGGGCGGGCGCACCTTCCCGTTCGTCCTGCACGTCGACCTCGACCAGTTCATCGCGGCCGTCGAGGTGCTGCGCCGGCCCGAGCTCGCCGGCCGCGAGGTGGTCGTCGGCGGGCGGGGGGACCCCACCGAGCGGGCCGTCGTCTCGACCGCCAGCTACCCGGCCCGCGAGCGAGGCGTCCGTTCCGGGATGCCGCTGCGGGTCGCCGCTCGGAAGGCGCCCGACGCGGTGTTCCTCCCCGTCGACGGCCCGCACTACCTCGCGGCGTCCGAGGAGGTCTTCGCCGCGATCCGCGACCTCGGGCTCGTCGTCGAGGTGCTCGGCTGGGACGAGGGGTTCGTGGGCGCCGAGACCGACGACCCCGAGTCGCTGGCCCACGCCATCCAGGGCGCAGTCCTCGAGCGCACCCGCCTGCACTGCTCGGTCGGGGTGGGCGACAACCGGGTCCGCGCCAAGATCGCCACCGACTTCGGCAAGCCGCAGGGCGTCTACCGGCTCACCGCCGCGAACTGGCGCGAGGTGATGGGCGCCCGCCCCACCGCAGCGCTGTGGGGCGTCGGCTCGCGGGTCTCGGCCCGGCTCGAGAAGCACGGCATCCGCACCGTCGACGAGCTCGCAGCCGCCGACCCGGCCCTGCTGCTCACCGAGTTCGGGCCGCGGATGGGCGCCTGGTACGGATCCCTCGGCCGCGGCGAGGGCAGCGCCGAGGTCGACGACACCCCGTGGGTCGCTCGCGGGCACAGCCGCGAGACCACCTACCAGCAGAACCTCGCCGGCGCCGACGAGGTGCGCGACGCGGTGCGCGTCCTCACCGACCAGGTGCTCCAGGACGTGCGCCGCGAGGGGCGCCCGGTGGTGCGGGTCGGGCTCAAGGTCCGCTACGCGCCGTTCTTCACCGTCAACCGCAGCCGCAAGCTCCGGGCCGCCACGTCCGACGCGGAGCCCGTGCACGAGACGGTGCAGGCCCTGCTGGCCGACCACCTCGAGGAGGGCCGCGAGGTCCGTCTGCTCGGCGTCCGGGCGGAGATGACGATGCCCGACGACGGCGACGACATCGAGCGCACCCCGGTCCGGGGCCGCGTCTGAGCGCCCGGCCGGGCGTCGGCGCGTCGGCTCAGTCCTCCCGCGCGCTCGGGCCCGGGTCCTCGACGTCGGGCACCCGGGCGTTCGGGCCGGCGGGGCCCTCCTGGACCTCGCCCGACTCGCCGTCGGGCTGCCCCGCCACCGCCTGGTCGTCGCTGATCGGGGTGTCGGCCTCGCTCTCGGGCATCTGCTGGACCTCGGACACCTGGCCCTCGGACACCTCGCCCTCGTCTGCACTCATGCCCCGACGCTAGCCGCACCACCGGGCGACAGCGCCCCCAGGACCCGCCGCGGCACCGGCCGGTCCACCCCGGGCCGCCTGCGCGCTACGTTGGCTCCATGCCGACGACGACGCCGCTCCTCCGCGCGCTGGTCGACGACGCCGCCGTGTTCCCGCCCGGCAACAGCCCGCTCGCCGGCGCTGTCACGGCCCACGCCCGCCATCGGGCCGCCCCCTACGCCGGTGCGGTCGGCCCCCTGCTCGTCCC
This sequence comes from Phycicoccus duodecadis, assembly GCF_002846495.1. NCBI lineage: Bacteria > Bacillati > Actinomycetota > Actinomycetes > Micrococcales > Intrasporangiaceae > Phycicoccus > Phycicoccus duodecadis. The sequence goes on from NZ_PJNE01000001.1 coordinate 2,039,035, forward strand.
CGCCGCGTCCGCGGACGACCTGCTCCGCGTCCTGGACGAGGGGCGCTGGGCGCGCGACGAGGCACTGGCCGTGGCGGTCGTCGCCCGCCCCGGCGTCGACGTCCGGATCCTGCGCGGCGCCCTCGACCGGCTCGTGGCCGACCCCCGCGTCCACGTGGCTGGGGCGGAGCTGGGGTGGTACCCCGGGTGGTACGACGACCTCGCCGGCGACCTGCCACTCGCCGTCGAGCTGCCGCGCGGCCCCGGCGCCGACCACGCCTTCGCGCAGGTCCGCGCCGCCCACCGCGAGGGCCGGCCGGTCGTCCTGAAGTTCCGCACCGGCCCGACGCCCACCTGGCCCTGGCCCGACGAGGACGAGCTGGCGTCCTTCCTCCGCCGGGTGGCGGTCGAGGTCCCGTTCAAGCTGACCGGCGGCCTGCACCACGCGGTCCGGGGCAGCCACCCGGTCGCCGGCGTCGCGCAGGAGAACCACGGCGTCCTCAACGTGCTGGTGGCCACCGCCGCGGCCCTCGACGCGGGCTCCCCGGAGGAGGTCCGCGGCCTGCTCGCCGTGCGCGACGGCGGGGCCCTGGCCGAGCTGGTCGGCGCCTGGACCCCCGACACCACCGCACGGGTGCGGGCCGCCTTCACCGCCTACGGCTGCTGCACCGTCACCGACCCCCTCGGCGAGCTCGCCGCCCTCGGCCTGCCCGCGCAGGAACACTGACCCGCTCGCGACCCCGCACCGCGCCCGACACCCCGTCACCGGAAGGACCGCCATGACCTGGCTCGACCTGCCCGCCGACCACCCCTTCGGCCTGCACAACCTGCCCTACGGCGTGTTCTCGGTGGCCGACGAGGGCGACGACGCCGTGCGCCGCGTGGGGGTGCGCGTCGGCGACCACGTCCTCGACCTCGCCGCGTGCGCCGAGCAGGCGGGGATGGAGTCGGCCGCGGTCTGGCGCGGCGGCAGCCTCGACGCGTTCCTCGCCGAGGGGCGCCCCGCCTGGGCCGCGGCCCGCGCCTGGCTCACCGGGCACCTCTCGAACGAGGAGTACCGCGACTGCGTCGAGGCCCACCTGGTGCCGGTGGGCGACGTGCGGATGCACCTGCCGTTCTCGGTCGCCGACTACGTCGACTTCTACGCGAGCGAGCACCACGCGAGCAACGTGGGCCGCATCTTCCGCCCCGACTCCGAGCCGCTCACGCCCAACTGGAAGCACCTGCCGATCGGCTACCACGGGCGCGCCGGCACCGTGGTGGTCTCGGGCACCGACATCGTGCGGCCCAGCGGCCAGCGCAAGCCCCCGACCGAGCCGGTCCCGACCTTCGGCCCCAGCCTGCGGCTCGACATCGAGGCCGAGCTGGGCTTCGTCGTGGGCGGCGCGACGCGGCTCGGCGAGCGGGTCGCCCTCGAGGACGCCGACGAGCACCTGTTCGGCGTCGTGCTCCTCAACGACTGGTCGGCGCGCGACATCCAGGCCTGGGAGTACGTGCCGCTCGGCCCGTTCCTCGGCAAGTCCTTCGCCACCAGCATCAGCCCGTGGGTCGTGACCACTGACGCCCTACGCGCCGCACGGGTCCCGCTGCCCGGCCAGGACCCCGAGCCCCTCCCGTACCTGCGCGGCAGTGGCGACGGGGCCGGCACCGCCTACGGGCTGGACGTCCACGTCGAGGTCGAGTGGAACGGCACCGTGGTCTCGCGCCCCGAGTTCCGCGACATGTACTGGTCGCCCGCGCAGATGCTCGCGCACCTGAGCGTCAACGGCGCCACCGTGCGCCCGGGCGACCTGTTCGGCTCCGGCACCATCAGCGGGCCCCACCGCGGCACCCGGGGCTGCTTCCTCGAGCTGTCGTGGAGTGGCCAGGAGCCGGTCACGCTCGACGACGGCGGCACCCGCACCTTCCTCGAGGACGGCGACACCGTCGTGCTGCGCGCCACGGCACCCGGGGCCGACGGCACCGTCGTGGGCTTCGGCGAGTGCGTGGGCACCGTCCGCCCGGCCCGCTGAGCCGCCTCCCCGCCGGGTCGGGTCAGCGCTTGAGGACGACCACGGTGTCGGCCACCTTGTCGTGCAGCGCCTGGCGCTTGGGGTCCCACAGCAGCCAGGCCGGGTCGAGCACCGACAGCACGACGCCGAGGAGCCCGAGCACGGCGTTGAGACCGAGCAGCGAGGTGGCGATGGTGATGGCCTGGCGGCGCAGGGCCACCGCGGCCGAGATGCGCCCCGGGGCCTGGACCGGCCGCACCACGGTGCCCAGCAGCATCTTCCCCGGCGTCGCGGAGCGCCACACCAGGAAGCCGATCTCGTAGACCAGGCCCACGATCAGGCTGATCAGCGTGATCGGTACGGTGGCCTGCTCCAGGGCCGCCTGGAAGGCCGACTGGTCGGGCGTCCGGCCGGCGACGGCGTCCGCCACCAGGGTGTCGAACGCGTCGAGGAGCGGGCCGAGGAACGGCAGCGACAGCAGCGCCGCGACCAGGCTCGTGACGAAGGCGTCGACGACCCGGGCGAGCAGGCGGCGCCACCAGGGGGCCAGCACGTCGCCGTCGTGGCGCGCGACGCCGGGCTGCTGCCAGGCACCGGCGGGCGCGCCCGCCCAGCCCTGCGGCGGGCCGCCGGCAGCCGGACCCGGACCGGCCTGGGGCGGGTGCTGCCACGCGCCCCGGTCGGTCCCGACGGGCACGTCGATGCTGCGCCCGATGGTCGAGGACGCGGCGGTGGCCGACATCCGGGGAGTCGTGTGCGCGGTCCAGACGACCCCGTCGAAGTAGCGGAGCTGCTCGGGCACGTCCGGGTCGTCGTACCACCCGGCGGCGGTGGGGGTCGTCATGGCCCCAGGGTCTCACGGCGGCCGAGCCCCCCGTCGGCGCCGGCGTGGTTCCGGGCGTTGACGCCGGCCGGGCCGGGGCGGACCATGCAGGGATGGCGACGCTCCTCGGCCGGCACCTCATGGGCCTCGTGGACACCCTGCGGATCGAGCCCACGGCTCGGCGGGTCCGGGCGGCGCTGGACGGCCACCCGGTCCTCGACACGACCGACGCCTTCCTGGTCTGGGAGCCGCGCCGGGTCGTGCCGATGTACGCCGTCCCGCCGGCCGACATCGCCGCCGAGCTGGTCCCCACGACACCCGTCGACCCGCCCCCGTCCCTGCCGCCCGTGCTCGGACCGGTGAACTTCGCCTGGCACACCACCCCCGGGCAGGACCACGACCTCCTGGTCGCCGGCCGGACGCTCCCCCGGGTCGCGTTCACGCCCGCCGACCCCGACCTCGGCGGCCGGGTCGTGCTCGAGTGGGCGCCCTTCGCCTGGGTGGAGGAGGCCCAGCCCGTCACCGGTCATCCGCACGACCCGTTCAAGCGCATCGACGTGCTGCCCAGCGAGCGCCACGTCGTCGTCCGCCTCGGCGGGGTCACCCTGGCCGACACCCGCCGGGCGGTCGCCGTCCACGAGACCCACCTCCCGGTGCGGTGGTACGTCCCCCACGACGACGTCGTCACCGAGCTGCTGGTCGGCAGTCCCTCGACCTCGACGTGCGCCTACAAGGGGCACGCCATCTACGTGTCGCTGGCGCCGGGCTCCGTGCCGGGCGTCGCCGAGGGCGAGGGGGTCGACCTCGCGTGGACCTACACCCACCCCCTGGCAGAGGTGTCGGCCATCCGCGGGATGGTCTGCTTCTACGCCGAGCGGACCGACCTCGAGCTCGACGGGCTCGCCGTCCCCCGGCCGGTCACGCCCTGGTCGTCACCGGCCGACCAGGAGCGCTTCTGAGCGGGGGGCTCAGAGGTTGCCGCGCTTGTCCTGCTCGCGCTCGATCGACTCGAACAGGGCCTTGAAGTTGCCCTTGCCGAAGCCGAGCGAGCCGTGGCGCTCGATGATCTCGAAGAACACCGTGGGCCGGTCGCCGAGCGGGCGGGTGAAGATCTGGAGCAGGTAGCCGTCCTCGTCGCGGTCGACCAGGATCTTGCGCGACTGGAGCTCCTCGATGGGTACCCGGACCTCACCGATGCGGGCGCGCATCTCGGGGTCCTCGTAGTAGGCGTCGGGGGTGTCGAGGAACTCGACGCCCTCCTTGCGCAGCTCGTCGACGGTGCGCAGGATGTCGTTGGTCGCGAGCGCGAGGTGCTGGGCGCCCGGGCCGCCGTAGAACTCGAGGTACTCGTCGATCTGGCTCTTCTTCTTGGCGATGGCCGGCTCGTTGAGGGGGAACTTCACCCGGTGGTTGCCGTTGGCGACGACCTTGCTCATCAGCGCGGAGTAGTCGGTGGCGATGTCGTCACCGATGAACTCGGCCATGTTCACGAACCCCATGACGCGGTTGTAGAACGTGACCCACTCGTCCATCTTCCCGAGCTCGACGTTGCCGACGATGTGGTCGAGCGCCTGGAAGAGGCGCTTGGGGGCGCCCTCGCGCTTGACGAAGGTCGACGAGGCCGGCTGGTAGCCGGGCAGGTAGGGGCCGTCGTAGGTGACGCCGTCGACGACCCGCTGCACCAGGCTGTGGCGGGTCTCGCCGTAGGTCGCGATGGCGGCCACCCGCACGGTCCCGTGCTCGTCGGTGAGGTTCTCGGGCTCCTGCACCACGGTGGCACCGGCGCGGCGGGCCTGCTCGATGCAGACGTCGACGTCGGGGACCTCGAGGGAGATGTCGACGACGCCGTCGCCGTGCTTCGCGTGGTGCGTGACGAGCGGGCTGTCGGGGGTGACCGCGCCCTTGACGACGAAGCGGATCGAGCCCGACCTCAGCACGTACGCCTTGTGGTCGCGCACGCCGTTCTCGGGGCCGCTGTAGGCGACGAGCTCCATGCCCCACGCGCTCTGGTAGTAGTGCGCGGTCTGGGTCGCGTTGCCGACGACGAACACGATGGCGTCCCAGCCGGTGACCGGGAACGGGTCGGTGCTCTCGTCGTAGTCGACCAGACCCACCAGCTGCTTGAGCTGCTCGAGGTCGAGGTTCGCCTCGCGCTCGGTGGCGGTGAGGTCGATGCGGCTGCCGGACGTCGTCGTGTCGGTCATCCGGCCACTGTCGCGACCCCGGGCGCCCTGTGCAACCACACCATTCCCCGGTGGTCACGCTGCGCACGGTGTTGCCTGCGAGGGCATCCGCACCGGACAATGTGCTCATGGCACGACACGACGGAGTGGACGACCTCGACGCCCGGATCATCCGGCTGTACACCGACGACCCGCACATCGGGGTGCTCGGCGCCTCGCGCACCCTGGGGGTGGCGCGGGGCACGGTGCAGGCCCGCCTCGACCGGCTCCAGACGCGCGGGGTCATCCGCTCGTTCGCGCCGCAGGTCGACGCCCAGGCCCTCGGCTACCCGGTCACGGCGTTCTGCACCCTCGAGATCAGCCAGCGCCAGGGCCACGGGCCGGTGGTGGCGCACCTGTCGGCCATCCCCGAGGTCCTCGAGATCCACTCCATCACCGGGGTCGGCGACCTCGTCGTGCGGGTGGCGGCCCGCGACAACGCCGACCTCGGCCGGGTGATCGACGAGATCATCGACGACACCCACGTGCTGCGCGCCAACACCGCGATCTGCCTGGTCACCCACCTCGAGTACCGCACCGGCCCCCTGGTCGACGCCGCCGCGGCCGCCACCGCCGACTGACCGCCGCCCCCGTCCCACGTTCTCGCCCCACGCGGGAACCTTCAGCAAGGCACCGGAACCGTAGGGGTGCTTCCCTGAAGGTTCCGGTGCCTTGGCGTGGTGCGGCAGCTGCGGCTCAGGCCTGGACGACCACCGTGGTGCCCGCCGCGGTCAGCTTCCAGTCGAGCGAGAAGAACGTCGGCGGGTCGATGACCTGGTGGGCGGTGACCCAGTCGATCAGCAGCTGGCGGATCTCGACCTGCCGGTTGTAGACCACCGGCGCGGTCTTGACGTGCGGGAAGCCACCCCCGCCGCTCTGGCGGTAGTTGTTGATGGCGACGACGAACTGCTGGGCCGGGTCGATGGCCGCCCCGGCGTACTGCAGGTCCGTGATGCGCGACCCCGGCGCCTTCGTGATGTCGATGTCGTAGGTGAGCCGCGCGTCGAGCCCGCCCATGATGTCGTAGTTGTAGTCGGGCGTGCCGTTCGGCGCGTTCGGGGTCACGGCACGGGTCACCTGGTCAGGGGTGAACGGCCCCGCGTTCGTGACCTGCTTGAAGTACGTCGCCGAGGTCTCGAGGTAGTCCTTGACCTGCGCCCCGGTGAGGGTGACGGCCAGCAGGGTGTTGTCGTAGATGTACAGGCCCGCGACGTCACGCACCGTCACCTGGCCCTGGGGGATCTTGGCCTCCGCGTTGAACGGCGCCGCGATCGAGAGCACCGGCAGCCCGGCCTGCGGGGTGCCGGCGAGGGCGTCCTTGACGGCCTGGGCCTGGACCAGGTTGATGAAGTCCATCGCCGCGGTGTCCTGGTAGCGGGAGGTCGCGGCCGACATCGCCTCGGTGCAGGTGCCGACGACGCCGTTGACGTACGCGAGGACCTTCTCGTGGGCGGGCCGCACCAGGGCCGCGATCTCGGCGTCCTCGGGCACGGTGTTGGCGTTGAGCAGCGTGGCCTGCGAGTGCTTGACCCGCCAGCCGCGACCGTCGCGCACGAGGTCGAGATCCATGACGGTGACCCGCATGCCCCAGTAGAGCGGCTCGCTGAGCAGCACCGGCCGGCCGGTGACCTTGTTCGTGACGATCTTCTGCGGGATCTCCACGTGGGCGTGCCCGACGAGGATCGCGTCGATGTCGGCGACCTCCTCGGCCAGCTGGGTGCTGGCGTTCTCGGGGAACGGCAGCGCGTCGCCGTAGCTCGACGAGGGCGTGGCACCCGAGTGGCACGAGACCACGACCACGTCGGCGCCGGCCGCCTTCATCCGCGGCACCATGACCTTCGCCTGCTCGACGATGCCCGGGAAGCGCACCTTCCCCTCCACGTTCGCGGCGTCCCAGATGGCCACCCCCGGCGTCACCAGGCCGAGGATGCCGACGGTGACCGTGCCACTGGGGAGGCCGATGCGCTTCAGGACGTACGGGGTGAAGACCGGCTCACCGGTGGTCCAGTCGACCGAGTTGGCCGACAGCAGCGGGTGCTCGCACTGGTCCTCGAAGGCCCGCAGCGTGTCGAGGCCGTAGTTGTACTCGTGGTTGCCCAGCGCCGCGGCGTCGTAGCCGAGCGCGTTCATGGCGGTGGCCATCGGGTGGGTGGCGCCCTGCGTGATCGGCTCGACCTTGGCGTAGTAGTACGCGAGGGGTGTGCCCTGGATGGTGTCGCCGGCGTCGAGGGTGATGCAGGTGTCGGCGCCGCGCTCGGCGCGCACGGCCTTGACCAGCGTCGCCGCCTTGGCGACACCGATCTGGTTGCCCTTGGCGTCGCTGTAGGCGGCGTTGTTGAAGTAGTTCCAGTTGTAGACGTTGCCGTGCAGGTCGGTGGTGCCGAGCACGGTCACGCGGAACGGCCGCTCGGGCCCGCGGCGCCCGGAGGTAGCGGCCTGGGCCGAGGGGGCGGAGACGATCGCGGCCCCGCCGACCATGGCCATGGTGAGGAGCTGGCGGCGGGAGGCGCTGGAGAGAGTGGATTCAGTCACGGGTGGGGACCCTAGCCCGGCCCGGACGCCCGTGGGTGTCCGCGTGACGGCGGGATGGTGTCCGTCGGGTGTCGCCCCGTCAGCGGCGGCCGACGAACCACCGGCGGATGCGTTCGATCCGCTCGGTCACCTGCTCGCCGGTGGCCGAGGCGAGCTCGGGACCCCCGCACGCCCGCCGCAGGTCCAGGTGGATGGTCGCGTGGGCGGTGCCGGTCTTGCTCGAGTACGCCGCCACGAGCTTGTTGAGCTCCTTGCGCTGCGAGGCCAGCGCGCGGTGGGCGGCGACCGGGCTGGGCCCGGCGACCGGCTCGGGGCGGGTGCGCCCGCCGCGGGCCTGCTTGGTCTGGCGCTCGTTGAGCAGGTGGGCCACCTGGTCGGGCTCGAGCAGGCCGGGGAGCCCGAGGTAGTCCTGCTCCTCCTCCGAGCCGGCTTCGGCGTGCAGCCCGTACTGCTTGGCGTCGAAGAGCACGTGGTCGAAGTGCGCGTCGGACTCGAGCGCCTCGAAGCGCGACTCGTCCTCGAGCCCGAGGGTGCGCTCGGTGCGGTTGGCGGCCGCGAGCATCCCCTCCTCCTCGGCCCAGATGGAGGCCTCGGACTCGGCGTCGGTGCGCCGGTCGAGGGCGTGGTCGCGCTCCTCCTCCATCGAGGCCGCGAGCTGCAGGATGAGCGGCACCGACGGCAGGAACACCGAGGCCGTCTCGCCCCGGCGCCGGGCCCGCACGAAGCGGCCGACGGCCTGGGCGAAGAACAGCGGCGTCGAGGTCGACGTGGCGTAGACGCCGACGGCCAGCCGCGGCACGTCGACGCCCTCGCTGACCATCCGCACGGCCACCATCCAGCGCGAGTCGTCGGCGGCGAAGCGCTCGATGCCCGCGCTGGCGCCCGCGTCGTCCGAGAGCACCACGGTGGCCGGCTGCCCGGTGATGGCCAGGAGGATCTTGGCGTAGGCGCGGGCGGCGGTGCGGTTGGAGGCGATGACCAGGCCCCCGGCGTCCGGCACGTGGCGGCGGACCTCCGAGAGGCGCTTGTCGGCGGCCGCGAGCACCGAGGGGACCCACTCGCCCTTGGGGTCGAGCGCGGTGCGCCAGGCGTGCGCGGTCTGGTCGCGGGTCAGCGGCTCACCGAGGCGGGCCGCGATCTCGTCGCCGGCCTTCGTGCGCCAGCGCATCGCCCCGCCGTAGGCCAGGAACAGCACCGGCCGCACGACGCCGTCGCGCAGGGCGGCGGCGTACCCGTAGGTGTAGTCGGACGCCGAGCGCAGGACGCCCGCCTGGTCCATCTCGTAGCGCACGAACGGGATGGGGTTGGTGTCGGAGCGGAAGGGAGTGCCGGTGAGCGAGAGCCGGCGGGTGGCGGGGGTGAACGCGTCGCGGATGCCGTCACCCCACGAGCGGGCGTCGCCGCCGTGGTGGATCTCGTCGAGGATGACCAGGGTGGGCGTGGCCTCGGTGCGCCGGCGGTGCAGCCCGGGGTTGGCGGCCACCTGGGCGTAGGTGAGCGCGACGCCGTCGTACTCGCTGCTCTGCACCCCGGTGGAGTTCGAGAAGGACGGGTTCAGCTGGATGCCCACGCGTCCCGCGGCGTCGGCCCACTGGGTCTTGAGGTGCTCGGTGGGGGCCACGACCGTGATGGCGCGCACGAGGCCACGCTCGAGCAGCTCGGTGGCGATCCGCAGGGCGTAGGTGGTCTTGCCCGCGCCCGGGGTCGCGACCGCCAGGAAGTCCTTGGTCTCGCTCCGCAGGTAGGCCTCGAGGGCCTCCTCCTGCCAGGCGCGCAGCTTGGCGGCGGTACCCCACGCGGCCCGCCCGGGGAAGGCGGGGGGCAGGTGTCCGGCGGCAGAGGTACTCATGGGCGTCGGCCACGATAACCGCCCACCCGACGACATGCCGAAGGCCCCGGCGAACTCGTCGGGGCCCTCGGTCTGTGCTAGCGGAGGATGTCCTGCGGCGACGTCTGGGTCAGGCGGCGCGGTAGGTCAGCCACGAGGCCTGCATCCGCGAGACCTGGCCCGTCGTGAACCGGTTCATGCACGCGTCGTCGGTGTAGTCCATGAAGTTCGTGATCGGGTCGGTGCCCGGCTTGGACGCGCACGAGTCGCGCCCGGTCGGGCATCCGTAGGCCGGCGACGCCTCGGCGTTGGTGTCGTCGACGTAGTCGCCGTTGCCGTTACAGCCGCCCTGGAAGGTGTGGTAGAGCCCGAGCCAGTGGCCGATCTCGTGGGTCGCGGTGTCGCCCAGGTTGTACGGCGCGGCGCTGCCGCCGGGCAGGCTCTCGTCGAGCATCACGACGCCGTCCATCGGGTCGACGGTCGACTTCGGGAAGGTGGCCCAGCCGAGCAGGCCGCCGCCGAGGTCGGCGGTGTAGAGGTTGAGGTCCCCCTTGCCGCCGACGTGCAGGGCGTTCTTCATCTGCTTCTCGGCGGTGCTGCCGTTGGTGATGCCGTTGTACCAGGTCGGGTTGTTCGTGTAGTCGGTGCTCACCGTCTGGAACGAGAAGCCGGAGCCCGAGTACGCGGCGTTGAGGACGCTGATCTGGCCCGCGAGCTTGGAGCCCGTGAGGTTGCCCTGGGCGCCGTCGGTGATGACGTGCCAGTGCACCGGGACCACCGCGGGCTGGAAGGTGCCCCCTCCCCCGCCGGGCTTGCCCTTCTGGGTGGCGCCGCCCCGGGTGGTGGTCACGCCCCGCGCGGCCATGTCGCGCACGAGCTGGGCGTTCATCGAGGCCGCCTTGGCGTCGCTGAGCTCGTGCGGGTCGAAGCGGGTGGGGCCGGTGGCGTGGCGGCCGCCGACCTCGTCGGTGTGGGTCTCGCAGGTGGCGGCGACGGTGTCGACGCCGGCCATCGGCCGGGCCGAGGCCGAGGTCAGCGGGAGGACCAGCCCTGCCGAGGCGAGGGCGAGCGCGGCGAGCGCGGAGAACGGGCGAAGGCGCATGACGACCTTTCGAGGATGTCGAGGCCGCGCCACCCCGGCACGGCATCTGGGCAACCTAGGCGCCACTCGTCCAGGCCCGACCCCGCTCGGCGTAAAGAACCGGTAAATGCTGCGCGCGCTCGGCCGCGGGGCGGCAGGGTCGTCAGCCCACGGGAACTACGGGCGCCGGGGGGTCCTCACGGGCGAGCGTGTCGAGATCACGGACGCAGAACCGGTGGTGGGCATGCTCCTCGTTCAGGACGGTGCCGAGGCACCGGCGCACCGTGCGGCCCCGGGCGTAGGGCGGCCAGCGGTCGTCGTCCGGCACCGGTGCGCTCGCCGCCAGTCGGTCGGGCGTGACGTCGGCGAGCCACGCCTCGACCTCGGCCGCCTGCCGCTCGCGGACGGCCAGCACCTCGCCGAGGCTCGGGCGCGGGGGCTCGACGGCATCCCCCAGCACCTGCTCCATGACGACCGGTGGCCCGAGGCCCAGGGTCGTGAACGGCTCGGTGAGCCCCAGCACGCAGCGCCGGAACCACGAGTCGTGCACGAACACCAGATGCCGCAGGGTCTGCACCATCGACCACTCGCCGCCGACGCCCCGGTGCTCGGTGCCCTCCGGCATCGCCCGCACCCGAGCCACGGTGCCGGCCCACTCCTCGCGCAGCAGCCGCCAGGCCCCGCGCAGGTCGTCGGGCTCGTCGGAGCGCAGCAGCAGGCGTACCGGATACCGGCGGTCGAGCTCGGCCTCGACGAACGCCATCACCTCGACGCCGTTGACGACGAGGCGGCCGACCTGGCCGTCGATGTCGGCGTCGTCCATCACCACCCCGACGAAGCGCGCTCGGGTCAGGTCGACCTCGCGGAACTCGGCGCCGGTGAGGTCCTCGTCCACGAAACGTCGCATGCGGACACGCTAGGACGCCGCACCCACAGGCAGTGGACCGCGCGCCGGGTCAGGACTTGTCGTCGCCGCCGTCCTGCGGGGCGCGCAGGCCCTGGTAGATCTCCTTGCAGGTGGGGCACACCGGGAACCTGTCGGGGTTGCGCCCGGGGATCCAGACCTTGCCGCACAGCGCCGTGACGGGCTCGCCGGTGACGGCGCTCTCGACGATCTTCTCCTTGCGCACGTAGTGCGCGAAACGCTCGTGGTCGCCGGGCTCGGCGACCTCGGGGACGGCCTCGGTGCGCTCGAGGACGGCGGTCTGCGTCTGCGGCCCGTCGGGGCCACCCGGCGCGCCCGGCGCCTCCTGCGGCTGCGGCATCGTCTCGCTCATGCCGAACACCCTACGCCGCGCGCTCAGTTGAGCTCGGGGTCGGACGGGAACCACGCCACCCAGCGCAGCGGCTCGGGCTGGCGCCGCAGCACGCGCCGCCACAGGCCGCCGGGGCTGTCGGTGAAGACGTCGCCGCTCTCGGGGTCGACGACGTACCAGGAGCCGGTGTCGACCTCGTCCTCCAGCTGCCCGGCCGACCAGCCGGCGTAGCCCGCGAAGATGCGCAGCGCGGCCACCTCGGGAGCCACCAGGGGCGGCGGGGTGTCGAGGTCGACGAGCGCGACGGCCCCGAAGAGCCGCCGCACACCCGCCGGCTCGGGCGAGTCGCCGGGGACGGCGACCAGCCCGAGCGCGGAGTCGAGCTGCACGGGGCCACCCTGGAACATCGTGGCCGGGCGGCTGGCGTGCTCCTCCCAGCCGGGCAGGACCGCGCCGATGTCGGCCTCGATCGGGCGGTTGAGCACGAGCCCCTGCGCGCCCTCGTCGCCGTGGTGCAGGACGAGGACGACGCTACGCCGGAAGACACCCTCCTCGATCGCCGGAGTGGCGACCAGGAGCCTGCCGGTGGTGAAGGGCGCGCTCACGCACCCATTCTGCCCCCGCGCCCGGACGGCCGCCCGGACCTCGGGGAGGAACCCTGCGAGCGCTGGGGGCGCCCGCCGGCGGGCGCCCCGCGTCGGGGCGGACCACCGCGGCGACCCTTGGTGGGGCTGCCCTCGATGATCGGGCGCCAGACCGAGTCGGGCACCGGGACCCCGGCGGGGACCTTGCCGCCCATCCCGAGCACCGTGGCGTCACCGGGGAGGACGCGTGTGGTCTGCGCCTCGGCGCCGGCGTTCTCGATGATGCGCGTGACGATCTTGCGCTGGTGCGGCAGCGCGATCATGACGACCGCTCCCTGCTCGCCGGCGCGGGCGGTACGGCCGGCGCGGTGCAGGTAGTCCTTGTGGTCGGTGGGCGGGTCGACCTGGATGACCATCCCGATGTCGTCGACGTGGATGCCGCGCGCGGCCACGTCGGTGGCGACCAGGACGGGCACCTTGCCGTCACGGAAGGCTCCCAGCACGCGGTTGCGCACGTTCTGGGTGAGGCCACCGTGCAGGCCGGCCGCGAGGACGCCCCGATCGCGCAGCTCACCGGCGATGCGCTCGACGCCCAGCTGGGTGCGGGCGAAGATGACGCTGCGGCCGTCGCGCCCGGCGAGCTCGGCGGTGAGCTGCTTCTTGTTGTGCGGGTCGACCAGGAGCACGTGGTGGCTCATCGTCGTGATCGAGGCCTGGGCGTCGTCCGTCGAGTGCGTCACCGGGTCGACGAGGTACTTCTCGACGAGCGCGTCGACGCCCTTGTCGAGGGTGGCCGAGAACAGGAGTCGCTGGCCGCCCTGCGGGACGGCGGCGAGGATGGCGGTGACCTCGGGCACGAAGCCCATGTCGGCCATGTGGTCGGCCTCGTCGAGGATGACGACCTCGATGCCGCCGAGGTCGACGGCGCCGCGCTCCATCAGGTCGACGAGGCGACCCGGCGTGGCGACGAGGAGGTGCACGCCCTTCTGCAGGCTCTTGATCTGCGGCTCGTAGGACAGGCCTCCGGCGACGAGCCGGTGGGTGATGCCCGTGACGTGGACGAAGGGCTCGAGGGCGTCGCTCACCTGCATCGCGAGCTCGCGGGTCGGCACGAGGACCAGGGCCCGGGGCCGCTTGGGCTGCGGGCGCACGCCATCCGCGAGGCGGGCGATGGTGGGCAGCCCGAACGCCAGCGTCTTGCCGGAGCCGGTCTGGCCCCGGCCGAGGACGTCGCGGCCCGCGAGGGCATCGGGGATGGTGGCGGCCTGGATGGGGAAGGGCTCGGCGATGCCGTCGCGCGCCAGGCGCTCGACGAGCAGGTCGGGGACGCCCAGGGCGGCGAAGCCGTTGTCGGCGGTCACCTCGCGCGGGCCACCGGCGGCGGCGGACCGGTAGGTGGTCCAGCTGTCGGCCTCGGCGCGTTCGGCCTCGGCGTCCTCGAAGCTGCGGGGGCGCTCGGCGTCGTCGCGGAAACGGTCGTCGCGGAAACGGTCGGCGTGGCGACCCTCGTGGCGGTCGCGGCGCACGGGGTCGGCGACGCGGGGGGTGTAGTCGCGCACGGGGCGGTCGCCGCGCTCGCGGCGGGGACGCTCGTCATGCGGGCGGTGCGCGGGCCGGTCGTCGCGGCGGAACGGCGGTCGCTCACTGCGCGCCGGGCGGTCGTCGCGCTGGTACGACGGGCGCTCGCTGCGCGCCGGACGGTCGTCGCGCTGGTACGACGGACGCTCGCTGCGCGCCGGGCGGTCGTCGCGCTGGTACGACGGACGCTCGCTGCGCGCCGGACGGTCGTCGCGCTGGTACGACGGGCGCTCACTGCGCGCCGGGCGGTCGTCGCGCTGGTACGACGGGCGCTCGCTGCGCGCCGGGCGGTCGTCGCGGCGGAAGGCCGGGCGATCGTCGCCGCGGGCGGCGCGCTCGTCGCGCCGGCGGTCCTCGCGCGGCGGAGTGCTGCCGCGGCGGGGGTCCTCACGGTCCCAGCGGGGCGAGCGCTCGGCGCGGGGGCGCTTCGGGCGGTCGCCCGCGGGGGCCTCGGTGCGGGAGGCGGCCTGCCCGCGGTGGGGCTTCTTGGGGCCCTTGCGCTCCGCCTTCTGGGCAGCGGTCCAACGGGCCTTCGGCCCGGATGCCTTCTTGGGCATGGGGAAATTCACCTGTATCTCGTCGTGGTTCGCACTTCGGACAGACACGTCGTCAGCCGGTGGCGAAACAGCGATCACAACGAGTCTCCGGACCGTCAATGGTCCTGGGGGCGGGTTCGACCGGAGCGGTGTCACCAGCGGGCCGGGTGGGAAGGACGGGCCGCGATCTGCGGCCGGCGTGAGCGCGGCCAGGCGCCCACCACCTCGGCGGAACGACCAGTCTACCAGCGCCCGAGCGCAGCTCCAGACGCCCGGCGCCGCCGCACCAGCCACCACAGCAGGACGGCCAGCGCGACTCCGGTGAGGTCGGCCAGCACGTCGAGCGGGTCGCTCGAGCGGTGCGGCAGCAGCGCGCCCTGGACCACCTCGCTGACCACGGCATGGGCCGCCAGCAGCCCGACGACCGCTCGGGGGGCGAGCCCGGCCGCGAGCCCCAGCAGGGTCGGCACCAGGAACAGCAGCAGGTGGACCACCTTGTCGGCGTTCGGGAACGGCTCCACGCCCGGCGCCCGCGGGGCGTAGAGCACCACGAACTGGACCAGCACGGCGAGCACCAACGCCCCGAGCAGGATGCGCCGCCGCCCGCGCGCGACGGGAGTCGGCGCCGTCATCCGACCGGGTCGACGGCCGGGCGCGCGCTGGGGTCGGGCAGCTCCGGCGCGGGCGCGGTGCCGGCGGCGAGCACGGCCTTGCGCACCGCCTCGGCCACGACGGTGCTGACGTCGGGGTGGAACACGCTGGGGATGATGTAGGTGGCGTTGCGCTCCTCGTCGCTGACGACGTCGGCCAGGGCGTCGGCCGCGGCCAGCAGGACCTCCATCGTCACGTGCTTGCTGGCGGCGTCGATGAGCCCGCGGAAGACACCCGGGAAGACCAGCACGTTGTTGATCTGGTTGGCGAAGTCGGAGCGGCCCGTGGCCACCACGGCCGCGTGCCGGGCCGCGAGCTCGGGGTCGATCTCGGGCGTCGGGTTGGCCATCGCGAACACCACCGAGTCCGGCGCCATCGACGCGATGTCGGCCTCCGTGAGGATGTTCGGCGCCGAGACGCCGAGGAACACGTCGGCGCCCCGCAGGGCGTCGGACAGGGTCCCCGTGACGCCGTCGCGGTTGGTGTGCTCGGCGATCCAGGCGTGGTTCGGGTGGTCGCCCGACAGCACGTCGGCGCGGCCGCGGTGCACCACCCCGTCGACGTCGGCGACCACCACGTGCTGCGCCCCCGCCTCGAGGAACAGCTTGAGGATGGCCGTGCCCGCCGCCCCCGCGCCGCTCATCACCAGGCGCACGTCCTCGAGCCGCTTGCCGACGACCCGCAGCGCGTTGCGCAGCGCCGCGAGCGCCACGATCGCGGTGCCGTGCTGGTCGTCGTGGAAGACGGGGATGTCGAGCTCCTCGCGCAGCCGGGCTTCGATCTCGAAGCAGCGGGGGGCGGAGATGTCCTCGAGGTTGATGCCCGCGAAGCCCGGCGCGATGGCCTTGACGGTGCGGATGATCTCCTCGGTATCGGTGGTGTCGAGGCAGATCGGGAAGGCGTCGATGTCGGCGAAACGCTTGAAGAGCGCGGCCTTGCCCTCCATCACCGGCAGGGCCGCGAGCGGGCCGATGTCGCCGAGGCCGAGGACCGCGGTGCCGTCGGTGACCACGGCCACGGTGTTGCGCTTGATGGTGAGGCGGCGCGCGTCCTCGGGGTTGCGGGCGATCGCCAGGCAGACCCGCGCCACCCCCGGCGTGTAGATGAGCGAGAGGTCGTCACGGGTGCGGATCGGCACCTTCGACTCGACCGTCAGCTTGCCGCCCAGGTGCAGCAGGAAGGTGCGGTCCGAGACCTTGCCGATCTCGACGCCGTCGAGGGTGCGGACCGTCTCGACGATCTCCTCGGCGTGGTCGGGGTCGCGGGTCAGCATGGTCACGTCGACCCGCAGGCGGGTCTGTCCGGAGCCCGTGACGTCGAGGCCGGTGACGACCCCGCCGGCCTTCTCGATCAGGCTGGTCATCTCGCTGACGGCTGTGGGGCGCGCCGGCAGCTCGAGGCGGACGGTGACGCTGTTGGCGATGGAGGGCGCGGCAGGCATGGGTCCAGTCAACCGTGTACCGGGAGGTAGCCCGAATCGGCGTCCGTCGTCAGGCGCCGGTGGCGGCCCTACAGTGACCCCATGGTCGACCACGTGGAAGTGATCGGCAGCGGTTCCGCGAGCGCCACGCCGGACGTCGTTGCCGTCGACGCGCGGGTGCAGGTGGAGGCCCGGGACGTCGCCGGCGCCCTGTCCGGGCTCGCCACCCGGCTGACCGCCGCCCTCGCCGCGGCCGCCGACCACGGGGTCGCCGAGGCCGACCGCCGCACGACGTCGATGGGCGTCGTCCCCCGGTGGGATGCCGAGGGCCGCACCGTCACCGGCTACCAGGCGTGGCAGGTGGTGCGCCTGCGGGTCCGCGACCGCGACCGCACGAGCGACGTCCTGGCCGCGGTGGCGGGTGCCGCGGGCGACGCGCTGGGGGTCGACGGCATCTCGCTCGAGGTGGCCGACCTGGCGCCCCTGCTCGAGCGGGCCCGTGCGGCGGCCTTCGCGGACGCCCGGGCTCGCGCCACCCAGTACGCCGGTCTCGCGGGGCGCGACCTCGGGCCGGTGCTCGCGGTCGTCGAGGCCCCGGACGGCGGCTCGCCCGGCCCCCGCGCCACGCTCGCCGCGACGACCCGGGGCGCCGCGATGCCGGTCGAGGCGGGCGAGTCGGCCGTGGTCGCCAGCGTGCTCGTGCGGTTCGCGCTCGGCCCCGCCTGACCGCGACCGCTACCGGCCCGACCCGGCGCGCCCTTCCGGGGCGGCGGCCACGCCGGCGCCCGTCGCCGGAGCGGCCGCGGAGCGCCCGTGGCGCAGGGTCAGCCGCACCCGGTCGCCGGTGACCACGATGGCGAGCCACCCCAGCCCGAGCAGCCAGCCGGCCACGACGTCGGTGAGCCAGTGGTGCCCGAGGTAGACCCGCGAGAGCCCCATCGCCAGGATGAACGCCACCGCGACGACCACCACGAGGGTCCGCTGCCAGGCCCGGGTCGACGCCACCAACAGGAGGTAGGCCGCCGCCCCGACCAGCACCGTGGCGTTCAGCGTGTGGCCCGAGGGGAAGGACGGCGAGGTCTCGAGCGGCGGCACCGCGAGCGTCACGGGGGGCCGGGCCCGCCCCACCAGGTCCTTGCCGAGCACCGTCATCGCCAGCGAGCCGGCGGCGGCTACGGCCATCACCCCCACGGGGCTCCACGAGCGCCGCAGCAGCACCAGCAGCACGGTGACGACGAGCACGAGCACCGGCATCCCGGCGGTCCCGCCCAGGTCGGTGAACGCGGTGACCGCGGCATCGCGGGCCGGGCTGCGCAGGGCCACCGCGGCGTCGAGGACCGGCCGGTCGAACACCGCCAGGTCCTCGTTCTCGGTGACCGCGTCGTAGACCTGGGCCGCGAGCAGGTCGACGCCCAGCACGACCACGCCGCCCACCACGACCGTGACCACGAGCGCCAGGTTGCTCCTCCCCCAGCGCTCCAGGGGGCCCAGCCGATCGAGCGCCGCCGCCAGCACGGCCAGCAGCCGACGGCCGGCGCGGGTGCGCCACTGGGTGAGGTCGCGCCCCCCGATGGTGGTCTCGGGCGAGGCGGGTGGGCGCGGGTCGGGCGCGGGAGCAGGGGTCACCCCCGCAGTGAACCACCGAGGCCCGCCCCCGCGGTGCGCGGAGGCGGGCCTCGAGGGCGGACGCGCGGGAGTGCACCGATGGTGGAGGTGGCGGGAATCGAACCCGCGTCCACTGACGGAACACCAGGGCTTCTCCGGGTGCAGTGCGCTACGGATTTTCTCGGCCCCAGCGCTCGCGCGCACACGTCCGCTGACAGGCCCAGCCGGGTGAGAGTCCCGCGCCGCCCCCCGACGAGACGACGCAGCAAGATCCCTAGATGACGCTGGTTACTGAGTCAGGATCGAACTCAGGCCAACGGACTTCGGAGCTCGCTCAGGCGGCGAGGGCGAAGTCGGTGCGCTTGGAATTGGCACCTATTGGTTTGCACGGGTCGTTTACGAGATAACCGTGCGTCCTCGACCCGCTTCCCCATGGCCCACCGGCCAATGTCGAAACCGATCACCCCCGTGAGGGGGTCACTCCCACGCTGTTGAGTTGTCCGCGACACCGGGACCTCACGGCCACCGGTGATGCCAGTATGCCCTTCAACGCGGGCGTGGCCGAACCGATTCCTCGGCGCGCGGCGCCGGGGACCACCGTGGATCTAGTCCTTGTCCTTGCCGTGGCTGGCCGGCGTGGGGGCGAGGGCCGGCACGACCTGGGTGGGGGCGGACTTCTTCTTCTGCTGGCCGGCGGGCAGCGTGCCGGTGACGTAGCCGTTGCCGAACCCGTTGGCCTTGCCCTTCCCCACACCGTTGCCGTAGGCGTAGCCCTTGCCGCGGTGCTCGTCCTGCGTGATGCCGGGCGTGGAGTCGACCGGTGGCGGCGGGGTGGGCTTGGTCTTGGGCGGGCGCGGCGGGGTGGGGGTCGGCTTCCTGGGCGGCTTCGTGGGCGTGACGGCGGGCGTCGTGGGCTTCACCGGACGCGTCGGGTGGGCCGTCGGTCGGGGCGGCTGGGCCGTACGCCCGGGCGGCACGGCGCCCCCACGCGACGGGATCCCCGACGAGACGGGACGGACGTCGACCCCGGTCCCGACCTCCTCGACGGTGGGTGTGTCACTCGTGGTCGGGGTGGGGCGCACCGGGACCGGGGTCGTGGCGGGCGGGAGCGCCGTCGGCTCGTGGGGGGTCCGGGGCGTCGGGGGTACCAGCGGGACCGCCAGCGGGCCGATGGGCGCCTTCTGGATGCCCTGGGCGATGGCCTCGGGGTGGGTCAGGAACTCGTTGAGGATGCTCAGGCTGGTGGGCTGGAGCACGAGGGCGCCCGCCACGGTGGCCAGGGCGGCGCAGGCGACAGCGCCCGTCTGCAGCGCGTTCGTGCGCGCCGAGACGGTCCGGCGAGTCCCGGGCCGAGCCATGACATCCACAGTAGCCGCGGGGCGTCGGTCCTCCACATCGTCCGAAGGGCCAACGTCCGGGGTCCCCGGGCCCCGCGCCGGCGGCCGGGCGCGGCGTAGACCGGCCCTTCCGGAGCCGGTGCCGGCCCCGTCGACACCGCTGCGACGCGATCCCCCCGAGGCGTCCGACCCGCGGATACGGTGGAACGGTCATCGCATCCCGCGGATGCGCCTCATGAGCGGACGGAGAGCACGATGGGTCTCGGAGACAAGGTCGAGAACATGAAGGACGACGTCGTCGGCAAGGGCAAGGAGGCGACCGGCAAGGCGACCGACAACGAGCGTCTGGAGGCCGAGGGGAAGACCGACCAGGCCACGTCCGACCTGAAGCAGGCCGGCGAGAACGTCAAGGACGCCTTCAAGCACTGACCACCCCCTCCCGGCGTGGCCGGGGAACCACGAACGGGTCGCCCCTCGGGGCGGCCCGTTCGGCACGTGCGGGCGCCGACGTCGCCTACCAGCTACCGCCGGACGAGCCACCGCCGCCGCCGCCCGAGAAGCCGCCGCCGCCACTGAAGCCCGAGCCGCCGGACGAGCCGGGCGTCGAGACGAAGGTGCCCGCGGCCATCGTCGAGAACGAGTCCATGCTCGAGGCGACGTCCGAGAAGCCGCCGTCGCCCCACGACCCCGCGTACCACCACGGGCTCGGCATCACGTGGCCGGCCGCGGCGGCCGCCGTCGCCACCTCCTCGAAGACCGAGGCCCACCGGTCGGCAACCCCGAAGACGACGGCGTAGGGGAGGTAGCGGCTGAAGACGTCCTGCGCCTCCTCCCAGCGGATCTGGTTCGCCTCGGCGGTGCGGAGGTAGCGCTCGAAGCCCCGCGCCTGGGCCAGGACCGCCGAGCCCTCCGCCGTGCGCGCCGCCATCCGGCCACCCAGCGTGCGGATCACCAGGCCGCTGACGAGCAGGCCGCCGAAGAGCACCCAGGCCGGGTTGACCGGGAAGCCGGAGTCCGCGAACAGCGACGACGCGGCGCCGCCGAGGAAGAAGAAGCCGACCACACCGAGCCCGGCGACCAGCGTGCCGAGACCCACCCACCCCGACCGCTGCCGCTCGGGGCTGCGCCGGAACCAGCCACGCGCGACGACCTCGTCGTACATCGAGCGCTGCACCGCCTCGAGGGTGGGCTTGAAGTGGTTCTTCAACGATGACAGCCGCACGCTGCCCTGCCCCGAGAACAGCCCGTCGAGCAGCTGCTGCTCGTAGCCCACCAGGGGGGACGCGGTGGCCGGGGGCGAGGTGCGGGTGAGCACCCAGTCGTCGGAGCGCAGGACTCCGCGGTCCTCGCGGCCCAGGGTCAGGTGACCTCGTACGGCGAGGTCGACGATGGTGGCACTGACGTCGACGACGTTGGCCTCCTCGTCGATGACGGTGCCGACCATCCCCGGCTGCACCCCGGGCGGCGGGGTGAACTGGACGGCCACCGTCGGCTGGGGGCCGCCGGTGACCACCGGCGCCTGCTGCCCGAGCCCGGGCGACAGACCCGGGGTGAGGCCTGCGTACTGCTCGTCGCGGCCGCGGGTCCAGACCAGCAGCCCCATCAGGGCCGCGGCCAGCAGCGGCAGCAGCACGCCGGTGCCGACGGCCAGGCCCGACAGGGCCCGCGACACCGCCGGCGTCACGGAGCTCTGGCTGCTCGCGTCGGGGCTGCCCTGGCGCAGGTCCGGCGCGAGGTCGCCGAAGGCGTCGCGCGGGAACGAGGCGACGACCGACGCGCCCTCGCCCGCGGCCAGGTCGGGCACGACGTAGCTCGCCTGCTCACCCGCGCTCGCCTCGCACGGATCGGTGGCCCCGAAGGAACCGTGGAAGCACGCCGCCTTCGTGACGGCGGCCGGGCCGGTGACGCTCGCGCGGACGTCGAGCTGCGGGAAGTCGTTGGACGTGTCCACGACGTCGTAGTACACCTCGGCGGTGCCGTCGCCGATGTCGTTGACCAGGTGTGCGAGCCGGTAGCGCACCACGTAGCGGGCGGTCCCCGACACCGTCTCGGACGGGCTGCCGATGCGGAGGCGGCGGAAGGCGCCGAAGTCCTCGACCACGATGTCGGTGGGGGCCCCGCTGGGCGAGGTCACCTCGATGCCCGAGAGCTCGTAGTACCGGTACTCGGTGTCGCTGTTCTGGTACCCGGCCCGCACCCGCACGTTGCGGTAGATGCCGTGTCGGTCCTCGCCGTCAGGGAAGCGCCAGGTGATCTCCTCGGTGACCACGACCGAGCCGTCCTGCTGGGCCTCGATGCTCGTGTGCAGCGAGTCGGCCTGCTCCTGCGCCGGGAGCAGCGCCGCGGGCACGGCCCGGGCCGGCAAGCCGCCCCAGGAGCCCACGGCATCGCTCGCGGTCGCCGTCCTGGTGACGCCGGCGGCGGCGGGCGCGGCGGCGGCTGAAGGCGCGGCCGCGAGCATCCCCAGGGTCAGGAGCAGGCCGGTGACGGCCCCGGCGCCACGGCGCAGCCCCCCGCGCACGAGCGGCACGTCACTGCTCGCCGCGGCGACGGGCGGCGATGGCCCGGTCGGCCTCGCGGTTGTCCTGGCGCTCGCGCAGGGCGTGCCGCTTGTCGTAGTTCTTCTTGCCCTTGGCCACGGCGATCTCGACCTTCGCCCGGCCGTCCTTGAAGTAGAGCGACAGCGGCACCAGGGTGTGGCCGGTCTCGCGGGTGGCCGCCAGCAGCTTGTGGAGCTCGCGGCGGTGCAGCAGCATCTTGCGCCGGCGCCGCGGCGTGTGGTTGGTCCAGGTGCCGTTCAGGTACTCGGGGATGTGCACGCCCTCGAGCCACAGCTCGTCGTCGCGGTCGAAGCCGGCCCAGCCGTCGACGAGGCTCGCCCGCCCCATCCGCAGCGCCTTGACCTCGGTGCCCATCAGGACCAGGCCCGCCTCGTACGTGTCCTCGATGAGGTAGTCGTGACGGGCCTTGCGGTTGCTCGCGACGAGCTTCTTCCCGGTCTCCTTGGCCACGACAGTGCAGGCTACCCGTCCCGGCCGTCGGTACCCACTCCGGACGCCGCCCGCGGGGGCCAGGACCCTCAGGCCCTCAGAGCCACTTGCGCGGGTTGACGAAGTCGCCGTTCTCCAGCACCTCGAAGTGGAGGTGACAGCCGGTGGAGTCGCCGGTCGTACCGCTGTAGCCGATGAGCTCCCCGCGGCCGACCGAGCCCCCGGCGATGATGCGGCTCAGGTGGTTGTACGTGGAGGCCAGGCCGACGCCGTCGACGAGGCCGTGGTCGATCACGATCCGGTTGCCGTAGCTGTAGGTGTAGCCCGCCTGGATGATCGTGCCGGGCGCGGCCGCGTAGACCGGCGTCCCGCAGTCGACGGCGAAGTCCATGCCGCTGTGCAGGCGCCAGACGTGGTAGATCGGGTGCAAGCGCATCCCGAACTCGGAGCTGACCCAGCCGGTGCGCACCGGCCGGCTGAGGTAGCCCGTCGACGTCGAGCTGCCGCCGCTGCTTCCGCCCGTGCTGCCGTCGGAGGAGCCGCCCGTGCTGCCCCCGCTGGAGCCCCCCGAGCTGTGGTGACCCTTCGCGGCCTCGGCGGCCCGGCGCCTGGCTTCGGCGGCCGCCCTGGCCTTGGCCGCCGCGGCGGCCCGGGCCCGCGCGCGGGCGGCGCGCTCGGCGAGGACCTTCTTCAGCCTGGCCTGTTCGACCCGCATCGACGAGAGCTGGGCCTTGTCGGCCGCGACCTGGTCCTCGTAGGCGGTGGCCGCGCGCTGCTGGCTGCCGGCCAGGGCCTGGAGGTCGGCCTGGGCCTTGGCGGCCGCGGCCTGGGCCTGGGTCGCCCGCGCCAGCGCGGCCTCGGCGGCCTTCTTCTTGCGGTCGGAGTCGACCCGCAGGGCGGTGAGGTGGTCCTCGAGGGCCGTCAGGTTGGCCCGCTCGGTGGTGAGCCGGTCCATCGTGCTGCTCTGCACGTCGAGCACGGTGTCGACCATGGCGAGCCGGTCGGCGAACTGCTGCGGCTCGGTGCTCGAGAGGGCGACGTCGAGCTGGCCGAAGCCCTGCTCCTGGTAGATCTGCGCGGCGAACTGCGCGATGCGCTTGCGGCCCGCGGCGACCTCGTCGGTGGCCTTCTCGAGGTCGCTGCGCGCCTTGGCCTCGTTGGCCTGGGCCACCTGCAGCTGCTGGGCGGCCGCCGCCTTGGCCTGGTCGGCGGCCTGCGCCGTGGCCTGGGCCTTCGCGAGGACGCTGCGCGCCGCGGGCAGCTTGTCCTGGGTGGCCTTGAGGTTCTTGTAGGCCGTGGCCAGCGCGGCGCTGGTGTCGTCGAGGTGGTTCTTCAGGGAGTCGATGCGCTGGTCGACGAGCTTCTTCTGGGCTCCGGGGTCGGGCGTGGCCGGGGCCGGCAGGGCCGACCCGAGGACCATCCCGGCGGAGCACAGCAGCGCCGCGCCGGCCCCGACGACCCGTCGAGGGGCGCGCCGAAGAGTGCGGTCACGACGTCCCATGGTCACCATTGGTAACACGAATCACAGGAGTTTGCCCACCCCACGCGCGAAAGACCCGGAAACCCGGCGGTCACCCCTGCATCAGCAGGTTCTCAGATCTCGCGGCGCAGCCGCAGCCGAACCGGTCAGACCCGCAGGTAGCGGCGCAACGTGACCAGGCTGGTGGCGACGGCGATGAGCAGCACGCCGCCGAGCATCCACGGGGCGAGCAGCCACACGTCGGAGACGCCGATGAACGCCTGCGACAGTGCGATCCGGCTGGCGCCCTCGGTGAAGACGTACTGCGTGAGGCCGACCAGCAGCCCCACGGCGAGCACGACGCCCGCGGCCGAGACGATGACCATCTCGGACACGAACGGCATCCGGATGGTCCAGTTCGAGGCCCCGACCAGGCGCATGATGCCGATCTCACGACGCCGGATGAAGGCCGCCTGCCGGATCGTCGTGGCCATCAGCAGCGCGGCACAGGCCGCCATCAGCGCCGCGAGCAGCACCGCGAAGATGGTGATCCAGTTGATGATCGTGAAGAACTTCGACAGGACCTTCTCCTGGTCCTGCACGGTCGCCACACCGGGCGCGTTCTCGAACTGGGTGGTGACGACCTCGAACTTGGTGGGGTCCTTCAGCTGCACCCGCAGGCTCTGCGGGATGTCGCCGACCTGCACGTTGCCGGCGATGGGGCTGTTGCGGAACTGCTGCTTGAAGCGTTCGAAGGCCTGCTGCTCGGACTCGTAGAAGACCTCCTTCACCTCGGGCAGCGCCTCGAGCTGCGCCTGGAGGGCCGCCTTCTGCGCGTCGGTGACGGCCTTGCCCTCGCAGTTGGGCTGCAAGGAGTCGGCCGTGCAGAGGTAGATGGAGACCTGGATGCGGTCGTACCAGTAGCCCTTCATGGTGTCGGCCTGACGCTGGGCCAGCAGCCCCAGGCCGAGCAGGAACATCGACACCATCGTGACCAGCACGACCGAGACGGCCATCGAGACGTTGCGACGGAGGCCGGAGCCGACCTCCGAGGCCAGGAAGCGTGCCTGCATGTCAGTCCTCCTCGGTCTCGTCGGCGCTGCGGTGGTAGGAGCCGCCCTGCTCGTCGCGGACCACCCGCCCGTCCTCGAGCTGGATGACGCGACGCTTGAGGTCGTTGACGATGTCGTGGTCGTGGGTCGCCATGACGATCGTGGTGCCGGTGCGGTTGATCCGCTCCAGCAGCCGCACGATGTCGAGGCTGATGGCCTGGTCGAGGTTGCCCGTGGGCTCGTCGCACAGCAGGATCTGCGGGCGGTTCACCACGGCGCGGGCGATGGCCACGCGCTGCTGCTCACCGCCGGAGAGCTGGTGCGGGAAGCGCTTCTCCTTGCCGGCCAGGCCCACCATCTCGAGGGTCTCGGGCACCAGCTGGCGGATGGCGTGCCGCGGCTTGCCGATGACCTGCAGGGCGTAGGCGACGTTCTCGTGCACGGTCTTGTTGGGCAGCAGCCGGAAGTCCTGGAACACCGCGCCCATCTCGCGCCGGAGCCGGGGCACCTGGCGCATCGGCATCCTGCCGAGGTCGTGGCCCGAGACCAGGACGAGCCCGCTGGTGGCGGCCTCCTCGCGCAGGGCGAGGCGCAGCATCGTGGACTTGCCCGAGCCGGAGGGGCCGACGACGAAGACGAACTCCCCGCGCTCGATGCCGACGCTGACGTCGTCGACGGCGGCGCGCGTCGACCTCGGGTAGACCTTCGTGACGTTCTCGAAGCGGATCATGCGGGTGGGGTGGCCTCAGGCTCGGGTGCAGGGACCGCGGCGGAGCACGGCAGTGTCGAGGATAGGTCGGGGACCCGGTGAACGCCGTGAGCCCGCCCCCGTCGGCGCGTTCCGGCGCCCGTCACCCGCGGCGGACGGTGGGCAGCTCGGGCTCCTCGACACCCAGCACCGCGCGGAAGGTGCCGGCCAGCGCGGCCGCGGCCCGCCGCGCGTCCTCCGGGGGCAGGAAGGGCCCCTGGGCGACGTCGTCGGGCCAGAACCGCAGGAAGTCCTCGCCGTCGGTGGCGGTGGGCGAGTGCCAGCCGAGGGCCTGGATGGCCTCCACCTCCTCGCGCGACCACGGGAACGGGCCGCCGAGCCGCTCGGCGCCGGCCCAGTGCCCGCGCAGGTGGTCCTCGACGCGCACCAGGCGGGCCGAGGGCGAGCCGGGGCGGCGGCGGGCGCCGACCAGCCAGCGGAACCGGCGGCCGAGGCTCGCCCGGGCCAGGCGCGCGTGCCCGGGCGGTGCGGCCACCTCCACCGACCCGCCGTCGGGCAGGCTCAGGACGGCGCCGACGAGGTGCTGCTCCCAGGCCGCCCAGGTCGTGGGGGCCGGGTCGCCGGGTGAGGCCGGGCCCACGCTCAGGCCTCGGCCTTCTCCTGCGCGATCCGCCAGCGGATGCCGGTCTCGATGAAGCCGTCGATGTCGCCGTCGAAGACGCCGGAGGTGTTGCCGACCTCGTGCTCGGTGCGCAGGTCCTTGACCATCTGGTACGGGTGTAGCACGTACGAGCGCATCTGCTCGCCCCAGCTGGCCTTGACGTCGCCCGCGAGCTCCTTGCGCTCGGCGGCCTCCTCGGCCTTCTTGAGCAGCAGCAGCCGCGACTGCATGACGCGCAGGGCGGCGGCGCGGTTCTGGATCTGGCTCTTCTCGTTCTGCATCGACACCACGGTGCCGGTGGGCAGGTGGGTCATCCGGACGGCGGAGTCGGTGGTGTTGACCGACTGGCCGCCGGGGCCGCTGGAGCGGAAGACGTCGATCTTGAGGTCGTTCTCGGGGATCTCGATGGTGTCGGTCTGCTCGATGAGCGGCACGACCTCGACCGCGGCGAAGCTGGTCTGGCGGCGTCCCTGGTTGTCGAACGGGCTGATCCGCACGAGGCGGTGGGTGCCGGCCTCGACGCTGAGGTTGCCGTAGGCGTAGGGCACGTCGACCTCGAAGGTGGCCGACTTCAGGCCGGCCTCCTCGGCGTAGGAGGTGTCGAGGACCTTCACCGGGTAGTGGTGGCGCTCGGCCCAGCGCAGGTACATCCGCATCAGCATCTCGGCGAAGTCGGCGGCGTCGACGCCCCCGGCGCCGGCGCGGATGGTGACGACGGCGGCGCGCTCGTCGTACTCGCCCGACAGCAGGGTGCGCACCTCGAGCTCGCCGACGGCCTTGCGGACCCCGACGAGCTCCTTCTCGGCCTCGGCCAGGGTCTCGGCGTCGTTCTCCTCCTGGCCCATCTCGACCAGCGCCTCGAGGTCGTCGATGCGCGCGTCCATCCCGGTGATGCGGTCGTGCTCGGCCTTGGCGCGGGATAGCCCGGAGGTGACGACCTGCGCCTTCTCCTGGTCGTCCCAGAGGTGGGGGTCGGAGGCCTGCCGCTCGAAGTCGGCGATGGTCGCCTCGAGGCTGCTGAGGTCGGTGACCTCGCGCACGGACGACATCGTCGCGCGGAGGTCCTTGAGCTCCTGGGTGAAGTCGGTGGCCACGAGGGTCAACCCTACGGGAGAGCGTCCGGTCCCCCGGCCGCCGCTGCGGCGCGGGCGGGGACGCTGCTCAGCGCGGGACGATGACGCCGTCGACCAGGACCGGGGACGACGAGGTCGGTCGCAGGGTGAGCGTCGACACCGACCGCGTCGACACGTTGCCGAGGCGCAGCGAGGCACCGGTGCCGGCGATGCGGGTCTGGGTACCGGCCCACAGCCGCGACCCGGTCAGGCGGGTACCGCCGGACACGGTGAGGCGGCGGTCGTCGACGACCGTGGAGACGCAGGTGATCGTGCTCCAGGACCCGATGTCGCCGGCGAGGCCGCGGCCGCGCACGGCGTAGCAGGTGGTGCCGCCCACGCTGGGGGCGATGGTCCGCGAGAGCGCCGAGCCGCGGGCGGTCGTCACCGTCGCCCACGCCCCGAAGGGCTTGCCCTGGGGGGCGAAGTGGGCGCGGACGTCGTAGGAAGCCATCCCCGAACCCCCAGCGTCCGAGACGGTCCACGACAGCGCGGCGCTCCGGGCCAGCAGCGTCGGGTGGAGCGCCGCGAGGCTTGCACGGGGCCCACGCCCCTGCGTCGACGCGGCATCGGGTCGTGAGCCCGCCGACGGCGTCGTCGGGGGCGCCGCGGGCTTGGTCAAGCGTCGGACAGCGGGTCGGCCCGTGGCTAGGCTCGCCACGACCGCTGCAGGGAGGTTGTCGATGTCGCGTGCGCTCGCCATGGGTGCTGCCACCGCCGTGGCGTGCCTGGCCGCGCTCACCGCCTGCACCGGCTCCCCCAGCGGACCGTCGTCGGGGGCGCCCTCGGCGTCGGGCGCCGGGTCCTCGTCGACGTCCCCGTCCGGGGGCGGCTCCCCCTCGCCCACCGGCTCCCGCCCCCCTTCGGCGACCACGGCGCCGAGTTCGTCCAGCTCCACCGACCCGCGCGCGACCCCGGTGCCGACCGCTCCCCCGGGCTCCTCGAAGGTCGTCATCGACGTGCTGGCCCAGCTGCGCGACGCCGGCAGCACCTCGGGCGACGGCGGCATCGGGGCGGCCCGAACGTCGGTGGGTCGGGCGACGCGTGGCGGGGTGACCGGCTGGTTCGCCGACGCGATCGTCTCGGTGAAGCCGGCCGCGTCGGGTGAGGCCTACGCGAGCGCCCAGTCGGCGACGCCCACCACGCTGCGGGTGCCGGTCGCCGGCACCTATGAGTACGACTGGCACGTCACGTACTCCGTGGCGGTGGTCGCACCCTCGGGCGGCGGCGACGGCGAGAGCATCCATGCCACCAGCACCGTCGACCCCGGCCTGTTCAGCGACTACGGCCAGGAGACCACGGTCGACCTCACCGTCGGGGCCGGGGGCAGCACGAGCTCGGCGAACGGCTTCGGGCGCCGCGGGCGCTTCGTGGCGAAGGCCGGCGACCCGGTGCAGGTGAGCCTGGCCGCGACCTGCACGGTCGACGCCAGCGGTGCCCCTCGGAACACCTCGTGCCGGTCGTGGGTGGGCTTCGACCGCTTCACCATCCGGCTCGTCGCCCCCTGATCCGTCGCCTCCTGACCCGTCGCCGCCTCAGGGCGTGACGACGTCGGAGCGGGCGCTGGAGACGACCGTGATGCGGATGCTGACGCCGAGGTCCGCGAGCGCGGGGCCGATCATGGGCAGCGCGGCCCGGCCGGTGAGCGCGACCACGGCGGTGCGGCCGTCGGGGCTGCCGGTGCCGGGCGCGAGCCGCCATCCGAGGATGGAGTCGGGCCGCTCGACGCTCTCGACGTACTGCGCGGCGCGCTGCCGCACGGAGGCGTCGCTGAGCGGCACCACGTCGCCGACGCCCTGCTGGTAGGCCGCGTCGTCGAGCGCGTTCGCCGCGGCGAGGGCGGCCCCGTCGGCGACGTCGAGCATGCGCATCCGCGAGAGGTGGGCCGAGGTGACGGCCACGGTGCCGGCGATGAGCACCATGGCGATCACGGCCAGCCCCAGGATGTAGAGGCTGATGGTGCCGCGCTCGTCGCGCGGGGCGCGGCGGGTCGGCCGCGGGCCGGCGGCGCTCACGGCAGGACCCGGAAACGGTCGACGGTCGAGACCTGGCTGGCCGACACCGGGATGCTGGCGGGCACGGCGTCGCGCACGAAGGCCGGCACCAGCGGCAGCGGGACGCGGACCGTCGCCGTCGTGCGGACGCGCCCGTCCGGCCGTAGGCACGGGGTGCCGTCGCAGACCAGCTCGAGGGTGCCGACCTCCTCGAAGCGGTGGTCGGCGAACGCGACGGCCGCCGCGGCCCGCGCCCGGGCGGTGGCGTCCTGCCCCGCGTCGGTCGTCACGAAGGCGCGCCCCGACTCGCGCGCGGCCTGGCTGACCGCGAACGCCCCCGCCTGCACGCGGGCCAGGGCCATGACGAGGTAGACGAGCGGGACCAGCAACAGGACGCCCAGGGTCACGAACTCGACGACGGCACTCCCGCGCTCGTCGCGGCGGTGCGCCCGCGGCGTGGTCGGCGGTGTCACTGGTCCTCCTCGAAGGCCCGCCCCACGACGTCGAGCGAGCCGTCCGGCCCGAGCAGACCCAGCACCGGCACCGGCGCGACGACGCGGACCTCCACCACCCGTACGCCGTCGAACATCGACTCTCGCGAGGTCACCGAACGCGCGTAGCGGGGTGACAGGGACGCGCTGACCAGCTCCTCGGTGCGCCGCACGGCCGCCCCCGGGACGGCGTCCGCCCGCGCGCCGTACCGAGCACCCTCGGCCGCACACGCGATGAGGGTGTTGCGGGCGTGCAGCGCCAGGCCGAGCTGCACCACACCGAGGAAGATCGCGAGCAGCAGGACCGAGACCATCGAGAAGTCGACGACTGCCGCGCCCGCCTCGTCCCGGGGGACGCCGGACACGTCGGTCAGCCGCCCACCGAGGCCAGGGCGCTGCGGAACATCGCGACGAGCTGGTCCTCGGCCACGGCCCACAGCGCGGTGACGAGCGCGGCCGTCATCAGGGTGATCAGCACCCAGCCCGGGACGTCACCGCGCTCGCGCCGGCACGAACGGTCGGTCGGGTGGACCGCAGCGGCGCGGGACTGCAGCAGCAGGCGGCGGGATCGGGTCATGGTCGTCCTTCCATCGGTGGTCACAGGGTGAAGCGGAAGAAGCTGAAGCCGGGGAAGACGGCGAACAGGACCGTGACGGGGAGGATCAGGAAGACCACCGGAACCATCATCACGATCTCCTTGCGCCCGCCGGCCTCCATCAGGGAACGCCGCCCCTCCTCCCGGACGTCCTGCGCCTGGGCCCGGAGCACGTCGGCCAGCGGCGTGCCGCGCTCGACCGCCACGACGACCCCGTCGACGAACCGGCGCAGGCTCGGCAGGCCGGTGCGGTCGGCCAGCCCCTGGAGGGCACTGGGCAGGTTGGCCCCGGCCCGGGCGTCGGCCAGGCAGCTGCGCAGCTCGGTGGCGAGCTCGCCCTCCGAGAGCCGGCAGACCCGCTCGAGGGCCCCGATGGCGCCCTCGCCGGCGCCCACCGAGAGGGCGAGCAGCTCGGCGATGGTGGGGAACTCGGCCAGCATCCGGCGCTCGCGGCGGGTGGCGCGGCTGCTGAGGAGGTAGTCGGCCGCGGCGACGCCGAGCCCGAACCCGAGGCCGGTCAGCAGGAGGACGGTGACGACCGAGCCGTCGCGGGTGAGCGCCGAGAGGGTGCCGAAGGCGGCGCCCGCCACGGCACCGGCCACCCCCCACAGCACCTGCTCGGCGCGGAAGCGGTCGACGTCGGGGCGCAGCCCGGCCCGCAGCTGCCGGCTGCGGACGGACGCGGCGCCGCCGAGCACCCGCTCGACCCCGCGGGCCAGGTCGCCGAGCACGGGGACGGCGACGACCGAGAGGAGGCCCCGCGCGGGGCCGTCGCCGAGCAGTGCCGACGGGCGCGGGGTGTCTCGCAGGTAGGGCAGGACGCGGGCGGCCAGGCCGGGGCGGCGGTTGCGCGGCAGCCCGGCCCACATCAGGAGCAGGCCCACGCCGGCCACCAGACCGAGCAGCGCGCCGTCGCGGCCGAGGTCGCTCATCGCAGCACCCGCTGGTCCTCGGGCAGGCGGCCGAGGCGCACCATCAGCCAGTAGGCCCCGGCCGTGACCGCGCCGCCCACCAGGAGCACGGCCGCCCCGAGGGGGCGCGAGTAGGCGGCCACCGACTCGGGGTTGGTCGACAGCATCGCGAGCACGAACCACGGTGCGGCGGTCGCGAGCCGGGCCGCGTTGACCGTCCAGGACTGCCGGGTCTCGAGCTCGGCCCGGGTGCGGGCGTCTTCGCGCAGGAAGACCGACAGGGTGCGCAGGAGCCGCCCGAGGTCACTCCCCCCGACCTCTCGGGCGATGCGCAGCGACTCGACCAGCCGGTCGCCGACCGGGTCGCTGAGCCGCTCCTTGAGACGGTCGAGGCAGTCGGAGAAGCGGCCGGTCAGCCGGTAGTCGTCGCCGAAGCGCCGGAACGGCTCGCGCAGCTCCTCGGGGCCGCGCTCGCCGAGCTGGGCCAGCGCCTCCGGCAGGGCCATCCCGGCGCGCACGGCCGAGGTGATGTTGTCGACGGCGTCGGGCCAGAGGTCGCGCAGCGCCGAACGCCGCCGGCGGGCACGCCGCCGGACCAGCGCCACGGGGGCGGCCGCGGCCATCAGGGCGAAGCACAGCGCGATCGGCAGCACGCCCACGGTGAACCGCACGATGGCCAGCACCAGGACGAAGGCCACCACGCACGCGACCAACAGCATCCGCAGGGTCAGCCCGGCGAAGCCCGCCTGCACCACGTCGTCGGCCAGACGGGCGAACGGGCCGGGCATCCGCGGGCGGCGGCGCTCCCCCGGCTCGGGGACCCAGCAGCTCCACCAGATGAGGAACAGCCCCACGCCGAGCCCGAGCCCGAGCACGACACCGGTCATGACGGATCCCGCGCCAGCAGGGCCGCGAGGTCGAACCCGGCGCGCTCGAACCGGTCGGCGTGCGGCGGGAAGCCGTCGGCCCGCACCAGCTCGCGCCCGCGCCGGACGAAGAGCTCGGCGATCTCGACGACGTCCTGCTCGGCCCGGCCGGGGACGGCCGCGATCTCACGCACCGTGCGCCGGCCGTCGCGCTCGAGGGCGGCGTGCACCACGAGGTCGACCGACGCCGCCACGGTCGGGACCACGAAGCGGGCCGACACGTTCTCGCCCGCCAGCAGCGGGAGCGTGCACATCTTGGTCACGGCCTCGCGGGCGCTGTTGGCGTGGATGGTGCACATGCCGGGCAACCCCGAGTTCAGAGCGATGAGCAGGTCGAGGCTCTCGGCCTGGCGCACCTCGCCGACGATGATCCGCGAGGGGCGCATCCGCAGCGCCTCCTTCACCAGGCGGCGCAGCGGGATCTCGCCGGTGCCCTCCAACGAGGGCTGGCGGCACTGCATCGCGGCGACGTCGCGGTGCGGGATGCGCAGCTCGAAGACCTCCTCGCAGGTCACCACCCGCTCGCGCGCCGGCACCGAGGCGGCCAAGCAGTTCAAGAGGGTCGTCTTCCCTGCTTGCGTCCCGCCGGCGACCAGGATGTTCAAGCCCGCCACGACCGCGGCCTCGAGGAAGCGCGCGGCCTGCGGGGTCAGGGTGCCGAGCCGCACGAGGTCGTCCATCGAGTCGGCCTTGACGACGAACTTGCGGATGTTGACGTACCAGTCCTCGCGGGTGATGTCGGGGATGACCACATGGAGGCGGCTGCCGTCGGGGAGCACGGCGTCGACGAACGGCGAGCTGAGGTCGACCCGCCGGCCGGAGGACTTCAGCATCCGCTCGACCAGGTCGCGCACCTGCTCGTGCGTCAGCAGCGTCGTCGTCAGCTCGGCGACCCCGTCGCGCGCCACGAACACCCGCGACGGCTGGTTGACCCAGATCTCCTCGACGTGCGGGTCGTCGAAGTACTGCTGCAGCGGGCCGTAGCCGATGATGCTGTCCCACAGCGACTTCGACGCCTCGTCGAGGTCAGGTAGCAGCGCCATCCCGCCGTGCACCGACCGCGAGTCGTAGTCGGACACGGCATCCCGCACGAGCCGTCGCACCGCCGGCTCGTCCCGGACCGGGTCCAACCCGGACCGCCGGATGAGCTCACGGACCTCTCCCTCGAGCGTGCGGACGGCATCCATCGCTACGTCGTCCTCCCCTCTGCCCCGGACGCGTGGACGAACGCGCCTGAAGCACAGGAAACAACATTCCGGGCGTCACCGCACCCGCAGAACGCCCACCTGTGGACAACTCGTGGCGACAGTGAACGGTGGGGCTGGCGAGACGGGAGGCGACGGCGTCGTCCCGACGGCGTCCATCCCTATGGTGGGCTGATGGACCACACTGCGACCATGCTCGAGAGCGGGGGGCCGCACGTACCCGAGGTCGCACACCTGGTGCTGGTGACCGCGGCTCGGATCGTCACCCAGGCCGGCCCCGACGCCGAGGCCATGGTGCTCTTCGGCGACCGCGTGCTCGCGACCGGCTCGGCCGAGCAGATGTCGCGGCTGGCGCCCGACGCGCCGCGCGACGACTACGGGGACGCCACGGTCGTCCCGGGGTTCAACGACGCGCACCAGCACCTGACGATGATGGCCGCACAGACCTCCGGGCTGGACCTCTCGGCCCCCCAGCTGGACAGCCCCGACGCGCTGGCCGCCGCCATCACCCGGCACGCCGCCTCGCTCCCTGCCGACGGGTGGATGGTCGCGAGCCGCTACGACCACGTCCGCAGCAGCGCCGGGCAGCGGCTGACCCGGGCCGAGCTCGACGCGGCCGTGCCCGACCACCCGGCGATCGTCGTGCACATCGGTGCGCACTGGGGGGTCGCGAACTCCTTGGCACTGGCCGCGGCAGGGCTGGACGACAGCTCGGTGGCGCCCCCTGGCGGGGAGCTCGGCCGGGATGCCGACGGCCGGCTCGACGGGTTCGTCTCCGAGCAACCGCTCTTCGACTTCGTCTACCCATCGCTGGCCGCCGGGGAGCCGATCGTGCCGCCGACGCCGGTCGACGAGCTCGTCCCGGCGATCCTCGCCAGTGCCGAGAAGATGCTCGCCGCGGGCATCACGTCCGTGTGTGACGCCATGGTCGGCCCGCGCGAGCTGCAGCTCCTGCAGGGGGCTCGGGACCGGGGACTCCCCCTGCGGGTGAACGCCCTGCTGACCTTCCCGCACCTGCCGGCGCTGACCGAGGTGGGGCTCCGGGACGGCTTCGGCGACGAGTGGCTGCGGATCGGCGGCATCAAGGCCTTCGTCGACGGTGCCGTGGCCGGCCGGTCGTGCGCGGTGGCCGAGCCGTTCGAGGGCACCGACGACACCGGCCTCCTCACCGTGACCGCGGAGCAGCTCCAGGACCTGGTGGGCCGCGCCACGGCGGCGGGGACCCGGCTGGCGGTGCACGCCAACGGCGAGCGCGCCATCGAGATGGTCCTGGACGCCCTGGAGCGGGTGGCGGCCACCGGGGTTCTGATGCTGCGCCACCGGATCGAGCACTGCTCGATCGTCACGCCGTCGATCGTGGAACGGATGAAGCGGCTCGACCTCATCGCCGTGCCGTTCGGCAGCTACGCCTACTTCCACGGCGACAAGCTGCTGCAGTGGTACGGCGCCGACCGGCTGGAGCGCATGTTCGCCCACCGCTCCCTGCGGGACGCCGGCATCACCGTCGCAGGATCCTCGGACTACCCGTGCGGGCCGTGGGAGCCGCTGCTGGGGCTGCAGAGCTGCGTGACCCGGCGCAGCGCCACCGGGCGCGACGTCGGCCCGAGCCAGCGGCTGTCGGTCCGGGAGGCGCTCGAGCTCTACACCGTCGGGTCGGCCGCGTCGTCCGGGGAGGACGGGGTGAAGGGCCGTCTCGCACCGGGCTTCCTCGCGGACTTCACCGTGCTGGACGGGGACCTGATGACCGTGGACCCCGACCGGATCGGGGCCGTGCGGGTGAGGGCGACGTGGGTGGGCGGGGTCCGCCGCTGGGCTGCCTGACCCCTGCCCTCTGCTGGCCCTACAGGCGCCGACACCCCTCGTCACGGCCCGAGGCGTCAAGCAGTGAGCGGAGCGATGCCGCCGTCGATGTCATGAAGGAAGCAGGACCGGCAGCGCCTCCCCTGCTCCGCTCGCAAGCCCAGCACGACATCGTCGCGTGGGTCGTCCTGCACCCCGCAGGAGACTCCCGGACGTTCAGGAGGCCCGGCTGACCCCACCCGCCGGCGTCCTCGAACGCTAGGACCGGCCACCGACAGACATCCGGCACCCGAGCCACCGCGGCGGGTCAGACGAAGGCGCTCAGCCCGGTGATGGCGCGCCCCACGATGAGGGTGTTCATCTCGCGCGTGCCCTCGTAGGAGTAGATCGCCTCGGCGTCGGCGACCAGCCGGCCCACGTGGTGCTCGAGCAGGATGCCGTTGCCGCCCAGCACCTCCCGCGCCCAGCCGACCGCCTCACGCATCCGCACCGTCGAGTGCGCCTTGCACAGTGAGGCGTGCTCGTCCTGGAGCAGCCCGGCGTCCTGCAGCTGCGAGGCCCGCACGTTCATCGCCGTCGACGCCGTGACGTTGCCTAGCATCTTGACCAGCAGGTCCTGCACCATCTGGAACGAGGCGATGGGCTTGCCGAACTGCTCGCGGGTCTTGGTGTAGCGCAGCGCGTGCTCGAACGCCCCGCGGGCGCACCCGGTCGCCTGCCACGCCACACCCATCCGGGTCACCCGCAGCACGTCGGCCGTGCTGCGGAAGCTGGTCGCCCGCTGCAGCCGGTTCGCCTCCGGCACCCGCACCCCGCGCAGGTGGATCTCGGCGTTCTGCACGACCCGCAGGGCGATCTTGTCCTGCTGGGTGTCGAAGGTCATCCCCGCGGTGCCCTTCTCGACCACGAAGCCCTTGACCTGCTGGTCGGCCTCGTCGCGGGCCCAGATGACCACCAGGTCGGCGAAGGCGGCGTTGCCGATCCACTTCTTCTCGCCGTCCAGCACCCACTCCTCGCCCTCGCGCCGGGCGCTGGTGGCGAGCCCGGCCGAGATGGCGGAGCCGACGTCCGGCTCGGTGAGGCCGAAGGCGCCGATGAGCTCCATCCGGGCCATCGGCGGCAGCCATCGCTCGCGCTGCTCGTCGCTGCCGCACAGCTGGACCGAGCCCATCGCCAGGCCGCCGTGCACGCCCATGAACGTGGCGATCGACGGGTCGACCCGGGCCAGCTCCATCGCGACCATGCCGTCGACGAGCGCCCCGCGCGCCGGGCAGCCCGGACCGTCGTACGCCAGCCCGGCGATGCCGAGCGCCGCCAGCCCCGGCACCAGGTCGTGCGGGAACTCGGCCCGCGTCCAGTAGCCGTTGATGACGGGCTCGACCTCGCGGGTCATGAACTCGCGCACCCGCAGCAGCAGGTCGCGGTCCTCCTCGTCGAGCAGCAGCTCGAACCCGAGGAAGTCCGACAGCGGCGAGTCCTCCAGCTCGACGTCGCCCACGTCCTGGAGCTCGGTGATGTCACTCATCGTGGATCCTCCTGCGGTACACGCCCGACGACCCGGCGCCGTGAGGACCGGGCCGGCTCGTCGACCGGGTCGTCATCGGCCGCTGCCCACCCACTCTCGCCCAACGAGCCCCTCGGGGCGACCGGACGGGCCTGTGGAAAACTTCGCGGCCGCGTCGGCGGATCGTCCTACCGTCACGGGATGGAGCTGCGCCTGACCGTCCACGTGCCACGGCGCCGGCCGCGGCCGGCCGAGGTCATCGTCTCGGCCCGCCCGGGGGCGACCGTGGCCGACCTGCGGCGGGCACTGGGCGAGTGGCTCGCGATGCCGGTCCCGGGGCTGGTCACGGGCGGGGTCGCGGTGGCGGACTCGGCCCTGGTGGGGATGCCGCCGCTGCTCGACGGCGCCTCGGTGGCCGTGGTGCCACCGGGCGGGGACGGGGGTGCGGGCGGTGCAGGGGCCCGGCCGCGCCCCCTCCTCGAGCTCGTCACCGTCGGGGGGCCGGATGCCGGGCGCACCTGGCCGCTCGAGGCGCCGGGCGTCGTGGTGGGGCGGGCGCCCGACGACGGCTTCCGGCTCGCCGACCCCTCGCTCAGCCGGCGGCACGCGCGGGTCACGGTCGACGCGGGCGGTCTGGGCGTCGAGGACCTCGGCTCCACCAACGGCGTGCTCGTCGACGGCCGGCGTGCGGAGGGTCGAGTGGCCCTCGACACCTCGTCCGTGGTCGTCATCGGCTCCACCACGCTGCGGGTGCGCCGTGCTCCGGGGGCGCGCGTAGCGCTGGTGCACCTCGGCGACGGCACCGCGCTGGTCACGCCGAGCCTGGCCGCTCCCGGGCCGGTGGCCGGCGCGGACGTCGAGGTACCCCCTTCCCCGGCCGACCCTCCCGCTCCGCGCCTGCCCTGGGTCGCCGCTCTGGTGCCGCTCCCGGTCCTGGCCGTCATGGCGTACTTCCTCGGGCCGCAGCTGCTCGCGTTCGCGGTGCTCGGGCCGCTCGCCGTGCTGGCCACGCACGCGGTCGAGCGGCGGCGGGCCCGGGCCGAGCGCGCGGCCGGGTCCCGGCGGCACACCGAGGCGACCGCGGCGGCCCGGGCGCGGGCGGCCGCGGTGCTCGACGCCGAACGGGCGGCCCGGCACCGCGCGCATCCCGACGCCGCGGTGGTCCTGGCGCGCGCCGAGTCGACACTGCCGGGGGTGTGGTCCGGCGCGGCCGGGCGCACCCTCCGCGCCGGTCTGGGCGACGTGCCGGCGCACACCCGCTGGGTCGAGGCCGGGGTCGGCACACCGCTCACCGCGGCGGCGGTCCCGGTCGTCGTCGACCTGGGCGAGCATCCCGGCGTGGGGGTCGTCGCCCCCCGTGACGTGGCCGGCCCCGTCCTGTCGTGGCTGGTCGCCCAGCTCCTCGTCGGGATGCCGCCGTCGCGGCTCGGGCTGCGGGGCCCGGCGACCGAGGGCGAGGGCACCCCGGGATGGCTCAGCCTGGTGCCGCACCACGGGCCCGGGCCCGGCGGCCTGCTCGTCGAGCCGGACCTCACGAGCGAGGGGGTCGAGCGCGTCCAGCAGCACGTGGCGGCGGGCGGGGTCGCCCTCGTGGCGGCCACCGACCGCGAGCGCCTGCCGGACGCCTGCCGTTGCGTCCTCGAGCCGGTGGGCGGGGGGCGGTGGGTGCTGCGGACCGACACCACCGCGCGGGCGTTCGTGGCCGACGGGGTGGGCGCCACCTGGTGCGACCGCCTGGGCCGGGCCCTGGCCCCGCTGCGCGAGACCGGCGGCACCGGGGCGACGCTGCCTCGGCGGGTCGAGTCGGCCGACGTCGGCGAGGCGCCGGGTGACCCGGCCGGGGTGCTGCGCCGCTGGGAGGAGGACGACGGCCCGCGGGCCGTGGTCGGGGTCGGCGCGGACGGGCCCTTCGTCGTCGACCTCGAGCGTGACGGGCCCCATGTCCTGGTCGGCGGCACCACCGGGTCGGGGAAGTCCGAGTTCCTCCGCACCCTCGTCACGGGGCTGGCCCTGGGCTCGCCCCCCGACCGCCTGACGCTGCTGCTGGTCGACTTCAAGGGCGGGTCCGCTTTCGGGCCGTGCACCTCGCTCCCCCACGTCGTCGGCGTCGTCACCGACCTCGACGCCCACCTGGCGGAGCGCGCGCTGCGGTCGCTGGATGCCGAGCTCCGTCGCCGCGAGCGCCTGCTCGCCACGGCCGGGACGAGCGACCTCGACGCCTACCGGCGGCGGCCGGGCGTCGAGCCCCTTCCCCGTCTCGTCGTGGTCGTCGACGAGCTCCGGACGCTGGTCGACGAGCTCCCCGACCTGGTCCGGGGCCTGGTGCGGCTGGCCGCGCAGGGCCGCTCCCTGGGGATCCACCTGGTCCTGGCGACCCAGCGGCCGTCGGGCAGCCTCACCCCGGAGATCCAGGCCAACGTCAACCTGCGCATCGCGTTCCGGGTCCGCGACCGCGCCGACTCGGTGAGCATCGTCGAGTCCGACCGGGCCGCCGACCTCCCGGCCGACACCCCGGGCCGGGCGCTGGCGCGCGGCGGCGACGGCCGGCTCGCCGAGTTCCAGGTGGCACTGACCCGGCCGGCCGCGGGGTCGGGCCCGGCGGTCACGGTGCGGGCCCGGCACCCGGAGCCGTCCGGCGAGGAGGGGTCCGGGTCCGCCCTCGAAGGGCACGACGAGCCGCCCTCCGAGCGCTCCACCGAGATCGCCGCGGTCGTCGACCTCGTGCACCGGGCCCACGCCCTCACCGGGCACCCGCACCCGCGCCGGCCGTGGCTGCCCGCACTGCCACCCGAGGTCCCCCAGGCGGACGTCCCACCCGGGACGGTCGCCCTCGCCGACGTCCCCGCCGACCAGTGCCGCCGACCGCTGACCTTCGACCTCGAGGTGCCGTTGTGGCGGCTGGTGGGCGGCGCTCGCACCGGGCGCACCACCACCCTGCGGGCCCTGGCCCTGGCCGCCGCCGGGGCCCAGCCACCGGGCCGGCTCCACCTGCACGCCGTCGCCGGTACCGAGTTCGGGCACCTGTCCGCGCTCCCGCACACCGGCACGGTGGTGCGTCACGACGACGTGGCCGGTGTCCGGGCCCTCGTCGAGCACCTGGCCTCCTGGGTGCGCGGGCACACGTCGGCAGGTCGCCGCGCCGAGGACGGCGTGCCCGCCGTCGTGCTGTTGGTCGACGGCTGGGAGCGCCTGGCCGCCCTCGACGACCCCCGCGACCCCTCGCCCCTGTCCGAGGAGCTGCTGGCCGTCGTCCGCGACGGCGTCGCGGTGGGCCTGGTCACCGCGGTCACGGGCGGGCGTGAGCTCCTGCGCCCCCGATGGGCCCTGGGCGGGCGCACCCTGCTGCTCGGCCCCACCGATCCCCTCGACCTGGCCCTGCTGGGCCTTCCCCCGGCCGCGGGGCTGAGCGCTCCGCCCCCGGGGCGGGGCCTCTCGGCCGACGAGGGTCACGAGATCCAGGTGGTCCACGCCCGGGACGACGACGTCACCCGGGTGGCCGCCGCTACGACGCGCGCCCGGCCGGGTCCGCGCCCCTGGCGCTACCGCCCCCTCCCGTCCTCGGTCACCCGCGACCAGGCCACGGAGCGTGCGCCGGGCGGCGGGCCGGCTCGCGGGCTGCGGGGTGAGGGTGGGTCGCGGCGCGCGCTGCTGGTCGGCGTCGGCGGCCCGGAGGCCGGCCCGTGGTGCTGGTGCCCCGGGCGTGACGGCCGCCGGCTGCTGGTGGCCGGTCGCCCGGGGTCGGGTCGCTCGACCGCTTTGCGGGTGCTGGCGCGCTCCGCCCGCGACGCGGGGCGGGCCGTGGTGCTCCTCGTGGCCGACCGGGCCGATCCGCAGGCCGACGACGTGGGTCTGCGGGTCGGGCCGCAGGACGTCGACGCGCTGGTGGCGCTTCGCCGCGAGCATCCGGGGCTGGTGGTCCTGGTCGACGACGCCGACCGGCTGGGCGACGAGCCCGTGCTGCCGGTGCTGGCCGAGATCGCCGACCTGGTCGACCGCGACGACGGCGCGCTCGTGGTGGCCACCAGCAGCGTCGCGCTGCGCACGCGGTTCCGCGGCCTCGACGTCGACGTCGCACGGCACGGCACCGGGCTGCTCCTGGCGCCCCAGCCCGCCGACGGCGAGCTGCTGGGCGCCCCTCGCCTGCGCGCACCGGCCGCAGGGCCGCCGGGCCGCGGGGTCTGGGTCGACCCGAGGGGGGTGAGCGCGGTGCAGCTCCTGAGCGCCTGAGCGCCGGGGGCCGTGGGCGCTACGGCTCGGGGGTCGCTCCGGGTGACGGCGCC
The DNA here is from genome assembly GCF_002846495.1 of Phycicoccus duodecadis. Lineage (NCBI taxonomy): Bacteria > Bacillati > Actinomycetota > Actinomycetes > Micrococcales > Intrasporangiaceae > Phycicoccus > Phycicoccus duodecadis. Next base: position 2,080,147 of record NZ_PJNE01000001.1, read on the forward strand.
CCGGGTGACGGTGCCCCGGCGACGTCGGGGTCCTCGGGGCGCGGTGCCACCAGGGCGGCGCCGACGGCCACCAGGGCCACCGCCAGGACGAGCCCCCCGAGCGCCGCGCGGCCGGCCTGCAGCAGTCCCCATACGACGGGCAGCAGGAGCAGGTCCCACAGCACGGTCGGGGTCCGCGGCCAGCGCGTCCACCGCAGCCAGCCGCGCGACAGCACCGCCAGCCCGACCGCCGCCAGCAGGATGACCAGCGCCGACATCACGACCCGCGTGCCGTCGCTGCCCTCGCCCAGGACCAGCTCGTACAGGTAGAACGCGGCGACGCCGACCAGCACCAGGGCCTGCAGACCGCACAGCACCCCGGCCACCACCCGCGCCCCGCGCGGCGCCCTCGCCGCGGGCGCGCCGAGGGGGCTGGGGCTCGTCGTCCTCATGGCTCTCAGCCTAGCCAGGAGCGCCGGGAACATCCGGGCCCCGCCGGCCCGTTGACCCGGGGTGGAGCGCGCTCGACCGCACGCCCGACACACCCCCGGAGGCATCCCCTGGCCGGATTGGGTCGGTCACGGTAGAGTAACGCCACGGACGTCTGTGCTTAACACGTCCGTCACAGGGCTGCAAGGGCGCAACCCGGGCCCGGCGTCCTTGAACGCCGTACGACGACTTGTCCCCACCCCTCTCGCAAGGAGCCCCATCCATGGACTGGCGCGACCGCGCTGCCTGCCTCGACGAGGACCCGGAGCTGTTCTTCCCCATCGGGAACACCGGGCCTGCGATCGCGCAGATCGAGGAGGCCAAGGCCGTCTGCCGTCGGTGTGAGGTCCTCGACACCTGCCTCAAGTGGGCCATCGAGTCCGGCCAGGACGCCGGCGTCTGGGGCGGCATGTCCGAGGACGAGCGCCGGGCGCTCAAGCGCCGCAACGCTCGCGCCCGCCGCGCCGGCTGACCTCGGCGCCCCGGCCGATCTGACGGCCCGACCCCCGTCCCACCGACCCCTCAGCGGCCCAGCGGCCGCAGTTTCGCCACGAACTCGACCTTGGTCCCGTGCGGCGTCCGGTTCTCCCACCGGATGCGACCGCGCAGGTCCTGCACGAAGGCCGTGACGATCTTGGTCCCGAGCCCCGCCAGGCCCGGGCGGAAGCCCGCCGGCAGCCCCGCCCCGTCGTCGGTCACCGTCACCGTGAGGTCGTCGCCGCCGTCCGCGGGGCGGCGGTCGACGGTGACGACGACCGAGCCGTCGCGGTCGGCCAGGCCGTGCTCGACGGCGTTCTGCACCAGCTCGGAGATGACCATGGCCAGGGCCGTGGCGTCCTCGGCCCGCACCCGCCCGAAGGAGCCCTCGAACCGCGGCTCGACCCGGTGCTCGCGGGTGGCCACCTCGATGACCGCCCGCAGCCCCCGCACCGCGATCTCGTCGAAGCTCACGGTCTCGTCGTAGCCCGTGCTCAGCGTCTCGTGCACGAGGGCGATGGTCGCCACCCGCCGCACGGCCTCGTCGAGCGCGGCCCGCGCGTTCTCCTCCGGCACCCGCCGCGCCTGCAGGCGCAGCAGTGCGGCCACCGTCTGGAGGTTGTTCTTGACGCGGTGGTGGATCTCGCGGATGGTCGCGTCCTTGGTCAGCAGCTCCTGCTCGCGCCGGCGCAGCTCGCTGACGTCGCGCAGCAACAGCATCGCGCCGGTGCGCACCCCCTGGCTGGTCAACGGGATGGCGCGCAGGGTGACCGTGGCCGAGTCGGTCTCGACCTCGGTGCGCCAGGCGGCCCGCCCCATGACCACGACGGCCAGCGACTCGTCGACCTGCCGGTCCGAGAGCGCCACCCGGTCGGCCACCACCTTGGCCAGGGTCTCGCCGACCACGTCGCCGAGGTGGCCCATCCGGTGGATGGCCGAGACCGCGTTGGGGCTCGCGTAGCGCACCACGCCGTCGGGGTCGAGGTGGATGACGCCGTCGCCCACCCGCGGCGCCCCGCGACGCAGCCCGGTCGGGGCCGACGGCGAGGGGAACTCGCCCGTGGCCACCATCTGCAGCAGGGCGTCGGCCAGGTCGCGGTAGGTGAGCTCGAGCCGGCTGGGGGTCCGGCCACCGGTGAGGTTGCTGTGCCGCGTGACCACCGCCACGACCCGCCCGGCCGTCACCACGGGGACGGCGTCCTCGCGGATCGACATGTCCTCGCGGATGGCGGGGACGGGCGAGGCCACCAGGCGCTGCTCCTTGGCCGCGGCGTCCAGCATCGCGGCCCGGGCGCGCGTCGAGCCGCGCCCCACGATGTCGTCGTAGAACACCATCGGGCCGGTGTTGGGGCGCACGTGGGCGACCGCCCGCCAGCCGTCCATCCCCCCGCGTACCCACAGGACGAGGTCGGCGAAGGACAGGTCTGCCACCATCTGCCAGTCGCCCACGAGCAGGTGCAGCCACTCCGACTCCGCCGGTTCGAGGTCGGTGGTGCTGCGCAACATCCCGGCGAGCGTGCTCACGGCGCGTAAGCCTACGTCGGGCCCGCCGGCGACCGCCGACGGGCCCGAGTCAGGACGAGGCACCGACGCGCACCAGCGAGCGCAGGGTGCGCAGAGCCACCGACAGCGCGGCGATGTTCGGTGCGTCGAGCCGGACGATCCCCGACAGCGCCGCCTTGGCCCGCTGGATGCTGTCCTCGTTGGCCGTGGCCCACAGGGCGTACAGCTCCTCGGGGTCGTGCGAGCCGGTCCCCTCGGAGGCGTCGAGCACCGAGCGGGTCAGCGACTCGAGCACCGCGTAGAGGTCGTCGCGCAGCGCGCCGCGGGCGAGGGCGTCCCACCGGTCGTCGCGCGGCAGGCGGGTGACCTTGCCGAGCATCGCGTCGATCCCGAACCGCTCGGAGACCAGGTAGTACAGCGGCGCGACGTCCGTGGGCGCCCGGCCGGTGTCGGCCGAGATGTCGACGATGTCGAGCAGCGAGTAGCGGTCGAGCAGGGCGGCGGCGTCGAGCGCGAGGTCCTCGGGCACCCCGGCCGCGCGCAGCTCGCCGACGCGCCGCTCGAGGCGGTCGCGCTCCTCGCCGCGCAGCAGCTCGCAGACCCGCGGCGCGAGCTCCTGCACCACACCCGCGAACCGCTCGATCTCGGCGCCGATGTCGAGCACCGACGGCCGCGACGCCAGGAACCAGCGCACGGCGCGGTCCATGAGGCGGCGGAACTCCAGGTAGAGCGCGGTCTGGGCGGCCGTGGGCACGACGGTGTCGAGGGCCTCGACCCGGCGCACGTAGTCGGCCAGCCCGAACACCTCGCGGCACACGACGAAGGCGCGGGTGACCTGCTCGGGGGTGCCGCCGGCCTCCTCCTGCGCCCGGTAGGCGAAGGTGATGCCGCCGCGGTTGACCATCGAGTTCACGACCGCGTTGGTGACGATCTCGCGGCGCAGCGGGTGGCCCGGCAGCTCGTCGGCGTACCGCTCGCGGATCGGCGGCGGGAAGTACTGCGCCAGCGTGGCCTCGAAGTAGGGGTCGTCGGGGATGGCGCTGGCCAGGATGTCGTCCTTGAGCGCGAGCTTGGCGTAGGCCACCAGCACCGAGAACTCCGGGCTCTTCAACCCCAGCCCGTCGTGCTGGCGGGTGGCGAGCTCGGCGTCGCTCGGCAGGAACTCCAGACCCCGGTCGAGGTCACCGCGCTCCTCGAGCCAGCGCATGAAGCGCTCGTGCACCGGGAGCATCGCGTGCTCCTGGGCGCGGGCGTTGCCGAGCAGCACGTTCTGCTCGTAGTTGTCGCGCAGCACGTGCTCGGCGACGTCGTCTGTCATCGAGGCCAGCAGCTCGTTGCGCTCCTCGATGGTCAGCCGGCCCTCGCGCACGACCTCGCCCAGCAGGATCTTGATGTTGACCTCGTGGTCGGAGGTGTCGACCCCGGCCGAGTTGTCGATGGCGTCGGTGTTGACCCGCACGCCGTGGAAGGCGGCCTCGATGCGCCCGAGCTGCGAGAGCCCGAGGTTGCCGCCCTCCCCCACCACGCGCACCCGCAGCTCACGGCCGTCGACCCGGATGGCGTCGTTGGCGCGGTCTCCGATGTCGAGGTGGTCCTCGGTGGCCGCCTTGACGTAGGTGCCGATGCCGCCGTTCCAGAGCAGGTCGACCGGGGCCAGCAGGATGGCGTGGATGAGCTCGGCCGGGGTCGTGGTGGTGACGCCGTCGGCCAGCCCGAGAGCGGCACGCATCTGGGGCGAGACCGGCACGGACTTCAGGGTGCGCGGGAAGACGCCGCCCCCCTCGCTGATCAGGGAGCGGCCGTAGTCGTCCCACGACGAGCGCGGCAGGTCGAAGAGCCGGCGCCGCTCGGCGAACGAGGTCGCCGGGTCGGGGTCGGGGTCGACGAAGACGTGCCGGTGGTCGAAGGCGGCGACCAACCGGATGTGCTCGCTCAGCAGCATCCCGTTGCCGAAGACGTCACCGCTCATGTCACCGACGCCGACCACGGTGAAGTCCTCGGACTGGGTGTCGAGCCCGAGCTCGCGGAAGTGCCGCTTGACCGACTCCCAGGCCCCGCGGGCGGTGATGCCCATCGCCTTGTGGTCGTAGCCGGCCGAGCCCCCGGAGGCGAAGGCGTCGTCGAGCCAGAAGCCGTACGACTGCGCGACCCCGTTGGCGATGTCGGAGAAGGTGGCGGTGCCCTTGTCGGCCGCGACCACCAGGTACGGGTCGTCGCCGTCGTGGCGCACGACCCGCTGCGGGGCCACGACCTCGCCCGAGACGCGGTTGTCGGTGATGTCGAGCAGCCCCGAGATGAAGGTGCGGTAGGCCGCCTTGCCCTCCTCGAGCCAGGCCTCGCGGTCGAGCGCCGGGTCCGGCAGGGCCTTGGGGTAGAAGCCGCCCTTGGAGCCGGTGGGCACGATGACGGCGTTCTTGACCATCTGCGCCTTGACCAGCCCGAGGACCTCGGTCCGGAAGTCCTCGCGGCGGTCGGACCAGCGCAGCCCGCCCCGCGCGACCGGGCCGAACCGCAGGTGCACGCCCTCCACGCGCGGGCTGTAGACGAAGATCTCGAACTGCGGTCGGGGCGCGGGCAGGTCGGGCACCCGGCGCGGGTCGAGCTTCAGCGAGACGTACGGGTGGTGGTCACCGCCGTCGCGGGCGGGCTGGTAGTAGTTCGTGCGCAGCCCGGCCCGGATCACGCCCAGGAAGGCCCGGATGATGCGGTCGTGGTCGAGCGACGAGACCTCGTCGAGCGCCTCGAGCACCGCCTCCGCGGCGGCGTCCTCGGCCTCCGCGCGGGCGGCCCGGCCGGCCTCGTCGTCGGCGAAGCGGTCGGGGTCGAAGCGCACCGACCACAGCTCGACCAGGTCGCGGGCGATCGCGGGGTGCACCACCAGGGCGTCCTCGAGGTAGTCCTGCGAGTACGTGGCGCGGGTCTGGCGCAGGTACTTGGCCACGGCCCGCAGCACCACCACCTGGCGCCAGGGCAGCTGCGCCCCCAGCACCAGCCGGTTGAAGCCGTCGCTCTCGGCGCGGCCGTCCCAGACGGCGGACACCGCGCCCTCGAACAGCTCCCGCAGACGCTCGTGCGGCATGGAGTCCCAGAGGGAGTGGTCGGGCACCCGCAGGCCGAAGTCGTAGACGTGCCGGGCCGCGCCGTCGGCCCGCTGGATCTCGAACGGCTGCTCGTCGACGACCTCGACGCCCATGTGGCTGAAGATCGGCAGGATGTCGGTGAGCGAGAGCGGGTCGACGCGGAACAGCTTGAAGCGGCGGATGTCGTCGCCCCCGCCGAGCGGGCGGTAGAGGGCGACGCTGGTGCCCTGGTCCTCGCCCAGCCGGTCGAGGTGCGAGATGTCGGCCACGCCCTGCCCGACGGTGAAGGTCTCCTCGTACGCGGTCGGGAAGGCGCGGCCGAAGCGCGCCATGAGGCGGTCGCCGTCCTCCTCGCCGTGCGTGGAGACCAGGGTCTCGCCGAGGCGGTCGCTCCAGGTGCGGCTGGTCTCGACCAGGCGCCGCTCGAGGGCCTCCCGCTCGGTGCGGTCGAGCGTGCGCACGTGCCGCCCCCGCGGGACCCGCACGACGAACTGCAGCCGCGCGAGGGCCGACTCGCTGACCCGGGCCGCGAACTCGACCTCCTCGCCGCCGAAGGTCTCCTTGAGGATGTCGGCCATCCGGGTACGCACCGCGGTGTTGTAGCGGTCGCGGGGGAGGTAGACCAGGCACGAGACGAAGCGGCCGAAGTCGTCCTCGCGGAGGAAGAGCTTGGTGCGCCGGCGCTCCTGCAGCTGGGTGACGGCCAGCGCCGTCTCGTAGAGCTGGTCGACCCCGGCCTGGAAGAGCTCGTCGCGCGGGTAGGACTCGAGCACCTCGAGCAGGTCCTTGCCGGTGTGGCTGTCGGGGGCCAGGCCCGAGCGGTCGAGCACGGCGCGGACCTTCTCGGCCACCAGCGGCACCCGCAGCACCGACTCGGTGTAGGCCGTGCTGGCGTAGAGGCCGAGGAAGCGGCGCTCGCCCACCACCTGCCCGCGCTCGTCGTGCGACTTCACGCCCACGTAGTCGAGGTGGGTGACCCGGTGCACGGTCGACTTGGAGTTGGCCTTGGTGAGCACCAGCAGGTCGGGGGCATGCGCCATCGCCGACGCCTCGGGCGTGAGCACGTCGGGCTCGCGCCCGAGCGGCGGGTCGGCGCGCAGCAGGCCGAGGCCCGAGCCGGTGACGGGCACGATGACCTCGCCCTCGGGAGTCTGCTCGAGCCGGTAGTCGCGGTAGCCCAGGAAGGTGAAGTGGTTGTCGGCCATCCAGCGCATGAAGCGGGTGGCCAGGGCGACCTCGTCGGTGTCGACGCCGGGTGGCGGCGCCCCCTCGAGCTCGGCGGCCAGCACCAGGCAGCGGCTGCGCATCTTGGGCCAGTCCTCGACCGCCTGCCGCACGTCCTCGAGCACGCCGCGCACGGTGGCCTCGACCTCGGCCCGGCGCTCCTCGTCACTCTCGCGGTCGATCGAGAGCAGCATCCACGACTCGGCCAGCTCACCCACGGCGCCGCCGCGGAAGGCCTTGGTGATGTCGCGGTCCTCGACCTTCTGCAGGTGGCCCACGGCATCGCGGGTGACGACCAGCTGCGGGTGGATGACCAGGTGGATGTCGACGCCCGCCTGCACCAGCGCGCCGGTGACGGAGTCGACGAGGAAGGGCATGTCGTCGGTGACGACCTGGATGATCGTGCGCGGGTTCGACCAGCCGTCGGTCTCGGTGCTGGGGTTGTAGACCCGCACGTTGGCGGTGCCCGGGGGCCGGTCCTTGGCGAGCCGGAGGTGGCTGTAGGCAGCGCCGGCGAAGGTGTCGGGCGTGCGCGACGTCAGCTCGTCGAGCGGGATGTGGCGGAAGTAGCGGTGGACGAAGGTCGACCCCCAGCCGTCCGGCGCCAGCTCCTCGAACGCGGTGGCGATCGGCGCGACGACCTGGTCGCGGGTGGTGGCCGGGGCGGTCGACATATGGGTGGTCGCACTCCTTGGTCGGGTGACACCGCGGCGGATGCGGGCCACGTCCTCGTGTCCTCGGAGCGAGCCTATCCACTCCGGGCCGCGCGGGATCGGCGGGTGGCCGGGCCCGTTGTCTCGCCCACGGGACGCCGGAGCCGCGACGGAGGGTGGGGCGCGGCCCGGGGTCAGGCCCCGGCGTCCCCGGCCACGACGTCGAGGTGCGCCAGGGTCGGGTCGGCCGCGTAGGCGATCCGGCTGCCGGCCGCCCGGGCCGCGGCGAGGGCGTCGAGCGCCGCCGCGGTGACCCGCTCCCCCGGCGCCAGCACCGGGATGCCGGGCGGGTAGGGCGCGACCAGCTCGGCGCTGACCCGGCCCACGGCGTCCCGGGTGGCCACCCGCTCGCGGGGAGCGAAGAAGGCCGCCCGCGGCGACATCGCGGTGACGGGGTCGACGGCCCAGACACCGGCCCCGGCGGTGGCGCGAGGGCGGCCCCGGTGGCGCTCGACGGACGCGACGAGGCGTTCGGTGAGGGTGCGCAGGTCGGCGTCGCGGTCGGCCAGGGTGACGACCGCGACGAGGGTGTCGCGGTCGGCCATCTCGACCGGCATCCCGGCGGTCACGAGGTCGGCCTCGACCGCCGTGCCGTCGGCCCCGGTGCCCGCCAGGAGCAGCACCAGCCGGGTCGGGTCGACCCCGGGGCCGTCGAGGAGGGTGAGGCCCTCGACCGCGGCCAGGCGCCGGCGAGCCCCGGCCACCGCCTCGACGACCTCGCCCAGCAGGGCCTCGCCGTCGCGCTCGAGGAGCGCCCGGGCGGCGTCGATACTGGCCAGGATGCCGCCGTGGGGGCTGGTGGTGGCGGTGGCCTCGACCCCGGCCTCGAGGCGCGCCGGGTCGATCCGGTCGCCCCGGGCCAGGACGAGGGCGCCCTGGGAGACGGCGGGCAGCATCTTGTGCGCGCTGGTGACGACGGCGTCGGCGCCGAGGGCGATGGCGTGCGGCGGCAGGGCCGGGTGGAAGCCGAGGTGCGCGCCCCAGGCGGCGTCGACGACGAGCGGGATGCCGCGACCGCCACCGTGCGCGTGGGCGACCGCCGCCAGGGCGCCGACGTCGCCGACGGTGCCGACGTACGAGGGCTCGCCGACGACCACGGCCACGGCGTCGGGGGCGGCCGCCAGCGCGGTGGCGACGTCGTCGGGATGCACGCCCACGGGCAGCCCGTGGTGCGGGTCGACGCGGGGGCGCACCCACACCGGCTCCAGGCCGGCCAGGACCAGGCCCAGCAGCATCGAGCGGTGCAGGGTGCGCGAGACGACGACCCGGTCGCCGGGGCGGCCCAGCGCCAGCGCGACCGCCTGGTTGCCGTGCGTGGAGCCCCCGACCGAGAAGCGGGCCCGGTCCGCGCCCCAGGCGCGGGCCGCCCGCGCCTCGGCCTCGGCCAGCACCCCGCGGGCCAGGCCCATGGTGTCGAGGCCGGCGTACAGCGGCACGTCGCCCGCCACCACGTCGCCGACGAGGTCGAGCCGGTGCTTGTGCCCCGGGATGGTGAACGGGGTGGGCGCCTCCTCGAGGAAGCGGAGCCAGGCGTCGAGCAGCGGCGCGTCATCGCGCAGGCCGCGGGGGTCAGTGGGCACCGGAGCCCCCGGCGGCGGCGCGCAGGGCGCCCGGCAGGGCGCGCACGAACCGCCGCAGCTGGGCCAGGTCGAGCCACTCGTCGACGGCGTGCAGGCCGCCGCCGCCCGGCCCGCAGACCACCGTGGGGATGCCGGCGTCCTGCCAGAGCGGTGACTCCATCCAGTACGGCGCGTCGAGGGTGCCGGGCTCGGCGCCCTGCGTGACCAGCCGGTCGCGCAGGGCACGCGCCAGATGGGCGGCGGGGCCGTCGGCGTCGAGCCGCCACGCCTCGCGAGCGTGGCTGAGGGTGGCGGTGGCGGTGACCCCGGGCTCGGCGGTGCGGAGGTCGACGAGCAGCGCCTCCACCTCGGCCAGGGCGTCACCGGCCCACTCGCCCGGGACGGTGCGGCGCTCGACGACGACGCGGGCGCGCGACGGCACGGTGAACGGGGCCCGGCCGGCCTCGACGACGGTGACCATCAGCGAGCCCCCGGCGACGGCCACGACGCGGCCCGCGGCCTCGACCTCGGCCACCAGCCGGGCTGCGAGATGGGCGGTGTTGACGCCGAGCTCGGGCTGCGAGGAGTGCGCCGCCCGCCCGTGCAGCTCGACCTCCACGACCGCGTAGCCCCGGTGCGACGTGCAGATGTCCAGCCCGGTCGGCTCGGCCACCAGCGCGACGTCGGGGTGCAGGCCCAGACCGGGCAGCGCCGTGAGCACGGCCTCGGTGCCGAGCGAGCGGTCCTCCTCGTCGGCGACCAGGGCGAGCACGACCCGCGGGGCCTCGGGGTCGGCGGCCACGGCCTCGGCCGCCACCACCAGGGCCGCCACGCCGCCCTTCATGTCGCACGCGCCGCGGCCGACGAGCCGGTCACCGTCGACGCGGGCGGCGAAGGGCTCGCCCATCCCGTCGACGCCCACGGTGTCGAGGTGGCCGTTGAGCAGCACGGTGACCGGGCGCGGCTCCGGGGTCCAGGCGAGCAGGCTCGGGCGGTCGGTCGCGCCGCCCTGCGGGAGCACGACCTCGGTGGCCCAGTCCGCGGCGGCGAGACGGGCGCGCAGGAGCTCGACGGCCGCGCCCTCCCCGGCGGCGCCGGGCACCAGGCCGGGGTTGACGGTGTCGAGGGACACCAGGCGGACGGCCAGGGCGGTGGCGGTGGCGGCGAGGTCGGCGGGGTCGGGCACGGGCGCGACGATACGCAGGAGGCGGTGTCGGCTCAGGCGCCCGGGCGCCGGCCGAAGAGGTTCATCGCCGTGAAGGTCATGACCGGGTCGTCGTCCTGGTTGAGCGTCGTCACCGCGGTGTGCACCAGGCCTCGGTCGGGCTTGGTGCGCGACACCCGCGCCGCCTGCACCGCGACCCGCATCCGCAGGCGGTCCCCCGGGCGCACCGGGCGTGGCCAGCGCAGCTCGTCGATGCCGGGCGACGCGAGGCTGGCGACGTGCGAGACGTAGTGGTCGACGTACATCCGCATCGTGACCGCCAGGGTCTGCACCCCGCTGGCGATCAGGCCGCCGAACGGGCCCGCGGCCGCCAGCACCGGGTCGTCGTGGATGGTCTGCGGGTCGTAGCGCCGCGCGAAGTCGATGATCTCCTGCTCGCCGACCCCGACGTGGCCGAACTCGTAGGTGCTGCCGGGACGGTAGTCCTCGAAGTACCGGTCCCCGGGAGGCGTGGGCAGGTCGGCGTCGCTGAGCAGGTGCGTGGAGGTCATGCCTCCCACTCTCACAGACCCCGCCGATGATGACAGGGCCTGTGGGCAACTCCGTGGCCGTCCCGCGCGACCCCGTTACGGTGGCTCCGTGCCCCTGCGACCCGACCCGGAGCGCGCCCGCGCGGCCCTCGCCGCGCTCGACGCCGTGCGCGAGGTCGCGGCCACGGGCGAGGACGACGTGCTGGCCTGTCTCGTCGTCACGGGCGAGCCGGCGGCCCAGCGCGTGCTGGACGACTGGCTCGACCAGGTCGCCGACACCCTGCGCGCCCTGGGCGAGACCGCCGACGAGCTCGCCCTGGCCCTCGCCGGCCACCAGGGCGCCGTCGGTGCCGACCCGTCCGGTCCGGCGGCCGCCGACCGCCAGGTGACCCCCCTGCCCGGCCGGGCGCATCCGGCCCGGGAGGGCGGCCGATGACCCTGGTGCCCGGCGACCCCGCGTCGCTGTCGGCCTGCGCCGTCACCGTCGCCGCGGTGGCGAGGCGGCTGCGCGAGGGCGCCGCCGCGGCCGGGCCGGCGCTGGCCGACCTCGGGGAGGGGTGGGGCGGCCGCTCGTCGGTGGCCCTGCGCCGGCGGGGAGACTCCCTGGTGGGCGCCATCGCCACGACCGCCGACCGCCTCGACGACCTCGGCCGGGTGCTCCAGGACCACGCCACCGACCTCGCCGGGCTGCTGGCCCGGGCCCGGGCGCTCGAGGAGCGTGCCATGGCCGCGGGGCTCGAGGTGCGCGACGGGCGCGTGCTGCCACCGTGGGGGGTCCTGGCCGAGGCCGACGCGGGCACCGACCGGTCGCGCCGCGAGGCCGCCGCGGCCCTCCAGGCCGAGCTCGACCTGGTGCTGAGCCAGCACCGCCGTCGCCGCGACTTCGTGCTGCGCACCCTTCGCGCGTCGGGCGAGACGCTGGCCGAGGTGTCCCACGCGCTGCGGCGCGGATGAGACGATCGCCCTACTCCGACCGACGAAAGGGACCCGAGTGCGACTCACCAGGCGAGAGCAGCTGGACGCGACCCCCGAGGAGGTCTACGCGGTCATCACCGACCCGGGCTTCCAGGAGGAGAAGTGCGCGGCCACGAGCGAAGGCGGGGCCCACGAGGTGCGCGTCACCGAGACCGGCGGCGGCCACGCGGTGCACACCAGCCGCCAGCTCCCGGCCACCGGGTTGCCCGACGTCGCCCGCTCGTTCGTCGGCGACACCCTGACCGTGGTCGAGGACTACGCGTGGGGCGCGCCGGCGGCCGACGGCTCGCGCCAGGCGAGCGTCGACATGCACGTCAAGGGCGCCCCGCTCACCATGAAGGGCACCCTTCGGCTCGAGCCCGCGGGGGCCGGCTCGGTGCAGGTGCTCGACGCCGAGCTCAAGGCCAACGTGCCGTTCCTCGGCGGCAGCATCGAGAAGTCGGCGGCCGGCCCCATCAACGCGGCCATCGAGCTGGAGATCGGGATGATCCGCGAGCGCCTCACCCGCTGACACAAGGGCTCCTGCACGAGACCCCGGCTGCGAGCCGGGGTCTCGTGCCCTTTTCGGGGTCACCCCGAAAAGCTGAGGCCGTGAGGCGGGTGCGGCGTGGGGGCGGGGCGCGTCAGCCCATGTGCGGGTAGCGGTGGTCGGTCGGGGGGACCAGGGTCTCCTTGATCGAGCGGGTCGACGTCCAGCGCATCAGGTTGGCCGCCGAGCCCGCCTTGTCGTTGGTGCCCGACGCCCGCCCGCCTCCGAACGGCTGCTGCCCCACGACGGCCCCGGTGGGCTTGTCGTTGACGTAGAAGTTGCCGGCGGCGAAGCGCAGGCGGTGCGTGGCGTCGGCGATGGCCGCCCGGTCCTGGGCGATGACCGCGCCCGTCAGCGCGTACGGCGAGACCGACTCGAGCTGGTCGAGGACCTTGTCGTACTGCCGGTCCGGGTAGACGTGCACCGCGAGGATCGGCCCGAAGTACTCGGTGGTGAACATCTCGTCGCTTGGGTCGCTGCCGACGACGATGGTGGGGCGCACGAACCAGCCCTCGCGGTCGTCGTAGGTGCCGCCGGCCACGACGTCGAGGTCGCCGGAGGCGTGGGCCCGGTCGATCGCCGCCTTGTGCTTCGCGAAGGCGCGCTCGTCGATGACGGCGCCCATGAAGTTCGACAGGTCGGTGACGTCGCCCATCGTGAGGCCCTCGGTCAGCCCCACGAGGTCGGCCCGGATGCGCTTCCACACCGAGCGCGGCACGTAGGCGCGGGAGGCGGCCGAGCACTTCTGGCCCTGGTACTCGAAGGCACCGCGGATCATCGCGGTCCGCAGCACGTCGGGGTCGGCGCTGGGGTGGGCCAGGATGAAGTCCTTGCCGCCGGTCTCGCCGACGATGCGCGGGTAGTGCCGGTAGGTCGTGAGGTTCTCGCCGATGGTGCGCCACAGGTGCTGGAACGTGGCCGTCGACCCGGTGAAGTGCAGGCCCGCGAAGTCCGGGTGCGCCAGCGCCACGTCGGAGACCGCCACGCCGTCACCGGTCACGAGGTTGATGACGCCGGGCGGCATCCCGGCCTCCTCGAGCAGCTCCAGGGTCAGCTGGGCGGCGAGCTGCTGGGTGGGCGAGGGCTTCCACACGACGGTGTTGCCCATCAGGGCCGGCGCGGTGGGCAGGTTGCCGGCGATCGCGGTGAAGTTGAACGGCGTGACCGCGTACACGAAGCCCTCGAGGGAGCGGTGGTCGCTGCGGTTCCAGACCCCGCGCGAGTTCGCCGGCGGCTGCTCCTCGAGGATCTGGCGGGCGAAGTGCACGTTGAAGCGCCAGAAGTCGACGAGCTCGCACGTGGCGTCGATCTCGGCCTGGTAGGCGGTCTTGCTCTGCCCGAGCATGGTGGCGGCGTTGAGCCGGGCGCGCCAGGGGCCGGCCAGCAGGTCGGCGGCCTTGAGCAGGATGCCGGCCCGGTCGTCGAACGATAGCTCGCGCCACCCGGGGGCGGCGGCGGTGGCGGCCTCGACGGCGGTGGCCGCGTCCGCCTTCGTGGCGCTCTTCGACACGCCGAGGACGGTGCGCCGCGCATCCGGCCGGCGCACCTCGAAGCGTCTGCCCCCGCCCATCACGCGGCGGCCGCCGATGGTGTGCGGCAGCTCGTGCTGCACCGAGCCGAGCTCGGCCAGGGCGACCTCGAGCGACGCGCGCTCGGGGCTGCCGGGCGCGTAGTCGAGGACGGTCTCGTTGACGGGGGTGGGGACGTGGGTCACAGCGTCCATGGGGTGGGGCACCTCGCTCGGGTCACGACGTCGGGATGCCGCCCACTCTCGCCCCCGGCGCTCCCGCGACGCAACTCGCCGGCGGGCGAGCGCTGGGTCGCCGGCCGGGCGGTGGTCAGTCGGTGGCGAGGAGGTCGATGACGGCGCCGAGCTCGGTGACGTCGAACCAGAGCAGGTCGACGGTGCCGGTGTCGCCGGGCGACTCGTCGACGTGGAAGGACACCAGCCGGGCGCGCGCCAGCGGGGCGAGGAGCTCGACCCGGCTGGGCACGTCGGCCGAGGCCGGCACCGCGACCACGCCGCCGTCGACGTCGGCCGCGGCGACGACGCGCCGGGTCGGGCCGTCGCGCAGACCGTCGGCCTCCTCGGTGGCCGCGACCCAGGCGAGGTGCTCGAGCTCCTCCTCGTCGACGGTGAGCCCCGGGCGGCCCAGCGCGGGCGTCACCCCGTGGGCCGCGAGGGGCACCGGGCCGAGGTCGGCGCCGTCCATCAGGGCGTCGAGGTCGGCGGCGGTCAGCGGCAGGTAGACCCGGGTCTGGGGCATCGGGAGGGCTCCTCGGTGGTGCGGATGGTCAGCGGGCGCGGGCGCGGGGGGCGTCGAGCAGCTCCTGGAGCGCGTCGACCAGCCCACGACCCAGGACGTCGGCGTCGGGCAGGGCGTCGCGGTCGGCGTACAGGCCGTAGTACACCCCGCCGTCGTACGAGGTCAGCCCGATCGAGAGCGCCTGCCCGGCGCCCAGGGGGGTCACCGGGTAGGTGGCGACCATCTGCGCGCCGTCGGCGTACCGGGGCGTCTGCGGTCCGGGGACGTTGGTGATGACGACGTTGTGCATCCGCCGCGAGACCATCCCGCCCAGGCGGGCTCCGAGCGCGTGCATGGTCGGCGGCGCGAACCCGCTGATGCCGGTCAGCGCCTCGGCCGACACCGCCCGCCGCCCGCCCGCCTCGGTCTGCTGCCGCATCGAGAACGCGATCTGGTGCAGGCGCATCGAGGGCTTGGGCTCCCCCACCGGCAGGTCGACGAAGCACGCGACGATCTCAGCGCCCGGTGCGTCGTCCTCGCCGTCGCCGGGCCGCACCGACACCGGCACCAGGGCGCGCACGGTGGTGCCCGGGTACACCGGCTCGCCGCGGGTCAGCAGCCACGACCGGAAGGCCCCCGCCACCGTGGCGAGCACGACGTCGTTGATGGTGACCTCCTCGGCGAAGGAGCCCTGGCCGAGGCGGCTGCGCACCGCCCGGTAGTCGTCGAGGTCGGTACCGACCATCACGTAACGGCGGGCCCGGCCGACCGAGGCGTTGAGCGGTGAGGTGGGAGCGGGCCGGG
This sequence comes from Phycicoccus duodecadis, assembly GCF_002846495.1. Lineage (NCBI taxonomy): Bacteria > Bacillati > Actinomycetota > Actinomycetes > Micrococcales > Intrasporangiaceae > Phycicoccus > Phycicoccus duodecadis. The sequence goes on from NZ_PJNE01000001.1 coordinate 2,095,420, forward strand.
CCGAGAGGCGGGCCAGGACCGACACGACGTCACCGGCCACCGAGGCCACCCTGCCGACGGTCTTGGTGACGTCGTCGATGCCGCCGCGCACGGTGTCGACCAGCTGGCTCGGGGTGCGGACGACGTCGGCCAGCGCGCCGACCAGCAGCTCGGCCGAGGTGGGCTCGGGTCGCGGGCGCCAGGTGGCCTGCACGCCGTCGACACCGCTCTGGTTGCCGTCGACCAGGACGTTGCCGATGTCGACGCCGTGCACGCCGTCGACGAGGCTGTGGTGGCTCTTGGTGATGATGGCGAAGCGGCCGTCGGCCAGGCCCTCGACGAGGTAGATCTCCCAGAGGGGCCGCGAGCGGTCGAGGGGGCGCGGGAGGATGCGGGCGACGAGCTCCTCGAGCTGCTCGTCCGATCCCGGGCGGGGCAGCGCGCTGCGGCGCACGTGGTAGCTGAGGTCGAAGGCGGTGTCGTCGACCCACACCGGGTTGGCGAGCCCGACCGGCACCTCCTTGATGCGCTGGCGGTACCGCGGCACGTAGGCGATGCGCTCGCTGATCAGCGAGACCAGGTTCTCGTAGTCGAAGCCGCCCTCGGGGACGTCGAACACCAGGACGGAGCCGACGTGCATGGGCGTGGCGGCGTCCTCCAGGCGGAGGAAGGAGGTGTCGAGCGTGCTCAGCCGGTCTGCCACGGGCCCATGGTGTCAGACGCGCACGCGGCGACGGCGGCCGTGGCGGGTGCTGCCCAGCGCCTGGGCACACCGCGGGTCGAGCTCGGCGGCCAGGCCCGCGACCGCCACGGTCAGCGGCGAGCGGGGGCGGACCTCGGTGAGCGAGCGCCCGGCCAGCACGGCGGCGTCGCAGTCGTCGGGGGCCCAGGGCAGCATCCGCACCTCCTCGAGCCCGGCGAACCGGCCCAGGACCTCGCGGATGGCGCGCTCGGGCCGGGGCCCGGCGACCTCGGCCCGGACCTTGTTGACGACCACGAGCGGGCGCGGCGCGGGCCGGACGGCCACCTCCTGCACGCCGCGCACCAACCGCTGCAGCGAGACCGGGTCGGCGGCCCCGACCGCCACGAGGTGGTCGGCCGCCTCCAGGGCGGTCAGGGTGGCCGCGTTGCGCCGGGGCGCGGCGGTGTCGTAGCTGAGCTCCTCGTCGTCCTCGAGCGCGAAGCCGACGTCGACCACGACGTGCTCGGCCACCGCGCGCGCGAGCCGCAGCAGGTCCTCGACGGCGGCGGCCCGCAGCTCGGGCCAGCGGTCGGCCCGCGGCAGGCCGGTGAGGACACGCAGCCCCGGGAGGGCCTCGGGCGCCAGCCGCGCCAGGCCGGGCACGTCGAGGGTGCCCTGCTCCGAGGCCCGCGCCGCGGCGGCCACCCCCGGGGCCTCGTCGGCCATCCCGAGCAGCTGCGCGACCGAGGCACCCCAGGTGTCGAGGTCGACCAGCAGGGTGCGCACACCCGAGCCCGCCAGACCGGCGGCCAGCGTGACGGCCACGGTGCTGCGGCCCGGGGCGCCCGTCGGGCCCCAGACGACCGTGACGGGGGTGCGGACGCGGGGCGCGTCCGGCCCGACGTCGACCGGGGGTGCGGCGACGGGGAGCGGCTGGGAGGTCGTGGCCTCGGCCAGCCCGGCCAGGGCGGCGCCCACCGCCGACGGGGCGTCGCCGGGATGCAGGAGGGTCGCGACCCCGAGCTGGCGGAGGCGGCGCTCGCCCTCCTCGTCGGCGGGGTCGACGAAGCCGGCCACCCGTACCCCGTGGCCGGCCAGGTGGCGCAGGGCGTCGCGGTCGAGGCCGCGCAGGTCGGCCGACACGACCGCGACGCGGGCCACCCCGGCCGCTCCGGCCGAGAGCAGCTCGGCGAGGTCGGCGCAGCGCCGCACCAGGGTCAGGCCCGGGGCGTCGCCCACGGCCGCGACGACGGCGGTCTCGTGGTGGTGCGAGACCGCCGTGAGGACGGTCGTCACGACTCCGAGCCCCCGACGGCGCTGCCCGGCACCGGGACCAGCGTGATGCGCGAGCCGAGGTCGACGTCGGCCACGAGGTCGCGCACCGACTCGCGCGGCACCATCACCTGCACGGCCCGGGTCTGGTCGGCGCCGCCGAGGACCGCGTCCTCCTCCGCCAGCCGGACGACCGCCACCCGTTCGAGCACGCGCTCGGGCCCGGCGAACGTCGCCCGGCCCACCCCCGTGCCGGCCACCGGCCGGTTGACGTAGACGTCGACCAGCGAGCCGCGGGCCAGCGCCGAGGCCGACGTGGCGTCGACCAGCAGCGAGAGCTGCTGCACGCCCACCGACGAGGCCGGGCCCACCCCCGCGGCGGGCACCAGCTCACCGGGGCCGAGGTTGCGCAGGGCGAAGGTGTCGGGCGGCAGGGGCGCGTCGGCGGGCAGGTAGCGGGCGGTGCCGTCGCCCAGCTGGACCTGCACCACCGTGACGTCGCCGGGTTCGAGCCGTTCGCCGGGGCCGACGAAGCCGGTGGCGGCGTAGACGGGCACGCGGTGGTCGGCCCGGGCCAGGGCCAGCGCGCCCAGGACGGTCGAGACGAGGACGAGCAGGACCCCCACGAGCAGCCGGGAGTCGCGCCACGACGGGGCGCGCAGCCGCGTCGCGGTGGGTGTCGGCAGTTCACTCATGGCGGCGATGATGCCGGAGGCCCGCGCGGCGCGCGCGCCGAACCCGGGGGCCTGTGGATGACGGCGTGGCCCGTGTGACGCGTGGTGGCACACTGGCCCGGTGGCCCGCCGCTTCATCCCTCTCACCGAGGTCTCCGAGATCCTCGACATCTCGTCGGCCCAGGCGTACGCGCTCGTGCGGACGGGCGACCTCCCGGCCATCAAGGTCGGCGGCCGCGGCCAGTGGCGGGTCGAGACCAGCGAGCTCGAGAACTACATCCAGCGGATGTACGCCGAGACGCGCAGCCAGGTGAGCCGCCTCCCCGAGGGCGCCGCCGACGCGTCGCCCACCGCTCGCGACTGACGCTCCCGCGCCGAGGGGCGGAGCCCACGCGTCCCACCGGGTCGACCCGTCGAGGGGTCAGAACACGCCGGAGGACGAACGGCGGCCTCGGGGGCATGCCCGTCAGCGCCGCGACTCGACCACCCGTAGGGCCGCGAACGGCACGGTGAGCACGCGGCGCACGTTCTCGCGGCGACGGGGCTCCCCCTCCGGATGCTCGGCCAGCACGAGGTGGTCGGCGCCGACCACGTCGACGGTCCCGACCAGGGCGGGCCCCTCGCCGAGGTCGAGCGCGACCGTCGCCCGGTCGCGGGCCAGCGCCCGCAGCGCGTACCCCATCCCGAACCGGCGGGCCGTGCGCGGCTCCTCGGCACGGGCCGCCAGCCCGACCACGGCCGCCACCGCCGCGTGCGGCACCAACAGCTCGCGCGGACCGTCGACGACCAGCAGCCACCCGTCGCCGAGGTCGCGCAGCTCGCCGTCGAGCGTGCGCGAGCCGGTGAGCAGCAGGGACAGCGAGGACCCCAGCCCGGCCCCCAGCCGCGCCGTGAGGTCGACCAGGGCCCGCTCGCGTCGCGTGCGCTCGGCGACCTCGCTGTCGAGCTCGCGCCGCTCCTCCGCGGCCAGCTGGCCCTCGAGGTCCGCGAACAGCCCCTCCCACCGCATGGCCCACAGGCTACGCAGCAGCGCTTGCGCCGGCATCTCGACCGGCTTATGGTCCAAGGCATGCAAACGACGGCAAACGGCACCAAACGTCATCTCAAGGGCCTCGCTGCCGCAGTGATGGTGACCGGGGTGGGCACGGCCGGTGTCCTGGTCATGGGCGGGATCGCCCGCGCCACCCTGCGCGAGATGCTGCGCGGGGTGCCCGTGGGTGCCGACGAGGCTCTCGTCGCGCTCCTCGCGGCGCTGGCCGGCCTGGGGCTGGCCTGGCTGGTGCTCGGCGTGGCGCTCGAGGCGCTGAGCCTCGTTCCGGGCCTGGTCGGCCGCTCCGCGCGCGCCGCGTCCGCGGCCCTCAGCCCGCGGGTGGTGCGGCGGGTCGCCGGCGTCGTCCTCGGCGTCGGGGTGGGCGTGGGCGTCGGGGGCGGTGGCGCGCAGGCCACCTCCCCTCCGGTCGCCGTGCTGGTGCACGAGGTGGCCGGCGTCGTGGCGGGCCCGTCCGCTGCCACCCCGGGTGACGACGTCCCCGCCGCCGTCGCCGCCCCGGCCCTGCCCGACCCGGGATGGGCGGCGACCCCCGACCCGGGATGGGTACCCGGGCGGCCCGTCGTGCGCCCGCAGCCCGACCTGGGTGCCCTCGGCGTGCGCCCGGCCACGCCGGACCCGGCCCGGGCCGAGGTGGTGGTGCGTCGCGGCGACTCGCTGTGGGCGGTCGCCGCACGGCACCTCGGGGCCGGCGCCACCGACGCCGAGATCGCCGCCGCCTGGCCGCGCTGGTACGCCGCCAACCGCGAGGTGGTGGGGCCCGACCCCGATGTCCTGCTCCCGGGCCAGGTGCTGCGGGCCCCGGCCCACCCCGAGGCCGTGTCGTGAGCGGCCACTCCCTGCACGCCGTCCCCCGCCCGCTACCCCCCGCGGTCTCGCTCGAGGAGGCGGTGCGCCAGGTCCGCCGACGCACCCAGCGCACCCCCGGCTACGTGCAGGACGCCTTGGCCGTCGACCTCGGCTGCGCCACCGACGAGCAGTACTTCGGCCCGCAGCGCACCACGCGCACCGACCTGCCCGACCCGGTGGAGTGGGCGGGCCACATCACCCAGGCCGTCCTCGAGGTGATGACCGGCGCCCGGCCCGCCCCCCAAGTGGTGCGCTGGACCACTCCCGAGGTCTACGCCGTGCTGGCCCGCCGGGCCGCCCGGGTGGCCCGGCGCCGCCTCGAGGGCCGCGCCGCGACCACCCGGCAGCGCGTGGTCGTCCACCGGGTGCGGGTCTGCGAGCCCGCCGACGGTGTCGCCGAGGCCGCGGTCGTCGTGCGCATCGGGCCGCGGGTGCGCGCGGTGGCGCTGCGGCTCGACGGGCAGGACGGCAAGTGGCGGGTCAGTGCCCTCCAGGTCGGCTGACCCGGGTGGCGGCGCAGGTCGGCCGGGCCGTGCACCCCTGCCGGGCGCACCGGTCAGACCGGGCCCGCGGTCGACGACCCCTCAGTGGCGGCCGTGGCACATCTTGAACTTCTTGCCCGAGCCGCACGGGCAGGGCGCGTTCTTGGGCGTCGACGCGAGCTCCTCCTCGGTGAGCCCGACGCTCTGACCCTCGTCGCGCACCTCGACCTCGCCGGTCTCGGTGGGGGCCGAGTAGTGCAGCCGGCCGGTCCGCGGGCGGCCGACGCCGACCCCGGACACCTCGACTTGCGGGGCATCGTCGTCGTGCCCGTGCCCGGCGTGGGCCACGGACGGCTCGGGCTCGTCGGTCATGACGTCGCCGGTGGGGCTGTCGGCCAGGGCCTGCCCGCCACCGGCCATCGCGCCGAGCATCTGCGAGACGTGCATCGGCTCGACGGCCGGGGTGTCCTGCGGCTCGTCGACCTTGACGTCGACGTGGAAGAGCAGCCCGACGGACTCCTCCTTGACGGACTCGTTCATCGCCTGCCAGAGCAGGAAACCCTCGCGCTGGTACTCGACGAGCGGGTCGCGCTGGGCCATCGCCCGCAGGCCGATGCCCTCCTGGAGGTAGTCCATCTCGTACAGGTGCTCACGCCACTTGCGGTCCAGGACCGAGAGCATGACGCGCCGCTCGACCTCGCGCATGACCTCCTCGCCGAGGGTCTCCTCCCGCTCGTCGTAGGCGCGGTGCGCATCGCTGAGGATCTCCTCCTTGAGCATCTCGGCGGTGAGCCCGGCGCGGCCGCCGGCGGCCTCCTCGAGCTGCTCGGGGGTGATCGAGATGGGGTAGACGGCGCGCAGGGCGCCCCAGAGCCGCTCGAGGTTCCAGTCCTCGGCGAAGCCCTCGGAGGTCTCGGCGTCGATGTAGCCCTCGACCACGTCGTTGACGAAGAAGCGCAGCTGCTCGTGCAGGTCCTCGCCCTCGACCACGCGGCGGCGCTCGTCGTAGATGACGGTGCGCTGGCGGTTGAGGACGTCGTCGTACTTGAGGACGTTCTTGCGGATCTCGAAGTTCTGCGCCTCGACCTGGGCCTGGGCCGACTGGATCGAGCGCGACACCATCTTGGACTCGATGGGCTGGTCGTCCTCGAGCTTGGCGGTGGTCATCACCCGGTCGACCAGCCCGGCGTTGAACAGCCGCATCAGGTGGTCCTCGAGCGAGAGGTAGAACCGCGACTCGCCCGGGTCGCCCTGGCGGCCGGAGCGGCCGCGCAGCTGGTTGTCGATGCGGCGCGACTCGTGCCGCTCGGTGCCGAGGACGTAGAGCCCCCCGAGCTCGGTGACCTCCTCGTGCTCCGCGGCGACCGCGGCCTCGGCGGCCTCGAGCGCCGCGTCCCAGGCGGCCTCGTACTCCTCGGGCGTCTCGTGGGGGTCGAGGCCGCGCTCCTTCAGGGCCGCGACGGCCCGGAACTCCGGGTTGCCGCCGAGCATGATGTCGGTGCCTCGACCGGCCATGTTGGTGGCGACGGTGACGGCGCCCTTGCGGCCGGCGTCGGCGACGATCGCGGCCTCACGCTCGTGGTGCTTGGCGTTGAGGACCTCGTGGCGCACCCCGCGGCGGCGCAGCTGCTCGGACAGGTACTCGGACTTCTCGACCGAGACGGTGCCGACGAGCACGGGCTGGCCCTGCTCGTGGCGCTCGACGATGTCGTCGACCACGGCCCGGTACTTGGCCTCCTCGGTGCGGTACACCAGGTCGGCCTCGTCGCGCCGGATCATCGCGCGGTTGGTCGGGATCGGCACGACGCCCAGGCCGTAGATCGAGTTGAGCTCGGCGGCCTCGGTCATGGCCGTGCCGGTCATGCCCGAGAGCTTGTCGTACATGCGGAAGTAGTTCTGGAGGGTGATCGTGGCGAGGGTCTGGTTCTCGTTCTTGATCTCGACCCCCTCCTTGGCCTCGATCGCCTGGTGCATGCCCTCGTTGTAGCGGCGCCCGGCCAGCATGCGCCCGGTGTGCTCGTCGACGATCAGGACCTCACCGTTCATCACGACGTAGTCCTTGTCGCGCTGGAACAGCTCCTTGGCCTTGATGGCGTTGTTCAGGTAGCCGATGAGCGGGGTGTTGGCCGACTCGTAGAGGTTGTCGATGCCGAGGTGGTCCTCGACCTTGTCGATGCCCCGCTCGAGGACGCCGACGGTCTTCTTCTTCTCGTCGACCTCGTAGTCACCGCGCCCGGACTCGAGCTCGCCGCGCTCGAGGCGGGCCGCCATGCGGGCGAACTCCTGGTACCACTTGGTCGGCGCGTCGGCCGGGCCCGAGATGATCAGCGGCGTGCGGGCCTCGTCGATGAGGATGGAGTCGACCTCGTCGACGATGCAGAAGTTGTGGCCGCGCTGCACGAGCTCTTCGGTCGACCACGCCATGTTGTCGCGCAGGTAGTCGAACCCGAACTCGTTGTTGGTGCCGTAGGTGATGTCCTTGGCGTACTCGGCGCGGCGCTGCTCGGGGTTCATCGAGGCCAGGATGCAGCCGGTCTCGAGGCCCAGGAAGCGGTGCACGCGGCCCATCAGCTCGGACTGGTACTCGGCCAGGTAGTCGTTGACGGTGATGACGTGGACGCCCTTGCCCGAGAGGGCGTTCAGGTAGCTGGGCAGCGTCGCCACCAGGGTCTTGCCCTCACCGGTCTTCATCTCGGCGACGTTCCCGAGGTGCAGGGCCGCCCCGCCCATCAGCTGCACGTCGAAGTGGCGCTTGCCGATGGTGCGCTTGCTCGCCTCGCGGACGGCGGCGAAGGCCTCGGGCAGGATGTCGTCGAGGGTCTCGCCGTCGGCCAGGCGCTTCTTGAAGGTGTCGGTCTCGGCCCGCAGCTCGGCGTCGGTGAGCTTGGCGAAGTCCTCCTCGATCGCGTTGACCTGCGCCGCGATGTTGTCGAGCTTCTTGAGGATGCGCCCCTCACCGGCACGCAGCAGCTTCTCGACGATCTTCACGAGTGGGACTCCCTAGGCAGACGAACGCTGGCGGCCGCACGACCACCGGACCTGCCCAGGGTAGTCGAGCCGCTCGGCCCGTACCGCGTCACGGTGGGGCCGTGGGTCCCAACGGGCGGGGCGGTGCGGCGAGTTCCCCCGCCGAGCGCCGGATGGTTGGCTGTACGGCATGAGCGAGGCGATCTTCCCCACCTGCGTGCCCGAGCTCACGGACGGCCACGTGCGGCTGCGCGCCCACCGCGCCGGCGACCTCGAGGCCATCGTCGAGCAGTCGAACGACCCCGACTCGCTGCGGTGGACGATGGTGCCGCGCCCCTACGGCCCCGACGACGCCCGCGCCTTCCTCGCCCTGATCGAGGCCGCCTGGAACGACCCCGAGGGCGTGCGCTTCTGGGCCGTCACCGACGCCGCCGACGAGACCGGGGCCTACCTCGGCACCATCGACCTGCGCCCGCAGGCCAGCCGCGACGTCGCCGACACCGGCTTCGGGCTGCACCCGGCCGGCCGCGGGCGCGGGCTGATGGCCGGGGCGCTCCGCCTGGTCTCGCGCTGGTGGTTCGAGAACGGCGGCACGCGCGTGACCTGGGCGGCCATCCGGGGCAACTTCGCCTCCTGGCGGGTGGCCTGGGCCTGCGGGTTCACCCTGCACGCCACCCTGCCCGGCACGCATCCGGATGCCGACGGCGGCCCGGCGCTCGACACCTGGCGCGCGAGCGTGACCGCCGACGACGTGATGGAGCACCGCACTCCGTGGGCCGACCCACCCGTCCTCGAGACCCACGACGCGGGCGGCCTGCGGCTGCGGGCCTGGCGCGACGACGACGTCGAGGCCCTGGAGCCCCTCGACCAGCCGGCCCACCACATGCCGGCCCGCGGGGTGCTCGACGCCGACACCTTCCCCGAGTGGCTCCTCACCCGCCGCGAGAAGATGGCGGTGGGGACCACGCTCAGCTGGTGCATCGCCGACGCCGCCACCGACCGGGCGCTCGGCGAGGCACTGGTCTTCGTCACCGAGGGCACCCTCGACGACGACGCCGCCGAGCTCGGCTACCAGGTGCTGCCCAGCGCGCGGCGGCGCGGCGTCGCGACCGCGGCCGCCCGGCTCGTCGTCGAGCACGCCTTCACGCCGCGCTCCGACGGGGGCCTCGGGCTACGCCGGCTCGTCGCGCAGACCGCCGACGACAACGTCGCCAGCAACCGGGTCCTGGACGCGGTGGGCTTCGAGATCTGGGGCCGTGAGTCGGCCGCCGATGTCCTGCCCGACGGCCGCGCCGTCGACGCCCTGCACTGGGAGCTGCTACCCGACTGACGGTGTCGGTGACAGCTCAGTTCAGGAGGGCAGTCGCGACCACGTTGTACTCCGCGCAGTTGTCCCCTCCGATGCCGCAAGCGCCGTCGAACTCGGCCGCTGGGCTGTAGCTGACGTACTTGACGGAGAGCTCCCCCGACGACAGCGCGACGATCTTCAGCTCCACGAAACCGATCACGCGGTACTGGGTGCCGGCGCCCTGCGCTGACACGGTGTCGTACACCGGGAAGGCAAAGGTCTTCCCGATCGCGTCCTCGATCGCCGCCTGCAGAGGACCGGCATTGATCTTGTTCCCCGGAGTCCCGCCCATCTGGACCGATGCCGGATGGCCCTCGAGGGACACGTCACAGCCGCTGTTGATATGAGTGACGATGGTCGGAATGCCGTTGTTGCTGGCACCGCAGTCCAGCCATCCCCAGTTCCCGCTGCCGCTGCCGCTGCCGTTGCCGTTGCCGTTGCCGTTGCCGTTGCCGTTGCCGTTGCCGCCGCCACCGCCGTTGTTCGATGTGCAGCCGGGCTGCCACACCTTGTCCGTCTGGATGACGACGGAGGGGTACGGGGCGCCGGCTGCGGCGGTGGCCATGATCGCGTCCGCCTGCTGGTCGCAGATGGCCAGGGGGAACACACCTCCCACCTTCGACGCCCGAGACACGCCTGCCGCCGCCCGACGTTCGGCGTGCAGCGACTGGACCCCGGCCAAGCGGCCGAGCGTAGTCGGCACATCACGCTTGACGGTGACAGCCGCTACCAGGACACCGGCGCCGGTGCAGGACATGTCAACGTTCACCGTGACCTGACCAGCAGCGCTCGTCAAGCTGAAGGGGCCGTTGGCGTCCGCCTGCTGACCTGCGATCGCCTTCGCCGTGGTGGCTCCAGGGTCGGCCGCGAGGAGCTGGGCACAGGTGGTGTAGGTCGTCGGGCTCTTGGTGAGGAGGTCCTGGTTGTACCGCGCGATGGCGAGCGCCCCGCTGTCCGCCCCGGCAGCGAAGGCCTGGGCCTGCGCGTAGGTCATCCCGAGGTCGACGACGAACGCCCCGAGCAACATCAAGGGCACGATCAGACCGGCGACGATCACGGCGACGCCGCCGCGCTCGTCGCGACGACCGAGCCTCGACCGGCCCCGCCGGGTCAACTGGTGTACTCGCACGTGAAGTCCCCTCTCGCGGTCAATGTCATCGCCCCCATGAACGGGACGGGGAACGGCGGTGTCGACCCGTACGACAGGGTGACCTGTGTCCGTGGGTTGCTCGCTCCCGACGAACCGACGCACGGGTAGACGGCCGCTCCGGTCGCCGACCCGGACCCAGCCGGCAACGTGCAACTGCCGCCAGGCCCAACCACGGACACCGCGATCGCCGTCGCGTTGGCGCCGATGGCCCCTGCCCCTGAGGCGGCCGACGCCCGAGCGTTCGTGGCGATGGTCGCGCAGGACGGGCGGGTGCCGCTCAGGTCCTGACGCACGGCACTGCGAGCAGCATCGCGTGACGCCGTGTTGAAGGTGATCTGCTGCGAGAACAGGAAACCGAAGTCGATGATCGCGCCGATGATCACAATCAGGACGGGCAGCACGAGCGCGAACTCGACCGCGGATGCCCCCTGTTCGGTGCGCCGCCTTCTCGTCACCCCGTCGCCCCGCGACGAGATGCCCCCTGTCTTCCTCAGCATTCACATATCTTCGCCAGGCGCCGCTCGTCTCCGCATCCGCCGAACGGACCGAGGCACCCAGCACCAATGGTCGGTGCGACGGCCCCCGAGGGGCTACTGGGACAGGTGCAGCTGGGTACGCGAGACGGTCGTGTCCTTGGCCGCGAGGATCTTGATGCACGACTGGTTGCCGTTGGCCAGGATGACGCCGCTGACGACCACCGGGCCGCCGGTGAACACGAAGCACGAGTTGCCGTTGAAGTCCAGCTTCGAAGCCGGGGCGTACACCGTGCCGGTCACCCCGGTCGTCCCGTTCCCCTGGATCGAGAGCGGGTTGGTGTTGTCGCGGGCGTAGACGATGCCGAGGTCCTTGAAGGGCCCGCTGGTCGGGGCCTCGATGTCGGTGTACCCGTTCTTGAAGTTCAGGTAGCCCGGGCTGGGGACGTAGATCGTGACGCCTGTGCCCTGGACGATCGTGTTGTTGCCGATGAGCCAGGTGCTGCTCACGACGTACAGCCCGGCGGTCAGCGTGCAGGTCACGTTGTTGCCGAGCGAGATCGAGGTGTTGTAGATGCCGGGGCCCTGGGTGCAGGGGTTGGTCCTCACCGTCAGGGCCGGGTCGCTGAGCGGCAGCACGAGGTCGGCGAGAGGGTCCGAGAAGGCCCCGATGGTGGTCGAGGGCGGCGTGAACACGCCGCCGCTCACGGACCCGACGACACCGTTCGAGGCCGACGACCAGTAGCTGTTGGGGCCGGCGTTGACGTTGCCGTTCACGGCGATCGCACCGCCGAACACGTCGAAGTCGGCATTCTCGGCCTCGACGCTGCCGAGGAAGCAGAGGGTGCACTTCACGTCGGTACCCAGCTCGGCCTCCGCGGTGCTGCCCACCGCGATGGACTGGCGACCGAGGATGCCCGCGAACGACGTGCCGACCTTGCGGTCAGGGATGCGCACCCAGACCTTCTTGGGGCTGCTCGCGTTGTCGAACGCGATGCAGCTGGTCCCGCTGGCCGTGGCGTACCCCGTGGGAGGGGTGCCGGTGCAGGTCGTCCAGTCGGCCGGCGAGACGTTGAAGTTCGTCTGCGCGTAGCTCTTGACCTGGCTGACCGCGTCGGTCACACAGGGCTTGGTGCCGCCACTCTGGCACGCGCCGGTCGGGTAGAGGGCGTTGGCACCGGCCAGGGCCGAGGAGTCGGCGGCGTTCTGCGAGACCCGGCGGGTGTCCCGGGCGAAGCCGAGGTCGACGACGAGCGCCACCATGATGACGAGCACGGTGACCGCGAGTGCGAAGACGACGGCGACGGCGCCGCGTTCGTCCCGGCGTGCGGGCGGGGTCAGCACCACGTCCAGTCACCCCCCGCCGGCGCGGCGTCGGTCACGAGCGAGCCCGACGGCGCCGAGGCCGCGGACTCGATCGACATCACGACCTTGCTGGTCATGATGCCGTTGGCGGGGAACGGCACGAACCCGGTGGCCGGCTTCTCGGCGACCTGGGTGCACATCACGAACTGGTTGCCCTGGACCCAACCCGCGGCGTTGCTGCCATTGGTTTGGAGCTTCATGTAGACCTTCACCTGCGCCGGCCCGCCGCCGGTGACCGCCCCCGCCGCTTTGCCGAGGATGTTGTTGCTGCCGGTGCGTGCCGTGCAGGCGATGTTGTCGTAGCTGATCGTGGACCCGCAGGCGGTCGCGTCGACCCGGAGGACGACAGCCGACCGGGCGGCCTCGCGAGCACCCTGGCGCATCCCGATGGAGTCGAAGAAGAACATGCCGTAGTCGATGATCCCGAAGATCAGCAGCAGGAGGAGGGGCAGCACGAGGGCGAACTCGACCGCGGCCGCGCCCCCTTCGCGCCGAGGCGCACCGCTGCGGGCTCTGATGGCCATCATCCGTGCACACTCCTCTGACCCGACGACCTGCCGTGGTCTGCTTCCCATTATGGGGCGACCCGGCCCCCTGCCATCCCCCGAATGGGCCGATTCGACCCGGCCGAGCAGGTACTGATGTGGGCCGCGTGACAGGCGGGTCGGCTGTTCCGGGTCTACCGGATGCGTCAGTCGACGACGCCGGCCAGGCCGAGCCATCCCGCCATCAGGGCGAGCTCGGCGTCGAGCTCGGCCCGGTCGCGCTCGTTCCCCCGTCCGTCCTCCCAGGTGCAGCGCTGTACCCGCAGCACCCCGGCGGCCCGGTCGCTCTTGAGGTCGACCCGCGCCACGAGCTCGTCGCCGAGCAGGAACGGCAGCACGTAGTAGCCGTGCACCCGCTCGGGCTCGGGGACGTAGATCTCGAGCCGGAAGTCGAACCCGAACAGGGCCCGCACCCGCTCGCGCTGCCACACCAGGGAGTCGAAGGGCGAGAGCAGCGCGCGGGCATCCACCCGGCGCGGCCGGCGCGCGTCGCGGTGCAGGTACACCGGCCGGTGCCAGCCCTCGACCGTCGCGGGCAGCAGGGTGCCGTCCGCGACGAGGGCCGCGATCGCGGGGCGGGCCTGCTCGGGCTTCAGGCGGAAGTAGTCGCGCAGGCACTGCTCGCTGCCCAGCCCGTGGGCCCGGGCCGAGAGCTCGACCAGCCGGCGGAAGGCCTCGTCGTCGCCCGGCCGCACGGCCGGGTCGACCGCCCGGTCGCGCACGGCCGGCGGCAGCACCCGGGCCGGCACGGCGTAGCGCCGCTCGAACTGGCTGGTGCGCCCCGCGCTCGACACCTCGCCGGCCCAGAAGAGGTGCTCGAGCGCGCTCTTGACCAGCGACCAGTTCCAGCCCCAGTCGTCGCGCTCGCGCGGCAGGTCGTGGGCCAGGGCGGCCTCGACCTCGCGGCTCGTCAGGGGCCCGCCGGCGGTCACCTCCGCCAGCACGGCCGCGACGAGCTCGGGGTGGTCGCGGGCGACCCGCCGCATCCCGCCCCAGGCGTCGGAGCGGGCCCGGCGCATCCGGAAGTCGAGCAGGGGCCAGGTGCTGGGGGCGACCAGCGACGCCTCGTGCGCCCAGTACTCGACGACCCGGCGCGGCGCGACGTCACGCGCGCGGTCCAGCAACGCCCGGTCGTAGGGGCCGAGGCGCGAGTAGAACGGCAGGTACTGGCTCCGGACGACCACGTTGACGCTGTCGATCTGCACCACGGCGACGGCGTCGAGGACGCGCTGGAGGTCGCGGGTGCCGGGATGCTCGGGGCGTCGGCGCGCGAAGCCCTGGGCGGCGAGTGCGATGCGCCGCGCGGCCGGGCGGGTCAGCCGGAGGGGCGCCGGGTCACTCATCCGTGGGCATGAGGCGCTGGCGGTGGGCGTACACCGCAGCCTCGACCCGGGAGTGGATGTGGAGCTTCTCGAGGATGTTGCGCACGTGGTTCTTGACGGTGTTCTCGGCGATACCGAGCTCGTCGGCGATCTCGCGGTTGGCCAGGCCGCGGGCCACCAGCCGCAGCACCTCGACCTCGCGCTCGGTGAGGTGGGCGGAGTCGTCGGCCCCGGCCGGCTCCTCCTGCGCGAGCCGGCTGAACTCCTGGAGCAGGGTCGCGGCCATCCCCGGCGGGATGATCGCCTGCCCGTCGTGCACCCGGCGGATGGCCTCGGAGACCTCCTCGCCCGGGAGGTCCTTGAGCAGGTAGCCGCTGGCCCCCGCCTTGATGGCCTCGAACAGGTCGCCCTCGTCGTCGCTCATGGTGAGCATGAGGATGCGGATGTCGGGCTCGAGGCTGTGCAGGCGGCGGCAGGCATCGATGCCGCCCACGCCGGGCATCCGCACGTCCATCAGCACGACGTCGGGGTGCAGCCGCAGGCAGGTCTCGACCGCCTCGTCGCCAGTGCTGGCCTGACCCACCACCCGCGCGACGCCGTCGAGCTCGACCACGATGGCCATGCCCTGGCGGTACATCTGGTGGTCGTCGGCGATGACCACGCGGATGCCCCGGGGGCCACGGCCGTCGTGGCCCCCGGGTACGTCACGCGTCGGTTGGCTCACGCGTCCATCCTCGCAGGTGGCGAGGACAGGATGGCCGCGCGGTCCGCGCCGCTCACGAGGCGGCGGCGTCGACCTGGTCCGAGGTGGCGACCTCGACGGCCGGCCCCTCGTGGCCGTCGAGGTCGAGGTGGAGCACACCGTAGGACCACCCGCGCCGCCGGTAGAGCACGCTCGCCCGGTCGGTGTCGGCGTCGTGGAAGAGGTAGAAGTCGTGCCCCACCGCCTCCATCTCGGCCAGCGCGTCCGACAGCGTCATCGGCGTCGAGCGGTGGACCTTCTCGCGGACCTCGATGGGCGAGTCGCCGAACGGCCCGTCCTCGGGCATCGTGTCGGATTCGGCCGCGCCGACGAGGGAGCTCTCGGCCTCGATCCGGGCGGTCGCCCGAGCCACCGACTCGGGGGTGCGACGCCCCCGGTGGACCTGCCTGCGGTCGCTGCGACGCCTGAGCCGTTCCATGAGCTTGTCGACCACGACGTCCAGGGCCGCGTACTTGTCGTCGGCGCATGCTTCGGCGCGAACGACGGGGCCCTTCGCGTAGCAGGTGACCTCGACCCGGTCGCAGGCCTTGGCCTGGCGCCGGTTGGGCTCGTGACTGACCATGACCTCGACCCGCCGGGTCCGAGGCTCGAGCTGGGTGATCTTCCCCAGCTTCTCCTCGATGTTCCCGCTCGAGTTCTCGGCCAGCGGGCTCGCCGAGGCGATGCGCCGGCGGCACGAGCAGCCGCAGACGTCGTTGACCTCGCGCGAGACCGAGGTGCTGAAGCTGCTGGTCGAGGGGGCGTCGGTGGCGCAGGTCGGCAAGTCGCTCTACATGAGCCCGTCGACGGTCAAGACCCACATCGGCAAGATCTACGACAAGCTCGGCGCGCACAACCGCGCCAGCGCGGTCATCGCCGCCGTGCGGCTCGGGCTGGTCCAGGACGTCGACCGCGCCTGACCGGGCCTCGCTCGATCGCCACGACCCGGCACGTGCGGACATCCGGCAGCCGCACCCGGCCCGCGACCGCAACCACCCGGCACGTGCCGTGCTCGAGCGGGTGGCCCTCCCTCAGAGGGCCCCGCCGGAGAACGCCTGGATCATCGTGATGGCGCCGGGGCCGATGATGACGATGAACAGCGCGGGGAAGATGCAGAGCAGCAGGGGGAAGAGGATCTTGACGGTCACCTTCTGGGCCGCCTCCTCCGCCTTCTGACGGCGCACGACGCGCATCTCCTTGGTCTGCTCGCGCAGCACGGCGGCGATGGGCAGGCCCAGCCGGTCGGCCTGCACCAGCGTGCTCACGAAGTTCTTGACCTCGGTGGCGGTGGTGCGGTCGCCGAGCGCCGAGAACGCCTCGCCGCGCGACTTGCCGATCTGCATCTCCGAGAGCACGCGGGCGAACTCGCCGGCGATCGGGCCCTCGACGGTGCGGGCCACCTGGAGGATGGCGGCGTCGAAGCCCTGGCCCGCCTCGACACAGACCGTGAGCATGTCGAGCGCGTCGGCCAGGCCCTTGCTGAGCTCCTGCTGGCGCTTGAGGCCGATGTTGTAGACGAGGAGGTCGGGCAGGAAGAAGAAGGCGGCGGCGGCACCGACGGCCACCAGCAGCCCGACGACGGTGAGACCGAGGACGAGCAGGGCGAGCACCGGAGCGAGGATGACGCCCAGGCCCTTGGCGCCCATCACGCGCTCGACGGTCCACATCGGCGGGTTGCCGGCCTTGTCGAGCGAGCGGCCGATCCGCCCGGTGGTGCCACCGGGCGAGAGGCGCACGGCCAGGCCGCGCAGCCGCTCGAGGACGGGCACGAGCAGGCGCTCCTGGGCCCCGAGCTCGTTCTTGCCGACCTCGCGGCTGGTGGCCTTGTAGTTCAGCATCTCCAGGGAGCGGGCGACGCCCGTGGAGTTCTCGGCGCCGAACGAGACGGCCATGACGATGGTCACGATCGCCCCCACCACGCAGAGCAGCCCGACGATGAGCAGGAACATGTCAGACCTCGATCTTGACGACGTTGCGCATCCAGAAGATGCCGATGACCATCGAGATGATGCCGCCGATGGACATGATGATCCCGTAGAAGGTGGTCCACAGCAGGCTCACGTAGTCGTAGTTGACGACCGTGCTGTAGAGGAAGATGCCGATCGGCAGGCCGATGAGGATGTACGCCGAGAGCCGGCCCTCGGCCGAGAGCGCCTTGACCTGGCGGCGCAGCATCTCGCGTTCGCGCAGCGTGGCGGCCGTGGTGCGCAGGGTCTCGCCCAGGTTGCCACCGACCTCGCGCTGGATGCGGATGGCCATGGTGGTCCAGCGCATGTTCGGGCTGTCCATGCGCTGGGCCATGTGGTCGAGCGCGTCGCTGACGTCGGCGCCGATGCGCGACTCGGCCAGCGCCCGGCTGAACTCCTTGGCGGCCGGCTCGGGGGCGTCCTTGGCGACGGCGTCGAGGGCCTGGAGGAGGCTGAACCCGGAGGCGAGGGAGGTCGCGACGAGCATCAGCACGTCGGGCAGCACGGTCTCGAACTTGCTCGAGCGGCGCTTGGCGATGAACTTCAGCGCCACGGGCGGGAGCACGAGGCCGAGCACCAGCCCGATGAGCGCACCGACCAGCGGCAGGGCGGCGAGCGCGACATAGCCGACGGCGATGGCCACGACCACGGCCAGGAAGCGCAGCACCAGCCACTCCCCCGCGCGCCAGGGCAGGTCGGCCCGGTCGAGCAGGGCCATGGTCTTGGTGGTCGAGTCGCGACCCTCCATGATCTGGTCGCCCATGGAGACCAGCTGCTGGCCGATGGCGGCGGTGTTGACGTTCTGCTTGTGCGCGGTGGGAGCACGGCCGAAGCCGTAGCCCTCGATGGCCTCGATGCGGGCGCTCTTCTTGGTCTGGAAGGAGGGGTTGACCAGGGCCACACCGATGGCGAAGACCCCGAGGAACACCACCCCGATGGCCGGGTACAGCAGCGCCGGCGAGATGGCCGTGAGCGCGCTGGCGGGGGGCGGCCCCGCCTCGACCAGCGGCCGGGTGTCGACCGACGCCTCGACCTCGACGGGCGCCGTGTCCCCGAGGTCGACGGGCGTGCTGATGGCGAACGGCTGCCCCGACGCGGTACCGGTGACCACGATGCGCGCGTCACCCAGGACCCCCGTGGGGCGCTTGAGGGTGAGGACGACCTGTGAGTCCAGCACCCGCCCGGCGGCGGCGAAGGCCGCCCCGACCGAGGCCGAGTTGGCGGCGTTGGCCACCGAACCGCCACCGACGGAGGCGAACTGCTTCAGGGTGGTGCCGTTGGACTCGGGCGACTTGAAGGCGATGACCTCGGCGCGGACCTTGGCCTTGGCCAACGCGTTGAGCGCGGCCTGGCGCTGGGCCTTGTCGCCGGCGGCCCCGCCCTTGAGGCCGGCCACGGTGTCGCCGCCGTCGCTGAGGAGGACGATGCTGCGCTCCCCTTCCGTCCCCAGTGCGGCCACGGCCTGCTGCACGGCGGCGTAGAGCGCGGTCTCGCCCTGGGAACGCAGGCCGCCCACCGCCTGGCTGATCCTGGCGCGGTCGGTGGTGGGGCTGACGTCGACGCCGGACGTGGACGCGAAGGAGACCATCCCGACCTTGACGTCCTTGGGGACGACGGCGAGGAACTGCTTGACCGCGGTGCGGACGGTGGCCATCCCGGAGGCGCCCATGGAGCCGCTGGTGTCGATGACGAGCATGGTCGAGCGGGCCTGGCTGGCGGCGGCGGCGACGGTGGCCTTCGCGTCCTTGCCGCCGATGGTCGCGACCACGGAGGCGGGGTCCACCTGCAGGACCTTGTCGCCGGCCCGCAGGACGACCGTCGAGCTCACGGTGTCGGCCGTCACGCGGAGGTCGCTCAGCGTGCCCGGCACGGTGTCGGCGGCCGAGGCGGCCGGGGCGAACACGGTGGCCGCCGCGGCCGAGAGCACGGCGCCGAGGACCGCCAGGCGGCGCAGCCGGGAGGGAGGCCGCACGGTCATCGCGTTCCGTTGATGAAGGTCGTGAGCGGCAGCTCGACACCGAGGTCGGTGAGGTCCTGGAGGAACTTGGGCCGCAGCCCGGTCGAGATGAGGGTGCCCTTGAAGCGGCCGTTCTCGTCGCGGCCGGCCGACCAGTCGAAGGTGAAGATGTCCTGGAGGGTGATGATGTCGCCCTCCATGCCCACCACCTCGCTGACGGCGACGATGCGGCGCGAGCCGTCCTTGAGGCGGGCCTGCTGCACGACGAGGTCGAGCGCGCCGGCCACCTGCTCGCGGATGGCACGCACCGGCAGGTCGATACCGGCCATGAGGACCATGGTCTCGAGACGGGCGAGCGAGTCGCGCGGGGTGTTGGCGTGCACGGTGGTGATCGACCCGTCGTGGCCGGTGTTCATGGCCTGCAGCATGTCGAGCGCGGCGCCGTCACGGACCTCACCGACGACGATGCGGTCGGGGCGCATACGCAGCGAGTTGCGCACGAGCTCGCGGATCGAGATCGAGCCGCGGCCCTCGATGTTGGCCGGGCGCGACTCGAGCCGCAGGACGTGGTCCTGGTTGAGCTGGAGCTCGGCGGCGTCCTCGATGGTGACGATGCGCTCGTCCTCGGGGATGAACGAGGAGATGACGTTGAGCGTGGTCGTCTTCCCCGAGCCGGTACCGCCCGAGATGATGATGTTGCGGCGGCCGAGCACGCAGGCCTTGAGGAAGTCGCGCACCGACGGGGTGATGGTGCCGAACGCGATGAGGTCGGCGTCGGTGTAGGGGTCCTGCGAGAACTTACGGATGGTGAGCATCGCGCCGTCGAGGGCGATGGGCGAGATCACCGCGTTGACACGGGAGCCGTCGGGGAGGCGGGCGTCGACGAGCGGGCTGGCCTCGTCGACGCGGCGGCCGACGCGGCCCACGATCTTGTCGATGACGCGGCGCAGGTGGCTCTCGTTGGAGAAGTGGGTCTCGACGCGGTAGAGCTTGCCGCTGCGCTCGACGTAGATCATGTCGGCGCCGTTGACCATGATCTCGCTGATGTCCGGGTCGCGCAGGAGCGGCTCGAGCGGCCCGTGGCCGAGGATCTCGTCCGAGACCTCCTGCGCGATGCGGGTGCGGTCGGCGTGCGAGAGGGGGGTCTGCTCGGCGTCGATCGTGGTCTGCAGGGTCTGGCGCACCTGCTGGGCCAGCTCGGCCTCGGGCAGGTGGGGGTCGTAGAGCCGCGGGCCCAGGGTGTCGATCAGCCCCTGGTGGACGCGGTTCTTCACCTCCTGGAAGGGGTCGGCGTCGCGCCGGCGGGCGGCGGCGTTGGGCCGCACGGCGGTGGTGGCCGAGGTGGCGGGTGCCTCCGCCGCGGCCTGGGCCCGGCGAACACTGTCAAGACGGTCGGCGAGACTCACTTGCGCCCCCTGAACAGGCTCTTGCGCGGTGCGGGGGCCGGGGCCGGGGAGCCGTCGGCGGACGGCTCCTCCGCGTGCGCGGTACGGATGTGGGAGTCGACGAGCGTCTTGATGGCGGCCGCGACGGCGGCCTTGGGCTCGTCGAGCACGATCGCCACGCCCCGGTTGACCGACGCGGGGACGGTCAGCGAGTTGGGGATGTTGACGGCGATCGGGGTCTTGATGGCGGCCTCGACGTCCTCGGGCCGCAGCCCGACCTTGGCGTCGGCGCGGTTGAGCACGATGATGCGGGCGTCCTTGGGGCTCCCGATCATGTCGAGGGTGTCGATGGCCACCCGCAGGTTCTTCACGGCCGGGATGTCGAGGGTCGCGATGAGGACCAGCGAGTCCGAGATGTCGATGGCCGCGAGCACGTGCTCGGTGAACGACGGCGGGGTGTCGACGATGACGTAGTCGTAGTAGCGCCGGGCGATCTTCAGCAGCTCGGTGACGGTGGGCACCGGGATGCGGTCGGCGTCGCCCGGGTCGTTCGGCGCGCAGAGGACATCGAGCCCGCTCTCCTCGTGCGTGACCACGATGCTGCGCAGCGCGTCCTCGTCGAGGTGGCCGCTCATCGAGACCGCGTCGTAGACCGACTGGGTCGGCACCAGCTGGAGGCTGATGGCGACGTCGCCGAAGGACAGGTCGAGGTCGACGAGCAGGGTGCGCAGGCCGCTGTGGGCCAGGTGCACGGCGGTGTTGGTGGAGAGGGTGGTCTTGCCCACGCCGCCCTTGGCGGAGAAGACGGTGACGACCCGCCCCTCCTTGACGTTGCCGCCGGCCGCGTGGCCCGCCAGCTTCGAGGTCAGGTCACGGCTGCGGCGCAGCGCATCGGCGATGGCGGTGTGGTCGTCGGCCGAGACGACCTCACGGACGCCGGCCCGCAGGGCCTGCGACAGCGCGGTGACGTCGACCCGCGTGCGGAGCAGGATGACGCCGAGCTCGGGCCGCTCGAGACGGGTGGTCTCGGCCAGCTGGCACGCCTGGTCGAGGGGCACGTCGGCCCCGATGACCAGCTGCTGGATCTGCGGGTTGTCGTGGATGGCGCGCGACACCATCCCCGAGGAGTCCAGGGCCTGGGTGTTCGCGCCGAGCGCGAAGCGATAGCGCTCGACGGCGGTGGGGTCCGGATCCCAGAGGATGTTCACCGGGTCTTGTCCTTGAGCATGGTCAAGTCTGACACCTGCAGGTTGGGGTCGATCTTCAGCTCCGAGCCCCGCAGGCCGGCGTAGAGGGTGTAGTTGTTCACGCCCTGGATGAGGCGGGCGGCCTGGGCCGGGTCGACCTCGAGGGTGACCAGGAACCCGCCGGTGGCCTGCTGGGCGTTCTCGTCGCCGTTGGCCGCCGCCTGCTGCTGCTGCTGGGTGGGCGTCAGGAGGGCGTTGCCCATGGCGATGACCTTGACGTTGTCGAGCAGCACCGAGGTGGCGCTGGCACCGTCGGCCGAGGCCCCACCGGTGGTGGTGGGCGCCGCGGCGCCGGCGGTGCTGCCCAGCTTGGCCAGCGGGTAGGTCATGAAGATCGTGATGTACGAGCCGGGCGTCACGAAGGTGCCGACGCGGGCCGGGTCGGCCAGCTGCACCGAGACCGCGAGCTTGCCGGCGGCCACCTGGATGGCCTTCTGCCCGACCGGGGTGTCACCGAACGCGCCGGAGAGCACGTACTGCCCGGGCTGGATGTCGGTGAGTGCCACCAGGGCCCCGTTGGTGTCGTCGACCCCGCCGAGGGCGCCGAGGGGCTTGGCCCGGGAGGCGACCTGGGTCTGGGCGACCTGCCCCAACCGGACGGCGTCCTTCAGCGAGGTCCCGGCCGGCACCACCTGGGTGGTGACGTAGATCGAGACCGGGCTGGCCGCGGCCACCGCCCGTGCGTCCGCCCCTCGGGCGTACACGAGCACGAGCACTGCACCGATCAGTGCGATGACGGCGGCGGCGATGATGGCGAGGATGCGTCGACCCATCGTGATGTCCTTTTTTGCTGATGCGAGGGAGCAGCGACGAACTTACTGCGGGGGCTGAAGTGAGTGATGTGACACCACGGCGCTTCCTCCGGACAATCTGAGGACCGACGCCGTGGCGCTGTCAAGAGGGACCGCGAGCCCGGGTACAGAGGGAGGGTGCGCAGTCTTCAGATCTTGACGGAAGCGTTCTGGAAGAGTCCGAGGACGCTTCCTCCGAACAGCCCCACGGAGACCACGATCGCGACCGCTATCAAGGAGGCCATCAGGGCGTACTCGACGGCAGTGGCGCCGGTCTCGGTGCGGTACCGAATGCGGGCCAGGAGCAGGGGGGTCACGGCCAGCGTTCCTTTCCGATGGGAGAGGGCGCCGGCCGGGCCGGGTGAACCGACCGAGGCCGACGCCCTCGCAGCTGTGAGGCTCAGACGCTGCCGGCGACCTTGTTGAAGAGGGTCGACAGGTTGGTGCCCAGGAGGGCGACGGCGACGATGATGACGATCGCGATGAGGGCGACCATGAGGCCGTACTCGACGGCGGTCGCACCCTTCTCGGAGCGGAGCTGCTGGAGCTTGATGATGGCCTTGGTCATGGCGGTTGAGCCTTTCAGGGGTTGGTCTCGGGGGCCGAGTGAGTGGTCGAGCAGGCATAAGTCTCTACGGAACTGCCTTCCCGCACATGGTCCGATGGGGTCTACCTCGCCCGCCCGAACGGTTCCGGCGTGTAGTCCGTTCGGCCGATCGGTTCGGCTCCGCCGCCGAAGGGCCTCGTGGGATGCTCGCGCGGTGTGCGCCGACCCCCTCGTGACGCGACCGGCGAGCGCCCCATGACCGTTCCCGCGCGACCCCGACGCTTCGTGCGGGCCGTCGCGGACCACTGGGTGCTCTCCCTGGGCGTCGCCGCTCTCACGGTCGTGCTGCTGCGGTTCCGGTCCGAGGTCGACGTCGACGTGTGGCTGCACCTGCGGATCGGGCGTGAGCTGCGCGGCGGGCAGTGGTTCGGGGTGCTGCCGGACCCCCTGGTGGCCCTGGCCGACCGGGCCTACCTCCCCACCCAGTGGCTGTCGGAGGTCGTGGGGTCGTGGGCGGTCGACGGCGCCGGCCTGGTGGGGCTGCGGGTCCTGCGCCTCCTGGCCCTCCTCGTCATGATGGCGGCGCTGTACGCGACGGCCCGCCGCACGATGACGCCGGCGCGCTCCGCCGGTGTGGTGCTGGTGGTCGCCGTGACGACCGCCGCCGCCTGGGCCGAGCGCCCGCAGGTGGCCGGGCTGGCGCTCGCCGCGGTGACCGTGCTGCTGTGGGAGCGGACGCTGGCCGACGGCCGCCCCCGGTGGCTCCTGGTCCCCCTCACCTGGGTGTGGGCCATGGTCCACGGGACGTGGGCGGTCGGGCTGGCCTTCGGTGCCCTGACCCTGGTCGTCGCGGCCGTCACCCGGCGATCGAGCACCCGCTGGCCGCCCGTGGGCGCTGTGCTGCTGGCCTGCGTGGTGGTCGCGGGGGCCACCCCTCTGGGCCCGCGACTGCTGATCGAGCCGTTCGCCGTGAGCTCCAGCGCGCGGGCGGGGACCGGCGTCAACGAGTGGCAGACGCCGACGCTCGGCAACCCCCTGTACGTGCTGGTCCTCGTCGTCGGGGCGGTCGTCGTCGTGCGCTCCCTGCGCCGGCGGCCGTTCGACGCGGCCCCCGTCCTCTTCGCGCTCGCGGGGGCCGGGCTCGCCGCGTACTCGGTGCGGACCGTGGCCTTCGGTGGCCTGTTGCTGGTCCCGGCGCTGATGCGCGCCTTCCCCTCCGGCGACCGACGTCCGTGGACCCGTGGGGAGAGCGCGCCCTTGGTCGTGGCCGCGCTCGTCATGGCGCTCGCGCCGGGCGTCGTCTGGGGCGGGCCGTCGGCCGGGCCGCTCGGCCGCCCCGTCGACACCGCACTGGCAGCCCTGCCGGCCGGCACGGTGGCCGCCGTCGACGTCCGGGTCTCGGGGTGGGTCCTGGCCGCGCACCCGGGCGTCCGGCCCCTGCGTGACCTGCGCGCGGAGGTCTACACGGCGCCGACCGCCGCGGCCTACGAGGACTTCACGAACGCCCGGCCCGGATGGGCCGCGTACGCGGACGCGCATCGGGTCGCCGTCATCGTCGCCGCGGTGGGCGAGCCGCTCGACCGGGCGCTGGCGGGGAGCGCCGGCTGGCGGGTCGCGGGGGCCGATGGCACCTACCGGCTGTGGCGCCGGGCCTGAGCCCGACGGCTCAGGGCGCCGGGGTGAGCAGGACGTAGCCGTCGAGGGGAGGACCGGGAATCCAGTCCCCGTCGGCAGCCACGGCCGCAGCGGCGTCGGCGGCGACCACGACGAGCCCGATGGCCGGCTCGTCCGGCACCGTCCCGTCGTGGAGGAAGTCGAGGAACTGCCCCTGGACGTCGCGTGGGAAGGCGTCGATCGGGTTGGCGGCCCACACCGTCACGCCGGCCTGGGCGAGGGTCTCGGCCAGCGGTTCGGAGGCGAGCACCGGCCGCCCTCCGGCCGCCGCGCGCACGGCCTCGACGACCGCGCTGCCCGGTGCTTCGACCGCGGGGCCGCGCACGACCAGGGCGGTCGCCGCCACGGCAACGACGACCACGGTGGCGACCGCGGCGGCGGCAGGGCGGATGGTCACGGCGGGGGCCGTCCGCGCGGGGACCCGCATCCGCATCGCCGCCGGTGCCAGGAACAGCAGGAGCCAGACCGCGTTGCGCCCGGCCGAGGCGGCACCGAGCACCAGGCCGGCGACCGCGAGCCACTCCCACAGCGGGGGTCGGGCCCGCACCGCGAGCACGACCAGGACGACCGCGGCGACGATCATCACGACGTCGAGGGGCTGGCCGAGGCTCGGGCGGGCCCACAGGTCGGTCCCCCGCGCGGCCGCCTCGTTGCCGAGGGCCGACACGTAGTAGGCCGGGGTGCGCAGACCGGCGGACGTGAGGACGAGGGTCAGCGCACAGCCGAGGCCCACACCCGCTCGCCGCAGGACGGGCCCGCCGCCGGGAGAGGCCACGAGGAAGACGCCGAGCACGGCGAGCCCGACCAGCACTCCCCCGTGCAGGTTGCCCCACACGAGGTAGATCGGGACGAGCCACCACACGGCGAGGCTGGGGCGGTCGTGCTGCCGGCGCATCACGGCGAGCGCGAGGACGTACGGCACCAGCGAGAGCGACGGCAGCCGGGTGATGACGAGATGGGCCGAGGCGCCGACGACGACCAGGGAGAGCACCAGGGCGCAGCGCCCTTCGCTGCCTCCGAGCCGGCGGCCCTCGGCGAGCAGGACGACGAGCGTCACCGCGACCACGACCAGCTGCAGGGCGGCGAGGCCGGCCGGGCCGAGCGCGTGGACGAGGGACAGCAGCAGCTCGGCGAGGACGATCGGGTTGTGCCACTCCGCCTGGGGCGCCGAGGCGAAGGGCAGGCTGGTCGGGACGCCACCACCGGAGCGGGTGACGTCGCCGAGCGCGACGACCCACAGCAGGTCCGACCCCTGGATGACGAACCAGGCCAGGACACAGGTCCAGACGGCGACCGCCACCAGGCCCAGCGGGAGCCGGCGCTGCGCGGCTGGCCCGCGAACGGCCTCAGCCATCGGAGCTCGCCGGCGCGCGCCCCTCCGGACCCGTGGGGGTCCGGGGTCGGGCGAGCAGCTGGAGCAGGACCACGCCGTTCGCGACGTACGCCGTGGCCAGCACGCGCGCCGGCAGCCCGTAGGGGGCGTCCGTGGCGGGGAACCGATGGAAGAGCCAGAACGGGGCGAGCCAGAAGAACGTCGCCATCACGGCGAGGGCGACCGTCCGGCCGACCGACGCCAGCCACATCAGCCCGACGACGACCCAGATCCAGTGATGACTCCACGAGATCGGGGACGCCAGCAACCCCCCGACCGCGACGGCGAGCAGGGAGCCCACCTCGTCGCCCGCGAGCAGGCGGCGATGGGCCACCCACGTGCCGGCGGCCACCGAGCCCAGCCCGGCGGCCAGGACCACCGCCGTGGACGGGGCACCGAGACCGACGAGCCTCGAGATCGCCGCCGAGAGGCTCTGGTTGTCGACTCCCAGCACGGCGGCACTCCCGAAACGACCCAGGTCGGCGAACCCCCCGGACCAGAAGAACGCGGACGCGCTCGGCACGAGGACGAAGGCGAGGCCGGCCGTGCCGAGGAACGCGAGTACCGCACGCACCGCACTCCCCCAGTCGCGACGGAGCAGCAGCCACAGCACGAACACGGCGGGCGTCAGCTTGATCCCGATCGCGATACCGATCAGCAGCCCCCGGTACCTCCGTGGCACCACGAGGCAGTCCAGGACCACCAGCAGCAGGAGGAGGGCGTTGACCTGCCCGAGCAGCAGGGTGCGGTACACCGGCTCGAGGGCGAAGGCGGCCAGAGCCAGCGGGACGGCGTCGAGCCGGCTCAGCCCCAGCCGGCGCCTCACCACCTCCAGCACCGCCACCATCGCGCTCATCGTCACGATCGTCATGCCCCACCTCGCCACGTGCTCGGACACGACGGCGGCGGGGACGAACAACAGGGCCGCGAACGGCGGGTACGTGAAGGGCAGGTCCTTGATGCGGACGTCGTACAGGCTCTCGCCGCTGCGGACGGCGGCCCCACCGGCTCGGTACACGTCCAGATCCACCCAGATGCCCCGGCGGACGTGTGACCAGGAGATCCAGAGCATCGCGAGCGCGGCGGCCGCGCCGAGGAGCCATCCGAGCGAGGGCCGGCGGACAGCGCGGGTCGGAGCGGCGGTCACGGACCGAACCTCTGCGTCGTCGTGCCGACCCGGACGAGCGAATCAACGAACCACCACTGGGCGAGGGCGAGCCCGACCACGAGGAGGCCGAGAGCCACCCACCGGCCCCTCATCTGGTGACGGACGGGGCCCAGCACGGGAAGCAGGAGCCCCGGCGCCAGGAGCAGGTAGCGGAGCATTCCGGGCTGGATGGGCGTCACTTGGAGCAACATCGCGCAGTACGTGCAAGACCAGATAACGAGCTCGGGGCCCATCGCCCGCCCGATCGACGTCCATGGCGCAAGGAGGAGGATGCCCGCCCCCAGGGTGACGAGGAGCAAGGCGACCACCCCGGCATTGGCGTAGGCCTGGACAAGCCAGGACACCGACTGGTTCACCGCGGCCGACGCTCTTAAGGCGCCCGGATTGTCGGGTTGCAGGCGGCCCACGACCAGAGGCCAGGCGAACCCGCCGAACACGGCCACTCCGGCGAACAGCGCGGCCCGGACGGCCTCACCCCTCGACACAGATCCGCCGGCCCTCCACCGCCAGACGAGACACCCCACCGCAACCGCGGCCAGGGGCGGCGTGATGATCCGCGTGAACATCAACGCTGTGACCCAGACCGCCGCCCGACCCCAGTGCCGGTCGGAGATCGCCCGGAGCACGAGGACGAGGAGCAGCAAAGCAGCCGACTCGCTGTAGGAGGTCTGCAGCAGCGGTGCGCTCACGAAGAACGACGTCGTAGCCACCACCGCTACGGCGACGAACCGCTCGGCGCTTCTCCGGACGAGGTCGTAGAGAACGACCATGGCGACACCGGCCAGAACCACGTTCAGAACGGTCGAGGCGAGGGGGAACGACCAGTGGGTCACGCCCATGAGAGCGCGTGCCGCCACGGGGAAGCCGGGGGGGAACGCCCAGGCGGGAGATCGTCCTTGGGGATCCAGCCCGGCCGACGTGGCGTACCCCTCGGTGGCGATGGCGTCGTAGTACTGGCCGTCCCACGTCGTGATGAGGTCGAGGTATCCGGGATGCATCGGGAAGTCGCGGTACATGTAGAACGGGAAGTTCGCCTGGGTGAGCTGGATCTGACGCCCGGTGGCTGCCACGAGCAGCACCGTGTCGACCAGTCTCGAAGCCAGGAAGACCCCGAGCGGCACCCCCCAGCGCGACGCTCGCGACTCCACGACGGGCCCGCGAGCAGGAGGTGCCAAGACGCGGAGCGCGTCTGAGCCGCTCACGGCGCTCCTGGGCCCAGAGACGCGGCGGGATCTGGCACCCGCAGGTATTGGACCCACAGCCACTGGAGCCAGAGGGAGAGCCTCCGCTGACCGGAAGCCTCAGGAACGGCCTCAGCCATCGGAAGTCGCCGACAGGTTCTCGTCCCGAACCGTTCGCGGCCGAGAACGAGTGAGCAGAAGGAGCAGGACCACAGCGTGCGCGACGTACGCCGGGGCCAGGACGCTCGCCAGCGCGGGGGGCATACGCGTCCGGGAACCGATGGGAGAGCCAGAAGTGCGCGAACCACAGGAATCTCGTCGGCACCACGATCCACCCAGGCCCCACGGCCAACCTGTGACGAGGAGATCCAAGGCATCGCCACTGCGCCCGAGGTGGCGAGCAGCCGCCGGAGAGACGACCGCCGTTGGTGGCTCGGGGACGTCAACTTTCCCGACCCGCCTGACGGCATCGCCGCCCTTTCGACCTTCTCCACGTCTTGACCATGCCCGGCCGGCACCGGCCCCGTCACGGTGACCATGGGAGCAAGGCGGGGGCTGGGTCCAGGATGAACAGGTACCGGATCCAGAACCACTGAGCCCAGAGGCACGCAGCCGTCAGGGTCGCCACAAAGGCCAGGTGGGGCCGGCTCATCCGCGCGAAGGGTGCCGCGAAGAGCGGGCCGAACAGGGGGGCTGCCAGCACGAGGTATCGCAGGAACCCGGGTGTTATGGGAGTAGCGATGATGACCATGGCGAGGTAGGCGGCGCCCCAGGCAAGCAACTCGACGGGCCAGCCGGTCCTCAGACCCACGACGGCCGGGACGCCAACGAGGGCGAGGAACGCGAGGGCCAGGAGCACTAGTGCAGGCGGGCCGCCGACATCCAGGGTCGTCCTGAGGTAGCCCGATCCCAGTCCACTCGCGATCTGGTCGGTCCTCGAGGCCCCCGAGTTCGCCACGGACTCCGACCGACCGTAGATCCAGACCGCCACACGGGGCCACACCCAGGGGGATGCCGCCGCGACGAGCGTCGCGACGCTCAGCGTCGCCCAGCTACGAGCCGGCATCAATCGCCGATCGACCCGGAATCGGAGCACTGCGTGAATCAGGAGGACAGGGACGAAGGCGACGGCCACCGGGCGCGTCAGAGCGAGCCCGAGAATGGCCACGGCCGCCACCAGGTAGCGGTGTTCCAGGATGAGACGAAGTGCCACCACGAGGAAGAGGAGTGCGAGGGGCTCGCTGTAGGCCGCTACCAGCACTGGGGAAGAGGGCAGGAGCGAAACCGCGGCCGCGCCGACGGCCGCCACCCGCGCCGGGAGCCCGCGCGAGCGCAGGAGTCCATGAAGGAGCACCACCGTCGCCAACGACAGGACGGTGTTCAGGAGCACGGACGACCAGACGAACGACAACCCGCTGATCTCCGTCGTGACGCGAGCCAGCAGCGGAAAACCCGGGGGGAACCCGCTCACATACGCGTCGTTGGCCGACGCGATCTCGTCGCCCCGCGGGTACCCCAGCATCGCGATCCGCTCGTACCACTCGCCGTCCCAGTTCCCCAGGACGGCACCCAGCCCGGGAGAGGCGGGGGAGGGAGAGTAGACGAAGTAGTGCCCAGGCACGCCGTCCGGAGTCGCAGGTCCCGTCGCACTCTGCGCCTCTGCTCCGATCTTGAGGGCGATGATCTCAGCGAGCCGAACGACTACAGTCACCACCAGCGCCCAAGCCAGTTCCGGCGAGGGTCGGCGTCGGGCACGAGACCAGCGCGCGGGCTCCCTGACCGACCGCTCCTCGGCAGTGGGAACCCCCGTCATCACGCCCACACCGTACTCAAGGAGAGGCGTTTCGGCGGGACGTCGAGGACACATCCACGGACCGCGAGGTACCTCTGAACGTCTGAGAGCCAGCGTGTCAGTACCCCCGCACCTACACTCGCAGTCGTGGAGGACCTGACCGGCGTGGGCGGCTCCGAGCCCTGGAGCTCGTTGCGAGTGGCGGCCATCGTGCCGTGCCGCAATGAGGAGACCGCCGTCGGTCAAGTGGTGGACGATCTGCACGCCGCCGTCCCCGGGATCATCGTGTACGTCTACGACAACGGCAGCACCGACCGCACCACCGATAATGCCGAGGCGGCCGGGGCCGAGGTCCGCTGCGAGCCCGAACCGGGCAAGGGCAACGTCATCCGCCGGGCGCTGGCCGACCTCGACGCCGACGTCTACGTGATGGTCGACGGCGACGACACCTACGACGTGGCGGCCACGCCCGAGATGATCCAGGTGCTGCTGTCCGGGCCCTACGACCAGGTCACCGGGGTGCGGGTCGCCGCCACGTCGGGGGCGTACCGGTCGGGCCACGCCCTCGGCAACCGGATGTTCAACCGGGTCGTCTCGCGCATCTTCGGCCGCCCAGTCAACGACATGCTCAGCGGCTACCGCGTGTTCTCGCGCCGGTTCGTCAAGTCCTTCCCCGCCGTCTCGCGCGCCTTCGAGATCGAGACCGAGCTCACCGTGCACGCCATCAACAACCGGGTGCCGCAGGCCGAGGTGCCGGTGGGGTTCCGCGACCGCCCCGAGGGGTCCGAGAGCAAGCTGCGTACCTACCACGACGGATTCCGCATCCTGCGGATGATCACGCGCCTGATGCACCACGAGCGGCCGCTCGCGATGTACTCGACGCTGGCGGTGCTCACGGCCCTGACGGCCGTCGGCATCGCCGTGCCGGTCATCGACGAGTACCTGCGCACCGGGCTGGTCGGCCGCTTCCCCACCGCCATCCTCTCGGCCGCGCTCGTGGTCGTCGCGTTCATCGTGATGGTGGTGGGCGTCCTGCTCGACGGGCTGCGCAAGGTGCGCCAGGAGACCACCCGCATCGCCTACATGGCCGTGCCCGCGCCCCCACGCGTGCCGGCCGCTCCCCCGGCCCCGGCGGCCGAGGAGCTCGTCGTCGAGCGGGCCGCCGAGCAGCAGCCCACCGGCCTGCCCGCCGAGCCCGGCCGGGCCCCACAGCATCCGGCCCCCACCGCCGGGCGCGCCGCGGAGAGGGTGTGAGCGTCGCCGTCGTCGTCGTGGGTTTCGGCGACGAGCCGGTGCTCGCGGCCTGCCTCGAGGCGGTGCGGGCTCAGCTCGGGCGGGGCGACGAGGTCGTCCTGGTCGACCACGGAGTCACCCGCCTGCCAGACGTGACGGGCGTGCGCGTCCTGACGATGCCGAACGGCGGCTTCGGGGCCGGATGTGCCGCCGGGGCCGCCGCCACCGCTGCCGAGGTGCTGGTCTTCGTCAACTCCGACGCCGTGCTGCGGCCCGGCGCGCTGGCGGCGCTCGCGGCTCGCGTCGCCGACCCGGCCGTGGGCCTGGCCGGCGGCCTGGTGCTGCTGCCCGAGGAGGCCGACCGGCCCGACACCGTGAACTCCGCTGGTCTCCCGGTGCACCTGAGCGGGCTCAGCTGGTGCGACGGCTACGGCGAGCGCCTCGGCCCGGCGCACCTGAGGCCGCGCCGCCTGGCGTCGGTGGCGGGGGCGCTGTTCGCCTGCCGGCGCGAGGTCTGGGACCTGCTTGGCGGGATGGACGCCTCCTACTTCATGTACCACGAGGACACCGACCTCAGCCTGCGCACGCACCTGGCCGGGCTCGA
This sequence comes from Phycicoccus duodecadis, assembly GCF_002846495.1. Taxonomy (NCBI): domain Bacteria; kingdom Bacillati; phylum Actinomycetota; class Actinomycetes; order Micrococcales; family Intrasporangiaceae; genus Phycicoccus; species Phycicoccus duodecadis. Next base: position 2,127,236 of record NZ_PJNE01000001.1, read on the forward strand.
CGTCGTGTACGTGCCCGAGGCGGTGGCGACCCACGCGTACGAGTTCTCGCGCAACCCGCGCAAGATGTTCCACCTCGAGCGCAACCGGCTGCTGACCGTCATCGGCGACTACCCCACGCACCTGCTGGTGCGCACGCTGCCGGTGCTGCTGGTCCTGGAGCCGCTCTACCTGGTGGTGGCGGTCCGCGACGGCTGGGCCCGCGAGAAGCTGCGGGCCTGGGGCTGGCTGCTGGGCCACGCCGGCAGCGTGCGCGCGCGCCGGCGGCGGGTGCAGGCCGCTGTGCACGCGCCGCACGCGCTCGACGCGCTCGTAACGCCCTCGATCACGCAGACTCAGCTCGACTCCCCGGGGGCGATCGGCGCTCTCAACGGCCTGTTGCGCCTCTACTGGAGGGGTGCACGACCGCGGGCAACTGTAGGGGGGATTGTGCCGGCTGCGAGCGGGCGGCCCGACGTAGTGGTCTTAAGGACCAACCCGAAGGACTCCTCGCTTCCCCGGCTCCTCACGATCCTCACTACACAACTCCGCACGACGGCGCTCGTGTGGGATCGGAAGGGCGACTACAGGTGCCCCGTGGTCTCCCCCCGACTCACCCTCCAGCGCTCGACCCGTCCCGGTGAGTACTACCGGCTCAGCACCGTGGTGAAGGTCGCACTGCTGCAGCCGTGGTTCCTCTGGAACACCCTGCGGGCCCGCCCGCGGGTGGTCCACGCGATGGACCTCGACACCGGCATTGCTGGACTCATCGGAGCCCGGCTGCTGCGGGTTCCGTTCGTCTACCAGTGCCTCGACCCATATGCCGCGTCGCTCCCCGTTGGCTGGCCCAATGGCATCGCTCGAGTACTCGAACGCATCGAGGATGCTGTGATCACCGCGGCAGACCTCTTCTTGATCACCGACCTGTTGCGGCTACCACAGCACCCTGGCGCAAAACCGCGTGGAATCGTCGAGCTGCCAAATATCCCGCTGGGAGGCGCTGCGCCTCAACCGTTCTCGGACGACGGTCTGATAGTTGGCTACATCGGCTCGTTGGTACCGCATCGGTCGCTCGACGTCATCGTCGACACGGTGGGCAGCATGGCCGCGGAGGGTATCTCCCTTGTCCTGGGAGGCTTCGGACCCCTTGAAGAGGACCTTCGGCGCCGCGCCGCTCGCTATCCCAACGTCACTTTCCTGGGCTGGGTCGACGACGATGTGCTCATGTCGACAATGAGCCGGTTCGACGTGTTCGTCCAGATCGAAGACCCGGACCATCCCGCTTATCGCTGGGTGAGCCCGAACAAGGTCTTCGAGAGCATGGCCCTTGGGCGCCCGATCGTCGTCGCGGAAGGCACCCTCTCGGCGCAGCGCGTCGTCAAGTCGCGCCACGGCGTCACAGTGAGCTACGGCGCGAGAGACGACCTGCAGCGGGTTCTGCGCGACCTGCTCCACAACCACGATCGGCTGCGGACACTCGGCGCTTCAGGTCGTCAGGCTTTCGTCGACGAGTGGTCACCAGCAACGGTGTGCTCAGTGGTGATGGCCGCATATCCGGTAAGTGGGGCGCACTCCAGCATCCCCGACCACGACCTAGGGTCGGCGCAATGACGACTGGCACGCAACGGCACCTTGCCTTCTACCTGCCGCAGTTTCACCCGATCCTCGAGAACGACGAGTGGTGGGGTCCCGGTTTCACCGAGTGGGTCAACGTCTCCCAGGCCCGCCCGCTCTTCCCCGGACACCGGCAGCCTCATGTACCTGGGGCGCTCGGCTACTACGACCTTCGGCTGGCCGAGACGAGGGCGGCCCAAGCGGCCCTCGCGGGCGCGCACGGCATCGACGGCTTTGTCTACTACCACTACTGGTTCAGCGGGAGGCGGCTACTCAACCGTCCATTCGACGAGGTCCGCAGCTCCGGTGAGCCCGACTTTCCTTTCGCGCTCTGTTGGGCCAACGAGAGCTGGACGCGCACCTGGGATGGCCGCTCAAATGACGTCCTGGTCGAGCAGCGGTATGACGACGACCGCGAGCACGCTCGGTGGCTGACCGAGGCGTTCGCCGACCGACGGTACATCCGCGTCGACGGCAAGCCCCTCTTCCTCATCTACCGCGCTTCGCAGCTGCCGGACGCCCACCGGACCACCGACATCCTCCGCGAGGAGGCCGCAGCGGCCGGTATCGGCGAGATTTACCTCGTGCGGGTGGAGAGTTTCACGGACGAGCGATCAGACCCCAGGGTCCTCGGCTTCGACGCCGCCGCAGAGTTCGCCCCTGACTGGAAGGTCCTGGGCGGCGGCCTCACCGGAAAAGTTCGCTCAGGATTGCGCCGACTGGCCCACACCGGCCGCGAGCGCCCGTGGCAGGTGCACGACTACGCCTCCGTGGCGACCCGGATGCAGGCAAAACCGTCGGTCCCGTACCCCCGGTTCCCTTGCGTCACGCCGCGATGGGACAACACTGCGCGGAAGGGTCGCAAGGGCGTCGCCCTTGTCAACGACACGCCCGAGCTGTACCGACGTTGGGTCGAGTGGGCCGCTCGCGCTGCCCCGACGACGCCCGGCGGCGACTCGCTCGTCTTCGTCAACGCCTGGAACGAATGGGCTGAGGGGGCCCACCTCGAGCCCGACCGCGAGCGAGGACCCGTATTCCTCGAGGCCCACCGCGACGCTCGATTCCGTGCTGGATCTCTGGAGACGACGTGAGGGTCGCTCTCTACCATCACCTTCCGCCCGGTGGCGCGCTTCGGGTGGTCGGCGACTTCGTGGCGAACGCGCCACCCGACGTCGAGATCGACCTCTTCGGGTTGGAGGACGTTACCGGGTCTCCATTCCAGCAGGTGGACTATCCCGTACCGGGGACGTTCCCTCGGACCGCGCCCCTCGACGCTGGCCGCGTCGGTGACCTGTGGGGTGGTCGACTGAGCCGACCGGTCCTGGCTGCGCGCTTGGGCCCGGCGGAGCGAACAGTGGCCGAGATGATCAACGCAGGAAACTATGACGTCGCCTACATCCATCCGAGCTGGCTGAGCAACGTCCCGGGGCTGGTGCGACTGCTCAGGGCGCCCTCGGTGGTCTACCTCCACGAGGTGCGCCGAGCGTCCTTCGAGCCGTCCTACCGGCAGGGCGGACGAGGTGGTCTGTTGGGGTTCCCCGGGCGCATCGTCGGTGGCCTCGGGGACCGCTTGCTCGCGCCGCGAGACCGAAGGGGAGTCGGGGCCGCGACGCGACTCGCCTGCAACTCGACGTACACGGCGGAGCGGATTCTCGCTTCCTACGGTCGCGCCGCGTCCGTCGTCCCGCCAGGGGTCGACACCAACGTCTTCCGACCGCGAACGGTGCCGGCTTCGAACACGCCCTACGTTCTTTCGGTGGGCGGCCTCGAACCGTTTAAGAACCACCACGTCACCGTCGATGCCTTGGCGAAGATCGACCCCTCGATCAGGCCATCCCTGGTCCTGGTCTACGAGCGATGCGACGCCCAATATCGTCGACGGTTGCTCGAGCGGGCCCGGGAGGTGGGGGTCATCGTCACCGAGCAGCGGGGAGTATCCGACGAGAAGCTTGCGGAGCTCTACTCCGGAGCGCTCGCAACGGTCGCATGCGCTCAACTCGAACCCCTCGGACTGACCCCGCTCGAGTCGATCGCCTGCGGAACCCCAGTCGTGGCCGTACGCGAGGCTGGATATCGGGAGACAGTCTCCGACGGCGAGAACGGACTCCTCGTCCCGCGTTCGGTTCCGGCGCTGAGCCGAGCCATCTCTGACATCGTCGCTGGGACCGCAGGGATCGGGGAGCCGGGCGACATCCCGTCCACGATCCTTCCCTTCTGGTCTGTTGGGGCAAGTACCGAACGCCAAGTCGCTGCACTCCGAGAGGTCGTGGATGTTCAGGACGCCTAGACGACGGCATCAATCTGTCGCAGCCCGATGCCACGCCATCGAGTACCGGTTGCTGGTGCGAAGCGCGGGCTGGGTTCGGAGTGACACCCTTGAGTGGGCATGGACCCATTGGTGGGTGACGCGAACTCCGCGCCTGCATGGTGTCTCGCACCTCCAGTTGCACGGACGTCCCGTCGTCCTCAACACAGGTTTCGCCTACCCGGCCTTCATGCGGCGCTGGCCGCGTTATAACGCGCCCCTGGTGGAACTCGTGAACGCCGTGCGAGCGCGACGCGGTGGCCCCCTCACGATCGTGGATGTGGGCGCCGCGATCGGGGACACCGTGTTGTTGCTCGCCGAGCGGGCGGAGGCCAGCCACGACCGGTTCATCTGCATCGAGCCCGACCCGGAGTTCCACTCCTATCTTGGCCGAAACCTCGCCCACCTCACGGACGTAGAGATTCTCCCGACCATGCTCTCGGACTCCGAAGACGTGGTACCGGCGCCTGTGCGCACCCACTCGGGGACCGCGAGTCCTCAGGGCGCGACCACCGTCCCCGCGCTGGCTCTCGACACCGTTCTGCGTGGCCAGCGGGTGGATGTCATCAAGATCGACACCGACGGCTTCGACGGCAAGGTCCTCGCAGGGTCCGTGGACACCCTGTCCCGGTGGTCACCAGCAGTGATCTTCGAGTGGCACCCAATCCTTCTGGCGACCTGTGGACAGGACCCTGAGAGGCCCTTCGAGGTTCTCACTGCTGCGGGGTACGAGACGTTCGTGTGGTTTACGAAGCACGGGGACCTTAGCCATGTTGAGCACCCTCACGACCCGGCCCGCACGGACTTACTGCGGCAGATGTGCATCGATGACGACGGACCCGAACCTGACTGGCACTTCGATGTCGTTGCGGTTCCTCCCGGCCTCGCGGCCATCGTGAGAGACCTCGCCCCATGAGCAGCCCGACACCCATCGACCAGCTGTCGGCGATCATCGTCCACCACCGCCGCCCTGATGACTTGTTGGCGACGGTCGCATCCGTCCTGGATGCAGGGGTCCCGGCGGAGCGGGTGCTCGTCGTCGACAACAGCGAGGATCCAGCGGTGATGGCCAGGCTGACAGCCGCCGCCGCCGCCGACCGGTGGCGAGTGGCCTTTACCGCGAACCACGGGTACGGGGCCGCCGTCAACCACGGGGTGCGGCTGCAATCCCCGGGTACACCGTTCACCCTGGTCCTGACCCACGAAACCCAATGTGCCGCAGGCGATCTGTGCAAGATGGTTGAGGTTCTCCGTCTCCACCCGACTGTGTCCGTGGTTGGCCCTGCCACCCTGCGGCAAGGGGAGGCAGTCTGGTCGCGGGGCGGTTACCTCACCCCTCACCTCCTCTTCCCCCGGCACCACCTCGGGACAGCGCATGCTCGAAGCCATGCGACGGACGTCGACTGGGTAGACGGAGCCATCGCGGTCTATCGGACCGCCGTGCTGGAAGATCTCCGATTTCGAGAGGACTTCTTTCTGTACATGGAGGAGACAGAGCTTCACACGCGGATGCGTCACTGCGGTTGGAGGGTCGTCACGGCGACCGACACCTCCGCGACACAAACCACATCCGGCATGCCCGCGTTTTGGGCGTGCCGGAACACCGTACTTTTCCAGGCCGCCCACGGCACCCGCCTCTCGCGCGCGATCACGCCGTGGTTCGTGTTGCTGCGCACTGCTGTCGTGCATCTCATAGAGAAAGAACCGAAGGCGCTCGGGGAAGCGTGGCGTGGCTTGCGACAAGGACGGCGAGCGGCTGCTGGGGCGCCTTCAACGATGGCCACCCGCACCCGGCACGGGGCCCTGTAACGTGATCGACGTGCGACGCCAGGCAGACCGTCTTCGCGAAGCGGTCAGACAAGCCACCGCCAGAGACCGTACCGATGAGGTCCTTTTCGCCATGGGCCAACTTCAGTGCTCATTACAGGAAGTACGTCGTCCGACTACCCTCAACGATGCTGAATTTAAGGTGTTCTCCCAGTACGGCGAGGACGGGGCAATCCAATTCCTGCTCCGTCACGTGGCGCCGTGCGACCCCTCCTTCATTGAGATCGGGGTCCAGTCCTATCGCGAGTCCAACACTCGTTTTCTCGCCTCAAACAACAACTGGCGAGGTCTTGCCATCGACGGCTCTTCAGATCACCTGGCGTTCATTCGGGGGACGGAGCTCGGCTGGCGCGCAGACGTCCTGCCGGTTCGCACGTTCGTGACGAAAGAGAACATCAACGATGTCATCGAGAGCCACGGGTACACCGGAGACGTCGGACTTGTATCCATCGACGTGGACGGCATGGACTACTGGCTTCTCGAGGCACTCGAAGTCGTGCGCCCGACGATTTTGATAGTCGAGTTCAACAGCATCTTCGGACCGTCGGCGGCGGTCACCGTCCCATACACCCCCACGTTCGTGTGCGGGGAAGCGCATTGGTCCCACCAGTACTTCGGTGCGTCGCTGTCCGCTCTCACGGCTCTCGCCGACCGAAAAGGATACGCCCTGGTGGGCGCCACTAAGCACGCCGTGAACGCCTTCTTCGTCCTGCGGGAGAGCCTGGGCGACCTCAATGAGGTTCCCCCCGCGAGTGCCTGGCGACCCAGCCGCTTCCTCAGCAGTCGAAACCAGCAAGGTGACCTGTCGTACGTGCGAGACCACGTGGATCGCCTCCGCCTGATCGCGGACCTGCCGCTGTCCGTACTTCCGTCGGGTCAGGAGCGTGAGATCCGAGACATCTTCGATCTCTGAGGGGCTGTCAGGGCCGGCGACGACGCAACGCTCCAGCTGCGGCGCGAAGTGAAATCCCCTCGAGCCGAGCAGCAGATACGCCCACGGCCAGGGCAAACAGCAGCACAGAGGCCAGCAGCCACGGCCAAGACCGGACATCGGCCACCCCGCTGATGACCACCGCGCCCCCTGCTCCGGCGGCAAGCACCGGTGTCCTTATCGCCGGCGAGACCCACGCGCGCAGCCTGCGTCGTCCAAGGGCCACCAGCACGCCAGCACCCGCCATGTTGCCGACCACCGAGCCCACGGCCGCACCGTACAGACCAACCTGCACCGTTAGGAGCAAGCTGGCGAACGCGTTGACCGCGATATTCGTCAACGCTGCGACCGCCGCGAGACGGTGCGCACCCTCCGCGAACGCCTGGAACGCGATCGGCGCGACCACGAGGTTCAGTGCCACTGCAACCGTGAAGATCCGGGCGACGACACCCGCCTCCTCGTACCCTGGGCCAAGCCACAGGAGGATGAAGGCCGGGGCAAAAACGAAGACCCCACCTAGGACGACGGCACTCGCCACGGCCCCTACCTTCACCAGGCTCCTCTGGAGCTCCTGAGCCTCTCGTGGCCGGGCGACCCGCAACTCGGCTACGCCGGCAAGGAGCGGCATGAGGGGCAGGAGCGCCAGTGCTTTCGCTTGGAGGACCAGCATCGTTCCGACATGGAACGCCGTGACTGCCTCGCTGTCCACGTACCTGGCGATGACCAGTTTGTCCCACTGGGAGTCGAAGACGTCACCGACTTGGGACACCAGCGCCAGCGTGGACAGTGTCAGATAGGAGAGGACCACCGGCCACCCCGCAAGTCCCGGCCTGAAGCTCAGGTGGGGTAGGAGTCTGCGGGTCCCGACGGCCTGCACGGAGGCCGCAACAGCGATACCGGCGAGCTGCGCGAAGGCAAGGGCCCACAGGCCCCAGCCATGGAGCAGCCCCACCAGCAGGACAGCAGCGTTGGCGGGAAGGGCGAGCACCTGCGCGGCCACTTCCACGTCCGAGCGCTGGAGACCCTTCAGGGCCGCGAAGTGAGCGCCCAGGATCAGACTCGCGGCCATGGCGACGACCATCACCCTGAGCACCATGGCGATCTGGGCGTCGGAATATCCCGGCACACCCGTGGGAAACACCAGTGCCGCCAACCAAGGCGCCCCCCAGACTGCCAGGATCACGACCGGCGTCACGGTCAGCGCCATCACCGTCGTCCCCACGTTCGTGGAACGGACGAGGCCGTGCTCATCGCCCCCTCCTCGAGCGGCAGCGACGCGACGCGCGACCTCCGTCCGGATCCCGGCATCGGCCAGTGCGGCTACGGCGATGAGGGCAGACAGCGCGATCCAGGCTCCGTACAGATCCGGGCCCAGCTTCCTCAGGACAACGGGGAGCAGGAGCAGGTTGAACCCAAGGGTAAGCAGGGCGCCGACCGCTCCGCTGCTGATGGCGCGAGTGACCGTGACCCTCGACGTTCCGGTAGCTCCCTGCGGACGTGGAAGATCGTTGGTCACGAGGAACCCTCGCTAGCGCCGCGCCGCATCGGGGTGCGCGCTTCGCCGCGCTCTCCGACGGCCACGAGACGACCGCGAATCGCATCGACGATGCGGCAGATGGCCTCGGCCCTCAGGTGGGTGGGTACCTCAACCGCACGCGCTCGTACCTCGGCCTCCCTCAGCCCCCGTTCACGAGTCATCGGCGAGAAAACACGAACACATCGCGATATTCACCATCGATGCCGTGGCGACGGCTGTGAGGCAGCTTTACCACTGTGAGGGCGAACCCGGCATGCTCTGCATAACCGAACAGGTCTGCACCCCAGTCCCACGTCACAAGTGACCGCCCGTCTCCGACGGGGTTGCCATGGAACTGGGGTTCCAAGAGGTGGACCACGTGTCCGTCCCGCTCCACGGCTCGGGGCCGCGAACACTGGATGTCCGGATTCCACGGGAACGTCGCGAGGTGGACACCTCCGGGAGCCAGCACCCGGTGGATCTCGGACAGGACGCGCGCGGGGTCCATCACATGCTCCATGACGTCCTGAGTCAGCACGACGTCCAGAGTTTTGTCGTCGAAGGACAGCGACTGCAGGTCCTCACACCGAACACCATCCACGACTCGGCCCGGCTCCACGCCGTCAAGGAATTGAGAGCACGAGTACCCGGCAGCAGCTCTCCTCAGCGCCTTGGAGAGACCGCGGTTGCTGGGAGACGACTCGTGGATGCGCAGCTGTCGCCAGTGGGGCCGAATGCGCTGGAGGACATGGGCCACGCAACGCTCGCGCGGAATCGAGCGACATCTGACACAAATCAGTTCGTCCCTCGCCCAGGATCCACGCTCGATGTAACCGGTTCGGGGAGACCGGCCCAGTCCGCAAACGAAGCATTCGCCGGGGAACGCGAGCAGTCGCCGGCTGCTGGTACCCGTCAGACCGCCCATGAGGTGCTCTCGAAGTTCGGCCCTTTCCGCTTCCACAGAGCAATGATGTGGCACGGTGAGCGTGGATCGCGGCAACGCGGGCAATTGAGCGCGTCCCACCGCCGGAGATGCGCGATCTGGTGAGCTTTCGGGACCGGCAGTCACGATCTGGGCCCTCAGGCGTACACGCCCCGTCGGTGAGCCAGGTACCGCGCACAGGTGGGGTGACGCTCCGCTCCCCGACTGCCCCTCGTTCACGCCAGCGTCGAGCGCTCTGCTCGGCCCCGTCGCCAGCCACACGCCCCTGCACAATCCCGGACGTCGGGCACGGAGGCACGCGAACGCGACGGACCTCTAGTGGTTCAAGAGGACGCCTGGCGCGAGCTTCCCCATCGTGCTCGAAGCCCGAACGCGGTGGGCGACCTCGGACACGAAGTGCGGGACGAAGCGGCACAGTAGGCGGCCAGCGTTGAGACTTCTCGGACGGCGTGGTCTCAGGAGTCTCCGTCCGAGGCCAGGGATCTCCCGACCGACGCGCAGCTTGGGCAATACCACCACCTCACGCCGGTATCGCCGCCAATTACGGCAGAAGGCCGGAGGTGGCCGGGACGAACGTCTGGACCCACGAGCTCGAGAGCGCCACCGACAACGGCACCACGACCAGCAGCACGGCCATCCGGACCGCCGGCCGGCGCAGCAGCGACACCAGGGCCAGCGCGAACGGGAAGGCGAGCATCAGGTACCGCAGCGGCGAGCTGCTGATCACCGAGACGGACATCAGGTACGCCGGGTAGACCAGCAGCCACACCCGCAGCGTCGTCGGCGTACCGGGCGGCAGGAAGCGGAGCGCCAACCACACTCCGAGTCCGAGGCCGCAGAGCAGGATCGCCCCCAGCCACGGCGTCTCGAGCCCGGCGACCAGGAACGTCGCCGGGCTCCCCTCGGCTCGAAAGCTGCGCATCGCCTCGAAGTAGACCAACGGACGCGCGGTGATCAGGCCCACGGTCACGGGCCACAGGAAGGTCGCGGCCCCCGCCGTCGCCACCACGGCAGCCGGAGTCACCAGCTCGTGCCGGCTCGCTCCCTCTCGGTACCGCGCCACGAGATGGGCCAGCGCTACGACCGCGAGCGGGGCCGCGAGGGGCCGGGTGAGCCCGACCAGCACGACGGCCACGGCGAAGAGCCGGTAGTGCCGCTCGTCCAGAGAACGCAGCGCCACGACCAGGAGCAGCATCGCGAGCCCCTCGGTGTAGCCCATCTGCAGTACGGGGAACGTGGGCCAGGCCGCCAGCCCGACCAGCAGTGCCACCGGACCGGCCGGTCCGAACCGCTCACTCATCCAGTTACCCGCCAGGAGGAACCCGAGAGCAGCCAAGGCCAGGCTCAGCACGGGGGCCACGACCAGCACCTCGTCGCGTCCTCCACCGCTGACCAGCCGCACCAGCAGCGGGTAGAGCGGGTAGAACGCGAAACGCTGGAGGTCGGTGACGGGCATCCCGGGCGTGGCCGCGGGGTACCCGCTGGTGGCGAGGGTCAGGAAGTGGTCGCCGTCCCAGTTGAGCCGGCCGTTGGGCCAGGCGCCGTCGATGCGCGCGAACGAGACGGCAGCGACGGCCTGGAGCGCCAGGAAGACGCCGAGGGAGAGCCCGATCCCCGGGCGGGGCGTCAGCCAGCGGCGGGCGCGCGACGGCGCCCGGCCAGGTGTGGGGGTCGGTGCGACCCGCGTGCGCGCATCGCGCATCCCGGGATGCGGGCGGTCGAGGAGTCGCGTCGACGCCTCGAAATGCCACACACCCCGGTCATGGATATGACCGGTCCTCAAGGCAACCCCTGCCGTTGCCCCCGCCCCTGCGACGAGTTACGTCAGACGGTAGGACCGTGGCGGCATCCGGACTACATGTTCAGCGAGAAGTCGGGACCAGCGAGGCCTCTGAGGCCAGTGAGGCGTCCGAGCACGACGGAGCCGGTAGGTCGCACACGGCGACCCACCGGCTCAGCGGGCGTCAGGCGGGCTGACGGCGCTCGTCAGTAGCGGTAGTGCTCCGGCTTGTACGGGCCGGCGACGTCGACGCCGAGGTACTCGGCCTGCTCCTTGGTGAGCTCGGTGAGCTCGACCCCGAGGGCCTCCAGGTGCAGCTCGGCGACCTTCTCGTCGAGGTGCTTCGGGAGGGTCTTGACCTGCGGCTTGCCGTCCTCGGTGAAGTACTCGTCGGTCTTCCCGAACAGCTCGATCTGGGCGATCGTCTGGTTGGAGAACGAGTTCGACATCACGAAGCTGGGGTGGCCGGTGGCGTTGCCCAGGTTCATCAGGCGGCCTTCGGACAGGACGATGATGGAGTCACCGTCCTCGAAGGTCCACTCGTGCACCTGCGGCTTGATCTCCTGCTTCTGGATGCCGGGGACCTTCGCGAGGCCGGCCATGTCGATCTCGTTGTCGAAGTGGCCGATGTTGGCGAGGATCGCCTTGTTCTTCATCTGCTGCATGTGGTCGGCGGTGACGACGTTGAAGCAGCCGGTGGAGGTGACGATGATGTCGGCCTTGTCGACGACGCTCTCGAGCTTCGCGACCTGGTAGCCGTCCATCGCGGCCTGCAGCGCGCAGATCGGGTCGATCTCGGTGACGATGACGCGGGCGCCCTGGCCGCGCAGCGACTCGGCGCAGCCCTTGCCCACGTCGCCGTAGCCGGCCACGACCGCGACCTTGCCGCCGATGAGGACGTCGGTGGCGCGGTTGAGACCGTCGATGAGCGAGTGGCGGCAGCCGTACTTGTTGTCGAACTTGCTCTTGGTGACCGAGTCGTTGACGTTGATCGCCGGGAAGAGCAGCTCGCCGGCCTCGGCCAGCTGGTAGAGGCGGTGCACGCCGGTGGTGGTCTCCTCGGTGACGCCCTTGATCTCGGCGGCGACCTTGGTCCACTTCTGCGGGTCCTGGCTCATGGTGCGCCGGACCAGCGCCTTGAAGACGCCGAACTCCTCGGTGTCGTCCTCGGTGGTGGGGGGCACCTGGCCGGCGGCCTCCCACTCCTTGCCCTTGTGCACGAGCATCGTGGCGTCGCCGCCGTCGTCGAGGATCATGTTGGCCTGGGCGCCGCCCGGCCAGGTGAGGATCTGCTCGGTGCAGTCCCAGTACTCCTCGAGGGTCTCGCCCTTCCAGGCGAAGACCGGCACGCCCTGGGGGTCCTCGGGGGTGCCGTTCGGGCCCACGACGATGGCCGCGGCGGCCTCGTCCTGGGTGGAGTAGATGTTGCAGGAGGCCCAGCGGACCTCGGCACCGAGCGCGGTGAGCGTCTCGATGAGGACGGCGGTCTGCACGGTCATGTGCAGCGACCCGGCGATGCGGGCGCCCTTGAGGGGCTGGCTGGCGCCGAACTCGGCGCGCAGCGACATCAGGCCGGGCATCTCGTGCTCGGCGAGGCGGATCTGGTGGCGACCGGACTCGGCGAGGCCGAGGTCGCGGACCTTGTGGTCAACGGACATGCGTGAGCTCCTTGGAGATCGTGCGATCGAGTTGACCGGCGTTGCCCATCTGGGCCGCGTGATGCGAGGGTCATCGCCCAGGCCGGTGTGCGCCCACCAGAATACCGGAGGGGCGGGGCCCGGGGCGAACTCGCGGCCGCGGGTGTCGAGGCTCGCTCAGCCGCGGGAGGCGTCCTCGATGGCCGACTCGCGCGCCGCGACCTCCGGGCCCGGGCCGTCGACACTGGGGCTGCCGGGGGCGGTGTCGACGTCGGGTTCGAGGAAGATGACCAGGCGCAGGTCGGGCGCGGCGGCACGAGCGGCCCGCTCGGCCTCGTTGATCGACGCGACCACCTCGGCCGCGCTGTCGGTCTCGCCCACGGCCAGCTTGGCCGCGACCAGCACCTCGTCGGGGCCCAGGTGCATGGTGCGGCTGTTGATGACGCGGTCGACCCCCTCGGGCGACTGGAGCGCCTCGAGGATCTTCTGGCGCACCGGCAAGGACGCGGCCTCCCCCACCAGCAGCGAGCCCATCTCGACCGCGAGGAAGGCCGCCAGCACGACCAGCAGCACGCCGATGGCGCCGGAGCCGAGACCGTCGAAGATCGGGTTCGCCGTGACCAGCGTGAGGCCGACGCCGGCGAGGGCGAAGGTCAGGCCGATGATGGCGCCGAAGTCCTCGAGCAGCACCACGGGCAGCTCGGGCGACTTGGTGGTGCGGATGAAGCGCAGCCACGAGCGGCCGCGGCGGATGCGGTTCGACTCGCGCACCGCGGTGCGCAGGCTGAACCCCTCGAGGACCATCGCCACCAGCAGGACCGCCAGCGGCACCCACCACCACTGCGAGGCGAACGGGTCGTAGCTGTCCTCGGCGAGCGACTCCTTGACCTTCTCGTACGCCTCGTAGAGGGCGAAGAGCCCACCGAGCACGAACAGCATGATCGCGACGAGGAACGAGTAGACGTAGCGCTGCTGCCCGAAGCCGAAAGGGTGCTCGAGGGTGGCCTCGCGGCTGGCGCGCTTGCTGCCCACCAGCAGCAGGACCTGGTTGCCGGTGTCCGCGAAGGAGTGGATGGCCTCGGCCAGCATCGACGAGAAGCCCGTGAGCAGGAACGCGATGAACTTGGTGATGGCGACGCCGAGGTTGGCCAGCAGGGCCGCGAGGACCGCCGCCTTGCCACCGGAGTGGCCGGCGCCCTGCTGCTCGTCCTGTGCCGTGTCGCTCGCCATGGGCCGATCCTAGGGACCGGGGCGTGGGTTAGCGTCGGGGGATGCCGAGCACGCGCGGAACCCTCGACTGGACCCTGGCCGCCGACCACCCCGAGCTGCTCGCGCCGCCGGTCGCGCAGGCCGTGGCGAGCATCCCCGGGGCGCTCGTCACCACCATCGACCCGACGCTGGCCGACACGGCCGCGCTGTGCGAGGCCTACGACGTCGACCTCGGCGCCAGCGCCAACTGCGTGGTGGTGGCGGCCAAGCGGGCCGGGGTGACCACCTACGCCGCCGTGATGGTGCTGGCCACGCACCGCGCCGACATCAACGGCGTGGTGCGCAAGCATCTGGGGGCACGCAAGATCTCGTTCGCACCGCACGACGAGGCCGTGGGCCTGACCGGGATGGAGTTCGGGGGCATCACGCCGATCGGCCTGCCCGACGACTGGCCGGTGCTGGTCGACGACGCCGTGGTGGCGGCCGGCGAGGTGGTGGTGGGCAGCGGCATCCGCGGCTCGAAGGTGCTCTGCACCGGCGCCGACCTGCTGACCCTGCCCGGCGCCGAGCAGCTCACGCTGGCGGCACCCGCCGGCTGACGCCGGACGTCCGGGCTCGCCGTCGAGCGACCGGGAGGTGGTCACGGTCGTTGCCTCGGTCGGGCCTCAGAACGGGGGTGGGTCGGTGGCCGGCGCGCGGGAACGGCGGCGATGCGCGGCCATCCGGCGTTCGAGCTCGGGGGTGACGACGCAGCGGCGCGCGACGGCACGGGCGAGCTCGTGCTGCTCGAGCCGGTGCTCGAGGGCGGTCTCCAGGGCGCTCCACTCGGGGCGGGAGGTCGGTGCCGGCCGGGGCGCGGGGGCCGCCGGGCGGTCGGCACCCAGGACGAGGGTCTCGAGCGCGTCGAGGGGCTCGGTGGTGCGGATGCGGCCGGTGGGGTCGGTCCACCGAGCGGTGCCGTCGGGGGCGAGCCGCACGCTCCACCCGGGTGACTGCTTGATGCGGTGATGACGGCGGCAGAGGGTGAGGAGGTTGCGTGCAGCCGTGGGACCGGACGGCCAGGGCCGCACGTGGTCGAGGTCGCAGAAGCGCGCCGCCACCGCACACCCGGGGAAGCGACAGCGCCCGTCGCGGGCCCGGACGAAGGCGGCGAGCGCGCGGCCGGGCCGGTAGGCGCCCCCGGTGAGGTCACCGGTGGCGTCGAGGCGGGCGCCGGTGGTGGGGTGGCAGGCGACCGGCGCGGCGGCGGGGTCGACGTGGGAGGCCAGCCAGCCGCGGGCGACGAGCATCGGCTCGGACGGGCGCGCGCCCTGCACCAGCACGAGGTCATCGGCGGTGCCGCCGGCCGGCGGCTCCGCGACCACCGGCGTACCGGACGGGACGGCGAGGACCACCCGGACGTCGACCGTGGCGTTCGCGCAGACCAGGTCGGTGAGGGCCTGGCCGCGGGCCTGCTCGACGGTGGTGCACCGGCCGTCGCGCACGTAGTCGTGGGCGAGGCGGTCGACGGCCGCCCACGCCGCGGCGGACTGCTCGGACGGGAAGGTGCCCATCCAGGTGTCGACGCCCGGCTCGCTCGCCCATCGCCGCAGGCCGGTGGCGGCGCGGGCGCGAACGGCCCGCTGCCGCAGCAGGTCGGGGCTGACCCGGGCCAGGATGCGGCGCGTGCGGCGGCGCAGCGCTGCGGCGTCGGCGGCGACGAGGTGCGGCTCGAGGGCGGCGACCACGGCCTCGGCGACCCCGGCGGGTGCTGTTTCGAGCTCGAACGCCACGACCCCGGCTCGGTAGGCGTCGAGCCGGCCGTCGGCCATCGCCGTGTGCAGGCCGTCGAGTCCGGTGGCCTGCACCGGGCCGCGGTCGTCGACCTCGGCGGGCTCGGCCCCGGCCGCCAGCCGCACCGCTGCCAGCAGG
Organism: Phycicoccus duodecadis; assembly: GCF_002846495.1. Lineage (NCBI taxonomy): Bacteria > Bacillati > Actinomycetota > Actinomycetes > Micrococcales > Intrasporangiaceae > Phycicoccus > Phycicoccus duodecadis. Next base: position 2,142,886 of record NZ_PJNE01000001.1, read on the forward strand.
TGGCGCTCGGCCTGGGCGTGGGAGCAGCCGAGGACAGGGGCGGCGAGGTCGGCGGCGTCGAGGGCGACCCGGCCCGGGGCGTGCGCCTGCTCGCCGAGGGTGCCGTCGTCGGCCCAAACCTGCTCGCGGCGCGCGACCTGCACCAGAGCGGCGTCCTGAGCCGCGGCGAGGGAGTTGGAGAGGGTCTGACAGGTGCCCACGAGCGCGAGCCACTCGTCACGGGAGCGGGTGCCGGGCCCCCTGGAGACGGAGGCGACGAGGGCCTGCACGGCCTGCTCGGCGGCCGTGACGACGGCGGCCCCGGAGCCCGCCGCTGTGGTCGTGCTGGTCATCGACTCCCCCTCCCCTCACGCTCGATCCTACCCGAGCCGGGGGCTGCCGACAACTCTCCACAGGCTCGTGAAGCGTTGCGGGACAGCGATTTTCGAACTAATATGTGGGGGGATCGAAGCCCGTCACGAGGGGTCGGCCGAGCCGTACCCGACGTGACCTGCCGGGCCGGGTGGGGTCACGAGGTGCGGTCGCGCAGGTCGGTGACGTGCCGCGAGACCGACGGGTCGAGGCCCAGCCCGAGCGCGAGGTAGGTGGCCGCGAAGTCGGTGGTGCCGATGAGCGACGCCAGCCGCTCGACCGGATGCCCCTCGCGGGCCCGGTGCTCGAGGACGACCGCCCCGGCCTCGCGAGCGGACGCCAGCACCGCCTCGACCAGGTGGCTGCCGGCGGCGTCGATGCCCGGGTCGCGCAGGGCGACCAGCCCCAGCCGCGGCACCTCGGGGCCGTCGAGGTAGGGGTCGGCGAAGATGTCGCGGCCGTCCTCGCGGTGGTCGCCCATCCCGCTGCCGAAGGGGCCGTCGAGGGTCGCGACCACCGTGGAGGCGGCATCCGGCAGCACCCCGTGGGTGGCCGGGACGCGGGCGGTGAGCGAGAGCATCTGGGCCAGCCGGCAGGCGGCCACGCCCGAGAGCGCGCCGTCGCCCAGCACCATCGGCACCGTGGCGTCGAGCCCCGTGGCCAGCATCTTGGCCGGGTTGACGAAGGACTCGGACGACGGGCGGCACTCCTCGGCCACGGCGTCGAGGACGTCGGCGACCTTCTCGAGCACCACGGCCGGGGCGTCGGCGATGCCGAGGACGTCGGCGGCCAGCAGCACGGGGGTCAGCAGCGACCACAGGGCCGTGCGCGACGACGGCGCCGGCAGCGCGACCTCGACGTGGATGCCGCGGGCCCGGGCGGCGACGTCGGCCAGCGGCGAGCCGGCCGCCCCGACGGTGAGCAGCGAGGCGCCGCGCCGGGCGGCCTCGGCCGCGAGCGCGAGCGGGCCCGCGGCGCGGCCCGACTGCGAGACGGCGATGACGAGGTCGAGCGGCCCGACCCATCCGGGCAGGGGCGCGTCGTGGCGGACGGTGACGGGTACCGGCGAGCCGGCCTCGGCCAGCACCCCCAGGACGTCGCCGACCACCGCCGAGCCACCGAGGGCGGCGACCACGACGGCGCGCGGCCGCTCCCCGCCTGCGACGCGGCCGATGCCGGCGTCGTCGGCCGCCACCAGCCCCCGGCGCACCTGGGCGCCGGCGCCCGCGAGCGCCCGCAGGCTGCCGCGCGAGTCGAGCGCGGCGATGCGGTCGAGGTCGTCCATCCGGCGTTCGTCGACCCACGGCATGGGCCCACCTCCAGGGGTCGGGGCCCGGCGGTGCCGGGCGGGGTCAGGCCGGGCGACGCGCCTCGTCGACGAGGAGGACGGGGACGCCCTCGTCGTAGCGGTAGGCGAGACCGCAGGTGCTCGAGGTGCACACGAGCTCGGGCCCGGTGGGGCCGGTGTCGTCGCGCAGCTCGCTGCGGCACGCGGGGCACCGGAGGATCTCGCGCAGCCACGGCTCGAGGGGCGAGGCGGGCGCGGCGGGCTGGCTCATGAGGTCCTCTCGGGCGGGGCGCGAGCGGCGGGCTCGGGCGGGGCGGTCGACGCGCCCCGATCCTCGCACACGGGGTGGACGACCGGGGAGACCTCCCCGGCCGTTCGTGTTGTAAGGGACCAGATCGGTCCTTAGGGTCGGTGGGGGGAGACGCGGACGGAAGGGCTGATGGCGGTGAGGCTGGAGATCCTCGGCCGGGTGCACCTCCGTACCCCCCGCGGCCCCGTCGCCCTCACCGAGCTCGAGCACGGCCTGCTCGCGCTGGCCGCCCTGCGCGGCCAGGTGGGCGTCGACTCCCTCGCCGAGTGGCTGTGGGACAACGACCCGCCCAGCTCGGTGCGCAACCGGGTGCAGTCGCTGGTCTCCGGCATCCGGCGCAAGGTCGGCGACGCGGGGGCGGTCGTCGTCACCGACGGGCGCGGCTACCGGCTGGCCGACACGCTCGAGGTCGACCTCGACGGCTGGACCGAGGAGGTCGCCCGCGCCCGGGCCGAGCGCGCCGCCCGGCCCGGGGTCGCGCTGGCGCACTACGACGGCGCCCTGGCGGTCTTCGGCCACGACCCGTTGCAGGGGGCGCCCCGCAGCGCGGCCGTCGAGGTCGAGCGCGGGCGGCTGCTCCAGGAGCGGCTCTCGGTGCTCGAGGAGCGACACGAGGCCGCCCTGCGCGCGGGGGCCCACGAGGGGCTGGTCGCCGAGCTCGACGCGCTGGCGGCGCGGCATCCGTACCACGAGGGGTTCGTGGCGCTGTACATGCTGGCGCTGGCCGAGGGGGGCCGGCAGAAGCGGGCGCTCCAGGTGTTCCAGGACGCGCGCGAGCGGCTCGACACCGAGCTCGGGGTGCGGCCGTCGGAGCAGCTGCAGGAGGCCCAGCGGCTGGTGCTCGAGCGGCGCTCGGCGGTCCAGCCCTCCGCGGCGGGGTCCCCCTCCCCCGCGGTGCTGGCCCTCCCGGTGCCGCGCATCCTCCCCCGCCGGCCGGCGTCGTTCGTCGGGCGCGAGGCCGAGCTCGCGGCGGTGGCCGAGGCCGCCCGTGGGGTCGAGCACGACGCGGTGCTGGTGGCGCTCACCGGCCTGCCGGGCTCCGGCAAGTCGGCGCTGGCGCTCGAGGCCGGGCACCGGCTGCGCGAGGCCTTCCCCGACGGCACGCTGCACCACGACGGTGCCAACAGCCCCGCCGGCGTCGCGGTCGACCGGGTCATCAGCGCGTTCCTGCCGCTGCTCGGCATCCATCCCGAGGCCGTGCCGGCCGACCCGATGGCGCGGGCCGGGCTCTACCGCTCGCTGCTCGACGGGCGGCGCGTGCTGGTGGTCCTCGACAACGTGGCGTGCACGACCCCGCACGACGACAGCAGCACCTGCGGGCTCGCCGACCTGCTGCCCACCGCGGCCGGGTCGATGGGGATGGTCACCTCGCGGCGTGCGATGAGCGGCCTGGCGGTGACGCACCGGGTGCGGGTGCACAGCCTCCCCGAGGAGCCCGCCCACCGGTTGCTCGAGGCCCTGGTCGGCCGCGAGCGGGTGGCCGAGGAGCCGGAGGCCGCCGCCGACGTGCTGCGACTGACGGGCCGCATCCCGCTGGCCCTGCGCCTGGTGGCCGGCCGGCTGGCCCAGCGCCCCGACCTGCGCCTGGACGACCTCGTCGACCGGCTCGGGCCCGCCGGGCCGGGCCTCGGCACCGACGAGATCGCGGTGCTGCGCGACAGCCTCGACCAGCTGCTCGAGGGGCTCGGCGAGGACGCCCGCCGGGTGGTGGAGGCCGTGGCGCACCTGCCGGTCGACACCTTCAGCGGCTGGGTGGCCGGCGCGGTGCTGGGCGAGCGCGGCGCCGGCGAGGCCGCCCTCGACGCCATCGTGGAGGCCGGGCTGGTCGAGCCGGTGGTGCGCGAGGACCACGACACCCAGTTCCGCCTGCACGGGCTGGTGCGGGCCCACGTGGCGGCCCGGGCCCGCAGGGACCCGGGCGAGGGGGGCACCCCCGACCCCGCCAGCGCGGGCGAGGTCGCCGCCATCGCCGAGGCCGCGGTCGCGCGGGCCGAGGCCTTCCTGGTCGACCGCCCCTACCGCTTCGTGCCGGCCCCACCCCTGCCGGCGGCGGTGTCCGCGCTCGACCCCACGCCGCGCATCCGGCGCCGCTCACGGCACTTCTTCCGCACCGAGACACCGCTCTTCGTCGCCGCCGCCCGCGAGCTGGCCGGCACCCGGCCCGACCTGTCGTGGCGGCTCCTCGTCGACAGTGCGCTCGGCATCGACGCCTCCACCGACCTGCACGCGTGGTTCGAGGCCGAGAAGGAGGTGGCCGCGGCCCTGGTGGGTGCCGACGACGACAACCGCCTCGGCGCCGCGTACCTCACCCTCTGCCGCGCCTGGCTGCTGCAGGACCGTCGCTCGGCGTCGCGGGAGGCACGCGAGCTGGCCGAGTCCGCCCGGCCCCGCCTGCTGCTGCTGGGGGCGCACGCGGCGGCCGCGGCGGCGTCGCTGGTCAGCGCCTTCGCGTCGACGTCGCTGGGGCGGCGCGCCGAGGCCGAGTCGGCGGTCGTGACGGCCGAGGTCGCCATCGCCCGCACCGGCGACCTGCACCTGGCCGCCTGGGCCGCCATCGCCCGCGGCACGCTGCACAACGACTACGACGAGGTCCCCGAGGGCGCGCTGGAGTTCACCCGGGCCCGCGAGATCCTCAGCGCCTCGCCGCGCACCGTCGCCTACGCGCTGGCCACCCTCGAGCTGTCCCGGGCGCGGCGCCGCACCGGTGAGCTCGGGGCGGCCACGCTGCTGGTCGACGAGGCGCTCGAGCTGCTCGACGGCATCGGGGCGGTGCACATGTACTCGTACGCGCTCGACGCCCGCGCCGAGGTCAGCCTGGCGGCGGGTCGCATGCAGGACTCGCTCGACGAGGCCGGCCGCGCCCTGGAGCGCGCCACGGCGTCGCACGACGCGTTCCTGGCGGCCCGGGCCCGGCGCACCCGCGGGCGGGTGCTGCTCGCCCTGGGCCGGCACGAGGAGGCCGAGGGCGACTTCCGGCGGGCCATCGAGGAGTTCACCGCGCTCGACCGCCCCTTGAGCGCGGCGTTCGGCTTCCAGATGCTCGCGGCCAGCCTGGACGCCCGCGGCGAGACGGTGGGCGCCAGCGAGGCACTGCGCCTCGAGCAGGCCGCGCTGCGGCGGGCGCACGACACCCGCTCGGGCCCGCAGCGGCGCAGCCCCGGGCCCGCCTGACTCAGCCTCGGCGCACGAGGCCCAGCGCGGTGTCGCGCACCCGCGCCATCGTCGCGGCGTCCGCGGCCTCGACGTTGAGCCGCAGCAGGGGCTCGGTGTTGGAGGCGCGCAGGTTCAGCCACCACATCGGGTCGTCGTCGCCGTCGCCGCCTGCGTGGGTCAGGGTGAGGCCGTCGAGCCGGTCGACGGTGACGCCCTGCTCCTGCGCCCACGCCAGCACCCGCTCGGTGGCGGCCGGGGCGTCGGCCACGGTCGAGTTGACCTCGCCGGACGCGGCGTAGCGGCTGAGGTCGGCCATGACCTCGCTCAGCGGGGCACCCTGCTCGCCGAGCGCGGCCAGCACGTGCAGGGCGGCCAGCATCCCGGTGTCGGCGTACCAGAAGTCGCGGAAGTAGTAGTGGGCGCTGTGCTCGCCGCCGAACACGGCTCCGTGACGGGCCATCTCGCCCTTGATGAACGAGTGGCCGACGCGCGTGCGCACGGCGCGGGCCCCGGTGGCGGCGATGACCTCGGGCACCTGGGCCGAGGTGATGACGTTGTGCACGACCGCGACGTCGGCGGCATCGGCCCCGCCGGCGACCGCGCGGGCGACCTCCCGGCGGGCGATGAGGCCGGTGATGGCACTGGGGCTGACCGGCTCGCCGCGCTCGTCGACCACGAAGCAGCGGTCGGCGTCGCCGTCGAAGGCCAGCCCGAGGTCGGCGCCGTGGGCGCGCACCGCGGCCTGCAGGTCGCGCAGGTTGTCGGGCTCGAGCGGGTTGGCCTCGTGGTTCGGGAAGGTGCCGTCGAGCTCGAAGTAGAGCGGCTCGACGGTCAGGGGCAGGGCCGGCAGCCCGGCGCCGGTGCCGAGGACGGCCGGCACGGTGAAGCCCCCCATCCCGTTGCCGGCGTCGACCACGACCGTCAGGGGGCGGATGCCCGAGAGGTCGACGAGCCCGCGCAGGAAGGCGGCGTAGTCGGTGAGCAGGTCGCGCTCGTCGAGGGTGCCGGTGGGGCCGCCGGGATCGGCGACCTCGCCGTCGAGGATGCGCTCGGCCAGGACGCGCACGTCGGCCAGGCCGCTGTCCTCCCCCACCGGGCGGGCCCCGGCGCGGCAGAGCTTGATGCCGTTGTAGGCGGCCGGGTTGTGGCTGGCGGTGAACATCGCGCCCGGCCGGTCGAGCGAGCCACTGGCGTAGTAGAGCCCGTCGGTGCTGCACAGCCCGATGAGGGTGACGTCGCGCCCGCGGCTGCGCACGCCGTCGGAGAAGGCCTCGACCAGGGCCGGGCCCGACTCGCGCATGTCGTGCCCGATGACGCAGCCGGGCGCCTCGTCGGGGGCGAGGACGACCTCGGCGAAGGCGGCCCCGAGCGCGCGGGCGACCTCGGCGTCGAGCTGGTCGGGCACGGTGCCGCGGACGTCGTAGGCCTTGACGAGGGCGGCGAGGGAACGGTGGCTCACGTGCGGCGACGATAGTGGATGGGCGCGCGCGGCACGTCGGGCCGGCCGGGCCTCAGGTGCGCGAGTTCTCGGGGAGCGGGGGCGGCGGCGGCTCGACGGCGAGCGGACCCACCGGCACCCAGCGGGGCGTGACCGCCCGGCGACACTCACGACAACGGCGAACCGGACCCTGGCATGTGCACATGAGAGACCCCCTGCATCCTGCGAGACCACGGGCACTCGCCCGCAGCACCAGGGTAGGGAAGGCGCTGACCAACCGCAGGCAAAGGTCAAGAAAGGGTAAAGAGACTTTCAGCGATCGCTCAGGCCTCGGCGCTGCCGCGCAGCATCCGCAGGTGGCCGCGGCGGGCGATCTCGCCGCCGACGGGCTCGGCCGGCGCGGGGGTGGCGGCGCGCCGGGGACGGCCGGCCTCACGGACGGCATCGGCCAGGGCCAGCAGGTCGTCGGTCGACGGCTCGGGCTCGGGGTACTCGGTGGCGAGGCGCATGACCTCCCACCCGTTCGGCACGGTGAGGCGGGTGGCGTGGTCGGCGCACAGGTCGTAGGTGTGCGGCTCGGCGTACGTGGCCAGCGGGCCGAGGACGGCCGCGCGGTCGGAGTACGCGTAGGTGAGGGTCGCCACCGCCGGCTGCCGACAGCCGGTCTTGGTGCACTTGCGCGACAGGTTCACGCGAACGACCCTAAACCGACCTCGAGCCCTCCGGTCGCCGCCACGCCGTAGCATCGGCGGGGTGACCGCGCGACGCCGAGACCGCCACGGGCGGGGGCCCCGGGGGCCGCTGGCCTGGCCGGCGGTGCCGGCCATGACGACGCGGCGCACCCGCTTCGACGACCTCGTGTTGGATGCCGCCGACAAGCTGCGCCCGCATCTCGGGAATCGCTACGCGGCAACGGAGTTCGCGGTGCAGGATGTGCCGCCCACCGACCCCGCGCCGTGGGAGGAGCAGATCTCGCCGCTGGGCCGGCTGCTGCGGGCCGACGCCACGCGCGTCGACCACGTCGTCGTCTACCGGCGGCCGGTGGAGGCGCGGGCCCAGGACGAGGCCGACCTCGCCGACATCGTGCGCGAGGTGGTGACGGAGCAGGTGGCCGCGCTGCTCGGCGTGCCGGCGCACGAGCTCGACCCGGACATCGACCCCGAGGCCTGAGGGCGGCCCCCGCTGCGGGCGCCACGACCCCGCACGTGCCGGGTTGTGGCCCGCGACGCGGCATCCCGACCGCCACGACCCCGCACGTGCCGGCTCAGGGCAGGGGGAAGGCCCGGCTCACCGGCGACGTGACCGCCACCGGCGCCAGCGGCACGACCGACAGCCCGCGGGCGACGTCGGTGCCCGCCACGGAGACGACACCCGCTCGCAGGGCGCCCGAGCCCGACGTGCGGCGGACCCACACGGCACTGGCGCCCGCGAGGTCGACGGCCGCCCCGCGCTCGGAGAGCAGGTCGACCGACCGGGTGCGCTCCTCGCCGTCGACGACCAGCGTGACGGTGGCGCTCGAGGCCCCGCCGGTGCTGACCAGCCGCAGCGAGCGCGTGACGGTGGGCGTGGCCGGCAACGCCATCCCGGCCACCTCGGGCAGCGGGTCGCTCGAGGGCGACCACGCGATGTCACCGGGGCCCTTGGCGGCGCCGGTGCGGGTGAGCACCGACACCGCGACCGGGACGTCGGAGCGGACGACGACGGCGTAGGTGTCGGGCGTGACGGCCGGCAGGACGAGCTCGCCCACCCCGCCGGCGGGCACGGTGAGGACGGTGTCGGCGGTGGTGGCCACGGTGCCGCCCTTGCCCAGGAGGGTGACGCTGGCCACGGCCTCCTCGTCTCCGGGGGCCACGACGCGCAGGGTGGAGCGGGCGCCGAGGAACGCGGCCGGCACGACCTGCACGGTGGAGGGATCGGCGGTGGGCACGGTGGTGTCGGCGCCGAGCGCGGTGCTGCCGACGACCCAGGTGTCGGTGAGCGTGGCCTGGAGCCCGCCGCCGTCGGCGACGACGTGCACGGCGGGGCTCTTCTCGGCCCCGGCCACGGCGTCGAGCAGGAGGGTCGTGCGACCGCCCGGCGGGACCGTCTCGGTGCGCGCGGGGGCCACCGGGCCGGCAGCGCCGTGCACGGTGACGTCGGCGGTGACGGGGTTGCCGCCGGGGTTGAGCAGCACCAGCCGCTCCTGGCGGCCGGGGCCGTCGCCACCGCCGAGCAGCCACAGGTCGGAGCCGGCGGTGCGGCACGGGGCGGTGACCAGGCCGCGCAGGTCGGGGGCGGTGCGCACCCATTCCTGGGTGGCGGTGACGGCCGGGGCGAGCGAACCCTGCGCGGTCAGCGCCACGGGGCCGGTGGCGGGCAGCGGGGCCGCCACCGTGGCGGGGCGGCGGGCCGGCAGGGCCCCGATCGCCTTGCCGCCGGCGCGCAGGCCGGCGGCGCCCCGACCGGTGGCCGGGACCGGCAGGAGGTCGGCGGGGCCGGAGGCGGCCAGCACGGTGCCGCCGACCGCGACGTCGGGGACCCCCGGGATGCCGCTGAGCTCGGTGCCGGGGCACATGGCGTCGATGCTGGTGGCCAGGCTGGTGCCGGCCACCGGGGCCTGCCGGACGCCGCTGGCCGCGGCCAGGTCGAGACCGAGCGGCACCGTCGTGGCGCCCCACACCAGTGCCGCCGCCGCACCGGCCCCGACGACCACGCGGACCGCGCCGGGGACGGCGGGGCGCAGGGTGGCCAGGCGCGTCGTCATCCGGCTCATCGCGGGCCCACCCGGGTCTCGCGGCGGCCGAAGGGCACGGCGAGGAAGCACAGCACGGCCAGGGCGAGGCCCTGCCCCAGGTGCCACCAGCGGTCGGGGTCGACCAGCGAGATCGTCAGCCGGCCCGGACCGGGCGGCAGCGCGTAGGTGGGCGTGGCGGCACCGGCGACCGCCCGCAGCGGCACGTCGTCGACCGCGACCACGGCCTCCCGGGCCCAGCCGGCGGGCTCGGCCACGACCAGCGTGCTGCCGGCGGGGGCGTCGATGGTGGTGTCGGTGGCCGCGTGGGCGCCATCGGTCTCGACCAGCAGCGACTCGGTGGGCGTCTCCATCCGCAGCCGCGGTGGTGCGACGAGCGAGTCGGTGCCCTCGCCGACCGGGCTGAGGCGCCACAGCCGCCAGCCGTCGCGGGGCGAGATGCTCTGCAGGCCCTCCGTGGCGTCGAGGCGGCGCACCACCTCGGGCACCTGGTCGCCGCGCACGGCGAGGAGGTCGGTGGCGGCGGAGCTGATGAGCGAGGCGCTGCCGGGGGCGGCGCCGAGGAGCCGGGTGACCGAGCCGGCCACGGCGCCCCCTGCCCGGGAGGGACGCGGGAAGGGCCGCACGAGGTCGGCGTCCTCGCGGCCGACGAAGCGGTAGGCGGCGCCGGCGTCACCGGGGACGACGAAGAGGGCCCGGGTGGCGAAGGCGCCCTGGGCCTGGTCGACCGCGACCGCCGGGCGCGGGTCGCGCCAGGCGCTGAGGGACGTGCCGAGAGTGCCCACGACCACTCCCCCGGCGGTGGCGGCGACGGCCACGACGGCGAGCCCGGCCGCCACCCGCAGCGCGACGGTCCGGGCCCGGCCACGCGCGACGACGGGGAGGGCGTCGAGGGCGTGCGCGGCGGAGAGCACGAGCACGAGGACGACCGGCAGCAGCAGCGTGCCCGCCCACGGCGTGATGGCCTGCCCGGCCCCCTCGACGCCGGAGGGCACGGTGCCGAGGCGGACCCGCGGGGCCACCAGGGCCAGGGCCAGCAGCACCGGCAGGAGGACGGCCAGGGTGGCCGGGGCGCCGCGCCAGCGCCGGCCGCGCACGAGGCCGGCCACCCCGACGACGACGAGCGGCAGCATCGACCAGACCACCGGGGCGCCGGTGCCCCCGGTGTCGAGCAGCGCGAGGCGCCACGGGGCCGGTGCGCTGCCACCCCACTGAGCGAGGCCCACACCGGCGACGAGCGCGGGCCATCCGGCCGGGCCGTCGTGCAGGAGCCACGGCGCCAGCACGGCGGCCGGGACGAGCGCGACGACGAGCGCGTGCACCCGGGCCCGGCGGCGGACCAGCGCCAGCACGAGAGCGAGCACGACGGCGAGCGCGGCGAGCACGGGCGCGAAGGTGCCCAGCACGGTGACGCCGAGCGCGGTGGCGAAGGCGCTGGTGGCGGTGGAGCGGCGGGCCGCGACCAGCCAGAGCCCGGCGGCGGCGGCCGGGAGCAGCAGCAGGGCGACGACCGCGCCGAGGCGCCCCTGGGCGACGGCGGCGGCGCCCGGCCCGGAGCAGGCCCAGGCGACAGCGCCGAGGGTGCGGACCCAGCGGCGGGCGGCCACGACCCGCAGCCCCAGGTAGGCCGAGGCCGCGGCCAGCGGCATCGCGAGCAGCACCAGCAGCGCGACGACGAGACCGCCGGGCGACGTCGGCGCGGGCAGCAACGGCAGGTGGTCGACGACCCACGCGGGGCCCGCGAGGAGGACGCTGTGCGGGCCCGCGGCGTCGGGGCCGCCGAGCCCGGAGCCCGACCAGCCGTCGCGCCAGGCGTGCCACAGGGCGCCGGCGTCGGCGCGCGAGCCGACCAGCTCACCGCCGCTGAGCCCACGGCCGATGCCGGTGACGACGCCGAGCCCGAGGGAGCGGCCGGCGGCGACGGTGACGGCCAGCGCGAGGAGCACGGCGACGATGCCCGGGTGGCGGACGACCTTGACGAACCAGGAGCGCGGGTTGAGGTCGGCCGCCTGGTCGCCGATGGGCGCCTGCGGCGGCACCAGGGCGTGGTGGACGCTGTCGCCCCATCCGGTGAGGACCGAGCGGCGCGCCTCGAACAGCATCCCGAGGTCGTGGCGGCGCACCACCGGGCGGTGCCGGGTGCGCCAGCGGGCCCGGAGGCCGCGCACGGGGTCGAGCGAGGCGAGGGCGCCGAGCTCGGCGGCGGCCGCGCGCGGGCGCTTCAGCAGCAGGAGCCCGACGGCGGCCACGACCGAGGTGACCGCGATCCAGAGCGTGAGGAAGGGGGCCTGCCACCACGGGGCGCGGGCGAGGGCCACGCGCCGGGCGGCCCGGCGGCGTGCGCCGTTGGTGGCGGTGGCGACGGCGACGCCCGGGCCGGAGCGCACCCGCGACGAGGGCACCACGACCACGCGGCGCCCGCTGAGCTGGGCCCGCCAGCCGAGGTCGAGGTCGGCGGCGACGTCGCCGAAGCTGCTCTCCCAGCCGCGCAGCCCGAGGAGCAGGTCGCGCTCGACGAGCGAGCCGGCGAGCGGGACCGCGAGGACGTCGGTGAGCGCGTCGTACTGACCCTGGTCGGGCTCGCCCGGGACGGGGCGGGGCAGCAGCCGGCCGCCGCGGGTGGTGCGGATGGAGACGGCGCGCAGGCGGTGCGGGGAGTCGATGTCGACGTGCTTGGGGCCGAGGACGCCGGTGGACGGCGAGCGGCGCCAGGCGTCGACGAGGCGGACCAGGGCGTCGGGTTCGGGGACGGCTCCGGCCGGGAGGAACCACACCAGGTCGACGGCGTCCTCGGAGGGCGCGTGCGCGGTGACGACGCGCAGCAGCGCGGTGCGCACCGGGGCGCGGCCGTCGGCCTCGACCACGGTGACCGGGATGCCGTGGCGGTCGCGTACGGCGGCGACCAGGGTCGCGAGGGTGGTGTCGTCGGCCTCCTGGAGGTCACCCGGGAGGGAGGCGCCGGAGGTGCGGTCGACGACGACGATCTCGTCGGGCGCGAGGGTCTGCGCCAGGGCCGCCTCGAGGACCGGGGTGATGCCGGTGGGGTCGCGCCGGCTGACCACCACGGCGGTGACGTGCGGCGCCAGCGCCGTGGCCAGGGGGCCGGGGGCGCTGGCGACGGGGCGCGTCGGAGCCAGGGTCATACGCGAGTGCGCGGCGGGGAGGGCGAGCCCTCAGACCGCGCGCTTCTTCAGCTTCCGGCGCTCGCGCTCGGACAGGCCGCCCCAGATGCCGAAGCGCTCGTCGTTGGCCAGCGCGTACTCGAGGCACTCGGAGCGGACCTCGCACCCGACGCAGACCTTCTTGGCCTCGCGGGTGGAGCCGCCCTTCTCGGGGAAGAACGCCTCGGGGTCGGTCTGCGCGCACAGCGAGCGCTCCTGCCAGGAGAGAGCACCCTCCTCCGGCTCGACGTCGCCGATCAGTCCCTCGACCAGGTACAGCTCTTGCATGTGTCCTCCTCGACCCTCGACCCTCGCGCTCCGGGCGGTCCCTCCGGAGTACATGCATGGAATTACACGCGTGTCATGCCGCGCTCGTCAAGCCGGTTGGTGTTATTGGCTCGATTTTCTCCTGTCGGCGGCCCGTGGTAGGGGCGGTCGGGGTGGCTCCGGTCGGCGCGACGGCGCCGACCTGCAACAACTCCGCACGTGCGGACCTGCGGCTGGCGGCCGCGGCATCCGACCGCAACAACCCCGCACGTGCCGAGGCCGTGCGGGCGGGCGGCCATCCGGCCACCGGACGCCCCCGCTCCCGGATGCCGCGCCGCCGCCCCGGGCTGACAGACTGCGCTCCATGCGCATCACCGCTCTCGCGGGGGGTGTCGGCGGTGCCCGGTTCGTGCGGGGGCTGCGGCACCACCTCGACACCACGGGCCACCGCGACGCCGAGATCACCGTCATCGCGAACACCGGCGACGACATCACCCTCTTCGGCCTGCGGGTCTGCCCCGACCTCGACACGCTGCTCTACACCCTGGGTGGCGGCATCGACGAGAGCCAGGGCTGGGGCCGGGCCGACGAGTCGCACGCCGTGCAGGGCGAGCTCGCCGCGTACGGCGCCCTCCCCCAGTGGTTCGCCCTCGGCGACCGCGACTTCGGCACCCACATCGTCCGCTCGCAGTGGCTCGGCCAGGGGCTTTCGCTCTCGCAGGTCACCGAGCGGCTGGCGCAGCGCTGGCAGCTGCCGGAGCGCGGCATCCGACTGCTGCCGATGACCGACACCCCGGTCGAGACCCACGTCGTGGTCGACGACGGCGAGGGCGGCGAGCGCGCCATCCACTTCCAGGAGTGGTGGGTCCGCCACCAGGCCTCGCTGCCGGCCACCCGCTTCGTCGTCGCCGGGCTGGATGCCGCGGGCCCGGCGCCGGGCGTGCTCGACGCCATCCGGCAGGCCGACGTCGTGGTGCTGCCGCCGAGCAACCCGGTCGTCTCGATCGGCATCGTGCTGGGCGTCCCCGGCGTGCGCGACGCGCTGCGCGGGACCACCGCCCCCGTCGTCGGGGTCTCGCCGCTGATCTCCGGCCGGCCGGTGCGGGGGCACGCCGACGCCTGCCTGGCCGCCATCGGGGTGCCGTCGACGGCCGAGGCCGTGGGTGGCCTCTACGAGGACTTCCTCGACGCGTGGCTGGTCGACCCGGCGGATGCCGGCACGCGGCTGGCGCGGGCCCGGGTCGAGGCGTTCGACGGGCCGCTGCTGATGAGCGACGTCGAGGCCACCGCCGGCATCGCGGCACACCTGCTGCGCCTGGCCGAGCCCGCCCGGGCATGAGCGCGGCGTCGCCCCAGGGGTCGCCCGGCGCGGCGTCCCCGGCCGTCGAGCTGCGGCCGCTGCGCGGGTTGCCCGAGGTGACCGCCGGGGCCGACCTGCCCGCGCTGCTGCTGGCGGCCCTGGCGGCCGACGGGCTGCACCTGGCGCCCGGCGACTGCCTGGTGGTGTCGAGCAAGGTGGTCTCGAAGGCGCTGGGGCTCACCTGGGCCGGCGACCGGGCCGGTGCGGTCGCGGCACACACGGTGCGGGTCGTAGCCGAGCGCGAGGGGTCGGGCGGCCCCACCCGGGTCGTCGAGGCCACGGCCGGGCCGGTGATGGCGGCGGCCGGCGTCGACGCCTCGAACACCGGGCCGACCGGGGCGGTGCTGCTCCTGCCCGAGGACCCCGACGGCGAGGCGCTGGCCCTGCGGGCGGTGCTGCTGGCCGCGGCCGGGCTGGGGCCGGAGGCCGCGGTCGGGGTCGTGCTGTCCGACACCGCCGGGCGGCCGTGGCGGGCGGGGCAGACCGACTTCGCGCTGGGCGCGGCCGGGCTGGCGGTGCTCGACGACCTGCGCGGCGGCGTGGACGCCGACGGCCGCGAGCTGGCCGTCACCGCGCGCGCGGTGGCCGACGAGGTGGCCGCCGCCGCCGACCTCGTGAAGGGCAAGGCCGACGGCGTGCCGGCGGCGCTGGTGCGCGGGCTGCCCCGCGCCTGGTTCACGGGTGCGGGCGACGGCGTGGGCGAGGGCGGCGGCGCGGGCCAGGGTGCGGGTGCCGCCGGCGGAGCGCGGGCGCTGGTGCGCACCGGCCCCGGCGACTGGTTCGCGCGCGGCCCGGTCGAGACGCTCCGGGCGGTGCTGGGGGTCGAGCCCGGGTCGGCGGCCTCCGACGAGGTCGGGCTCCGCTCGGTCGCGCCCGAGGAGCTCGGGGTACGCGTCGGGCGGGTCGTGGCCCTGGCCCTGCGCGCGGTCGAGGAGGGCTCGGCCGACGTCGCGCTCGGCGCGGGCGCGGCCGAGGTCACCCTGGCCGCGCCCGACGACTACGACCTCGGCCGGCTGGTGGTGCGCTGTGAGGTGGCAGCGGCCTCCGAGGACCTCGCCGTCGAGATCGTCTCCCGCGCAGCGGGGTCCGTGAGCATCCGCCTGACGTGAGGTGGCCGCCCCGCGTCGGTCACGACCCGATGATGGAGGACTGCGAGTACGGGTACAGCTGCACGACGAACGGCAGGCCCCCCAGCCACTGGACCTCGGTGTAGGTGCTCCAGGACCCGCAGTCGACGCCGCTCGGGATCGTCGCAGACATGTCGACGACGTGCCCGACGTGGTGCTTGAGGCTGTCGAAGCTCCTGACCGAGCGCGCGGTCGCGACCGTGGGGCACGCCGGGTTGCTCGGCACCAGGAAGCCGCGGATGGCGTACGTGGAGGACCCGCTGCGCGGGAACGTGCGGACGGGGCACCCTGCACCCCCGCTGCCGTAGCAGTTGGTGATGTAGATGTCGGCGCGGGCGTCGACGGTGGTGGTTCCCGGCGGCGGGAGGTAGCGGAAGATCGGGACGACCCGGCGCCGGGTCACGTCACCGGCCGGGAAGAACGTCGACCCGTTGACCACCCGCGAGACGCCCAGGCGCTGCGTGGTCAGGGTGCCCGCGGTGTCGCCCACGAAACCGCTGTAGAGCGTGGCCCGGGCCGGCTCGGCGAAGTGGGAGTTGACGTAGACGCGGAGCCGGCACAGGTAGGTACCCGCCTCCGGCGCGACGAAGAGCAGCCGGTTGACCACGTGGTTGAGGCCGTCGCGGGCCAGGAGGTTGGTCCCGGTCCAGGACTCCTTGACGATCGTGCCGTCCGGCCGCTCGCAGGTGATCTTCTGGCCGAGCGCGTTGCGGTCGGGCGTGCCCTGGTAGGCCTTCGACTCGGCCCGCAGGAGCCGGGCCTCGTGCGCCTGGAGGGTCAGCGACAGGGTGGCCCGTACCTCCCCGGGGTTCCAGGACGGGCGCTCGGTCATCACCAGGCCACGCGGGGCGTAGGCCACGGCGACGTAGGCCTGGGCCACGGCCGTCTGCAGCACCAGGGCCACGGCGAGGCCGAGGACGACGGCCAGCCGCCGGCGGCCGGCCGCCGAGCGGCGCGGGGCCGTGTGGCGCGGGCTCGTACGGGTCATGTGATCGTCTCCATCCCGTTCCAGCCGGATCCGACCTGGACCCCGCTGCGCACTCCGCCGCCGACGCGGCCCCGGTAGAACCAGAGCGAGCCGTCGGACCGCCGCGCGTAGAGGTCGCCCAGGCCGTCGCGGTCGAGGTCGCCCGGTGACGTCAGCCAGGTCATGCCCTGCCATCCGCACCCGACCTTGGTCGAGCGCCCGAGGGTGACCGCCGTCGTGGTCCGGTAGGCGTAGAGGCATCCGTCGCGGGCGCTGACGCCGACCGTGTCGCCCCGGCGGTCGCCGTCGAGGTCGCCCATCCCGATGATCCACGCCATGCCGTTCCACCCGGTGCCGACCTGACGGTCGTACCGCAGGCCGCCCGTCGGGGTGAACGAGTACAGGTGCAGGGTGCCGTCGGAGCGTCGGGCGAGCAGCTCGGCCTGGCCGTCGAGGTCCATGTCGGCCGGCGTGGCCAGGGCGGTCATCGACTGCCACCCCGACCCGACCTGCCGCCGGGGGGCGAAGGTGGCGCGCCCCTGCCCCGCGAAGAGCCACAGGGCTCCGGCCTCGTCGCGGGCCACGAGGTCGGTGCGCCGGTCGCCGCTCACGTCGCCCGGGCTGCCCACCCAGGAGTACTCGTCCCAGCCGGACCCCGCCCGGGAGCCGGAGGAGACACGGCCGTTGCCGCGCCCGGGGTACATCCACAGGTCGCCGCCGGTGGTGGTGCCGAGGAGGTCGACCAGGCCGTCGCCCGTCCAGTCGCCCCGGACGCCGGAGACCGGGTCGGGCTCGCATCGGTAGGCGTGGACGTCGTCGATCTCGACGTGGCTGGTGGACCCCGGGACATCGGTCACGAGGTCGACGTAGACGTCGACGAGGTCGTAGGCGTTGACCGAGGTGGCGTCGCGGACGATCGTGCGCCACTCGGCCGAGGGGGCCAGGGCCTCACTACCGTCGTTGATGAAGAGGCCGGCCTCGCCCGGCTCGAAGGTGCCGCGGTAGGTGAGGGAGACGAAGAGGCCACCGGGGTCGACGGGCGAGTAGAGAGGGTTGACGACGTTGTCGGTACGGCCCTCGGGCGCGGCGGTCGTCATGGCGACGTTGGACCCCTCCGGTGCGTCGCCGTCCTCGGGGGCGCCGACCGTCCATCCCTCGGAGTACTCGGGGTTCGGCACGTCGCCGCTCTCGAAGCCCTCGACGGCGTAGGTGGTGGTGACGAACTGGCCTGCCGGACAGGTGGCGTCGATCGCCGGCGGCGTGACCCGGGCCACCGTGCCCTCGCGCTGGACCGTGCTGCCGGTGGAGCGCTGGGCCTTCGGGGACTCCGGCGACGTCGGCTTGGGGAAGACCGGCCCGGGTCGCTGCAGGGGGACCGCCGGGGCCGGGCGGGTGTCGGACGCCACCTCGCCCCGTGCGGGGCCGGCCCACACCGCGGCGCTCACGGCCACCAGGACGGCGGCCACGGCGCGTGCGGACCACGATGTCGACATCGGTTCGGCGTTCCTCCCCGCCTCCGACCCCCGGAGGCCCGCAGACCGTAACACGTCCCGCGCGGGCGCCTGCGGAACGCCGAGGCCCCGCCCCCGCGCCGGGTCAGCGGCCGCGGGTCGGGAGGTGCGTGGGCAGCGTCATCCGCGGGCCGCGGCGCGGCCGGTGGTGCCCGGCCAGCTCGAGCAGCCGCTGCACCCGGTAGCGGTGCCCCGCCCACGGCACCAGCAGCTCGGCCAGCGCGTCGTCGTCCTGCGGGGTGCCGGTGAGCGCCCAGGTCATGTCCTTGGCCACGTGGTAGTCGCCGAAGCTCACCTCGTCGGGCAGCCCGAGCGCGCGCTGGGCGACCTCGGCCCAGGTCCAGCGGCCCACCCCGGGCAACGCCGTGAGGCGCGCGTGCGCGGCGTCGCGCGGCAGCCGGGCGCACTCCTCGAGCCGCCCGGCGTAGCGCACCGCCGCCACCACCGTGCGCGAGCGCTGCGGGTCGACCCCGGCCGCCAGCCACTCCCACGACGGCACCGCGGCCCACCCCGCGGGCGTCGGCGGCACGGCCATCCCGAGGCCCTCCCCCGGCCCGGGCGCGGGCTCGCCGAAACGCCGCACCAGGCGGCGGTACCCCGCGAAGGCCTCCTTGCCGGTGACCTTCTGCTCGATGATCGACGGCACCAGGTTCTGCACGACCAGCCCCGAGCGCGGCACCCGCCAGTGCGGCCGGACGCGCCACGCCTCGGCGACGAGGGGATGCCGCGAGGCGTCGAAGCCCGAAGGGTCGTCGTGCTCGCCGAGCAGGGCCGGCACCTGCTCGAGCATCCAGGCCGCCCCGCTCCCCCACGCCTGCGCCAGGACCTCGGGCCCGACGCCGCCGGGCGCCGTCAACCGCAGCGTGACCGGGCCGTCGGGGGTGCGCCAGGCGAACCACCACCCGGCGTCGTCACGGCGGCTCGTGGGGTCGCCCGCGCCCCGGCGGAAGATCGAGACCTGCGCCCCGAGCGGCACCGGGCGCGAGGCCCGGACCGTGCGCTCGGCGGCCGGCAGCGGGCTCACCCCACGTGGCGCGGCGCGACCCTCAGGGGTGGGCCGGCCGGGCGCGCCTCGCCCTTGAAGGCCGCCCAGACGTACGTGGGCACCAGCGGCAGGGCGGCGGCCAGGGCCGGCTCGGGGATGCGGGCCGCCCACGCCGGCACGGTGTCGCCGGCCGCGAAGGCCCCGGGGTCGGCCAGCACCGGGAGGGTGTAGTCCCAGACGTCGTAGGCCGCGAAGAGGCGCCGCAGCCCGGCCGGGGTGTAGTAGCGCTCGTAGTAGTGCTCGCCCTTGCCGGCGGCCCTCAGGTACCGGTCGGCCGCGGCCCGGGGCAGCCACGACAGGAACGGCAGCCGGTGGTGCGGCTCGATGACCTGCCAGCGGTGCCCGATGCCGAGGTACAGCAGCCCACCGGGGCGCAGCACGCGGTGGATGTCGGCCACGACGGCCTCGGGGTCGACGACGTGCTCGTAGATGTGGTTGAGCACCGCGACGTCGACGGTGCCGTCGTCGAAGGGCAGGTCCTCGCCGCGCGCCAGGCGGAAGTCGACCCGCTCGCCGAAGCGCGCGCGGGCCTTGGCCAGCCCCGGCTCGTCGATGTCGACGCCGCTGGTGGTGGCCCCGGCCAGGGCGAGCTCGTCGGCGATGAACCCGGCCGAGCAGCCGACGTCGACGGCGCGCAGCCCGGCCAGCGACGGCACCCCGAGGGCGTGCTGTACGACGGCGACGATCTTGGCGGCCTTCTGGCGGCGCCCCTGCTCGTCGAGCATCTTGGCCATGGTCTCGGAGTAGGCGAGCTGCTCCTCGCGGTCCTGGGGCTCGCTCACGCCTCTGATCCTAGGAGGTGGTGCCGACGGCCCCAGGCCCAGCCGCCGCCGGCCACCAGCAGGTCGGCCACGACAGCCAGGAAGCGCGCCACGACGACCACGGCGGTGGCGGCCGACAGCGGCATGAACGTGACCAGGAGCAGACCCAGCACGCCGTCGCGCACCCCGACACCGGCGGGCACGATGATCGAGAACTGCCCGGCGGCCGAGGCCAGGGCGAAGCCGCAGACCGCCGCGATGGCCAGGTCGGCCACGCCGGCCCCGGGCTGCAGGGCCCGCACCAGCACGGCCACCCCGAGCCCGGTCGACACCCACGCGGCGGTGAACCAGGCGCAGGTGACGAGCACGGCCCGCCCGTGCAGCTCGTGCTCGAGGGGCTCGCGGCGCAGCATCCGCAGGCCGAGCGCGACGACGGCGTTGAGGATGCGCGGCCAGAGCATCACGGCCCCGATGACGACGGCCGCCACCACGACCCACGCGGTGGCGCTCGAGCTGCCGCGCGCCAGCAGCCGGGGCAGCGCGACGGCGCCGAGCAGGCTGCCACAGAGCACCGCCAGCCCGATGGACAGCAGCCCCGCGACCGCCATCCGCCGCCGCGGGATGCGCAGGCGCGTCCCCATCTCGGCCTGGGCCAGCACCGTCCACACCGACCCCGGCACGTACTTGCCGAGCTGGCCGACGAAGAAGATGCTGGCGGCCGCGGGCAGCGGCACGGGGCTGCCGAGCTCGGCCAGGAGCACGCGCCAGCCGAGCAGCGTCAGCAGCGGCGCCCCCACGGTGAGGACGAACGCCAGCAGCAGCGCCGGCCAGGCGAGGCGCCCCAGCTCGCCGGAGACCTCGGACCAGTTGCGGGCCAGCGCCCAGGCGACGGCGCCCAGGATGACGACGAGCAGCCCCAGCCGGACGAGGTTCACCACGCGCGAGCGGGTCACGGTCAGCGCCGCCGGAAGGTCAGGCGGAGCACCGCGTAGGCCGGGCTGTCGGAGCCGCCGAACGAGGCCCGGGCCTCGCGCATCCGGCCGAGGACGTCGCCGTCGACGTCGCCGACCAGGGTCAGGCCCAGGTCGTCGGCGCGCGCCAGCACGCCGCGCACGTCGGCCGGGCGCACCGCGAAGTCGGGGTCGTCGTCGCCGATGGGGACGGTGAGCAGCAGCAGGCCGCCGGAGCGCAGGGCCCACGAGGCCTGCCCCACGACGTGGGCGACGTCGGAGGCGGTGCAGCCGCCGGGATGCAGGCGCGCGACGACGTCGAGGCTGGCGGTGTCGACGTCGAGGACCTCGATGGCGGCGCGCCGGCCGGTGAGCTCGAGCTCGACCGGGGCGAACCCGAGGGCGCGCGCCCAGCGCGAGAACGGGCTGCCGCCGCCGGACTCGTCGACGACCACGCCGGTGCGGCCGCGGTCGTCGAGCACCCGCACCAGGGCGGCGACGGCGCCGAGGGCGGCCCAGGCCGCGACGGGGTCCTTGGCGCGGGGCAGCCCGAGCAGGCGGGCGGTCTCGACCGCCTCGACGGCCTCGGTGTCGACGGTCAGCAGGTCGGTGGCGCGCAGCTGGTCGGGCAGGTCCCTCGGGGTGAGCTCGAGGACCGGGCCGCGGCGGGCCCGCAGGCCGGCGACGGTGCTGCGCAGGCGGGCCACGCGGCCCATCGGCGGGTGCACCGGGGCGTCGTCGTCGAACGCCGGCGGGGCGGCCAGGGCCTCGATGGCGCCGACGTAGTGGGCCCACGGGCCGCTGAGGTCGGGCGGGCGGACCGCGGCGGCGAGCGCGGCGGCGGCTCCAGGCGCGGCGAGCCGGCGGAGGGCCTCGACCAGCGCCGGGCGGTCGGCGGGGGGCACGAGCAGGCCGTCGACCCCGTCACGGACCTGGCGCGGGAAGGTGCCGACGGCGCTGGCGAGCACCGGCAGCCCGTGGGCGCGCGCCAGCAGGACGTTCTGCGAGGCGGTGGCCGAGCGGTAGGGCAGCACCACGGCGTCGTGGCGCGCCATCAGCCCGGCGATGCGTTCGGACGGCACGTAGCCGCCGTGCACCTCGACGCGCCCCGCCAGGCGGGGGTCGGCGGCCAGCTCGCGCACCCGGCGCCCGGCATCCCCCCAGAGCTCGCCGGCCACGGTGAGGGTGGCGTCGGGGACGTCGCGCAGGGCGTCGACGAGCAGGTCGAGGCCCTTGTACTCGCGCACGATGCCGAGCGAGAGCAGGCGCACGGGGCCGTCATGGGGCGGGCGCGGCTCGCGCTCCCCACCCGGCAGGTGCGGCGGCAGGTCGACCTCGCGGACCCGGCGGGCGCCGAGCTCGGCGGCCAGGCGGGCCTGCTCGTCGGAGTGCACGACGACGGCGTCGGCCCGGCGCAGGAGCGATGAGACCAGCGGGCGGTCGCCGGGGCCGGGCTCGTGCGGCAGGACGTTGTGGGCGACGACGACGACCCGCGGCCCGGGGCCCCCGGGACCGCGCGAGCCGTTCCCGCTCCCGCCCACTCCCGCCGCCCGCAGCAGGGCCAGGTGGGCCGGGACGACGACGGGGACGACGTGCACGACGACGATGACGTCGACGTCGCGCAGCCGCCGGCCGGCCCGGACCCAGGTGTCGGGGCGCGCCCACGACAGCACCCGCAGCGTGCGCGGGAACGGCGGCACGTCGGGTGCGCCCCCGGGGACGGCCTGCTCGCCGGGGTAGAGCAGCGCCGGGTAGAGGTGGCTCCAGGAGACCAGGGTGACGTCGTGGCCGGCGTCGGCCAGC
Source organism: Phycicoccus duodecadis (assembly GCF_002846495.1). Classification (NCBI taxonomy): domain Bacteria; kingdom Bacillati; phylum Actinomycetota; class Actinomycetes; order Micrococcales; family Intrasporangiaceae; genus Phycicoccus; species Phycicoccus duodecadis. The sequence continues at coordinate 2,165,109 of NZ_PJNE01000001.1, forward strand.
TCGTGCGCCAGCGTGGTGGTGTGCGAGGCGACCCCGCCCTTGAAGGGGTGGGTGGGCCCGACGATGGCCACCCGCAGGGACGCGTCGGAGCCGGTGGGCGGCGTCGCGGCGCCACCCTCCCCCGGCTCAGACACCGTCGCGGGACCGGACGACGAGGTCGGAGAGCAGCGCCAGCGAGGCGATCATCATCCCCGCGACGACGAGCAGCACCGTGCTGGCCGGGAAGTAGAACGGGTGGCGCACCATGTCGACGACGGCCTTGACGACGCCGAGCGCGATCATCCAGAGGGCCGGCGGCATCAGGACCTTGAGCGGGTCGAAGTACATGACCATGCGCAGGACCTGGAGGATGTAGCGGTAGGCGTCGCCGACGAAGTGGAACTTGCTGACGCCGGCGCGCTTGGCGTACGAGGTCTCGACGTACTTGATGTCGTGCTGGTTGCTCAGGAACGCGATGGTGATGGTCGTGACGCACGAGAAGCCCGCGGGGAGCAGGCGCAGGTAGGGCAGCGACACGTCGCGCCGGAACGCGCGCAGGCCCGAGTTCAGGTCGGGGATGCGGGTCTTGGTGAGCCACTCGGCGATCTTGCGGATCAGCCACTTCGCCGGGACGCGCGCCCACTTGTGGGTGCCCTCCTCGGTGGTCCGGGCGCCGACGACCTGGTCGTAGGTGGGGTCGTCGCGCAGGATGCGCACCAGCTCGGGGATGCGCTCGTTCTCGTAGGTCATGTCGGCGTCGGTCCAGACCACGATCTCGCCGCGGGCCTGCTGGGTGCCGATGCGCCGGGCCGTGCCGGAGCCGCCGTTGCGGCGGAACGGCAGGACGCGGATGGCGGGGTAGTGCGCCTGGGCGTCGCGCAGCACCTGGAGGGTGTCGTCGGTGCTGGCGTCGTCGATGCAGAGGATCTCGTAGGTGAGCTCGGACTCCTCGAGCACCGCGCTGATGCGGTCGATCTCCTTCAGCACGTGCGCGCCCTCGTTGTAGCAGGGCAGGACCACCGTGACGTAGGGGGCGGGGCCGGCGCCCCCGGGGCCGTCCTCGATGACGTACCCGGTGCTGGTGCGGGCCGGTGCGCTGCTGGGGTGGGCCGCGGGGTCGTTGCCGCGGCCGGCCATCTCGCCGGTGCGCGGGTCGATCAGCTCGGTCACGGGGGCTGGGGACGCCATCGGGTCAGGGTGCTCGTTCATCGCTCGCGAGCCTACCGGCGCCCGCGCCCGTCCCCCGTCCTCGACGACCCCGGACCAGGCGCGGGCGGTCGACCGGTGGCGTCAGGCGCGGTCGATGAGGCGGGCCACGGCCTTCTCGATGGCCGCCTGCCGCTTGGAGTCGTCGGGGTACGACCGGCGCAGGGTGGCCGCGATCGTCTCGCCGTCCTCGTACTGCTCGATCACGCGCGGGTCGATGTAGGACTTCCGGGCGATGGTGGGCGTGTTGCCGAGGTAGGCCGAGACCTCCTCGACCGCGGCCTTCACGGCCCGCTTCCGCGAGGCCTGGGTGTCGCCCTTCTCGGGGGACTCGGCGAGCGACACGGCCGCCAGCACCGTGGCGTGCCAGGTGCGGAAGTCCTTGGCCGTGAGGTCCTCGGCCACCATCGCGGAGATGTACTCGTTGACGGCCGAGGCCGCGAGGTCGGCCCACGCGGCCTCGCCCTTGTAGGCCAGCAGCCGGGTCGAGCCGCCGCGGCGGCGGCGCATGTAGTTGAGCGACTCGATGACCTGCGGGTCGCTGATCGTGATCGAGTGCTCGATGCCGGACTTGCCGACGAAGCTGAACACCAGGTCGGACCCCACCCGGCGCACGTGCCGGCGCTCGAGGGTCGTCAGGCCGAACGAGCCGTTGGCGTCGGTGTAGGCGTCCGAGCCGATCCGGAAGTACCCGAGGTCGAGCAGCCGGGTGGCCGTGGCCGCGGCCCGGGCCAGCGGCATCCCCTCGGCCTGGAGGTCCTGGATGATCAGCTCGCGCGCCTTGGCCAGCCGCACGCCGGCCCCCTTGACCCGGTCGAACTTCAGCTCGTCGCGCTTGGCCCGCCACACCGGGTGGTAGAGGTACTGGCGCCGGCCCGCGGCATCGGTGCCGATGGCCTGGATGTGGCCGTTCGCGTAGGGGCAGATCCAGACGTCCTCCCACGCCGGCGGGATGGCGAGGCTCCGGATGCGCTCGACCTCGGCCTTGGGGAGCGCCTCACCCCCGGCGTCGCGGTACGAGAAGCCCTTGCCCGCCCGCTTGCGGGTCCAGCCCGCCGACCGCGGGGACACCCGCCGCAACCTCGCCATGGCCGGACCCTACCCACGCCGCGTCCCCCACAACCGTGCCTCCGCTGTGGTTCGACGGCGGCGGGCGTTTTGGCCGGTGTCCGCCCCGTGTGCGACGGTGGCACCATGTCAGGCCTCTCGACCGACGCCGTCTCCGACCTCCTGCGCGAGGTCGCCGCCGAGGTCATCACGCCCCGCTTCCGCTCCCTCGGCGAGGGCGAGGTCATGGAGAAGAACCCCGGCGACCTCGTCACCGTGGCCGACCGCGAGGCCGAGGTGCTCATCTCGGCCGCCCTGCGCGCCGCGTACCCCGACGCCGCGATCCTCGGCGAGGAGGCGTACGCCGCCGACCACGGCCTCATGGACCGTTACCTCACGGCCGGGCACGCCTTCACCGTCGACCCCGTCGACGGCACCAAGAACTTCGTCAACGGCTCCCCCGACCACGCCGTGATGGTGGCCGAGGTCGTCGGCGGGCGGACCGTGCGCGCCTGGATCCACCAGCCCGAGCACGGCGTCACGTGGAGCGCCGAACAGGGCGCGGGCACCTACCGCGACGGCGAGCGGATGACCTGCACGCCCGTCCCCGAAAGCCGTGCGCCGCAGGGCGTCACCTCGATGTGGCCGCTGCGCGGGCACGCCCTCGAGGGCCTGCCCCCGATGCGCCTGTCGTGGGTCTGCTGCGGCGTCGACTACCCCAAACTCATCGAGGGCGCCACCGACTACATCGTGTACTCGCGCTCGAACCCCTGGGACCACGCGCCCGGCACGCTCCTCGTCACCGAGGCCGGCGGCGCGGTCGTGCACCCCGACGGCTCGCCCTACGGCCCCCAGTCGACCCGCCCGGGCCTCATCGTGGCGGTCGACGCGCACACCCGCGGCGCCGTGCAGCGCCGGGCCCAGGAGGCCTTCCGCCGGGCCTGACCGCGGTCAGGGCGCCGGCACCGGCGCGACGTACACCTGGATCCGCCCCAGGTCGAAGCGCCGCGGCGGACGGTCGAGGGCGTGCTCCTCCTCGGGGAAGCGGATGTCGACGAGCTCGCGCGGCGTGAGCCCCAGCGACTCGACCGCGTCCGGCCCGTCGGCCGAGAGCACCACCAGCCGGTGCCCGGACGCCGCTGCTCCGCGCGCCAGATCGGCCACCACGGCCTCGAGCCGGGCCGGGTCCTGGCGCACCGGGGTGGTCGCGACCACGTAGGGCACCCCGCACATCCCCCGCACCGTCTGGGGCCACTCCGACGACGCCCGCCCGTCGATGCCCACCACCACGTCGCCCGGGCGCAGGGCCGCGCACACCGCGTCGACCGCGGCCAGCGACCCGCGCTCGACCCCGACGCCCCGGAACGGCCAGGTGGCCAGCACCGCCGGCACCCCCACGGCCAGCACCGTCAGGGCCGCCACCAGTGGCTGCGCCCAGGACCGCCCGCCCAGCCATCGCGCCGCCCACGCCCCGCCGGCACAGACCAGCACCACCACGAACGGCAGCGCGATGAGCAGCCTCCGGTCGGCCCACGGGTGGTCGGGCGTGATGCCGGGGCGCACCAGCGTCAGCAGCGTCGAGCCGGCCGCGACGACGAGCACGGGGGCCCACGCGACCAGCTCGCCCACGGCCAACCGCCGCAGCACGTGCCGCACGGCGAACGCCAGCACCACCAGGGCCACCACCAGCCCGACCCAGCCGATGTACCAGGACAGCCAGTCGACGGTGTGCTCGGCGTACGTCCGGCCCCCGTCGACGGGCAGCCCCTGGCGCCGCTGCATCCCCGCCACGTAGCGGGCGCCGGGGTCGTTCGGGTCCTGGCGCACCGTCATCCACCAGGGCCGGCTCCACAGCGCGAGGCCGGCCAGCACGACCAGCCCGGCCAGCACCGAGGGGGCCCGCGCCGCCAGGGCGGGCGGGAGGCGCCGCCCCGAGCGCCACAGCCGCAGCAGCCCCCACGATGCCGCCCCGACGACCACGATGAGCGCCAGCAGCGGCACCAGGCTGGCGTGGATGTCGCCGAGGTACCGGTACGACAGCCCCACCGCGAGCGCCCCGGCGACCAGCGTCGACCCCCCGAGGCCGGCGAGCAGGGGGCGCACCCAGCGCCGCCCGAGGCCGGCGGCCACGGCCAGGGCCGGGAGCAGCAGCATCGACTCGCGCAGGGAGTCGACCCGCGCCAGCCCGGTGCCGCCGACCAGCACCCCGGCCAGCAGCGCGAGCCGGCGGGTGCGCGCGTCGTCCTCGCCCGCGACCAGGAGGGTGAGCGCCAGCAGCCCCCCGGCCAGCGTGACGAGCGCGAGCGGCTCGGAGTAGGTGCCGCGCGCCACGTTGAGCACGGGGAACAGCACCCCCGTGAGCCCGGCGGCCGCCACGCCCCACCACGGGCCGACGGCCGCCGCCGCGAGGAGCCCCACCAGCAGGAGCGCGAGCGCCATGACCACCGCCGGCAGGAACATGGCGAGGCCCGCTCCACCGGCCCAGACGCCGTACCCGTAGACCACCGCGGGCGCCATCACGAACTGCGGCTGCACGGCGGGGTCCTGGGGCGAGCCCACCTGGTAGAACGCCGCGCTGGCGAGCGTCACGTCGCCGCGCTCGAGCGGGCCGGGGCCGCCGATGACGGACACGTCGAAGGGCACGACGCGCTCGTGGGTGGCGGTCAGGCTCACGGCCGCCTGGAGGTTGCTCGCGGCGTCGCGGCGGGGCAGGACGTGCTCGGAGTGGGTGGCCCCCGCGTACACGGCGAAGCCGAGGCAGAGGGCGACCATGGCCGCCGCGGCCCCGCGCGTTGCGCGCACCCCCGGCAGGCCGCGCACGGCCCAGGACGAGGCTGCCGCCGCCAGCACGGCCACCGGCCAGCCGACCCAGGGGGTCCACCAGCCCAGCGCGGCCGCGACCCCGCCGACGGCCGACACCAGGACGACCCAGAGGCCGGCGCCGAGTCCCACGGCGGTGAGGACCGCGCCCGGTGCGTCGAGGCTCGCGGGGCGTCGGCTCATGGCACCCGAGCCTAGCCGCGGGCTCCGTTGCTACCGTGCGAGGCGATGGCCACCACGACCCCGCCCGCCGCCCTGCTCGCCCGCCTCGTCGCGGCCGACCCCGGGCGCCCCCGCATCACTGTCTACGACGACACCGGCGGGCCGACCCGCGGCGAGCGCATCGAGCTCTCGGCCCGGGTGCTCGCCAACTGGGTCGCCAAGGCCGCCAACCTCCTCCAGGACGAGCTCGACGCTGGCCCGGGCAGCACCGTCCGCCTCGACCTGCCGCCGCACTGGCGCACCCTGTACTGGGCCTTCGCCTCGTGGTCGGTGGGCGCGTGCGTCGAGCTGCCGGGGGCTGAGGCCGGCGGCGCGCCGGACGTGCTGGTCACCGACGACCCCGAGGTGGCGGCGACGTCCGACGCCGACCGCGTGGTCGTCGTGACGCTGGCCGCCCTGGCCCGGTCGGCCGGCGCGCCGGTGCCGGGCGGCGCCGTCGACGAGGCACGCGACCTGTCCACCCACGGTGACGTCTTCGAGCCCTACGACCTGCCGGATGACGACGCCGAGGCGCTGCGGTCCTCCGGCGGGTCGACGACCTTCGAGGGCCTGGTTCCCACGGCGGCCGCCGGCGGCCGGGTGCACGTGGCGACGAGCGACGTGGGCGACCTCCTGCGGGTGACCCTGGGGGTGTGGGCCGGCGACGGGTCGCTGGTACTCACCCGCGGCGCGCCCGACGACGACGTGCTGGCCGCGCGGCTCACCAGCGAGGGCGTCACCCGCGAGGCCTGAGCACCGAGGGTAGGGACATCCGCGGCGCCTCTCGGATGCTCCCGGCCAGGGCGCAGCCCACCGCGAACACGCCACACCGCACCCCTCTCGGATGCACCCGACCAGGGAGCAGCCCACCGCGAACACGCCACACCGCATCCCTCTCGGATGCTCCCGGCCAGGGAGCAGCCCACCGCGAACACGCCACACCGCACCCCTCTCGGATGCACCCGACCAGGGAGCAGCCCACCGCGAACACGCCACACCGCATCCCTCTCGGATGCACCCGACCAGGGAGCACCTACGTGCTCCTCCAACGGGAGCAACCGAGAGCGCGGAGACACACCCCTCACCCCGCGGCCCGCTCCCCCACCGGGAGCAACCGAGAGGGCAGCACGACACACCCCCACCCCGCGGCCCGCTCCCCCACCGGGAGCAACCGAGAGGGCAGCACGACACACCCCCGCCCCAACGGCCCGCTCCCCCACCGGGAGCATCCGAGAGGAGACGGCCGCATACCCCACCCCAGCGGCCCGCTCCCTCAGCGGGAGCATCCAAGAGGGGGCGACGACGCACCCCACCCGCGGCCGGGTACGAGGCGCGACCGCGACCGGAGCGCCGGCGGCCGGCTCAGCGCATCCGCGCCTCGACGGCCTTCCAGGTGAGCGTGGCGACGACGCCGGTCTGGGCCAGGTGCGCGGCCTTCTGCGCGGCCTTGACGGCCGCCTCGGTGGCGGGGCCGTAGGAACCGTCGGCCGTGATCCGCAGCGCACGCTGCAGCGCGGAGACCGACGACCCGTGGGCCCCCCGCTTGAGCACGACGCCCCAGTAGGGCAGCAGCGGGTGCACGGTCCGCTCGATGGCGTCCCAGGTGCGGCGGTCGACCGCGCCGGTGACGGGCAGCTTGGCCGCCTTCTGGAAAACCTTGACCCGGCTCTCGGTGGCGGGGCCGAACCCGCCGTCGACGGCGAGACCGCCGATGCCGCGCTGGAGGACCTTGACGGCCGTCCCGCTGGCACCGCGCTTGAGGAGGCTCGCCTTGTAGGCGGTGAACTCGGTGCTCAGGCTCGGGGTGGCGACGGCGGTGCCGGTCGAGCCGGTGGGTCTCGGCGTGGCGGCGGCCGGAGTGGTGGCGGCGACCAGGACCTTCCAGTCCTTGGCGTCGATGACGCCGTCGACCGCGAGGCCCTTGCTCTTCTGCCAGACCTTGACCCGCGCCAGGGTGGCCGGGCCGAAGGAGCCGTCGGTGGCGAGGCCACCCACGGCCCGCTGCATCGCCGTGACGGCCGCGCCGCGGCTCCAGAGCCGCAGGGTCACGCCGGCGTACCGCGCGAGGGGCGAGGTGGCCGGGGTCGAGACCGAGCCCGCCGGGGGCGTCGCCGGCGTCGGGGTGGGCGTGGCCGGGGCGGGCGGGGTGGGGGTGGCCGGGACGGGTGTGCTCGAGCCGGTGTCGGCGATGAGGGCGTTCCAGACCCGGCTGTCGACGACACCGGTGACGGTCAGGCCCTTCGACTGCTGGTAGGCCCTGACCCGGGTCTCGGTCGCGGGCCCGAACGAGCTGTCGACCACCAGGCCGCCCATGGCCTTCTGGAGCACCGAGACCGCGCTGCCGCTCGAGCCACGCCGCAGCGTGACGTTGACGTAGTCCTTGAGGTTCGTCGACGGCGGGGTCGTCGGCACCGGCGTGCTGCCGGCCCTGGGCCCGGTCAGGTAGCTCGTCACCGGAACGCCGGTCCACCACGAGGTGCGGGCGTACGCGCCGTCCCAGGTGAAGGACAGGTGGATGTGGTCGCGGTGCGGCGAGGAGCCGGTGTACGCCGTCCAGCCACGCTCGGGCGCCCACGCCTTCCAGATCTGCCGGTTCCAGATCATGTAGTTGATGCCGAAGCGGCGCGCCATCGCGGCTGGCCGGCCCTGTGCGTCGGGCGCCGCCAGCCAACGGGTCAGCGCGTTGCCCAGGGCCAGGTCGGCCGGCTTGCTGGCGTCGAGCATCCAGTCGAGCGCGCGGCCCTCGCCGTGCTCCTGGTCGCACTTGCGCAGCACGCCGTAGACGTGCGACCCGTAGGTGGCGTTGAGCAGCTTCGCGAAGGCGATGGGGCCCGGCTGGCTCTCGGTGAGGCAGAGCACGCCCTTCTGGTAGGGCGGGGCGACGTCCAGCCCGCTCGGCAGGCTCCGGCTCGGCTTCGGGAAGGGGATGGTCGCCGCGTGGGCGGCGCCCCCGGCCAGCGGCAGCGCGATGACGGACGCCGACAGCGCCCCGAGGGCGCGGGCGGGGCCGCGCCAGGGGGACGGCGAGGCGTGCTTGGGCAGGGCCACGGGTTACTCCATCGACGAAAAATGGCGCCCGGGGCAGGGGACCGGGCGCGCTCGTCGGTCCACGTCCCGGACGTCACATCCGTCACGCCAGACCTACGAGCACCACAGTTGTCTCACCTGCCACGCACGGTCGCAACACGTTCCGACGAATTACAGGGATGTACTTCGCGCTCGACGTCTCCGGACCGAGGATCCTCCGGCCGCGCCGCCGCGCAACGCACCGATCCTCCCCCGCGGAGGGCCTCGCCTCCGCGGGAGCACCGGGCGCTAAGGTGTCATGTATGGACAAAGTCGTCTCCACCCCCGCCGAGGCCGTGGCCGGGATCACCGACGGGGCCAGCCTGGCCGTCGGGGGTTTCGGGCTCGTCGGTGTGCCCTCCGTCCTCATCGCCGAGCTGCACCGCGCCGGCGTCCGTGACCTCGAGGCGTTCTCGAACAACTGCGGGGTCGACGACTGGGGCCTCGGCATCCTGCTGCAGAGCAAGCAGCTCCGCCGGATGGTCGCCAGCTACGTCGGCGAGAACAAGGAGTTCGCCCGCCAGTTCCTCGAGGGCGAGCTCGAGGTCGAGCTGACACCCCAGGGCACGCTGGCCGAGCGGCTGCGTGCCGGCGGCTCCGGCATCCCCGCCTTCTACACCCCCACGGGCGTCGGCAGCCAGGTCGCCGACGGTGGCCTGCCCTGGCGCTACGACGGGAAGGGCGGCGTCGCCGTCTCCTCCCCCGCCAAGGAGGTGCGCGTCTTCACCGTCGACGGCCGCGAGCGCGAGTACGTGCTCGAGCACGCGATCGTCGCCGACTTCGGCCTGGTGCGCGCCTGGAAGGGCGACCGGCACGGCAACCTCGTGTTCAACAAGTCGGCCCGGAACTTCAACCCCCTGGCCGCGATGGCGGGGAAGGTCACCATCGCCGAGGTCGAGGAGCTCGTCGAGCCCGGCGAGATCGACCCGCAGGAGGTCCACCTCCCCGGCATCTACGTACACCGCGTGCTCCCCCTCACCCCCGAGCAGGCCGCCGACAAGCGCATCGAGAAGCGCACCGTCACCGCCGCGACCGACACCCCGGAGGCCTGACATGCCCCTGACCCGCCAGCAGATGGCCGCCCGCGCCGCCGCCGAGCTGCACGACGGCTCCTACGTCAACCTCGGCATCGGCCTGCCCACCCTCGTGCCCAACCACGTGCCCGACGACGTCGAGATCGTCCTGCAGTCCGAGAACGGCATCCTCGGCGTCGGCGCCTACCCCACCGACGACGCCGTCGACCCCGACCTGGTCAACGCCGGCAAGGAGACCGTCACGGTCCGCCGCGGCGCCTCGTACTTCGACTCGGCGCTCTCCTTCGGGATGATCCGCGGCGGCAAGGTCGACGCCGCCATCCTGGGCGCCATGCAGGTCTCGGCCGCCGGCGACATCGCCAACTGGATGATCCCCGGCAAGATGGTCAAGGGGATGGGCGGCGCCATGGACCTGGTGCACGGCGCCCAGCACGTCATCGTGCTGATGGAGCACGTGGCCAAGGACGGCTCGCACAAGATCGTCCAGGAGTGCTCGCTGCCGCTGACGGGCAAGGCGGTGGTGCAGCGCATCATCACCGACCTCGCGGTCATCGACGTGACCGATGCCGGGCTGGTCCTGCGCGAGCTGGCGCCCGACGTCACCGAGGAGCAGGTCCGCGAGGCCACCGGCGCCCCCCTGACCGTCGACCTCGCCTGACGCCCCACGGCGGCGGTGCGCCGCGGCGGCGGTGCGCCGCGGCGGTCCCACCCACCGCGGCGCACCCGCTCAGCTGTCGATGTCGAGGAACGAGCCCCAGCCGCTGCCGACCTGGACCCGCCCGAGCCAGGTGCCGGTGCCGCTGCTGCGGTAGAGCCACAGGCGGCCCGCGGAGTCACGGGCGAGCAGGTCGGGATGACCGTCGCCGTCGAAGTCGCCCGGCCCGGTGAGCTGGCTGTAGGTGCTCCACCCGCTGCCCACGACCCGCATCCCCGTGCGCACGCCGGTCGGTGAGAACGAGTACAGCCGCAGCGCCCCGGTCCGGTCGCGGGCCAGGATGTCCGAGCCCCCGTCGCCGTCGAAGTCGCCCACGGGGGTGAGCTCGCGCAGGCTCCCCCAGCCGGAGCCCAGCGAGGTCCGCCCGAGCCAGCTGCCGCTGCCGTCGCCGCGGTAGATCCAGAGGACGCCCGCACTGTCGCGAGCCACCAGGTCGGGGAAGCCGTCGCCGGTCAGGTCACCGGGCCCGACGATCTCGCTGTACCCGCGCCACCCGCTCCCGACCCGTCGAGCCGGGCCGAGGGTGCCGTCGGGCTGCACGGGTCGCAGCTCGAGATACCCGGCGGTCGTCACGACCAGCACGTCGTCGAGCCCGTCGCCGTCGAGGTCACCGGGCGAGAGCACCTGCCGGATGCCGGTGGCGGCGGCGGCCAGGACGCGCGGCTTCAGCCAGCCGCCCCGCCCGTTCCCCGGGTAGAGGAGGAGGCGGCTGCTGCCGTCGCGCCCCACGACGTCGCTGAAGGCGTTGGCGGCGAGGTCGGCCCCCACCGAGTCGGCCTCGGGGGCGTAGTAGGTCGACTTCAGGCCGAACTGCGACTGGAACCGGCTGCCGGTGACCGTGACCGTGCCCCCGGTGCCCACCAGGTCGACCGAGACGGCTCGGCCGCCCCAGCGCCCGTGGCCGTCGCGCCGGACGACGATCTCGCGGAAGGTGCCGATCGCCGGCCACGCACGCTCGATCGAGGCCGCAGCGATCCGGACCCGCCAGGTCGCGTTCGGGGTGCTGAAGCCCGCCTCGTAGGGGTCCTTCTGGCTCACCAGGTACGGCGCGTTGGCGGCGGCGGTCTGGCCCCCGTTGTAGGCGCTGAACATGGCCGTGACGACCGACCCGCCGTAGGTGAGCACGACCCCGGAGGTGGCGTCGACGGCGGCCGTCGACGCGGTGTACTCGGTCGGGCGCCCCGAGTAGACCTGGCACGCGGTGGTGTCGCAGATGTCCCAGGCGCCGGAGGCGCCGAGCCGGGCCGCAGCGTAGGTGCGGGCGGCCACGGCCTGGGCCGCGAGGCCCTGCGCGTGCCAGCTGGGCGGCATCTCGCTGGGCACCACCGAGTAGAGGTACTGCTCGAGGTTCAGGGTGTTCACGGTGTCGAGCGACGACGCGCCGTTCGGGACCGCGCTCACCCAGCCGCGGTAGTCGCGCGTCGAGCCGCTCGGCAGCACGACCGTCACCGTCGAGGTCGACGCCCAGCTGGTGGTGCGGAACATGACGTCCGGCGCGCTCGCCAGCGGGCAGGACGAGCTCTCCTCGACCCAGCCACCGGCCGCGGTCGAGCGACGCTCGAGGGTCCACCCGCTCGCCCCGCGCGCCACCCGCCACTGCGTGGTGTCGGCACTGACGGGCAGGGTCTGGGTGCACGTCCCCGCGGCGACGAGCAGCCCGGCCGCCGGCAGCACCGTCAGGGGCGCGCCGCGCAGGGCCGAGAGCTGGACGCGGATGGTCCGGCCCGCGTACCCGTCCTGCTGGGTCGTGCCCGGGTAGTAGAACGCCACGATCTCGCGCCAGGTCAGGCCCTGGGTGGCCGCCCCGTACGCGCCCCACTGCGACATCCCGATGCCGTGGCCCCAGCCGCGCCCGGCCAGGGTGAAGACCGGCGAGGTCTGCGCGTGCGCCGGTGCCGCGACGCCGAGCGCGCCCAGCAGCATCCCGACGACGAGACCCACGACGGCACCGGCCCGCGACCGGCGACGGAGCCCGGTGGCCCCGAACCGCAGCGCGTTCATCCGGTGTACACCTGCATCCCGGTCAGCACGGTGGACTGCGGGACGTCCGCCGTCACGCCCACCGTGGCCGTGCCGGAGACGACCGTGGCGCGGCCGTCGGCCTCGACCCCGAGGACGTCGACCCGGGTGTCGCCGGTGGCGTCACCCAGGGCGGTGACGCTGACGTACTTGTCCCAGCCGCCGCCGAGGACCACGAGCGAGGTGAGCCGCGAGCCGTTCCAGCGGTAGACGATGGCGGTGCCGTCGCGGGTGATGCCGAGCACGTCGCGCCGGCCGTCGCCGTTCCAGTCGCCCACCCCGACGATCTTGACGATGTTCTGCCACCCGGTGCCGATGACGCGGCTGGTGCTGAAGCCGCCGATGCCGTTGCCGGGGTAGATCCGCAGCTGCTGGGCGCCGTCGACCGCGATCATGTCGGAGCGGCCGTCACCGTCGAGGTCGTTGGCCCCCGTCAGGCGGCTCATCGCCTGCCAGCCGTGGCCGACGTCGCGACCCGACTGCAGACCGCCCACCCCGTTGCCGGGGTACATCCGCAGCGCTCCGGTGGCCGTGACCCGCGCCAGGATGTCGGCCACCCGGTCGCCGTTCCAGTCGCCCGGCGTGACGGCCAGGTCGACCCCGGACCAGTGCCCGCTCGAGAGGGTCACCGGCGCCTGCAGCTGCCCGTCCTGGGTGTGCAGCAGCATCAGGTCGTGGGCGGCGTTCGTGGCCAGCACGTCGTTGTCGCCGTTGTTGTCGATGTCGTGGTCGACGGTCAGCGACGGGAGCCCGCGCACCGGTGGCGACGCGGCCGCCGCGATCGTCGGCACGTACCGGTAGAGCCCGGCGCCGGGGCAGCTGGTCTGGAAGACGTCGCGGTGCCCACTGACGCCGCGGTACAGCGCGCCCGCGAGGTTGGCCGGCTTCGCGGGGTCGAACTGGTGCACCTGGGCCTTCCACGCGACCAGGCGTGAGTAGGCCGAGACCACCGCCGAGGGCGCGGCGACGTCGGTGAAGTCGCCGATGGTGGCGATGCCGGTCGACCAGGAGTTGACCCCCTTGGCCTGGGCCCCCACGACGGCGCGGTCCATCCCGCCGTAGCGCCCCTCCCAGATCCGCCCGAAGCGGTCGATGAGGAAGTTGTAGCCGATGTCGCTCCAGCCGCGACCGTTGACGTGGAAGGCGTAGATGCCGCGGATCAGGGCCGGCACGTCGGCGGCGGAGTAGGTGTTGGAGTTGACGGTGTGGTGCACGATCGCCGCCTGCACGCCGGCGTACAGCACGGGCCCGTTCCGCATGCTCTCGTCGGCGCCCCACTGGGCGCGGGTGTAGATGGCCGGCTTCGACACCGACGCCCCGGCGGCCCCCGGGACGGCCGTCCCGACGGTGTCGTCGGCGGCGGAGTGGCCGGGGTCGATGACCGGCATCGCGATCGTCGTGGCGCGGTGGTCGCGCGGACCGACCGCCCGCAGCTGGACGCCGGTGCCCGAACCCACGGCGACCGGGTCGGAGCCGGGCCGGGAGTGGGTCGACTCCACGGTCCCCCCGTCCGGGCCGTGGCCGTCGTCCTCCGTCGTGGGCGCCCACGCCGACCAGGCGCCGGTGGTGCTCGTGCGAGTGCGGTACTCGACCACGAGGTCGTCCTGCGGGCCGCTCCAGGTCATCCCGACGACGAGGGGCCGGTCACCGGCGCGCACCTCGTCCGACATCGTCACGACCTCCAGCCGGCCCGGTGTGGAGCCGACGCGGGCAGCGGTCACGCCCGCCTCGCCGGCGCTCAGGGCGGCCTCGGCGCTGCCGGCGGCCGGGGCGTGCAGCGGGGCCTGGCGCTCGCTCGGTGCCACCGGGTGCGGGGCCGCCCCGGCCTGGACGCCGGTGGTCATCACCCCGGTGACGACGAACAGGGCGCAGGCCCCCAGCACAGCAAGGATCCGACGCATGACAACACCTCTCGGGACTCACGGCCCCGCAGGCCCTCAGGGGTGGGCGAGCGGGGGGACCCCCGCAACAACGGCACCACCCGTCACAGGAGTCCCCAGAACCATCGCACAGGGTCGGGGGCCCGACAACCGGATCGGCGGAATCGGTCAGGGACCGGACTCAGGCTCCGGCGTGTCGCCGCGGACACCCAGCACGTCGTGCAGCACCCGGGCCGAGCGCCGGCCGTCGTGGTGGGCCCGCGCGAACGCCGTCCCCTCGGCCGCCGTGCGACGGGCGGCGTCGCGGTCGTCGAGCACCGACCGGATGACGTCCTCGAGGGTGTCGGGGGTCGCCTCGATGATGGGCGGGCCGCCGGCAGCGTCGCGGACCTGGTCGGTGACGTTGCTGAGCACCAGCCGGCCGGCCGACATCGCCTCGAGGGCCAGGGCCCCGTAGGTGCCGATCGCGAACTGGTCGAGCACGAGGTCGGCGTCGGCGATCAGGCGCGGCATCTCCGAGGGCGGGGTGTGCTCGATGCGCCGGTACTCGATGACGCCCTTGTCGTGCAGGGCCGTGAGCAGGGCGTCGACCCGGCCACTGCCCTTGAGCGCGGCCCGGCTCGGGGCGTGCAGCGCCACCGGCACCCGGCGCTCGAGCAGCGGGGCGTCGGAGGCCCAGGCGTCGACGTCGACGACCACCGGCAGCCAGTGCGCCTCGGGCACGTCGAGCAGCAGGTCGGGGGTCGAGACGAAGACCGGCCCGTCGAAGGCGTGCACGAGCGGAGCGAGCTCGCCCGTGACCTTCTGCAGCCGGGCGGTGAGCTCCTCGGTGGGGTCGCGGAACGGCGACCACGGGGTGTGCCGGGCGTGCTGGGCGGGGTCCCGGATCTCGGAGCCGTGCAGGATGAGGCCGACCGAGATGCCGACCGCCCGCAGGACGTCGGCGTCACCGGTGAAGTCGCGCCCGTTGCGCAGGCCGAAGAGCGGGCGGCCGGCCTCGAGCAGGGCGTGCGTCCAGGTGTCGAGGGCCCGCTCCTGGAACCGCTCGGCCCAGGCGCGGTCCTTGGCGTAGGTCTGCACCGGCACGAGCTCGTCGGCGGGGAAGGTGATGGGGCCGCCCCGGTCGGTGGCCACCACCTCGGTGCGCACCCCCGGCATCGACCGCTCGAGGCCCTTGGCCCACGCCCACGCCTGGCCCGCCATGTTGGCCGGGCCGATGCCGACCACCGAGGGGCGGTCGGCGCGAGTGGCGGGCGTCTCGACCAGCGAGTCGAGGTCGGGCACGTGCTCGGGCTCGTGGACCCGGCCGGGGCCGAGGACGCGCCCGTAGAAGGCGCGCAGCGCCGCCTCCTGCCGGTCCCAGGCGAAGGGCACCAGCAGCTCGGGGTCGTCGAGGATGCGGCGACGCAGCGCGGGGCCGTGCTCGAGCACCTCGCGCACGCCGCGGGCCAGGTCCTCGGGGTCGCCGGCGACGTGCACGGCGCCCACGCGGTACTCCTCGACGAACTCCTTCTGGGCCCGGCAGTCGCTGGCCAGCACCGGGAGCCCGGCGTAGAGGTACTCGAACAGCTTGTTCGCCAGCGCCACCTCGTGGCTGCCGAAGTGCAGGAACGGCAGCAGCCCCACGTCGGCGGTCGCGACGAACGCCGAGACCTCCTCGGGGCGCACCGGGTCGAGCAGGTGCAGCCGGTCGGAGACCCCCAGCTCGGCGGCGAGGTCGCTGAGCACCTTGGCCGAGCGGATCTCCTTGTGCGGCACGCACACCACCGCGAGGTGCACGTCGGGCAGCAACGGCAGGGCGCGCACCGCGGTGTCGACGCCCCGGGCCGTCGTGACCCCGCCGCTGTAGACCGCCAGCGGCTGGTCCGGCGCCAGGCCGCACGCCTCGCGGATGGTGGTCTCGACCGGCCGCGAGCCGGCTCCCAGCACCGGGCTGTTCATGACGACCGTGGGGAGCTCGGGCAGGTCGTAGCGCTCCTGCAGGGTCTCGGCCAGGGCCGGGGTGACCGTGACGACGGCGTCGGCGTCGTGCACGTACTCGGACTCGAGGTCGAGGTAGGCGGCCCGCTTGCGCTTGGTGCGCCCGCCGTACAGCGAGAGCCCGGCCACGTACTCGTGGGCGTCGTACACCCACGCGGCCGGGCGGCCGGCGGCCCGGCGCCGGGCCACGGCCCGGCTGGCCACCCCGACGAGGTGGATGTCGTGTGCGTGCAGCACGTCCCACTCGAGGCGGTCGATGACGGGCCCGAAGGCCAGCTGGTAGTCGTCGATCTCGGGCAGCAGGCGCCGCCACGACGCCCCGGCGGGCACCCGCGAGAGCGCGCCGTCGTAGCCGCGCCACAGGCGCCCCTCGAGGGCCTTGACCCGGCGGTCGAGGCCCTGGCGGACCCGCGTCACCTCGCGCCCCGCGCGGGCGCCGCGCCCCCGCAGCTTCGTGGCGGGGCCGCCGACCGCGGCCTCCTCGTGCCGCAGGGTGGAGCGCAGGTCCTGGGCGCGCCGCACGGCGGAGTCGATCCCGAGGTTGAGGTGGCGCGCGCGCACGGCGGCGCGGCGGCGGGCCTCGGCGTCGCGCAGCTGCCAGGCGATGGGCACGCGGATGACGCGCATGTCGCCGAGCACGGTCTCGGTGTAGCGGCCCGACGAGGCGTAGCCCAGCAGGGTCACGTCGACACCGGCGGCGCTGAGGGCGAGCCCCATCTTCAGGACGCGCGTGTCGTGGCTGATGTCGTTGCCGACCATCATCAGGACGCGCGCGGGACCCTCCGTGGCCCCCGCGCCGAGCGGCGACACCGAGGTGGGGCTCACGGCGCGGTCGAGCCGGCCGCCACACCCACCGTGCGATGGGTGACACCCTCCCAGTCGGAGGCCGAGGTGAGGCGGCGCCCGTCGACCAGGCTGCGCACCCCCGGCAGGTCGCTCGGGCGCAGGTCGCGGTACTCGGCGTGGTCGGCCTGGACCACGGCGGCGTCGGCGGGCTCCCCGAGGTGGTACGGCGTCAGGCCGAGGGCCTCGAGCTCGGCGTCGTCGAACATCGGGTCGTGCACCAGGGCGAGCGCGCCCCGGGCGGTGAGGGCGGTGACCGTGTCGAAGACGCCCGAGAAGGCCGTCTCCTTGACCCCGCCGCGGTAGGCGGCCCCGAGCACGACCACCCGCTGGCCGTCGAGGGAGCCGTGCGCGCCCTCGAGCAGGCCGATGGTGTAGTCGGGCATCTGCTTGTTGGCCGCGCGGGCCGCGCTGACGACGGTGGCGTCGGGGTCGGTGTGCAGGTAGAGCCGCGGGTAGATCGGGATGCAGTGGCCGCCGACCGCGATACCCGGCCGGTGGATGTGGCTGAAGGGCTGGGAGTTGCTGGCGTCGATGACCGAGTGGATGTCGATGCCCTGGGCGTCGGCGAAGCGGGCGAACTGGTTCGCGAGGCCGATGTTGACGTCGCGGTAGGTGGTCTCGGCCAGCTTCGCGAGCTCGCTGGCCTCGGCGCTGCCGAGGTCCCAGACGCCGTTGGCCCGCGGCAGGTCGGGACGGTCGTCGAAGTCGAGGACGGCCTCGTAGAAGTCGGTGGCCTTCTGCGCGCCGGCCGCCGAGAGGCCGCCGACCAGCTTGGGGTACTTGCGCAGGTCCTCGAAGACCCGGCCGGTGAGCACGCGCTCGGGGCTGAAGACCAGGTGGAAGTCCTGCCCCTCGGTGAGCCCGGAGATCTCCTCGATCATCGGCTTCCAGCGCCCCCGCGTGGTGCCGACCGGCAGCGTGGTCTCGTACGACACCAGGGTGCCCGGCGTGAGGTGCTGCGCCAGGCTGCGGGTGGCGGAGTCCATCCAGCCGAAGTCGGGGGTGCCCTCCTCGTCGACGAACAGGGGCACGACCAGCACGATGGCGTCGGCGCCGGGCACGGCGTCGGCGTAGTCGGTGGTGGCGCGCAGCCGACCGGCCGGGACGAGCTCGCTCAGGTACTCCTGCAGGTGCGCCTCGCCCGGGAACGGCTCGCGGCCGGCGTTGACGGCCTCGACGGTGGCGGGGTTGACGTCGACCCCCACCACCTCGTGGCCCTTCTGGGCGAACTGGGCCGCCAGGGGCAGCCCGATCTTGCCGAGCGCGACAACGCAGATCTTCACAGGAGCACCGGTCCTCGTAGACGTCAGGGAATCGCGTCGATCATACGGACTGGGCGGGCCCGGAGCGATTCGCCCCCGGCACCCCGGCTACCGCTTGCGCAGCCGCCGGCGAGCCGCGCGAGCGACCCGACCGACCCCGTTCGCGGGGTCCTGCCGGATGACCTTGAGGGTCTTGGTCGCGTCGGACCGCACGCCGGCCAGGCCCCGTTCGGCGCGGGCCTTGGCCAGGGCCGACTCTGCGGTGCGGACGCGTTCGGCGAGCCGCTTGCCCTCGGCGCGCTGCTCGGCCAGGTCGGCTGCGAGCTGCTCGGCCCGGGCGCTCGCGGCCACGAGGCCGGCCCGCAGCTGGAGCCCCTCGACGAGCCACTCGGCCGTCATCCGCGCGCGGGCGGCGTCGGTGTCGAGCACCACGGTGCCCAGCAGGTGGGTGCGCACCGGCACGGACGGGTCGCGGGTGAGGACGACGACGACGCGGGCGGCACCGGCGGTGACCGTCTGGGCGCGCACGACCCGCAGGCCGGCCGCGGCGACCGAGGCCAGCAGGGGGCCGACGGGCAGCTCCGAGGCCGGGGTCCGCAGCAGCACCAGGGACACGTCGTGCTCGCCGAGGCGCTGGGCGAGGGCGTCGACCCGCGCGGCCTCCCAGCCGCCGAACCACGCGTCGACGAGCAGCGCCGGGGCCGAGGTGTCGTCGGCCGGACCCTCGGCGACCGGGACCGACCCGAGGCGCACGGCCGCGGCGTCGGGCAGCCGGTACACGGTGCGGTCGGGCGCGCCGTCGACGTGGAGGTAGTCCTCGACGATGTCGGAGAGGGCCATCAGGCGACCCTCACCGCGACGTGCATCCCGGCCGGGTCATCCCGGAAGTCGTTGCGCACGAACCGTTCCACGGTCATCCCACACTCCTCGAGCACGGCCCGGTACCGGCTGGCGGCCCGGGTCTTCTGGTAGTGGCTCCACGCCCGGTCGGCGTCGGCCTGGTGGTCGACGAGGCCGATCCGGCCGCCCAGGCGCACGAGGGAGGCGAGGTGGCGGACGCTGGCCTCCCACTCCCGGTCGTCCATCAGGTGGTAGAGCACGTCGATGCTGACGACGACGTCGTACAGGTGGCTCGGCGACCAGTCCTGCAGGGCCGAGACGGCGTAGGACTCGAGCGGGCCGGCGGCCGCCCGGCAGCCGGCCACGGCGACCTCGCTGGTGTCAATGCCGTCGACGCGGTGCCCGAACGAGGCGATGGCGCGCGAGAAGTGGCCCTGCCCGCAGCCCGCGTCGAGCACCCGGAGGGGCGACGCGGGGTCGGACTGGGTGCCCAGCACCTCGAGCAGGCGAGCGGTGCGGACGGCGTAGAACATGGCGTTCTCGGCGCGGGACATGCTGATGTTGCCGCCCGAGGCCAGGTCGTCGCTCTCCGCGTGTCGCCGGTCCCAGTACGTCCGGGCCTCGGTGGCGGTGAACGCCTCCCGGCCGGCACCCGTGGTGTGGCTCACCGCTGTCCTCCCGCTCCGTGACCCGTGGCCATGGGGGCCCGGCAGACGGTCACGCTAGCCTAAGTGCCGCCGCGTGCCCAAGGGCACCGCGCCGAGTCGTCCGCCGTTCCCGTCACCGGAAGAACCCCCATGAGAGTGCTGTCCGTCGTCGGGGCCCGCCCCCAGTTCGTCAAGCTCGCGCCCATCGCGCACGCCATGGCCGCGGCGGGCCACGAGCACGTCATCGTGCACACCGGGCAGCACTACGACGCCAAGATGTCCGACGTCTTCTTCGCCGACCTGCGCATCCCGGCGCCCGACGTGCACCTGGGCGTCGGCTCCGGCACGCACGGGGTGCAGACCGGCGCGATGCTCTCGGCCCTCGACGCCGTCCTGCTCGAGCACCGCCCCGACTGGGTGCTGGTGTACGGCGACACCAACAGCACCATCGCCGGGGCGCTCTCGGCGGTGAAGCTGCACCTGCCGCTCGCCCACCTCGAGGCGGGGCTGCGCTCGTTCAACCGGCGGATGCCGGAGGAGCACAACCGGGTCCTCACCGACCACGCCGCCGACCTGTGCCTGGCCCCCACCGAGGTCGCGCGCGGGCACCTGGCCGCCGAGGGCCTGGCCGCGCGCACCGTCGTCACCGGGGATGTGATGACCGACGTCTGCCTCGCCACCGCGGCCACCGTCCTGGCCGACGAGCCCGCGCCGCCGGCGGGCCTGGCGTCCGGCGAGTTCGTGCTCTCGACCATCCACCGGGCCGACAACACCGACGACCCGCAGCGGCTGCGGGCCATCGTCGAGGGCCTGGCCGCCCTCCCCTACCCCGTCGTGCTCACCGCGCACCCGCGCCTGGTCGCCAAGGCCGCCGAGCACGGCATCGACCTGGCCCAGGGGTCGGTGCACCCGGTCGAGCCGCTCGAGTACCCCGCGATGGTGGCCGCCCTCGGCCAGGCCCGCGCGGTCGTCACCGACTCCGGCGGCCTGCAGAAGGAGGCCTTCCTGCTGCGCACGCCGTGCACGACGGTGCGCACCGAGACCGAGTGGACCGAGACCGTCGACCTCGGCTGGAACGTCCTGGTCACCGACCTCTCCACCCTCACCGCGGTGGTCGACCGGCCCGCGCCCGAGCCCCCCGACGCCGCTCCGTACGGCGACGGCCACGCGGCCGAGGCGGCCGTGCGCGCCCTCGAGGAGCACCTGCCCCGCTGACCCGGTCCGGTGGCCACCGGCCGGGAGAGGCCGCACTGCACGCGGGACGGGCCGGGGACGCGTCCCCGGCCCGTCCCGCGTGCCCCGCCGGGCGACGTCAGACGGTGACGACGGTGCCGGTGGCGGAGGAC
Organism: Phycicoccus duodecadis; assembly: GCF_002846495.1. NCBI lineage: Bacteria > Bacillati > Actinomycetota > Actinomycetes > Micrococcales > Intrasporangiaceae > Phycicoccus > Phycicoccus duodecadis. Next base: position 2,185,997 of record NZ_PJNE01000001.1, read on the forward strand.
TCGATGCAGGCCTCGGCGACCTTCACGGTGCGCATGCCCTGGGTCATCGTGACGATGTCGGCGTCCTTGCCCAGCACGGCGTCGCGGAACTGCTCGTGCTCGGTGCGCAGCGGCTCGGGCTTGCTGATGGCGAAGCGGACGACGTCACCCTCGGAGACGCCGCGGAACTTCGCGATGGCGTCCCACGAGGACTCGATCTCGCCGTTGGCGTGGAAGGTGAGGTCGGCGGTGAGGGTGTCGGCGACGAACGAGCCCTTGCTGCCGGTGATGACCGTGACGCGCTCCTTGAACGGCGAGAGCCAGTTCACGAGGTGGTTGGTGATGGCGCCCTTCGAGAGCTGGCCGACCACCGAGACCATGTCCTCGAACTCGCGGCCGGAGCGGTGCGTGGTGCGGGCCGCGACCGAGGTGAACTCCTGCTGGGTCACCCAGGCGGTGAGGTCGATGTCGTGGGTGCCGAGGTCCTTGACCACGCCCACGTCGGCGATCCGCGCCGGGAACGGGCCCTGGCGCCGGGTGACGACCTGGTAGATCTCGCCGAGGTCGCCGGCCTCGATGCGCGCCCGCGCCTGCTGCAGCGCCGGGTTGTAGCGCTCGATGTGGCCGACCGCGCCGACCAGGCCCTTCGTCTCGAACGCCTCGGCCAGCGCCTGCGACGAGGCGGTGTCCTGGGCCAGCGGCTTCTCGATCATGGTGTGCACGCCGGCCTCGGCCAGGGCCAGGCCGATCTGCTCGTGGTAGATCGTGGGGACCGCGACCATGCAGTAGTCGAGCCCGTGCCCGATGAGGGCCTCGATGCTCTCCTCGACGGGCCGGCCGCCGGAGACGCCGTGGACGTCGCCGCCCGGGTCGGCGACCGCGACGAGCTCGACGCCCGGCAGGCTGCCGAGGACCCGGGCGTGGTGGCGCCCCATCATCCCGAGGCCGATGAGGCCCGCGCGCAGGTCGGCCATGTCAGGCCCCGGCCTTCGCGAGCGCGTTGACGGCCTCCACGATGCGCTCGAGGTCGCCCTGGCTGAGCGACGGGTGCACCGGCAGCGAGAGGCACTCGCGGGCGGCGCGCTCGGTCTCGGGCAGGTCGACGTCGACCTGGAAGGGGGCGAGCCGGTGGTTGGGGACGGGGTAGAACATGCCGGAGCCGATGTTGTACTCCTCGCGCAGCGCGGCGGCCAGGCCGTCGCGGTCGCTCGCCACCCGCACCGTGTACTGGTGGTAGACGTGCTCGGCACCCGGGGCGACCGGGGGCACGGTGACGCCCTCGAGGTTCGCCGAGAGGAACGCCGCGTTCTGCTGGCGCTGGGCGGTCCAGCCGCCGACCTTGGTCAGCTGCACGCGGCCGATGGCGGCGTGGATGTCGGTCATGCGGTTGTTCAGGCCGACGACCTCGTTGTGGTACTGCTTCTCCATGCCCTGGTTGCGGTAGAGGCGCATGTTGCGCTCGATCTCGGCGTTCGCCACCGAGACCATGCCGCCCTCACCGGAGGTCATGTTCTTCGTGGGGTAGAGCGAGAACATCGCGAAGGTGCCGAAGGCGCCCACCGGGGTGCCGCCCAGCTTGGCGCCGTGCGCCTGGGCGGCGTCCTCGAAGACCTGGATGCCGTGCTTCTCGGCGATGGCCATGATGCGGTCCATCTTGGCCGGGTGCCCGTAGAGGTGCACCGGCATGACGCCCACGGTGCGCTCGGTGATGGAGGCCTCGATGGCCTCGGGCGAGAGGCAGAAGTCGTCGGCGTCGATGTCGGCGAAGATGGGCGTCGCGCCGGTGAGCGCCACCGAGTTGGCGGTGGCCGCGAAGGTGAAGGACGGGACGATGACCTCGTCGCCGGCCTTGACCCCGCTGGACAGCAGGCCGAGGTGCTGGCCCGAGGTGCCGGAGTTGACCGCGACGCAGGCGCGCCCCAGCCCGAAGTGCGCGGAGAACTCCTCCTCGAAGGCCTTGACCTCCGGGCCCTGCGCGAGCATCCCGCTCCGCAAGACGCGGTCGACCGCGGCTCGCTCCTCGTCGCCGATGAGCGGCTTTGCAGGGGGGATGAACTCGGTCACGGTGCAGCCTCCATCAGGCGGTCGTCGTCTTCGGTGTAGGTCTCGCCGGTCTTCGGACAGACCCAGCGGCCTTCGCCCGACGGTTCCAGGGGCACGCCGGCGCGGCCGACCCATCGTAGCCGCCGGGCCGGGACACCGGCGACGAGGGCGAAGTCGGGGACGTCCTTCACGACCACCGAACCGGCCGCCACCATCGCCCAGCGGCCGATGGTCACGGGGGCCACGCACACCGCGCGGGCCCCGATCGAGGAGCCCTCCTTGCAGGTGACGCCCACGGCCTCCCAGTCGTCGCCGCGCTTCAGGCTGCCGTCGGGAGCCACCGAGCGCGGGTAGTGGTCGTTGGTGAAGACCACGGCCGGCCCGACGAACACGCCGTCCTCGAGGACGGCCGGCTCGTAGACCAGGGCGTAGTTCTGCAGCTTGCAGTTGTCGCCCATCGTCACCCCGGTACCGACGTAGGCGCCGCGGCCGACGATGCAGTTCTCACCGAGGACGGCTCCCTCGCGGACCTGCGCGAGGTGCCAGACCGACGTCCCGTCGCCGAGGGTCGCCTCCGGCGAGACGTCCGCGCTGTCCTGGACCCTGGTTGCCATCGGGGCTCCTCCTGACCGTGGGGTGCCGGCGCCGAGACCGGCCTTCTCCCCGCCAGCCTAGGGCCGGCGTGGGCCTGCTCCTAGTCGGGCGAGCGCCGCCTCCGGGCCGCTGTCGCGGGCGCACGGTTCGGCCCCGGCCCCGCCGGTCAACTAGGCTTGACGGGCCACGGGATGCCGTCCGCGCGGCAGACCGGCCGCTACGACCGCGCTCCCCCCGCGCCCTTCCAGGAGGTCTCTCTTGTCCGTCGCAGCCCGCGGGAAGGCACCGCACGTCCTCTACGTGGCCTGGGGGTTCCCCCCCTGCCGGGGAGGCGGGGTGTACCGCGCACTGGCGACCACGAACGCGCTGGCGGCCGCGGGGTTCCGGGTCACCGTGCTCACCGCGACCCGTGAGACCTTCCTGCGCTACACCGGCGCCGACACCTCGCTCGAGGACCGCGTCGACCCCTCCATCGAGGTGGTCCGCGTGCCCTTCGAGTGGCCGGTGCTCGAGACCGACCTGCGCCGCTGGGGCGCCGGCCGCGCGTTCTTCCCCCGGCTGTGGCAGAAGTACCGCAAGCGGCTCGACGTCAAGGACTTCCCGGAGGTGGGGTACGGCCCCTGGAAGGGCCCCCTCGAGGACGCCGCCCGGGCGCTGCACGCCGACGACCCGGTCGACCTGGTCGTCGCGTCGGCCAACCCCAACGTCGACTTCACGGTGGCCGAGTACCTGCACCGCACCGCCGGTGTCCCGTACGTCATGGACTACCGCGACGCCTGGACCCTCGACGTGTTCACCGGCGAGCAGCTGCACCCCGACGACTCCCGGGTCGCCGAGCTCGAGCGCACCTACGTCGAGGGCGCCCGCGAGGTCTGGTTCGTCAACGAGCCCATCCGGGCCTGGCACCAGCAGCGCTACCCCGCCGCGGCCGACCGGATGCACGTGGTCGCCAACGGCTACGACCCCGAGTTCGCGCCCCGGGCCCGGCTCGAGCCGCCTCCGGCCGAGCGCCCCCTGACCTTCGGCTACATCGGCACCGTCAGCCCCAAGGTGCCCCTGGAGCCCTTCGCCGAGGGCTGGTCCCTGGCCCGGGGCCGCACCCCGGAGCTCGCGGGGGCCCGCGCGCAGATCTGGGGCTACCTGGGCTTCTACGCCACGCCCAGCCCGGCCCTCCAGCGCATCGTCGACGCCCACGCCGACAGCGGCCTCGAGTACGCCGGGCCCCTCCCCAAGCAGGAGGTGCGCGGCGCCTACGACACCTTCGACGCCCTGCTGCTCATCCTGGGCAAGGGCCGCTACGTCACCAGCGGCAAGGTGTTCGAGTACACCGCCAGCGCGCTGCCCATCGTGTCGGTGCACGACCCCGGCAACGCGGCCTCCGACATCCTGCGCGACTACCCGCTGTGGTTCCCCGTGGCCGACCTCGAGCCCACGTCCGTCGCGGCCGCCGTCGAGGCCGCGGCCCACGCCGCCCGTCACGCCACGCCCGGACAGCGGGCGGCCTGCGCGGAGTTCGCCCGCGGCTACTCGCGCGACCTCCAGCTCCGCCCCCGGATGGGGGCCCTGGCCGCCGGGCTCGGCCACCGCGTCGACGAGGGGGTGCCGTCGTGAAGGTCGTCGTCCTCAGCTCCGCCCGCCGCACCACGCCGGCCTACGTCGCCTCCATCCGCGACCAGCTCGGTCTCGACGACGTGCCGGACGCCCGGATGACGTGGGTGGCCCTGCACCATCCGCGCCGCCCCCTGCCCGGGCTCGACACCCATGTCACCGGGCCCGCCGCCGTGGTCCGCGGGCGGGCGCGGCTGGTCCCCGCCGGGCCGGCCCCGCTTCCCGGCGACGACGAGCCGACCGCCGAGGACGCCCGCACCGACGACGAGCGGGATGCCGACGCGTCGTCCACCGGCCCGCGCCCGGCCGGCCCTCCGCAGCCGTTCGTCCGCCGGGCCCTGCACGGCGTGCGCTGGCGGGCCCGTCGTGCGCAGCGGGCCGCGGTGCAGCACCCGGTGGCGCAGCGCGTCGCCGGCAGCACCAAGGTGCGCCGCGTCCGGTCCGCGCTCACCCCCGGCGGTGCCGCCACCGTCTTCGCCGCCGGCACCCTGCGCTCCCCCGCGGTCAACTCCCTGGTGCGCCGCGCCGACGTGGTCGTCGCCCTCGACGCCCGCACCTACCGGGCCGCCTGGCTGCTGGCCCGGCGGCACCGCGGACCCGACGTGGTGGTGGGCACCGCGGCGGGCAAGGCCGCCGTCACCGTCCGCGCCGCGCGCTGAGCCGTCCGCCCCGGCCCGCTCAGCCCCGTCGCACGAGCTCGGCCACGGCATCGGCCGCGGCGGCGTACGGGTCGGCGTGCTGCTGGGTCTCCTGGCGGGCCCGCGCGGCCGCACCGACCTCGCGGTGCCGCGACGGGTCGGCGGCCCAGGCCGTGAGCACGCGCGCGGTCGCGGCGCCGGCGCCGGGGCCGCTCGGGACGACCTCGCCCACCCCGGCCTCCCGCACGATGGCCGCCTGCCGGGGCAGGTCGGTGACCACGACCGGCAGCCCGCACGCGAGGTACTCGTAGAGCTTGCTGGGGACCGCGTCGCGGAAGGCCGGGGTGTCCTCGAGCAGCACCAGGCCGCACCACGCCCCCCGCGCCCAGCGCCACGCCTCGGCCGGCGGGCGACGGCCGTGCAGCCTCACGCGCCCGGCCAGGTCGTCGCGCTCCAGCCGGGCCGCGAGCTGCGCGGCGTCGGCGGCCGCCACCGGGCCGACGACGTCGAGGGTCCAGCCGGGGGCACCGGCCAGCGCGTCGAGCATCGCCCACAGCCCGCGGCTGGCCCGCACGTCGCCGACGTAGAGCGCGCGGGGCTGCTCGTCGGGCTCGGAGGGACCGGGCAGCATCGAGAGGTCGGGCAGGTTGCGCACCACCAGCCGATGCCGCGCGGAGCGCGGCGGCACGTGCTCGTCGGCGACCAGCACCAGGTCGCCGGCCCGCGCGGCGCGCCCCGCGACGGCCACGAGCGCCCCCGCCAGGGCGCCGGTGACGCCGGTGGCCCAGGCGCGGTCGCGCAGCAGGGCGCCGTAGTCCTCGTGCACGTCGGCGACGACGGCGCGCCGGCGGGCGCGGCCGATGGCCGTGACGGCCACGAGGGCGTCGGGGTCGAGAGCGACCACGACCCTCCCGCGGGCCCGGGCGGCCGACACCACCGCGGTGAGGGGCCGGGCCCAGACGCGGCCCCGGGGGCGGGTGGTGACATGGGCCCCCTCCGGCCCGTCGGCGGGGTCACCCAGCCCGAGGACCTCGACCGAGAGCCCCCGCCGCCGGAAGGCGGCGACGAGCCGGTGCAGGCGGGCGTCGGCGACGTCGTGGCCGCTCGTGACGACACTGACGTCGGGCGGTGACCCCACCGCTCAGAGGTCCTCGAGGATGACCGCGGAGCTGCCGACGTTGACGAACCTGGTGTACTCGGCGATGACGTCGTCGGGGGTGCCGCGCATCATCAGCTTGCCCTTGTGCAGCCAGATGACGTCGTTGCACAGCTGCTGGATGGAGGCGAGCGAGTGGCTGACGAGGAACATCGCCCGCGCGTTCTCACGCAGCTCGGCCATCTTGGCGGCGGCCTTGGTCTTGAAGTTCGCGTCGCCGGCCGAGAGGGCCTCGTCGATCATCAGGATGTCGGGGTCCATGTGCACCGCCACCGAGAACGCCAGGCGGCTGTACATCCCGGAGGAGTACGTGCGCATCGGGGCGTCGATGAACTCCTCGAGGTCGGCGAAGGCCGTGACCTCGTCGGCGCGGTCCTGGACCTCCTTGCGCGACAGCCCGCTCGCGAGGCCGCCGAGCACGATGTTCTCGCGGCCGCTGAGGTTGGCGTTGAAGCCGACCCCCAGCGAGAGCAGGGGGCTGACCCGGCCGTTGACCTCGATGCGCCCCTCGGTGGGGGGCAGGATGCCCGAGAGCGCGCGCATCAGGGTGGACTTGCCGGCGCCGTTGTTGCCGATGATCCCGAGCGCGGTGCCGTCGGGCACGTCGAACGAGACGTGCTGCAGGGCGTGGATCTCGCGGACCGCGCGTTGGCCCCGGCCCAGCCGCGTCACGGCGTTCTTGAGGGTCGGGACCCGCTCGAACGTGGTGCGGTAGGTGACCGAGAGGTCCTCGACCTTGACCGAGAGGTCAGATGCGGACAGCGAACTCACGCTCCCTCGACATGAAGTAGAACGAGCCGACGGCCATCGAGAGCCCCGCCCAGAAGATGGCGAGGAGCCAGGTGGTCAGGCTCGGGACGGTGTTGTGCTGCAGGGCCTCGAGGTAGCCGCCGATGAGGCTGTACAGCGGGTTCAGGTACGACACGACCTCGATGTGCTTCTGGAAGCGGGCGGGGACGTCGTCGATGGTCCACAGGATCGGCGAGAGGTAGAGCCAGATGCGGTTGAAGTACGGCAGGAAGCTCGTGGTGTCGCGGAAGTAGACCTGCACGGTGGCGAAGAACGAGCCGACGCCGAGGGCGAACACGATGATGAGGAACAGGAACGGCAGCGCCGCGAGCGTGCCCCAGCCGAACCTGGTCCCGGCGATGAGCTCGAAGACGAACAGCACCACCAGGGTCGGCAGGTACCGGAAGAACGCGGTGCGCACGGCGGAGAACGGCATCAGCAGGCGGGGGAAGGCGGTGTTGAGCAGCAGCTTGCCGCCGCCGACGACGGAGGACGCCCCCGAGCTCATCGACCCCGCGACGAAGTAGAAGATGAACAGCCCGGCGCAGAGCTGGGCGAAGAAGTCCATGCCCTTGTGGCCGCCGGCCAGGATGAACACGAGCAGGAAGTAGACCCCCGCGAGGAGCAGCGGGTTGATGACGAGCCACAGCTGACCGAAGAAGGTCGTGGTGTTGGCGCCGCGCATGGTCGCCCGGGAGAGCTCGGTCGCGAACTCCTTGCGCCGCCACAGCTCACGCAGGTACGGGACGACGGGGGGCAGCCCTCCGCGGTGCGGGACGTACACGTGGTGAGTGGTGGTGAACTCGTTCTCGACCTCGCGGTCGTGGACCACCTGCTCGCTGGACATCGTGCTCACTCTCCGGGGGCGCCGGGCGCCGAGGCATCTGTTGGGTAGACCGGGCAAGTGTAGTGGAGCCTCATCCGGCCCCGAGCCGCCCGTAGAGCCCGACGAGCACGTCGGCGTCGTGCTCCCAGGACAGGGCGGCGCGGGCGGCGCGCACCCGTGCGACGGCCTCGGCGTGTCCGGCCGCCAGCTCGCGGCAGGCGCGCACCAGGTCGGCGGCGTCCCCGGGGCGGTAGGTGGTACCGAGCCCGTGGCGGCGTACGGCGGCCCCGAGCTCGCCCACATCGGTGGCGACCACCGGGACGCCGAGGCTCACGGCGTGGAAGAGCTTGTTGGGCATCGCCAGGCGGTGGTTGGGCCAGCGGTCGCTGTGCGTGACCAGGGCGGCGCCGGCGGCCACCAGTTCGGCGTCGACGACCTCGAGCGGCGCGGCGGGCTCGACCCGCGCGCGCCCGGGGTCGAAGCGGCTCAGCCACTCGGCGTCGGCCGGCCCGCGCACCAGCACCTCGCCCGGGATGTCGGCCGAGGCGGCCGCGATGACCTCGAGCTCGCGGTCGGCGGCCAGGCGCCCGGCGTAGACGAAGCCGCGCGGCGGGCTGGCCACCGGGGCGTCGTCGGCGCGGGTGGGGAAGGTGTTGTGCACGACCACGACCTCGGGCCAGCCCGGGTGGTCGGCCCGCAGCGCGCGCGCGACCCCTTCCCCCACGGTGACCACGGCGGCGGCCCGGGCCCCGAGGGCGGCCTCGAGCCGGGCCTCACGGCGGCGGCGCAGCGGGGCCGGGCGACCCTCGACGGGCCGGCCGACCCAGTACTCGTGGGTGTCGTAGACCAGAGGAACGCCCCACTCCTCGGCCAGACGCGCCCCGACGGGGAGGGCGGTGAAGTCGTGGGCGTGGACGACGTCGGCGGGGCCGCCGGCAGCGGCCCACCGCCGGGCCAGGGCTTCGGTCTGCGCGTGCCAGGCGGCCAACCGGCGCCCGACGTGCACCGGCAGCAGGGCCCAGCGGGCGACCCGCTCGGGGGCGGTGAGGTCGCGGCCGCGGGTCTGGGCGGCGGGCGGCCGACCCGCCGAGGCGACGGTGACCCCGCCCGGGGGGACGAAGCCGTCAGGGACGCCGCGGCCCACCACGTGCACGGTGTGGCCGGCCGCGACCAGGGCCCGTGCCTCGCGCAGCACCCGGGTGTCGGTGGCCACGCCGGTCCACACCAGCATCAGGATGCGCACGGTCAGCGCCCCAGCCCGCGGGGGCTCGTGAGGAAGCCCCAGCCCCACGACCAGTGCATGGTGGCCAGCACCGGGCCGGCCAGCATCCGCACCCGGGGCTCCTCGCCCCGGGTGATGGCCACCCCGCCGGCCCCCACGGCCAGCAGGTAGGCGACCGGGACGGCGAGGGCCGGCGGCCACACGAGTCCCGCCACCGTGGCCGCCGCCGTCCCCACGACCATCGCGGGCGGGGCGAGGTAGCGCGGGTTCAGGGTGCCGTCGTGGGTGCGGGCCACCACGCGGCGCCAGCGGCCGTAGTCGCGGTACTGCCGGGCGAGCGCGCGCAGCGACGAGCGGGGCCGGTAGGTGACGACGAGGTCGGGGGTGAACCACACCGTGCCCCCGGAGGCCCGCAGCCGGTGGTTGAGCTCCCAGTCCTGGGTGCGGGTGAAGCGCGGGTCGTAGCCGCCGACGCGCTCGAGCGCGCTCTTGCGGAAGACCCCCAGGTAGACCGTGTCGGCCGGGCCGGCGCCACCGCCAGTGTGGAACTTCGAGGACCCCACGCCCAGCGGGCTGCGCATGGCCGCCGCGACCGCCCGCTCGACCGGGGTGGTGCCCTGGGCGTCCATCGTGCCGCCCACGTTGTCGGCCCCGGTCTCGGCCAGCACGGCGACGGCGGTGGACACGTAGTGGGGCGGGATCTCGGCGTGGCCGTCGACGCGCACGACGACCTCGCCGCGGGCCGCGCCGATGCCCGCGTTGAGGGCGTCGGGGGTGCGGCCGCTGGGGTTGCGCACGAGGCGGACCCGCGGCTCGCGCGCGGCGAGCGCCGCCGCGACCTCGTCGGTGCGGTCGCTCGACGGGCCGAGGGCCAGGACCACCTCGAGGGGGCCGGGCCAGTCCTGGCGCAGCACCATCGCCACCGCGTCGGCCAGGTGCCGCTCCTCGTCGAGGATCGGCATGACGACGCTGACGAGGGGGTGGGCGTCAGGGGCGGGGCGGTCGGGGGCGGGTCGGGGCTCGGCGGACATCGCGCCCATCATCCCGCAGAGCACACGCTCGCGAGGTCACCGGTGTCGGCGTCGGGGTCGGTGCCGGGGCGGGTCATGACCGCGGGGGTCGACGCCGACGGCGCCGGGGTGGGCGTGGCCGCGGCGCTCGCGGCGGCGCCCGTCGAGGCCTTCGTGGCCTTCGTGGCCTTCGTGGCCTTCGCGGCGGGCTCGGCCGGGGCGGGCTTCTCGCTCTTGGCGATGGCCGCGGCCACCGTCGAGCGCACCACCGCCGGGTCGTAGCTCCACGGCTTGATGAGCGGGGGCACGAAGTTCACCGAGGTGATGCGCTCCTGCTTGGTCTTCACGGCCACCTGCGCCAGCGGCCCCAGGGCGTCCTGCGGGATGTCGGTGCGGAACAACCCGGTGCTGGCCGAGGCGATGTCGCCGAAGTTGAGCAGCACGGTCCTGGGGTCGAGCTGGCGGACCAGCGCGGTGACCACACAGCGCTGGCGCGCCATCCGCTCGTAGTTGGTGGAGCCCACCCGGCTGCGGGCGTACCAGAGGGCGTGGTAGCCGTCGAGGTGCTGCGCGCCGGGCTCGATGTAGCCGCTGATGGGCGACCCGTTGCCCCCGATGGGGGTGCGCCGCTGCACGGTGATGTCGAGGCCGCCGACGGCGTTGATGATGCTCGAGAAGCCGCGCAGGTCGACCAGCACGTAGTACTGGATGTCGAGGCCGGACAGCGACTCGACCGCCTCGGTCGTCGCGACCAGGCCGGGGTCCTGGGTGCCCGCCGGGAACAGCTTCGCGTGGTCCTGCCCCCAGGTGTAGAGACCGTTGAGCAGGCACTCGTCCCCGCAGCTCCAGCCCTTCGGCATGAGCCGGGCCATCGTCGAGCCGGGGCGGAAGGTGATGTTCTCGGTCTCGCGGGAGAAGCCGAAGAGCACCGCGCGGCCGGTGTCGGCGTCGACGCTCGCGAGCTGGATGCTGTCGGGCCGCAGCCCGACCCGGCTCGCGCCGCTGTCACCGCCCAGCAGGAGGATGTTGTAGCGGCCCTTGGCGGCCGGGGCGGCCGCGCCGGAGCCGAACAGGCTCGTCATGGCCGCTCGCGCGCTGCCGACGCCGGCGCCGGTCCAGCCGACGAGGCCGGGCACGACGAGCAGGACCAGCAGGGCCACGAGCAGCCCCCGGCGGTCTCGCGTCGGGAGGCGGTCCGGGCGTCCGAGGCGCCAGGCGTCCACGAGGAGGGCCGCCCAGGCGAGGGCGAGCACGACCAGCACCACCTGCGCCACCGCGAGGAGCCAGCCGCGCGTCGCGAGCCAGAGCACGGCCGAGCGGCTCACCAGGGCCAGCAGCCCCACGGCCAGCAGCAGCCCCAGCAGGACCAGCCAGACCTTGATGGCCACGCGCCCCACGGCCCGGCTGCCGGCCGCGACCTGAGCCGACCCCGGCACCACCAGGGTGAGCAGCAGCAGGCTGACCGCACGGCGGCGGTGGCGCCGGTCGAACCCCGGCGAACGGGTGTCGACGCGCAGCGGTGCGTGGTCCGGCGTCCGCTCGAGCACGGCGGAGCCTCGGTCACCTCCCATGAGCAGCGAGTATCGGCGTCCCGACCCCCACCGGGCGCGAGGCGCGCCGGGGGGCGGCGCGCGGATCTGCGCGGCCGGCGACGGCCCGTGCGCGACGGCGCCCGGCGTCCTCCCAGCCGGCGTACGGGCGGTGTTGGCAGACTGTCCCTCGGCCCGCACCGAGAGGACCGAGGATGACCGACGACCACGCCCGCCCCATCCCCCGCCGTCCCGCACGCGACGGCGCGGACGACGACGTCTACGTGGTCGACACCCGCAGCCGGCGGGGCGCCCCCCGTCGCACCCCCCGGGACGGTGCCCGCGGCCCTCGCGCCGGTGCCGCCGCGGCCGCGCCCCCGCCCGGTGCCGCCGCCTACGACGAGCTCGGGCGGCCGCTGCCCCGCGGCGGGGCGACCCCTCCGGCGGCACCACCGCCGGGCGCCCGCACCCGCCGGCGGGGCCGCGGCCGCACCGGGGTCTCGGTGCTGGCGCTCCTGGTGGTGGCCTACCTGGTGTTCCTGGTGGTCGCGCCGCTGCACGCGTGGTCGAACGTCTCGCGCGTCGACGTGAGCCCCGAGGGGCGGCGCCCCGCCGCGGGCGACGGCCACACCTACCTGCTGGTGGGCTCCGACAGCCGGGAGGGCCTGACCGCCGCGCAGAAGCGGGCCCTGGGCACCGGCAGCGCCGACGGCCGGCGCACCGACACCATCATCCTGGTCCACGTCCCCTCGGGCGGCGGCAAGTCCTCGCTCATCTCCGTCCCCCGCGACAGCTACCTGCCCATCCCGGGCCACGGGAAGAACAAGGTCAACGCCTCCTTCTCGATCGGCGGCCCGAAGCTGCTGACCCGGACCCTCGAGCAGGCCACCGGGCTGCGCATCGACGGCTACCTCGAGATCGGCCTCGCCGGGTTCGCCGACGTCGTCGACAGCCTCGGCGGGGTCGACATCTGTGTGAAGAACGCCATCAAGGACAAGAAGGCGCACATCGACCTGCCCCAGGGCTGCCAGAACCTCGACGGCCCCACCGCCCTGGGCTACGTGCGGGCGCGCTACTCCGACCCCAAGGGCGACATCGGCCGCGCCGAGCGCCAGCGGCAGTTCCTCGGTGCCGTGGTGAAGAAGGCCGCGACGCCCTCGACCGTGCTGGTGCCTTGGCGCTGGTGGGGCTTCACCCACGCCGCGGCCTCGGCCGTGCTGGTGGGCCAGGACACCGGGCTCGTCGACGCCTACCGCATCCTCAGCACCATGCGGGCGGTCTCGAACGACGGGGCGCTCAGCCTGGTCGTGCCCATCTCCGACCCCAACGCCACCACCTCGGCCGGCAGCTCGGTGCTGTGGGACGACAAGCGCGCGGCCGAGCTCTTCACGATGCTGCGTGACGGCACACCCCTCGACGCCCCGCCGCCCGGCACCGACGGGACGCCCGGCTGAGGGCCCCGCGGCGGGGCGCCCAGCGGCTCCCGGCACTCAGGTGGCGTCCAGAACCGGCGGTTAGACTCACGCGTCCCCGTGTCCGGGGGACCCTCTGCACCAGGACCGAAGGGACGATCGAGTGGACGCCCGCACGAACCCGGGGACCCCTGACCCCCACGGCAGCGGCGACCCGTTCCCCAGCCGGCGTGACCTGCACGGCCGTCCGCCGGGCCGGCGCCACCCGTGGCGCCGCCGCATCGCCATCGGGGTCGTCGCCGTGGTCGCCCTGGCGGGCGCCGGCGTGGCCTACGCGACCTGGCACCTGAACGACAACATCACCAAGGTCGACGTCTCGCAGGCCATCGGCACCGACCGCCCCACCCGCGAGCCCCAGGCCACGAAGGCCGTCAACCTCCTGCTCATCGGCTCCGACAACCGCACCGGCGTGGGCAACACCAGCTACGGCAAGGTCGTCGACGACCCGGGCGTGCACTCCGACACCAACCTGCTGGTGCACCTCTCGGCCGACCGCACGTGGGCGACCGTCGCGTCCATCCCCCGCGACTCGATGACCAAGGCGCCGCCGGAGTGCTCCAAGAACGCGCCGAAGAGCACCTGGGTCATGCGGCAGTGGAACCACAACTACAAGATCGGCGGCACCGGCTGCCTCATCCGCACGCTCGAGGGCAACACCGGCGTGTTCGTCGACCACTACGCGGTGGTCGACTTCCGCGGCTTCAAGCAGATGGTCGACGCCCTCGACGGCGTCAAGGTCTGCACCACCCAGGCCATCGACGACCCCAACAGCCACCTCAAGCTGACGCCCGGCACCCACGAGCTGAACGGCGAGCAGGCGCTGGCCTACGTGCGCACCCGCAAGTCGGTCGGTGACGGCTCCGACCTGGGCCGGATCAAGCGCCAGCAGGCGTTCCTGTCCTCGGTCGCGCAGGAGGCCACCTCCAGCAAGCTGCTCTTCCAGCCGACGCGGCTCTACGGCTTCCTCAACGCGGCCACCCAGTCGCTGACCACCGACCCCGGGTTCACCCTCGGCACCATGAAGGACCTGGCCGAGAGCATCCGCACCATCGGTCTGGACAACATCCAGTTCGTCACGGTCCCCAACGAGACCTACCCCGCCGACCCCAACCGCGTGCAGTGGAAGCCGGCGGCCGACCTGATCTGGGAGTCCTTCCGGGAGGACCACAAGATCGGCGCGAAGCCCACGGCCTCGGCCACCCCCTCCGCGTCGCCGCTCACCGTCTCGCCGGACGCCGTCACGGTGCAGGTCCTCAACGGCGCCGGGACCTCCGGTCTGGCCACCCAGGCCCGCACGGCGCTCGAGGCCCAGGGCTTCACGGTCTCGGGCACCGGCAACGCCGCCCCCACCACCGGGACCCTGGTCGAGTACTCGGCCGGCCAGGAGGAGGCGGCCCGCACCGTCGCCGCCGCGTTCCCCGGTGCCCGGCTGAGCAAGGCCGCCGGCCTCGGGAAGCTCGTCCGGGTCACGCTGGGCGCCGGGGCCGAGAACGTGGTCGAGGTCCCCAACCGGGTGGGCAGCGCCCCGCTGCCGACGCCGTCGATCACGGCCCCCGAGCCCGCGCCCAGCGCCACCCCCACCATCGAGGGCCGCGCCGCCGCCCAGGACATCTGCAAGACCTCCTGACCTCGCGGCGCCCCGGCCACGTCGCGCCACACCGGCCACGTCGCGGCGCCGGGGTGCCATGGCACCCCGGCAGCGCAGGACCAGAACGGCCACGCAGGATCAGGGGGGCCACGCACGATGGGGGCGGCCACGCAGGATGGGGGCGGCCACGCACGATGGGGGCGGCCACGCGGGATGGGGGGCGGCCGCAGCCGGGGTCAGCCCTTCAGCAGCTGGCGCGCCATGACGATGCGCTGGATCTGGTTGGTGCCCTCGTAGATCTGGGTGATCTTGGCGTCACGCATCATCCGCTCGAGCGGGAAGTCGCGGGTGTAGCCGGCGCCGCCGAGCAGCTGCACGGCGTCCGTGGTCACCTGCATCGCGACGTCGGAGGCGTAGGCCTTGGCCGCGGCCCCGAAGAACGTCAGGTCGGCGTCGTCGCGCTCGGACTTGGCCGCCGCCACGTACATCAGCTGGCGGGCGGCCTCGAGGGTCATCGCCATGTCGGCGAGCATGAACTGGATGCCCTGGAACTCGGCGACGCGCTTGCCGAACTGCTGACGCTCCTTGACGTACGCGAGCGCGTGGTCGAGGGCTCCCTGGGCGATCCCGACGGCCTGCGCGCCGATGGTGACCCGGGTGTGGTCGAGCGTCTTCAGGGCGATCTTCAGCCCGGCGCCGACCTCGCCCACCACGCGGTCGCCCGGGATGCGGCAGGCGTCGAAGTGCAGCTCGCGGGTCGGGCTGCCCTTGATGCCGAGCTTGCGCTCCTTCTCGCCGAAGGTGAACCCCACGTCGCCCTTCTCGACGACGAAGGCGGTGATGTTGTTGCCGCGCCGGCCGTCGGGGTCGGTGACCGCCAGCACCGTGTAGTAGTCCGACACGCCGGCGTTGGTGATCCACGACTTCTGCCCCGAGATGACCCAGTCGTCGCCGTCGCGGACGGCCTTGCACTTCATGGCGGCGGTGTCGGAGCCGGCCTCGCGCTCGGACAGGCCGTACGAGAACGTGCTCTCCCCGGCGGCGAGCGGGGTGAGGTAGCGCTTCTTCACGTCCTCGTCCGCCGCGAGGATGAGCGGCATCGACCCGAGCTTGTTGACGGCCGGGATGAGGCTGGAGGACGCGCAGACGCGGGCGACCTCCTCGATGACGATGCAGGTGGCCAGGGCGTCGGCCCCGACACCGCCGTACTCCTCCCCCACGTGCGGCGCGAAGAAGTCGCTGGCCACGAGGGCGTCGTGCGCCTCCTGGGGGTAGCGCGACTCCTCGTCGACCGCCGCCGCGTACGGGGCGATCTTGTCCTCGGCCACGGCCCGCACCGCCTCGCGGATGGCCTCGTGGTCCTCGGAGAGCCGGTAGGTGTCGAAGTCGCTGTTGCCCGTCATGGCGCCATGTTACGTCCGGGTAGCCCGGGCCGGACGGGTACCCGCCCGGGGTGGACGTACGCCACATCCGGCGCGGTTCGGCCGATCCCCGGCGGCTGTCCTCACCGGGCGCTATCCTCCCCGCAACCGGGCGGTACCGCGGCCCGGCCGACCGAGCCAGGGGAGCCCACCATCATGAACTCCGCGTTCGCGCGCGCATCCGCGGCCTGTGCCGCCGCCGCCATTGCCCTCGTCGCCACGCCCGCGGTGACGACCGCCCGGACGGCGCCGTCGCCGGGCCCCTCCGGCCCCGCCCGGGCCGTGGCCGAGACAGGCGCCGGCCTGTCCGCCTCGGCCGCCGCCCGTCGCGCGGCCGAGAGCCCCCGCCCCTCGGCGGCCGGCTCCGACCGGCTCACCGTGGCCCCCGCCCCGGCAGCGCGCCTCTCGGCCGCCGCTGCGGCGGACTGCAGCGCGATCGGCCTCACCGAGAACCTCTCCCACGACCCGCAGGTCACCGTGTCCTGGTCGGACACGAGCTTCGGGCCCTACCGGCTCGACCGGCAGCGCGACGGCGGCACCTGGAAGACGGTGGCCACGGGCCTCACCGGCACCTCCTTCCGCGACACCGGCATCGACACGCACGGGCTCTTCGGCTACCGCCTGGTCGCCGCCGACGGCACCCCGTGCGAGTCCGTCGTCCCGCTCTCGATGAGCACCTACGACGGCTGGGGTCTGGTCGAGGCCGTCACGGGCACCTACGACGACGGTCTCCAGGCTCCGGGCGCGATGATGCTGCAGGACGAGTACGCGCTCGCCGACGACACGACGCTCCAGGGCGTCGACCCGGCGTTCTCGCCCGACGGGCGTCTGGTCGCCTCCTCGGTCGGCGACGGGGCTGGCCACCTCGCCCTGGCCGTCTCCAACGTCACGACCCGGCTGCGCGAGCGTCTCGTGCCCCGGTCCTCCCCGGCCGTCGACGCCCTCGACGCCGAGTGGTCCCCCGACGGCACGCGCGTCGCCTACACCGAGTACACCGCTGACGGCACCTCCCTGTGGGTCCTCGACGTGCGCACCGGCGCCCGCACCGTGGTGGCCGGGTCCGCCGGTCTGGTGCAGCCCGACTGGCGCAGTGCCTCCTCGCTCGTCGCCGCCAGCGCCGGCGCCGCCGGCCCGCTCGTGACCATCCCGGCGGCCGGTGGCACGCCGGTCCCGGTCGCCGGCACCGACGGCGCGCGCGACCCCGAGGTCGAGGGCGCCGCCCTGCGCATCTGGTTCACCACCGACGACGGCACCACCTCGGCCCTGAAGGTCCTCATCCCGAGCGCGAACAACCAGGTCGTCGCCCACCACGAGAGCACCTCGACCATCTACGGCCAGATCCGCTTCTCGCAGACCGCCGACCACAGCACCCGGATCTTCTGGGTCGAGGTCGACACCGCCGGCACGCGCAACGACCCCTCCGACGACACCTTCACCATCGTCGAGGAGCCCGCGTCGGGCACGCCCGACGCCACTCCCCTGGGGGCCCCTCGCGACGGGAACCGCGCCTTCTGGGGCTTCGACGTGCGGCGCCAGCTGTCCAAGGGCACCTCCCAGCTCGCGCTCGACGGCAACAGCGACGTGCTGGCGCTCGACAGCAAGGGCGGGCTGT
This sequence comes from Phycicoccus duodecadis, assembly GCF_002846495.1. Classification (NCBI taxonomy): domain Bacteria; kingdom Bacillati; phylum Actinomycetota; class Actinomycetes; order Micrococcales; family Intrasporangiaceae; genus Phycicoccus; species Phycicoccus duodecadis. The sequence continues at coordinate 2,203,484 of NZ_PJNE01000001.1, forward strand.
ACACCTACCCCGTCACCGACACCGCGCAGCTGGGCCCGCGCCTGCTCACCGGCACCGGCTTCGGCATCTACGACGCCGTCCTCGTCGCCGGCGACCTCAACGGCGACGACACCGCCGACCTGCTCTGCCGCGACGCCGCGGGCGTCCTCTGGCTCTACCCCGGCCGGGGCGCCGGCAAGGTCGGCGCCCGGGCACGCCTGGGCAGCGGGTGGGGCTCCTACCTCCTGGTCGACACCGGCGACTGGAACGGCGACGGCCGCGCCGACCTGGTGGCCCGCGACCGGGCCGGGGTCCTGTGGCTCTACCCGGGCACCGGGTTCGGCGGCCTGCGGGCCCGGGTGAAGATCGGCAGCTCGTGGCTCTCGATGGACAGCGTGTTCGGCGGCGGCGACTTCGACCTCGACGGCACCGCCGACATCCTCGCGCGCGAGAAGGCCACCGGCTACCTCTGGCTCTACCCGGGCAACGGCCGCGGCGGCTTCCGAGCGCGGGTCAAGATCGGCAACGGCTGGGGCAAGTTCACCCAGCTCACCAGCCCCGAGCTGATCGGGGTCAGCCCCGTCGTCTACGCCAAGGACGCCACGGGCAAGGTCTGGATGTTCGTGGGCACCGGCGACGGCCGGTTCGACAACGGCGCCACCGTCGTGGTCGGCACCGGCTTCGGCACCTACCGCATCGCCTCCTGACACCCGCGGGACGCCGTCGGCCGCGACCCGGTGTGGGGTCGCGGCCGACGTCCGGTGCGGGGCGGGGGTCGGACGACGGACGCGGCGCCGACCGCCCGCGGGTCACTCGCCGCGCAGCAGGTGCCAGAGGTGCCCGTGCTGCTCGGCGTCGCCGAGCTCGGGCATCACCTCGCGCTCGAACAGCTCGACGCCGGAGAGGTCGTAGGCCTGCTCGACGAAGTACGTGATGGCGTAGGTCATCCCCCGCTGCTCGAGGTCGCGCAGGCGCTCGACGATCTGCTCCGGGGTGCCGACCAGGGGGCCGGTCTCGAACGAGCGCACCGTCTCGTCGACCACGGCCTCGGGCAGCCCGGCGTTCGTGTAGTGGTCGCGGATCCACCCGATGCGGTCGGCCACCTCCTTCTCGTCCCGGCCGATGACGACGTTGTAGTTGGCGCTGCGCACGATGGTGGCGAAGTCGCGCCCGATGTCGTCGCAGTGGCCGCGCAGGATGTCCGACTTGGCGGTGAAGCCCTCGGGCGTGCCGTCGAAGTTGGTGTAGTCGGCGTACTCGGCCGCGATGCGCAAGGTCTTCTTCTCGCCGCCACCGGCGATCCACATCGGGATGCCGTTGGCCTGGCTCCCGGGCTGCGCGGTCCCCTGCAGCGGCTGCGGGAAACACATCGCGCCGTCGACCTGGTAGTGCTCGCCGCCGAGGGTGGCGCGGCCGGTGGTCCACATCTGGCGCATGATCTCGACGCCCTCGCGCAGCCGGGCCAGCCGCTCCCCGGCGCTGGGGAAGCCGTAGCCGTAGGCGCGCCACTCGTGCTCGTACCAGCCCGCGCCGATGCCCATCTCGAGGCGACCCTCGGAGATGGCGTCGACGGTGGCCGCCACCTTCGCCAGGTAGGTCGGCTCGCGGTAGGACATGCAGGTGCACATCTGGCCGAGACGGACCCGGCCGGTGACGCCCGCGAAGGCCGCCATCAGCGACCACGCCTCGTGCACGCCCTCCTCGGTGGGGCGCGGCACGGGGTGGAAGTGGTCGTAGACCCAGATCGAGGTCCAGCCCTCGATGCCGTCGGCCCGGCGGGCGAGCCCCGCCATGACGCCCCAGTGCTGGGCGGGGTCGATCCCGACCAGGTCGTGCCGCCAGCCCTGCGGGACGAACAGTCCGAACTTCATGCGTGCTCCTCGAATGTGTGGGGGTCCTCACGATCATGCCGCACGGGCCGGCGCCGACGGGGGGCACCGGTCCGCGGCCCTAGGCTGGTGTCGTGGCTTCCACGATCTGCGTCGTCGGCACGTCCTACGTCGGCCTCTCGCTCGCCGTCCTCCTCGCCCGTCAGCACGACGTCGTCGCGTACGACATCGACGCCTCGCGGGTGGAGCTCATCCGGGCCGGGCGCAGCCCGATCCACGACCCCGACATCGAGGAGCACCTGGCCGGTGGCGGCCTGCGGCTGACCGCGACCACCGACAAGGAGGCCGCCTACCGCGACGCCGAGTTCGTGGTGGTCGCCACGCCGACGAACTACGACGAGCGCACCAACTACTTCGACACCAGCACGGTCGAGCAGGTCGTCGCCGACGTGCGCCGGCTGGCGCCCGACGCCACCGCGGTCGTGAAGTCCACGGTCCCGGTGGGGTTCACGGCCGGGCTGCGCGAGCGGCTGGGCACCGACCGGGTGGTCTTCTCGCCCGAGTTCCTGCGCGAGGGGCGGGCACTGCACGACAACCTGCACCCCTCGCGGATCGTCGTCGGTGACCGCGGGCCGCAGGGGGCGGCCTTCGCCCGGCTGCTGGCCGACGCCGCGCTCGACGACGACGTCCCAGTGCTGCTCACCGACAGTACCGAGGCCGAGGCCATCAAGCTGTTCGCCAACACCTACCTGGCGATGCGGGTCGCGTACTTCAACGAGCTCGACACCTACGCCGCCACGCACGGGCTCGACACCCGCCAGATCATCGACGGCGTCGGCCTCGACCCGCGTATCGGCATGCACTACAACAACCCCAGCTTCGGCTACGGCGGGTACTGCCTGCCCAAGGACACCAAGCAGCTGCTGGCCAACTACGCCGCGGTCCCGCAGACCCTGATCAGCGCGATCGTCGACGCCAACACCACCCGCAAGGACTTCATCGCCTCCGAGGTGCTGGCCCGCGGCCCGCGGGTCGTCGGCATCCACCGGCTGGTCATGAAGTCCGGCTCCGACAACTTCCGCTCCAGCAGCGTGCAGGGCGTGATGAAGCGGATCAAGGCCAAGGGCGTCGAGGTGATCGTGCACGAGCCCGAGCTCGACGCGCCGACCTTCTTCGGCTCGCCGGTGGTCTCGCTCGAGGAGCTCAAGGCGCGCAGCGACGTCATCGTGGCCAACCGCCTGGTGCCCGAGCTGCACGACGTCGAGGAGCGGGTCTACACCCGCGACCTGTTCGGCAACGACTGAGGCACCGGCGGAGCATCCCTCCGGCCGCCCTCGCCAGCCTCGCCGCCCCTCCCGGATCCTCTGTTTCGGACCTCGGCGAACGGGCATGATGGACGGTATGGGCGCACTGCGGCACCAGAACGACCCCGACCTCATCCGTGAGCTGCTCATGGACCCCGGCGTGTGGGCGGTGGTGGGGCTCTCCACCAACGCGCGGCGCCCGGCCTGGTCGGTGAGCCAGTGGCTGACCGTCGAGCTCGGCAAGCCCATCGTCGCGGTCCACCCCCGCGCCGAGGAGGTGCACGGGTATCCGGGCTACGCCTCGCTGGCCGACATCCCCGACCAGGACCTCAAGGTCGTCGACTGCTTCGTGAACTCCACCCGGGTGGGGGCCGTCGTCGACGACGCCATCGCCCACAAGGACCGCCTCCAGCTCGACGCGGTCTGGATGCAGGTGGGGGTGGTCGACCAGGCCGCGGCGGCTCGTGCCCGCGAGGCCGGGCTCGCCGTCGTCATGGACACCTGCCCCAAGATGGAGTGGCCCAAGCTGCGCAGCGACGGCATGCAGCGCTGACCCTCCCCGCCGGGGCCCTCGGCTTTTCGGGGTGACCCCGAAAAGGTCACCGGACAAGACCTGCCAGCCGGGGTCTCGTGGCACAACCCTTGCGTCGGCACCCCCGGGGACGGGGATGCCGGGACGCGGGCCCCTGCGCCGGCCTCAGGAGCGCCGGCGCTCGCGCAGCGCGGCCCCCTTGGCGTGCGCCTGGTCGCGCAGCGCCCCACGGAAGGCGTCCATCGCACCGCGCAGCCGCGCGGCCTCGGCGCCCTCGCCGGCCCCGAGGATGCGGGCCGCGAGCAGCCCGGCATTGCGCGCGCCGCCCACCGAGACCGTCGCCACCGGCACCCCGGCGGGCATCTGCACGATCGAGAGCAGCGAGTCCATCCCGTCGAGGTACGCGAGCGGCACCGGCACGCCGATGACCGGCAGCGACGTGACCGACGCCAGCATGCCGGGCAGGTGCGCGGCCCCGCCGGCCCCCGCGACCAGGACCCGCAGGCCGCGGGAGGCCGCCGTCCGCCCGTACTCGAGCATCTCCTCGGGCATCCGGTGGGCCGACACGACGTCGACCTCGCACGCGACCCCGAGCTCGTCGAGGGCCAGCACCGCGGCCTCCATCACGGGCCAGTCGGAGTCGGACCCCATCACCACGCCGACCACGGGCGCACCACCCCCACCGGCGGCGGCCCGGTCCGCCGCCCCGCCCGACGACGTCTGCTGTTCGCTGCTCACTCGGTCACCACTCCTCGCAGGTAGTCGGCCGCGTGCCCGGCCCGCTCGCGCAGGTCGGCCAGGTCGGCGCCCGACACGTTGACGTGCCCGATCTTGCGGCCGGGCCGTACGCCCTTGCCGTACAGGTGCACCTTGACGCCGGGGTCGCGCGCCATGACGTGCCGATAGGCGGGGTAGAGCTCGGGGTAGTCGCCGCCGAGCACGTTGGCCATGACCGTCCACGGCGCGTGCGGGCTGGGCGAGCCCAGGGGCAGGTCGAGCACCGCGCGCAGGTGCTGCTCGAACTGCCCGGTCACGGCGCCGTCCATCGACCAGTGCCCGGAGTTGTGCGGGCGCATCGCCAGCTCGTTGACCACGAAGGCCGGTGCCCCGTCGGCGTCCACCGTCTCGAAGAGCTCGACCGCGAGCACCCCGGTGACGCCGAGCTCGCCGGCCACCCGCAGGGCGGCGGCCACCGCCCGGGATCCCAGGTCGGGGTCGAGCGCCGGCGCGGGCGCGAGCACCTCGGTGCAGATGCCGTCGGTCTGCACGGTCTCGACCACCGGCCACACCGCCGCCTGGCCCGACGGGCTGCGCGCCAGCAGCACGGCCAGCTCACGGCGGAACGGCACCCGCTCCTCGAGCAGCAGCCCGGTGCCGGCCATCGCCGCCCGTTCGAGCCAGTCGTCGAGCTCGCCGGCCGAGGCCACCACGCGCACGCCCTTGCCGTCGTAGCCGCCGACCGGGGTCTTGGCCACGACCGGCCATCCGACCGCCTCGCCGAAGGCGGTGACGTCGGCGGCGGTGTCGGCGCGCACCCAGCGCGGGCAGGGCACCCCCAGCGCGCCGAGCCGGGCGCGCATCGCCAGCTTGTCCTGCGCGTGGCGCAGCGCCTCCGGCGTCGGGTGCACCGCCACCCCGTCGGCCACGAGGGCGGCCAGGACGTCCTGCGGCACGTGCTCGTGGTCGAAGGTCACCACGTCGCACGCGGCGGCGAAGCGGCGGACGGCCTCGAGGTCGGTGTGCTCGCCGACCGGGGCGCTGGGGACGACCAGGGCGGCCGCGGCGTCGGGCGCCTCGGCCAGCACACTGAGGGTGATGCCCAGCTCGGCGGCCGGCCCGGCGCACATCCGCGCGAGCTGCCCACCCCCCACGATGCCGACGACGGGGAAGCCTCCGGGCGCGCGGCGAGGGGTGGTCACCCCGCGAGGATATCCAGCCGGGATCAGTAGGCTGCACCGGTGACCGCCCAGGACGCCCCGCCGCGGGGACTCGTCGGCCGCGTCCTCGACGCCGGCCGGGGTGCCGTCAGCGCGCTCTACCGCGAGGTCATCAAGTTCGGCGTCATCGGCGCTCTCGCGTTCGTGGTCGACCTCGGGCTGGCCAACATCCTGTGGCACACCGTGCTCGAGGACAAGGTCACCACGGCCAAGCTCATCTCCGGCGCGGTGGCCACCCTCGTGGCGTGGGTCGGCAACCGGCAGTGGACCTTCCGGCACCGCCGCAGCCGGCCGGTGCACCACGAGGTCGGCCTCTTCTTCGGCGTCAACCTCGTGGCGCTCGGCATCTCGGCCCTGACCCTCGCGGCCTCGCACTACGGTCTCGGCTACACCTCGCGGCTCGCCGACAACGTCTCGACCGTGGTCGGCATCGGTCTCGGCACGCTGTTCCGGTTCTGGGCGTACCGCAGGTTCGTCTTCGCCCGCGAGCCGCTCTGACGGTCCGGGCCCGACCGCCCGTCGCGGTCGCCCGTCGCGGCCGCCCCGTCCGCCCCGCCCGCCCGGCGAGTGGTCAGTCGCGGTCGCCGGTGGAGAGGAAGAGCGCGAACACCGGGGGCGTCGCCCGCGCCAGCTCCAGGCGGCCGCCCGCGGCCTCCGCCAGGTCGCGGGCCAGTGACAGACCCAGCCCGGAGCCCGACGACGACACCGACCGCTCGAAGATGTGCGGCGCCAGGGCCGGCGAGACGCCGTCGCCGGTGTCGCTGACCTCGATGACGACCGAGGGCCCCGCGCGCCGGGCGCTGATCTCGACCGTCCCCCGCCCGTAGGCCAGGGAGTTCTCGAGCAGCGTGGTGAGGATCTGGCCCAGCGCCACCGGCGTGGCGCGCACCAGGAGGCCGCGCTCCCCGCTGACGTGGATGCTGCGCCGCGCCGAGGCGAACGGCGGCTGCCACTCGCGCTGCAGCGAGGCGAGCACCGAGTCGAGCGAGACCGACGGGCTCGCCTCGACGCCGCTGCGCGCCCGGCCCATCAGGTCGTCGACGACCTTGCTCAGCCGCTCGACCTGCCCGATGGCGATGGCGGACTCCTCGGCCACGACCTCGAGGTCCTCGGTGGTCGAGATCTCCTCGAGGCGCATCAGGAGCGCGGTCAGGGGCGTGCGCAGCTGGTGCGAGGCGTCGGCCGCGAAGTCGCGCTCGGACGCCAGGCGCTTGGCCCCCTGCTGGGCGCCGCGCACCAGCGCGGCGTCGAGCCGGTCGAGCTCCTCGATGCCGGAGGTGAGCGGGACCGGCCGGGTGTCGCCCGCGGCCAGCCGGTCGGCGCGCTGGCGCAGGGTCCGGACCAGGCCGTCGAGGCGCAGGACGGTGCGCTCGGCCATCCACACCGCCACCACGAGGGCGAGCAGGACGGCGGCGACCGCGGCGAGGACGAGGACCCACCACGGGGCGACGACGACGTCCGCCGCGAGGCCGCCCCGCAGGACCAGCACGACCAGCGCCAGGGCGACGGCCCCGAAGGACGCGGCGACCGCGGAGAGAGCCACGGTCAGGACGATGCGGCGCATCGGACCCGCTACTCGTCCGGGGCGTCGAAGCGGAAGCCGAGCCCCCGGATCGTCGTGATGTACCGGGGGTGGGCCGCGTCGTCGCCGAGCTTCCGGCGGAGTACCGAGATGTGCATGTCCAGGGTCTTGGTCGAGCCGTACCAGGCGCTGTCCCAGACGTCGCGCATGAGCTTCTCGCGCGAGACGACCTTGCCCTGGTTCGCGACCAGGACGCGCAGCAGCTCGAACTCCTTGCCCGTCAGCTGCACCTCCTCGCCGCGCAGGAACACCCGCCGGCCCTCGGGGTCGATGTCGAGCAGCGGCTCCTCGTCGGACTCGCTGGGGTCGGCGACCCCGCGCCGCAGCAGCGCCCGGGCGCGGGCCAGGAGCTCGGCCAGGCGGAACGGCTTGGTGACGTAGTCGTCGGCCCCGGCGTCGAGACCGACCACGGTGTCGACCTCGTCGGCGCGCGCGGTGAGCACCAGGACGGGGACGCTGCTGCCCTCCTGGCGCAGGCGGCGGCACACCTCGAGGCCGTCCATCTTCGGGAGCCCCAGGTCGAGGACGACGAGGTCGGGGGTGCGCAGGGCGTGCTCGAGCGCGGACTCGCCGTCGGTGCACACCTCGACCTCGTAGCCCTCCCGCCGGAGCGCGCGGGCGAGCGGGTCGGAGATCGCAGGATCGTCCTCGGCCAGGAGCACCTTGGTCATGGGGGGATCGTAGTCACGATCCGTCGCCGGGCACGGAGGGACGGCGCCCACCCGGCGCGCGTCGCAGCTCGTGGAGGGTGACCACGCCGATGCCGCGCAGCATCCGGCGCCGCCGCTCGATGGCCGAGAACCCCGACACCGAGCCCAGCGCGCGCGCCATCGCGTCGTCGACGAAGACCGTGCCCGAGGGCGTGACGGCCGTGATCCGGCTGGCCTTGTTGACCGTCATCCCGAAGACGTCGCCGAGCCGCGAGACCACCCGGCCGTGGGCCAGCCCGACCCGCACCGGCGGCAGCAGCTCGTCCTCGGCCATGGCGTCGACCAGGTCGAGGGCGATCGCCGAGGCGGCGGCCGCCTCGGTGTGCACGAACAGCACCTCGTCGCCCACCGTCTTGATGACGCGTCCCCCGTGCTCGGCCACGACGTCGCTCGCCAGCAGCTCGAAGTGCTGCACCAGCCGGGCCAGCTGGCGCTCGCTCATCCGGCGCACGAAGGAGGTGAAGGCCACGAGGTCGGCGAACCCGACGGCCCGCACCGGGGCCGAGGGGTCGGAGCTGACGGCGGGGTCGGCATCGGCCAGCATGCGCTGTACCGCGTTGGTCAGGTGGCGCCGCCAGACGTAGACCAGCAGCGGCTCGATCTCGTCGATGGTGCGGGCCAGCAGGGCGGCGGCGTCGGCGGCGATGTCGGGGGCCGGCACCGAGCGGCTGTCCTTCCCCTCGAGCTCCTCCGAGAACGGTGGCGCCAGCGACTCGGCCACCAGCTGGGTCTGCCACACGGCGAGCCGGTCGGCGGTCCGCGCGAAGGCCCGCGTCATCCCGAGGGCCAGCTCCTCGCTGACCCGGCCCTCGCGCACCATCGCCGTGACCCGGCCCAGGGCCTCGCGGTCGGCCTCGGTGAACATCGCCTCGTCGTCCTCGACGACCTGGAACCCCATGGCGTGCCAGAACCGGCGGGCGGCCGCGGGGTCGACCCCCGCGCTGGCGCTGACCTCGTCGCGCGCCATGGAGGCCGAGCGGCCCAGCAGCAGGCGTTCGACGCTCTCGGGCAGCTCGGCCGGGCCCCGTGAGGACGGCGCCCGTGAGGACGGCGCGGATGCGGTGCCGTCGGGCTCGTCGGCGTCGTCGGCGGTCATCGTGCCCTCCTCTCGCGAGATCACCGGGCGCGCACGTGGACGACGTCGCCCGCGGAGACCCGGACCGGCCCGGCGTCCGTGCGCACGGTCAGTCTGCCGGTCGCGTCGACGCCTGTCGCCCTTCCCTGCCGCACCGTCCCGCCGGGTTCGTGGACCTCGACGTCGCGGCCCACCGTGGCGCACGCGTCGCGGTAGGCCTCGGCGGACGGGCCGGCCGGCCCGGTGTCGGCGCGCAGGACCTCGGCCAGCCGTACGAGGTAGCGGGTGAGCAGCACCGCGCGGTCCACCCCGGGGTGCCCGGCGGCGCGCAGCGAGGTGGCCGTGTCGAGCGGCAGGTCAGCGCGGGCGGTGTCGACGTTGACCCCCACGCCGGCGACGACCCCGCGGGCGGTCCACTCGCAGAGGACACCGGCCAGCTTGCGGTCGCCGTCGGCGGGGACCAGCACGTCGTTGGGCCACTTCAGCGCGGTCGCCGGCCCACCGACGTCGGCCACCGCCCGGGCCACCGCCAGCCCCACGAACAGCGGCACCCACGAGGCGCCGGACGCCGGCACCGGGACGCACACCGACACCGCGAGCGCCGTGCCGGGCGTCGTCGTCCAGACCCGCCCGAGCCGCCCCCGACCGTTCTCCTGGACCTCGGCCACGACCACGCGCCAGGGCTCCGGGGCCTCGCGCAGGGTGTCGTTGGTGGACCCCAGCCGCTCGTGCACCTCGACCGGGAGCCAGGGCTCGCCGGGTGTGACGGAGAACGCGTCGAGGGGTCGCGGGGACTCGGGCCGGGGCACGCGCCCAAGGCTAGAGTCACCGCCATGTCCAGCGACACGCACGCGCTCGGCGGGACCGACGTCCCGGACGACATCGACGTCACCACGACCGCCGGCAAGCTCGCCGACCTCAAGCGCCGGGTGGCCGAGGTGGCCAACGCGGGCTCGGAGCGGGCCGTCGAGAAGCAGCACGCCCGCGGCAAGAAGACCGCGCGCGAGCGCCTCGAGCTGCTCCTGGACGAGGGTTCCTTCGTCGAGATGGACAAGTACGCGCGCCACCGCGCGAGCGCCTTCGGCCAGCAGGCGAACCGGCCCTACGGCGACGGCGTGGTCACCGGCTACGGCACCGTCGACGGGCGGACCGTAGCCGTGTTCGCCCAGGACTTCACCGTGTTCGGCGGCTCGCTGGGCGAGGTCTTCGGCGAGAAGATCACCAAGGTCATGGACTTCGCGATGAAGGTCGGCTGCCCGGTGGTGGGCCTGAACGACTCCGGCGGGGCGCGTATCCAGGAGGGGGTGGTCTCGCTCGGGCTGTACGGCGAGATCTTCCGCCGCAACGTGCACGCGTCCGGCGTCATCCCGCAGATCTCCCTGATCATGGGCCCGTGTGCGGGCGGGGCCGTCTACTCCCCCGCCGTCACCGACTTCACCGTCATGGTCGACCAGACCTCGCACATGTTCATCACCGGGCCCGACGTCATCAAGACGGTCACCGGCGAGGACGTCGGGATGGAGGAGCTCGGCGGCGCCAAGACCCACAACACCCGCTCCGGCGTGGCCCACTACATGGGCACCGACGAAGAGGACGCGGTCGAGTACGTCAAGGCGCTGCTGTCGTACCTGCCGAGCAACAACCTCGAGGACCCCCCGGTGTTCGGCGGCGAGCTCGACCTCGACGTCACCGACGACGACCGCTACCTCGACACCATCATCCCGGACTCCCCGAACGTCCCCTACGACATGCACGAGGTCATCGAGCGGGTCGTCGACGACGGCGAGTTCCTCGAGGTGCAGCCCCTCTTCGCGCCCAACCTGGTCGTCGGCTTCGGCCGGGTCGAGGGGCGTTCGGTGGGGGTGGTCGCCAACAACCCGATGCAGCTCGCCGGCACCCTCGACATCGACGCCTCCGAGAAGGCCGCCCGCTTCGTGCGCACCTGCGACGCGTTCAACGTGCCGGTGCTGACCTTCGTCGACGTCCCCGGCTTCCTCCCCGGCACCGGCCAGGAGTGGGACGGCATCATCCGGCGCGGCGCCAAGCTCATCTACGCCTACGCCGAGGCCACCGTGCCGCTGGTCACCGTCATCACCCGCAAGGCCTACGGCGGCGCCTACGACGTGATGGGGTCCAAGCACCTCGGGGCCGACATCAACCTCGCGTGGCCCACCGCCCAGATCGCGGTCATGGGGGCGCAGGGCGCCGTCAACATCCTGTACCGCAAGGAGCTCGCGGCCGCCGAGGAGCGGGGCGAGTCGGTCGAGGAGGCGCGCGCGGCGTTCATCCAGCAGTACGAGGACGCGCTGGCCAACCCCTACGTCGCCGCCGAGCGCGGGTACGTCGACACCGTCATCACGCCGTCGAACACCCGGATGAACGTCACCAAGGCGCTGCGGGCCCTGCGCACCAAGCGCGAGACCCTGCCCCCCAAGAAGCACGGGAACATCCCCCTATGACCTCTTCGCAGGCGCAGAGCCCAGGAGAACCCGAGCCCGCGGTGCGCATCGAGGGCGCCGCGACCCCCGAGGAGGTCGCGGCCGTCATCGCCGTCCTGGCGGCCTCGGGCGGCGCCTCCGACGAGCAGCCGGAGGGCGGCTCGACCTGGGCCTCGCACCGCACCCTGCTGCGCGGCCGGCACGACCCGGGCCCCAGCGCGTGGAGCACGACCTACCGCGGCTGACCCCTCGTCGCCTTCCCCGAACGTGTGTGAACACGCCGCGGAATCCCCGGCGTGTTCACACACGTTCGGGGGACGTGGCCTTCGCGAGCTCGGCGTGGTCGTCCTCGCCCAGCACACCGGCATCGAGCACGATGCGGGCGGTGGTGTCGTCGCCGAACCAGGCGGCCAGCACCATCGAGACCGTGATGCCGTGCGCCGGCCGCTCGAGCACCGTCACCGTGTCACCGGGCCGGATGGTGCCGGGCGTCACGACCGCGAGGTAGGCGCCGGGCCGCCCGTGCTCGACGAACCGGCGGACCCAGCCCTTCTCGCCCATCCAGGCCGCGAAGTTCGCACAGGGCACCCGCGGCCCGCACACCTCGAGCACCGTCTCGCCCACCTGCCAGCGCTCGCCGACCAGGGCGCCGTCGGGGTCGAGGCCCTCGGTGGTCAGGTTCTCGCCGAAGGTGCCGTCGGAGAGGGGCCGGCCGATCTCGGCGGCCCAGTGGTCGAGCTCCTCGCGGGCCACGGCGTAGACGGCCTGCCGGGTGCCGCCGTGGTGCTTGTGGTTCAGGACGTCGTCGCCGACGACCCCGCTGCCGAGGCCGCCCTTCTTCGGCCCGGGGTCGCGCACCTCGATGCTCGCGACGGCTCGCTTGTCGATGCCGGTGGTCCGCCCCCTGCTCCCGATGCCCTCGCGCCCGTGCCCGACGTTGACCGACCTCACGCGTGCGTCCATGGCCAGAGGCTATGCCTCCCCGGCCCGGCCCCTCACCACGAGCCGCCGGCCGCGCCCCTCCGGTAGCGTCCACAGGGTGACCGACCCGAGCCGCCAGCACGCACCGCAGCACCCCGCGACGCCCGCCCGGCCGCGCACCGCCGTCGACGCCGTGGCCGAGGCCCACTTCGACGCGGTCGTGGCCGCCAGCCCGATCGAGGCGACCTATCTCGGCGTCCCCGGGCGTGACCGCGAGCTCGACGACCTCTCCCCCGAGGGCTACGCGCACCACGCCGAGATCGCCCGGGCCACCCTGGCCCGCCTGGACGCGGTCGAGGCCGTCGACGACGTCGACCAGGTCACCGTCGCGGCGATGCGCGAGCGTCTGGGCCTGGCCCTCGAGACCCACGAGGCCGGCTACGACCGGATGGCGCTCAACGTCATCGCCTCGCCCCTCCAGGGCTGCCGCGACGTCTTCGACCTGATGCCCACCGCCACCGAGGACGACTGGGCCACCATCGCCGCCCGGCTGGGCGAGGTGCCACGCGCGCTCGAGCAGTACGCCGCCACCCTGCGGGAGTCGGCCGACCGCGGCCTGGTGACGCCCCGCCGCCAGGTCGAGTCCTGCGCGCGCCAGTGCCGCGACCTCACCGCCGACGACGGGTTCTTCGCCGGCTTCCTGGCGGGCGCCTCGGCGGCCGGGCGCCCCCTCGGCGACGCCGTGAGCGCCGACCTGCGCCGCGCGGTCGACGGCGCCGCCGCGGCCTACCGCCGTCTCGGCGAGGAGATCACGACCTCGCTGCTCGACCGGGCGCCGACCTCGGACGCCGCCGGCCGCGAGCGCTACCAGCTGGCGTCGCGGACCTTCCTGGGCGCCACCGTCGACCTCGAGGAGACCTACGCCTGGGGCCAGGAGGAGCTGGCCCGCATCCGCGCCGACATGGAGCGCACCGCCGAGCGCATCCTGCCCGGCGGCGGGGTGGCCGCGGCCACGGAGCACCTCGACCACGACGAGGACTACCTGCTGCGCGGCACCGACGCGCTGCGCGACTGGATGCAGGAGCGCGCCGACGAGGTCATCGCCGACATGGCGGGGCGGCACTTCGACATCCCCGAGCCGGTGCGCACCATCGAGTGCCGCATCGCCCCGACCCAGACCGGCGGCATCTACTACACGGGGCCCAGCGACGACTTCTCGCGTCCGGGGCGGATGTGGTGGTCGGTCCCCAAGGGCGTCACCGAGTTCTCCACCTGGAAGGAGCTCACCACCGTCTACCACGAGGGGGTGCCCGGCCATCACCTCCAGGTCGCGCAGACCATCCACCGCCGCGAGACCCTCAACCGCTGGCGCCGGATGATGTGCTGGGTCAGCGGCCACGGCGAGGGCTGGGCCCTGTACGCCGAGCGGCTGATGGCCGAGCTGGGCTACCTCGACGACCCGGGCATGTACCTGGGGATGCTCGACGCGCAGTCGCTGCGGGCAGCGCGGGTCGTCATCGACATCGGGGTGCACTGCGGCTTCGCGGCGCCGGCCGAGGTGGGCGGCGGCGACTGGACCTACGACAAGGCCTGGGCGTTCCTGCGCGCGCACGCCAACAACGACGAGGGCACCCTGCGCTTCGAGCTCGACCGCTACCTGGGGTGGCCGGGCCAGGCCCCGAGCTACAAGATCGGCGAGCGGCTCTGGATGCAGCTGCGCGAGGAGACGGCGGCCCGTGAGGGCGGCGACTTCTCGTTGCAGGCCTTCCACCGGCGCGCGCTCGACGTCGGCTCGGTCGGGCTCGACGTGCTGCGCGAGGCCCTGCTCGGCCGCTGAGCCGTCCCGTGGCGGTGCCCGGAGGCCGGGCCCGTCGCCTCCGGCCGCCGTCGCCCGGAACCATCCTGTGGGTATTATCAGGTGAGCGGGAGAAGCATCCCGTGGTGGTTCTGCTGGAGTGACTCAGGTCTGTGACCTGCGACGACGCTGTTCGACGACCCGGGGGACGGGTGGGTCGCCTCCCCGGGTGGGGCGTCCGTGCAGGCCGACGCGGGGTCGGTCGAGCGCACCGAGACTGCTCGGCGACCGTCGTTCTCGGTCTCCGGGCGGACGTGGAGGAGGACACGTGCCACGAGCGCGAGGGCGACGACCGGCGGGGAGCAACACGCGCGAGACCATCGCGGTCGCGGCGAAGCGGCAGTTCGCCGAGCTGGGGTACCCGCGGACGACCCTGCGCGGCATCGCGCGGGAGGCGGACGTCGACACGCGGCTGGTCACCCACTACTTCGGGAGCAAGCAGCACCTGTTCGTCACGGTGGTCGACGTCCCCTTCGAGCCCGAGCCCCTCGTCGACGAGCTGGTCGCCGGTGGCGTCGAGGGCGTGGGCCGCACCCTGGCGACGCTGGTCGTCCGTACGCTGGAGCAGCCCGAGGCCCGCCAGACCATGACCGGCCTGCTGCGGGCCGCGGCCTCCGAGGACGAGGTCGCCGACCTGGTGCGTCGCTTCCTCACCGACCGGCTGCTCCTCCCGCTCGCGCGGCAGGTCGGTGGCGACCGGCCCGAGCTGCGCGCCGCCCTGGTCGGCTCCCAGATCACCGGCTACCTCTTCGGGCGCTACGTCGTGGGCCTGCCGTGGCTCGCCGACGCCGACCCCGAGGTGCTCGCCGACACGATGGCACCGGTGCTCCAGCACTACCTCACCGGCGACCTCGGCCGGCCGCTGCCCGAGTGAGCGGCCGCCCCGGGCGGTGACCCGTGGGCGGGTGCATCGCGGGCACCCGCCAGGGGCGAGAATCGCTGCGTGCAACCCGCCGTCCTCGTCGTCGCCGTCGTCCTGGTCGTCATCCTCGTGAGCCGGGTGGCCGGCCCGCGCGGCATCCCGGTCCCCCTCGCGCTGCTGGTCGTGGGCGGGGTGCTCTCGTTCGTGCCGGGGGTGCCCGAGGTGCGCCTCTCGCCCGAGGTGGTGCTCTTCGGCCTGCTGCCGCCGCTGCTGTACTCCGCGTCGCTGTCGACCTCGCTGGTCGACATCCGGGCCTACCGCTCGCGCATCCTCAGCCTCTCGGTGGGGCTGGTCCTCTTCACGGCCGTCGGCGTGGCCCTGGTCGTCTGGGCCCTGCTGCCGGGTGTCCCGTTCGCCGTCGCGCTCGCCCTCGGCGCGGTGGTGGCCCCACCGGATGCCGTCGCCGCGACCGCAGTGGCCCGCCGCATCGGGCTGCCGCGCAAGATCACCACCATCCTCGAGGGCGAGTCGCTGCTGAACGACGCCACCGCCCTGGTCACCCTCCGCACCGCCCTGGCCGCCGCGGGCCTGGCCGTGCACGGCGCCGGGGGCGTGGACCCGGGCACCGTGACGCCGGGATCCGTCGTCCTCGACCTGCTCGTGGCGGCCGTCGGTGGGGTCGCCATCGGGGTGCTGGCGTTCCTGCTGGTGGGCGCGCTGCGCCGGCGGCTGACCGAGGTCCCGGCCGACACCGCCCTGTCGTTCATCGTGCCGTTCCTCGCGTACGCCCCGGCCGAGGCGGTGGGCGGCTCCGGCGTGCTCGCGGTCGTCACCGCCGGGCTGCTGCTGGCCCACCGGTCGACCGCGCTGCAGTCGGCGCCCTCGCGGCTCTCGGAGCGGATCAACTGGTCCAGCGTCACCTTCGTCCTCGAGAACGCCGTCTTCCTGCTCATCGGCCTCCAGGTCTGGGCGCTTCTGCAGGACACCCGCACCGGCGAGCTCGGCACCGGGCGCACCCTGCTCGTCGCGCTGGCCGTCCTCGCCACCGTGCTCGTCCTGCGGCCCGTCTGGATCCTGGGCCAGAACGCCGTCCCGGCGCTGCTGGGCCGCGCGGAGTGGCGCACGATGCTCGGGTACTCGCTGGTCAGCGGGTGGGCCGGGATGCGCGGGGTGGTCACCCTGGCGGCCGCCCTGACCCTGCCCGAAGGCACCCCGATGCGCCCCGAGCTCGTGCTCGTCGCCCTCGTCGTCACCGTCGGCACCCTGCTGCTCCAGGGGACGACCCTGCCGGCGCTGGCCCGTGCCCTCGACGTGCGCGGCCCCGACCCCCGCCAGGACGCGCTGCTGGAGGCCACCGTCCTCGGCGCCACCACCGGCGCCGGGCTGCGGGCCATCGAGAAGGACCCGGACGCCGACCCGGCGGTGGTCGCGGCCATCCACGAGCAGGCCGCCGACCGGGTCAACCGCAGCTGGGAGCGGCTCGGCACCCTCGGCCCCGGGGACCGCGAGAGCCCGGCCGAGGCCCGGGCCCGGCTGCGCATCCAGATGATCCGTGAGGAGCGCAACGAGCTGCTGCGCATCCGGGCCCGCGGCGAGGTCGACCACGCGGTGCTCACCAGCGTGCTGGGCCAGCTCGACGCCGAGGAGTCGGTGCTGGTCTGGGGCACGACGCGGGCCAGCGAGGTGCGCGAGTCCGAGCTGCGCCCGCCCGAGACGGCTGCCGGGGCGTGCGAGCACCTCGACGACGACCGGGCCCCGCAGCCGCCGAAGGAGACCGACGGCTGCCCCCAGTGCCGCGCCGAGGGCCTGGACTGGGTGCACCTGCGGGCCTGCACCCAGTGCGGCCAGGTCGGATGCTGCGACTCGTCGGTGGGCAAGCACGCCCAGGCGCACTTCCACGACAGCGGCCACCCCGTGATGCGCTCGATCGAGCCCGGGGAGGCGTGGCGGTGGTGCTTCGTCGACGAGGTCCTGGGCTGAGCCGATGGCCGTCTACCGTGGCGACATGCCCGCACTGACCCTGCTCCTCGCCTCCGCCTCCCCCGCCCGCCTCGCCACCCTGCGCTCGGCCGGGGTCGAGCCGCGCGTGCAGGTCTCGGCGGTCGACGAGGTGGCCGCGGTCGCAGCGGCCGAGGAGCGCCACGGCGCGCTGGGGGCCGCCGACGTGGCGCTCCTACTGGCCCGGGCCAAGGCCGAGGACGTCGTGGCCGCGCTCGGCGACGACGACGACGAGGATCTGGTGCTGGGCTGCGACTCGGTGCTCGAGCTCGACGGCGAGGTGCACGGCCGGCCGGCCGATGCCGCGGAGGCGACCGAGCGGTGGGGTCGGATGCGCGGGCGCTCCGGCGTGCTGCACACCGGGCACTGGCTGGTCGACCGGCGCGGACCCGAGGACGGTGGCAGCGGCGGTCTGGTGGGGGCCACCGCCTCGACCACGGTGCACTTCGCCGCCCTGGACGACGCCGAGATCGCGGCCTACGTCGCCACCGGCGAGCCGCTGCGGGTGGCCGGCGCGTTCACCCTCGACGGCCTCGGGGCCCCTTACGTGGCCGGCATCGAGGGCGACCCGAGCAACGTCGTGGGGGTCTCGCTGCCGTTGCTGCGCGAGCTGCTGCGCGAGCTCGGCGTGGGCTGGCACGACCTGCGGGACTGACGCCGGCCCTGCCGGCACCGCTGGCGCCGGCGCAGCGGCCCGCCGGTCAGACCGGCGGGACGTCCCGCCGCTTGGTGGCGAAGTGCCGGTCGCGGCGGGCGGCGTAACGCAGCCGGAGCAGCAGCTCGGCGCGCAGCGCGTCGGCCTCGACCACCTGGTCGACGACGAGGTCGGCCGCGAGCCGCTCGAGGTCGACGTCGGCCTCGTACTCGGCGCGCTGGGCGGCCACGAACGCGTCGCGCGCGGCGGCCCCCTCGGAGGCCTCGATCTCGGCGATCCGGTTGGCGTACACCGCGTTGACCGCGGCCTCCGGGCCCATCACCGCGATGCGGGCGGTGGGCAGGGCGATCGTGGCGTCGGGCCCGAAGCCGGGCCCGCCCATCGCGTACAGCCCGGCGCCGTAGGCCTTGCGGACCACGACGCAGAACTGGGGCACCGTGGCCGAGGCGACGGCCGAGACCATCTTGGCGCCGTGCCGGATGATGCCGCCGCGCTCGACCTCGGAGCCGATCATGAAGCCGGGCACGTCGGCCAGGTAGACGAGCGGGATCGAGAAGGCGTCGCACAGCCAGATGAAGCGCGCGGCCTTGTCGGCCGAGTCGGTGAACAGCACCCCACCCTTGACGGCCGAGTTGTTGGCGACGATGCCGACGCTCTCGCCGCCCATCCGGGCGAAGCCGACGACCAGCTCGGGCGCGAAGAGCGGCTTGATCTCGAAGAAGCTGTCGTCGTCGACCAGCCCGTCGACCAGCTCGTGCACGTCGAAGGGCTGGCTCTCACGCTCGGGCACGCTGTCGCGGGTCAGCGGCGTGGCCGGCTCCTCGACGGAGTACGCCGGCGGCGAGACCCGCCAGCTGTCGGGCACGTAGGAGAAGTAGAGGCGGGCGAGCTCGATGGCCTCGGCGTCGTCCTGGGCCAGCAGGTCACCGACGCCCGAGACGGTGCAGTGCATCCGGGCCCCGCCCATCTCGTCGAGCGAGACCTTCTCGCCCACGACCATCTCGGCCATCCGGGGGCTGCCGAGGTACATCGACGCGTTGCCCTCGACCATGATGATGACGTCGCAGAAGCTCGGGATGTAGGCGCCGCCGGCCGCCGACGGCCCGAACAGGCAGCAGATCTGGGGCACCTTGCCCGACAGCGCGACCTGGTGGTGGAAGATCCGCCCGGCGCCGCGGCGGCCGGGGAACATCTCGACCTGGTCGGTGATGCGGGCGCCGGCGCTGTCGACCAGCCAGAAGACCGGGAGCTCCTCGCGCAGGGCGGTCTCGGTGGCCCGCACGATCTTCTCGACGGTGCGCGCCCCCCACGAGCCCGCCTTGACGGTGGGGTCGTTGGCGATGACGACGACCGGGCGGTCCTCGACGGTGCCGCGGCCGGTGACGACGCCGTCGGCGGGCAGCCCCGCCGCGCGGGAGTTGGCGTAGCGGCCGTCCTCGACGAACGAGCCCTCGTCGAGCAGGAGGGCCAGGCGGTCGCGGACGTAGAGCTTGTGCTGGGCGGCGAGCTTGGCGGCGGCCTTCTCGGGGGGCGCGGCCGACGCCTCGAAGGCGGCCTCGAGCCGCGAGCGGACGTCGGCGACGCGCGGGTCGGTGTCGCTCATGCCGGCAGGCCCAGCCCCTTGGCGAGGACCATGCGCTGGACCTCGGAGGTGCCCTCGCCGATCTCGAGGATCTTGGCGTCGCGGTAGAAGCGGGCCACCGGGTACTCCTCCATGAAGCCGTTGCCGCCGAAGACCTGGGTGGCGATGCGGGTGGCGGTGACGGCGGCCTCCGAGGTGTAGAGCTTGGCCTTGGCGGCGGCCTGTTTGACCTCCTCCACCGAGCGGCGCCCGGCCTCGTGCTCGTCCTTGAGCCAGGCGGCGCGGTAGGTGAGCAGGCGGGCGGCCTCCTCCATGACGGCCAGGTCGGCGACCGGGAAGGCCACGCCCTGGTTGACTCCGATGGGGCGGCCGAAGGCGGTGCGGCTCTTGGCGTAGGCGGTGGCCTCCTCGCGCATCCGGGTGATGAGGCCGAGGGCCAGCGCGCTGATGGCGATGCGCCCGTCGTCGAGGGTCTTGAGGAACTGGTGGAAGCCGCGGCCCCGCTCCCCGAGGAGGTTGCCGGCCGGCACGCGGCATCCGGCGAAGGAGAGCCCGTGGGTGTCGGAGATGTTCCAGCCCATCTTGTGGTACGCCGGTTCGACCGTGAAACCCGCTGTGCCGGAAGGGACCATGATGGCCGAGATCTCGGGGCGGCCGTCGTCGAGGGTGCCGGTGCGGGCCGTGACGGTGACGACCGAGGTGATGTCGGTGCCGCTGTTGGTGATGAACGCCTTGGCGCCGTCGACCACCCAGTCCCCTGTGGCGTCGTCGAGGACGGCCCTGGTGCGGGTGGCGCCGGCGTCGGAGCCGGCGTCGGGCTCGGTGAGGCCGAACCCGGCCAGCGCGCGCCCGGCGACGAGGTCGGGCAGGAAGCGCTGCTTCTGCTCGTCGGTGCCGTAGGTGAGGATCGGGTTGATGCCCAGGCCCACCCCGGCCGAGAGCGTGATGCCGACCGACTGGTCGACCCGGCCGAGCTCCTCGATGGCGATGCAGAGGTTCGTGAACGCCCCACCCTCGGCGTGCTCGAGCGAGCCCCCGAACTCCTCGGGCACGACCAGCCCGAACAGGCCCAGGTCACCCATCCGCGGGACGAGGTCGGTCGGGAAGTGGTGGTCGCGGTCCCACTGGGCGACGTGCGGCTCGACGGCGTCGGTCGCGAACGCGCGGACGACGGCCCGGAAGTCCTCGTGGTCCTTGCTCAGCTCGTACATCGGCGCCCCTTCGCGCTGGGAGTCGCCGGCCCCGGGTCACGGCGGCCGGCCGTCGGTCACGTTCTTGACGTTGACGTCAACGTAAAGCAATACTCCCCGGTATGCCAACCCCCGCCGCGGACGTCCGCCGCCGACGCGGCGCCCCGGGCGACGCCGCCGAGCGCACCTGGACCATCGCCGAGATGGCCGAGGAGTTCGGGGTCACCCACCGCACGGTGCGCCACTACGAGGACCTCGGGCTCATCTCCCCCGAGCGGCGGGGCACCACCCGCGTCTACCACCGGCGCGACCGCACCCGCCTCGCGCTGGTGCTGCGCGGCCGGCGGCTGGGCTTCCCGCTCGACGAGATCCGCACGATCATCGACCTCTACGACGCACCGCGCGGGCGCCGCAGCCAGCTCGAGTACGTGCTGGCGCAGATCGACGAGCGGCGGGCCGACCTCGAGCAGCGCCGCCGCGACCTCGAGACGGCCATCGGCGAGCTCGGCCGGTTCGAGCGCCGCTGCCGTGACGACCTCGACCGGATGCACTGAGCCGGCCGGGTCGGCCTCGGGCCCGACGGCCCGCTCAGGAGCCGGACGGCGGCCCGCTCAGGAGCCGGAGCCGGCCAGGAACGCGTCGATCTCGTCGCGGGTCGGTGCGGAGTCGGGCCCCCGACGGGTGACCTTGATGGCGGCGGCGGCGTTGGCCCGCACGGCCGCCTCGACCCAGCTCGCACCGACGGCGTGCTCGGCCAGCAGCACACCGGTGTGGGTGTCGCCGGCCCCGTTGGTGTCGACGGGGCGGCGCGGATGACCGGGCAGGAACCGGGCCGACCCCCGCTCGCGCACCAGGCAGCCCCGGGGGCCGTCGCGCACGATGACGACCGCGCCGTCCGGCAGCAGCCCCTCGAGGATCTCGGCCGACTCCTGGATGCCGTCGACCCCCGCCAGTGCCGCCGACTCCTCGGCGTTGCCGGTCCACACCCGGGTGCGGGCCAGGACCGCGTCGCGGACCCCGGCCGGGACCTCGGCGAAGGTCGCCCCCGGGTCGAGCACCACCACGACGTCGTCGGGCAGCGAGCCCAGCCATGTCACCAGCGGGTCGCGGGTGGCTCCGACGAGCGAGTAGCCGCTCACGCACACGAGGTCGCCGGCCACGGGGGCGCTGGTCGCGAGCGACGCGGCGCTGATGCGACGCTCGGCGCCCTGGGTGGTGACGAAGGTGCGCTCGGCGCCGGGCTCGACGAGCACCACGCAGACACCGGTGTCCTGGTCCTCGACCGGTGGCGCCGACAGCTCGACGCCGTCGGCGCCGAGCCGCTCGCGGACGAGGTCGCCGTTGGCCCCGGTGCCCACGGCCCCGGCGTGCACGGCGTGGGCCCCCGAGCGGGCGGCGGCCAGCAGGATGGTGACCGCGCCGCCGGCGTAGCGCTGGTAGGACGTCGCCATCACGTTGCCGCCGCGGCGGGGCAGGGCCGGGACCTCCATCACCGCGTCGACGAGCGCCTGGGCGGTGTGGATGACGCGGGGAGCCATGCGCCGACCCTAGTGAGGCCATCCGCGATCGTGTGTGAAGAACGCCGGCATACCGACGTTCTTCACACACGTTCGGGGAGGGGGTCGGGCTCGGGGCTCAGCCGACGCGGGTGCGGACCTCGTACAGCTCGGGGAAGAACGTCAGGTCCAGGGCGCGCCGCAGGAAGTCGACGCCGCTCGAGCCGCCGGTGCCGACCTTGTGCCCGATGGTGCGCGTGACCACCTGTAGGTGCCTAAACCGCCACTGCTGGAACAGGTCCTCGACGTCGACCAGCTCCTCGCAGGTCTCGTAGACCCCCCAGTGCTCGGCGGGCGCCGCGTACACCGCCGCGAACACCTCGACCAGCCCGGGCACCAGGCGGTACGGGAGGCTGACGTCCCGCTCGAGCACCTCGGCCGGCACCGGGTAGCCGCGCCGCGCCAGCAGCCGCAGCAGCTCGTCGTAGAGGGTCGGCTCGTGCAGCAGCTCCTCGAGCCCGCGGTGGGCCCGCGCGTCGTGCTCGAAGACCCGCAACATCTCGGCGTTCTTGTTGCCCAGCAGGAACTCGACGGCCCGGTACTGGTCGCTCTGGAAGCCCGAGCTGGTCGCGAGGAACGGCCGGATCTGCGCGTACTCACTGGGCGTCAGCGTGGCCAGCACGTCCCACATCTCGACGAGCTGGCGCTGCACGTGCTTCACCCGCGCCAGGCGCTTCAGCGCCGGGCCGAGCTCGTCGGAGGCGAACAGCGCTCGCGCCGAACGCAGCTCGTGCAGGAGGAGCTTGAGCCACAGCTCGGACACCTGGTGCTGCACGATGAACAGCAGCTCGTCGTGCTGCACCGGCTCGCTGCGCGGGTGCTGCGCCGACAGCAGCGTGCCGAGGTCGAGGTAGGCGCCGTACGACATCGCCGTGCTGAAGTCGCGGGAGATGCCCTCCTCCACCGCGCGCTGGGCCCGGTCGACCGCCTCGTCGCTCATGGGCGCCATCGTGCCACCGACCGCTCAGACGAGGGGTGCCCACCGGGCGAGCACGCGCGCGGCGAGCTCGTCGGGCGCGCCGGCCGCGGCGTCCAGGACGAGGTCGAGCCCGCCCCGGTCCACGGGGGCCGACGCCGATGCCGACGCGCGTCCCGCTCCGCGCCCGGCCTTGGCCCGGTCCCGCGCGAACCCTCGGACCGCCGCCCGGGCCGCGGCGACCGCCGGGTCGACGTCGAGCCACACCAGGGTCACCGACGCCGCGCCGCGCGCGCGGGCCCCCCGGCGCCAGGCCCGGGCGTCGGCCGCCTCCCGCGTGAAGGGGGCCACGGCCACGACGTCCGAGCCCGCCCGCAGGCAGTCGCCCACCACGGCGTCGAGGCAGGCGTACCGCGCCTCCCGCAAGGCGGCGTACCGGGGCGCGTCGAGGTCGGCGTCCTCACCGAAGCCCGCCGCCACCGCCTCGACCAACGCCGTGGTCACACTGTCGAGGTCGACCAGGGCGGCCCCCACGACCCGGGCGACGCGCGCCCCGACCGTGGTCTTGCCCGCTCCGGGCGCCCCGCCGACACAGAGCAGCCGCCCGGTGCCGGCGGGGGCGTCGCTCACTCGCCGGAGCCGGCGGTGCGGTACCACTCGGGGCCGACGAGCGCGGCGACCTCGGACTGGTCGACCGGCACGTAGGCGGGCGCCCCGCGGCCCTCGAGCACCGATGCCAGCTCGTCGAGCCGGCGGGCGGCCAGGTCGGCGCCGGCCCGGCGCTGGTCGGCGTCCATCCGCCCGACGGCGTCGCCCCAGATGGCCCGCCCGGCCATGAAGCCGCTGCAGCCGTGGTCGGCCGCGACGTCGAGCTGGGTGCGGAAGCCCTCGTAGGTGACGCCGGCGCTCAGCAGCACCCACGGGCCGTCGACCGCCTCGTCGAGCGCCGCGCAGGCCTCATGGGCGGCGTCGAGGTCGTCGAGGTCGAGCACCGGGAACTCGACCTTCATGATGTCGGCGCCGGCGGCCCGGAAGGAGTGCGCCGAAGCCAGGACGCTGCTGCGGCGCACCGCACGCACGGCCGGGTCGGCGGTGTCCTCGTCGCCCACCGGGAACCACAGCGGCTCGACGACCAGCGGCAGCTGGTGCGCGTGGCACTGGGCCGCGGCCTCGGCCACCACGGCGTGCTGCTGCTCCGTGACCGCCGCGTCCTGGTCCTCGCGGTGGAACACCACGAGCTTGGCGGCGTCGGCGCCGAGAGTGGCCAGCAGGGCCGGGTCCCAGCCCGGGCGCAGCCGCAGCTCGGTGTCGAAGCCGACGGCGCTGTCGGGCTGGTAGTACAGGGCCTCGATGCCGCTGATGAGGCCCACGTCGCCGGGCACGGCGCCGGCCGCGACCGCCTGCCCGAAGCTCCACACCGGGTCGACCAGCACCGAGGTGGCGTGGCGCGAGAGCACCCGGATCATGTCGAGCTTGGACTCGACGACCTCCTCGAAGCTCACGGCGTCGAGGTCGTCGTCGAAGAGCTTGAGGTAGTTCTCGGGGTGGTCGATGGCCATCGTGCGGATGTGGCCCGAGGCGTCGCAGATGCGCGACAGGCGGCGGTGCAGGCCGAGGGAGGAGGGACGAGGGACGCGGGGTGTTGACAGCGCTGTCATGTCGCCTTACGGTACGGGATACCGGTCGCTCGGACAAGGGCCGGCGGATGTTGACAGCGCTGTCTCACGGGCGAGGAGGCCCTCCGTTGTTGGTCGTGACCCCCAACACGTGCACCGACGTGACGACGTGGCTCGCCGCGCTCGCGCCGGGCACTGTCAGCCGGTCGCGCCGCACCGCCTCCACCGCCGGCGGCAAGGGGGTCAACGTCTGCCGCACCCTGCGAGCCCTGGGCCGCGAGCACCGCCTCATCGGACTCTCCCCCGCCGACGACCCGCGCTTCGCGCAGCTGCTGGCCGCCGAGGGCTGCGACTTCGTCCCCGTGCCGCACCGCGGCCCCGGCCGCGTCGCGCTGATCTTCCTCGAGGACGGCGGGCGCGTCACGGTCGTCAACGGCCGCGGCCCCGAGCCCGAGGACTGGGACCCCGAGTCCTTCCTCCCCCGCGTCCGGGCCGAGCTGGCGAGCGCCCCCGGCGTCGCGTGCTCGGGCTCGCTGCCGCCCGGCCTCCCGCTCGACACCTACGGCCGCGTCGTCGAGGCCGCCCACGAGCGCGGCCTCGAGGCCTACGTCGACGGCGCCCCGGCCGTCCTGGCCGCCACCCTCCCCAGCGGCCCCGACCTCGTGAGCCCCAACGTGGGCGAGGCCGAGGCCCTCCTGCACGGGCGCGCCGACGAGCACGTCGAGGAGTCCGGCGACGACCTCGTCGACCGCTGCCTCGACGCCTCCCGCGTCCTGCACGAGCGGGGCGCCCGCCGGGCCGTCGTCACCGCCGGATCCCACGGGGCCGCCCTCACCACCGCGGCCGGCACCTGGTGGATCGGGGCCGCCCGCGTCCCCGTCGCCAACCCCATCGGCGCCGGCGACTCCTTCCTCGGCGGGGTCTCCGACGCCCTGCTGCGCGGGGCCGGCGACGTCGAGGCCGTGCGGTACGGGATGGCCGTCGCCGCCGCGGCCGTGCAGCACGAGACCGGCGGGATGCTCGACGCCGCGCTCGTGGCCCCCGCCCTGGCCGGCCTCCCCGCGGGGGTGCCGGCATGAGCCGCCCCACCATCTACGACGTGGCCCGTGAGTCGGGCTTCTCGATCAAGACCGTCTCACGCGTCATCAACGAGGCCCCCAACGTCCGCAGCGAGACCGTGGCTCGCGTCCGCGCCGCCATCGAGCTGCTCCAGTACCACCCCGACCCGGCCGCCCAGCGGCTCGGCGGCGGCAAGCTCCCCACCGTCGGCGTCGTCGTCGACTCGGTCGACGACCCCTTCTTCGCCCAGGTGATCGCGGTCATCGAGGCGCGCGCCATGGACGTCGGGATGGACGTCCTGGTCGCGTCCACCGGGATGGACGAGACGCGCATGCGCACCCAGATCCGCCGCCTCGCGCGGCGCGGGGTCGCCGGCCTGATCGTCGCGCCGTTCGGCGACACCCGCACCGTCGAGGAGGCCCTCCCGGACGACGTGCCGGTGGTGGTGATCGACCGCAAGTGCGGCGTCACCTCCAAGGACGTCGTGCGGGTCACCGACGAGCAGGGCGCCACCGACGCCGTGCGCCACCTGGTGGCTCGCGGCCACCGGCGGATCGGCTTCCTGGGCAAGCTCTCCGCGTTCGACACCCTCGTCGACCGCTACAACGGGTACGAGCGGGCCCTCACCGAGGCCGGCATCGAGATCGTCCCGCAGCTGGTCGAGACCCGGGCCTGGACCAGCGACGAGGCCTACCCCTACGCGCTGGCGATGCTCGCGACGGCCGACGCCCCCACCGCCGTCTTCGCCGCCTCACCCATGATGGGCCTGGGGGTCCTGCGGGCCCAGCAGCGGCTGCACCGGCAGGACGTCGCCCTCGTCATCTTCGGCGACTACCCCGTGGCCGAGCTGATGACCCCGCCCACCACCGTCGTCGACCAGCGGCCGGTCGCGTTGGCCGACACCGCCTTCGACCATCTCGTGCGCCGCATCCAGGACCCCACGGCCGAGGTGCTCGACACCGTCCTGCCCACCCTCCTCGTGGCCCGCGGGTCCGGCGAGCTGGCGCCGAGGGAGGGCGTATGAGCGTCGTCGACCTCGGGTTCGACCTCGGCACCACCGTCACGAAGGTGTGCGCCGTCACCCCGGACGGTCTCGCCCTCCTCGACCGCTCCGCCGCCACCGCGTGGCGCGAGCAGGGCCAGGGGCGGCTCGACCGCAGCCCGCAGTCGGTGCTCGACGCGGTCGAGGCCCTGCTGGCCGAGACCGCCGCCGCGCTCGGCCCCGACGTGACCGTGCGGTCGGTCGGGTTCACCTCGATGGCCGAGGCCGGGGTGCTGGTCGACGCCGAGGGCCACGCCCACTCGCCCGTCATCGCCTGGCACGACCCGCGCGGCTCCGAGCAGGCCGCGGCCCTGCCGCCGGCCCTGGCCGAGGCCTTCCCGGCCTACACCGGCCTCCCCGTCAGCCACGTCGCCTCCTTCTTCAAGCTGCTGTGGCTGCGCGACGAGGGCCTCGAGCTGCGCGGCCTGCAGTGGCTCTCGGTGCCCGAGTGGGTCATCCTCAACCTCGGCGGCCGCCGCGTCGCCGAGCTCTCGCTGCTGGGCCGCACCGGCCTGCTCGACGTTCACACCGACGGCCCGTGGATGCCGGCCCTCGACCACCTCGGTGTCGGCGCCGACTTCCTGCCCGCCATCGTCTCGGCGGGCGCCCCCGCCGGGACCGTGCGCCAGGACCACCCGGTCCCCACCCTGCGCGGTGCCGTGCTCACCGTCGCCGGCCACGACCACGCGGTCGCCGCGGCCGCGGTGGGATGCGGCGCGCCGGGCTCGGCCCTCGACAGCTTCGGGACCGCCGAGGCCTACCTGGCCGCGGCCTCGCACGTACCGGAGCCCGCCGTGGTGCGGCAGCTGGCCCTCGAGGGCATCTCGGTCTACCCCCACGTCGTACGGGGCAGCACCGGCTTCATCGGCGGCACCCGCACCGGCCTGGTCCTCAAGCGGGTCCAGCGGGTCCTCGGCGCCGAGCACGAACCGGCGCGCGGCGCCCTCGACGCCGCCACCCTGGCCCTGGCCCCCGGCGACACCGCCGGCGTGCGCATCACCGGCTTCCACATGGAGGACCACGAGGTCGGCATCCACCTCGGCTCCGAGGCGCACACCCCGGCCCACGTCTGGCGGGCGGCCCTCGACGGCGGCACGGCCCGCGGCCGCCAGCTGCTGGCCACGCTGCACGCGGCCGGCGCCGGCGTCGACCACCTCGTGGTGGCCGGCGGCTGGACCCGGATGCGGTCCATCGTCCAGGCCCGCGAGGTCCTGGCCCCCCTGGTCGAGGTCGCCGAGGTCGAGCAGCCCGGCACCTGGGGCGCCGCACGGTTCGGCGCCTGGGCCGCCCGATCCCCCGACGGCCCGGGACCCGACCGTCGGCCCCCCGCGGAGTGGTTCAGCCGCCGCCTCGCGACCGTCCCCGCACGCCCCACCGCAGCAGCACAGACCCCCATCACCGAGGAGATCACCCCATGACGACCACCACCACCGGGCTCGACGCCATCGCCACCGAGGCCGGCACCTTCGCCGTCCTCGCGATGGACCAGCGCGGCACCCTCAAGCGCATGCTCGCGGCCGTCGACCGGCCCGACACCACCGACGAGGAGATCACCGCCCTCAAGCGCGACATGATCGCCTCCCTCGCCGGCAGCGCCTCGGCCTTCCTGGTCGACCCGACCTACGGGATGCCCGCCTCGAAGCTCGCCGAGACCGACGCGAAGTACGGCATCCTCCTGGCCGCCGAGCCGGCCAGCCGCGGCACCCACCACGGCGAGCCCGTCGTCTCGCTCGACCCGGCCCAGGACGCCGCCTGGGTCAGTGACAGCGGCGCCGACGCCATGAAGTTCCTCGTCCAGGTCCGCGCCGACCGCCGCGCCGGCGACGACGGCCGCGACACCACCGCCGAGGCCGTCGAGGTCATGCGCACCCTCATCGCCGACTGCGACGCCGTGGGCGTGCCCTCGGTCGTCGAGAACCTGATCTTCCCGCTGGCCGGCGAGGAGGCCCTCTCCCCCGAGGCCCGCGCCGACGCCATCATCGAGGCCGCCGTCCTCATCGACGACCTGCACCCGACCCTGCTCAAGCTCGAGTACCCGGGCAGCCCCGAGGCGTGCCGCCGCCTGGCCGAGCGCATCTCGTCGCCGTGGGCCGTGCTCTCGGCCGGTGTCTCGTCCGACGAGTTCGCCGACGTGCTGCGGGTCAGCTGCGACGAGGGCGGGGCCAGCGGCTTCATCGCCGGCCGCTCGGTCTGGCGCGAGGCCGTGGCGATGGACCACGACGAGCGCGTCGCCTTCCTGTCCGACACCGGCCGCCGACGGCTCGACGAGTACTGCGGCATCATCGAGGGCCGGGCCCGGTCCTACCGCGAGGTGAGGGCGTGACCGCCCTGTTCGAGGCGACCGGCCTGCGCCGCCGCTTCGGCCGGGTCCAGGCCCTCGACGGCGTCGACTTCGACGTCGAGGCCGGCGAGGTCGTCGCGCTGATCGGCGACAACGGCGCGGGCAAGTCGACCCTGGTCAAGGCGCTCACGGGCAACCTCGACGTCGACGAGGGCGAGATCCGCTTCCAGGGCGAACCGGTGCACTTCACCACCCCGCAGGACGCCTCGCGGGTCGGCATCGAGGTCGTGCACCAGGACCTCGCGCTGGCCCCCCACCTGGACGCCGCCCAGAACATGTTCCTCGGCCGCGAGGTCATGCGCGGCGGCATCCTCGGCCACCTCGGCTTCATGGACACCCCGCAGATGCGCAAGCGCTCGGCCCAGGCGTTCACCGAGCTCGGGTCGGCGGTACGCAGCGTCGTCACCCCGGTCGGCTCGATGTCGGGCGGGCAGAAGCAGACCGTGGCCATCGCCCGGGCCGTCGCGTGGGCCGACAAGGTCCTCTTCCTCGACGAGCCCACGGCCGCCCTGGGTGTGGTCCAGACCCGCAACGTCCTCGACACCATCAAGAAGGTGCGCGACCGCGGTATCGCCGTCGTCCTCATCTCGCACTCGATGCCGCACGTCCTCGAGGTCGCCGACCGCGTCCAGGTGCTGCGGCTCGGGCGACGCGTCGCCACGTACCGCGGCGCCGACACCAGCGTCGAGCAGCTCGTCGGCGCCATGACCGGAGCACTCGACAGCAAGGAGGGAGCGGCATGAGCACCCGTACCGAGTCGGCGGCCCCGGTCATCGAGACCACGGCCCACCACGACAGCCCGCTCGAGCGGGTCAAGGCGATGCAGTCGGTGTGGATCCTCGGGGTTCTCGTCGTCATCGTGGCCGTCTTCGGGGTGCTGTCGCCGTCGACGTTCCTGACGGCCGGCAACATCACCAACATCGCGCAGAACGTCTCGATCTGGGCCGTCCTCGCCGTCGGGATGACCTTCGTCATCATCACCTCGGGCATCGACCTCTCGGTCGGCTCGGTCCTGGTGGTCTCGTCGGTCGTCGCCGCCAAGGTCATGGAGTCGATGGGCGACAAGGGATGGGGCACGGCCGTCATCGGCCTGGTCCTGTCGGTGGTCGTGGGGGTCCTCTGGGGCTCGCTCAACGGGTTCCTGGTGGCCAAGGCCAACGTGCCGCCGCTCATCGTCACCCTCGGCACGCTCTCGGTCGCGCTCGGTGTGGCCCAGATCCTCACCGGTGGGCTCGACGTCCGCTCGGCCCCCGTGGTCCTCCAGGACAACATCGGCTACGGGCGGCTCGCGGGCATCCCGGTCATCACCATCATCGCGCTGGTGATCGTCATCCTCGGCGGGATCATGCTGCACCGCACCCGCTTCGGCCGCTACACCTACGCCATCGGCTCCAACGAGACCTCGGCGCGGCGGGTCGGCATCAACGTCGACCGCAAGCTCGTGCAGATATACGCGCTCTCGGGCCTCCTCGCCGGGGTCGCCGGCATCCTCTCGCTCGCCCAGTACGGGACGACGACGATCGCCGGCCAGTCCCTGACCAACCTCAACGTCATCGCCGCCGTGGTCATCGGCGGGACGTCGATCTTCGGTGGCCAGGGCTCGATGTTCGGCTCGATGGTCGGCCTCTTCATCCCGGCGGTCCTCCAGTCGGGCTTCGTCATCATCGGCGTCTCCCCCTACTGGCAGACCGTGGCCGTCGGCTCGATCCTCATCACCGCCGTCTACGTCGACCAGCAGCGCCGCACCTCCGCCAGCGGCGGCCGAGGGTGACCCTCCCCAGGGGTTCCGCCCTCCTCATGCGTTCCACCCGTCCCACCGTTCCACCCGTCAGACGCAGCACCCGCACCACCAGCAGCACCGACAACGACGTCACCCCTTCCAGAAAGGCACCACAGATGCGCAGCAGCACCTTCAGGATCACCGCGGCCGGCATCGGCTCCGTCCTGGCCCTCGCGGCCTGCTCCACCGGAGCGCCCACCGCCAGCAGCTCCGGCAGCGGCAGCGCCGCCGGCGGCAGCACCAACAAGACCATCGCCTTCGTCCAGGGCGTCGCCGGCGACGAGTTCTACATCACGATGAAGTGCGGGATCGAGGCCAAGGCCAAGGAGCTCGGCTACACCGTCACCACGCAGGGGCCGCAGAAGTTCGACCCCACGCTGCAGAAGCCGATCGTCGACTCGGTCACGGCCTCCAAGCCGGCCGCCCTCCTGGTCGCCCCCACCGACGTGCAGGCCATGCAGGCACCCCTGCAGCAGGCTGCGGCCGCCGGCATCAAGGTCGTCCTCGTCGACACCACCGTCAACGACCCGTCGTTCGCGGTCTCCCAGATCAGCTCCGACAACATCGGTGGCGGGAAGGCCGCCTTCGACGCCATCAAGGGCGCCAAGCCCAGCGGCGGCAAGGTGCTGGTGATCTCCGTCGACCCGGGCATCTCCACCACCGACGCCCGCGTCAAGGGCTTCGAGGACGCCGCGAAGGCCGACAGCTCCTTCCAGTACCTCGGCGTGCAGTACAGCCACAACGACCCGGCCACGGCCGCGAACCTCGTCTCGGCCGCGCTGCAGAAGGACCCCGACATCGTGGGCATCTTCGCCACCAACCTGTTCGCCGCCGAGGGCTCGGCCACCGGTGTCCGCCAGGCGGGCGCCAAGGGCGTCACCATCGTCGGCTTCGACGCGGGGCCGAACCAGATCAAGGCCCTCCAGGACGGCACCGTCCAGGCCCTGGTCGCCCAGCAGCCCGACACCATCGGCAGCGACGGCGTCGAGCAGGCGGACGCCGCCCTGACCGGCGGCTCGGTCGAGAAGAAGATCCAGACGGGCTTCACCATCATCACCAAGGACAACCTGTCCGGTGAGGGTGGCAAGGCGGCGTACAAGTCGACCTGCTGACCCCCACCCCTCGACCACGAGGCCGCCGCGTGCCATGAGCCGCGGCGGCCTCGTGCCGTCCGGGGCCAGGTCGCGGACGCCGAGCAGCCGACCCGGCATCCGTCGAATGGCCACTCCCCCGCGCGAGGCGCCCCGGCCGCTGCGAGCGCCGACGTAGCGTGGCGGACGAGTGCCCGCGTCCTGGTCGTGCACCTCGACGAGGGAGTGCCGTGATGGCCCGACGCGGACAGACCCGCCTGCGCACCACGGCGACGGTGGTCGGCACGGTCCTGGTCGTGGTCCTCGAGATGGCGCTCCTCACGGGGGTCTGGCACCTCGGTGACGCCCTCGACCGGCAGCGCGAGGCCGCGTCCGCCCTGTCCGGCACGCTCGGCTCCCTGACGCCGGCCTCGGCCGAGGGCGCCACGAACACCGTCGACCGCGCGGTGCAGGCGCTCGTGGCGGCCGGGGTCGACACGACGCCGGGGACCGCCGGGGCCGCGCTGGTCGACAGCGCGCGCGCGTTCCGCGCCGACCCGTCCGACCCGGCGGCGCTGGCGTCGCTGCGCGTGGCCGACGACGCTGTCGCGGCCGACCTGCGGGCCGCCACCAGCGCCCGCGGATGGGCGGCCCTCGCCCTCCACGCCGCCCTGCTGATCATCGCCTCGCTGGGCTGGTTCGTCTGGTTCCGCCGGCTCGTCGACCGCCACCGCGAGATGGAGCACCGCCTGACCGCCCAGCACGTCGTCGACCAGCGCGAGCGGCGGCTGCTGGCCCTGGTGCAGAACAGTGCCGACCTGGTGGTCCTGGTCGAGCCCGACGGCACCGCGTCCTTCGTCACCCCGTCGGCCGCGACGATGCTGGGCCGCCACCCCGAGGCCCACACCGGCCGCCCGCTGGGCCACCTGCTCGGCGAGGGCGCGGTGGAGGTGCTGCGGATGGTGGGCATCGGCCGCCAGGGCGACCAGACGGTGCGGGTGCGCCTGGTCCACCAGGACGGGCGCGACCTGGTCGCCGAGGGCACCCTGACCAACCTGCTCGACGAACCCGCCGTCGCCGCCTGGGTGCTGACCCTGCGCGACGTCACCGACCAGCACAGCCTGGCCGAGGAGCTCGCCCACCAGGCCTTCCACGACTCGCTGACCGGCCTCGCGAACCGTGCCCTCTTCTGCGACCGCCTCGACCACGCGCTCCGGCGGCAGGGCGGCGGCACCGCGGCGGTGCTGTTCTGGGACCTCGACGACTTCAAGCTGGTCAACGACACCCGCGGGCACTCCGTCGGCGACCGGCTCCTCGTGGTGGTGGCCGACCGGCTGCGCGGCGCCGTCCGGCCCTCCGACACCGTCGCCCGGCTGGGCGGCGACGAGTTCGCGGTCCTGATGGAGGACGTCGACGAGAGCTGGGCCGTCACCGTCGCCGAGCGCGTGCTCGAGGCGCTGGCCGAGCCGGTCGAGATCGACGGCACCGTGTGGACGGTCCGCGCCAGCGTGGGCGTCACCACCTCCCGCACCGGCGAGGCGTCGGGCGAGGAGATGCTGCGCGACGCCGACATCGCCATGTACTGGGCCAAGGAGCACGGCAAGAGCTCGGTCTCGGTCTACGACACCGCCCGCCAGGCCGCCTCGCTCGAGGTCATGGCCCTGCAGAACGAGCTGCAGCGCGCCATCGACGGCGGCGAGCTGGTGCTGCACTTCCAGCCCACGATCGACCTGGCCTCGCGCACCGTCACCGGCTTCGAGGCGCTCGTGCGCTGGCAGCACCCCGAGCGCGGGCTCGTCGGGCCGGCCGAGTTCATCCCGATGGCCGAGCGCTCGGGCCTCGTGGTCCCGCTCGGGTCCTGGGTGCTGCGCGAGGCGTGCCGCGCCGCCGTGACGATGGGCGAGGGCGACGACGCGCCGTCGATGGGCGTCAACGTCTCGTCGCAGCAGCTGGTCCGCCCCGGCTTCGTCGAGGAGGTCGCGCGGGTGCTGCGCGAGTCGGGCCTGCGCTCGCAGCGGCTCGTGCTCGAGGTCACCGAGTCGGTCCTGCTCGACGACTTCGAGGCCGCCGAGCGCGCCCTGAACGGCCTGCGCGCCATCGGGGTCTCGATCGCCATCGACGACTTCGGCACCGGCTACAGCTCGCTCAGCTACCTCTCGCAGCTGCCGGTCGACATCCTCAAGGTCGACAAGTCCTTCATCGACCGGGTGTGCGCCGAGGACCACTCGGCCTCGGTGACGCTGGCCATCCTCGAGATGAGCCGCTCGCTGCGGCTGCAGACGGTCGCCGAGGGGGTCGAGACCCTCGAGCAGGCCGCCTGGCTCGAGGAACGGGCCTGCGGCCGCGGCCAGGGCTTCCTCTGGTCGCGCCCGGTACCGCTGGCCGACGCCCGGGCCCTCCTCCTGCGGCCGCTCGAGGACCCCGCCGACGTCGGGCCCGAGGACGACGCGGCCGACGACGCCGAGGCCGTCACCGCCTGACCCCGCCACCGGGCCGGCGAGGGGGGCGGCTCAGGCGCGGGCCGCACGCCCCTCGCGCACCACGCGGCGCCGCCCGCGGTCGGCGAGCACGCCGGTGCCCAGCAGCACCACCCCGACGGCCAGGAACAGCACCGAGCCGGATAGCACGGGGGCGAAGACCGCGAACGCCTGGGTGGTCGTGAAGACGACCAGCGCAGCGGTCGCGAGCCAGGTGAGCCGGTCGGAGTCGCGCAGGCCGCCGAGCACCGCGGTGCCGCTGGCGACGGCGAGGTAGGCCACGACGGTGACGACGGCCCGCACCCAGTCACCGCCGGTGAGCTCCCCGGTGCGCAGGGCGCCGCTCGAGGGTCGCCACAGCGCCAGCACCACCACGAGGGCGAGGACGGCCGTGGCCAGCCCGACCTCGAGCCGGTCGAGCCGGTCGCCGGTGAGCACCCCTGCGACCGCCACCACCAGCGCGACGGCCACGACCACCCACACCGAGGCCGGCGTCCCCCGGTCGGGGGCCCCGGAGCGCAGCGCCGCCACGAAGAGCGCGCCCAGCCCCAGGCCGGCGCCGACCTCGCGCCAGGGCACGGCGAGCGCCCGCCGCGCGTGGTCCGGGAGCCGGTGATGCAGCGCCCCCACGGCCACCGCCAGCAGCGCCGCGGCCGCGACGCCCAGCGTCACGCCCGACCCGTCGTCGTCCTCCTCGGCCCACCTCGACAGCAGCCAGAACGTGGCGAGCAGGACCCCGAGGACGGTCGGCCCGACGGCGACCCACACGTACGCGTGCACGAGGGCGCCGAGCGCCCACACCCCCACCAGCGTCGGGTCGTCCAGCGACAGGCCCAGGGTCTGGGCCGCCTGGAAGACCGCGGCCCCGAACGCCCCCGCGGCGAGCAGCCGGACGGCGCCGACGACCGGGGACGCGACCCCGCCCGCGCGGGCCCGGCGCCGCGCCAGCGCCTCGGCCGCCACGACCAGCCCGACCCAGAGCAGCACGACCAGGACCAGGCGCAGCGCGAGCGAGAGCGCGTCGAGGTTGGCCACGACCAGCCAGATGAGGCCGAGACCCACGAACAGCGCCCCGAGGGTGAGCACGATGCGCACCAGGGTGACGCGGCGGTGGGCGACGTAGCGGCCGCGGATGGCGCGGGCGGCGACGTCGTCGACCAGGCCCTCGGCCCGCCAGGCGCCGAGCTGGTGCTCGAGCCAGGCCAGCTGCGCCGGGGTCGCCGGGTGCCGCAGCTCCGGCCCGGCCCCGTCGTCGGGCACCGGCGGCAGTGACGTGGTGGTGGGTGGCGCGGACATCGCGGCCTCCTCGTGACGAGCGGGCCCCGGGGCGGGTCCACCTCCAGTGTCCTGCGTGCCCGGGCCGGGCACCAGGGCCGGGCCCTCTCCCCGCCGGGGCCGGCCCGTGAGGTGCGGCACACCGGGGCGCGCGGCGGCCTGGGCGTCCCGGCTCAGGCCCGGCGGGCGCCCCCGTCGCCGCGCCGCGCGAGCGACACGCCCCACGTGGCGCGGAAGGTGTCGCCCGGGTCGAGCCGGGCCACCCCGATGCCGCTCTGGAACGCGTTGGGAGGGCCGGTCATGGGTTCCGCGCCGAGACCGCGGCGCCGCCGGTCCGGCGCCAGGGTGTCACCGGTGAAGATCTCGACCACGGGGTAGGCCCGGTCGACCCACAGCCCCACGACCTCGCCGTCGGCGCTCTCGAGGCTGACCCACGCCCGGCCCCGCTCGTCGCGCCGCAGGTCGGTGAAGGCGTCGTCGACCGCGAGGTCGCCCAGCCGCCGCCCCTCCCGGAAGTCGTACGCGGTCCCCGTGACGTCCTCGCGGCCGGTGGGCAGCTGGCGCTGCGGGTCGGTGAGGATGCGCGTGCTCGCCTCCAGCCGCAGGGTGCAGTCGTCGACCAGACCGTCCGCCGGTGCGAGATACGGGTGCTGGCCGCACGCGTAGGGGGCGGGGCGGTCCCCGAGGTTGGTCGCCGACGTCGTGACGCTCAGCCCCTCGTCGTCGAGGCGGTAGCCGACGCGCACTCCCAGCGTGAAGGGGTACCCGGGCCGGGGGAAGAGCGTGGTGCCCATGACCACGTGCCCCTCCTCGTGCGTCACACAGCTCCAGGGCTGCCAGCGCAGGAAGCCGTGGATGGCGTTCCCCTTCTCCGGCTCGGTCAGCGGGACCTGGTGGTCCTCCCCGTCGAAGCGGTAGCGCCCGTCACCGAGCCGGTTGGGCCACGGCACGAGCGGCGCGCCGTGGGCTCCGTCGCACATCTGGTCGAGGGCGTACGGCTGCAGCACGTCACGGCCCCCGACCTCGTACGCGCGGATGCCGCCCCCGACCTCCACGACGGTCGCGTGCTGGTCCCCGTGGGTGATCGGGTACTGGGCGCCGGACGGCGGGATGCCGCCGGCCGACCCCGGCGGCGTCGGGGCGGGGTCGGGCCGTCGGCCGGTGCTCACGGGTGCTGTCTCTCTCTCGGTCGTCACCGGACCAGTGTCCCCTTTAGTTGCGTAAACGCAAACATTTGCCATATGGTTGCACTAACGCAATCAATGCTGCGCCATGACATCCGGGACACCGGGGGCCGGGCGTCAGCGAGCAACCGAGAGGACCGGGGATGGCACCAGCTCCTGCATCCGACCTGACGACCGAGCCCGTCCTGCACGGGATCGACCGCATGGTCCGCAACATCGAGACCGGGCGCTTCGAGCGCAGCCTGTCGGCGCTGACCGCGGCCGGTGCCCTGGTCGCGGCCGTCGAGATCTTCTTCGAGCACGACTCCGCCAGCTTCGGCAACAAGCTGATGTGGGTGCCGGTGGCGATGGGCCCGGTCGGGGCGGCCGCCGGCATCGCCGGGTTCTTCAGCCGCCGGATGGCCAAGACGGCCCTGCCCGTCGCCTCGGCCGCCATCGTCGTCGTCGGCGTGCAGGGGGTCTACCTGCACGCACGGGGTATCGCCCAGAAGCCGGGGGGATGGCGCAACGCGCGCTACAACCTCGAGATGGGTCCGCCGCTGCTGGCCCCGCTGCTGGTCACGATGGTCGGTGGCATGGGCCTGCTGGCCGCCGTCCTGCGACGCGAGCAGTGACGCGGCCCCCCGGTGCGGGCCCCTCCCGCACCAGCGGCGCCCCGCCCGTGCGGTTCCCCGGGTACGACGTCCTCGAGCAGAGCGGCCACTGGGACGCGGTGACGTCGGGCGTGGTGCTCTCGCGCGTCGGCATGCCGCCCGACATCCGCTTCTTCACCCCGGCCGAGCAGGCCGTGGCCACCGCGCTGTGCGACCGGCTGCTGGGCCAGCCCGACGAGGACGACGGGACGGGCTCCCGGGTGCCGGTCGTGAACCTCATCGACGCCCGGCTGGCCGAGCACCGTACCGACGGCTGGCACTACCACGACATGCCGGCCGACGGCCAGGCGTGGCGCGACACCCTCGCCGGCCTCGACGCGGACGCGCAGGAGCAGTACGGCTCCGGCTTCGCGACCTGCACCCACGACGAGCAGAGCGCGCTCATCCAGGCCGTGCAGGACCGCGGCTCGGACGCGTGGCACGGGCTCCCGGCCGGGCACGTCTGGAGCCTCTGGACGCGGTACGCCTGCACCGCCTTCTACTCCCACCCCACCGCGTGGAACGAGATCGGCTTCTCCGGGCCGGCCTACCCGCGCGGCTACAAGAACATCGGCGTGGACCGGCTCGAGCCGTACGAGGTCCACGACGCCATCCCGTCGGACGACCCCCTGCGGAGGACGCGATGAGCTCCGTGCGCGACCGGAACGAGTCGGCGTGGCTGCTGCCGGCCGACGGCACCCGGACCAACCACCGCCTGCGGCACGACATGCGCCGCTTCGACGACACCGACGAGGTCGACCTGGTCGTCGTGGGCTGCGGGGCCGGGGGCTCGACGATGATCCAGCGGCTGGCCCGGGCCGGGTGGCGGGTGGTGGCCCTGGACGCCGGCCCGTTCTGGGACCCCGACACCGACTGGGTCAGTGACGAGGCCGGGTCGCACCACCTCTACTGGACCGAGCCGCGGGTCATCTCAGGGTCGGACCCGGTGCCCCTGGGGTCGAACAACTCCGGCCGGGGCGTCGGCGGCTCGATGGTGCACTACGCCGGCTACACCCCCCGCTTCCACCCCAGCGACTTCGAGACCTACACCCGCGACGGGGTGGGGGCCGACTGGCCGATCGACTACGCCGACCTCAAGCCCTACTACGAGGCCATCGAGGAGGAGCTCCCGGTGGCCGGCGAGGAATGGCCCTGGGGCGACCCGCACTCCTACCCCTACCGCCCCCATCCGGTCGGCGGCAACGGCGAGATCTTCCTGCGGGGCGCCGAGAAGCTCGGCGTGACCGCCAAGGTCGGCCCCGTCGCCATCGTCAACGGCCGGTTCGGCAACCGGGCGCACTGCATCTACCGCGGCTTCTGCCTGCAGGGGTGCAAGGTGAACGCGAAGGCCTCGCCGCTCATCACGCACATCCCCGATGCCCTCGCGCACGGCGCCGAGGTGCGCGCCAACGCCATGGTCACGAGGATCGAGATCGACGAGCGCACCGGCCGGGCCACCGGGGTGCACTACGTGCGCGACGGGGTGGCGCGGTTCCAGCGGGCCACCATGGTGGCCGTCGCCGGGTACTCGATCGAGACCCCCCGGCTGCTGCTCAACTCGGCGTGCGACCGCTTCCCCGAGGGGATCGGCAACGACTTCGACCAGGTCGGCCGCTACCTGATGGTGCAGGGCGCTCCGCAGACCGCCGGCCGGTTCGACGCCGAGGTACGCATGTACAAGGCGCCGCCCCCCGAGGTCAGCACCGAGGCGTTCTACGAGACCGACCCCAGCAAGCCGTACCAGCGGGGCTTCTCGATCCAGACCGTGTCGCCACTGCCCATCACGTGGGCCGAGCACATCTCGGCCCAGGGCCACTGGGGGTCCGACCTCCGGGAGTACATGAGCGACTACGTGCACTGGTCGTGCCTGGGCGCGCTGTGCGAGTTCCTGGCGCAGCCGGACAACCGCGTGACCCTGTCGGACGAGAAGGACCGCCACGGGCTGCCGGTCGCGCACTTCTCCTACTCCCAGTGCGACAACGACACCGCCCTGATGAAGGCCGCCCAGAGCGTCATGGAGGACATCCTGCACGCCGCCGGGGCGGACGAGGTCATCACCATCGACCGCTACGCCCACCTCGTGGGCGGTGCGCGGATGGCGGCCGACGAGGAGCACGGCGTGGTCGACGCCGACTGCCGCACGTTCGCGGTCCCCAACGTGTACATCACCGACGGCAGCGTGCTGCCCACCCAGGGCAGCGCCAACCCGGCGCTGACCATCATGTCGGTCGCCGCCCGCGCGGCCGACCGACTGGCCCGCGGCGCCCGTAACGGCACCTGACCACGCGTCGCCGTTCGCCGGTGGCCGTGGCCGCCGCGACGGGCACCACCACCGAACCCGACCGGGTTCACGGATCCAGGAGGAGCGCATGGCATCACCGAAGGTCTCCGACCACCTGTTGCAGCGCCTGCGGGAGTGGGGCGTCGACCACGTCTTCGCCTTCCCCGGCGACGGCATCAACGGCATCATCTCGGCGTGGGGGCGGGCCGAGAACCAGCCGATGTTCGTGCAGTCACGGCACGAGGAGATGAGCGCGTTCGAGGCCGTCGGGTACGCCAAGTTCACCGGCCGCCTGGGCGTCTGCATGGCCACCTCGGGCCCGGGCGCCATCCACCTGCTCAACGGCCTCTACGACGCCAAGCTCGACCACGTCCCCGTGGTGGCCATCGTGGGCCAGACCAACCGCTCGGCGATGGGCGGCTCCTACCAGCAGGAGGTCGACCTGCTGACCCTGTTCAAGGACGTGGCCAGCGAGTACGTGCAGATGGTCACCGTGCCCGAGCAGCTGCCCAACGTGCTCGACCGGGCCATCCGGGTCGCCCTGGCCGAGCGTGCCCCCACGGCCATCATCATCCCCGCGGACGTCCAGGAGCTCGACTACTCGCCGCCGACGCACGAGT
Organism: Phycicoccus duodecadis; assembly: GCF_002846495.1. Classification (NCBI taxonomy): domain Bacteria; kingdom Bacillati; phylum Actinomycetota; class Actinomycetes; order Micrococcales; family Intrasporangiaceae; genus Phycicoccus; species Phycicoccus duodecadis. Next base: position 2,243,782 of record NZ_PJNE01000001.1, read on the forward strand.
TCAAGATGGTGCCGTCGAGCCTGGGCACCGCGTGGCCCACCGTCGCACCCGACGACGCGGCCGTCCTGAAGGCCGCCGACCTGCTCAACGCCGGTGCCAAGGTCGCGATCCTGGCCGGTTCCGGAGCACGCGGCGCCCGCGCCGAGCTCCAGGAGGTCGCCGAGCTGCTCGGCGCGGGGATCGCGAAGCCGCTGCTCGGCAAGGACGTGCTCTCGGACGAGCTGCCGTACGTCACCGGCTCGATCGGCCTGCTGGGGACGCGGCCCAGCTACGAGATGATGATGGACTGCGACACCCTCCTCACCGTCGGGTCCAGCTTCCCGTACACCCAGTTCCTCCCGGCGTTCGACCAGGCCCGCGCGGTGCAGATCGACCTCGACGCCAAGTACATCGGGATGCGCTACCCCTACGAGGTCAACCTCGTCGGTGACGCCGCGGCCACCCTCCGGGCCCTCATCCCGCACCTGCACCGCAAGGAGGACCGCTCGTGGCGCGAGACCATCGAGTCCAACGTCGCGCGCTGGTGGGACGTGATGGCGCGTGAGGCCGACGTCTCGGCCGACCCGGTCAACCCCCAGCGCCTCTTCGCGGAGCTGTCCCCCCGGCTGCCGGACGACGCCATCGTCACCGCCGACTCGGGCTCGTCCGCCAACTGGTACGCCCGCCAGCTGAAGTTCCGCGGCGACATGCGCGGCTCCCTCTCGGGCAACCTGGCCACCATGGGCCCGGGCGTCCCCTACGGCATCGGGGCGAAGTTCGGCTGCCCCGAGCGGCCGGTGATCGTGTTCGCCGGCGACGGCGCCATGCAGATGAACGGGATGGCCGAGCTGATCACCGTCAAGCACTACTGGGAGACGTGGAGCGACCCCCGGCTCGTCATCGCGATCCTGCACAACAACGACCTGAACCAGGTCACCTGGGAGCTGCGGGCGATGGAGGGCTCCCCGACGTTCGTGGAGTCCCAGTCGCTGCCCGACGTCGACTTCGCGGCCTTCGCCGCGAGCCTCGGCCTCCAGGCCATCACCGTCACCGACCCCGACGAGCTCGGGGCGGCCTGGGACCGGGCGCTGAGCGCCGACCGGCCCACCGTCCTGGACGTGCACACCGACCCCGACGTGCCGCCCGTCCCCCCGCACGCCACCTTCGAGCAGATGAAGGACGCCGCCGAGTCGATCCTCAAGGGTGATGCCCACGCCTGGGGCGTGGTGAAGGAGGGCGTCAAGACGAAGGTGCAGGAGCTCCTGCCCGGCGACGGGTACTGACCCGCTGAGCCGCGCGCACCGAAGCCGCCGTCCCCACCAGGGGGCGGCGGCTCCGGTGGTCCTCAGGCGCTGACGCGGTGGCTCTCGGCGTCGGCGCGCCTGAACGTCAGACCGTGACCCGGCGCGTGCGGGTCCGGCACCAGGACACCGCCGCTGGGGTCGAGGGTGCCGTCGAAGAACATCGACTCGATGCGGACGTGGTCGTGGAACCACTCGAGATGGCGCAGGTTCGCGACGGCGGCCGCGACGTGGACGTGCAGGTGGGGGGCGCAGTGGCCGGACACGTCGAGGCCGGAGGCCGCGGCCAGGGCCGCGACCCGCAGCCACTCGCTGATCCCGCCGCACCGTGAGGCGTCGACCTGGAGGCAGTCGACGGCGCCGGCCCGGCACATCCGGGCGAAGTACGCGAGGTCGGTGCCGTACTCCCCCGCCGTGACGTCCGGGGCGACCGCGGCGCGGACCTCGGCGAGCCCGTCGAGGTCGTCGGACGACACCGGCTCCTCGAACCAGTGCACCCCGAGGTCGGCGGCCGCGGCCATCATCCGGACCGCCTGCTTGCGGCCGTACCCCCCGTTGGCGTCGACGAAGAGCTCGACCTCGTCGCCGACGACGTGGCGCGCCTGCCGCATCCGGGCCAGGTCGCGGTCGGGTCGCTTCCCCCAGGACTCCCCGATCTTGATCTTGACGCGAGGGATCCCCTGGTCGACCCAGCCGGTCAGCTGCTCGGTCAGCCGGGACTCGTCGTAGGTCGTGAACCCCCCACTGCCGTAGACGGGCACCCCGTCGTGCACGGCGCCGAGCAGCCGATGGAGCGGGAGACCGAGCAGCCGGGCCTTGAGGTCCCACAGGGCGACGTCCACCGCGGAGATCGCGTAGGAGGCCAGCCCGGGCCGGCCGATGTTGCGCACCTGGCGGATCATCGCCTGCGACAGTCCGGCCACGGCCATGGCGTCGCCGCCCACGACCACCGGCGCCAGCACGTCGCGGACGAGGGCCGCCGCCGCCGCCGGCGCGTACGTCCACCCCACCCCGCGTCGCCCACCCGCGGCGACCTCGACCACGACGACGCCCGTGGAGTCCCAGGCGAGGGTCCCGTCGGCCTCGGGCGCGTCGGTGGGGACCGCGTAGGCCGCGACCTCGACCGACGACACCAGCGGGCCGGGTGCCGCGTCACCCCCGTCGGGCGCGGGACGGGCGGACTCGTCGTGGGTCACGGGCGTCTCCCTCCTGGTGCTACCGTGCTCACGATAGTTATAGCGCAATGATTGCTGTTACGCAGCCCTTGAGCCCCCTGATCCTTACGACGGGCCCGCGCGGCGGCTGCCATACTGCGGTGGCTGGACCGGGTGCCCGACACGGGGCGGTCGCTGCACAGGAGGGACACACCGGGAATGGAAACCACGGAGCAGGACGAGGAGCGGGCCCAGGTCGACGCCGTGATGCGGGCCTCGCGGGTCCTGGTGTCCGTCGTGGCACGCTCGATCGCCGAGGTCGAGGACCAGGTCACCCTGGTGCAGTTCCGCGTCCTGGTCGTCATCGCCGGCCACGCCCCGCTCAACCTCAGCGAGGTCGCGCGCCACCTCGGAGTGCATCCGTCGAACGCCACCCGCATGGTCGACAAGCTCGTCGGCGCGGGGCTGGTGGAGCGCACGGACCGGCCCTCCGACCGGCGCCACCTGGCCCTCACGCTGAGCCCCGCCGGCCACGAGCTGGTCCAGAGGGTGATGGGTTTCCGCCGTGAGTCGATCCTCGCCATCATGAGCGCCATGCCGGCCTCGCGCCGTCGCACGCTGGCGTCGGCGCTGGAGTCCTTCGCCGTGGCCGCCGGCGAGCCGCCGGAGGGCGAGGAGGCGTTCATCCTCGGTCTGGCCACCTGACCCCTGGCGTCCCGGGGCCGCGGTCCGGGGTGTGGCCCACGTCGCCCACCGGCACCCGGAGACGAGCGCGTCGGGCCGCTAGAGTCCGAGCCATGCCGATCAGCAAGGTCCTCATCGCGAACCGGGGAGAGATCGCGGTGCGCATCGCCCGCGCCTGCAAGGACTCCGGGGTCGCCTCCGTCGCCGTCTACGCCGACCCCGACCGTGACGCCCTCCACGTCAAGGTCGCCGACGAGGCCTACGCCCTCGGGGGGTCCACGCCCGGCGAGTCCTACCTGCTCCAGGACAAGCTCATCGAGGTGGCGCGGCAGGCGGGCGCCGACGCCGTGCACCCCGGCTACGGGTTCCTCGCCGAGAACGCCGAGTTCGCGCAGAAGGTCATCGACGCCGGCCTCACCTGGATCGGGCCCGGCCCCGAGGCCATCGACAGCCTCGGCGACAAGGTCAAGGCCCGCCACATCGCCCTCGCGGCCGACGCCCCCCTCGTCCCCGGGACCAAGGATCCCGTCTCCGGGCCCGACGAGGTGGTCGCGTTCGCCCAGGAGCACGGGCTCCCGGTGGCCATCAAGGCGGCCTACGGCGGCGGCGGCCGCGGCCTGAAGGTCGCCCGCACCCTCGAGGAGATCCCCGAGCTGTTCGACTCCGCGGTGCGCGAGGCCGTCACCGCCTTCGGGCGCGGCGAGTGCTTCGTCGAGCGCTTCCTCGACCACCCGCGCCACGTCGAGACCCAGTGCCTGGCCGACCAGCACGGCACCGTCGTCGTGGTGTCGACGCGCGACTGCTCGCTCCAGCGCCGCAACCAGAAGCTGGTCGAGGAGGCGCCCGCGCCGTTCCTCACCGACGAGCAGCACACCGAGCTCCTGCGCGCGAGCAAGGAGATCCTCCGCCGGGCCGGCTACGTCGGCGCCGGCACCTGCGAGTTCCTCGTCGGGCCCCAGGGCGACATCAGCTTCCTCGAGGTCAACACCCGCCTCCAGGTGGAGCACCCCGTCTCCGAGGAGGTCACCGGCCTCGACCTCGTGCGCGAGCAGCTGCGCATCGCGAACGGCGAGCGCCTCGAGGACCGCGACCCCGAGCCGCACGCGCACTCCATCGAGTTCCGCATCAACGGCGAGGACGCCGGGCGCGGCTTCCTCCCGGCGCCGGGCACCGTGACCCGGATGGTCGTGCCCCAGGGGCCCGGGGTCCGCTGGGACGCCGGCATCGTCGAGGGCGACACCGTGGCCGGGGCGTTCGACTCGATGATCGCGAAGCTCGTCGTCACCGGCCGGACCCGCCAGCAGGCCCTCGAGCGGGCCCGCCGCGCCCTCGACGAGCTCGTGGTCGAGGGGATGCCGACCGTGGTGCCCTTCCACCGCAAGGTCGTGGCGGACCCGGCGTTCGCGCCGGCCGACCCCGACCAGCCCTTCACCGTCCACACCCGGTGGATCGAGACCGAGTTCGACAACGACATCGCGCCCTACGCCGGCCCGAGCGCCGACGCCCCGGAGGCCGAGGAGCGCCGGAGCGTCGTCGTCGAGGTGGGTGGCAAGCGGCTCGAGGTCTCGCTCCCGGGCGGCCTGTCGCTCGGGGTCGGTGGCGGCTCGGGGGGCGCGGTGGGCGCGTCCCGCAAGAAGGCGCCCCGGCGCACCGGCCGGTCCGCCGGCGGCGCGGCCGCCTCGGGCGACTCCCTGACCGCCCCCATGCAGGGCACCATCGTCAAGGTCAGCGTCGAGGAGGGCGCCACCGTGGCCGCCGGCGACCAGGTCGTCGTCCTCGAGGCCATGAAGATGGAGCAGCCCATCACGGCGCACAAGGCGGGTGTCGTCAGCGGGCTCAGCGCCGAGGTCGGCGCGACCGTCACCAACGGCGCGGTCATCTGCGAGATCAAGGACGCCGAGGGCGCCGAGGGCTGACCACGCCCGGACCGGAGGACGACCGCCCCGGCGAGGGGCGACCGGCTCCGGCCGGAGTCGGCGCGGTCAGCCGCGCACGTGCAGGCGGCGGGCGGCCTCGGCCACCGAGCCCGACAGCGACGGGTACACGGTGAAGGTGGAGGCCACCTGGTCGACGTTCAGCCGGTGCTGCACGGCCAGCGTCACCGGGAAGATCAGCTCGGAGGCGCGCGGGGCCACCACCACGCCCCCGACGACGGCGCCGGACCCCTTCTGCGCGAACAGCTTCACGAACCCGTCGCGGATGCCGAGCATCTTGGCCCGCGGGTTGCGGGCCAGCGGCAGCATCAGCACCTCGGCGTCGACCCGGTGCTCGTCGACGTCCTTCTGGGTGATGCCGACGGTGGCGATCTCGGGGTCGGTGAAGACGTTGGCCGAGACCACGCCGAGGTTCAGCGGGGCCACGGCGTCGCCGAGGGCGTGGGACATCGCGATGCGGCCCTGCATCGCCGCCACCGACGCCAGCGGGAGCACGCCGGTGCAGTCGCCCGCGGCGTAGACGCCCCGCACCGAGGTGCGCGAGACCTTGTCGACCGCGATGTGCCCGGACGGCAGGAGGTCGACGCCGATCTCCTCGAGCCCGATGCCGCGGGTCTGCGGGACCGAGCCCACGGCCAGCAGGGCGTGGGTGCCGGTGACCTCGCGGCCGTCGACCAGCCGCACCAGGACACCGTCGGCGGTGCGGCTGACCGACTCCATGCGCGAGCGGCTGAGCACCTCCATCCCGCGCTTGCGGAAGACGTCCTCGATGACGGTGGCGGCGTCGGGGTCCTCGCCCGGCAGGACCCGCTCGCGGGACGAGACCAGGACGACCTCGGAGCCGAGCCCCAGGTAGGCCTGCGCCAGCTCGGCGCCGGTGACGCCCGAGCCGACCACCACGAGCCGCCGGGGCAGCTCGCGCAGGTCGTAGATCTGCTGCCAGGTGAGGATCCGCTCACCGTCGGGCACGGCGGTGTCCATGACCCGCGGCGCGGCACCGGTGGCCACCAGGACGACGTCGGCGGTGAGCTCCTCGGCCGCGCCGCCGTCCTCCTCGGGCTCGACCCGCACGGTGGTGGGCGAGGTCAGGGACGCCGCGCCGGCGACGGTGCGGATGCCGACCTCGGCGAGGCGGGCGGTGATGTCGGCGCTCTGGGCCGCGGCCAGCGACAGGACGCGGCGGTTGACCTCGGGCAGGTCGGCGACGGCGTCGGAGACCTCGTCGCCCTCCTGGTCCTCGAGGTGCACGCCGAGGTCGGCCGCGGTCTCGAAGTCGCTCATGTAGTCGGCGGTCGAGATCAGGGTCTTGCTCGGCACGCAGTCGGTGAGCACCGCGGCCCCGCCGATGCCGGTCCGCTCGACGACGGTGACCTCGGCCCCGAGCTGGGCGGCCACCAGGGCGGCCTCGTACCCCCCGGGGCCCCCGCCGAGGATGACGACTCTGCTCGACCGCGCGTTCACGGGTGCCATCCAACCATCCGCGCGGGCGCCCCCACTCCCGCCGCCCCACGGTGTCGCCCGCCTCGGGGCGCCTCGCTACGCTCTCCCGGTGACCGACACCGCCGCCGTCCACGACCTCACCGACCCGGCCGCCGACCCGTTCGCGGTCGCCGAGGCGGCCGCCGCCGTCATCCGCGAGCGCACCGGGGTCGAGCGTCACGACGTCGCCCTCGTGCTCGGCTCCGGCTGGGGGCAGGCGGGCGACCTGGTCGGCGAGACGCTGGCCACGATCGAGAACACGGACGTGCCCGCCTTCGCCAAGGCGGCCGTCGCGGGCCACAGCGGCACCCTGCGCTCGGTCGCCATCGGCGACACCGGCCGGCGAGCCCTGGTCTACGGCACCCGCACCCACTACTACGAGGGGCGGGGCGTGCGTGCGGTCGTGCACGGCATCCGCACCGCCGCCGCCGCGGGCTGCACCACGGTCGTCCTCACCAACGGCTGCGGCGGCCTGCGGCCGGAGTGGTCCCCCGGCACCCCCGTGCTGATCAGCGACCACATCAACCTCACCGCGGCCACGCCGCTCGAGGGCGCGACCTTCATCGACCTCACCGACCTGTACTCGCCGCGGCTGCGGGCGCTGGCCCGGCAGGTGGACGGCAGCCTCGACGAGGGCGTCTACGTGCAGTTCCGCGGCCCGCAGTACGAGACCCCGGCCGAGGTGCGGATGGCGCGCACCCTGGGCGGCGACCTGGTGGGGATGTCGACGACGCTCGAGGCGATCGCGGCCCGGCAGGCGGGGCTCGAGGTCCTCGGCATCTCGCTGGTCACCAACGCGGCCGCCGGCATCTCGCCGACCCCGCTCAGCCACCAGGAGGTCATCGAGGCCGGCCAGGCCGCCGCCGAGCGCTGCGGCCGCCTCCTCGCCGACGTCGTCGGGCTGATCGGCGCCGGGGCGTGACCGGCACCGCCTCCTCCCCCGACGCGCTCGTCGCCGCCGCCCGCGCCTGGGCCGCCGACGACCCCGACCCGGCCACCCGCGCCGAGCTCGAGGGCCTGGCGACACGCGCCGGGGCCGGTGACGCCGCCGCCGTCGCCGAGCTGGGCGATGCGATGTCGGGGCTCCTCGAGTTCGGCACGGCCGGGCTGCGCGGCCGGCTGGGGGGTGGCTCGCACCGGATGAACCGGGCCGTGGTCATCCGGGCCGCCGCCGGGCTGACCGCGTACCTGCACACGCTCACCCGCCAGCCGTTCGTCGTGGTCGGCTACGACGCGCGCACCAACTCCGACGTCTTCGCCCACGACACCTGTGCCGTCGTCACGGGGATGGGCGGGCGCGCCGTCGTGCTCCCCCACCCGCTGCCGACCCCGGTGCTCGCGTACGCCATCCGCCACCTCGGCGCCGATGCCGGCGTCATGGTCACCGCCTCGCACAACCCGCCCGAGGACAACGGCTACAAGGTCTACGTCGGCGACGGATCGCAGATCGTGCCGCCCGTCGACGGTCTCATCGCCGCCGAGATCGCCGCCGTCGCGTCGGTGGCGTCGGTGCCGCGGGCCGACGACGGCTGGGAGACCCTGGGCGACGACGTGCTCGAGGCCTATCTGGCGGATGCCGCCGGCGTCGTGGCCACCGACGCGCCGCGCGAGCTGACGGTCGTGCACACCGCGCTGCACGGGGTCGGCTCCGAGACGGTGCGCCGGGCCTTCCTGGCCGCGGGCTTCGCCGAGCCGATCCCCGTCGGCTCGCAGGCCGAGCCCGACCCGATGTTCCCCACCGTCGCGTTCCCGAACCCCGAGGAGCCCGGCGCCATGGACGCCGCCCTCGAGCTGGCCGAGCAGACCTCCCCCGACGTCGTCATCGCCAACGACCCCGACGCCGACCGGTGCGCGGTGGCCGTGCCCGGCACCGGCGGCTGGCGGATGCTGCGCGGCGACGAGGTCGGCGTCCTGCTGGGCGCGCACGTGCTGGAGCGCGCAGTGCCCGACGGCGCGGTGTTCGCGAGCTCGATCGTGTCGTCACGGATGCTGGCCGCGGTGTGCGCGGCGGCCGGGGTCCGCCACGAGGAGACCCTCACCGGCTTCAAGTGGATCGGACGCGTCGAGGGGCTGCGCTACGGCTACGAGGAGGCGCTGGGGTACTGCGTCGACCCGGCGCACGTGCGCGACAAGGACGGCGTCACCGCCGCCCTGCTGGTGGCCGAGCTGGCCGCCGGGCTCAAGCAGCAGGGACGCACCGTCGCCGACCGCCTCGACGATCTGGCCCGCGAGCACGGGGTGCACGCCACCGACGCGTTCTCGGTGCGGGTCGAGGACCTCTCGCTCATCGGGCGGGTCATGGACCGGCTGCGGGCGCAGCCGCCGACGACGCTGGCCGGCGTCGAGGTCGACCGCACCGACGACCTGGCCCGCGGCGACGGCGGCCTGCCTCCGACCGAGGGCCTGCGGTACCTGCTGGCCGACGGCTCGCGCGTCATCGTGCGCCCCTCGGGCACCGAGCCGAAGCTCAAGGTCTACCTCGAGGCCGTCGAGCCGGTCGCGGACGACGCCGACCTGGCGGGCGCCCGGCGCCGGGCGGGTGGGCGGCTGGCAGCGCTGCGGGCGGCGCTGGCGGAGCTCACGAGACCCTGACCACCGGTGTGCCTCGCCCCCGGGGCCGGCCGGACCTCGGGGGGCTGACGCCCCGCGGCCGGGAGGGGGCGGCGGGCGGGCCGGACGACGCCCAGGGGCCCCTGACCTGCGTCTCGACCGGCGCCGTCGACGACACCGCGTGTCACTGATGTGACCGAAGCGGCCACTGGGAGGAGCGGTGTGCCCTAGGTTGGACAGAGGTCGATCCACGGGTGTGGCATTCGCCGGCCGGCGGCAGCCGCATCGGGGACGTCCTACGGGGGTCTCGCCTCCCCTCCCTCATAGCGACCGCGATGTCCCTCCGCGTTCTCACGTGCCGAACGAAAGATCCACCATGCCTCTCGACGCTCGCCCGACCCTGCCCTCCACCGCCCGGCCGACGCGGCGCTCCGTCGCCCGCGGCGCCGCCTGGGCCATGCCCGTCATCGCGGTCGGCGCGGCCGCCCCCGCGCTCGCCGCGTCCCCCGGCGCCTGTCCGAGCCTGCCGGCGTTCTCGGACGCCGAGGGGTGGACGCTCGACGTCACCGGATCCGGCGGCGGCGAAGCGTCGTTCGTGAACGGCGCGTTCTTCATGAACACCGACCCCGACCCGGGCCAGACGGTCACGGCCACGGCCTCGCACGCCCTCGACGTCGTCTCGGGCCGCTCGTACCAGTTCTCGTACTCCTACGAGGCGTTCACCGGGTGGAACACCCCGATGGCGCAGGAGCTCCTCGTCGACGGCGTCCCGGTCGCGGGCTCCCGCTACGACACGAACTCCAGCGGCGACAGCGGCAGCCGCTCGGTGGTCTGGGTCTCCCCGACCACCGGCACCGTGACCTTCTCGGTGCGCGACTCCATCACCTACGACGGCAACGTCTACGGCGACGACATCACCGCCTACCCGATCACGGTCACCTGCCTCTGAGCGGGCCCGACCGCCTCCGGACCGGGGCGCACCGACCGGCAGATCCTGCCGTCGGGGCGCCCCGTTCCTCGTCACCGCTCACCCCCGCCACGGGTGACCGCCCCGTCCGGGCGCCCGTAGACTCCCGGGGTGAGTACCGCCACCGACGCCGACCCCGCGGCCCGCGCCCGCGACCTCCTCGGGGTCTCGCGCCTGACGAACTCGGCCCTCACCGGTTGGCTGCACGGCCTGCCGGGCGTCGACCAGGTCGGCTGCGAGGCCCGCGCCGCCGCGCTGTCGACGCGGTCGGTCAAGACCACGAGCAAGGCCTGGGCCATCGACCTCGCCATCTCGATGATCGACCTGACGACCCTCGAGGGGGCCGACACCCCGGGCAAGGTCCGGGGCCTCGCCACCCGGGCGCTGGTGCCCGACCCCAGCGACCTCTCCACCCCGAGCCCGGCGGCGGTGTGCGTCTACGGCGACATGGCGGGCCTGGCCCGCGAGACCCTCGGCGCGTCCGGGGTCAAGGTCGCGGCCGTCGCCACCGCCTTCCCCAGCGGTCGCGCCAGCCGGGCCGTCAAGCTCGCCGACGTCCGTGACGCCGTGGGCAACGGCGCCGACGAGATCGACATGGTCATCGACCGCGGCGCCTTCCTGGCCGGCGACTACCTCACCGTCTTCCGCGAGATCGTCGAGACCAAGGAGGCCTGCGGCGGCGCGCGCCTCAAGGTGATCATGGAGACCGGCGAGCTCGTCACGTACGACAACGTGCGCCGCGCCTCGTGGCTCTCGATGCTGGCGGGCGGCGACTTCATCAAGACCTCCACCGGCAAGATCTCGCCGGCGGCGACGCTGCCGGTGACGCTGACGATGCTCGAGGCCGTGCGCGACTGGCGCGAGGCCACCGGCGTCCAGGTCGGCGTGAAGCCGGCCGGCGGCATCCGCACCAGCAAGGACGCCATCCGCTACCTCGTGACCGTCAGCGAGGTCGCCGGCGAGGACTGGCTCGACAACCACTGGTTCCGCTTCGGCGCCTCGAGCCTGCTCAACGACCTCGTCCTCCAGCGGCAGCGGATGGCCACCGGCGCCTACTCCGGTGCCGACTACGTCGCCGACGACGCCCCCAGCGGCTACTGACCCCCACGACGCAAGGACAGCAGCGGATGCCCACCTTCGAGTACGCACCGGCCCCCGAGTCCCGGGCCGTCGTCGACATCGCCAGCAGCTACGGGCTGTTCATCGGCGGTGAGTTCGTCGAGGCCACCGGCGGCACGCCGTTCAAGACCGTCAACCCCGCCACCGAGGAGGTCCTCGCCGAGGTCTCCGAGGCGAGCGCCGACGACGTCGACGCCGCCGTCCGGGCCGCCCGCACCGCCTACACCCGGGTGTGGTCGCGGATGAGCGGGGCCGACCGCGGCAAGTACCTCTACCGCATCGCGCGCATCATCCAGGAGCGCGCCCGCGAGCTGGCCGTGCTCGAGACCCTCGACAACGGCAAGCCCATCAAGGAGAGCCGCGACGTCGACGTGCCCCTGGCCGCGGCGCACTTCTTCTACCACGCCGGATGGGCCGACAAGCTGGGGTACGCCTCGCTCGGCGCCGACCCGCGCCCGCTCGGGGTCGTGGGCCAGGTCATCCCCTGGAACTTCCCGCTGCTGATGCTCGCGTGGAAGGTCGCGCCCGCGCTGGCCTGCGGCAACACCGTCGTGCTCAAGCCGGCCGAGACCACCCCCCTCACGGCGCTGCTGTTCGCCGAGATCTGCCGCCAGGCCGAGCTGCCCCCGGGCGTGGTCAACATCGTCACCGGCGCCGGGGCCACCGGGCAGGCCATCGTCGACCACCCGGGCATCGACAAGCTGGCGTTCACCGGCTCGACCAACGTCGGCAAGATGATCGCCCGCTCGATCGCGGGCACCCGCAAGAAGGCCACCCTCGAGCTCGGCGGCAAGGGCGCGAACATCGTGTTCGACGACGCCCCGCTCGACCAGGCCGTCGAGGGCATCGTCACCGGCATCTTCTTCAACCAGGGGCACGTGTGCTGCGCCGGCAGCCGGCTCCTGGTGCAGGAGAACGTCGCCGACGAGGTCGTGCGCCGGCTCAAGCGCCGCCTCGGGACCCTGCGCGTCGGCGACCCGATGGACAAGAACACCGACGTCGGCGCCATCAACAGCAAGGCCCAGCTCGACCGCATCGCGGCGCTCACCGAGGCCGGCGAGGCCGAGGGGGCGCAGCGCTGGGACTCCGGCTGCGAGCTGCCCACGGCCGGCTACTGGTTCCGCCCCACCGTCTTCACCGACGTCGCGCAGTCGCACCGCATCGCCCAGGAGGAGATCTTCGGGCCGGTGGTCTCGGTGCTGACCTTCCGCACCCCCGGCGAGGCGGTGGCCAAGGCCAACAACACCCCGTACGGCCTCTCGGCCGGGGTGTGGACCGAGAAGGGCAGTCGGATCCTGTGGATGGCCGACCAGCTGCGCGCCGGCGTGGTGTGGGCCAACACCTTCAACAAGTTCGACCCCACCTCGCCGTTCGGCGGGTACAAGGAGTCCGGGTACGGCCGTGAGGGCGGCCGCCACGGGCTCGAGGCCTACGTGAAGACCGGGAGCGAGCAGTGAGCGCGCGCGTCGACGTCCGCAAGACGTACAAGCTCTACATCGGCGGGGCGTTCCCGCGGTCCGAGAGCGGCCGCTCGTACGAGGTGCTGGCGGCACCGTCGGGTCGGCGCTCGAGCCCCCGCTTCCTGGCCAACGCCGCGCTGGGCTCGCGCAAGGACGCGCGCGACGCCGTCGTCGCCGCCCGCAAGGCCCAGCCCGGATGGGCCGGGGCCACCGCGTACAACCGTGGGCAGGTGCTCTACCGGGTCGCCGAGGTGATGGAGGGGCGCCGCGCCCAGCTCGTCCAGGACGTGCGCGACTCCGAGGGGCTCACCGTGGCCCGGGCCGATGCCGTGGTGTCCGCGGCCGTCGACCGCTGGGTCTGGTACGCCGGCTGGGCCGACAAGTACCCGCAGGTCCTGGGCGGGCTGAACCCCGTGGCCGGGCCGTACTTCGACATCTCGGCCCCCGAGCCCACCGGCGTCGTCGCGGTACTGGCCCCGCAGGCGTCCTCGCTGCTCGGGCTGGTCTCGGTGGTCGCGCCGGTCGTGGTGTCGGGCAACGCGTGCGTGGTGCTCGCCTCGCGCGAGCGCCCGCTGCCCGCCATCGACCTGGCCGAGTGCCTCGCGACCTCCGACGTGCCCGGCGGCGTGGTCAACGTCATCACCGGCGACACCGCCGAGGTCGCGCCGTGGCTGGCCTCGCACCGCGACGTCAACGCCATCGACCTCACGGGTGCCGCGGACGCCGAGGGCGTGGTGTGGGGGGACCTCGAGCTGGCCGCCGCCGAGAACCTCAAGCGGGTGCTGCGGCCGGGCGGTTCCGGGGCGGAGGCCGTCGAGCCCGACTTCGACGCGACGCCCGACCTCACCCGGCTCTCGGCGTTCCTCGAGACCAAGACCGTCTGGCACCCCAAGGGCCGCTGAGCCCTCCCCCTCCCCCCGCCCCACCCCCGAACGTGTGTGAACACGCCGCTGATCCCCCGGCGTGTTCACACACGTTCTGGTCGGGTGAGCGGCCCCTCTAGACTGGCGCCCCGTGAGTGAGGCGGAGCGGACCGGCAGCGACACCCCCGCCTCCCCGGGCCCTGACCGCCGCCGCGTCGTCGTCCTGGCGGGCCCGAGCGGGGCCGGCAAGTCGCGCCTCGCGCAGCGCCTCCACGCCGCCCGCGGGTGGCCGGTCTTCCGGCTCGACGACTTCTACCGCGACGAGGACGACCCCGCGATGCCGCGCCAGGCCGAGCTCGGCATCGTCGACTGGGACCACCCCGACAGCTGGGACGCCGACCGCGCCGTCGCCGCCCTGCGCGAGCTGGTCGACACCGGGCGCACCACCCTGCCGGTCTACGACCTCGCCACCAGCCGCGCCCGCGGCCGCCACGAGGTCACCGCCCGCCCCGACGACCTGGTCCTGGCCGAGGGCATCTTCGCCGCCGAGGTGGTGGCGCGCCTCGACGCCGAGGGGATGCTGCACAGCGCCTGGTGCGTGCACCACCGCCCCGCCGTCACCTTCGCCCGGCGGCTGGCCCGCGACCTGAGGGAGCGCCGTAAGCCGCCGCTGGTCCTGGTGCGCCGCGGCTGGCGGCTGATGCGCGACGAGCCCGGGATCATCGCGCGGCAGACCACGCTCGGTGCCACCGGTTCTCGCGCCTCCGCGGTGGAGCGCGGGCTGCTCGGTTAGGGTTGGCGCCGTGGCGTACGAGGGGGATCTGCGATGACCGACCAGCCGTGGGTGGCCCCGGGCGCGGGCCCCGCGGCGGCCCCCGGCCCGCCCCCTCCGCCCCCCGCGTACCCCCCGCCGGGCCACCCCGCCGCCGCCCCGCCACCCCCCACCGGGCCGGTCGCCTACGGCCGCCTCGACCACCGGCCCGGCATCATCCCGCTGCGACCGCTGACCATCGGTGACCTCTACAGCGCCACCCTCAAGGCCATCCGCGGCAACCCGGGCGCCACCATCGGGCTGGCCGCCCTCACCACCTTCGCGTTCCTGCTCCCCACGACCGCACTCGGTGCATGGCTCGCCGGCCGGTCATCGTTCTCGTTCCTTCCCGACTCTTCGAGCGCCGCCTCCGACACCCTCCCCGACGACCTCGGCCTCGGCATCCTGGGCGCGTACCTGCCGGCCATCGGCCAGACCTTCTCGGCCATCCTGCTGGCGGGCTTCCTGGCGCAGGTCGTGGCGCAGGCCGTCCTGGGGCGCAAGGTCTCGATGGGGCAGACGTGGCGCGCCACCGCGGGCCGGGTCCCCGCGATGGTCGGCGCGGTCCTGGTCACGCTGGTCGCCCTCGTGCTGGTCGTGGCGGTCACCCTCGGCATCCCCGTCGGCGTCGTCGCCTACGCCGAGTCGGCGGGTGGCGGGAGCATCGGCCTGTACGTCCTGCTGTTCGCCGTCGGAGGTCTGCTGCTGCTCGCCGCGGGCATCTACCTGGGCACGGCGTGGGCCTTCGCGACCCCGTCGATCGTCATCGAGCGGCTCGGGGTGTTCGGCGGGCTGGCCCGGTCGGCCCGTCTCGTCGGGAGCCCGCTCAAGGGCCCCTTCTGGCGCATCTTCGGCCTGCGCCTGCTCACCGCCGTCGTCGTCGGCTTCGCGTCCTCGGTGGTCACGGTGCCGCTGACCATCATCGTCTTCATCGTCCTGGTCGCCACCCTCGGCGAGGACCCGCAGGGCAGCACCTTCCTGGTCCTCAACACCGTCCTCGCAGGGGTGGCCGGGCTCATCACCGGGGCGCTGACGACCCCGTTCAGCGCCGGGGTCGACTCCCTCCTCTACGTCGACGCGCGCATCCGCGACGAGGGGCTCGACGTGCAGCTCATCCAGGCCGCCCAGGGCGCGGCCCCCGCTCCGTGGCCGACCCCCTCGTCCTGACGCCCACCGTGCTCCTCCTCCTGCGTGCGTCCGCGCCCTTCGACGCGCCGCTGGGCCCCACCTCCGATGAGGCGCGGCGCTGGCTGCAGGACGAGCTCTCGAGCCCGCGCTACCACGCGCAGCCCGGCCTGCTCGAGCGGCTCCAGGAGCTCCTCGGCCGCCTCCTCTCCTCCTCGCCCGCCACCGGGCTGCCGTCGGTCTTCCTGCCCGTCGCGGTCGGGCTCGTGCTCGCCGTGCTCGCCCTCGTCCTGGTGCGGGTGCTGCGCCGCGACGTGGGCGCGCGCGGCGCGGGCCGGCCCCCCGGTGTCCTCGACGTCCCCGACGTGCCGGCGGCCGAGCTGCGGCGGCGCGCTCTCGAGGCCCTCGCCCGCGGCGACTGGGACACCGTGGTCGTCGACGGGATGCGCACCCTCGCCCGCGCCGCGGTCGAACGGGTCGTCATCGACGACGCCCCGGGCCGCACCGCGCACGAGGTCGCCGTCGCGGTCGCCCCGCGCTTCCCGGCCGAGCGCGGCGCCCTGCTCGAGGCGGCCGACGCCTTCGACGCGGTCCGCTACGGCCGACGCCACGCCACCGAGGCCCAGGCCCGTGGCGTGGTGGCCCTCGACGACCGGCTCGCCGCGGCCCGCCCGGAGCGCCTCGTCGCGGAGGCGGCGGGATGAGCGCGCCCGTCACCGAGCCCTCGGTCTCCCCGGAGGGCACCGAGGTCGCCACCGTCGTCCGCCGTGGCCGGGCGGTGCTGCTGTGGGTGCTCCTGCTGGTGGTCGGTGGTGCCGTCATCGCCGTCGCCGCGGGCTCGCCGTCGCCCGAGGAGTACCTGCACCCCGACGGCACCGGCCAGGGCGGCACCGCGGCGCTGGTCACCGTGCTGCGCGACCGGGGCATCGACGTGCGGGTGGCCGAGACCTCGGCCGACGCCGTGCGCGCCGCCGGCGACGAGGCGGGCTCCACCATCGTGCTGGGCAACGCCGACCTGCTCACCGACACCGCGGCCCGGCGGCTGCTGCGGGACTCGCGGGGCGTCGACCGCATCGTCGTGCTCGACGCCTCGGCCCGCACGCTGTCACTGCTGGGTCTCGACGTGTCGGCGCGTGGCGTGGCCCAGGAGCCCGGCACCGCCGACTGCACCCGGCCGTGGGTGCGCCCAGGCGACCGGGTCGCCCCCGTGCTGTGGATGCTGGTGCCCGGCAACGGTCTGCGCGGCGCGAGCGGCTGCTACCCGGCGCCCGCCCCCGGGCGCACCACCGACCCCGACGCCCTCCCGCCCACCGGGTACGCCGCGCTCGACCTCCCCGCCGACGGCCGCCACGCCGCGATGACCCTGGTGGGGTTCCCCGACGCCGCCACCAACCGCTACGTCACCGACTCCGCCAACGCCGGGCTCCTGGTGCGCCTGCTGGGCGCCTCGCCCCGCCTGGTCTGGTACCACCCGGGCATCGAGGACGCCACCGACAACCCCTCGCAGCGCGATGAGGGGTCGGTGTGGCCCGAGTGGGCCGGGCCCGCCCTGGTGCTGGCCGGCCTCGCCTTCGTCGCCTTCGCCGTGTCGCGCGGCCGGCGGCTGGGGCGCCTGGTCCCCGAGCCGCTGCCGGTCGTGGTCCGCGCCACCGAGACCACCGAGAGCCGCGCCGAGCTCTACCGCGTGGCCGACGACCGCGCCCGCGCCGCCCGCATCCTGCGGCACGCCACCCTCGCGCGGCTGTCCCGGCGCCTCGGCCTGGCTCCCGGGGCCCCGCTCGACGCGCTCGTCGACGCCGTGGCCCGCGCCACCACGATGCCCCCCGCCCAGGTCGACGCCCTCCTGCGCGACGGCCCCGCCCCCGACGAGGCCGGTCTCGTCTCCCTGGCCCAGCAGCTCGCCCATCTCGAGGAGAAGGTCGCCCGACATGACTGACACCCCCAGCACCACCACCCCGCCGGCCGGGGACGCCCGCGCGGCGCTCGTCCGGGTCCGCGAGGAGGTCGGCAAGGCCGTCGTCGGCCAGGACGCCGCCGTGGCGGGGATGCTCGTCGCGCTCCTGTGCCGGGGCCACATCCTCCTCGAGGGCGTACCCGGGGTCGCCAAGACCCTGCTCGTCCGCTCGCTCGCGGCCTCGCTCGACGTCGGCACCAAGCGGGTGCAGTTCACGCCCGACCTCATGCCCGGCGACCTCACGGGCTCGCTGGTCTACGACGCCAAGGAGAGCGACTTCTCGTTCCGCCAGGGCCCGGTCTTCACCAACCTGCTGCTGGCCGACGAGATCAACCGCACGCCCCCCAAGACCCAGTCGGCGCTGCTCGAGGCCATGGAGGAGCGGCAGGTCTCGGTCGACGGCACCGCGCACGGCCTCCCCTCCCCGTTCCTGGTGGCGGCGACCCAGAACCCCGTCGAGTACGAGGGCACCTACCCCCTGCCCGAGGCCCAGCTCGACCGCTTCCTGCTCAAGGTCGTCCTGCCGGTGCCCGAGCGCGACGACGAGGTCTCGGTGCTGCGGCGCCACGCGGCCGGGTTCGACCCGCGTGACCTCGCCGCGGCCGGCATCCGGCCCGTGGCGAGCGCTGCCGACGTCGAGGCCGGCGCCGCCGCGGTGCGCGAGGTCCAGGTCTCGGACGAGGTCATCGGCTACGTCGTCGACCTCGCCCGCGCCACCCGGGTCTCGCCGTCGCTGGCCCTCGGGGTCTCCCCCCGGGGCGCCACCGCGCTGCTGGCCACCAGCCGCGCGTGGGCCTGGCTGAGCGGGCGCGGCTACGTGACGCCCGACGACGTCAAGGCCCTGGCCGTCGCCACCCTGGCGCACCGCCTCATGCTGCGCCCGGAGGCCGAGCTCGAGGGCACGTCGGTGACCTCGGTGCTGCACAGCGTCCTCGCGTCGGTGCCCGTCCCGCGCTGATGGCCCTGACCACCCGCGCCGCGGCGCTCCTCCTGCTCGGGATCGTCCCGGTCGTGCTGCGACCGGCCGGCTCGACGGTGTGGGCGTGGGTGCTGGTGTGGCTCCTGGCGGTCGCCGCCGACCTGCTGCTGGCGGCCTCGCCCAGCGCGCTGCGGCTCACCCGCGACGGCGACGGCCAGGTGCGCCTCGGCGAGGCGCTGGCCACCCAGCTGGCCGTCGAGAACACCGGCCGGCGCCGGGCTCGCGGGCTGCTGCGCGACGGCTGGCCGCCGTCGGCCGGGGCCACGCCGGGGCGGCATCCCCTCGACGTCCCGGCCGGCGAGCGCCGCCGCGTCGTCACCACCCTGGTCCCGACCCGCCGCGGCGACCGCCTCGCCGACCGCGTCACCACCCGCCTGGTCGGGCCGCTCGGCCTGGCCGCCCGCCAGCGCTCGGTCGAGGTCCCGGGCCGGGTGCGGGTCCTGCACGCGTTCCCCTCGCGCAAGCACCTGCCGAGCCGCCTGGCCGTGCTGCGGGAGCTCGACGGGCGGGCGGCGGTGCGCACCCGCGGGCAGGGCACCGAGTTCGACAGCCTGCGCGACTACGTCGAGGGCGACGACGTGCGCTCCATCGACTGGCGCGCCACCGCGCGGCGCCAGCACCTGGTGGTGCGCACCTGGCAGCCCGAGCAGCACCGCCGCATCGTCATCGTCATCGACACCGGGCGCACCAGCGCCGGCCGGGTCGGCGACGCCCCGCGCCTGGACGCCGCCATGGATGCCGCCCTCCTGCTGACCGCGCTGGCCGGGCACGCCCACGACCGGGTGCAGGTGATCGCGGGCGACCGCCGGGTGCACACCCGCATCTCCGGCGCCGACCGCGCGTCGCTGCTGCACGACGTCATCAGCCGCCTCGCACCGGTCGACCCGCAGGTCGTCGAGACCGACTGGGGCGCGCTGGCGGGCGAGGTGGCGCGCTCGACCCATCGCGCCCTGGTCGTGCTGCTGACACCGCTGGAGCCGGCGGCCGTCGAGGAGGGGCTGCTGCCGGTGCTGCCGGCCCTGGTCGCCCACCACCGCGTGGTCGTCGCGTCGGTCTCCGACCCGGCACTGGAGCGGATGCGCACCGCGCGCGACGGGTCCGTCGAGGTGTGGGGAGCGGCCGCGGCCGAGCGCACCGGCAGCCTGCGGGCGCTCGCCGCCGACGCCCTGGGGCGGCTCGGGGTCGACGTGCTCGACGCGCCGCCCGACGAGCTGCCGGTGCGGCTGGCCGACCACTACCTCGCGCTCAAGCGCCAGGGCCTGCTCTGACGGCCGGCCTCGGGGTGGCTCAGGCAGCCACGGGCAGGACGTCGCCCGCCTCGCGCTCGGTGATGTCGCCGGTGACGCCGCGCGCCGCAGCAGCCCGGCCGACCACGAAGACGTAGAGCAGGAACGCGGTCTCGGCCACGATCCCGATGCCGATGCGCGCCCACGTGGGCAGGCCCGACGGGGTGACGAAGCCCTCGATGACGCCGCTGACGAACAGCACCGCCACCAGCCCGAGGGCCACCGCGACCGCCGTCCGCGCCTCGCGCGCGAGCGACTGGCCGCGCGGCAGCGCCCCGGGGCTGACCCACGACCAGAAGATGCGCAGGCCGACGGCGCCGGCGACGAAGATCGCGGTCAGCTCGAGCAGCCCGTGCGGCAGGATCAGCCCGAAGAACAGGCCGAGCCGGTCGTGCGAGGCCATCAGGGCGCCCGCGACCCCGACGTTGAGCACGTTGGTGGCCAGGATGTAGAGCACCGGCAGCCCCAGCACGCCCAGCGCGATGACCTGGGCCGAGACCCACGCGTTGTTGGTCCAGACCAGCCCGGTGAAGTCGAGGTGCGCGTACTCGGAGTAGTACTGCTCGAAGTCGGTGCCGACGAACTGGCGGATCTCCTCGGGCGACATCTGCGAGGTGTAGACCCGCGGGTTGCGCACCGCGTA
Source organism: Phycicoccus duodecadis (assembly GCF_002846495.1). NCBI lineage: Bacteria > Bacillati > Actinomycetota > Actinomycetes > Micrococcales > Intrasporangiaceae > Phycicoccus > Phycicoccus duodecadis. The sequence continues at coordinate 2,264,070 of NZ_PJNE01000001.1, forward strand.
CCAGCCGACCCCGAACGCGATGGCGACGTTGAGCAGCGCGGTGCTGACCCACCACCAGCGCAACCGGTAGAGCGCCCCCGGGAAGGTCGCGGTGAAGAAGGTCAGCAGCCCGCGCCACGAGCCGGCGCGCCGGCCCGCGGTGGCGAGCCGGGCCCGCGCCAGCAGCGACGACAGGTGCGCCACCACCGACGGGTCGGGGCTCGAGGACCGCACGACCGACAGGTGGGTCGACACCCGCTGGTAGAGGTCGAGGAGCTCGTCGGCCTCGGCGCCGGAGAGGCGCCGCCGGCCCACGAGCTGCTCGAGCCGGTACCACTGCGCGTGATGCGCCGCGACGTACGCGTCCAGGTCCACGGGTTCAGCGTAGGCGACCCGGTCCGGCAGGGGCCGCGGTTAGCCTGGGCCGGTGAGCGACAACGGGGCCCAGGGCCCGGGCTACCGCGCGTACGCGTCCGAGGACGTCGTCACCGGCGAAGGCGTGGCGGTCGAGCTGCCGGTCGCCAGCACCATGGCCCGCGCGGTCAGCGGGCTCATCGACCTCGTCGTGGCGCTCGTGCTGCTGTTCGTCGGCGTCTGGGTCGTCGGGGTGCTGGTCGCCGACACCTCCGACGCGGTCGCCACCGCGTTCGGTCTGGTCGGCGTGGTCGCGGTCACCGTCGGCGTCCCCGCCACCGTCGAGACCCTCACCCGCGGCCGCACTCTCGGCAAGCTCGTCATGGGGCTGCGCGTGGTGCGCGACGACGGGGGCCCCATCACGTCGCGGCACGCCCTCACCCGGGCGCTGGTCGGCTTCGTCGAGATCTACCTGCTGTCGGGCATCCCCTCGCTCGTCGCGTCGGTCGTGAGCCCGCGCTGCAAGCGGCTCGGCGACCTCGCGGCCGGCACCTACGTCGTCACCCAGCGCTCGCGGATGCGGCTCACCGTCCCGCCGCAGATGCCCGCGCCGCTGGCCACCTGGGCGCACACCGCCGACGTGGCCGCCCTGCCCTCGGGCCTCACGGTGGCGGTGCGCCAGTTCCTCTCCCGCGCCGGCGCCCTCAGCCCGGGGTCCCGCGAGCCCCTCGGGGCCCAGCTCCTCGCGGAGGTCCTGCGGTACGTCGCGCCGGCGCCCCCGCCGGGGTACCACGGCGAGTACGTGCTGGCGGCCGTCATCGCCGAGCGCCGCCGCCGCGACACCGACCGGCTGGCCCGCGAGCAGTCGCTGCGCGACCGCGTGGTCGGCGCCGACCCCCTGCGCTGACCCCCCTCATCCCGACCTCGTGCGAGTTACACACGGTTCTCATGGGCTCGGAGCGGTGAGAACCGTGTGCATGTCGCACGAAGTGGGGTCAGGGGGAGGGTATCAGCGCACCGAGCCCAGGGCGGCGTAGCCGGGCTTGACGACGTGCTCGATCAGCTCGAGCCGCTCGTCGAAGGGCAGGAACGCCGACTTCATCGCGTTGATGGTGACCCAGCGCAGGTCCTCGAGGCCCCAGCCGGCCTCGTCGACCAGCAGACCCATCTCGCGCGACATCGAGGTCCCGCTCATCAGCCGGTTGTCGGTGTTCACCGTCACCCGGAAGCGCAGGTCCTTGAGCAGCGTGATGGGGTGCGTGGCTACCGAGTCGGCCGCCCCGGTCTGGACGTTCGAGCTCGGGCACATCTCGAGCGGGATGCGCCGGTCGCGGACGAAGGCCGCGAGCCGGCCGAGGACCGCACCACCGCGCGCGCCGACCTCGATGTCGTCGACGATCCGCACGCCGTGGCCCAGGCGCGCCGCGCCGCACCACTGGATGGCCTCCCAGATGCTCGGCAGCCCGAAGGCCTCGCCGGCGTGGATGGTGAAGTGCGCGTTCTCGCGGCGCAGGTACTCGAAGGCGTCGAGGTGCCGGGTGGGCGGGAAGCCGGCCTCGGCCCCCGCGATGTCGAAGCCGCCGACCCCGCGGTCACGGTAGGCCACGGCCAGCTCGGCGATCTCGCGCGAGCGCGCTGCGTGCCGCATCGCGATGAGCAGCCCGCGCATCCGGATGGGCGTGCCGGCCGCGGCCGCCTCGTCCTCGCCCTCGCGGAAGCCGGCCAGCACCGCCTCGACGACGGCCTCGAGCTCGAGGCCGCCCTCGAGGTGCTGCTCGGGCGCGAACCGCGACTCGGCGTAGACCACACCGTCGGCGGCGAGGTCGAGCGCGCACTCGCGGGCCACCCGGCGGAGCTGCTCCTCGGTCTGCATCACGGCGACCGTGTGCGAGAACGTCTCGAGGTAGCGCACCAGCGACCCCGAGTCGGCGGCGTCGCGGAACCACTCGCCGAGGGCCTCGGGGTCCGTGGTCGGGAGACCGTCGTAGCCGGACGCGTCGGCGAGCTCGACCATCGTGGCCGGCCGCAGGCCGCCGTCGAGGTGGTCGTGCAGGAGGGCCTTGGGGGCGCGGCGCACCACCTGGGAGGTCGGCGTGGAGGGCTCGCTCACGGCCGCACCCGCCCCTCGACAGTCGTGCCGGTCATCGTCCTGCGCAGGTCCACCACGCCGCCCAGCGTAGCGATGCGCGAGCCGCTTCCGGGCGCGGCCCGAGGGGGCGGCCGGGGCCGGGTCCCTCCCGCCGGGACGACCCGCAGATTCGTGCACCGAGAGAGGCTCCTGACGGCCTCAGCACCGCTACGGTTGCGACGGACCCACGAAAGGAGCCCAAGCCGTGATCATCCTCGGTGTCATCCTTCTCATCATCGGCCTCATCGCCAAGATCTCGATCCTGACGACCATCGGCATCATCCTCGCCATCGTCGGCGTGGTGCTGCTGGTCCTCGGCCGCAGTGGCCGCGCCATCGGCGGCCGGAACCACTGGTACTGAGCCCGTCCGGCGCTCGAAGGCCGCACCCGGGACATCCCGGGTGCGGCCTTCGTCGTCAGGGGTCAGGCGATGCGGTCGATGACGACCGGGCCGGCGTCGGGGCGCGAGCCCTCGGGAGCGACGACCACCGCACCCTCGAGCGCCTCCTCGGCCCGCGCGAAGCGGTCGGGGGTGTCGGTGTGCAGGGTCATCAGCCGCTCGCCGGCGCGCACCGTGGCGCCGGGCTTGACGTGCAGCTCGACCCCGGCGCCCGCCTGCACCGGGTCCTCCTTACGGGCCCGACCCGCACCGAGCCGCCACGCGACGACGCCCACGCCGTAAGCGTCGAGCCGCGTCACGACACCGTCGGTCGGGGCGAGCACGTCCTGGGTGTGCCGGGCCACGGGCAGCGGGGCGTCGGGGTCACCGCCCTGGGCCGAGATCATCGCGCGCCAGACGTCCATGGCCCGGCCGTCGGTCAATGCGGCGCGCACGTCCTGGCCCCCGCGGCCGGCGGCCTCGAGCATCTCCTCGGCCAGGCGCACGGTGAGCTCGACGACATCCTGGGGCCCCCCGCCCGCCAGCACCTCGAGCGACTCGCGCACCTCGAGGGCGTTGCCGGCGGTCAGCCCGAGCGGGGTCGACATGTCGGTCAGGAGCGCCACGGTCGTGACCCCGGCGTCGGTGCCGAGGTCGACCATGGTGCGCGCCAGCTCGGTCGCGTCCTCGCGGCTCTTCATGAAGGCGCCGCTGCCGACCTTGACGTCGAGCACGAGCGCGCCGGTGCCCTCGGCGATCTTCTTGCTCATGATCGAGCTCGCGATGAGCGGGATCGACTCGACGGTCCCGGTGACGTCACGCAGTGCGTAGAGCTTCTTGTCGGCCGGCGCCAGACCCGAGCCCGCCGCGCAGATGACGGCGCCCACGTCCTCGAGCTGGCGCATCATCGCCTCGTTGCTCAGCGTCGCCTGCCAGCCGGCGACCGACTCGAGCTTGTCGAGCGTGCCTCCCGTGTGGCCGAGCCCGCGCCCGCTCAGCTGCGGCACGGCCACGCCGAAGACGGCCACGAGCGGCGCCAGCGGGAGGGTGATCTTGTCGCCGACGCCCCCGGTGGAGTGCTTGTCGGCGGTGGGGCGCGACAGCCCCGAGAAGTCCATCCGCTCGCCGCTGGCGATCATGGCCGCGGTCCAGGTCGAGATCTCGCGGCGGGTCATCCCGTTGAGCAGGACGGCCATGGCGAGCGCGCTCATCTGCTCCTCGGCGACGGCGCCGCGGGTGTAGGCGTCGACGACCCAGCGGATCTCGTCGTCGGACAGCTCGTGGTGGTCGCGCTTGTGGCAGATGACGTCGACGGCGTCGAAGGACTCGCTCATGGGATCATCATGGCAGGCACCAGGAGGTGCTCCTCAACGCCCGATCCGGGTCGACACGGCCTCTTGCCGGTACCGTCGGCACGTGAGTTTCGAGGAGCGGATCGAGCAGGCCGAGGCAGCACGAGATCGTGCCCTCGCGGACGCCACGGCATGGGTCGAGCCCGCCCGCACAGCGCTGCAGGGCGAGCTCGACGCCGCGGCCGCCGAGCTGCTGCCCTACGCACAGGCCGGGAACCTCCGCCGCACCCCGTACGGACCGGTGAAGAAGGCCGTCATGGCACAACGGCATGACGTGGTCGGTCACTCGTGGCTCGTCGACAGTCAGGGCGGCCTCTTCCTCGACGAGGACGGGGCGTGGCGGCTGGGCGAGCTCCGGTCGCTGTGGACGGTGAGCCCCGGGCAGTCGATGTCCTACTGGGCCAGGCAGACCGTCAACTTCAAGGACCGGCGGCTCGGCGACAACACTTACGTGTGGGACAGCATCGGCGGCTTCTCGGCGGACCACTTCGGGCCCGAGAGATTCGGGCGACCCGTCCTGGCCACGGGCATCAGCGGTCATGTCCACCACCACGACGGGGTGTGGACGTGCAGGGAGTTCGAGTACACCCCACCGAAGGCCGCCGCCACACCCGTTAACGACCCGAAGCAGTGGTGGGTGTGGGCACCACCGACGAAGCCCGAGCCGGGCCGGCTGGAGGTCGTCGATCACCAGGGCCGGACCCTGTTCCGCGACTGGCTCGTCAGCCTGTTCGTCGAGAAGCGCTGACCTGAGACGCTCGTCCTAGGGGCGGCGGGACTCGAGGTCGTCGGGGCCGAACGCCTGCGGCAGGACCTCGCGCATGGTCAGCACGCCCTCGGGCGTCTGGAGCAGGGTGCCTGGAGTCCCGTTCTCCCACAACAGCTGCCGGCAGCGGCCGCAGGGCATCAGGGTGTCGCCGCGCCCGTCGACGCACCAGACGGCGACGAGCTTGCCTCCGCCGGTGGCGTGCAGGGTCGACACCATCCCGCACTCGGCGCAGAGCGTGACCCCGTAGCCCGCGTTCTCGACGTTGCAGCCCGAGACCATCCGGCCGTCGTCGACCAGGCCGGCGACCCCCACCGGGAAACCGCTGTAGGGGCAGTACGCCAGCCCGGTCATCCGGACGGCCTCGGCGCGCAGGGCCTCCCAGTCGATGTCGCTCGTGGTGTGGGCGTCGGTGTTGGCAGGGTCGGTCATCGGTGTCCCTCCGGGATCTCGGCCCGCCGGGCGTCGAGCCCGCGGACGACGGCCACGGTCGCCATGAGGCGGGCGCCGAGGGCGACCGCGCGCTCGTCGACGACGAGGTCGCCCTGGTGCAGGTCGTAGGTGGGCCCGCCCGGCGTGCGGGTCCCGAGGCGCGCCATGGCCCCGGTGCACTGGGCGAGGTACCACGAGAAGTCCTCGCCGCCGAGGGACTGGCTGGTGGGCACGGGGGTGAGGGCGCTCGCGAGCGCGGCCCGGCGGAAGGCCGAGATGCCGTCGCCGGTGTTGACCACCGGGGGCACGCCCTTGAGGCGCTCGATCTTGGCCTGCGCGCCGTACGGCGAGACGACACCGTGGACGATCTCGTCGAGCAGCGGCCCCACGGTGAGCCAGGACTCGGCGTCGAGCATCCGCAGGGTGCCGCGGCACTCGCCGGTCGAGGGGATGACGTTGGCCACCCGGCCGGCGTTGATCTGGCCCCAGACCAGCGCGGCCCCGGTGCGCGGGTCGAGGCGGCGGCCGAGCGCGGCCGGGACGTCGGTGACGACCTTGGCGAGGGCGAAGACCAGGTCCTCGGTGAGCTGCGGGCGGGAGGTGTGCCCACCGCGGCCGTGCAGCGCGACGGCGATCTGGTCGCAGGCCGCGGTGAGCGCGCCCTCGCGCAGCCCGACCTGGCCGACGTCGATGCTGGGGTCGCAGTGCACCGCGAAGATGCTGTCGACCCCCTCGAGGACCCCGGCCGCGATGGCGTCGACGGCCCCGCCCGGCATGACCTCCTCGGCGGCCTGGAAGACCGCGCGCACGGCGATGCCGCGCTCGACGAGGGCGTGCTGGACCCCCTGCAACGCGACGACGGCCCCGACCAGGGCGGTGGTGTGCACGTCGTGGCCGCAGGCGTGGCAGACGCCCTGGTGGGTGGACGCGAACTCCAGCCCTGAGCGCTCGCGCACCGGCAGGGCGTCCATGTCGGCACGCAGCGCCACGCGGTAGGCGGGCTCGGGGGAGCCGACGTCGGCGACGAGCCCGGTACCGGGCAGCCGGCGGACGGCGACGCCGGCGGCCTGGAGGGTACGCGCGACCTCCGCGGTCGTGCGCGTCTCGTCGCGGGACAGCTCGGGATGGGCGTGCAGGTCCCTCCGGAGCTCGACGAGCTCGGGCGCCAGCGACGCGATGCGCTCGCCGAGGGCAGCGAGGAGGGCGTCGTCGTTCATGAGGGGGCGAGTCTACGCCGGGGTCCCCCATCGGCCCCGGGCAGCCCGGGCGGCGTGGCGCGCCCCGGCCGGCGGGGAGCGTCGCGTCATCCGAGGCGGCGGTCGGCCTTGTACTGCTCCCACCGCTGCGCCAGCTGGCCCATCTCGCGCTGGACGAACTCGAGGAACTCGACGGACAGCTGCACCCGCTGCCCCGCGCGCGAGGACGCGCCGACGACCTCGAGGGCCTCGACCAGCGCCGTGAGGATGGGCGCGTACAGCTGGTCACGCTGCATCAGCACGTCGTGCCACGCGTCGTCCATCACCACGTAGACGTCGCGGCGCGATCCCCGCTCACGCTCGCGGCGGATCATCCGGACCTGTCCGAGGTAGCGCACCGCCCCCGACACCGCGGCCGGGCTGACGTGCAGCAGGGCCACGAGCTCGGCCGAGGTCAGCCGGCCCTCCTCGGTGGTGAGGAGGGCGGCGAAGACGCGGGCCGGCAGGTGCGGGAAGCCGGCGGCGGCCAGCCCGGCGCCGAGCGACTCGACGGCCTCGACGTGTGGGTCCTCGGGGGCGGCGGACGGGGCGGGTGCGGGTCGGGCCATGCGCGGAACATTACAACATTCACAAAGTTCTGAAACACGCGTAGCGTGATGACCGTGAACGACGCCATCACCGTCACCGGCCTCCGCAAGACCTTCGGCCGCACCACCGCCCTCGACGGGCTCGACCTCACCGTCCGGGAGGGCGAGGTCCACGGGTTCCTCGGGCCCAACGGGGCCGGCAAGTCGACGACCCTGCGCATCCTCCTCGGGCTGCTGCGGGCCGACGCGGGCCAGGTGACCGTGCTGGGGCGCGACCCGTGGAGGGACGCCACGGAGCTGCACCGGTACCTCGCCTACGTGCCGGGGGACGTCGTGCTGTGGCCCACCCTGTCCGGCGGCGAGACCATCGACCTGCTGGGCCGGCTGCGCGGCGGCATCGACGAGGACCGCCGCCGCGACCTCGTCGAGCGTTTCGAGCTCGACGAGACCAAGAAGGGCAAGGCCTACAGCAAGGGGAACCGGCAGAAGGTGGCGCTGGTGGCCGCGCTCGCCAGCGGCGCCCCGCTGCTGGTGCTCGACGAGCCGACCGCGGGCCTGGACCCGCTGATGGAGGAGGTGTTCCAGCGCGAGCTGGCGGCACTGCGAGCGGCGGGGCGCACCACGCTGCTCTCGAGCCACATCCTCAGCGAGGTCGAGCGGGCCTGTGACCGGGTGAGCATCGTGCGCTCCGGCCGGGTCGTCGAGACCGGCAGCCTCGACGAGCTGCGCCACCTCACCCGCACGCGGGTGCACGCGGTGCTCCGGCAGCCACCGACCGCCGCCGAGGCGTCCTCGTGGCCCGGTGTCCACGAGGTCGTGGTCGACGGCGACGCGCTCTCCTGCACGGTCGACGCCGAGCACCTCGGGGACCTCGTCGCGGCTCTCGGCCGTCGAGGGGTCACCGGCCTGACGTGCCGGCCGCCGACGCTGGAGGAGCTGTTCCTGGCCCGCTACCGGTCGGCGGCACCGCAGACGCCGCAGGCGCACACGCCGCAGGCGGAGACGCCACAGGCGGAGACGCCGCAGGCGGCACCGCAGACGCAGGCGGGGCAGCCGGCATGACGACCACCGTCGCTCCCGTCGCAGAGGCGTCGCGCCCGGCGCCCTGGGCGACCCGGCTCGCGGGCACGGTGTCGCTGCTGCGGCTGGCGTGGCGGCGCGACCGCATCCTCGTCCCGAGCAGCGTCGCCGGCCTGGTGGTCCTGGCCGTGGGCTCCGCCCGGGCGACCCTGGCGCTCTACCCCACCGACGCCGCGGCGGCCGGGGGCCTGGCTGCCGTGCTCGGCAACCCGTCGGTGGTCGCGCTGTACGGGCCCCTCCCTTCCCCCACCGCCGACGCGCTGGCCGTCGTCAAGACCGTGATGATGGGCGCCTTCCTCACCGCGGTGCTGGGGTTCGTGGTGGTGCGCCGGCACACCCGCACCGAGGAGGACGAGGGCCGCCTCGAGCTCCTGGGGTCGGGCGTGGTGGGGCGCTCGGCGCCGCTCGCCGCCGCGGTGGCGCTGGCCACCGCGGCGGTGGTGATGGCGGGGGTGCTGTCGGGCGTCGGTCTGGCCGCCCTCGGGATGGACCCCGCCGGCAGTGCCGCGTTCGCTGCCGCGTGGCTCACCACCGGGCTCGCGACGGTCGGGGTGTCCGCGGTCGTCGTGCAGCTGGCGGCCACCTCGCGGGGAGCGGCGGGGCTCGGGTTCGGCTTCCTGGGGGTGGCGTTCGCGCTCCGGGCGATCGCCGACTCCGCGGCGTCCGGCACGTGGGTCCACGCCCTGGGCTGGGTCTCGCCGCTGGGGTGGGCCGGGCGGGTCGAGCCCTACGGCGCCGACCGGCTGTGGGTGCTGGGGCTGGGCCTCGCTGCCCTGGTGGGCGGCGTGGCCGCGGGAGTGGCCGTCCTCGACCGCCGCGACCTCGGGGCCGGGCTGCTACCCACCCGCGTCGGCCCGCGCCGGGCGGGGCGCCGGCTGCGGGGCCCGCTGTCGCTCGTCGTGCGGCTGGCCCGCGGCACCGTCGTCGGGTGGGGCGTGGGGATGGTGCTGGGCGGGGCGCTGGTGGGCTCGCTCCTGGGCGCGGTGGCCGACATGGGGAGCGACCCGGCCGTGCGCGACCTGCTCGAGAAGCTCGGCGGCGCGACCGGGGCGTTCGAGGACGTGTACGTGGCGGCCGAGATCCACGTCGTCGCCGCGGCCGTGGCGGCGATGGGGGTGGCGCTGGTGCTCCGGCTGGTCGCCGCCGAGCGCACCGGCCTCGGCGAGGTCGTCCTGGCCGCCCCGACGACGCGCCTCCGCTGGTTCGGGGCGCATCTCGCCCTCCCGGTCGTGCTGTCGACGGCGCTCATGGCGCTGCTGGGGCTGGTCGTCGGCCTCGTGGGTCCGACGGTCGCGCCGGGCGCCCCAGGGGTGGCGGCGTCGGTCGGAGCCTGCCTCGCGGCGCTGCCCGTGGTCTGGGTGATGATGGGCGTCGCGGCCCTGCTGGTGGGGGCCCGCCCGCGGCTCGCGCCCTTCGCGTGGGGCGTGCTGCTGGCCGCCTTCCTGGTGAGCGAGGTCGGGCCGCTCACCGACCTGCCGCCGTGGGTGCTCGACCTGTCGCCGTTCACCCACCTGTCGTCGCTGCCGGCGGGGTCGTTCGCGGTGCTGCCGGCCGTGGTGCTCACCGCCGTGGCGGCCGGGCTGGCGGGCGTGGGCGCGCGGGCGTACCGGCGGCGTGACGCGGCCTGACCGTCCCGGCCCGGGGCGCCCGCGCGCCCGCGCGCCCCCGCACCCCGTCGAGTGGAGGCGACACGCAGGTGTCCGGGGCGTGACGTCGGCGTGTCACCCCCACTCGACGCGGCCCGGAGGGCGGAGCCCCCGGGAAGGCCCCGGGCCCCTCAGGTGAGGTCGGAGCGGCCGGAGGCCTTGAGGGCGTCGACGACCTGCTTGACGTCCTGCGCCCGCGCCCGCGTGGTGACCAGCACGGCATCCGGGGTGTCGACGACCACCACGTCGTCGAGCCCCACGACCGCCACCCGGCGACCCCCGGCCGCGACGACGAGGCCCTCGGCATCCACGGCGGTCACGTCGGCGGGGTCGCCGACCACGGTCATCGGCCCCTCGGCCGCCGGCAGCAGCGTCGAGAGGCTGGCGAAGTCGCCCACGTCGTCCCAGCCGAAGGGCGCCGGCACCACCACCACGCGCCCCGCCGCCGCAGCGGGCTCGGCGACGGCGTGGTCGATGGCGATCTTCTCGAGCCCGGGCCAGATGTCGTCCAAGCGCTCGGGGTCGGCGGCGATGGCGCGCACGCCGGCCGCCAGCTCGGGATGCCACTGCGCCAGGAGGTCGAGCAGGGCCCCGGCGCGGACCACGAACATCCCGGCGTTCCAGAGGTACTCGCGGGACGCGAGGTAGGCGGTGGCGCGCTCGACGTCCGGCTTCTCGACGAACTCGCGGGCGCGCCGCGCGGTGGGGAAGCCGGTCAGCGCGTCACCGGCGCGGATGTAGCCGAAGCCGGTCGCCGGATGCGTGGGCTCGACGCCGAGGGTGACGAGGTGGCCGTCGCGCGCGACCTCGACGGCCTCGCGCACGGCGGTGCGGAAGGTCTCGGCGTCCGGGATGACGTGGTCGGCGGCGAAGGACCCGATGACGGCGCCGGGGTCGGCGCGCTCGACGACCGCGGCGGCCAGCCCGATGGCGGCCATCGAGTCGCGGGGGGCGGGCTCGGCCAGGACGCGGTCGGCGCCGAGCTGCGGCAGCTGCTCCGCCACGGCCTCGGCGTGGGAGGCGCCCGTGACGACGACGACCCGGTCGCCGGTGAGCGGCGTCAGGCGGTCGACGGTGCCCTGCAGCAGGGTGCGCCCGCTGCCGGTGAGGTCGAGGAGGAACTTGGGCCGGGCGGCGCGGCTCAGCGGCCACAGCCGGGTACCCGCTCCCCCGGCCGGCACGACCCCCCAGAACCCGTCGACCTCCGGCATGGCTGCGAGGGTAGCCGGTCACCCGGGCTTCATCCGACACCCATCCGCCCGTCGTGCTCCGGTCGCCCGGCCCGGCCAGCCTCGGAGCGTGCGCATCGCCGTCGTCACCGAGTCCTTCCTGCCGACGCTCAACGGCGTCACCACCAGCGCCTGCCGGGTGGTCGAGTGCCTGGCCGCCGACGGTCACGACGTCGTCGTGGTCTGCCCGGGGCCGGCGCCCGCCGAGCACGCCGGCGTGCCGGTGGTCGCCGTCCCCTCGGTGTCGGTGCGGGCCTTCCCGCTCGGCGTCCCGACCCGGGCGGTGCGCGACGTCCTCACCGACTTCGCCCCCGATGTGGTGCACGTCGCCTCCCCCTTCGTGCTGGGGGCCCGGGCGCTGTCGCTGGCCGACCAGCTCGGCATCCCGGCGGTCGCGGTGTACCAGACCGACATGCCGAGCTACCTCGCGCAGCACGGCCCCGGCGCCGTCGGGGCCGGAGCAGCGGGCGCGGCCTGGCGCTGGATCCGCCGCGTGCACGGGCTCGCCACGCTGACCCTGGCGCCGTCGACCCCGACCCTGGCCGAGCTGGCCGCCCACGGGGTGCGCGACACGGCACGGTGGGGCCGGGGCGTCGACACCACGCTCTACCACCCGTCCCGGCGGCTCGGGGTGGGTGCGCTGCGGGCCGGCCTGGCCCCCGACGGCGAGGTCCTGGTGGGGTACGTCGGCCGGCTCGCCCCCGAGAAGGAGCTGTGGCGCCTCGAGGACGTGGCCCGCATCCCGCGGACGCGCCTGGTCGTCGTGGGCGACGGACCCGCCCGGGTGCGCACGGGCATGCGGCTGGCCGAGGCGGTGGCCTCGATGCCGGGCCGGCCCAACCGGCCCCCGGTACTGCTGGGGCAGCGCAGCGGCGAGGCGCTGGCCGACGCCTACGCCGCGCTCGACGTGTTCGTCCACCCCGGGACCCGCGAGACCTTCGGGCAGACCCTCCAGGAGGCCGCGGCCGGCGGGCTGCCGGTGGTCGCACCGGCTCGCGGCGGGCCGCTCGACCTCGTGCAGCACGACCGGACCGGGCTGCTCTTCGACCCCGACGTCCCGGGCGACCTCGCCGACCGGGTACGCGCCCTGGTCGCCGACCCCGAGCGGCGGGCGCTGCTGGGGATGGCGGGGCGCGTCGCGGTCGAGGGGCGCACCTGGCCGGGGGTGGTCGACGAGCTGGTCGACCACTACCGGGCGGCGATGGCGATGCACGCCGAGCGGCCGGTGCGGGCGGCCTGACGCCCCCGCGGCGGCCCTCAGCCCGCGGGCGTCCCCTCGAGGTCGAACGAGCGCAGGACGCGCCAGACCCCGTCGGGGTCGTGCTGGTAGAGCTCGACGCTGGTGACCGGGAACTCGCAGCGGAAGTCGGCCATCCCCTCGAAGGCGCGGTCGAGCTCGGGCTCTCCGAGGTGGTGCGCGATCGTCACATGGGGGTGGTACGGGAACTCGAGCACCCGCTCGACCGGCCCCGACCGCACGGCCTGCTCGAGCTGCTCGCAGGGGGCGATGCCGCTCGAGACCTGCACGAAGACCACCGGCGACACCGGCCGGAAGGTGCCGGTGCCGGCGAGCACCATCTCGAAGGGCGCGACCTCGGCGCACACCCGCTGCAGGTGGGCCGCGAACGGCTCGAGGTCGTCGGGGTCCACCGGCGTGGGCGGCAGCAGCGTGACGTGCGGCGGGATCGCCGAGGCCATCGGGTCGCCGAACTCCTCACGGGCCGACTGCAGCTGCTCCCCCCAGGGCTGAGGGACGGTGACGGCGACTCCGTGGAGCGGCATGGGTCCCCCTCAGCGGGCGGCCGGCAGCAGGCCGACGGCGTCGCGGACCCGGGACATCGTCGCCGCCGCGACCTCGGCGGCCCGCTCGGCGCCCCGGGCGAGGATGCGGTCGAGCTCGGCGGGGTCGTCGAGCAGCTCGGCCATCCGGGTCCGGAACGGCGTGACGGCGTCGACGACGACCTCGGCGACCGCCTTCTTGAGGTCGCCGTAGCCGCGACCCGCGAACTCGGCCTCGACCTGGGCGATCGGGGTGCCGGACAGGACGGAGTGGATGACCAGCAGGTTCGAGACGCCGGCCTTGGCCTCGGGGTCGTAGCGGACCTCGGCGTCAGTGTCGGTGACGGCCGAGCGGATCTTCTTGGCGATGCGGCCCGGCTCGTCGCTCAGCAGGACCAGGCCCTTGTCGGACGAGATGGACCCGCTCATCTTCGACGTGGGGTCCTGCAGGTCCATGATCCTGGCCGACTCCTTGAGGATGTACGGCTCGGGCACGGTCAGCACCTCGCCGAAGCGGGCGTTCATCCGCTCCGCCAGGTCGCGGGTGATCTCGAGGTGCTGGCGCTGGTCCTCGCCCACCGGCACGAAGGCGGCGTCGTAGAGGAGGATGTCGGCGGCCATGAGCACCGGGTAGGTGAAGAGGCCGACGTTGGCGTTGTGACCCTTGCTGGTCTTGTCCTTGTACTGCGTCATCCGGTTCATCTCGCCCATGGCCGTCTGGCACGCCAGGACCCAGGCGAGCTCGGCGTGCTCCTGCACGTGGCTCTGGCAGAAGACGGCCGAGACCTCGGGGTCGACCCCGCCGGCGATGAACTGGGCCGCGGTGACGCGGGTGCGGCGGCGCAGGACCTCGGGGTCGGTGGGCACGGTCAGCGCGTGCAGATCGGCCACGAAGTAGTAGGCGTCGAACTCGGCCTGGAGGCCCACCCAGTTGACCAGCGCCCCGAGGTAGTTGCCGAGGTGGAGCGAGTCGCTCGTCGGCTGCATCCCGGACAGGATGCGAGGGCGTACGCCATCGGGGGTGGGGTGAGCGGGCATGGCCTCCATTGTGCCCTGCCCGACGTCCCTAGACTCACCGGCATGACGAGCCCCGAGCAGACCCACCGCGACGTCTTCGGCGGGCCCCCGGACGGCGTCTGGTCGGCGCCCGGGCGGGTCAACCTCATCGGCGAGCACACCGACTACAACGCGGGGCTGGTCCTGCCGATCGCCCTGCGGCAGCGCACGACCGCCGCCTGCACGGCCCGCGACGACGACCTGCTGCGGATGCACTCGGCCCAGGGCGACGGGGGTCCCGAGGTGGTCGAGGTGCGCATCGGGGACGTGGTGGCGGGGTCCCCCAAGGGCTGGACGGCGTACGTGGCGGGCGTCCTCTGGGCCCTGCGCGAGGACGGGTTCGCGGTGCGCGGGATGGACGTCAGCGTCGACAGCGAGGTGCCGGTGGGCGCGGGCCTGTCGAGCTCGGCGGCGCTGGAGTGCGCGGTCGGGGCCGCGGCCAGCGACCTGTTCGGGCTCGGTCTGCTGGCGGACGCCGAGGGGCGGGCTCGGCTGGCGGCCGCGTGCGTGCGGGCCGAGAACGAGGTGGCCGGGGCGGCGACGGGCGGGATGGACCAGTCGGCCGCGCTGTTGTGCGGGGAGGGCGCGGCCCTGCTGCTCGACTGCCGCGACGGCGCGACCGAGCAGGTGCCCTTCGACCTCGCGGCGGTCGACCACGTCCTGCTGGTCACCGACACCCGTGCCACGCACGCCCTCAACGACGGCCAGTACGAGAGCCGGCGGCGGGCGTGCGAGGCGGCGGCGGCGGCGCTGGGCGTCGCGTCGCTGCGCGAGGTGCCGGTCGAGGGGCTGGATGCCGCGCTGGCCCGGCTGGGCGACGACGAGCAGCGCCGGCGGACCCGTCACGTGGTCACCGAGATCGCCCGGGTGCGCGAGACGGTGGCGGCGCTGCGGGCCGGCGACCTCGGCGAGGTGGGGCGGCTCTTCCTCGCCTCGCACGCCTCGCTGCGCGACGACTACGAGGTCAGCTGCGCCGAGCTCGACGTGTCGGTGGATGCGGCGGTGGGGGCGGGCGCCCTGGGCGCGCGGATGACCGGCGGCGGGTTCGGCGGGTCGTCCATCGCCCTGCTGCCGGCGGGCTCGGTGGAGGTGGCGCGCGACGCCATCGCGGCGGCCTTCGCCGCGCGGGGGTGGCGCGAGCCGCGGTCGTTCGCGGTCACGGCCGGGCCGCCCGCCGCGCGCGACGCCTGAGGTCGGGGCGGCCGGGCCGGCGCGCAGGTGGCCGACCGGTCTCCCGGCCGGCGGCGGGTCAGGCGCTCGGCTCGGCACGGTGGGTCAGGCGGTCGGGATCCCGCGGAAGACGCCGTCGCCGCCGGTGGCGTCCGCGAACTCCTCCTAGCCCATGTTGGCCAGGTTGAGGTTGTTGTCGACCGACCACAGCTCCGCCGCCACGCAGCGGAACGGCGGACGGGCGTCGTCACCGAGGTCGACGACGAGGACCGGGTGGTCCGGGCCGACGGCCTGCTCGTCCGCGACGAAGAGCACCGCCGCGTCGGAGCCGCCGTCGCGCACGGCCTCGCGCAGGTCCTGTCAGGAGGCGTCGGCCTGGTCGGGGTCGTCGACCACCGTGACGTAGGCGCGGAACCCGTCGGCGTTCTCCTCGGCCACGGCGTCGCGGAGGGCGGCCCATCCGTCGTCGTCGCGGAACGCGGTCCGCACGAGGAGCGAGTCGTCGGTGGTCGGGAGCGTCGCCATGCGCGTCATCCCACCACGCGGGGCTTGCCCTCCGGGGGTCCGATGCGGTCCTGGTTCGGCGTCCGCCCTCGGCCGTGATGCGTCCTGGGGGCCCTCGACGCGGGTGGCCGGCAGCGTCCGGCGAGCTCCGCCATGGCGGTGCCGACGCCGTCGACCCGGGATGGGACGTGCGGGCCCTCTGTGGCGAATGCGCCTCTGGTGATGCGGAACTCGTCTCAGCCAACCGGTGGATGTCCTGGACTGTCGGACGTCTGTTCGATACTATGGAGCATGACCAGGGGGACGGTGGGGATCGCGGAGCGACGCTCCGCGATCGCCGCTGCCCGCGCCGCGATCGGCAGTCTGGGTGAGGTGCTGGCGACCGCGTCCGCGGAGGACCTCGCGGCCCTGATGGGTGAGCTCGACGCCGTCGTGGCGTCCGCGTCGGCCGCACGGGTCGAGGTGGTCGTGGAGGCGACCCGACGGGGTGAGTGCACCGGCTCGGGAGTGCACGCGTGGGTGCGCGAGCACGCGCCGTCGCTGCGTCAGGGCGGGGCCGCCGCGGTCGCCCGGGTCGCGCAGGAGGTCACCGCGCGCGACACCGGCCTCGAACGCCGTGACCCCGACGCGGCCTCCCCGGTCGGCATCGTCTGGTCCGCGGTGCGTGCGGGCACCCTCGAGGCCGGCACGGGGTGCGCGGTCCTCCGCGAGGCCGCCCGCCTCGAACCCCTGCTGCGGCCCGACGCGGTGTCGACCGTGGTCGAGGGCTTGGTCGACCTGGCCGCCGCGTGGGGCCCGGCGATGATGCGCCGCCTGCGGCCGCGGCTGGTCGCCGAGCACGGCCACCACGGCGCGTTCGACCAGCTCCACGACACGCTGGCCGCGGCTGCGAGGCTGTCCTCGCCGCGCATCGAGTCCGGGGACCTGACCGAGTACCAGCTGTGGATGACCCCCGCACAGGCCGCCACCCTCGAAGCCGCCATCGGCCCCCTCTCCGCACCCCAACCGAACGACGAGACCGGGGAACGGGACCTGCGCCCCGCCGGGCAACGCCGCGTCGAAGCCCTCACCACTATCTGTAGCGATGCCAGCGCCCAGGCCGCCGACCAGGCCGGGGACCCCTCCACCCACGGGGCAGTCCTGCACGTCAGCATCGACCTCACCGACCTCGAGCACCGCACCGGCGCCGCCGAGGTCCTCGGCTCGACCGCCGACGGCACCCTGCTCCCACCCGAGACCCTGCGCCGCCTCGCCTGCGACGCCGCCCTGGTCCCCTACGTCCTCGGCACCCACGGCGAGACCCTCGACGTCGGCCGGGTCGCCCGCCTCTTCACCCGCCCCCAACGCCGCCTCCTGCGCCGCCGCGACCGCGGCTGCACCTACCCCGGCTGCACCACACCCCCGGACTGGGCCCGCGCCCACCACATCCGCCACTGGGCCGACGACGGCCCCACCGACACGACCAACGCCGCCCTCCTCTGCCCACGCCACCACACCCACGTCCACCACAAGCGCTTCTGGGCCCACGTCCGAGACACCCCCGACCACCACGGCCGCTACGTCACCTGGGACCTCACCCCCGGCTCCTACGACCACCACCTCGCCCTCCTCCGCGCGGCGCAACCACCCACCCGCCCCGCCACCCAGCTCCTGCATGCCCTCATCGGCCCCCTCGCACCCGAACCCGACACCCCGGAGTGGTCCACCCACGACGATCCCTGGTGGGACGACCCGATGCCCGAGCGAACCTGCCACGACGACGCAAAGCCGGCCGCCTGACCCCCCGCTCATGCCGATGTGCGGTCACTCGACGATGTTGTCCACATTGACGTAGTAGACCCGCTCCAGCCCGTTGGCGATCTCCTCCGCGGAGGAGTACCGCCGCGGGTCGTTGAGGAGTGGCTCGGCCTCTTCGATGTCGGCGTCTCTCGTGTCTGGGTCGTCCCAACGACCGACCCGGATTCTGATCTCGCCCGTCCGCGCCAGTGCGACAAGCGATGCTGCGAGGACGTCTACGCCGGGGCTCCCGGCGGCGATCAAGCCATCAGTCCGGCATGCGTCTGCGATCTCCCACAGGGGGATGTCATCCTCCAGGCCGAGTTCGAGGATCTCCCGCCGAAGTGCGTCGTCATTCACGCCCAGAGGATGGCATAGCAGCGCACGCTCATGCCGCTGGGCGTCAGTGGTACTCGGCAACGACCTCGATGCGCCCCACGATGTTCTGGTTGAGCTCGCCCAGGTCCTCGGCCGGGATCCAGTACTCGAGGATCGTCCGCCCGCCGGCCTGGTGGACCTCGAAGCGGTCGAGGAACGTCTTCGCTACCTCGAACCTGGTCACGTAACCGACTCCATGGCCTTCACGTTCCAATCGCGAGCGATCTTCACGGCGTAGTCCTCGTTCAGCACGGGGTAGAAGATCGGCTGGCCGGGGAGCCGCGGCGGCCACGAGGACCACCCTGATGCCTCGACGAGGGCCAGCTCGTGAGGCCCCGTCGAACGCCAGAGTGTCACGGTCTGCACTCGACGATTGTGGCACTGACTCGACTGCGTTCGCAGGCGGGTTTCGCAGAGGTCCGAGCCATCGGCCCAGCCTGGCGGGGAGGGCGGTGGGCGCCCCGCGGACCGCTCATGGCACGGTGACTCGTCTCGCGAGCGCCTGCCATCCTCGGCACCGGCCAGGGCCAGCGCGGGCTCGTAGCGGTCAGCTCTCGCAGCCGACCCCGTCGCCGTCGCGGTCGAGCTTGGACGAGTAGCCGGGGTCCCCGCGCAGGACCGGGGCGGCACCCGCCGCACGGGCCTCGGAGCAGTTCGCGTAGTACACGTCGGCAGCCTCAGCCTCCTGGGCAGCAGCCGCAGCTGCAGCGAGGGCTCTCGCCTGAGCAGCGGCCTTGGCCCTGGCCTTGGCAGCAGCGACTGCCTTGGCCTTGGCCGCCGCGGCGGCCTTCGCCGTGGCGGCGGCGACCGCCTTGGCCTTCGCCGCAGCAGCGGCCTTCGCCTTCGCCGCTGCCTCCGCCTTGGCCTTCGCGGCCGCGTCGGCCTGGGCCTTCGCCGCGGCAGCCGCAGCAGCGGCCTGGGCCTTGGCCGTAGCCTCCGCCTTCGCGGCGGCCGCGGCGTCGGGGGTGCTCGCCGCCGCGACCAGCGGGCGGGCCGCACCCGACGCCAGCTCGACCTCGTCGCTCCCGCCACAGCCCGACAGGAGCGTGGCGACCAGGACGGCCGTCCCGAACGCGGAGATGGTCTTCGTGCGCATGCTTCCCCCAGGTGTCATGCGGCGGAGGCTACGACGCCGGCGGCCCGCGCCACCGGCGTTCCGGGAAACAACGGGCCGACCGGACGGGGACGGCGTCAGACCGCGTACTCGACCAGCACCGGCGCGTGGTCGCTCCACCGCTCGGCGTAGGTCAGCGCCCGCCCCACCGTGGCCGACGTCGCCGCCGCGGCCAGCGGCGCGGTCGCCAGCTGGTAGTCGATCCGCCAGCCCGCGTCGTTGTCGAATGCCTGCCCCCGCCACGACCACCACGTGTACGGCCCCGGCCCCGGCCCGTGCAGCCGGCGGTGCACGTCGACCAGCCCGTGCTCGGCGCCCCACCGGTCGAGGTGCTCCTGCTCGGCCGGCAGGAACCCGGACTTGCCCCGGTTGCCCTTCCAGTTCTTCAGGTCGTCCTGGGTGTGCGCGATGTTCAGGTCTCCCGTCAGCACCGCCAGCCGCCCCTCGGCCGACCACGCCTCGACCCGCGCCCCGAGCGCCGCCAGGAACCGCTGCTTCTCCTCCTGGCGCGGCGTCCCGGCCTCCCCCGTGTGCACGTACGCCGAGGCCACCGTCACCACCGCACCGCCCACCAGGACGTCGGCCTCCACCCAGCGGCCCTGACCGGCGAACTCCGCCCCGGCCGGCCCGCCCAGCTCGGTGCGGACCTCCTTCACCGGACGCCGCGACAGCACCGCCACGCCGGCGCGCCCCTTGGCGTCGCTCGGCGCGTGCACGACCTCCCACGACTCGAACACGGTGCCCGACAGGGCAGCCCGCAGCTGGTCATCGGACGCTCGCACCTCCTGCAGGGCCACGACGTCGGCACCGGACGCCGCCAGCCACGAGATGCCGCCTCGCCGCTCGGCGGCCCGGACCCCGTTGACGTTGGCGGAGACGAGCAGCACGCCCCTAGTTGATCATCCCGGCGCCGACGGTGTTGCCGCTGGCCTCGTCGATGAGGATGAACGAGCCGGTGGTGCGGTTCTGCTCGTAGGGGTCGACCAGCAGCTGCTGGGTGGTCCGCAGCGTCACGCGCCCGATCTCGTTGAGCCCCAGCTCGCGGGTCTCGGTGTCGCGGTGCAGCGAGTTGATGTCGAGCCGGTACTGGATGTCCTTCACGACCGCCCGGGCCGAGCGCGTGGTGTGCTTGATGGCCAGCTTCTGGCGCGGCCGCAGCGGCTCGCGCGTCATCCAGCAGATCATCGCGTCGATGTCCTGGGTGGGCTCGGGCGCGTTCTTGACCCGGCAGATCATGTCGCCGCGCGAGACGTCGAGGTCGTCCTCGAGCCGCACTACGACCGACATCGGCGGGAACGCCTCGGTGACCTCCCGGTCGAACAGGTCGATCCCGGCGATGCGGCTGGTGAGCCCGCTCGGCAGCACCATCACCTCGTCGCCCGGCTTCATGACCCCGCTCGCCACGCGCCCGGCGTAGCCCCGGTAGTCGTGGTACTCGTCGGACTTCGGCCGCACCACGTACTGCACCGGGAAGCGCACGTCACGCAGGTCGCGGTCGGACGCGATGTGCACGTTCTCGAGGTGGTGCATCAGCGAGGAGCCGTCGTACCAGGGCATGTTCTCGCTGCGCGTCACGACGTTGTCGCCCTGGAGCGCCGAGATCGGGATGACGGCGAGGTCGGGCACGTTGAGCCGCTGGGTGAAGGTGACGAACTCGGCGCGGATGCGCTCGAACACCTCCTGGTCGTAGCCGACGAGGTCCATCTTGTTCACAGCCAGCACCAGGTGCGGCACCCGCAGCAGCGACAGGATGACCGCATGCCGACGCGACTGCTCGGTGAGGCCCTGCCGGGCGTCGACCAGCACCAGCCCGAGGTCGGCCGTCGAGGCGCCGGTCACCATGTTGCGCGTGTACTGCACGTGCCCCGGGGTGTCGGCGATGATGAACTTCCTTCGCGGAGTGGCGAAGTAGCGGTACGCGACGTCGATCGTGATGCCCTGCTCGCGCTCGGAGCGCAGGCCGTCGGTGAGCAGAGCGAGGTCGGTGTAGTCGTAGCCCTTGGTCTTTGAGGTCGCCTCGACGGCCTCGAGCTGGTCCTCGAAGATCGCCTTGGAGTCCAGGAGCAGCCGCCCGATGAGGGTGGACTTCCCGTCGTCGACCGAGCCGGCCGTGGCGAAGCGCAGCAGGTCCATCAGAAGTAGCCCTCCTTCTTGCGGTCCTCCATGGCGGCCTCGGAGAACCGGTCGTCGCCGCGGGTCGCGCCGCGCTCGGTGACCCGGGCGACCGCGACCTCCTCGACGATCTCGTCGAGCGTCGCGGCCGTGCTCTCGACGCAGCCGGTGAGCGACAGGTCGCCGACGGTGCGGAAGCGCACGGTGCGCTCGGTGACGACCTCGCCGTCGCGGCACGGGTTGGCGGGGTGCTCGCTGAGCAGCATCCCGTCGCGCTCGAACACCCGCCGACGATGCGAGAAGTAGATCGAGGGGATCTCGACCTCCTCGCGGGCGATGTAGTGCCAGATGTCGAGCTCGGTCCAGTTCGACAGCGGGAAGATCCGCATGTGCTCGCCCTCGTGCAGCCGCCCGTTGTAGAGCGACCACAGCTCCGGGCGCTGGTTCTTGGGGTCCCACTGGCCGAAGTCGTCGCGGTGGGAGTAGACGCGCTCCTTGGCGCGCGCCTTCTCCTCGTCGCGCCGGCCCCCGCCGAACGCGGCCGTGAAGCCACCGGACTCGAGCGCCTCGAGCAGGGTCGCGATTTGCATCCGGTTGCGGCTGGTCCGGCCGTCGTCGACCACGATGCCGTCGGCGATCGCCTGGTCGACCGAGGCCACGACCAGGTTGGCGCCGAGCCGCTCGACCCACGCGTCACGGGTCGCGAGGACCTCGGGGAAGTCGAGACCGGTGTCGACCTGGAGCAGCGGGAACGGCAGCCGCGCCGGGTGGAATGCCTTCTCGGCCAGCCGGAGCATCACGATGGAGTCCTTGCCGCCCGAGAACATCAGGACGGGCCTCTCCAGCTCGGCCACGACCTCGCGGAAGATGTGGATCGACTCGGACTCCAGCTCGTCGAGCTGGGAGAGCCGGTAGTCGGCGGGGCTCTGCACGGGGGTCACCTCTCGTCCCTGACAACGGGCTCGACCCTACCGGCGGCTCGTCGTCCAGTTCTGCCGCGTCCGGAACACAGGACCTCCGGCGTTGGCACACTGGCCGGATGAGCCCCGCGACACCGGCCCTCCATCCCTCCCGGGAGGCCCTCGACGACCTCGAGGTGCTGCGGCGCGGGCTCTACGGGCCGGATGCCGGGATGCGCCCGCTCGCCGTGCCGGCCCCTATGGCCGCGGCGGCGCTCGAGGCGGGCGCTCTGGTCGTCGAGGACGCCGAGGGGGTGCCGGTCGCGCGGGTCGAGGACCTGCGGGCGGTCGAGCGGGACGGCACCGACGGGCTCGCCGGCGCGGGAGCCGCCCCGGAGGATGCCCACCCCGCGCCCGTCCTGGTCACGGGACGCCCGGTCTGGCTGTCCGAGCCGTCGTCGCGTCCCTTCCAGCACCTGCACCTGCGGGCCCCCGAGCCACTGGCGGCGGACCGGGTCGTCCTGGTCGAGGGCCTCGCCGACATCCCCTCCCCCGTGCCCGACGGCGCGCGCCTGCTCGTCCTGGCCTCGACCGCGCTGGACGGCCCGACCGCCGGCAACGACGTCGTCCGGGCCGCGAGCGCCGGCGCGCTGGCCGCCCCGGGGGCTCGGGTGGTCGTGGTCCCGTTGCCGCCCGACGCCCCCGACCGCCGGGCCGCCCTGCTCACGACCCTCGGCGTCGACCCGGCCCGGCAGCCCCGGCCCGACCGACGCGCCGCCGAGCAGACCCTCGCCATCGTCGAGGGGCACCGTCCCCGCGGGGTCGTGGTGCTGCTCACCGGCCTGTCGGGCTCGGGGAAGTCGACCGTGGCCCGGGCCGTGGCCACCCGCCTGGTCGAGGAGGGCACCCCGGTCACGCTGCTCGACGGCGACCTCGTGCGACGCCACCTCACGGCAGGGCTGGGCTTCTCGGCCGCCGACCGGCGCACCAACGTCCTGCGCCTCGGCTGGGTCGCCGCCGAGGTCGCGCACCACGGAGGCATCGCGATCTGCAGCCCCATCGCCCCCGAGGACGCCACCCGTGAGCAGGTGCGGGCGCTGGCCGACGGGCGCGGCGCCCGGTTCGTCCTGGTCCACGTCGCCACCCCGCTGGAGGAGTGCGAGCGCCGTGACCGCAAGGGCCTCTACGCAGCGGCCCGGCGCGGAGACATCCCCGACTTCACCGGCGTCTCGGCGCCCTACGACGTCCCCGACCACCCCGACCTGCGTCTCGACACCACCGGCCGCGACCTCGACGAGTGTGCCGACCAGGTGCTGGCCGCCCTCGTCGCGGCGCGCTCGGGGGAGGGCGACCGTGCTTGACGGTCTGCTCACCGGCGACGCGCTCTCCGTCCTGCTGGTCAGCCTCGCGGTGGGGGTGGTCGTCGGTCTCACCGGCATGGGCGGCGGCGCCCTGATGACCCCGGCGCTGATCTTCCTCGGCGTCCCCCCGACGGCAGCGGTGGCGAACGACCTCGTCGCGGCCGCGTTCAACAAGTCGGTCGGTGCCGCCGTGCACGCCCGCCGCGGCTCACCGGACCTGCGCCTCGCGGGGCTCCTCATCGCCGGGTCGGTGCCGTTCGCACTCGCCGGGGCGTTCCTGGTCGGCCGGCTGGGCAGCGGCGAGGAGGCCCAGAGCCTCCTGCGCCTGCTGATCGGCGCGACCCTGCTGCTGACGGCCGCCACCTACACGCTGCGGGTGTACGGCTCCGTGTTCCACCGGTGGGGCACCGGCGACGGCCCCCAGCGCCCGGTCCGCGTCGTCCCCACCGTGCTGGTCGGTGCGGTCGGCGGTCTCCTGGTGGGCGTCACCAGCGTGGGTTCGGGCTCGATCATCATGGTCACGCTGCTGCTCCTGCACCCGGGGATGTCGGCCAAGCGCCTCGTCGGCACCGATCTGGTGCAGGCCGTGCCGCTGGTCGTCGCCGCCGCCATCGGGCACGTCGTCGTCAGCGGGGTCGACTGGGCGGTCCTCATCCCCCTAGTGGTCGGCGGGGCCCCCGGGACCTTCGTCGGCGCCCGGATCTCGGCGTGGGTGCCGTCGCAGGCCGTGCGCCGCGGCATCGTCATCGTCCTGACCCTCACCGGGCTCAGCCTCCTGCGCCTTCCCCCCACGGCCGTGGGGGCCACGGGCGCCGCGCTGCTGGTCCTGGGCCCGCTCGGCTGGGCGCTGCTGCGTCGGATGCACGGGATGCCGGCCTTCTCGGGCGGCTCCGGCCCGCACGACGACCCCGACGTGCCCGTGGCCGCGGCCGCGGCGGAGGACCGATGACCGACTCGCCCCTCGACCAGCAGCACGTCCCGACCGACCACGACGTCGCCGCGGAGGTCGCGACCGGCGCCGGCCTCGTGCTGCTCGGGCTGCGCGCCGACCGCAGTGACCTCGACGGCAGCGCCCTCAAGGACGCCGGCGACCGCGCCGCCCAGGACCACATCGCCCGGATGCTGGCCCGCCGGCGCCCGCACGACGCGGTGCTCAGCGAGGAGGGCGCCGAGGACCCGCGTCGGCGCTCGGCCGCGCGCGTCTGGATCGTCGACCCCCTCGACGGCACCCGCGAGTTCTCGGAGCGCCCGCGCGACGACTGGGCCGTGCACGTGGCGCTCTGGGAGTCCGGCCGGCTCGTCGCCGGCGCCGTGGCGCTACCGGCGCGCGACCTGACGTACCGGATGGACCGCCCGGCCGCCCTGCCCGCGCGCCCCGACGGCCCGGTGCGCCTGGCCGTGAGCCGCAGCCGCCCGCCCTCCTTCGTCGTCGAGATCGCCCGGCGCCTCGGGGCGGTCACGGTACCGATGGGCTCGGCCGGGGTGAAGGCGATGGCCGTGCTCGACGGCACCGTCGACGCCTACGTGCACGCCGGCGGCCAGTACGAGTGGGACTCGGCCGCCCCGGTGGCGGTCGCGACCGGCCACGGGCTGGCCCCAACCCGTGTCGACGGGTCGCCGCTGGAGTACAACCGCGACGACCCCTGGCTGCCCGACCTCGTGGTGGCCCGGCCCGAGGTGCTCGGCGTCGTCCGCGAGGCCCTCGACCGCCTGCTCTGAGCCCATCCGACGGCCGCTGGGCTGTCGCCGGGGGGCCCGTCTCCGGTAGGATTTGTCTTGACGTCAAGATATCCGCGAACCGACCGAGGAGCGCCGCGCACCCCATGGCAACGATCATCTACACCCTCACCGACGAGGCCCCGATGCTGGCCACGTACTCCTTCCTCCCGGTCGTGCAGGCCTTCGCCTCCTCCGCCGGGGTCGACGTCGAGACCCGTGACATCTCGCTCGGTGGGCGCATCCTGGCCCTGTTCCCCGAGCACCTCACCGAGGAGCAGCGGGTCAGCGACGACCTGGCCGAGCTCGGCCAGCTCGCCACCACACCCGAGGCCAACATCATCAAGCTGCCAAACATCTCGGCCTCGATGCCGCAGCTGAAGGCCGCGGTCAAGGAGCTCCAGGGCCAGGGCTACGCGCTCCCCGACTACCCCGACGACCCGCAGACCGACGAGGAGCGCGACATCCGCGCCCGCTACGACAAGGTCAAGGGCAGCGCCGTCAACCCCGTGCTGCGCGAGGGCAACTCCGACCGCCGCGCCCCCGCCGCCGTGAAGAACTACGCCCGCCGCCACCCCCACTCGATGGGCGCCTGGTCCCCCGACAGCCGCACCTCGGTCGCCACGATGGGCCGCGACGACTTCCGCAGCAACGAGCAGTCGGTCGTCATCGACGGCGCCGACACCCTCGCCATCCGGCACGTCGCCGCCGACGGCACCGAGACGGTGCTCAAGGACGGGCTGGCCGTGCTCGACGGCGAGGTCGTCGACGCCACCGTGCTGCGCGTCGCGGCGCTGCAGTCGTTCCTGCGCGACCAGATCGCCCGCGCCAAGGCCGACGACGTCCTCTTCTCGGTGCACCTCAAGGCCACGATGATGAAGGTCAGCGACCCGATCATCTTCGGCCACGTGGTGCGCGCGTTCCTGCCCGAGGTGTTCGAGCGCTACGGCGACGACCTCGCGGCGGCGGGCCTCTCGGCCAACAACGGCCTGGGCGGCATCCTCGACGGGCTGGCGGCGCTGCCGAACGGCGACGAGATCCGGGCCGCGATCGAGCAGGGCATCGCGGACGGGCCGAAGCTCGCGATGGTCGACTCCGACAAGGGCATCACCAACCTGCACGTGCCGAGCGACGTCATCGTCGACGCCTCGATGCCGGCGATGATCCGCACCTCGGGGCACATGTGGGGCCCCGACGGGCAGGAGCACGACACCCTGGCCGTCATCCCCGACAGCTCCTACGCCGGGGTCTACCAGGCCGTCATCGACGACTGCCGCGCGCACGGCGCCTACGACCCGACCACGATGGGCTCGGTGCCCAACGTCGGCCTGATGGCCCAGAAGGCCGAGGAGTACGGCAGCCACGACAAGACCTTCGAGATGGCCGCCGCCGGCCGGGTCGAGGTCGTCGACTCCTCGGGTGCCGTGCTGATGAGCCACGACGTCGAGGCCGGCGACATCTGGCGCGCCTGCCAGACCAAGGACGCCGCCGTCCGCGACTGGGTCAAGCTGGCCGTCACGCGCGCCCGCGCCTCGCAGACCCCGGCCGTGTTCTGGCTCGACGAGTCCCGCGCGCACGACCGCAACCTCGTCGCCAAGGTGCAGGCCTACCTGGCCGAGCACGACACCGAGGGGCTCGACATCCGCATCCTGTCGCCGGTCGAGGCGGCCCAGCTGTCCGTCGAGCGCATCCGCCGCGGCGAGGACACCATCTCGGTCACCGGCAACGTGCTGCGCGACTACAACACCGACCTCTTCCCGATCCTCGAGCTCGGCACCTCGGCCAAGATGCTCTCGGTCGTGCCGCTGATGAACGGCGGCGGGCTGTTCGAGACCGGGGCCGGCGGGTCGGCGCCCAAGCACGTGCAGCAGCTGGTCCGCGAGGACTACCTGCGCTGGGACAGCCTCGGCGAGTTCCTCGCGCTGGCGGAGTCGTTCCGGCACGAGGCCGTCGGCGGCAACAAGCGGGCCGAGCTGCTCGGCAACGCGCTCGACCGCGCCACCGAGACCCTGCTCAACGAGAACAAGTCGCCCGCGCGCAAGGTCGGCCAGATCGACAACCGCGGCAGCCACTTCTGGCTCGCGCGCTTCTGGGCCCAGGAGCTCGCCGCGCAGACCGAGGACGAGGCGCTGGCCGCGATCTTCGCGCCGGTCGCCGAGCGGCTGGTCGCCGACACCGACACCATCGAGGCCGAGCTGCTGGCCGTGCAGGGGAAGCCGGCCGACATCGGCGGCTACTTCCGGCCCGACGGCACCAAGGCCGCCGCGGTGATGCGCCCGTCGGCCACCTTCAACGCGGTGCTCGAGGACCTCACCCGCTGAGCATCCGCCGCTGCCCGACGGGGCCACGGACGCACCGACGAGGTGCGCCGTGGCCCCGTCCGCATCCACGGCTCCGCCGCGTCGTGGCGGAGGCATGACGCGTTCGCCGTCCCCGGTCCCGCGTGGCCGCTGTACCTCGGGGGCTCCGGAGCACCAGACTGACCGCCCATGAGAACCCCTTCGATGCCCCAGCGGCTCGCGGCCGAGTTCCTCGGCACCTTCTGGCTCGTCTTCGCGGGCTGCGGGTCGGCGGTCCTCGCCGCCGGCTTCCTCGCGCCCAACGTGCTCTCGGGCGGCAGCCTGCACCTCGGCATCGGATTCCTCGGGGTGGCGCTCGCCTTCGGCCTGTCGGTCGTGACGATGGCCTACGCCGTGGGGCACGTGTCGGGGGCCCACTTCAACCCGGCCGTCACCATCGGCGTGGCCGTGGCGCGGCGCTTCGAGTGGCGCGACGTGCCGGGCTACGTGGTCTCGCAGGTGGCCGGCGGCCTGTTCGCCGGCTTCGCCCTGTGGGCCATCGCCCGCGGCAGGCCCGGCTTCGACGCCACCGGCCACCTCGCGGCCAACGGGTTCGGCGAGCACTCCCCCGGCGGCTACTCGCTGGTCGCCGTCCTCTGCACCGAGATCCTCCTGACCGCGATGTTCGTGTACGTCATCCTCGGGGTCACCGACTCGCGCGCGCCCGAGGGCTTCGCGCCGCTGGCCATCGGCCTGACGCTGACGCTCATCCACCTGGTCTCCATCCCGATCTCGAACACCTCGGTCAACCCCGCCCGCTCCACCGGGGTGGCGTTCTTCAACGGCGACGGCGCCCCGGGGCAGCTGTGGCTCTTCTGGCTGGCCCCCATCGCCGGGGCCGCCATCGCCGGGGCGACCTTCCACCTCATCACCGGCGTCGACCGGCGCGACCGCGACATCACCGGTGCGATCGCCCCGGAGGACGTCGCCGTCGCCGAGGGCGTCGACCCCGACGCCCCGCGCCGGCCGTAGGGCCGAGCGGCCCGGTCGTCCGGGTCGGCGACCGGAGCCGGTCCTCCCGGCGGTCGCCCACGGGGCCCGTGGGCGAGGCCGGCCGGCTCCGAGGCGGGCGCCGGGCGGTGGCGCTGATAGCGTCGAGACGACAACCGACCCGCACGTCCGAAGGGGTACTCCCGTGAGCAGCACGCCCGTCAAGGTCGCCGTCACCGGCGCCGCCGGCCAGATCGGCTACAGCCTCCTGTTCCGTATCGCGAGCGGTGCGCTGCTCGGGCCCGACACCCCCGTCGAGCTGCGCCTGCTCGAGATCACCCCGGCCCTGAAGGCGCTCGAGGGCGTCGTCATGGAGCTCGACGACTGTGCCTTCCCGACGCTCGCGGGCGTCGAGATCGGGGACGACGCGACGAAGGTCTTCGACGGCGTCAACCACGCCCTCCTCGTGGGCGCCCGCCCCCGCGGCCCGGGGATGGAGCGCGGCGACCTGCTCGAGGCCAACGGCGGCATCTTCGCGCCCCAGGGCAAGGCCCTCAACGAGGTCGCGGCCAACGACATCCGCGTCACCGTCACGGGCAACCCGGCCAACACCAACGCGCTCATCGCGATGAGCAACGCCCCCGACATCCCCACCGAGCGCTTCTCGGCGCTGACCCGCCTCGACCACAACCGCGCCATCAGCCAGCTCGCGGCCAAGCTCGGCGTGCCGGTCACCGAGGTGAAGCGGATGACGATCTGGGGCAACCACTCGGCGACCCAGTACCCCGACCTGTTCCACGCCGTGGTCGGTGGCCGCAACGCCGCCGAGGCCGTGGGTGACCAGGAGTGGCTCGCGAACACCTTCATCCCCACCGTCGCCAAGCGCGGCGCCGCCATCATCGAGGCCCGCGGCGCGTCGTCGGCGGCCTCGGCCGCGTCGGCCACCATCGACCACGCCCGCACCTGGGTCGAGGGCACGCCCGAGGGCGACTGGGTCTCGATGTCGGTGCGCTCCGACGGCTCGTACGGCGTGCAGGAGGGCCTGATCTCCTCCTTCCCGGTCACTGTCAAGGACGGCCGCTGGGAGATCGTCCAGGGCCTCGAGATCGACGAGTTCTCGCGCGGGAAGATCGACGCGTCGGTGGCCGAGCTCGCCGAGGAGCGCGAGGCCGTCAAGGGCCTCGGCCTCATCTGACCCACCCCAGGTTTCTCGCCTGATCCCGCAAACCCCGGGGTCGCACCACAAGGTTTTCGGTGCGACCCCGGGGTTTGTTGCAGGATGCCGCCGGCCCGCCCTCAGCGACCGCGCACGGCCCAACCTCAGCGACCGCGCACGGCCCGCCACACGGCGGCGGCGACGGCGCCGGGCCGCTCGAGGTCGGCCCAGGTGACGCGGACGACGACGTACCCCAGTCGCCGCAGACGGTCCTCGCGCTTCTTCTCCTCCCAGAGCACGGCCGGGTCACCGCTGGCGTACTTCACCCGCCCGTCGAACTCGACCAGGACCTTCGTGCCCCGGACCCGGAAGTCCGCCCGGGCCACGAACCGACCGGCGGTGTCGTGGATGACCACCTGGGCCTCGGCGTCGAGCCCGCCGAGCGCCATCGCGAGGGCCGTGCGCGACTCCCCCACCGACTCGCGTGCCCCGTCGAGGTGCTGCAGCATCGCGACGGCGCGAGACCCGTGCCGGTGACCGGACACGACCCCCACCGCTGCCCGGACCTCCGCCGTCGTGACCGCGGAGGTGTGCAGCGCCATGTCGGCGCTGACCACCCCCGGGGTGAGCCCGTGGTCGACCGCGTGCTGGGCCAGGGCATCGGCTACGGGGGTCGCCGGGCCCCAGGGCGTGTCCACCGCGGTCCCGCGCGCCGGTCGCACCCAGACGGCGGCCATCCCACCGGCTCGTCGCACCGGCCGGAAGAGCGTCGGCCGCGTCATCGGCGAACCCCAGACGGTGACGCCGTGGGCGGCGAGCGCGGTCTCACCGCCGAGCACGGCATCCGGATACAGAAGGAACGATCCCACGGCGAGCGCCCGGAGCCGGTCGAGCGGCTGGGAGCCGACGAGCGACGGGACGAGGTACAGGCCACGCCCGGGGTGGGCGAGGGCACCGCCGGCCACGAGCTCGAGCAGCGCGCCCTCGCTGTGCCCGGCCTCGAGCAGCTGGCGGGTCGTCAGGGCTCCTGCTTGGCCCCGCGCGAGGTCGAGAGTGGTGGGGTCGAGGGACGGTCGCGCCGTCGTGGTGGTCGTCATGGGTTCAGGGACCACACCGTGGAGGGCGACCGCCAGGGGGACCAGCCCGGCTGTGGACGGCCACGCGGCGTGATCGGCGCTGTGGACGACGCCCCGCGGCCTGGCCTCATCCGAGAAACCCCGGGGTCGTGCGGGAAGGTTTCCCGTGCGACCCCGGGGCTTGCGGCACCGGGCGAAAAACCTCGGGTCAGGGGGACATCGCGAGGAAGAGGAACGCCGCGAAGAGCGTCAGGTGCACGCTCGCCTGCAACCGCGTGGCGCGAGCGTGGCGGCCTCGGCGCCCCCGGAGAGCATCAGGGTGACGATCAGCGAGACCTCGATGACGGTGACGGCCACCGCGAGCACCAGCGAGCCGAACGGCTCCCCGACGCGGTGGGCGACGACCTCGGCGTGGTGCACCGCCGCCAGGACCGCCCCGGCAAGCAGGACCGCCACCACGACGACGACGACGAGGCCGATGTCGCGTCCCCAGGTGGCAGCCAGGGCCACGAGGGCGACGACGGGCACGGCCCGCCACATCAGCGTGGTGCGCGGGCCGGCGGCGCCGGCCATCAGGGCGCTCCGCGCTCGGCGGCCTCGACGACGTTGCTGAGCAGGAGGGCCCGGGTCATCGGGCCCACGCCCCCCGGGTTGGGCGACACGTACCCCGCGACGTCCCAGACGTCGTCGGCCACGTCGCCCGCGACGCGGCCCTTGCCCGAGCCGTCGTCGACCCGCGAGACGCCGACGTCGAGGACGGCCGCCCCGGGCTTGACCATGTCGCCGGTGATGATGCCGGGGACCCCGGCCGCGGCGACCACGATGTCGGCCTGACGCACCTCGCTGGCGAGGTCGCGGGTGCCGGTGTGGCAGAGGGTGACGGTGGCGTTCTCGGCGCGGCGGGTGAGGATGAGCCCCAGCGGCCGCCCCACCGTGATGCCGCGCCCCACGACCACGACCTTCGCGCCGGCGACCGGCACGTCGTAGCGCCGCAGCAGCTCGACACAGCCGACCGGGGTGCACGGCAACGGGGCCGGGCGGCCGAGGACCAGCCAGCCGAGGTTGGTGGGGTGCAGGCCGTCGACGTCCTTGGCGGGGTCGACGGCCGAGAGGATGGCGAACTCGTCGAGGCCGGTCGGCTGCTGGACGATGAAGCCGGTGCAGGCGGGGTCGTCGTTGAGCTCGCGCACGACGGAGAGCACCTCGGCGAGGCCGGTCCCTGCGGGCAGGTCGCGGCGGATGCTCGTGATGCCGATCTCGGCGCAGTCCTTGTGCTTGGCGCCGACGTACCAGCGGCTGCCCGGGTCGTCGCCGACGAGCACCGTGCCGAGTCCCGGGACGACGCCCCGTTCGGCGAGAGCGGCCACGCGGACGCGCAGCTCGTCCTTGATCGCCTTGAGGATGGCCTGGCCGTCGAGTCTGGTCGCCGTCACCCCGCCATTCTTCCATCGGCCCGCGGGGAGCATCGACCAGTCCGCGGCCGCACGGGGAAGAACGCGGGGCCGGGGGCCCCCGGCCGGGGGCGCGGTGCCCTCTGAAAACACCGCGCCCCCGGCCTCGAACCGATGCCGTCGGGGTGTCCGACCCGACGGACGCACCGGCGACCGTCTGCTGGTTCGTCGCCGACCCCCCGGCCGGATGGGAACGCCGGCCCCGCGTGGGGGTCACCGGATCGTGACCCCCGTTCACCCCCCGCTCGACGCTGGAGTGACTAGCGTGACCCCTGTGGCGAAGTACGCGGTGAACCAGGCAGCGGTCGAGCACGTCCGGGCCCTCATCGACGCCCACCAGTACGTCCTCGACAGCGACTGGGGTCAGGTCCAGCCCGACGCCGAGGCCCAGAACGCCTACCTCGAGCGGCACTCCTGGGACGAGTACGCCGCCTGGCACCTGGGGCTCACCGAGGGCGCGACCGAGGGCACCAAGGCCCGCTACGCCTTCGCGGCCGGCGACCTGCGCCGCGTGCACCGCAGCGCGCTGATCGCCTGCGTGTACCGGGCCTCGGAGTGGCGCCACAAGGTCGTCGAGCTCGCGGCCCACGAGCTCCTCCAGCACCTCGACGCGACCAGCTCCTGACCCGCGGCCCGATGGCGACCGACCTCACCCCCGCCGGCGGGCGGCACCGCGCCGCCGCCACCCCCGGGCGCGCTCCCGTGACGACCCGCCCGGGGGCCACCGGGCACCGGCTCGACGGCCTCGACGCCGCCCGCGGCCTGGCCGTGCTCTCGATGCTCGTGGCGCACCTCAGCCCCGTCGGCGGGCCGCTCGACGTCTCGGAGTACCTCACCGCCCCGCTCTTCGTCGTCGTCATCGGGGTCGCCACCGCCCTCCGGCTGACCCGTGAGCGGGTCGACCGCGCCCGTTTCGTGGCCGACGACGTGCTCCGCGGGGTCCTGCTGGTGCTCCTCGGCATCGTGCTGCAGGCGACCTACGGCCAGATCGACGTCGTGCTGCCCTACCTCGGTGTCCTGGTCGTCGTGCTGGCCCCGCTGGCCCTGCTGCTGCGTCCTCTGCCCGTGCTCACCCTGGGACTGGTGGTGGGCGGCGCGGTGCTCGGCCCGCTCGTCACCGAACGGGTGCGCGACCACGCACTCGCCGACCGGTCCGCGACCGGGGCGGTCACCGCCGACCTGCTCCGCTGGCTCGCCACCGGGCCCGACTACCGGCTGGTGTCCTTCCTCCCGATGGCCCTGACGGGGCTCGTCCTCGCCCTGCTCCTGCCCCACCTCACCCGGCTCGTCCCCACCGCGGGCGTCGCCGCGGTCCTGCTCGGTGCCAGCGGCGTCGTGAAGGTCATCGGCGACGGCACCGCCGACGGTGCGGCCCCCTACTCCGGGACGACGGCCGAGGTCGTGGCCGTCACCTTCCTCGCGGCGGCCGCGGTCGTGGCGTCCTTCGCGCTGGTGCTGCTGGTGCGGGGCCGGGCCATGGTGCTCGAGCCCGCCCTGCGTGTCCTCCTGGCCGTCGGCCGGCTGGCCCTGACCGCCTACGCCCTCCAGATCGTGGTGCTCGCGCTGGTGTCGCTGGCGCGTGACGGCGCGCGCGACGACACCTGGCCGATCCTGCTGGGGACCACCGCGGTCGTGGTGGCCGCCTGCTGGGCCCTCGACCGCCGCTTCGGCACCGGCCCGCTCGAGCTGCTGGTGCGGGCGGCCCGACTGCCCTCACGCAGCCGGCACGGCGCCCCCGTCAGGAGCCCGCGGCCCGCGCCAGAGCGCTGAGGGCGGCGGTGAAGCACTCGGCCGGAGGCGTGACGAGGCCGGCGCCCACCTGCCCCGTCCCCGCGACCCGGCCGGCCATCCCGGTGTTGATCTGCGGCAGGTCGCCGGTGCGCACGACCAGCGCCACGTCGATGCCCACCGGCGTCCCGCGGAAGCCGAGGATCGGCACCTGGTAGACGGGGTGCTCGCCCACCGTGACCTCGTACATCCGGCGGGTCGCGGCGAGCGCGAAGGGCACGTCGCCGCCGACGAACCGCACGATGGCGGGGGCGGCGGCCATCGCGAAACCGCCGATGCCGGCGGTCTCGGTGATGGCCGAGTCGCCGATGTCGGGGTTGGCGTCGGCCGGGCCGTAGTCACCGAGGAAGAGGCCCTGCGGCGTGTTGGCCGGCCCGGTGAACCACTGGTCGCCGGTGCCGGAGACGCGGATGCCGAAGTCGGTGCCGTTGCGCGCCATGGTCGTGACGACGGTCGAGCCGGGGATGCCCTCGGCGGCACGGGTGGCCAGCTTGCAGGCGGGCATCCCCAGGTTGAGGAAGAAGTGCTCGTTGGCGCCCGAGAAGCGCACCGCCTCGGCCACGTCGGCGGAGGGCGCGTCGGCCGTGATCATCCCCGGGAGCAGCTCGCGCAGCAGCATCAGCGAGCCGGCCCGGTTGCGGTTGTGCCCCTCGTCACCCATCTGGAGCATCTGGGCGATGATCGCGCGGATGTCGACCGGCCCCGTGCTGCGGACGGCCTGCCGCAGGATCGGGCCCAGGACCGCACCCATCCAGCGCAGCCGGTCGAGCACCTCCGGGCCGTACGCGCCGTAGCGCAGCACCTTGCCCAGGCCCTCGTTGAGGGAACACCACGAGGTGTTGCCGTGGGCGTCGTCGCGCACGGCGTAGACCCACATCGACGGGCTGACGACGCCCGCCATCGGGCCCACGGCGCCGCGGTGATGGCACGGCTCGAGGTCGAACTCACCGGCCGCCAGCCGGTGCTCGGCCTCGTCGGGGGTGTCGGCCAGGCCCTCGAGGAGCACGGCCCCGACGAGGGCGCCGCGCAGCGGCCCCGACGCGCGTTCCCACTCGATGGGCGGGCCGGCGTGCAGGAAGGTGCCGCGCTCGAGGCCGAGCGCCTCGGACGCGGGCAGGACGTCGACCAGGTGGGCCTCCGCCGCGGTCATCCGGGCCAGGGCCTCGGCGTTGGCGGCGACCCGGCGCGGGTCGGCCATCACCGTGGCGAGGTCGCCCTCGGTGCCGGGCGGCGGCGGGTGCCAGCCGGCATCCAGCACGGGGACGGCCTGGTCGCGCAGGGCGTCGGCGAAGAGGGCCACCCCCGAGGTGGCGACGACCGGGTCGGCGGTGAGCAGGCCGCGCAGCGGGGTGGTCATCGGGCGCCTCCGAGAATGCCGGCCGCATGCCGGGCGGCGGCCGCGTTGGACAGGAACACCGAGGCTCCGGCCGCGGCCAGGGCCGCCTCGGTGCGCCGGCGGTCCTGCGGGTCGGCGTCGGTGCCGCAGAGCGAGACGACGACGGGGAGCTCCCGCCCGGCACCGCGAGCGGTGTCGCGGGCCGCCCGGACGGCCTCGGCCAGCTCGGGGCCGGGGTCGGGGTGGGCACCGTGGCCCAGGACGAGGTCCAGGAGCAGGACCCCGCAGGTGGGGTCGGCGGCCTCGGCCGCGATCCGCTCCATCCGCAGCGTGGGGTCGATCATCGGGTGCGCGCGGCCGCGGGTGAGCTCGTCGGCACCGAAGTCGACGACGACGTGACCCGGGGCGCGCAGGTCACGGCCGAGGGCGTGCTCGGGGTCATGGCCGAGGTTGCTGCTGACCGGGCCGAGGACGGCGCCCGCGACGAGGGCGGCCTCCTCGGCGAGGGTGCCGCCGCAGAAGAGCCCCCGCAGCGAGCCCGGCGTGACGGGGGCGTCGGCGGGCCGCCCCGGCGCGTCGGTCGCGGCGATCACGGCCGGCCAGTCGGGGACGGTGACCCCCTCGGCGGTCAGGGCCTGCTCGACGGCGGCCGTCAGGTCGGGGCGCCCGGGCCCGAGGATGGCCCAGTGCGCCCGGAGGCCGAGGGTCTCGACCTCGCGCTCCATGGCGGCGAGCACCTCCGGGTCCGGCGGTTTCGACACCACCAGCACCCAGTCGGTCGCGGCGTCGGCGGCCAGCGCCCGCAGCGCCTGGCGGGTCGAGCGGCCCCCCACCGCGGCGGAGAGGTCGCGCCCCCCGACGCCGAGGCAGTGGCTGAGGCCGACACCGGCCGCGTCCAGCAGGCACATCGCCTGTTGCGCACCGGTGCCGGAGGCGGCGACGATGCCGACCGGCCCGGCCCGCACGACGTCGGCGAAGCCCAGGGCCACCCCGCCCACCAGGGCGGTCCCGCAGTCGGGACCCATGACCAGGACGTCGGCGGCGGCCGCGGCGTCCTTGAGCGCCACCTCGTCGGCGACGGACACGTTGTCGGAGAACAGCATCACCGAGGCACCGGCCGCGATGGCGTCATAGGTCTCGGTGACGGCGTGGGCCCCCGGGACGGAGACCAGGGCCAGCCTGGCGCCGGAGCGCCGGACGGCCGAGCCGAGGGTCCCGGGCGGGACCTCGTCGTCGGCGCCGGTGGAGCCCGCAGTGGCGCTCAGCGCGGCCAGGGCATCCTCGACCGCGGCCAGCCCGGTGGCGAGGCCGTCGTCGTCGGTGGCCCGCAGCGCGACGACGAGGTCGTTGGGGCCGGCCTCCTCGGGCACCGTGAAGCCCATCCCCCGCAGCACGTCGACGTTGAGCTCGGTGGCCATCGCGACCTGCGCCGCCTCCACGCCGGGGGCCCCGGCGACGGCGCGCGAGACCTGGAGGAGGCTCACCGAGTCGTGGTAGGCGCCCCGGCGGAGCTCGACGTGGACGCTCATGCGGCGATCCTTCCGGAGGGGACGAGGGCGTCGAGGGCGGCCAGCAGGCCGGTGACGAGGTCGCGGCCCGAGGTGTGGCCGATGGCCAGCACGGCCGGCAGCGCGGCGCGCACCGCGCTCGCACCCCCGTGCACCACCGCGTCGAGCAGCGCGACCACCTCGCGAGCGGCCCAGCCGCCGGCCGCGGCGTCGAGCAGGGAGGCCGACACCGCGGTGGTGGCGTGCAGCCGGGCCCGCACCGCGGCCACGAGGGCGTCATCGGCGCGAGCGGGGGGCGCGAGGTCGAGGGCCCGGCGCAGCAGGAGCGCGCCGGCCAGGGCGTCGTCACCCGCGGGCGTGAGCCCCTCCCCGCGACCGACGAGGCCCGCGACCGCGGCGTACGGGTCGACGGCGCGCAGGCAGCCGTCGACGCCCGCGGCCAGCCACGGGTCGAGGTCACCCACGGCGGCGGCCAGCAGCGGGCGGGCCCCCGGGAGCGAGGTGCTGCAGGCCGACCCGGCGCGGACCCGCGCCGGTCGCCAGGTGCGCACGCCGCGGACGGTGGCGCCGGGCGTGCGCACGCAGCCACCCCCGACGACCACGACGTC
The DNA here is from genome assembly GCF_002846495.1 of Phycicoccus duodecadis. Classification (NCBI taxonomy): domain Bacteria; kingdom Bacillati; phylum Actinomycetota; class Actinomycetes; order Micrococcales; family Intrasporangiaceae; genus Phycicoccus; species Phycicoccus duodecadis. Next base: position 2,301,255 of record NZ_PJNE01000001.1, read on the forward strand.
CCCCACGGCGAGCCCGAGGTCGAGCGTGGCGGAGGGTTCGGTGAGGCGCAGGGCCCCCGGCAGCGCGACGGCATCCTGGCTCAGCACCGGGAGCACCCGTCCGTGTGCTCCGAGGTACGCGCCGAAGCGACCCACGGCCAGCACGACGGCGGGCCGGCGCGCGCCGCGGACCAGGTCGGCGGTCAGCGGCGACAGGGCGCCGGGGAGCACCCGGGGCCCGGGTGCCGGGACCGCGGCGGGCGTGCGCATACGGCGACGGTAGTGACGCCGATACAGTGGGCGGATGGTCAGAGTTGCCAACGATGGGCGGGGCGACGCACAGACCTTGCCAGCCCCCGCCGACACCGACCTGCGCGCGCTCACCGCCCTGGTCGAACACCAGCGTGCCCTCCTCGAGCGCGAGGACGAGGTGCACCGCGTCCTCGTGCGCGTGGTCCTCGACGGCGGCGGCCTCGGCGAGATCGCCCACGCGGTGGCGGGCTTCTTCGGCGGCGCGGCGGTCGTCACGACCACCGACGGCCGGGTGCTCGCCAGTGCCGGCACCCTGCCGGAGGTCGGGCCGCCGGTCGCCCTGGCCTGCTTCGACCGCACCGGGCGGCTCCTGGTCGAGGACGAGCCCGTGGGCCTGCGGGCGCCCGAGGGACCGGCCGACCCGGCACGCGCGTTCGTGCGCATCGTCGCAGGGGCCTCCGAGCTGGGCGTCCTCGGAGCGTTCTCGCCGGGGCCGGCCCTGACCGCCACCGACGTGCACATGCTCGAGCGGGCCGCCACCGTCGCGGCGCTCGCCGTCACCAAGCAGCAGGCGGTCGCGGCCGTCGAGGGCAAGTACCGCGCCGAGTTCCTGCGCGACGTGCTCGCGGGCCGGGCCGGCGACCCGGCTGACGCCGCCGCGCACGCCGCCTCGCTGGGCTGGGACATCGACCGCCCGCTGGTGGTCGTGGTGGCCGAGACCGACGAGAACGACGCCGAGACCACCCGGGCCGCGGACGAGGTGCACAGCCTTCAGGACCGGTTCGTGCGCGCCTGGACCCAGGCGGTGCGCTCGCGCGACACCTCGGTGGCCGTCGCCGGCTTCAGCCAGGAGGTCGTCGTCCTGCTCCCCGTTCCCGAGGACGCCGACACCGACGCCGTCCTGCGGCCCGTCGGCGACCTGGCGCGGGTGGTGCGCGGTGACGGCGGCGGGGGCCGGCGCACCTTCACCGCCGGGGTGTCGCGGCTGGTCACCTCGGTCGCCGACCTCCCCCGCGCCTACGACGAGGCGCTCACCGCCGTGCAGGTGGGACGCCAGGTCGACGGCGGCTCGGGGCTGTCGCACTTCGACCGGCTGGGCATCTACCGGCTGCTGGCCCTGGTGCCCGACTCCGCCGACCTGCGGCGGTTCGTCACCGAGAGCCTCGGCGAGCTCGCCACCGACGACGTCCCCGAGAACGCCGACCTGCGCAACACCCTCTCGGTCCTCCTCGACACCAACCTCAACGTCGCCGAGACCGCGCGCCGGCTGTTCTTCCACTACAACACGCTGCGCTACCGCATCGCGAAGCTGGAGCGGATGCTCGGGCCGTTCACCACCGACCCCCAGCTGCGCCTCACCCTAGCGCTGGCCCTGCGGGTGCACCGCATGAAGGGCATCTGATTCCTCTTCCTGCGCGCGAGCATGGCCCTGGCGGCATGCGTCCGGTCCGTCATCCGATCTGGTGGTGGTGACGCCATGCGGAAAGCATCACGCCCGCGAAAGCCGGGTAGGCACTGTCGGGTAGAGGTTTCGGCCGTTCGATATCCGCTTCGAAGCGCTGAAACGTCGTGCGTGCGCGTGATCGCGACATGCCGACGCCTTTCAGAGACCGTTCGATCTCGGTGTCCGGTCGCTCTCCAGGCCCCATGGCCACCCATGCGTCAATGAAATTTGTTCTCGGAAGGGGTGCTACCAGCTCCCCGCGCGGACGAAGGCGTGCGCTGGGGCCGGCGTACCCGTCGCCGGTCGTGACAGACAACGGGATGCTGAGGTCGTTCCTGAAGTGCTTGACGACATTCCTCGCGCCGAAGAGACCGCTTACACGGACGATCACCGTCGTCGTCGACTCCGTTCGGATGTCGAGCGGACGCGCGTGGAAGAGCGCGAGGAGTTCGCCCTCCGGGGTAGTACTTGCGAAGGGAACTCCTCTGGCCTTCCACCCATCGAACGGAGCTTGCTCCCACCGCGAGTCCGCCAGCGCACGCGCGCGCCTGCGCCACGGATCAGGATCTGACGCTATGCTCTCCTCCTCGGCAGACCGTCTGGCGTGGAGGAGCTTCCGCTCGCAGTCGAGACACACCACCGGCCCGCCGACTGTCCACCCGACCTTCGGATCGAGGGGGGCGCTTGCGCCATGCGCCGCACAGACGATCGCCCCGCATGCCGTGCATCGCGCCTCCGACCGTCGTCCGCACGCACAGTAGTCAGCGTTCACGCGCTCATGCTAGGGCGTTGGGACCGAGGCGAACGGTTGATAACGGCACCTCGAGAACCGCGGACGCCGCGAGCTCAGCCCTCGCGCAGGGCCGTGGCGAAGCCGTCGACGTCGGCGACAGTGAAGGTGGCGCCGGGATGGGTGATGCGCCCGGTGGGGTCGATGGCGCGCACCGGGGTGGCGAAGGATGCGCACACCCCGCGGTCGCCGTTGGTGGCGAAGGTGACGCCGCGGTCGGTCAGCGAGAGGTGCGGCGGCCCGGCGGTCTTGACGAACGCGTAGTCGCCCGAGGTCGAGACGTCGGTGACGTTGTCGAGCCGGGTGTCGAGGGTCCACCAGCCGAACCGCGCGCGCAGCCGACCGTCCCCCACCTCGACCCAGGTGGTCGCGGGCAGCACCCCGAAGGGCAGGCCGGCGATGCGGTACGGCGTCGTGAACGCGAAGTCGAAGCGGCGGGTCGTCATCCCTCGACGCTACGGGGTGCCGGGCGCCGGTGGGGCGGGGTCACCGCGGCGTCAGGGGCTCGTCGAGCCTCGCCTCCGAGTCCCAGTGCCGGGCCGCGACGAGCGCGACCTCCGCCGGGTCCGTCGTGCCGGCCGTGCGGGCCGGCTCGCCCTCGTCGTCGCCGGCCAGCACCGCCAGCGCCGCCCCCACCTGGGCGGCGTCGAGCCGGCGCCCCAGCGTCACGTGGGGGGTCCACCGACCCGGCTCGAGGTGGTCGGCGGCGGGCGGGCGGACGAGCGCGGTGACGGCGCGGTGCAGCGCCAGCAGCTCGTCGGTCACGACGACCGAACGCGCGAGCACGAACCGGCGCCGGCCGAACACCAGCGGCGGCCCGAGCAGCACCGGCAGCGGCAGGGTACGCAGCGCCGCGGCCAGCGCCGCCAGCCCCTCGGCGCCGGGCCACCCCGGCGACATCGTCAGGGTCACGTGCGGGCGGTTCGACGCGCTGCGGTGCCTCGCCTGGCTGGGCAGCCCGGCGTCGTCGAGCCGGCGCCAGGCGTCGCGCACCGCGGCGTCCCCCCGCTCGTCGAGGAGCAGCTCCACGTGGTGCATCCGGCCATCGTCCACCACCCCAGGCCGCGCTCGGCACCGGGACCTTCGGCTCGGCACCCGAACCGTTGCCGCCACCAGGTGAAGGTTCCGGCATCGGGCGAGAACGTGGGGTCGCCCGCAGCGTTGCCAACGGAACCGGCATCCGGCTGTCAACCATTGCTGAGGGTGTCGCGGGACGCCGTCACTAGGTTCCCGGTATCACGGTCCTGTGAGCCGCGTCACCGTCGGCGTGGACCCTCTCGGAATGAGGTCAGTGGATGTCCCTCGGTCTCGGTTGGAAGCTCAAGGGCGACGGCCGGTCGCTCGCGCCCGGTGAGGTCGTCGCCCCCGACGAACGCCTCTCGTGGGGTCGCACCGTGGGCCTCGGCGCCCAGCACGTCGTCGCGATGTTCGGCGCCACCTTCGTCTTCCCGCTGGTCATGGGCCTGAACCCCCAGCTGGCGATCATGATGAGCGGCGTCGCGACCATCGCGTTCCTGCTCATCGTGTCGGGCCGGGTCCCCAGCTACCTCGGCACCTCGGCGTCCTTCGTCGGCGGGGTCGCGGCCATCCGCGCCCAGGGCGGCGACTCCCCCACCGTCACCGGTGCCATCCTGGTGGCCGGCCTGGTGCTGGTGGCCGTCGGCGTGCTCATCCACGTCCTCGGGTCGCACGTGGTGCACGCGGTGCTCCCGCCGGTCGTCACCGGCGCCGTCGTGATGCTCATCGGCTTCAACCTCGCGCCGGTGGTGGCCGGCATCTACTGGCCGCAGGACCAGTGGGTGGCCGTGCTCACGATGCTCTTCACCATCGTCGTGGCGGTCGCGTTCAAGGGCTTCGTGAGCCGCATCGCGATCTTCCTGGCGCTGATCTTCGGCACCCTGCTCTCGTGGGTGCTCGACCACACCGTGGGGCAGATCAACTCCGTGCTGGGCGGCGCCACCGAGGCCACCGACCACTTCCGCTGGGACACCTCGGGCGTCGGGACGGCCCCGTGGTTCGGCTTCCCGAGCCAGACGATGATCGCCGCCGACGGCAAGGAGGTCGTGGGCTGGCACCTGCCCAGCTTCTCGGCCGCCGCGATCCTGCTGGTGCTCCCGGCCGTCATCGCCCTGATCGCCGAGAACACCGGCCACGTCAAGGCCGTGGCCGAGATGACCGGCCACGACCTGAACCCGGTCATGGGCCGGGCCATCGCGGCCGACGGCATCGGCACCGTCCTCGCCACCTCGGTCGGCGGCTCGCCCACCACCACGTACGCCGAGAACATCGGGGTGATGGCGGCCACCCGGGTCTACTCGACGGCCGCGTACTACGTGGCGGCCGTGGTCGCGCTCCTCTTCGGCCTCTCGCCCAAGTTCGGCGCCCTGGTGGCGTCGGTGCCCGGCGGCGTCCTGGGCGGCATCACCGTCGTCCTCTACGGGATGATCGGCCTCCTCGGCGCCAAGATCTGGAAGGAGAACGGGGTCGACTTCGCGAACCCGATCAACCTGGTCCCGGTCGCCGCAGGCATCATCATCGGCATCGGCAACGTCCAGCTGAAGGTCACCGACACCTTCTCGCTCGGTGGCATCGCCCTCGGCACCATCGTCACGGTGGCCGGCTGGCACCTGGCCCGCGTCATCGCCCCGCGCGAGCTGCGCGACCAGGCCGAGGGAACGGCGATCGCGGTCGGCGACCACGTCTACGGCGACGCCGACGGGGTCGACGACCTGCGCCAGGGCAGCGACCGGGCCCCCTCCGGCGAGCGCGACCCGGGCCCCGACCGGCGCCCCTGACCCCGAGAGGCGTGCCCCGCCCGGTGCCGGCACCGGGCGGGGCACGCCTGTTCCACCCCTCCCTTCCCACCACGACGGACCCCCGAGAGGCAGGATCGACCAGGTGAAGGCCGCCCCGTTCGTCCACCACGCACCCCGCACCGTCGAGGAGGCGGTCGCGGTGCTCACGCAGGTCGGGCACGACGGCAAGGTCCTGGCCGGCGGGCAGAGCCTGGTCCCGGTGCTGAACATGCGCCTGGCCTCCCCCGGGCACCTGGTCGACATCAACGGCGTCGCCGGGCTCGACACCGTCGAGGTCACGCCCGAGCACGTGCGGGTCGGCGCGCTGGTCCGCCACGCGGGCCTCGAGCGCCACGACGGTGCCGCCGCGGCCCTCCCCCTGCTGCGCCAGGCCGTGCGCCACGTGGCCCACCCCGCCATCCGCACCCGCGGGACCACCGTCGGCTCGCTGGCCCACGCCGACCCCGCGGGCGAGATGCCGGCGGTCGCGGTGCTCACCGGTGCCGTCCTCGAGGTCGCCGGCCCCCGCGGGACCCGCGAGGTGGCCGCCGACGGCTTCTTCCTCGGGCCGCTCGAGACCGTCCTCGAGGCCGACGAGCTGGTCGTGGCCGTGCGCTTCGGGCGACTCCCGGCCGGCACCCGCACCGGCTTCGCCGAGTCGGCGCGGCGCTCGGGCGACTACGCGCTGGCCGGCGTCGCGATCGCGGTCAGCACCGACGGCGACACCGTCACCGGCGCCCGGGCCGCCTTCGTCTCCGTGACGCCCGTCCCCGACGTCCTCGACCTCACCTCCGTGCTCGCGGGCGCCCGGCTCGGCACCCTCCCGCTCGACGCCGTCACCGAGGCCGTGCGCGCCCACGTCGACCCCGAGTCCGACATCCACGCCGGCGCCGACTACCGCCGGATGCTGGCCGCCGAGCTCACCGTCCGCACGCTGGTCTCGACCGCGGCCGGCGCCCAGGAGGGAGCGGCATGAGCCAGTTCGCGGCCGAGCCGCTGCTCGACATCACGGTGCGGGTCAACGGGATCCGGCGCACCGCCGCGGCCCCGGCCCGCCGGCTACTCTCGGACTTCCTGCGCCACGACCTCGGCCTCACGGGCACCCACGTCGGCTGCGAGCACGGCGTCTGCGGGGCGTGCACGGTGCTCGTCGACGGGGAGCCGGCCCGCGCCTGCCTGATGTTCGCCGTCACCGCCCAGGCCCACGACGTCACCACCGTCGAGGGCATCGGCCACGACCCCGCCGACCTCGACCCCGTGCAGCAGGCCTTCGTCGAGTGTCACGCGCTCCAGTGCGGCTTCTGCACACCGGGGTTCGTCACCACCATCAGCGCCTACCTCGACGAGCACCCCGACCCCTCGGCCGACGAGGCCCGCGAGGCCATCTCGGGCAACCTGTGCCGCTGCACCGGCTACCAGAACATCGTCGCGGCCGTCCTGCGGGCCGCCGAGCTGCGCCGCGAGCGCGAGGGCACCGCGTGAGCACCCGGCAGATGGGCGAGAAGGTCCAGCGCCGCGAGGACCCGCGCCTGCTCACCGGCAACGGCCGCTACCTCGACGACCTCGGCCGGGGCGCCCTCCAGGCCGCGTTCGTGCGCAGCCCGCACGCCCACGCCCGCATCGTCGACATCGACATCGCCGACGCCTGGGAGCTCGACGGCGTCGAGGCGATCTACACGTGGGAGGACCTGCCCGGCCGGGTCGCCGAGCCGCTCCCGGTCCTCATCCCCCACCCGGCCATGACCCATGCGCGCACCGGTTACTGCCTGGCGCGCGACGAGGTGAACCACGTGGGCGAGGCCGTGGTGATGGTCGTGGCCCGCGACCGCTACGTCGCCGAGGACGCCTGCGCCCGCATCACCGTGCAGTACGACACCCTTCCCGCGGTGGTCGGTGTGGCCGGGGCCCGCGACGGCGACCGGCTCGTGCACGACGACGTCCCGGGCAACGTGGCCGCGAACCTGCGCCAGGAGGTGGGCGACGTGGACAGCGCCATGGCCGGTGCGCCGCACACCCTGACCCTCGAGCTCGCGATCGAGCGCAGCGCCTGCATGCCGATGGAGGGCAAGGGCGTCTTCGGCCGCTGGGACGCCGACGACGGCTCGCTGCGCCTGTACTCCTCGACCCAGACCAGCACCGGGGTGCGGGCGGCGGTGGCCGCCAAGCTCGACCTGCCGCTGGCCAAGGTCGAGGTCGTCACCCCCGACGTCGGCGGCGGCTTCGGCGTCAAGATCGTGCACCCCTGGCCCGAGGAGGTGCTGGTCCCCTGGGCGGCCCGCAACCTCGGGCGCGACGTGAAGTGGACCGAGGACCGGCGCGAGCACTTCGTCTCGAGCGCCCACGAGCGCGGCCAGCTCCAGGAGGTCACCGTCGGGTTCGACGACGACGGCCGGCTCCTGGCCCTCGACGTCCGCTTCTGGCACGACAACGGCGCCTACACCCCCTACGGGATCATCGTCCCGATCATCACCGCCACCCAGCTGCTCGGCCCCTACAAGCCCGGCGCCTACCGGGTCGAGTTCTGGAGCCTCTACACCAACACCGTTCTCGTGACGCCGTACCGGGGCGCCGGCCGCCCCCAGGGCTGCTACGCCATGGAGCGCACCATGGACGCCATCGCCGAGCACCGCGGGCTCGACCGGGCCGAGGTCCGCAGCCGCAACTTCATCCAGCCCGACGAGATGCCCTGGGACCACGGCCTGATGTTCCAGGACGGCCGCCCGCTGAAGTACGACTCGGGCGACTTCCCGGCCTCCCTCGCCAAGCTCAAGGCCCTCGTCGGCTGGGACGACTTCGCCGCGTACCGCGAGCAGGCCGAGCGCGAGGGGCGCCGGGTCGGCCTCGGCATCGGCTGCTACGTGGAGGGCACCGGGGTCGGGCCCTACGAGGGCGGGCACGTGCAGGTCGAGACCAGCGGCCGCGTCAACGTCGCCACCGGGCTCACCACCCAGGGCCAGGGGCACCAGACGATCCTGGCCCAGATCGTGGCCGACGAGCTCGGGGTGCCGTTCGACGACGTGCACGTCACCACCGGTGACACCCGGCGGATGGCGTACGCCGTGGGCACCTTCGCCTCCCGCGGCGCCGTGATGTCGGGCAACGCGGTGGCGCTGGCCGCCCGGGTGGTGCGCGCCAAGGCGCTGCGCATCGCCGCCGAGGCCCTCGAGGTCTCGCCCGACGACCTCGAGATCGCCGACGGCGTGGTCTCGGTCAAGGGCGCGCCCGGCACGTCCATCGCCCTGAAGACCGTTGCGGTGATGTCGAACCCGCTGCGCTACGCCTTCGACGAGTCGGCCGCCGCGGCCACCCAGTTCGCCGGCACCTTCGACCCCGACACGCCGCCGGTCGGCGACGACGACGAGCCCGGCCTCGAGGGCCAGGACTTCTACTCGCCCACCCAGGCGACCTTCGCCAACGGGATGCACGCGGCGGTCGTCGAGACCGACCCCGTCACGGCCGAGATCCGCATCCTGCGCTACTGCGTGGTCCACGACTGCGGGGTGATGGTCAACCCGATGATCGTCGAGGGCCAGGTGCACGGCGGCGTCGCGCAGGGCGTCGGCGGCGCCCTCTACGAGCGGATGCTCTACGACGAGGGCGGGCAGCTGCTCAACGCCTCGTTCATGGACTTCCTGATGCCGTACGCCTCCGAGGTCCCGCACATCGAGACCGACCACCTCGAGACCCCCTCACCGCTGAACCCCCTCGGCATCAAGGGCGCGGGCGAGGCGGGCACCATCCCCGTCTCGGCCGTCATCGCCTCGGCCATCGAGGACGCCGAGGGCTTCCCCATCCGCTCGATGCCGATCAGCCCGGCCGACCTCTGGGAGCTCCGCCGCCGGCACGCCGCCTCCGACCCCGATCCCGTTCCCGCGCAGGAAGGCCCGCGATGAAGATCACCGGCACCTCGACGCTCGACGCCCCACCCTCCGTGGTGTGGCGCGCCATCCTCGACCCCGCCGTGCTGGCCCGCTGCATCCCGGGCTGCGAGGCGCTGACCACCGTCGGCGAGGACCGTTACGCCATGACCGTCACCGCCGGGGTGGCCGCCATCAAGGGCACGTACACCGGCGAGGTGGCGCTCACCGACATGGAGAAGCCCTCGGTCCTGCGCCTGCGCGCCAACGGCTCCGGCGCCCCCGGCACCATCGACGCCGACGTGCGGGTGCGCCTGGCCCCCTCGGCCGGCGGCGGCACCGACCTCAGCTACGAGGCCGACGCCACCGTCGGCGGCACCATCGGCGGGGTGGGCCAGCGGATGCTCGCCGGCGTCACCCGCAAGATGGCGGGCCAGTTCTTCAGCGCCCTCGACGCCGACATCGCGGCGCCCGGGGCGGTCACCGTCGTCCCCGGCGGCCCCCCAGCCGGTTCCGGCGTCCCGGCCGTCCCGGCCCCCGCGGGCACCCCGGCGGTCGGCCAGACGTTCAGCGGGAGGGCGGCCGCGGCCCCGACGGCCCGCTCGTCCCGCGACCTGGTCCTGGCCGCCGTCGCGGGCGGTCTCCTGGCCCTGGCCGGCGTCGCGCTCGGCGCCCGGATCGGAAGGAACCGCTGATGCGCCCGTTCACCGTCGCCGCCGTGCAGGTCGCCCCGCACCCGGGGGCCCTCACGGCCGAGTCCGTCACCCACAACATCGACCGCTGCGTCGAGTACGTGCGCCGCTGCGTCGAGGCCACCGGCGCCGAGCTCGTGGTGCTGCCCGAGTCGTGCACCACCGGCTTCACCCCCGGCATCCCCACCGAGGAGCTCTGGGAGCTCGTCTCGGAGGTCCCCGGGCCCATCACGCAGCGGCTCTGCGACGTCGCCGCCGAGCTCGGCATCCACCTCGTCGCCGGCACCTACGAGCGGGGCCCCAGCCCCGAGACGGTCTACAACTGCTCGGTGCTGATCGACCCGCGCGGCGTCGTCCGGGGGGTCTACCGCAAGACCCACCCGTTCTGCACCGAGGCGGTCTCCGGCGGCGGCTGGGTCACCTCGGGCGACACCGTCACCGTGGTCGACACCGAGCTGGGGCGGATCGGCATGATCATCTGCTTCGACGGCGACTACCCCGAGCTGTCGCGCATCCAGGCGGTGCGCGGGGCCGAGGTCATCTGCCGTCCCTCGGCGCTGCTGCGCTCGGCCGACGTCTGGGAGCTCACCTCGCGGGCCCGGGCCTACGACAACCACGTCTACGTCGTCGGCGCCAACGCCACCGGCACCGACGCCGCCGGCGTGCACTACTTCGGCAACTCGCACGTGGTGACTCCCATCGGCCACATCGTCGCCAAGGCCGCCTCCCACGAGGGATGGGTCAGCGCCCGCCTCGACCCGGCCGAGGCGCTGGCGTCGCTGACCCCCGGCTCCAACGTCGGCCAGGGCTTCGACCACCTGCGCGACCGCAACCTCGACCTCATCCGGAGCCACCGCGAGGACCTCGAGGCCCCCGCAAAGTCCTCGTTCCCGCACGCCTGAGCCCGGCCGCCACCGACCCTGGCGCGCGAGCGGACGGATCTGGGACAGTGGGAGAACCCGGTCCCACCCACACACCAGGAGGCGCGTCGTGCCTCGAGAGGTCCTCTGCACCCCCGACGCCCCGAGCTCGCCGCTCTACAGCCAGGGCGTGCGGGCCGGGGGACACCTCCACGTCTCGGGGCTCGTGGGCATCGACCCGAGCACCGGCGAGCTGGCCGGAGCGGGCATCCAGGACCAGACCCGCCAGGCGCTGCGCAACTGCCGGGCGGTCCTGGGCGCCGGCGGGGCCACGCTGGACGACGTGGTCGAGGTGGGTGTCCTGCTGACCCGGTCCGAGGACTTCGCCGGCCTCAACGAGGAGTACGCCCGCTGGTTCCCCCCTCCGGGCCCGGCGCGGTACGTGGCGCGGCTCGGCGTGGACCTGCCCGGGGTCCTCGTCTCGATCCGGATGACCGCCGTCACCGCCTGAGCCCGCGCGACCGTCTGCGGCCGGGCAGTCCCCCGTTGCCACTCGCCGACCGCCGCTGTCGGCGGACCGCCGACGGCACGGGGCGCGACCCGCTACCCTCGCCGACTAGGCGCTCCGGTACGGGGCGTCGCGACGCACGCCCGGGGTGGGCGGGGAGGGATGCGCCATGCAGGTCACGATGCTCGTCATCGGGGGGGTCGGGATCGCGCTGCTGCTCGTCTCGCTGCTCCTCGGCGACCTGCTCGACGGCGTCCTCGACGGCATCGGCCCGGACGCGCTGTCCGGCCTGGCCATCGCGGGCTTCCTCGCGGCGTTCGGCTTCGTGGGGGCCCTGACGCTGGAGGCCGGCGCCTCGGGGCCGGTCGCGATCCTGGTCGGCCTGGTCGCGGGGGTGGCCGCGGCCGCGGTGGCCGGCCTCGCCACCCGGCGCCTGATGCGTGGCGGCGACGAGTCGACGGTGCGCTCCTCGCGCCTGGTCGGGCTCACCGGCACCGTGGTCGAGCCGGTCCCGGTCGACGGCTACGGGATGGTCAGCGTGGTCGCCGCGGGACACATCACCCGGCTCAACGCGCGCGCGGCCGAGCCCCTCGGCAGCGGCACCGCCGTGGTCGTCACGGCCGTCCTCAGCCCCACCTCGGTCACGGTCGCCCGCCAGGGCGCCTGACCCGCAGCCGGGCGGCGGAACCGGGGGTCCGCCGCCCACGTCCATCGTTCACCAACTCAGCTCGGGTGCCGCGCACCCGGAAAGGTCAGGCACCCATGTTCGGGTTCGATGTCTCCGTCGGTCTCGTCGCCGTCCTAGGGCTCGTCCTCCTCGTCGTCCTCAGCGGGCTCGTCATCGCCTCGCGCTACCGCGTGGCCGGCCCCAACGAGGCGTTCATCGTCACCGGCCGCAAGGGCAAGGAGGTCAAGAACCCCGAGACGGGCGAGATGTCCACCGACCTCTCCGGCCAGAAGGTCGTCATGGGCGGCGGCATCTTCGTGGTGCCGTTCGTGCAGCGCCTGCACATCCTCGACCTGTCGAGCCGCCGCATCATGGTGCAGATCCGGGGGGCGGTCTCGGGGCAGGGCGTCAAGCTCAACCTCGACGGCGTCGCCATCGTCAAGGTCGGCGGCAACGAGGACTCCATCCGGGCCGCGGCCCAGCGCTTCCTGACCCAGCAGGGCGAGATCGAGACCTTCACCCAGGAGACCCTCGCCGGGTCGCTGCGCTCGATCGTCGGCTCACTCACGGTCGAGCAGATCATCCGCGACCGGGCCGCGTTCGCCCAGCGGGTCGCCGACGAGGCCGAGTCCTCGCTCACCGGCCAGGGCCTGGTCCTCGACACCTTCCAGATCCAGGACATCACCGACGACGGCACCTACCTCTCCGACCTCGGGCGCCCCGAGTCGGCCAAGGTCGGCCAGCTGGCCGCCATCGCCGAGGCCAACGCCCGCCAGGCCGCCGAGCAGGCCCGCATCGTCGCCGAGCAGGAGATCGCGGTCAGCCAGCGCCAGCTCGCGCTGAAGACCGCCGAGATCAAGGCCGAGACCGACGCCGCGCAGGCCCAGGCCGCCGCGGCCGGTCCGCTCGCCCAGGCCGACCGCGACCAGGCGATCCTCACCGAGCAGGAGAAGGTCGCCGTGCGCCAGGCCGCCCTCAAGGAGCGCCAGCTCGACACCGAGGTGCGCAAGCCCGCGGACGCCGCCCGCTATCGCGTGGAGCAGGAGGCCGAGGCCGCGCGCAACGCCGCCATCGCCGAGGCCGAGGCCCGCAAGGCCGCCAGCATCGCCGCCGCCCAGGCCGACGCCGAGAAGGCCCGCCTCACCGGTGAGGCCGAGAAGGCGCGCCGCTCGGCCCTGGCCGACGCCGAGGCCATCGAGGGCACCCGGCGCGGTGAGGCCGACAAGGCCCTGCGCGTGGCCCAGGCCGACGCGACCCGCGCCGAGGGCGAGGCCCAGGCCAGCGCGATCCTCGCCACCGGGCAGGCCGAGGCCGAGGCGATGAACAAGCGCGCCGACGCCTTCGCCCGCTACAACGAGGCCGCGGTGCTGCAGATGCTGGTCGAGGTGCTGCCCAAGGTGGCCCGCGAGGTCGCGGCGCCGATGGCCGCCATCGACCACCTCACCGTCGTCTCCACCGACGGCGCCGGGGCCCTGCCCAGGCAGGTGACCGACAACCTCACCCAGACCCTGGCCATGCTCAAGAACACCACCGGCGTCGACATGCAGGAGATCCTCCAGCGGTACACCGCGAACGCCACCGGCGGGTCGGCCGCGGCCGCTGCGCCGGCGGTCGCGGCCCCGCGGGGCGACGCCGGCGCCTGACGGTCCAGCGCACGAGCCAACGAGGGCCCCCCGTCGCCGTTGGCGAGGATGGGGGGCCCTCGCGGCATCCGTCGGCATGATCTGCCAACGCGACCCGCGCCGGATGCCGGTTGGATCGAGGGCATGACGGCAGATCAGCGGCGTATCCGGGTCGGCATCGACACCGGTGGGACGTTCACCGACGTGGTCGCCGTCGACGAGGTCTCGGGCGAGGTCGTCACCACGAAGACGCCCAGCACGCCGGCCAACCCCGCCGACGGCTTCATCGCCGGCATCGAGAAGATCCTGGGCCTGATGGGGGCCGACGGCACCGACCTCACCGCCGTCAGCCACGGCACCACGGTGGCCACCAACAAGCTGCTCGAGGGCAAGGTCGAGCGGCTGGGCTTCGTGACGACCGAGGGCTACGAGTTCATGCTCGAGATCGCCCGCCAGGCCGTGCCCGACGGCTACGGCAACAGCTACTTCTGGGTCAAGCCGCCGCGCATCGTCCCGGCCGACGCCGTGCGCACCGTGCGGGGCCGGCTCGACGTCTCGGGTGGGGAGGTGCGCCCGTTCTCGGAGGAGGACGCCGTGGCCGCCGCTCGGTTCTTCCGTGAGCGCGGCATCACGACCATCGGGGTGTGCTTCCTGCACTCCTACGCGAACGACGAGCACGAGCTCGCGATGCGCGAGGTGCTGCGGCGCGAGCACCCCGAGGCGGTGGTCTCGATCAGCAGCGAGGTGCTGCGCGAGTACCGCGAGTACGAGCGGGCGATGACCACCCTGGTGGATGCCGCGGTCAAGCCCAACGTCAGCCGGTACGTCACGAACATCCACGAGCGGCTGGACGGCTTCACCGGCGGTCGGCCGGTGCCGTTCTACGTGATGAAGTCCAACGGCGGGGTGCTCTCGGCCGACGAGGTCGTGCACCAGCCGATCACGACCGTGCTGTCGGGGCCCGCGGCCGGGGCCCTCGGGGCCGCGCTCATCGCCGAGCGGGCGGGCTTCCCCCGGGTGCTCACCTGCGACGGTGGCGGCACCTCCACCGACGTCTCGGTGGTGCTCGACGGCGAGCCGACGCTGACCACCGAGGGCTCGGTGGGCGCCTACCCCAGCAAGATCCCGATGATCGACGTCGTCACCGTGGGGGCCGGCGGCGGGTCGGTCGCGTGGGTCTCGCCCGAGGGCACGCTCAAGGTCGGGCCCCACTCGGCCGGCGCCGACCCCGGGCCGCTCTGCTACGGCCGCGGCGGCACCGAGCCGACCATCACCGACGCGCACCTGGTCCTCGGCCGCATCCCCCCGCACCTGCTGGGCGGCGAGATCCCGCTCGACGCCGAGGCCGCCCGGGCCGGGGTGGCGGCGCTGGCCGAGCGGCTCGGCCTCGACCTGGAGCGCTGTGCGGCCGGCATCCTGGAGATCTCGGCCTGGAACCAGGCCAACGCGCTGCGCCAGGTGTCGGTCAAGCGCGGGCTGGACGTGCGCGACTTCATGTTGACCACCTTCGGCGGCTCGGGCTCGCTGCTGGCGTGCCGGCTGGTCGACGTGCTCGACCTGGCCGGCGCGGTCGTGCCGCAGAACCCCGGCAACCTCAGCGCCTTCGGGCTGCTCACCGTCGACGTGCGCAACGACTACGTGCAGACGCACGTGGCGCGCCACGAGGGGCTCGACCTCGGGGCGGTCGCCGGGGTGGTCGACGCGCTCACGGCGCGGGGGGCCGCGGCGCTGACGGCCGAGGGGTTCGGGGCCGACGCGCACCAGTTCGTACGCACCGCCGACCTGCGCTACTTCGGGCAGGCGTACGAGGTGCGGGTGCCGGCCGGGGCCGGGGTCATCGACGACGCCTGGGCCGACGCGGTCGTCACGCGCTTCCACGACGAGCACCGCGGCCTCTACGGCTACGACTTCCGCGACGAGCCGAGCCAGCAGGTCGAGTGGGTCAACCTGCGGGTCACCGGCGTCGGGCCCATCACCCGCCCCGAGCTGCAGCCGCTGGCCGCGCGCGTCGACGCCGACGGACCCGAACCGTCCGACCGGCCACGGCAGGGACACCCGGGGCAGCGCTCGACCCGGCCGGTCTGCTTCGACCCCGACGACGGGTACGTCGAGACCCCGATCCTCTGGCGTCCCGACCTGCGGGCGGGCGACACCTTCACCGGCCCCGCGGTCGTCGAGGAGTTCGGCTCGACCGTCCCGGTCCACCCCGGCTTCGCGGTACGCGTCGACACCTGGGGCAACCTCGTCATCACGAAGGAGGGCACCCGATGAGCACGCAGGCCGCCACCGGCTCCCCGGCATCCCGACCCGACCCGGCCATCGACCTCGAGGCCTACCTCGCGGCGGCGCCGGCCAACCCCGCCGGCCTCCCCACCGCCTACGAGCACGGCGGGCGCCTCACCGCCGAGGGCAGCACCGTCGACCCGATCCTGGTCGAGATCGTCCAGGGCACGCTGGCCAGCGTCGAGATGGAGGTCGAGACCGCCATCGCACGCACCAGCCGCAGCCCGATGATCCGCGACGCCCACGACTTCCGCGCCGGCATCCACGACCGGCAGCTGCGCAAGCTCACCGGCCGGTCGTACTCGGCCCTGGTGCACCCGGTCGTGCGCGACTTCCCCATCGCGACCATGCGCGAGGGGGACGTGTTCTTCCACAACGACGTCTACGAGTCCGAGGGCGGCATCGGCCACCTGCCCGACCTGTGCGTCACGGTGCCGGTCTTCCACGACGGCGAGGTCGTCGCGTTCGTGCAGGCCTTCGGGCACCACGACGACATCGGCGGCGCCGTGCCCGGCTCGATGCCCAGCAACGCGCGCACCGTGTTCGAGGAAGGGCTATCGGTGCCACCGATCCGGCTGTGGGACGCCGGGACCCCCAACCGCGCGGCCCTGCGCATCATGACCCGCAACAGCCGGATGCCCGACAGCCTGGCCGCCGACCTCGACGCCGAGTGCTCGGCCTGCCTCATGGGCGCGCGCCGGCTCGGCGAGCTGTTCGCGCGCTACGGCCGCGAGAGCGTCGAGACCGCCTTCGACGCCATCCTCGACGCCACCACGGAGACCTACCGGCGCGAGATCCTCGACCGCATCCCCGACGGCAGCTACGTGTGGGAGGACTACGCGGAGCACGACGGGGTCGACGAGCCGATGCTGCACGCCCAGCGGATCACGCTGACCAAGACCAGCACCGGCGGCCCGGGGCCCGGCGACGGCGGCCCGCGCCTGATCATCGACTTCACCGGCACCGGCGCCCAGGCCAAGGGCCCGATCAACCACTGCGGCGACTACGTGGGGGGCAACTTCCTGAAGAAGTGGCTCGCGCCGGTGCTGCGCAACCTGGCCGACACCCCGGAGCGGATGGCCGAGCTCGACGTCAACGAGGGCGTGGTGCCGCTCATCGAGATGCGCTTCCCCGAGAAGGGCACCCTGCTCACGCCGGTCTACCCCGCCCCCACCAACGCCCGGACCTTCGTCATCCTGCGGCTGCTCGGCGTGCTCGCCGGCGTGGTGGCCAAGGCCGTCGACGGCCGGATGCCCGCCGACCAGGAGACCATCCGCTACACCGGCGTCTACGGCAAGGACCGCGACGGCAACGACTACCTGATGCGCGAGGTGCTCGGCGGCGGCTCGGGCGGGCGGTACTACGCCGACGGCGAGGACACCATCCACGTCGTGCCCGACAGCCGCAACCTGCCGACCGAGTTCACCGAGAGCCGGTTCCCGTTCCGGGTCGAGCGGCTCGGGCTGGCCGTCGACTCCGGCGGCGCCGGGCGCCACCGCGGTGGCCTGGGGTACGAGAAACACCTCCGGATGCTGGCCGACGCGCACTTCATGTCCATCGCCGACCGCTCGATCCTCGCGTGCTGGGGCGTCAAGGGCGGCAAGGCCGGGCGCCCCTTCGAGGTCACCGTCGACCTCGGCGGCCCCGACGAGCGCGTGGTCGACGCCCTGGCCGACGCCGAGCCGGTGCGCGCCGGGCAGGTCATCCGCATCCGCACCACCGGCGGCGGCGGCTGGGGCGACCCGCTCGAGCGCCCCTACGACGAGGTCGAGCGCGACCTGCGCTGGGGCAAGGTCTCGTTCGAGGGCGCCCGGCGTGACTACGGCGTGGTGGCCTCGGGCACCCGCGACGAGCCGCTGGTCGACGCCGCCGCCTCGGACGCGCTGCGCGCCGAACGCCGCGCGGCGCGGGGCGAGGAGCCGTTCTTCGACCGGGGCCCCGGGTACGCCCGGCTGAGCGGCGGCGCGACCTCGGCCGACGTCGACTGGCGGTGACCTCCCCGGCCGACGACCGCCCCGTGGTGGTGGGCGGGGCAGCGGGCAAGACCGGGCGCGCGGTGTGCTCAGGGTTGCTGGCCCGCGGCGTGGCTGTCCGAGGCGTCGTGCGGCCCGGGCGGGAGGCCGCGGCAGCGGCCGGGACCGAGGCGGTCGCCGTCGACCTCGCGACCGGCGCCGGCCTCGCAGCCGCTCTCGACGGCGCCCGGGCCGCGTACCACCTGGCCCCGAACGTGCATCCGGACGAGGTGGGGATGGCGCGCCGGGCCGCCCGGGCCGCCGCCGCCGTCGGCCTCCCCCACCTGGTCTTCCACTCCGTCCTGCGCCCGCACGACGCCCGGATGCCGCACCACCTGCGCAAGGGCGAGGCCGAGGCGGTGCTGCGCGCCGGCATCCCCGGGTCGCTCGTGGTGCTGCGGCCCGCGTCGTACCAGGAGAACCTCCTGCCCCAGGTGGTGGCCGGCGAGGTGGTGGTGCCCTACGCGCCCGAGCAGCCGTTCAGCGCGGTGGCGCTGGCCGACGTCGCCGAGGCGGCGGCCACGGCGCTGCTCGAACCCGAGCGCGCCGCGGGTGAGCACGACCTCACGGGGCCGGAGGCCCTGAGCACCCACGCCATGGCCGCGCAGGCGGCGCGCGTGCTGGGCCGGCCCGTGCGGGTGCGCCGGGTGCGGGCCGACGCGTGGGCGGCCGGCCCCGGGGCGGCGCTGCCCGAGGACGCCCGCGCCCTGCTGCTGGCGATGTTCGCGGCCTACGACGAGGACGGGCTGGTCGGCGACCCGGCGGACCTCACCCGGCTGCTGGGCCGGCCGCCGACATCCTGGCGCGACACCGTCACCCGCGCGAGCGCGGCATCGCGGGCTGAGCCGGTGGGAGACACGTCGTGAGCCGATGCCCCCAGCCCTCCCCGGGCGCGTCCGCGGTCCCTGGCAGAACCTGACAGGACGTGGCGCTCCGCCCCGGCCCGCCGCGCCGATGGGCGCTGCTCCCCCGAGGGCTAGGTTGGCGAGCACCCCACCGGCGACCCGAGGAGCGAGCGTGCGCGGCCCCCTGGACGGCATCACCGTCGTCGACCTCTCGCGCGCCCTGGCCGGCCCGCACGCCGCGATGCTGCTGGGCGACCTGGGCGCGCGCGTGGTCAAGGTCGAGTCCCCGAGCGGCGACGACACCCGCGGCTGGGGCCCGCCGTTCGTGGGGCCGGACGACGACCCCGTCTCGACGTACTACCTGTCGTGCAACCGGAACAAGGAGTCGATCGTCCTCGACCTGAAGTCCGACGACGGCCGGGACGTCCTCACCCGCCTGGTGCGCCGCGCCGACGTGCTGGTCGAGAACTTCCGCCCCGGCGTGCTCGACCGGCTCGGCTTCGACGTCGACCACCTGCACGACCTCAACCCCGGGCTGGTGGTGCTGTCGATCAGCGGCTTCGGGCACGACGGCCCCGAGGGCGGGCGCGCCGGGTACGACCAGATCGCCCAGGGCGAGGCCGGCCTGATGTCGGTCACCGGCCCGGACGCCGACACCCCGCAGCGCGTCGGGGTCCCCATCGGCGACCTGCTGGCCGGCCTGCACGGCGCGTTCGGGGTCGCAGCCGCCCTGCGCGAGCGCGAGGTCACCGGCCGCGGCCGGGTCGTGCGCACCTCGCTGCTGGCCTCGGTCGTGGGGGTGCACGCCTTCCAGGGGACCGCGTACACCGTGGCCGGGCAGGTGGGCCAGGCCCAGGGCAACCACCACCCCTCGCTCGCGCCGTACGGGCTCTTCCACGCCGCCGACGGCCCGGTGCAGGTGGCGGTCGGGTCGCAGGGCCTCTGGGTGCGGTTCGCGCAGGCCTTCGGCATCGACCCCGAGGACCCCCTGCTGGCCACCAACGCTTCCCGCGTCGCCCACCGCGAGCACCTCATCGAGGCCATCGACGGGGTGTTCGCGAGCTGGGAGGCCGAGGCGCTGCTGGCACGGCTGGCCGAGGTCGGTATCCCGGCCGGGCAGGTGCGCACCCTGGAGCAGGTCTACGACTGGGAGCAGACCCGCTCGCAGGGGCTCGTCATCCCGGTCGACCACCCGGTGCTCGGCACCATCGAGCTGCCCGGGCCGGCCATCCGGTTCGACGACAACGCGCACGGCGGCGGCCGCGAGACCCACCTGCCGCCCCCGGCGCTGGACGAGCACGGCGCCGCCATCCGGGCCTGGCTCGACGAGCCCGACCCGGCCTGAGCGCGGGGCTGCGGAAGCCGACCTGTTGCCGACCACCCGGGGCCCCGTTGGGCAGATGTCGACGACGCCCGGCTCGGCCCGCCGTCCCTAGGGTCGAGTCCCGGGCACCCCCGCCCGGCGAACAGCCCGGCGACCGTGCGGTGGAGCGAGGTGACGATGCGGGTCCTCCTGGCCCTCGGCGGGAACGCCATGACGGGCCCCGACGACAGCGCCACCCCGGACGCACAGATCGCCGCCGTCACCGGGGCGATGGCCTCGGCCGCCGCGCTGGTCGCGGCCGGCCACGAGCTGGTCCTCACCCACGGCAACGGCCCGCAGGTCGGCAACCTGCTGGTGAAGAACGAGCTCGCCGCCCACGTGGTCCCGCCGGTCCCCCTCGACTGGTGCGGAGCCCAGACCCAGGGCACCCTCGGCTTCGCCCTCCTCGACGCGCTCGACACCGCCCTCGCCCGGGCCGGGGCGGTCCGGCCGGTGGCCGCGCTGGTCACCCGCACGCTGGTCGACCGCGACGACCCCGGCTTCACCCGCCCCACCAAGCCCGTCGGCCGGTCCGTCGACGCCGAGGCCGCCCACCGCATGGCCGCCCACGGCCAGGTCTGGGAGGATCGCGGCGAGAAGGGGTGGCGCCGGATGGTGGCCAGCCCCGAGCCGCTCGAGGTGCTCGACGTCGCGGCCGCCCGCACCCTGCTGGAGGCCGGCTACGTGGTGGTCGCGGCCGGCGGCGGCGGCATCCCCGTCGTCCGCGACCCCGACGGGACGCTGCGCGGGGTCGAGGCCGTCATCGACAAGGACCTCACCGCCGCGCTGCTGGCGCGGGCCCTCGACGCCGACGTGCTGGTGGTCGCCACCGACGTCGACCACGCCGCGACCGGCTTCGGCACCGACGCCCAGCGCGACCTGGGCCGGGTCGGGCCCTCGGAGCTGCGCGCCCTGGCCGCCGCGGGCGAGTTCCGCTCGGGCTCGATGGGCCCGAAGGTCGAGGCGCTGCTCCGCTTCGTGGACGCCGGCGGCCGCCGCGGCGTCATCACCTCGCTCGCCCGCATCACCGACGCCGTCGACGGCACCTTCGGCACCGTCGTCGAGCCCGACTGACCACGACCACCCCCACCGAGAGGAACGATCCCGTGCCCGACGCCATCGAGGTCCGCAAGGTCCCCCTGCACTCCGTCTCCGACGCCTCCGAGCTCGGCGCCCTGATCGACGCCGGCGTGCTCGAGGCCGACCGGGTCGTCGCCGTCATCGGCAAGACCGAGGGCAACGGCGGGGTCAACGACTACACCCGCATCATCGCCGACCGCGCCTTCCGCGAGATGCTCGTGGCCAAGGGCGCCGACCCCGAGCGCGTCAAGGACGTGCCGATCGTCTGGTCGGGCGGCACCGACGGCGTCATCAGCCCGCACGCCACCATCTTCGCCACCGTCCCGGCCGACCGGGCCGAGCCGACCGACGAGCCGCGCCTGACCGTCGGGTTCGCCATGAGCGAGACCCTCCTGCCCGAGGACATCGGCCGCACCGCGATGATCACCAAGGTCGCCGCCGCGGTGGAGGTCGCGATGGCGCGCGCCGGCATCACCGACACCGCCGACGTGCACTACGTGCAGACCAAGACCCCGCTGCTGACCATCGACACGATCCGCGACGCCAAGAGCCGCGGCCACGACGTCTTCACCGAGGACACCCTGACCTCGATGGACGTCTCGAACGGCGGCACGGCGCTCGGCATCGCGGTGGCCCTGGGCGAGATCGGGATGCCGCGCGACGAGGACGTGCTGCGCGACCGTTCGCTCTACTCCTCGGTGGCGTCGTGCTCCTCCGGGGTCGAGCTCGACCGGGCCCAGGTGGTCGTGGTCGGCAACGCCCGCGGGGTGGGCGGGCGCTACCGCATCGGGCACTCGGTGATGAAGGACGCGCTCGACCAGGACGGGCTCTGGGAGGCCATCCGCGACGCCGGCCTCGAGCTGCCCGAGCGCCCGCACCACTCCGACCTCGACGGGCGCCTGGTGAACCTGTTCCTCAAGTGCGAGACCAGCCAGGACGGCGCGGTGCGCGGTCGCCGCAACGCGATGCTCGACGACTCCGACGTGCACTGGCACCGGCAGATCAAGGCGGCTGTGGGCGGGGTGACGGCCGCCGTCACCGGCGACCCGGCCGTGTTCGTGTCGGTGTCGGCCGCCCACCAGGGCCCCGACGGCGGCGGGCCGGTGGCCGCCATCGTCGACCTCGGCGAGGAGCCCACCGGCTACCGGCCGTGAACGGAGTCACCCTCGGCGGTCCGCGTACCGGCGCCTCCCAGGGGGTACCTGGCCGTCATGCCGGACACCGAACCCGACACCGCTCTCTTGGCGCCTCCCCCGCCGGGGCCTGACGCTCCGGCCGCCGCGGTCGTCGAGACCGTGGCGGCCATGGTCGCGCACCCCGACTACCCGTGCCTCGGCGCCCGCTCGGTCTTCCGCCGCGACGCCGTCACCGCCGTCGTGCTCGACGACCTCGGCGACTCCTCCCGCGGAGGCTCGCTCGACCGGCTCGCGGCGCACCTGGGCGACTACGCGCGCGAGGTCGACGCCGACGGCGACCTGGTCTCGTTCGTCGCGTGCTTCCGCACCCCCGAGACCACCGACGAGCCCACGTTCGAACGGCTCCTGTGGGGCGCGTTGCAGCACCTGCACGACCAGGACGACGGCGCCTGGGCCGACGGCGTGTCGGCCGATCCGGGTGACCCGCACTTCGCGTTCAGCGTGCACGGCACCGCCTTCTTCGTGGTGGGCCTGCACCCCGGCGCCTCCCGCATCGCGCGCCGCTCCCCGCTGCCGACGCTGGTCTTCAACCTGCACGAGCAGTTCGAGCGGATGCGCGGCGACGGTCGCTACACGCGCATGCGCGACACCATCCGCCGCCGCGACACCGACCTGCAGGGTTCGCTCAACCCGATGGTCGGCGACCACGGGGACGCGTCGGAGGCCCTGCAGTACTCCGGGCGCGAGCGGCCCGACGACTGGACGCCGCCCTTCCAGGCGAGCCCCACCCCCGAGGAGACCCCGTGAACCCGGCCCGTACCCGCCATCCCCGCACCGGCCCGGCGCCGGCCTACGCAGGGTCGGCCCAGGCCCCGGCTTCGGGGTGGACCCGCCTCGCCCCGCAGACCGGCGCGGCCTTCGAGCTCGCGCCCGGCGACCGGCTGACGCTTCTCGACCCGGCCGGCGAGCAGGTCAGCGACCTGTACCTGGTGGCGGCGGGCAACGTGGCCGAGCAGTTCTCGTCGGGGCGCACCACCGACTTCGGCAACAGCATCTACGTCTCGACCGGGTCCTCGCTCTGGAGCAACCGCTCGCGGGTGCTGGCCGAGGTCGTCGACGACACCGTGGGCGTGCACGACCTGACGCTCACCCCCTGCAGCCAGGCGACCTTCGACATCCTCTACCCCGACCTCGGCGGCGCGCCCCACCCCAGCTGCTTCGGCAACCTCGTCACGGCGCTGGCGCCCTACGGCGTCGGGCCCGACAGCATCGGCGTCACCCTCAACGTGTTCATGGACGTGTGGACCGACGCCGACGGCGAGCTGCACATCGACCCGCCGCCCACCAGGCCGGGCGACCGCTTCACCCTGGAGGCCGTGGTGCCCATCGTGGCCGCGGTCACGGCGTGCTCGGCCGAGAAGTCGAACAACGGCACCTGCACCCCCATCGACGTTCTCGTGGAGCGGGCGGCCACTCGCTCCTGACGCCGCCCCCCGGGTAGGTTTCCCGAGTGAGCGAGACCGACCTGCCGATCGACGAGCAGCCCGACGCCGAGGTCGACGAGGCGTTCGAACGGCTCGTCGACGAGGGGCACGAGCGGCTGCGCCGACCGCTGCGCGAGCTGGTGGCCACCGGCCTGCTCGGCGGCATCGACGTCGGCGTCGGCATCCTGGCCTACCTCGTGGTCAAGCACGCGACCGACAGCCAGCTGCTGGCCGCGCTGGCGTTCTCGGTCGGGTTCGTCGCGCTCCTGCTGGCGCACAGCGAGCTGTTCACCGAGAACTTCCTCGTCCCCGTCGCGGCCGCGGTCGCCGAGAAGGGCCCGTGGCTCGGGCTGGTCCGGCTCTGGGTCGTCACGCTCGTCACCAACGTCATCGGCGGCTCGCTGGTCATCTGGGTGATCCTGGTGGCGCGCCCCGACCTGCACGAGGTCGCGCGCGAGACCGGCGAGCACTACGCCGGCCTCGGCGTGACCCCCAAGAGTTTCATGCTGGCCGTGCTCGGTGGCCTGGTCATCACGCTGATGACGCGCGCCCAGCACTCGACCGACAGCCTGGGCGTCAAGATCGTCCCGGCCGTGCTGTTCAGCGCGGTACTGGTGGGCGCCGAACTCTTCCACGCCGTGCTCGACGAGATCTTCATCGTCGGCGCGGCGATCGCGGGCTCCGACATCACCGTGGCGCAGTTCCTGCAGACCATGCTGTGGGCCGCCCTGGGCAACCTCGTCGGCGGCGTCGGTTTCGTGACGATGCTGCGGCTGGTCCGGTCGTCGCCCAAGGTCCAGAAGGAGCGCGAGCGCACGACCTGAGCGTCGATCGCGACGAACCTCGTCGCTCGGGGTCAGTGCGCGAAGTGCCGGGTGCCCGTGAAGTACATCGTCACGCCGGCCGCCTGCGCCGCCTCCATGACCTCACCGTCGCGCATCGAGCCACCGGGGGCGACCACGGCGCGCACCCCGGCGTCGAGCAGCACCTGGAGCCCGTCGGGGAACGGGAAGAAGGCGTCGGAGGCCGCGACCGCGCCGGCCGCCCGCTCCGCCCCGGCGCGCGAGACGGCGAGGTGGCACGAGTCCACGCGGTTGACCTGGCCCATCCCGATGCCGACTGCCGCGCCGTCCTTAGCCAGGAGGATGGCGTTGGACTTGACCGCGCGCACCGAGCGCCAGGCGAAGGCGAGGTCGGCCAGCATCCCCGCGTCGGCGGCCTCGCCCGCCACCAGGGTCCAGCGCGAGGGGTCGTCGCCGCCGGGCTTGTCGCCCTCGACCACGGCGTCGACCCGGTCGACGGTCTGCAGCAGCAGGCCCCCGCTGATGGGGCGCATCTCGATGGCGTCGGCCGTGCTCACGGCATCGGCCGGCAGCCGCAGGATGCGGATGTTCTTCTTCGCCTGCAGCACCTCCAGCGCGTCGGCGTCGAAGTCGGGCGCGATGATCACCTCGGTGAAGACGTCCTTGACCTGCTCGGCCATGGCGAGGTTCACCGGGCGGTTGGCCGCGATGATGCCGCCGAAGGCCGACACCGGGTCGGTGGCGTGCGCCGCCGCGTAGGCCTCCTCGATGGTGGCGCCCACCGCGATGCCGCACGGGTTGGCGTGCTTGACGACCGCGACGGTCGGCTGGTCGCCGTGGTCGTGGGCGGCGCGCACCGCGGCGTCGGTGTCGACGTAGTTGTTGTACGACATCTCCTTGCCGTGCAACTGCTCGGCCGAGGCCACCCCGCCGCGCCAGTGGCGGTACAGGGCCGCCTTCTGGTGCGGGTTCTCGCCGTAGCGCAGGACGGCCGCGCGGGTGAAGGTGGCGCCGGTCCAGGCCGGGAAGCCGGTGCCGTCGGAGGTGTCGGTGTAGACGTTGCCCATCCAGTTGGCCACCGCGTTGTCGTAGTCGGCGGTGTGCACGAAGGCCCGCGCGGCGAGGAGCTTGCGCTGGGCGAGGCTGAAGCCACCGGCCCGCACGGCCTCGAGCACCGCGTCATAGGCCGAGGGGTCGGTGACGACCGCCACGCTGGGGTGGTTCTTGGCCGCGGCGCGCACCATCGACGGCCCGCCGATGTCGATCTGCTCGATGACCTCGTCGGGCGACGCGCCCGACGCCACGGTCTCGCGGAACGGGTAGAGGTTCACCACGACGAGCTCGAAGGCCTCGACCCCGAGCTCGCCCAGCTGCGCGAGGTGCTCGGGCTTGCGGGTGTCGGCCAGCAGGCCGGCGTGGACCTTGGGGTGCAGGGTCTTGACCCGGCCCTCCAGGCACTCGGGGAAGCCGGTGAGCTCCTCGACGCGGGTGACGGGCAGGCCCAGCGACTCGATGAGCGCGGCCGAGCCGCCGGTGGACACCAGGGCGACCCCGGCGTCGTGCAGGCCGCGGACGAGGTCGGGCAGGCCGGTCTTGTCGTAGACGGAGACGAGGGCCCGGCGCACGGGACGGACGTCCTGCGTGGGGCCGGGGGCGGAGACGGCGGCGGACATTGGGGGCTCCCGAGGGTCGACGGTCGGTCGCGGGGCACCCAGGCGGGCGATGCCCCGACTGCGGACTTCCCGGTGGTGACCCACCCTCGCCAGTCGTCGCCGCCGAGTCTACCGAGTGAGCGGGCGTGCTCGCGCCCGGTGAGGGCGCTCGGGCCCGGGCGCGGGGCCGCTCGGGTCAGGAGCGGTAGGGCGAGGGCGGCAGCGGGTCGGGCCAGGTGCCGCCGAGCACGCGGTCGACGTCGAGCACGACGACGACGCGCTCGGGGTTGGGGCGCGGCCGGCGGTAGCGGGCGGCGTAGCGCTCCTCCGCGTCGCGCACGGCATCGGGGTCCTCGACCACCCTGGTCGGCCCCTCGAGCGTGATCCATCGCCGGCCGGCGAGCTGCCCGAGCGCGGCGCGTCGGCCCGCGCGGGCCTGCACCGCCTTGGCGCTGGCGCGGCTGGTGATGACGCGCGCGACGAGCGCGTCGGCATCCCAGGTGAACCCGACGGGCACCACGTGCGGGCTGCCGTCACGCCGCAGGGTGGTGAGGGTGGCCAGGTGCCGCTCGAGCATGAACTCGACGGCGGCCGGCGGGAGCTCGGCGGGGGTCAGCGCCACGAGCGGTCCCGGGCGAGCTCGGTGAGGACGTCGACGACCATCGCGCGCTCCGCCACCTTGATCCGTTCGTGCAGGCTCTCGACGGTGTCGCCGGGCTCGACCCGCACCGCCCGCTGGTCGATGATCGGTCCCGTGTCGACGCCGGCGTCGACCCAGTGGCACGTGCAGCCGGTGACCCTGACCCCGTGCGCCAGGGCGTCGCGCACCCCGTGAGCCCCGGGAAAGCTGGGCAGCAGGGCCGGATGGGTGTTGACGACCCGGTGCGCGGCCAGCACCGCCGGGCCGAGCACCCGCATGAAGCCGGCCGACACGACGAGGTCGGCGTCCTGGCCGCTGATGGTGCGGGCCAGGGCTCTGTCCCAGTCGGCGCGGGTGTCGACGTCGGAGAGCCGGCACACGAAGGTCGCGACCCCGGCGGCCTCGGCGCGCTCGACCCCCCCGGTGCCGTCGCGGTCGGCGCCCACGGCGACCACCGTGAACGGGGTCTGCGGAGCCGCGGCGGCGTCGAGGATGGCCTGCAGGTTGGTGCCCGAGCCGGAGACGAGGACGACGAGGCGCAGCGGCTGGGCGGGCAGCGGCGAGGGGTTCACCGGCGGAGCCGCCAGGCGTCGCGCAGCACGTGGACGAGCGCGCCGAGGAAGAGCTCGGCGAACAGCACCAGCCCGAGCTCGAGGGCCGGGGCGCCGACGTCGGCGAGGCGGAACTGCCCGAGGGAGCCGCCGGCCACGCCGTCGACCAGCGCGAGGGCGAGAGCGGTGGTGGCGCAGCCCGAGAAGGCCACGAGGACCTTGGTGCGCAGACGCGACAGCCGGGCGACCGTGGCGACGGCGCGCTTGCCGACCCAGGCGCCGACGGCCACGACGAGCAGGAACGCGACGACGCCGACCAGGGCCGGGACGCCGCCGGGCTGAGGCATCGCCCCGAGCACCGGGACCATCGGCAGCAGGCCGCCCTCGACGCCGCCCCACGACACCGACGCGCCGTCGACGACCGAGAACCCGGGCCCGGCGAGGAACGACACGACCCACACCGCGAGGTTGGGCAGCACCGAGAGCTGCCCGAGGTCGAGCACCCAGGCGCCGGAGCCCCGCGCACCGAGGTCGGCGGCGATGGCCTGCACCTGCGGCCACGCCAGCACGAGGGCGCCGACCACCACCAGCATCCCGACGCCCAGCAGGAGCCACGCGCCGGCCAGGCCCGCGCCCACCCCGCGGCGCAGCACGTCGGGCAGCGGCGGGACGAGCCGGGGCCCGAGCGCGTCGGGGTCGTCGTCCCCGACGGCCCGCAGCACCAGCAGCAGGGCCAGGCCGGGGACCATCACGAGAGGCAGGATCATCGACCACGGCTGCGGCGGGAAGGGCCCCGTGCCGGCGAGAGCCCAGCCGACGACGACCACCAGCGCGTACCCGCCCCACCAGGCCGCCACGGCGGCTGCGAGCGGGCGCGGCAGCATCCGGGCCCAGTGCTCACCCTCGGTGCTGACGCTGACCACGGACTCGCGCGCGCCCAGCCACGCGAGACCGACGACGACGGCGAGGCCGAGCAGCGGGGTCAGCGAGACGGTGGCGGCACCGGCGGTGAGCTGGGCCCCGGAGGCGAGGAGCCAGAGCGAGGCGCCGACGTCGAGGGCGGAGCCGGCGTCCGAGCCGGCGAGCGGGTCCTGGCGCCACGCGACGACGACGGGCACCAGCATCAGAGCGCTCGAGAGGAGGGCGGTCAGCAGGCCCAGCAGCCCCGAGCGACGCCAGCCCGGGCCCCAGCGCGAGGGGCCGTCGCCGGTGGTCCCACCCCCGGGCAGGGTGGCGCGCAGGCGGTCGGTGACGGTCATCCCGCCCAGTGTCGCCGATGGGCCCCGCCGACGCGGCGAGCACACGCCGTCGCGGACCGAACCCGGCGGCGTCCGGCGGCGGGCGCCTCGAGACCCCGGAAACCCCAGCGTCCCCCCGGTTCGGAACCGGGGGGACGCGGGCTTTTCGGGGTGACCCCGAAAAGCGGAGCCGGGTGGGGCGGGTGCGCCGGGTGGGGCGGGTGCGGCGGGTAGGGCCGGTGGGGTCAGGCCGAGAGGCCCTGCATGATCTCGCGCATCAGGTCAGCGGTCTCGGACGGCGTCTTGCCGACCTTGACCCCGGCGGCCTCGAGGGCCTCCTTCTTCGCGGCCGCGGTGCCCGACGAGCCCGACACGATGGCGCCGGCGTGACCCATGGTCTTGCCCTCGGGCGCGGTGAAGCCGGCGACGTAGCCGACGACCGGCTTGGTGACGTGGTCCTTGATGTAGGCGGCCGCGCGCTCCTCGGCGTCGCCGCCGATCTCGCCGATCATGACGATGGCGTCGGTGTCGGGGTCGTTCTGGAACGCCTCGAGGCAGTCGATGTGGGTCGTGCCGATCACCGGGTCGCCGCCGATGCCGACCGCGGACGAGAAGCCGAACTCCCGCAGCTCGTACATCATCTGGTAGGTCAGGGTGCCCGACTTCGAGACCAGCCCGATGCGGCCGGCGCCCGCGATGTCGGCGGGGATGATGCCGGCGTTGGACTGCCCGGGGCTGATCAGGCCGGGGCAGTTCGGCCCGATGATGCGGGTGGTGCCGGAGGCCGCGGCCTTGGCGTAGAACTCGGCCGAGTCCTTGACGGGGATGCCCTCGGTGATCACGACGGCGAGCGGGATCGAGGCGTCGACGGCCTCCTCGACGGCGGACTTGGCGAACGCCGGCGGGACGAAGATGACGCTGACGTCGGCGCCGGTCGCCTCGACGGCCTCGGCGACGGTGCCGAAGACGGGGACGGAGACCCCGCCCTCGAAGTCGACCGAGGTGCCGGCCTTGCGGGGGTTGACGCCCCCGACGATCGAGGTGCCGGAGCGCAGCATCCGCTGGGTGTGCTTCATGCCTTCGGAGCCGGTCATGCCCTGGACGATGACCTTGGAGTCGGCGGTGAGGAAGATGGCCATGGGTTGTCTCGTGTCTCTCTTCGCGCTCGGGGTCAGTTCTGGGAGGCCAGCTCGGCGGCCTTGCGGGCGGCGCCGTCCATCGTCGCCTCGATGATGACGCGCGGGTGGTCGCGCTCGGCGAGGATGCGGCGGCCCTCCTCGACGTTGTTGCCGTCGAGCCGCACGACCAGCGCGCGGTCCTCCTCGTCGCCCAGCGCGTCGAGGGCCCCGACGATGCCGTTGGCGACGGCGTCGCAGGAGGTGATGCCGCCGAACACGTTGACGAACACGCTCTTGACCTGGGGGTCGGACAGGATGATGTGCAGCCCGTTGGCCATCACCTCGGCCGAGGCGCCGCCGCCGATGTCGAGGAAGTTGGCGGGCTTCTGGCCGCCGAACTCCTCACCGGCGTAGGCGACGACGTCGAGGGTGCTCATCACGAGCCCGGCGCCGTTGCCGATGATGCCCACCGAGCCGTCGAGCTTGACGTAGTTGAGGTCCTTCTCCTTGGCGGCGGCCTCGAGCGGGTCGGCCGCGGCCCGGTCCTGGAGCGCCTCGTGGTCGGGGTGGCGGAAGCCTGCGTTCTCGTCGAGGGTGACCTTCCCGTCGAGCGCGACGATGTCGCCGTCCTCGGTCTTGACCAGCGGGTTGACCTCGACCAGCGTCGCGTCCTCGTCGCGGTAGACCGCCCAGAGCGTCTTGAGGACGGGCTCGATCTTCGCGGCCGTCTCGGCGTCGAAGCCGGCGGCCTCGACGATCTCGCGGGCCTTGGCGTCGTCGATGCCGGTGTTGGGGTCGACGGCGACGCGCGCGAGCGCCTCGGGGCGCTCGACGGCGAGCTGCTCGATCTCGACCCCGCCCTCCTTGCTGCACATCGCAAGGTAGGTGCGGTTGGCGCGGTCGAGCAGGACCGAGAAGTAGTACTCCTCGGCGATCTTGGCGCCCTGGGCCACCATGACGCGGTGGACGGTGTGGCCCTTGATGTCCATGCCGAGGATGGCGGCGGCGTGCTCCTGGGCCTCGTCCGCGGTCTTGGCGACTTTGACGCCCCCGGCCTTGCCACGGCCCCCGGCCTTGACCTGCGCCTTGACGACGGTGACCCCGCCGCTGGCGGTGCCGATCCGCTCGGCGGCCTCGCGGGCCTCCTCGGGGGTGGTCGCGACCGCCCCGGCGAGCACGGGGACACCGTGCTTCTCGAACATGTCACGGGCCTGGTACTCGAAGAGATCCACGAGGCGATCCGTCCTCACTGTCGGCGAAGGTGGTCCATTGGGCAGCGTATCGGCGCCGCGACGTCGCGACGTCATCGGCACCCACCCGATGGGACCGATCTCACCCGCGGGGTCGGGCTGCGCCGGGCGCTGAGCCGCCGGCGCGCCGGCATGGGCGGCATGGAAGGGCCGGCCGGCCGGGGCGCGGTGCGTCCCGGCCGGCCGGAGCCGGTCACTGGCGGCGTGGGGCGGTCAGCCCACCGTCAGGGCGGTGTCGTCGACCACGAAGGACGTCTGGAGGCTCGCGTCCTCCTTCATCAGGAACTTGACCGTGACGGACTGGCCCTTGTAGCGGAGGAGGTCGAAGCTCTTCTGCACGTAGCCCGAGGTCGCGTTGGCGTTCGAGTAGGTGGCCAGCGTCGTCGTCGTCCCGCCCACCACGACCTGCGGCTTCATCGTGTCGTAGGCGGTGCTGCCGCTCTCGGCGGTGTCGATGCGGACGTAGAAGGTGAGTACGGCCGAGGTGGCGGTCGCGGGGATCGTCACCGTCTGCTGCTCCGACTCGGTCGCGGTGGTGCCGTTGCCGCCGAGCCACATCTTCCAGCTCCCCGTGCGAGCCGGGCGTCCGGTGTTGTCGGTGATCGGGCCGGCGGTGCCGGACCAGATCGTGGCGCCGGACTCGAAGCCCGCGTTCTGCAGCAGGTTGCCGCCGGTGGGAGGCGGGGTGGTAGCGCCGCAGGCCTGCGTACCGGCCGGGACCGCGATGGCCGAGAAGGCGCTCTCGACCGCGGTGCACACC
Source organism: Phycicoccus duodecadis (assembly GCF_002846495.1). NCBI lineage: Bacteria > Bacillati > Actinomycetota > Actinomycetes > Micrococcales > Intrasporangiaceae > Phycicoccus > Phycicoccus duodecadis. The sequence continues at coordinate 2,332,936 of NZ_PJNE01000001.1, forward strand.
GCCGGGTTGCTCGGGAAGAGCTCCTTGGCCGAGGCGATGGCCCCCTCGCGGGCGTTGAGGTAGGTGCTGTTCGACGTCAGCTTGGTCGACAGCGTCCGGTACCAGACCTTCTCGATGTTGCTGCGGCCACCGCCGACGACGGTGGCGCCGTTGCACGTCGGGCTGTTGTACGACACCCCGTTGACGGTCTTGGCGCCGCTGCCCTCGGAGGCGAGGTAGAACCAGTGGTTCAGCGGGCCCGAGGAGTAGTGCGGGTCGAGGCCGCCCAGGCTGGAGGACCAGCAGTCCTTCGACGCGCCGTCCTTGCTGGGCTTGTCCATGTAGCGCAGCGGGGTCCCGTTGCCGTTGATGTCGATCTTCTCGCCGATGAGGTAGTCCCCGGGGTCGGCCGCGCTGCCCGCGTAGAACTCCACGGCGGTGCCGAAGATGTCGGAGGTCGCCTCGTTGAGGCCGCCCGCATCCCCGGTGTAGGCCAGCCCGGCGGTGTTCTCGGTGACGCCGTGGCTCATCTCGTGGGCGGCGACGTCGATGCTCGTCAGCGGCTTGGCGTTGTTCGCGCCGTCGCCGTAGGTCATCTGGGTGCCGTCCCAGAACGCGTTGTTGTAGGCGTTGCCGTAGTGGACGCGGCTGCGGGCGCCGGTGCCGTTGTTCCAGATGCCGGCGCGGCCGAGGACGTTGTTGTAGTACGCGAAGGTCTTCTCGGCGCCGTACTGGGCGTCGACCGCGGCCGTCTGGCGGCTCGAGGTGGTGCCGTTGCCCCACACGTTGTCGGCGTCGCTGAACTGGGTACCCGTGCCCGACGTCGCCCCGTTGAGGTCGGTCGTGTAGTTGCCCACGCTGTCCTTGAGCAGCCAGGTACTGCCGCTCTGGAGGCTGTTGAGGGTGACGGTGCCGGAGTACATCGAGCTGCCGGTCCCCTCGGCGATCTCGTCCCACGAGGTGATGACGGTGCCACGGTCGGCGTCGACGATGGTGTGCACGCGGCTGGGGGTCTGGTCGGCCTTCACCCCGGTGGTGAGCACGTCGTAGGCGAGCCGCGGGGTGCCCGAGCCGGCCCAGACCACGAGCTCACCCGAGGACGACCGGCCCGTGGCCACGGCCGAGCGGCGGGCCCCGGTCGCGGTCGCGACCGAGCGGGAGACGGCGGGGGTCGTGTCGGAGGCCCCGACGGCCTTGCGGCCGGCGTTGTAGCGGACGGCGCGCACGGCTCCGGCCTTGCTGCGGTCGAGGACGAGGTCGCCGCCGACGACGCGCAGGCCGCGCCAGGTCCGGTCGTAGCGGACGTGCCGGGTGCCGTCGGGGTCGGTGACCGTCGAGCGTGGCACCAGCGTCTCGTCGGCGCTGAGGCCGAGGGCGGCGTGGTCGGAACCGGGGGAGGTCGTGGCGCGGGCAGCGGTGGTGGCGCTGCCGGCGGCGGTCGCGGCGGGTACGCCGGCGACCAGAGCCGCCAGGGCCGCACCGAGGGCGAGGCCGGTGGTGAGTCGTCTCACGGGAAAGGTCACTCCTTCGTGGGTGGACGGCCCGGGTCCGGGCACGAGGGGAAACCTCCACCCGAGAAATACACCCCCACAACCGTTCTTGCGAAGAATTGACGAACATTCCGGAACTCTTTACCGGGCTGCGGTCGGATCTTGACCTTTCGGGCAGAAGTCCTGAGAACCGGTTGCGGGAGCGCCCCTACAGTGAGAGGGCGATGGCGACGCGGCCCCTCACCCCCGTGCCCGGACCCGCCCCGCGCCAGCAGCCGGGCGCGGTCCGGCTGTCCGGCGCGGTCCGCGCCACCGCCCGCGCTGCTCGGGCCCTGGCCGACCCCGCGGTCCTGGCGGGCGCGGCCGTGGAGGCCGCGTGGCTGGGCGCGCACGTCGCCACGTGGCCGCTCGGCCTGGTCATCGGGGCGGGGCGCGCGGACGCCCCCGCCTACCGCGTCGAGCACCTGCCGCCGGTGCAGCGCGGTCTGCTCGTCTCCGACATCGAGGCCGCCGGCACGCCCATCCTGCTGGTGCACGGCATCGTGTCCAACCGCTCGATCTTCATCCTGCTGCGTCGCGGCCTGACCCGACGCGGCTTCTCGAGGGTGTTCGCCATGAACTACTCGACCGTCTCGACCGACGTGCGTGCCGCCGCCCTGCGCCTCGCCGAGGAGGTCGAACGCATCGTCGAGGAGACCGGCTACGAGCGCCTGCACGTCATCGGCCACAGCCTGGGCGGCCTGATCGCGCGGTACTACGTGACCCGGTTGGGTGGGGACGCTCGCGTGCACACCCTGGTCACCCTCGGCACGCCGCACGAGGGCACCTGGGCGGCCTACGCCCTGCCCACCCACCTGATGCGCCAGATGCGGCCGGGCAGCGGGCTGATGCGCGAGCTCGCCGACCCGGTGCCCGGCACCCGGACACGCTTCATCTCGTACTGGTCCGACGCCGACGCGGCGATCGTCCCGCAGCGTTCGGCCGCGCTGCGTCACCGCGACCTCGGGGCCCGCAACGTACGCCTCCACGGAGCGGGCCACCTGACCCTGCCGATGCTGGGCGACGTGGTGCACGGGATCTCCGCCGCGCTCGCCCAGCTGGACGCCCAGGGAGGTACCACGCGCCGGGGTGCGACACCGTTGTCACGGCGCGACTGACCCCCCGGCGCCGGCATCGCGTCACCCCTGAGAAGTTTCACAGAATCCAGCGAGATTCGACACTCGTTAGACATCGCAGGTCAGCACGGGTGGGGGTGCGGAGGCAGCCCGGCCGGGGTCGCGGGACCGTGGTCCGTTCCTCGGGGGCGCCTTTGTGTCACGGAATGGTCACGGTACGGTGGCCGAGCCCGTTGGGCCCCCCCTGATCACCCGCGACACCCCTGAGGTACCTCCTGCTGTGAGCTCTCGGTCCTACCAGGGGCGCCACGCCGGACGCCACCGCGCCGGTTCCCGTGTCCGCCTCCCCCGCGCCTTCAGCGCCGGCTTCGTCCTGCCGACGACCGCCGCCGCCGCGCTGGTGGTGACGGCCACGGGCGCGAGCGTGGCCGAGTCGGCCACCCCGCAGGCGTTCGCCCTCACGGGCCAGCAGACGCAGATCGCGCAGACCCAGGAGGCCGCCTCCGAGGCCACCGTCACCGAGATCGCCGCCCGCCGCCAGGACGCCACGATGCAGTCGGCCGCACTCCTGGGCCGGGCCGAGGCCCAGCGCCGGGCCGCCCGCGCGGCGGTGCGCCAGGCCGAGGCCAAGGCCAAGGCCCAGGCCGCCGCCGAGAAGCGCGCCAAGACCTGGGTGCGCCCCATCCACACCTGGAACATCACCTCCGGCTTCGGCTGGCGCTGGGGCAAGCGGCACGACGGCATGGACCTCGGCGCCCCCACCGGCACCCCTCTCTACGCGATGTCGCAGGGCACGGTCATCAAGGCCGGCTGGGAGGACAGCTTCGGCAACAAGGTCGAGATCCAGTACTGGGACGGCAGCATCAGCTGGTACGGCCACATGAGCCGCATCGACGTGCAGGCCGGACAGCAGGTCTCGGCCGGCCAGCAGGTGGGCGCGGTGGGCAACACCGGCCACTCGTTCGGCTCGCACCTGCACCTGGAGTTCCAGCGCACGACGACCTCCGACACCCCCATCGACCCGGTGCCCTGGCTGAAGAACCACGGCCTCTGGTGACCCGGCGCCACCGTGCGCCGCAGCGACAGGACCCCGGCTCCGGCCGGGGTCCTGCTGTGTCCGGGGGCTGTCGGGGCTCGTGGGCCCGGCGGGTCAGAGCTTCTCGAGCGGGGCGTAGCGCAGCACGAAGCGCTTGACCCCGAGCTCGCCGCCGAAGTCGACCTCGGCCTGGGTCCGGTCGCCCTCGCCCATGGTGCGCACCACGGTGCCGAGCCCGTAGCTGTCGTGCGTGACGCGGTCGCCGGGACTCAGCGCGATGATGGGCCGGTTGCCCGGCGAGCGGACACCGGGTCGCGCCGCGAGGGTCGCCACGGCGGGGCGCTGGTCGCGGCGGCCCACGGCGGCGGCGCCGGAGAGCTCGCGCTCCCACGACAGCAGCTCGACCGGGATCTCGTCGAGGAAGCGTGAGGGCGGGTTGTACTGCGGTGCGCCCCAGGCGGACCGGACGGCTGCCCGGGAGAGGTGCAGGCGCTCGCGCGCCCGGGTGATGCCGACGTAGGCGAGCCGGCGCTCCTCCTCGAGCTCCTTGGGGTCGCCGAGGCTGCGCAGGTGCGGGAAGGTGCCGTCCTCCATCCCGGTGAGGAAGACCACCGGGAACTCCAGCCCCTTGGCGGTGTGCAGGGTCATCAGCGTCACGACGCCCTGCTCCTCGGCCTCGGCGCTGTCGGGGATCTCGTCGGCGTCGGCGACCAGGCTCACCCGCTCGAGGAAGTCCTCGAGGCTCACGACCTCGCCGGTCTCGCGGCGGGCCTCGTCGAACTCGCGGGCCACGGCCACGAGCTCGGCGAGGTTCTCGACCCGGGTCTCGTCCTGCGGGTCACGGCTCTCGCGCAGCTCGGCGACGTAGCCGGTGCGGTCGAGGATGGCCTCGAGCAGGTCGGCGACCCCGGCATCCTCGTCGTCGCGGACGCGGCCCAGGTCCTCGAGGATGGTGGTGAAGCCGGTGATGGCCGCGACCGAGCGGGTGGCGATCCCGGGCGCGTCCTGCGGGCGCCCGAGGGCCGCCACGAACGGGATGCGCTCGCGCTCGGCCAGGGCCGCGACGCAGGCCTCGGCGCGGTCACCGATACCGCGTTTGGGCACGTTGAGGATGCGGCGCAGGTTGACCGTGTCGGTGGGGTTGGACAGCACCCGCAGGTACGCCAGGGCGTCCTTGACCTCACGGCGCTCGTAGAACCGGGTGCCGCCGACGACCTTGTAGGGCAGGCCGACCCGGACGAACACCTCCTCGAGCGCACGGGACTGGGCGTTGGTGCGGTAGAACACCGCGACGTCGCCCGGGCGTACGCCGTGGTCGTCGCCGAGGCGGTCGATGGTGCGCGCCACGAACGACGCCTCGTCGTGCTCGTTGTCGGCGACGTAGCCGATGATGGGCGCGCCGTCGCCGCTGTCGGTCCAGAGGTTCTTCTTGCGGCGGGTCTCGTTGCGCGCGATGACGGCGTTGGCGGCCCGCAGGATGGTCTGGGTCGAGCGGTAGTTCTGCTCGAGGAGGATGGTGCGCGCCTGCGGGTAGTCCTCCTCGAACTCCTCGATGTTGCGGATGGTCGCGCCCCGGAACGCGTAGATCGACTGGTCGGCGTCGCCCACCACCACGAGCTCGCTGGGCTCCACGCCGTGCTCGGCCCGGGTCGCCTCGGCCCCCACGAGCTCCTTGACCAGCTGGTACTGGGCGTGGTTGGTGTCCTGGTACTCGTCGACCATCACGTGCCGGAAGCGCCGCCGGTAGTGCTCGGCGACCTCGGGGAAGGCCTGGAACATGTGGACCGTGGTCATGATGAGGTCGTCGAAGTCCATCGCGTTGGCCTGGCGCAGCCGCCGCTGGTAGGCGGTGTAGGCCTCGGCCAGCACCTGCTCCTGGTGGGTGCCCTCCTGGGCCACGCGGCTGGCGAAGGTCTCCTCGTCGACCAGCTCGTTCTTGAGGTTGGAGACCTGGTGGCCGAACGCGCGGGGGTTGTAGCGCTTGGGGTCGAGGTCCATGTCGCGCAGGACCATCGCCATGAGGCGCTGGCTGTCGGCGGCGTCGTAGATGGAGAAGGTGGAGCGCATCCCCACCTTGTCGGCCTCGCGCCGCAGGATGCGCACGCACGCGCTGTGGAACGTCATGACCCACATGGCCTTGGCCCGCGGACCCACGAGCGACGCGACCCGCTCGCGCATCTCGGCGGCGGCCTTGTTGGTGAAGGTGATGGCGAGCACCTGGCCCGGCTGCACGCCGCGGTCGGCGAGGAGGTGGGCGATGCGGTGCGTCAGCACGCGGGTCTTGCCCGAGCCGGCCCCCGCCACGATGAGCAGCGGGGGGCCCGCGTGCAGGACGGCCTCGCGCTGCTGCGGGTTGAGCCCGTCGAGCAGGGCGTCGGCGTCGAGGGCGCGCGGCCCGACCGGCCCCCCGTCGGGCCCGCGGCCCGCGGCGGCCGCCTCGGCCCAGGTGGGGACGCCGGCGGCGTTGACCAGCGCCGCCTGGGCGCTCGCGTGGGTCGCGGGGTCGGCCGGCGGGGTGGCGGCGTTGACCCCGAAGTCGAGGCCGTCGAAGAGGGTGCTCATCTCACCGTCCACCCTACGTCCCGGGGCCGACGTCGCCGGGAACGGGCGGGCCCTCCGCGGCCGGGCGACCGCTGCAGGGGGATGCGGTCGTGCGGCCGGCGGAGGGCCTGTACGGACAATAGAACGTCTTCGCGCCGCGCGTCCAGGGTTTCGCGCGTTCGGCGCCGAAAATCTTACGGCGGGGTCGGGAATGAGACGACGGCCGGGCCCCGGGGGGCCCGGCCGTCGGCAGGGTCAGGCGGCGCCGGGGCGGGCCCGGCCGTGGGTGCTCAGGAGCACCAGGGGTAGACGAAGATGCTGTCGGAGCCGGCCCGGTGGTCGGCGAGCAGGGTCGAGAACGGGATGACGGTGTCGAGGGTGACGCCGTCGGGGAGGCCGTTGCGCGGCGTGACGCCGAGCGAGACGGCGGTGGCCACACTGACGCCGTTCTTGGCGACGGTCGGCAGGAGCCCGGCGCTCTTGAGGGTCGCGAGGCCGGCGCGCTGGCAGGCGGTGTCCGGGGCGGCCTGGGCCGGGGCGGAGAAGGCGGCCACGGCGAGGCCGGCCACGGCCACGGTGGCGGCCGAGCGCGCCCAGGCGCGGGCGGAGTCGCGGGACTGGTCGGGGTTCTGCGAACGGACGAACGGGCGGTGGCTGTGAGGACGGCTCATGTCGGGTGCTCCTCGTGTCGGCAGGACTGGTGGTTCCGGTCGGTGCAAGGAACGTAAGCCGGGAGCGCCCACATGTCGATACTTTGTCGAACCTTCGACGGCATCCCGCGGTGAGATTTTCCCCAAGCCCGGGCGCGGCCACCGAGGCACTGGTAACGTCCGCGCGGCTCGGCAGGTCGCCGACCGGATCCGAGGGGGATCACATGCTCATCTGGGGTTGGGGACGCAAGTCCCGCCAGCAGCGGTTGTCGGACGTGGAGGCGCTGATCGCGACCTTCCGCTACTTCAGCCTGTTCTTCGTCTTCACCGCCACCTGGGGGACGCGGTACGTGCTGGCCCGCGTGCAGCCCGACGGCACGACCGGCTACCGGGACCTCACCGACGACCAGGCGATGGCCGCCGCCCAGGGGGCCGTGCTGCCGGCCCCCACGCCGTGGCAGCGCTTCAGCCTGCTGGGGCTGGTCGTGGTGGTCGTCGCCTTCGTGGCGATCTCGGGCGCCCTCTCCACGCGCTGAGCCCTACGGTGGGGCCATGGCCTCGCGCAAGGGTGAGTTCGGGGAGCCGGTCGTGCTCGACGTCGGCGGCTTCGACGTGCGGGTGAGCAGTCCTGAGCGGGTGTACTTCCCGGCCCGGGGCGAGACCAAGCTGGACCTGGTCAACTACTACCTGTCGGTGGGTGACGGCATCGTGGGCGCCCTTCGTGAGCGGCCCTGCATGCTGCACCGCTTCCCTGACGGTGTCGCCGGGAACAAGGTGCACCAGAAGCGCCTCCCCCGGGGCGCACCGCCCTGGGTCGAGACGGTGCGGCTGCACTTCCCGCGCTACGGGCTGTACGCCGACGAGCTCTGCGTGACCCGGCTGGCCGACGTGGCGTGGGCCTGCCAGATGAGCACGGTCGAGTTCCACCCCTGGAACAGCCGCCGGGCCGACACCGAGAAGCCCGACGAGTGGCGCATCGACCTCGACCCGATGCCCGAGGCCCCGTTCTCGCGGGTGCGCCGGGCCGCCCACGTCGCCCACGAGGTGCTCGACGAGCTCGGTGCGGTCGGCTGGCCGAAGACCAGCGGGGGGCACGGGCTGCACGTCTACGTGCGCATCGCCCCCGAGCACGGGTTCGGCGACGTGCGGCGGGCCGCGCTGGCCTTCGCGCGCGAGGTCGAGCGCCGCATCCCCGACGACGTCACGACCACCTGGTGGCGCAAGGACCGCGACCCGGCGGCGGTGTTCGTCGACTACAACCAGAACGCGCGGGACCACACCATCGCGGCGGCCTACTCGGTGCGCGGCAACGACATCGGCACCGTCTCCGCCCCCATCACCTGGGCCGAGGTCGACGACGCCGAGCCCGACGACTTCACCATCGCCACGATGCCCGAGCGGTACGCGCGCCTGGGCGACCTGCACGCCGACATCGACGACGCCGTCTTCGACATCCGCCCGCTGCTGGAGTGGGCCGAACGCGACGAGGCCGAGGGTGTCGAGGCCCCGCCCGAGCCCGAGGACGACACCGGGAAGCCCTGATGGACCTCGTCGTGCCGCCGGGCCCCGGTGTGCCCCAGGGGCTGACGGTGCCCGCCGCCGAGCTCGTCGAGCGGTTCTCACGCTCGTCCGGGCCGGGAGGCCAGGGCGTCAACACCGCCGACAGCCGGGTCGAGCTCGAGCTCGACGTGGACGCGTCGGTCGCGCTGGCGTCCCTCGGTGCCGCGCGGCGGGAGCGGCTGCTGGCCCGGCTGGAGGGCCGGCTCGTCGACGGCCGCTTGGTGGTGGCTGCGTCCGAGCACCGTCAGCAGCGCCGCAACCGGGTGGCGGCGCGCGAGCGGATGGCCGACCTCCTCCGCGAGGCGCTGGCCCCTCCTCCGCCGGCGCGGCGACCGACGCGGCCCACGCGCGGGTCGAAGGAGCGGCGCCTCGCGGCGAAGAAGCGCCGCGGCGAGCTGAAGTCGGCGCGCTCGCGGCCGCCCCGCGAGGGCTGAGGCCGGGCGTCCTCAGGCCAGGTCGGCCACCAGCCCGACGACCTCGTCGGCGCATCCCCACGACAGGGTGACCCCGGCGCCACCGTGCCCGACGTTGGTGACGACGGGGCGCCCGTGCACGGTGTGGACCCGCAGGTCGACCGCGGGCGCGACCGGGCGCAGGCCCACGCGTGAGCCCAGCACCTCGGCGTCGCGCAGCGCGGGCACCGCGGCGCGGCAGCGGGCGACGATCGCGGCGTGCACCGCGGCATCCGGCTCGAGGTCGCTGCCGGGCACGTCGGTGCCGCCGCAGACCACCCGGTGGGCGTGCGGCAGGACGTACGTGACGCCGTCGGGAGCGTCGCCGTCGACGAACCATCGCTCGATGCCCGGGTTGGCCAGCAGGGCCACCTGCCCGCGAGAGGGGGTGACCAGCACGTCGGGCAGGAGCTCGGGAGTGCGCAGGCCGGTGGCGAGAACGACCAGGTCGTCCTCGAGCTCGTCGAGGTCTCCGACACGACCGGTGGCGAGCTCGACGCCGGCGGCGAGGCACTGCTGCTCGAGCCACGGCAGGTAGGTGGGCATCGCGACGAGGGGCAGGCCGGCCACCACGCCGGACGTCGCGCCGGGCGGCAGCTCATCGGCCGTCGCCTCACGCCATCCCTCGACCCCTTCGACCCACCAGCGGTCGGGCCCCGCGCGCTCGACGAGCAGGCCCTCACGCACGGCCACGCCGGTGGCCGGGTCGTCGGCCAGGGCCTGGAAGCGATGCAGCGACGTCAGCCCCCAGCCGACGACGCGGTCGCGCGGCTGCACGTGGTACGGGAACCACAGGCCGCCCGCCACGGCAGACACGGTGGCCGGTGCGGGGATGTCGCGCACGCACCGCACCCGGTGCCCGCTCTCGGCCAGGCGCAGGGCCGAGGTCAGCCCGACGACCCCGCCGCCGACGACCGTCACCCGTGCCATGGGGCCATCGTCGCGACGCGGCGGACGTGGGGCAACCGCGCCACGCCGGTCGCCCGCCCGCCTACAGTCGCGGGATGGAGCGACTCGACCCCCATCCGGTGACCGGCGCGCTCCTGCCCTCCCCCGTGCCGCCGGGCGCCGGCTGGCCCGGCGACCCGGCCGGCCCCGACACGCCAGTCGCCACCACCGCAGCCCGGGTGCGGAGGCTCGCGGCGACGGCCCCCGACGTCGCGGAGCTCCAGGCGCGGGTCTCCGTGTGCCGCGCCTGCCCCCGCCTGGTGCGCTGGCGCGAGGACGTGGCGACCACCGGCCGCCGCGCGTCCTTCGCCGACCAGCCGTACTGGGGGCGCCCGGGGCCGTCGTTCGGCGACCCCGACGCCGAGGTCCTGCTCGTCGGCCTGGCCCCGGCGGCCAACGGCACCAACCGCACCGGCCGGATGTTCACCGGCGACTCCTCAGGTGACTTCCTGTGGGCCGGGCTGCACCGCACCGGGTTCGCGGCGCTCCCGACGTCGGTGGCGGCCGGGGACGGCCAGGTGCTGACGGGCATGCGCATCGTCGCGGCCGTCCGCTGCGCGCCCCCCAAGAACGAGCCCACGCCCACCGAGAAGGAGACCTGCCGCTCCTGGCTGGTGCGCGACCTCGAGCTCGCGACCCCGCGGCTGCGGGCAGTGCTGTGCCTGGGCGCCATCGGCTGGGACGCCGCCCTGGCCGCGGCGACCTCCGCCGGGTGGGACGTGCCGCGCCCCAAGCCGCGCTTCGGGCACGCCGCCGAGGTGGTCCTGACGACCCCCGACGGGCGCGGCATCCGGCTGGTCGGCTGCTACCACGTGAGCCCGCACAACACCTTCACCAAGAGGCTCACGCCCGCGATGCTCGACGAGGTGCTGCTGTCGTTGCGAGCCGGGTGAGGACCGGGGGACCCGAGGGTGGGCGCCGGCGTCCTCTCGGATGCTCCCGGCCGTGACGCACACGCCCCTCCGACCTCCCGCCCCACCACCGGGAGCAACCGAGAGCCCACCCCCGCACCCACCCCGCAACCGCCCGCCCCACCACCGGGAGCAACCGAGAGCCCACCCCCGCACCCACCCCGCAACCGCCCGCCCCACCACCGGGAGCAACCGAGAGCCCACCCGGAAACCGGTTGGCGGTCGCGGCACGCGCTCGCCTACCGTCGGCGGATGATCGCCCTCCGCGCCCCCGACGCCGCGCTGCGCGAGTCCTACCTCGCGGCCCACGACGAGTTCGTCGCGATCGGCGAGGGCCACCGTGACGGCGACGGCGTCTGGGTCGAGGCGCCGGACGAGGGATTCGCCGGGGTCACCTTCACCCGCGCCGGGCTCGAGACGCCGGAGGGCTTCGAGCGCTTCGCCGCCCACCGCCTCGACCAGGCCCGCGAGGACTCGCCCCGGCCGGCCGGCCACGTGCCGTGCACCTTCCTCTGGGTCATCGACGACGCCGACCCCGACACCTACCTCGGGTCACTCTCGATCCGGCACCGGCTCACCCCGTTCCTGCTGGAGGCCGCGGGCCACATCGGCTACTCGGTGCGCCCCTCCGCCCGTCGGCGGGGCGTCGCCACGGCGGCTCTGAGACTGGCCCTCCCCCGGGCCCACGATCTCGGCATCGACCCGGCCCTGCTGACCTGTGACGAGACCAACGTCGGCTCGGCCCGGGTCATCGAGTCCGCGGGCGGGGTGCTCGAGGACGTGCGCGGCGGCAAGCGCCGGTACTGGGTCCCCACCGGCGCGTGAGCCCCCCTACGCTGGCGGGATGAGCGACCTCATCGGCCCCGCCCTCGTCGTCACCCGCCCCGGAGGGCGCGACGTCCTCACCGTCGAGGACCGGGCCGCGGGGCATCCCGGCGAGGGGGAGCTCCTGGTCGAGGTCAGTGCCGTCGGGGTGAACTTCATCGACGTCTACCAGCGTGAGGGCGTCTACCCCATGCAGACCCCGTTCGTCTCCGGCAACGAGGGTGCGGGCACCGTGGTCGAGATCGGCGCGGGCGTCGACGGGTTCGCCGTCGGTGACCGGGTGGCCTGGCCGCAGGGCCTCGGCAGCGCCGCGCGCTACTCGGTGCAGCCGGCCGCGAGGGTGGTCCACGTCCCTGCCGGCGTCGACCTGGACGACGCGGCGGCCGTGATGCTCCAGGGCCTGACGGCCCACTATCTGGTCCGCAGCACGTTCCCCGTCGAGGAGGGCACCGTGGCCCTCGTGCACGCCGCCGCCGGCGGGGTCGGTCAGCTCCTCGTGCAGATGGTCAAGCGCCTCGGCGGCATGGTGGTGGCGACCGCCGGTGGCCCCGAGAAGTGCGAGACGGCCCGCGGCCGCGGCGCCGACCACGTGATCGACTACCGCGCCGTCGCCGACCTGGCCGCCGCCATCGACGAGGCCACCGGCGGCCGGGGCGTCGACGTCGCCTACGACGGGGTCGGCAAGGACACCTTCGACGCGTCGCTGGCGTCGCTGCGTCCCCGCGGCACCCTGGCCCTGTTCGGGGCCTCGAGCGGGCAGGTGCCGCCCTTCGACATCCAGCGGCTCAACTCGGGGGGCTCGCTCTTCCTGACCCGCCCCACCCTGGGCCACTACCTGCGGGACCGGGCCGAGCTCGAGTGGCGGGCCGACGAGGTGTTCCGGCAGGTGGCCGACGGCACGCTCGAGATCGCGGTCGGGGGGCGATACGACCTGCGCGACGCGGCCCGGGCGTACGAGGACCTCGAGGGCCGGCGCACCCAGGGCAAACTCCTGCTGCTCCCCTGAGCCGCAAGCCTGCCGGGGGCGTCGCCACGCCCGCCCCAGGCAGCGGGCATCCGCCCGCCGGGCCACTCAGGACCCGGAGACCCAGAGCACCGCGATGGCGGCGTTGAGCACGGCGAGCGCACCGGCGGCCGTCACCAGCTGCGGGCGCTCACCCTCGCCCTTGCGGACCTTGGCGGCGGCGATCTCGGCGCAGGCGGCGACGGCGATCGCGACGACCAGCTTCACGCCGATCTTGGCGTGGTTCACCGGGTCCGCGCCCGCCTCGGCGATGCCGACCAGGATCAGCCCGCTGACGATCTGGGCCCGGGCACCCCACAGCAGCGCGGGGGTCGAACGCCCGCGCGCGACGAACACCGCGCTGCCGACGATGGCGGCCATCCCCAGCAGGTGCAGCAGGACGAAGACGTTCTCGAGGAGGTCCATGCCCCCAGCCTAGGGGGCCGCCTCAGACGAGGCGGCGGCCCATCGCCCACGCCGTCAGCTCGTGGCGCGAGCTCAGCTGGAGCTTGCGCAGCACCGACGACACGTGGGTCTCGACGGTCTTGACCGAGATGAACAGCTCCTTGGCGACCTCCTTGTACTGGAAGCCGCGGGCGATGAGCCGCATCACCTCGCGCTCGCGGGCCGAGAGCCGGTCGAGCTCCTCGTCGACCTCGGCGATCTCGCCCGCCGCCGCCCCGAACGCGTCGAGCACGAAGCCGGCCAGCCGCGGCGAGAACACCGCGTCGCCGTCCGCCACCCGCCGGATGGCGGTCACCAGGTCGCGCGCGTTGATGGTCTTCGTGACGTAGCCGCGCGCCCCGGCCCGGATGACGGCGATGACGTCCTCCGCGGCGTCCGAGACCGACAGCGCCAGGAAGCGCACCGGCGCCCCCGAGGCGGTCTCGACGCCGGCACACCCGCGGATGACGTCGCCGCCGCCGTTGCCCGAGCCACCGGGCAGGTGCACGTCGAGCAGCACCACGTCGGGAGTCTCCTTGCGGATGACCGCGATCGCGCTGTCGACGTCGGGCGCCTCACCGACGAACTCGCACACGGGAGCACCGCCCGCCATCGCCTCGGTGAGCTCGGCCCGGACACCGGTGCGGAACATCCGGTGGTCGTCGACCAGGACGACGCGGACCGGGCCGGACGAGGACGCGGGGACGGGGGTGGGGACGGGGGTCATGACTGCTCTCCTTCGAGGGGCGGGAGTCGGAGCTCGACCTCGGTGCCGTCGTCGCGGCGGCGGACCCGGGCGGAGCCGCCGTGGCGCTCCATCCGGCCGAGGAGCGACTGGCGCACGCCCAGCCGGTCGTCCGGGACGGCTTCGAGGTCGAAGCCGGCGCCGCGGTCGCGCACGAACGCCTCGACCCCGCCCGGCCCGATCTCGACGTAGGCGGTGACGGGCGGGGTGGCATGGCGGACGGCGTTGAGGAGGGCCTCGCGCAGCGCCCGGGAGAGGGCGGCCCCGTGCTGCTCGAAGGGCCGGTCACCGGTGACGACGAGGTCGACCGGCACCCCGTGCAGGTCCTCGACCTCGTGGGCGACCTCGGTGACCGCGGCCGCGAGCGACTGCTGCGAGCCCTGCGGCCCGGAGTAGAGCCAGGTCCGCAGCTCGCGTTCCTGGGCTCGGGCCAGCCGGGTGACGGCCTGCCCGTCGTCGGCCTGGCGCTGGATGAGGGCCAGCGTCTGCAGCACCGAGTCGTGCAGGTGGGCGGCGATGTCGGCGCGCTCGGTGGCCCGGGCGGCGGCCACCTGCTCGCGGCGGAAGTCGCTCCAGAGCCGGACGGCCCAGGGCGCGGCGATGATGAGGGCACCGACCAGCACCGACAGCGCCGCCAGCATGGCGTCCCAGACGACCGAGACGGAGCGACCCCGGGTCATCAGGACCAGGATGCCGAGCAGCGCCAGCCCCGCGCCCAGCGCGACGCGCACCCAGGTCATCCCCCCGGGCCGGCCGGCGAGCCACCGCGAGCGCTGCGCCTCGTCGAGCGTCGACCAGGCCACCACGGCCCCCACGGCGATGACCAGGACCGGCAGGATGCCCGAGCCCCGCAGCGAGACACCGAGACCCGGGACGAGCAGCGCCAGCCCCACGACGACGGCCGCACCGCCCCCCAGCAGCAGGACCGCCGAGCGCTGCCGCTCGGACCAGCCCCGGGCCCCGCCGCTGGGAGCCACCCCCTCGGACTCGGACGTCAGCGCCCAGAGGAACAGGTAGGCCGCCACCCCGGCACCCCCGGACAGGGCCAGCACCACGAACGCGACCCGCACCAGCCGGCGCGAGACGCCGAGGTGCCGCGCGACCGCGTCGCACACCCCGGGGGTCCACCCGGCCGACCGCGAGCGCACCAGCGGGGGCCGGGTCGACACGGGCGCCGGCGACGGCGCGGACGCGGCCCACGCGCGGGACGCGGCGGGCTCGTAGGGGGTGGGCACGCCCCCATCCTGACGCACCGGACCCGTGACCGACCCCGTCCCCGGGGTGCGGTCAGGGGTGGTTCAGGGTCGACCCTCATGGCGGCCGACCCCGTGCGGACGGGAAGGTGATGACCATGACGGACACCCCGACCCAGGACCAGTCGCCCCCACCGCGTGCGGCCGGCGCCCTCGACGACGTCTTCGAGCGGCTGCACCGCAGCGACGTGCGCCGCGACACCGACCACCGCTGGTTCGGCGGGGTGTGCTCCGGCCTGGCCGCCCGCTTCGGCGTGGACCCGCTGCTCATCCGCGCCGCCGCCATCGCCCTGACCATCGCCGGCGGGGTGGGGGTACCGGTCTACCTCGTGCTCTGGCTGGCGCTGCCCGACACCCGCGGCACCGTCCTGGTGGAACGCGCGGTGCGGCACGGCGACGCCTGGGCCGTCGTCCTCGGCGTGGTGACCGCCCTGTTCGTCGTCGGCGGCCTGCTCTCGCTCGGCACCGGCAACGACCACTGGGGCGGCTCGCTGTGGCTGCTGCTGCCGGTCGGGCTCGTCGTCTGGCTGCTGGTGAACCGCAGCCGCTCGGGCGGGCACCAGCAGTGGGGCGAGGCCACCGGCTACGCGCCCTACCCCGCGCCCCCCGGCGCCCCCGTCCCCCCACCGCCTCCGGGAGGCACGCCGATGTCCGGCCCCACCAGCTCCTTCGCGCCGCCCGCCAGTGCCATGGCGGCCCCGGTCACCACCGGCACTGCGCCCTACGGCTCCGGGATGCCGGCCGCCCCACCCACGGGGTACGGCCCCTGGGCGCCCCCCCGGCCCCCTCTGCCACCCGCCCCGCCGCGCCCGCGCCGGCGGCGCCCCAGCGGCTACGTCGGCCTCGTCTCGCTCGGCCTCGCCGCCGCCCTGGTCGGCCTCGGGGTCGTCCTCGCCGGGCCACTGGGCTTCCCCGGGGAGCCGGTGCTGCTGGGCCTCACGCTCGCCCTCGCCGGCACCTCCCTGGTGGTGCTCGGGCTCGCGCTCACCGGGCGGGCGTCCGGTTTCAGCGGCTTCCTCACCGTGGCCCTGACCCTCGCCACCGTCTTCGGGGTCCTCGTGGCCCACTCGCCCGCCGGCGTCGGCGGGACGGGCGACCGGACGTGGACCCCCACGGCCGCCGTCACGCCGGTGACCTACACGCTGGGGGTGGGCGACGCCACCCTCGACCTGACGAACCTCACGGACCTCACGGCCGCGGCGCCCGGCGCCGACGCGCCGCTGCGGGTGTCGGTGCAGATCGGGGCCGGCTCGCTGCGGATCGAGGTCCCGCCGGGGCTGGACGTCCGGGTCGAGAACAGCGTGGGCGCCGGGACGGTCAGCTACGGCCGCCCGGGGTCGCTGACCCAGGCCCCCCAGAACGGCGACCCGGGCACCGACTTCACGTACGACGCCGTCGTCGGGGCCGGCGGCACGCCCGACGTCGTCGTCACCACCGAGGTCGGCCTCGGCGACATCACCATCGAGGAGCAGTGACCATGAGCACCGACGACACCCGACCCCTGTCCGACCGGCTGGGCCTCGCCGACGAGGAGCCCGCGCACACCTCCCCCGGCGCGGCCCACTCCCCCGGCGTCGTGGACGCCGCCGCAGCCACCCCCGCACCGGGCGCCCCGGTCCACCGCCGCGGGCCCGCCCCGTTCGGGCTGGTCATCGCGGTGCTGGGGCTGGTGGTCGCCGGGGCGGTCCTGCTCACCGAGGTGGCCGACGTCAGCGTCCCGTGGTCGACCCTCGGCCCCTGGGCCGTCGTGGCCGGCGGCCTCCTGGTGGTGCTGGTCGGGCTGATCGGCCTGCGCGGCAACCGCGTTCAGGACTGAGGCCACGGGTGGTCCCACGGCAGGCCGGCCGCCCGGACCGCCCTCGGGACGCTCGCCACGACCGGCATCGCGCCGAGCTCGGCCCACGGCACCCAGCGCGCGGCCGAGGTCGACCCACCGACGTCGTGCACCACGGCCGGGGTCGGCTCCGGGCATCGCGCGGTGTGCAGCAGCCGCACCGCGTGGTAGTCCTCGGCCCCGCGCGGGGAGTGCCCCACCCAGTGCTGGGTCATCACCTCGCGCAGCCGCACGTCGACCACGACCTGGCCGGTCTCCTCCGCCACCTCGCGCACCACGGCGGCCGCCGGTGTCTCGCCCTCGTCCACCCCGCCCCCGGGCAGGTTCCAGCGGCCCCCGGCGCCGGTGGCCGACGACAGCTGGGTCAGCAGCAGCGACCCGTCGGCCACCACCACCGCGTAGGCCGCGACCCGCTGTCGCGGGGTGACGCCGCGGCGCTCGGTGTCGGTCAGGCCCGGGCCGTGCGGCCGCCCGGGCGCGGCGCCCCCCGGCGCGACGACGGGATGCACCGCGAACTCGAGCACCAGCCGGCCCAGCGCGCCGTGCGCCTGCACCTCACCGGCACTCCAGCCCCGGGCGCGCAGCCCGTCGTGCGGGTCCTCCCCGTGCGCGAGGACGAACCGGACGACCTCCTCGCCCCCGACCAACCCCACGACGGTGATCACGAGGCCGCCCCGGCCCGCCGGTACTCGGCCAGGGTCGCCTCGACCGTGCCGGCCCAGCCCTGCCGCGGCGGGACGGCCCGCAGATGAGCGCGCAGCGCCTCGCGCCGCCCCGGGTCGGCGGCCAGCCCCGCCACCGCCACCGCCAGCCCCTCGTCGTCGTCGACCAGCAGCCCGTCGACCCCAGGGGTGACGACGTCGTCGACCCCGGTACCGCGCAGGGCCACCACCGGCACCCCCGCGGCCCGGGCCTCCAGGGCCGCGATGCCGAACGCCTCGAGCCGCGCCGCGGAGACGTAGACGTCGCCGGAGTGGTGCAGCCGACGCAACCCCTCGCGGTCGAGCCGACCGGGCAGCGCGACCCACGCCATCCCGCGAGCCCGCAGGAAGGCCTCCATGGCCCGGCGCTGCGGCCCCTCGCCGGCGATGGTCGCGTGCAGCGGCACGGCCGGGTCGAGCAGGGCCCGGGCCCGGTGCAGCGCCCCCAGCAGGGCCAGCGGGCGCTTGCGCGAGACCAGCCGCATCGCCGTCACCACGTGCACGCCCGCCCCGTGCGGCGCCTCGTCCCGCGGCGCCCACCAGTCCACGTCGATGCCGTTGTTGAGCACCGCCACCTCGGCGCCCCCGGCCGCCCGCGAGACCTCCTCGGCGGCCATCCGCGAGACCGCGCTCAGCGCCACACCCCGCCCGGCCCAGCGCCGCGCCTGCCCGACGAGGCGTACCGCGGGCAGCGCCGGCCCGAGGACGCAGTGGAAGGTCGCCGCCACCGGCAGCCCTGCCGCCAGCGCCGTACCCACGAGGTCGGCGGCGAACGGGCTGACGACCCCGAGGTGCGCGTGCGCCACGTCGAAGCCGCCGGCCTCGAGCCGCCGGCGGACCTCGGGCGGTGCGAACGGGTTGACCGGCACGCCGCCCGGCAGCGGCAGGGCCATCCGGTGCACCACCACGCTGTGGCCCGCTGCCTCGGCCTCGGTCGTGCGCGCCCCGCCCCGCTCGCCCCCCGACCCGGCCGTCGCCGTGAACACCTCGACGGTGTGCCCCGCCCCCGCCAGGTGGTGTGCGAGGTCGTGCACCTGACGCTCGATACCGCCCAACCGGGGCGGGTAGCAGTCCGACAGGAGGGCGACCTTCACGAGGGTCCACCCTGCCATGCGCGAGGATGGGCAACGATGTCCCGCACCCTGGTGGCGTTCCACGCCCACCCCGACGACGAGGCCCTGCTCACCGCGGGCACGATGGCCCGCGCCGCGGCCGAGGGCCACCGGGTCGTCCTGGTCCTGGCCACCGACGGCGGGGCGGGGCTCGCGGCCGACACGCTGCGCCGCGACGACGACCTCGGGCGGCTGCGCCTGCGCGAGGCCGAGCGCTCGGCCGCCGCCCTCGGGGTCGCCCGCCTCGAGTGGCTGGGCTACGCCGACAGTGGCAGCGGCCCCGAGCCCGAGCCGGACGCCCCCGGGCTCACCCGCTTCTGTCGGGCCCCGCTCGAGGAGGCCGCCGAGCGTCTGGCCGCCGTACTGCGCACCGAGCGCGCCGACGTCCTGCTCTCGTACGACGCCAACGGCGGCTACGGCCACCGCGACCACCGGCGCGTGCACGAGGTGGCCGCCCGGGCCGCCGAGATCGCGGGCACGCCCCGCGTCCTCGAGGCCACGGTCCCCCGCGACACCATCGTGCGCGCCATCCGGGCCGTGGACCGGGTCTACCGCTTCCCGGCCGAGTTCGACCCCACGAGCTTCGAGCGGGCGTTCACCGCGCGGGCCGACATCACCCACCGCATCGACGTGCGCCGCCATGTCCCGGCCAAGCGCGCCTCGATGCGGGCGCACGCCTCCCAGGCGAGCGGCGGGGGCGCGCTGGAGCCCGGCGCGGGGGCCCAGACGGGCGACCGCACCCTCGCGGCCTTCCTCCGCATCCCCCGGCCGCTCTACGATCTGGTGTTCGGGCGCGAGTGGTTCCGCGACCCGACCAGACCACCGGGGGGCACCGTGAGCAGCGACATCTTCGAGGGGCTGCCGTGAGGGTGCCGGTCGCCGTGCCCACGCACCGCCGCCAGCTCCTCCAGTTCGGGCTGGGGATGACGCTGGCCGTGGTGCTGCTGGCCTGGGGGCTGCCGTACTTCGCGAAGACGTCGTGGGCCGACATCTGGACGGTCATCCGCAGCGTCCCGCCGCAGGTCGCCATCGGTCTCCAGGCCCTGATGCTGCTCGGCCTCTACAGCTACACCTTCACCTTCACCGGGTCGCTGCGGGGGCTCAGCCACGGCAAGGCGCTGGTCATCAACCTGTGCGGCTCGTCGGTCTCGAACCTGCTGCCCGGGGGCGGCGCGGTCGGGCTGGCCGCCACCTACGCCATCTGCCGCTCGTGGGGCTTCTCACGCCGGGCCACCTCCACCTCGGCCATCGTCACCGGGGTCTGGAACGTGCTGGCCCGCATCGCGCTGCCGGTCGTCGCCATCCTGCTGCTCATGGCCGGGGGGGTCACGCTGCCCCGGGCCCTCATCGACCTCGCGATCGCCGGGTCGGTCACCGGTCTGGGCATCATCGCCGCCGTCGTCGGGATGCTGGCCAGCGAGCGGGTGGCGCAGCGCATCGGAGCCCTCGTCGACCGGGTCGTCGGGCCGCTGGTGCGCCGTCGCCGCCCCCACTCGCCGATGTCGGTCGCCGCCCTCGTCACCGACCTGCGGGCCCGCATCATCGACATCGTCCGGTGGCGCTGGTGGTCGATGACGCTGGGGATGATCTGCTTCTTCGGCGTCTACTACCTGCTCTTCGTCCTGGTGATGCGCCAGACCGGCGTGGGTCTGGCGCTGAACCTGCTGTTCGCGGCGTACGCCATCGGGCGCCTGCTCAGCGCGGTCGGCATCACGCCCGGCGGGGTGGGCGTCACCGAGGCCACCACCACGATCGTGCTGGTCGGCTGGGGTGCCCACCCCGCCGCCGCCTCGGCCGGCGTCGTCCTGTTCTCGATCCTGACCCACCTCATGGAGGTCCCGCTGGGAGGGCTCGGCTGGCTGCTGTGGTCGCTCAGCACGAAGGTCGAGCCGCCCGAGGAGGGCGCCGAACCCACGCTGGCGGCCGCGCGGCCGGTCAGCGTCCCGGACCTGCTCCGCGACGCCGGCGCCGCGCCGAGGGCCGAGGACGACCCGGGCTGAGGTGGCTCCGGGGGCGGCCCGGGCGGCGGTCAGCCCGCCAGGAAGGCCGCGACCGCCCCGTGCAGAGCCGCGAGGTCGTCGACGTGCACCAGCTCGCGGGCCGAGTGCATCGACAGCAGCCCCACGCCCACGTCGACCGTCGGGATGCCGAGCCGGGTCGCCGCGATGGGCCCGATGGTCGAGCCGCCGGGGATGGTGTTGGTGTTGACGAACGGCTGCCACGGCACGCCGGCGCTCTCGCAGGCGGCGGCGAACAGGGCCTCGCCGCGGGCGTCGGTCATGTAGCGCTGGCTCGCGCTGATCTTGAGCAGCGGGCCGCCCCCGGGCCGGGGCCGGTTGGTGGGGTCGTGCTTCTCGGCGTAGCTCGGGTGCACCAGGTGGCCGGCGTCGCTCGACAGCAGCCACGAGCCCCGGGCCGAGCGGGCGGCATCCGACGTGCTCGCGCCCAGGCCCTCGCGGACCCGGCCCAGGACGTCCTCGAGGAACGGGCCACCCGCGCCGGTCGGGCTGGCCGAGCCGACCTCCTCGTGGTCGAACGCGGCCAGCACCGGGATGTGCCCGGCGTCGGCGGGGGCGGCCAGCAGCCCGGTCAGGCCGGCGTGCACGCTGGTGAGGTTGTCCATCCGGCCCGAGGCGAGGAAGGCGTCGCCGGCCCCGATGCGGGCCGGAGCCTGGGTGTCGGCGACGAACAGGTCCCAGGCCACGGCGTCGCCGAGCAGGTCGCGCAGCACGGCGTCGGCGCCGGAGCGGTCGTCGAGGCCGGTGCCCACGACGGGCAGCAGGTGGCGCTGGCGGTCGAGGTTGCTGCCGGTGTCGCCGTTGCGGTCGAGGTGGATGGCCAGGTTGGGGATGCGCGCCACGGCGCCGCTGGCGACCAGCTCGACGCGGCCGTCGGGACGGACGACCCGGCCGGCCAGCGCCAGGTCGCGGTCGAACCAGGTGGCCACGAGCGGGCCGCCGTAGACCTCGACGTTGAGCTGCTCCCAGCCGTGGCTGCGCACCACCGGGGTGGGCTTGAGGCGGAAGCCGGGGCTGTCGGTGTGCGCGCCCAGGATGCGCCAGGGTGTGGTGGGGCCGGCGCCCTCCGGCAGCCGCCACGCGATGACCGCGCCGTCGCGGACCACCACGTAGCGGCCCGGCGTGGTGGGCCAGGCGTCGTGCTCGTCGAGGGCGGTGAAGCCGGCGGCCACGAGACGGTCGCGGGCGACCGCGGCGGCGTGGAAGGCCGTGGGCGACGCGGTGACGTACTGGGCGAACTCGGCGGCGATGGTGTCGGCGGTGCTCACCCCGCCATCCTGGCATCCGGGCGACGGCGCGCCCCTATCGGCGCCGTGGCGGCCGGCCGTGGGGCGAGGCGCAGGGGCGGCCCGAGGGCGTACGCCGGCCGGTCGGGGGGGCCTGAGCACCGGGACCTTCATCCGGGCACCGGAACCGTTCCGGGGTGCTGGTGAAGGTTCCCGCACCGGGCGAGAAAGTGGAGGTCAGCGGTGGCCGATGAGGCGGCGCACCTGGCGCTCGCGGGCCTCGTCGGCCAGCGGGTCGCTCATCGGCTCGGGCTCGAACGGCCGCCCGGTGGCGCGCTCGGCCGCCACCGCGATGAGCGCGTCGGAGACCATCGGGTTGGCCGGCAGCAGGGGGCCGTGCAGGTAGGTGCCGATGACGTTCAGCGTGCGCGCACCCTCGAGGCCGTCCTCGCCATTGTTGCCGTGCCCGGACAGGACCCGCCCGAACGGCTGCTGCCCCTCCCCCAGCACCGTCGAGCCGGAGTGGTTCTCGTAGCCGACGACCCGGCCGTACTCGGTCTCGAGGCACACCGGCCCGATCATCCGCCGGTCGTTGCCGCGGGTGGTGACGTCGAGGACGCCGAGCCCGGGCAGCACCTGGCCGGTGACGGTGTGGAAGGAGTTGCCGAACAGCTGGTACATCCCGCAGATGACGAGCATCGGCACGCCGTCGGCGGCCATCGCCTGCAGGGTGGGGCCGACGGCCTCGAGGTCGGCCTCGACGCGGGCCTGCCCCGAGTCCTGGCCGCCGCCGCCCATGAACAGGTGGGCGTCGTGCCGGAGGTCGTCGCCCGGGTCGTGCAGCACGACCTCGGCGGTGTAGCCGTGCCGGCGGATGCGGCTCGCGAGCGCGTGGGTGTTGCCGCGGTCGCCGTAGATGCTCATCTCGCGCGGGTAGAGGTGGACGAGGGTGATGATGCCCTTGCTGGGGCCGGCGGGCTCGAGGACCTCGGTGCTCACTGCGGGCCGTCCTCTCCGAACTGGGCCAGGCCGTGGCGGGCGGCCAGGGTGCGGCGCAGCGCCATCATCGCCGTGTAGGTGCAGAAGATGCGCTTGGGCTCGTCGGGGTGCCCGGCCGTGAACGCGTCGAGCGCGGTGTCGAGGTCGGGCACCACCCGGCCGGTGTGCACGTCGTCGTAGTGCAGCCGGAGCGCCATGTCGTAGGCCCGCACGCCGCTGGTGACGGCCACCCCGCGCTCGCGCAGCGACGCGAACGACACGTCGTAGAGCCACGACACGTCGCGGCCGTCGGCGTCGTTGTCGTTGATGGCGATCATGGTGGCGACCGGGGTGGTGCCGTAGGTCGAGAGGGCCACCCCGAAGCCGGCAGGGTTCTTCACCAGCACCAGCTCGAGCGGCTGGCCGTCGACCATGATGACCTCGCCGCGCCCGAACGGCGGCTGCACCGCGGCCAGCGCGGTGGCGGCGGTCGCGGCGTCGAAGGCCTCACCCAGCAGCATCCGCGCGGTGGTGGTGGCCGCGGTGGCGTTGATCATGGCGGCCAGGCCGCGCTGGCGCAGCGTGACCGGGCCGACCGTGACGTCGTCGAACACGATGTCGAACACCCGCTCGTCGACCGGCCGCAGCCGCGCGTCGCCGGGGCCGTACTCCCGGGTGAGGGGCTCGTCGTCGAAGCGGGCGTCGTGCTCGGTGAGCTCGGGCAGTCGGTCGGCGATCAAGGCGTCGAGGCCGAACCAGTGCACCGGCACGTCGACCGCATCGGCGGCGCGGGCGATGAACGGGTCGTCGGCGTTGGCCACGACGCCCTCGGTGCTCGCGGCGCCCAGGCGGGCCAGCAGGGCGGCGGTGTGGTCGATCTCGGCGAACCGGTCGAGCTGGTCGCGCGCGACGTTGAGCAGCAGCGCGTGGGTGGGCGGCACCTCGTCGATGAACCGCATGGCGTGGGCCTCGTCGAGCTCGACGACCACCATGTCGCTGACCAGCCGGCC
Source organism: Phycicoccus duodecadis (assembly GCF_002846495.1). NCBI lineage: Bacteria > Bacillati > Actinomycetota > Actinomycetes > Micrococcales > Intrasporangiaceae > Phycicoccus > Phycicoccus duodecadis. The sequence goes on from NZ_PJNE01000001.1 coordinate 2,356,767, forward strand.
GCTGAGCGGCAGCTGCGGCAGCATCTCGGAGAGCACGCCACGGGTGAAGTTCGAGCCGGTGGGGTTGGTGAAGACGCTGCGCCCGTGGGCCCGCAGCACCGCGACCAGCATCTTGGTGGTCGTGGTCTTGCCGTTGGTGCCGCTGACCACGACGATGCCGCCGTGCACGCCCGAGAGCGAGCGGCGCAGGATGCGGGGCTGGATGCGCTCGGCCACCAGCCCAGGGAAGGCCGAGCCACCGCCCCGACGACGGGCGAGGGCTCGAGCGGTCTTGCCCGCGACGACGGCGGCGGCCGTTCTCAGCACGGGGCAACCCTAGCCAGGACCAGGCGCGTGTCCCGCATCCGGCCTGCCGCGCGGTCGCTGCGTGGGGCTCAGCCGGGCAGGTGCGCGTCGAGCCAGCTGACCACGTCGGCCAGCACCTCGTCGCGGTTGGTCTCGTTGAAGAGCTCGTGCCGGGCCTCGGGGTAGAGCGTGCAGGTGACGTCGGTGAGGCCGGCCTCGCGGTAGGCCTGCGCCACGGCCCGCGGGCCCTTGCCGCCGTCGCCCACCGGGTCGCGGTCGCCCGAGACCAGCAGCACCGGCAGGTCGCGACGTACGCCGGCCACCTGCTGGGGGTCGTTGATACCGGCGAGGCCGCCCAGCAGGTCGGCGAAGAAGCCCGAGGTGAAGGTGTTGCCGCACAGCGGGTCGGCGACGTAGGCGTCGACCTCGGCCTCGTCGCGGCTGAGCCAGTCGAAGTCGGTGCGGTTGGGCTTGAAGGCGGCGTTGTACTGCCCGAAGGTCAGCTTGTCGAGCAGGCTGCTCGTGTGCCGCCGCCCGCGCAGCCGCGCCTCGAGCGCCGCGACGCCGGCGCCGACCTTGCCCAGCGCGCCGGGGTCGCCCGCGGTGCCCGACAGCACCAGCCCGGCCAGGTCGTGGGAGTCCTGGATGACGTAGCTACGGGCGAGGAACGAGCCCATCGAGTGCCCGAGGAGGAACACCGGCAGCCCCGGGTGCTCGGCGCGGGCGTGGTCGGTGACCTGGCGCAGGTCGGCCACCACGCGGGTCCAGCCGTCGCGGTCGGCGAAGTAGCCGTGGTCGGCAGCCTCGGCGGTGCGGCCGTGCCCCCGGTGGTCGTGGGCGTAGACGGCATACCCGGCCGCGGTGAGGGCCTCGGCGACCCGGGCGTAGCGGGCCGAGTGCTCGGCCATCCCGTGGGCGATCTGCACGACCCCCTTCGGCTCACCGTCGGGGAGCCAGCGGTGGGTGAAGAGGGAGGTGTCGTCGGCCGTGGTCACCGTCGTGGTCGTGCTCTGCATGGGGCGTCCTCGGGGTACCGGGAGGTGAACAGGCCCAGCCTGCCACGGCGGCCGGGGCCGCGTTGCCAGGGTCGGGTCATGTCACAGCACCCCGGAGGCCGGGTGGGTCGGAGCAGCGGCCCACCGGCACCATCCGTCGGACCGTTCAGGGCGCTCGGGGCGGCCGCCGGGTCGTGCGCCCCGGCCTCACTCCCACTCGATGGTGCCCGGCGGCTTGCTGGTGACGTCGAGGACGACCCGGTTGACCTCGCGCACCTCGTTGGTGATGCGGGTCGAGATGCGGGCCAGCACCTCGTAGGGCAGGCGCGTCCAGTCGGCGGTCATCGCGTCCTCGGACGACACCGGCCGCAGCACCACCGGGTGGCCGTAGGTGCGCCCGTCGCCCTGCACCCCGACGGAGCGGACGTCGGCCAGCAGCACCACGGGGCACTGCCAGATCTCGCGGTCGAGCCCCGCCTCCGACAGCTCGTGGCGGGCGATGCGATCGGCCGCGCGCAGGATGTCGAGCCGCTCCTTCGTCACCTCGCCGACGATGCGGATGCCGAGCCCCGGGCCCGGGAAGGGCTGGCGCCAGACGATGCCCTCGGGCACGCCCAGCTCGAGACCGACCTGGCGCACCTCGTCCTTGAAGAGCAGCCGCAGCGGCTCGACCAGGGTGAACTGGAGGTCGTCGGGCAGCCCGCCCACGTTGTGGTGGCTCTTGATGTTCGCGGTGCCGCTGCCGCCGCCGGACTCGACGACGTCGGGGTAGAGCGTGCCCTGCACGAGGAACTCGACCGGGTGGTCGCCGTCGGCCGCATGCTCGCCCACGATGTCGCGGGCCGCCTGCTCGAAGACGCGGATGAACTCGCGCCCGATGATCTTGCGCTTCTCCTCGGGGTCGCTGACCCCGGCCAGGGCGTCGAGGAAGCGGTCGGCGGCATCCACCGTGACCAGGTCGACGCCGGTGGCGGCCACGAAGTCCTGCTGCACCTGCTCGGCCTCGCCGGCCCGCAGCAGCCCGTGGTCGACGAACACGCAGGTCAGCTGGTCGCCGACGGCGCGCTGCACCAGCGCGGCCGCGACCGAGGAGTCGACCCCGCCGGACAGGCCGCAGATGACTCGTCCCGTGCCGATCTGCTCGCGCACGGCGTCGACGAGCTGGTCGACGACGTTGGCGGCCGTCCACTCGCCGGCGAGCCCGGCGCCGCGGAGCAGGAAGTTCTCGAGGACCCGCTGGCCGAAGGTGGAGTGCATGACCTCGGGGTGCCACTGCACGCCGTAGAGCCGGCGCTCGTCGTCCTCGAAGCCCGCGACCGGGGCGCCGGAGGTCGTGGCGGTGACGCGCATCCCGGGCGGTGGCTGCTCGACGGAGTCGCCGTGGCTCATCCAGACCGACTGCTCGGCGGGCTGGCCGTTGAACAGGGTCGAGGCGGTGTCGGTGATGGTGGCCGGGGTCGCGCCGAACTCGGAGAGCCCGGTCTTCGCGACCTGGCCGCCGAGGGCCAGCGCCATCGCCTGGAAGCCGTAGCACATGCCGAAGACGGGGACGCCGGCCTCGAGCAGCGCCGGGTCGAGGCGCGGCGCGCCCTCCTCGTAGACCGACGACGGGCCACCGGACAGCACGATGGCGGCCGGGCCCTTCGCCAGCATCTCGGCCGCGGGCATCGAGTGCGGCACGACCTCGCTGAAGCAGTTGGCCTCGCGCACCCGCCGGGCGATCAGCTGGGCGTACTGGGCGCCGAAGTCGACGACCAGCACCGGGCGGTCGGCGAGGTGGATGGGCTCGCCGCCCTCGACCACCGCGTGGGAGGGGTCGACGGGCGAGGGGTCGGCCGGCAGCTCGGGGGCGTCGCTCACATGGGCAAGGCTATCGGCGCGCGGCGGCCAGCCCGGACTCGACCTCACCGGCGACGCGGCGCTCGACCCAGAACGACAGGAAGGGCACGCAGCCGGCCAACATCACCAGCACCATCTTGGGGAGCGACCAGCCCACCTTGAAGCCCAGCAGGGCGGTGGCCACCAGGTAGATCATGTAGATGAAGCCGTGCGGCTGCGGCCACCACGCCAGCGGGTTGGCGCTGCCCTTCAGCCCGAAGCCGTAGCTCAGGATGATCTCGACCACGAGGACGAGCAGGCCGATGCCGACCGCGAAGGCCATCACCTTGAAGAAGGTCAGGCGGGGCCGGACGGCGTCGACGTCCTCGGGGGCGATGGCGACCGCAGGGCGCGTCTCAGAGGTGCTCACGGACGTCATTCTCCCCCCGCGATGGCACGGGGGTGACGGCGGGCTGCTCGCCGGGGTCGGCGGTGTCGCCGGCTGCCGTGTCGCCGGCGGCGGCCTCGCGGGTCGAGCGCTCGTGCTGCTCGCGCACCATCCGCCACCACAGCCAGAGCGCGAAGGCCGCGAAGACCCACCACTGCACGGCGTACGCGGCGTTGCGCCAGTTGACGCCGGTGGACCCGACCGGGGTCGGCACGCGGGTCAGGGACGTGGCGGCTGCCGGCTCCTCGCGCTGGAGGAAGAGGAAGGCGTTGTAGAGGTCGCCGGGCCAGGTGTTGACCAGCACCGAGGTGTCGACCGAGCCGATCTGGCCCGGGCCCGCGGGCACGTCGGACGGCGACTCCGGCGGCGCGAGCCCGCCGGCCAGCGTGAGCGTGCCGGTGGGGGGCGGTCCGGCGTCGGCACCGTCGGGCACGAAGCCGCGCACGACGGGCAGGGTGGCACCGCCGTCGTCGACCACGAACGGGGTGAGCACCCACGATCCGGTGCGCCCGTCGAGCCGGCGCTCGGGCACCAGGAGCTGGCCGTCGGTGTAGTGCCCGCGCATCGTGACCGGGCGGGTCGAGAGCTCGCCGGGGAAGTCGGAGTGCGGCTGCAGGACGTCGGTGAGCGGGACGGCGGCGGTGGTGCGGGCCCGTTCGAGCGCGGCCAGCTGCCCGCTGTTCTCCGCGACGCCGAGCTGCCAGCGGCCGAGCTGGACGAAGGCGGCGCCGACCACGAGGACCAGCGCCAGCAGCCCGAGGAACCTCGGGGTCAGGGCCGTCCGCAGCACCTCTCGAGGGTACGCGACCGGCATCCGGCGACAATGGCGCGATGGCCGCCACCCCCGCCATCCCCGCCGACCGTGCCGTCTCCGATGCCGTCGTGACCGCGATCCACGTCGCGCCCGGCCGCCGGCTGCCCATGCGCGCCGTCGGCTCGGTGGTGGCCGAGGCCGGGGTGGGGCTGGTCGGCGACCGCTACCACGGGAGCCGGCACCGCCACGTGACGGTGCAGTCGGCGGCGCGCCTGGCCGAGGCGGCCGAGCGGCTGGGCGCCCCGGTGCCGGTCCCCGGTACTCGGCGCAACATCACGGTCGACACCGGCGAAGTGGTGTCGGTGCCCGGGGCGCAGGCACGCGTCGGTCCGGTGCTGCTCGAGGTCGTGCGGGTCGCGGCGCCGTGCCGCATCCTCGACGACGAGGTCGGGCCGGGGGCGGCGGCAGCGCTGCACGCGCGGGCCGGGACCGTGTTCCGCATCGTCGAGGGCGGGGAGATCGCGGTCGGGGACGCCTACGTCGAGCTGCCGTTCACCCCGGAGGAGGCCGCCGCCCGCGCCACCCGGTCGCGCGAGGCGGCATCCATCCGGGCGGGCGCCGGGGCACGCCGGCTGCCCTGAGCGGCCCTGGGCCGGCTCGAGACAAGACCTCCTGCACCAGACCCCGCCTCGCAACCCTTGTCCGGTGACCTTTTCGGGGTCACCCCGAAAAGTGGAGGGGGGTACGCGGGGTGGCGGCGGGGCGGAAACCCGTTCGCACCGTGTCGGCCCGAGCACCTAGCGTGGAGCCATCATGCCGACGAGACCGCCCTGGTTCTACGGCGTGCGACCCGATGACGACGCCCCGGCCGACACCGACCGTCTGCTCGTGTGGCTCGCACGCCGCCAGTGGCGATCCCTCCTGGCGGGCGCGTGCTTCGGCATCCCGTGGATGCTCTCGGTCGCGCTGGTCCCGGCCGCCGTCGGCCGCGCCGTCGACGACGGCATCGTCGCCCGGGACGGCCGCGCCCTCGCCCTGTGGTCGCTGGCCGTCCTCGGCCTCGGCGCGGTGTCGGCGGCCGCCGGCAACGGCCGGCACTGGTTCGCCGTCAAGAACTGGCTCGTCGCGGCCTTCCGCGCCGGCGTCGTCGCCGACCGCGCGGTCCGCCGCACCGGCCCGGCCCTGACCCGCACGATGCCCGCCGGCGAGGTGCTGGCCAGCTTCACCAGCGACTTCGGGCGGATGGGCCACACCTTCGACGTCTTCGCGCGGTTCATGGGCGCGGTCGTGTCGTTCGTCGTGGTCGCGGTCATCCTGCTGCGCGGCTCGCTGCTGCTCGGGCTCATCATGCTGCTCGGCGGCCCGCTGCTCGTGGGCTCGCTGGCGTTCGTCATGAAGCCCCTCCAGCGGCGCCAGAGCGCCCAGCGCGAGGAGGCCGGGCGGCTCACCGCGCTCGGCGCCGACACCGTCAGCGGCCTGCGGGTGCTGCGCGGCATCGGCGGCGAGGACTCGTTCCTGGCCCGCTACCGCGCCCAGTCGCAGACCGTCCGGCGGGCCGGGGTGCGGGTGGCCGGCACCCAGGCCACCCTCGACTCGGCCCAGGTGCTGCTGCCCGGGCTGTTCGTGCTCGTCGTCACCGGGGTGGGCGCCCACCTGGCCGTCGACGGGCAGATCAGCGCCGGCCAGCTGGTCGCCTTCTACGGCTACACCGCCTTCCTCACCATCCCGCTGCAGACCGCCGTCGAGATGGCCGACAAGCTCATCACCACCCGGGTCGCCGGCCGCCGCATCGCGCGCATCCTGGCCACCGAGCCCGACCACGCGGCGCTCGAGCCCACCGGCTGGGTCCCGCCCGACGCCGCGCTCGTCGACCCCGCCTCCGGTGTCACCATCGAGCCCGGCGTCCTCACTGCGCTGGTCGCCGCCCGCCCCGACGACACCGCCGCCATCGCCGGCCGGCTCGGCCGCACGGTGCCCGGGCGGCACGGTGTCACCTGGGGGGCCGACGCCCTCGACGACCTGCCGCTGGCCGACGTGCGGGCCCGGGTGCTGGTCTCGCAGGCCGACCCCCGGCTGTTCAGCGGCCCGCTGCGGGGCGCGCTGGGCGGCCCCGACGACGACGCCCGGATGGCCTCGCTGGCCGTCGCCGACGCCGACGACGCCCTGGCCGCGGTCGAGGGCGGGATGGACGGCGAGGTCGAGGAGCGCGGCCGCTCGCTGTCCGGCGGCCAGCGCCAGCGCCTGGCCCTGGCTCGGGCGCTGTTGCGCGACCCCGACGTGCTGGTCCTGGTCGAGCCCACCAGCGCCGTCGACGCCCACACCGAGGCGCGCATCGCCGGCCGCCTGGCCGACCAGCGCAAGGGCCGCACCACGGTGATGGTCACGGCCAGCCCGCTGCTGCTCGAGCACGCCGACGTCGTGCACCTCGTGGTCGACGGCCGCGTCGCCGCCACCGGCACCCACCGTGGGCTGTCGCGTGCCGACGCCCGCTACCGGGCCGTCGTGGTCCGCGGCGAGGAGGACTGATGTCGCCGCTGTCCGAGCGCACCGACCACGCCCGGCGCACCCTGCCCATCGCGCCCGGGTCGGTCGTGCGCACCCACGTGGGGGTCCTGCTGCGCGAGCACCGGCGGCCGCTGGCCGGGGTGCTGCTGTGGCACCTGCTGGCCGCGGTCGTGGGGCTCGCCGGGCCCTGGGTCATCGGCCAGGTCGTCGGGGTCGTCACCACCGGCCGGGCCGTCATCACCGACATCGACGTGCTGGTCGGGCTGCTGGCCGCCGCCCTGCTGGCCGAGACCGGCGCCACCTGGCTGGCCCGGCGCGGGTCGTTCGTGCTGTCCGAGCGCATCTTCGCGCGGCTGCGCGAGGACTTCGTCGGCTCGGCGGTGCGGCTGCCGCTCTCGACCGTCGAGCGGGCCGGCACCGGCGACCTGCTCGCCCGCACGACCAACGACATCGACGCCATCAGCTACGTCATCCGCTTCGGCATCCCCTCGGTCGTGGTGTCGGTGACCACCGTGCTGGTCACCGGCGTCGCCACCGTGCTGGTGTCGCCGCTGGCCGCGCTGCCACTGCTGCTGACGCCGCTCGTGTGGTTCCTGCCCACCCGGCGCTACCTGCGCCTGGCCGGCCCGGGCTACCTGTGGGAGCACGCCACCTACGCCCGCCTCAACGGGGTGGCCGCAGAGACCGTCGAGGGCGCCGCCACCGTCGACGCGCTCGGCCTGTCGCAGGAGCGCGGCGAGCGGTTCGCCGAGGCCGTGGCCGAGAGCCACGCCGCCGAGCGCTACACCGTGGGCCTGCGGCTGCGCTGGTTCCCCTGGCTCGAGCTGGGGTTCTTCGCGCCCATCGCCGGTGCCCTGCTGTGGGGCGGCTGGCTGGCCTGGGAGGGCGTCATCCCGGTGGCCGCCGCGACCGCTGTCGTCCTCTACGTGCAGCGCCTGCTCGACCCGCTCGGTGAGCTGGTCGGGATGCTCGACGAGATCCAGTTCGCCGCCACGTCGATGTCGCGCATCCTCGGGGTCGGCGAGGTGCCGCCCGACCGGGTGGCCACCGGTGCCGTGCCGCGCGACGACCAGCTCGAGGTCGACGACGTCCGCTACGCCTACCGGCCCGGCCAGGACGTGCTGCACGGGGTGTCGCTCGACCTCCGCCCCGGCGAGCGCCTCGCGGTCGTCGGTCCGTCGGGGGCGGGCAAGTCGACCCTGGGGCGGCTGATGGCAGGCGTCGACGGCCCGCGCACCGGGCGCATCGCGGTCGGCGGTGTGCCGCTGGTCGACCTCGAGCTCGACGAGCTGCGCGGCCAGGTCGCGCTCGTCACCCAGGAGCACCACGTCTTCGTCGGCACCCTGGCCGAGAACCTGCGCCTGCCCCGGCCCACGGCCACCGACGACGAGCTGCGGTCGGCGCTCGAGGCGGTCGACGCCCTCGAGTGGGCCGAGGCGCTGCCGCGCGGGCTCGGGACCACCGTGGGCTCGGGCGGCCACGAGCTCACCGAGGCCCAGGCCCAGCAGGTCGCCCTGGCCCGTCTGGTGCTGGCCGACCCGCACACCCTCGTGCTCGACGAGGCCACCTCGCTGCTCGACCCGCGGGCAGCACGCCACCTCGAGCGCTCACTCGGAGCGGTCCTCACCGGGCGCACCGTGGTGGCCATCGCGCACCGGCTGCACACGGCGCACGACGCCGACCGGGTGGCCGTCGTCGACGGTGGCCGGGTCAGCGAGCTGGGCTCGCACGACGAGCTGCTCGCGGCCGACGGCGACTACGCCGCGCTCTGGCGGTCCTGGCGCGACGAGGGCTGAGGCCCGGGGCTCAGCGCCGGCCCTGCGCAGCCGCGCCGTGCGGACGACCAGCCAGACCAGCACGACGACGCAGACGGCGACGACCGCCTTGCTGACCGGCCCGACGTACTCCTCGACGACGGCGTAGTCCTCCCCCAGCCGGTAGCCGACGGCGATGAAGGCGGCGTTCCAGATGCCACTGCCGAGGGCGGTCAGACCCAGGAAGCGGCCCAGCGGCATCCGGTCGAGGCCGGCCGGCACCGACACGATCGAGCGGATGAGGGGGACGAACCGCCCGACGAGCACCACCGCGCTGCCGTGGCGGTCGACGAAGCGCATCCCGCGCTCGAGGTCGCGGCGGCCGAACAGGAAGAACCAGCGCTTGCCCGCCAGGTGGTGGAGCCGTTCGTAGCTGAACCGCACGCCCAGCCCGTAGAGGAGCAGCGCCCCGACCAGCGACCCGAGCGTGGCGCAGGCCCACGCCAGGTAGGGGTCGAGCCGGCCGTCGGCGGCGGCGAAGCCCGCGAACGGCAGGATCACCTCGGACGGGATGGGCGGCAGGACGGTCTCGAGCGCGATCAGCAGCCCGACGCCCACCTCGCCGATCGACTCGATGACGTCGACGACCGCCTGGCTGAGAGAACTCACAGGAAGACTGTACGTGGCCGCCTCCCCCGTCCCGCCCCGCCGTGGCGCCCCCGACGCTCGAGACCGGACGCACGACGCCCGGTGATGCCGTGTGGCACCACCGGGCGTCGGGTCGCAGCGGGGTCAGCGGGTGACGACGACCTTCACCACGGTGAGGGTCGAGCCGCGGCGCACGCCGAGGTTCCACGAGCCCAGCCGCATGGTGCGGGCCATGGTGACGCCCACCGCCCAGCGGTTCGGCCCGGTGCGGCGGAACCAGTTGTCCTCGCCCCTGGGCCTGCGCGCACCGTAGGCGGCGTCCACGTAGCGCGGCCGGACCCGGGAGGCGGCGACCAGCGTGTAGGCGTGGCCGCGGCGCACGACGTAGGCACCGTTCTTCCACGTGCCACCGACCAGCACCACGTCGGTCACCGTGACGGTGACCGTGGTGGAGCGGACGTTGCCGGCCCGGTCGACCGCCGTGGCGGTGACCCGCTCGGTGGTGCCCCGGCGGGAGCGGCTCAGGGTGCACGAGGCCAGACCCGAGAGCGCGTCCGCCCCGGCGCAGCGAGCGGCTGCCGCCGACAGGAAGTACACCCCGCCGGCCCGGATGCCACGGACCGCCACGGCCGGAGCCGTGCGGTCGATGTCGATGCCGGCGACGTTGACGGTGGCGATGCCGCCGTCGGTGGCCGACACGGTGCGGGTGACCGACTGGCCGGCACCGTTGCCGGACAGGGTGACCGCGGCAGGGCACGGTGCCGTGAGCGGTGCCGCGGCCGGGGTGCAGGTGAAAACCACCGTGACCGGGGTGCGGTACCAGCCCGCCCGCGAGCGGGGCGCGGCACTGGACACGGAGGCGGTCACGGTCGGGTTGGCCCGGGCCGTCGAGCCCGACGACCCGAGGGTCGCGTCGTCACCGGAGTAGCTGGCCGAGACGGCGCGGTCGGCGTCGGCGGGAGTGGTGTACGCGAGGGTCGCGGACCCGTCGACCACGGGGGCCGACCCCACCACGACACCGTCGACCAGGAACTGCACACTGCCGCCCGGCGTGGCGTGCCCGGGGGCGGTCACCGCGACGGTGGCGGTCAGGGTCGTGGGGCCCACCTCGACGGCGGTCGTCGTCGCGGCGCGGTCGACCGTGAGGGTCTGCGGGGTCGCGGTCGACCCCGCGTAGGTGGTGGAGTCGGTCGGAGCGAAGGAGGCCGACAGGGTGTGGACGCCCGCGCTGAGCGGCGCCGAGGACGAGGCGACCGGGAAGGTCGCGACGTGCTGCGAGCCCGACACGCTGGCGCTGCCGACGGGTGAGCCGTCGACGGTCGCGGTGACCGTGCCGGCCACGCCGCCGGCGACGGTGACCGCCACGGAGACGTCCTGGCCGACGACGCTGCCCGTGGGCGTGGCCGCGACCGACACCGCGGTGGCGACCTTCGCGACGGTGACGCTCTGCTGCACGGGGGCGGCCGGTGCGTGCCCGGCGTCACCCGCCTGGGTGGCCGTGACCACGCAGGTCCCGGCGGCCGTGAGGCTGAGCGTGCTGCCCGTCAACGAGCAGACCCCGGCGTCGGAGCCGGCGGTCGACAGCTCGACCGGGGTCTCGGCGCCCCCACCGGTGGTGACGACCTCCTGGCTGGTGCCGACCTCGGCCGGCGTCGTCAGGGGCGTGACGGTGATCTCCTGCGCGGCGCGCAGGGTCAGGTCGTGCCGGGCCGAGGCCGGGTTGCCGTCGGTCGACGACACCTTCGCCGTGATCGAGGCCGGCCCGGTGACCGTGCCGGCAGCGGTGAGCGGCAGTGAGATCGGGGGCAGCTCCGAGCCGGCGAGCCACGGCCCGGGGCCGCTGGCGGTGCAGGTCACCACGGGCGAGGCGACGGCGCACTCGTAACCCGGTGCGGTCGGCGTGCCGACGGTGACGCCGTCGGGCACGGTGGTGGTGACGACCGGGGCTCGGGTCTCGTCGCCTTCGGCAGCGAGGGACGGGGTCACCGTGGCCGTCACCGTGGCGCCGGGGTCGAGGACGCCGGCGGCGTCGTCGGCGACGGACAGCCCGAAGACGGGCAGCTTGCCGGTGAGGGTGGTGGCCCGGACGTTGCCGAGCGCGTGGATCTCCGCGAGCGAGCCGGTGGAGCCGGACCAGCCGAACGTGAGTTGGTAGGGGACGCCCGTGTCCGGGTCGACCCACGAGGAGGGGATCTGCGCCGCGTCGAGGGCGGCCTGGTCCGGCAGGTCACCCGTCATCACCTGGCGCGCGGCCCCGTAGGCCGTCCAGGCGACGAGCCAGGAGCGCGCCGGGACCTCGTCGCCGGAGCGGTTCAGCACGGGGGCGCCGGCCGGGTTGATGGAGACGACGACCGGCACCGGAGCCGGGCGCGACCAGCTGGCGTCGTCGTCGAGCCGACCGCCGCTCAGCTGCGAGCCGAGGACGCAGTAGCCGCTGGTGCCGTCACCCGGCCCGCGGACCGAGACGGTCTGCGACATCGGGGGGTTCCGCGGGCACTGGCCGTTGCCGGCGGGGTCGCCGTTGGAGAACCCCCCGTAGACGTCCAGGCCCACCCCGAGGTAGCCGTGCGGGAGGCCGTCCACCCCGGGGATCCCGTAGTAGCCGAGGGCGCCCCCGGTGGGGCCTGCGTGGGCCGGGGCCGCCGGGGCCGCCGGGTCGGCGGCGGCGAGGGCGAAGCTCATCCCGTCGGCCGGAGGCGAGCTGCCGGCCCACTGGTAGCTGTCGAAGGAGACGTCGATACCGCGCGCCGAGGGCAGCGAGGCGTCGTAGAAGACCGTCCCGACCTGCGCGATGTCGTTGGAGCTCAGCCGGAGCACCCCGGAGCCCGGCGCGTCACCGCCACAGCCCGGGATGGGCGACTGGGCACCATCCTCGGAGCCGGTCAGGCACGCGGTGTTGGACGCGGCCGAGGGGCGGGACCACGACGGCGAGCTCGTCGTGGCGCCCGCGAAGGACTCCTCGAACAGCGTCGTCGTGGGCGTCCCCGGCACGGCGTCGGAGCGCGACGCGGTCACCACGGCGCCGACCGCGACGGTGGCGACCACCGCGACGACGGCCGCCACCCGACGGGTGGCGGAGGCGGTGGGAACCACGCGAGCGGCGCGCGGGCGGGCAGGAGCAGGCACGGATGACCTCTTTCGACAGATGACGACAAAAACCCCGGGCGCCCCCGACCGTAGGGACACCCGGGTCACGTCATCGCAGGTCACGGCCCGGGTCGGCCGAACAGCCGAGCGTCCTGGACGTTCGGTGTCGCCGGGGGCCGGACACCCGGGCAGGACGGGCCGAACAGCCGCCGCGTGTCGTGTTGCACGCCGGAAGCGCTCGTGATGCGGGACACCTCGGGGACGCCCCTCACGCGGGCCGGCCCGGCGCCTGCGCCCGCAGGTCACTCAGACGCCGGCCGGCTCCCGCTCGCGCAGCAGCTCGGCCTGCCGCGGCCGCGCATCGGCGTCACCCCGGGCCGGCCAGAACGCCATCGCCCGCTCGGCCTGGGCCGTGATGGTCAGCGACGGGTTGACCCCGAGGTTGGCCGAGACCGCCGAACCGTCGAGGACGGAGACGCCCGGATGGCCCCACACGCGCTGGTAGCGGTCGAGCACCCCGGCCGCGGGCGAGGCCCCGATGGGGGCACCGCCCAGGAAGTGCGCCGTCATCGGCACGTCGAGGACCTCGGGCCACGACCCGCCGGCCACCGTGTACTCGCCGGTGGCCGCCGCCAGCCGGGCCGCGAGCACCTCCATCGCGGCCTGCCCCTGCGGGAGGTAGGTGGGGTTGGGCTCGCCGTGCCCCTGGGTCGAGGTGAGGCCCGGCCGCCCGAAGCGCCGCCGCCCGGACACCTGCAGCGAGTTGTCGCGGCTCTGCATGACCAGGCCCACGACGATCCGCTCGCTCCAGCGCCGGGTCGTCGGCAGCATCCGGCGCAAGGGCTCGGGGTCGCGCGCGACCATCGCCAGGAACTCGCGCCAGCGCGGGCGGCCGGTACCGCCGGGCACCCCGACGGTGGCGAGCAGGCCCATCGCGTTCGAGCCCTTGCCGTAGCGGCAGTTCTCGACGTGGGTGTCGGCGTCGACGTTGAAGCTGGTGGTGATGGCGACGCCGCGGGTCAGGTCGACCCCGGCCGGGGCGTGTTCGGTCATCGCGCCCACGAGCGCCTCGGAGTTGGTGCGGGTCAGCGACCCCAGACGCTCCGAGAGGCGGGGCAGCTCACCGACGTCGCGCATGGCGTGGAGCAGGGTCTGGGTCCCCCAGGTACCGGCGGCCACGACCACCCGGGCGGCGGTCACCACCTGCCGGTCGCGCCCGCCCACGGGGCCGGTGCGCTCGTGCAGCACCCGGTAGGTGGCATCCTCGCCGTCCGGCCCCTCGGTGCCCGGCACGACGCCGAGGCGGGTGACGGTGCGCATCGGCCGGATCTCGACGCCCAACCCCTCGGCCAGCGCGAGGTAGTTCTTGACCAGGGTGTTCTTGGCGCCCACGCGGCAGCCGACCATGCAGTTGCCGCACTCGGTGCACCCGGTGCGGCGCGGGCCCGCCCCGCCGAAGTAGGGGTCGTCGACGGTCTCGCCGGGCCGGCCGAAGTAGACGCCCACGGGGGTGCGCCGGAAGGTCTCGCCCACGCCGAGGTCCTCGGCCGCTCCCTGCATCGCCCGTTCGACGGGGCCGTCGCAGCGGTTGGTGACGACGCCCAGCATCCGGCTCGCGGTGTCGTAGTGCGGCGCGAGCTCGCCCTCCCAGTCGGCCAGGTCGCGCCACTGCGGGTCGTCGTAGAACGCGCGCGGCGGGCGGTAGAGGGTGTTGGCGTAGTTCAGCGAGCCGCCGCCCACGCCGGCCCCGGCGAGCACCACCACGTCGGGCAGCCGGTGGATGCGCTGCACGCCGTAGCAGCCGAGGCGCGGCGCCCAGAGGAAGCGGCGCAGGTCCCACGAGGTGCGGGCGAAGTCGGCGTCCTCGAAGCGCCGGCCGGCCTCGAGCACCAGCACGCGGTAACCCTTCTCGGCCGCCCGGAGCGCCGCCACCGAGCCGCCGAAACCCGACCCGATGACGACCACGTCGACATCGACGCCGCTCTCGCGCCGGGTGTCGCCGTCCGCCGGGGACGCCGCACGGCCGCGGCTCACGGGAGCCCCACCGCCTTGAGCACCTTGAGCGCCCGCGTGAGCCCGCGCCCGTACGCCTCCCCCGCGAGGCCCGGGACGTCACCGACGTTGACCAGGCCCTGCACGGTGACGTTCTGGCTCTCCGTGTACTTCAGGATGCCCTCGCGCCCGTGCCGCCGCCCGAGCCCGGACGCCTTCATCCCGCCCATCGGCGACCCGATGCTGCCCCACGCCGCGGCGTAGGCCTCGTTGACGTTGACGGTCCCGGCCTGGATGCGCGCGGCCAGGGCCCGGCCGCGCGCGACGTCGCGGGTCCAGACCGAGGCGTTGAGGCCGTACTCGGTGTCGTTGGCCAGGGCCACCGCCTCGTCATCGGAGCCGACCCGGTAGAGGGCGACCACCGGGCCGAAGGTCTCCTCGTCGCGGCAGGCCATCGCCGGCGTCACGCCCTCGAGGACGGTGGGCTCGACGACATAGGGCCCGATGTCGGGCCGGTGCGCGCCGCCGGTCAGCACGCGCGCCCCGTGGCCCACGGCGTCGTCGACGTGACCGAGGACGCGGGCGAGCTGGCCGGGCCCGACCAGGCTGCCCATGTCGGCGCCCCAGTGCAGGTCGGTCGAGAGGCGCATCCGGCCCACGGCGTCGAGGAAGCGGGCGAGGAACGCGTCGGCGACGGCGTCGTGCACGACGAGCCGCTCGGCGCTGACGCACAGCTGCCCGGCCGACGCGAAGCAGGCCCGCAGCACCCCCGGCACCGCTCGGCGCAGGTCGGCGTCGGCCGCCACGTAGACGGTGTTCTTGCCGCCGAGCTCGAGGCTCGCGCCCACCAGCCGGCGCCCCGCCGCGGCCGCCACCGTGCGGCCGGTGGCCGTCGAGCCGGTGAAGCACACGTAGTCGGCGTGGTCGACGACCGCCTGCCCGGTCGGCTCGCCCGGCCCGAGGACGACCTGCACCAGCCCCTCGGGCAGGCCCGCCTCGACCATCAGGCCCACGGCGGCCAGTGCGGTGAGCGTGCCCTGGGGGTCGGGCCGCAGCACCACCGCGTTGCCGGCGACCAGTGCGGGCAGGGCGTCGGTGACCGAGAGGCTGAGCGGGTAGTTCCAGGGCGACACGATGCCGACGACGCCCTTGGGGCGGTGGTGCTCGGTGCTGCGGGTGATGACGGGGAAGACGCCCAGGTGCCGCTCGGGGGCGAGCAGGGCCGGCCCGCGCCGCGCGTAGTACCGGCAGACCAGGGCGCAGTCGGCGACCTCCTCGAAGGCGTGCGCCCGGGCCTTGCCCGACTCGAGCTGCACCAGGTCGAGCAGCTCGCCCTGCCGGTCGAGGACGAGGTCGTGCAGGGTCAGCAGCCACCGGGCCCGCGCGGCGACCGGGACCTCGGCCCACCGGCGCTGGGCGCGCTGCGCCCGCCCGAGCGCCTCGACCACGTCGTCGGCGGTCGAGGTCGCGAAGGTCGCGAGCGGCGCCCCGGTCATCGGCGAGTGCGTCGTCATCTCCGGACCGGAGGCGACGACTCCTCGGGTCAGAGCGCGCACCCGCCCCGGGTCGACCACGTAGGTGGCACGCGGGTCGGTCTCCGGGTCAGCGATGACATCGGCCATTACCGAAGAGTAGCGACCTCGGAGGAGCTCCTGTGGGCGGCGGGCGGCGGCCTCCCCTACCGTCGGGGCATGGGGGACGAGGCGCCGCGGCGTTCAGGGGGGACCGCCGGGGTCGCGCGGGCCCAGGACCGGGCCGTGCGGATGCGCCGGCGGCTGGGCCGGGCCGCCATCGCGTCCCTGGCGGCGGCGGTCTCGTTCGCGGTGCTCGGCGTCGCCACGGGGCGCCTCGTCGTCGTCGGCGACGCCGTGGTGCGCCCCGGGCCGGCCGGTGTCGTCCTGCTGGAGCTGGCGGGGGCGCTCGCGGCGGCCCGGGTCGCCCTCGCCCGGCGAACCGGCCCCGGGCCCGTCCCGGGGCGTCCCCACCGCGCCCGCGTCGCCCTCCTCACGGTCGCGGCCGTCGGGACGACGGGGCTCTCCCTGCTCGCCGACGTGCCCGCCTCCTACCGGGTCCTCGCGCCCCCCGGTCCGGACGGCTGCCGGGTCGTCGTCGAGGAACGGTCGTTCCTGATGGCCGGGGGCGGGCGCGTGCACGTCCTGCCGCCCTACGCGGTCCTCACCCGGGAGGTGGGCAGGTACGACGCCGACGACGGCTACCGGCCGTTCACCGCCGGCTCCTGGTCGCTCACCTGGCGCGACGAGGCCGCCACGCTGCACCTGTCCGGCGGCGGCACCGACCCGGTGTGGCCGAGTGAGCAGCAGGTCTCGTGCCCCGGCTGACGGCCCCGGGCCGGGGGGGGCCCGCCTCAGCTGCGCTGGTACGGCGCGACGACGACCTCGACCCGCTGGAACTCCTTGAGGTCGACGTAGCCCGAGGTGGCCATCGCGCGGCGCAGCGCCCCGATGAGGTTGGTGGTGCCGTCGGCCAGCCGGCTGGGCCCGAACAGCAGCTCCTCGAGCGGCGCCACGGCCCCGACCTGGACGCGGTGCCCGCGGGGCAGCTCGGCGTGGTGCGCCTCGGGGCCCCAGTGGAACCCGCGGCCGGGGGCGTCGGTGGCGCGTGCCAGCGCCGCCCCGAGCATCACGGCGTCGGCACCGCAGGCCACGGCCTTGACGATGTCGCCGCTGGTCCCCACGCCGCCGTCGGCGATGACGTGCACGTAGCGGCCGCCGGACTCGTCGAGGTAGTCGCGGCGGGCCGCGGCGACGTCGGCGATGGCCGAGGCCATGGGGGCGTGGATGCCGAGGGTGACGCGCGTGGTGTGGGCCGCGCCGCCGCCGAAGCCCACCAGGACACCGGCCGCGCCGGTGCGCATCAGGTGCAGGGCCGCCGAGTACGACGCCGCCCCGCCGACGATGACCGGTACGTCGAGCTCGTAGATGAAGCGCTTGAGGTTCAGCGGCTCGGCCCGGCCCGACACGTGCTCGGCCGACACCGTGGTGCCGCGGATGACGAACAGGTCGACCCCCGCGTCGACGACGGTCTTCCAGAGCTGCTGGGTGCGCTGAGGGGTCAGGGCCCCGGCCACCGTGACGCCGGCGGCACGGATCTGGCGCAGCCGCTCGGTGACGAGCTCGGGCTGGATGTCGGCGCGGTAGATCTCCTGCATGCGATGCGTCGCCAGCGCCGGGTCGAGGGTCGCGATCTCGGCCAGGAGCGGCAGCGGGTCCTCGTAGCGGGTCCAGAGGCCCTCGAGGTCGAGCACCGGCAGGCCGCCGTGGTGGCCCAGCGCGATGGCGGTGTCGGGCGACATCACCGAGTCCATGGGTGCCGCGATGACCGGGATGTCGAAGTGGTAGGCGTCGATCTGCCAGCCCGTGCTCACCTCCTGCGGGTCGCGGGTGCGCCGCGAGGGCACGATCGCGATGTCGTCGAAGGAGTACGCGCGGCGGCCGCGCTTGCCACGGCCGATCTCGATCTCGGTCATCCGTGCAGCCTACCGACGGTGCGGGCGGCGGGGCGCACGGTCCACACAGGCCCCCGGCGCCCCCCGTGTCACCGTCGGAATGCCAGAGCGTCCAGGATCACGGTCGGTCGGCCAGGCGTCGCGAGCGCGGTGACTACCACGACGTGTCGTCCGTAGGGGACCGTGACCGTGCCGAGCGACTGCCGCAGCGACGTCGTCGACCCGGAGCTGTCGACCGTGAGCCGCAGGACACCGTCGACATACACGGCCAGCTTCCCACTGGTCCGCGTCCGGGCCCCGATCAGCGTGACCTGATCGGTCCATGCCGTCGCGCGGACCGTGGCCCGCACTTTCGTGATGCGGTACGTCCCCGCGTAGTACGAGCTCGAGACACCCTTGGCCCACCCCGTCGACCACGACAGCGACGTGGCGCGGTCGTCGGTGGGCATGGTGACCGTACGCCAGGGCGATGGCAGGCTCTGCATGCCGTAGGCGTCCACCGCCCGCACCTGGAACTGGTACACGGCACCGGCCACGCCCGTGAGCACGCCGGAGCCGCGCGATGTCGTCAGGCGCGAGACCGGGGTCGAGTACGTCCGGGCGCCCGTCGCCGTCACACCGACCACCCGGCTGCTGACGAGGAACGTGACCGGGCCGGCGCCGGCCGGAAGGCCGCCGACCGCCCACGACAGGCCGACCTGGGGCGTCGCATACGTCGGCGTCGCGAACGCAGGTGCGGTCAGGACGGTGGTGCACGCAGCGGCCACGAAGGTCCGCGTCCAGCTCGTGGTCCCGGTGAGGACGTAGCCTGGCCGCGCTCTCGCCGTCACCGTCACCGTGCCGGTCGCGCCGTAGGCCCCGGCGTCGACGGCCCTGCCGTTCATCGTGTACGCCGCCGCCTGGCTGCCCGGGATGTGCACGAGGTCCTGGGCGCTGGCGCAGGCGTCCAGCATCGCCGGGGCGGGGGCGGAAGCGGTGGCCGGGCCGACCGGCGAGGAGCTCGACGAGGTCCGCACCGCCGTCAGGTATCCGACCTTGCGGGCGGTCACGCGAACTGAGAGGGGGGCCCCGAGGTCGTCGAGGGATGGGACGTACGTGGCCTCGGTCGCCCCCGGGATGGGCTCCCCGGCCCGCAGCCACACGTACTCGACGGTATCGGGCTGCGGCTGCCACGAACCGGCGCCGGCGGTCATCGGCTGCCCGAACACGGGGTGCGCGTCGACGGTCGGGGTGCCGGGCTGGGTGAACGCCAGCTCCTGGCCGGGCCACTCGAGCTCTCGGGGCGACGTGGCGACCGATCGCCACCCATCACCCAGGACGGCCTCGAAACCCCCGAGGACGGGAGTGCCGAGGACGGGGGTCCACCGCTCCCAGGGTGCGGGCGTGTAGCCCGGCTCGTTGGTCGCCACCAGCGATCCCCGGAGGGTCAGCTCGTACTGCGACTCGATGCGACCCTCCCCGTCCTGTCCCCGGAGGACCTCGACGCGGGGGGAGCCGAGGAGGTCCAGGCGGCTGAAGACCACGGACCGAGGCGAGGTGTTGCGTAGGGTGCCGTCGGCGACGACGAGGCCCGTGACGAAGCAGCCGCGGACCGGGCAGGTGAAGGACAGCGTCGCTCCGGGCCGGTTGGTGAGCATGGGGCGGGCCGGGTCGACGATCCCGCCGAGGTCCCCGGTGACGGACAGCGTGCCCTCGTTGGTCACGTCGTCCAACCAGCACCCGGCCCCCAGTCGGAGATCGCCGCGGGTGGTCAGGGGAGCCGAGACCCGGCACGGGTAGGAGGCGTCGCTGAACGTACTGGTCAGATCGAGGCGACTTCCCGGACCGATACTCAGCGGTCCGCCGGTGATCTGGGAGAGCCGCAGCCGGTCACCGGTCGTCACCAGCGTGGCGCCGGCCCCGGGCACCTGCAGGTTCGGTACCAGAACATCACCGCTGACATCGAGGCTCGTCGGCCCGGCGAGCTGCGCCGACCGGAGCAGGGTCGTCGTGGCCGAGGTGTTGACGACGGCCCCGGCCAGGTCCGTGGGCAGGTCGATCGTCGCGCCTTCGGTGCGCAGTGTGCCGCCCTCGAGGTTCGAGATACGGCTGTCGGTGGACCCTGGGTCCGTGGGCGCACTGCCGCGCAGCACGAGGTCACCGTCGTTGGCCACCCGGGCACCGGTGAGACGGACCGCCTGCGAGCGCCCGTCGAGGGTCAGACGGCCGTGGTTGCGGACTTCAGGCGCCATGATGCTCGGAAGCGTATGGAGCGCCAGGTCCCATTCGCGGTACTCCTGGCGAGCGACGGTGAGGGAAACGCCGGCCGGTACCGTCAGCGGGCCACCCTCGATGGTCGAGACGGTGGCACCGGACAGCACCCCGGGCACCTGAGCACCCTCGGTGGGTGCCTCGAGAGTGTCGAGCGAGACGCGTCCGTCGAGCGCCGGGCGGGCCGTGTCGGCGAGGACGGCGAGATGCAGCCACGACGACGGTCCGTCCGAGCGGATCGTGCCGTCGAGCACGACCCGGGTCCAGACGTGAACCCCTCCGGTCAAGGAGAGGGTCGCCCCCGGATGGTTGACGACACGGCTCTCGCTACCCGCTTGGTCCCCGAGCCACCCGCCGTCGGTGCCCTCGGTCGTGAGCGTCCCGTAGTTGTCGAACCGCACGTCGTGGTTGAGGTAGGTGTAGGGGGCGCTGGTCGACAGGGACGCCCGCCCTCGGTTGACGACGTCGACGTCGAGGTTCTGGGGGAGGGTCCACCGCAGGGCCGGGCCGGCGGTGAAGGTGCCCGCGCCGTCCATGAGCTGCAGGCCGTCGAGATGGCTGCCGACCGTGAGCTGGCCGTCGAGGACGAGGGTGCCCTGCTCGCCGTCGAGGCCCGCGACCGTGGCCGTCTCGTCCGGCGCCAGTCGTGCGTCGCTGCCGCCGAGGCAGACCCAGTCCGCAGGTCCTGGGACCCGCCCGCTCGACCAGGACGACGGGTCGGTCCATCGCCCGTCGGGGCCGCCGGCCCACCGCGTCGTGCACAGCGGGGTGATGATGATGCTCGTCCGGGCCGGCGTCGAGAGCCGGCCGTCCGCGTTCTGCGCGAAGACCTCGACCGTCCAGGCGCCGGGGGCCAGGTCCGCCACCGACAGGACCGGCTGGGTGGTGCGGGAGGTGGTGCTCTCCCCCGTGTCGGAGCGCAGCACCGCGAGGTAGCCCGTCACCGCCGAACCTCCGGTGGTGGGCGGAGGCTCCCACGACGCGTCGATCCCGAAGTCCGCCGCGTGACGTTGCACCCGGAGGTTCACCGGGGCCCCGAACGGCGTCCCCACGAGGACGACCCTCTCCCCCGAGGCACCCGAGGCGCCGTCCACGTGCACGGTGACCGTGCGGCCGGCAGGGTTCGCGGCCACGACCCGCCCGTCGCTGTCGACGGCATCCGCGCCCACGCCCCCCACGATCGACCAGTCGAGGGGCTCGACGACTCCGTCGGACCGGACCGCCTCGAAGGTCGTGGGGGTCCCCGCCGGGACCTGGGTCGGGCCGACCACCGTGTACGTCGCTGTCGGGGGTCGATCAATGACGAAGGCGACGAAGCTCCTCACCGCGAGGGCCCGCTCGAGCTCCAGGGAGAAGCCGAACCGGTTGAGGGCCACACCTCCCTTCAACTCCAGGCTCGGCGCCACCTCGAGGAAATGACCACCCGTCGGGACGTTGAAGTCGACGGACCCGGCGAGCTTCGCCGTGACCGACACGCTCGGGCCGACGACCCCGGCGATCGCCGCGATGGCCTGGAACTTCAGGGCGATGGATGCCTTGCCGTCGACGGTCACCCCCGGCACGGCACCGCCGGAGGCGCCGAACGGCTTGCTGATGTCCTTGACGTCGAGTACGTACGGGTCGGTGGAGTCCCAGTGCACGGCCGCGCCGGTCTGGGCGGTGCCCTTGACCCCGAGGCTCAGCTCGCCGCTCAGGGAGAGCGTGCTGACCAGCCGCGGCTGGACGACGATCGGCACCGGGCCGGCCATCACCGTGAACGGCACACCCTCCACGGTGCCGAGCGTCACCTTCTTGTCGCCGCGGACACCGAACCGGGCTGCGACGGAGAGGCCCACCTTGCCGGTGACGTCCAGCCTCACCCCCGCCGGGGCGCCGACGGCGTTCTTCGACACGCCCATCTCCAGTCCGACCTCGGTCGAGACCGCCGCGGTGCCGGAGACGAAGATGTCGTCGTCCTCGAGCTCGAGGTCGAGTCTGAGGGTGTTGCTGACACTCACGCCCGCTCCCGGCTCGACTCCGACCGCCCGGACACCGGGGACGGCGGCCTGGAAGGTAGGTCGAACACCCGGGGCCGGTGTCGCACCCGCAGCCGTGGCGCGGGTCGGGTCCAGCACCGCGGAGACGGTCACGTCGTCGAAGACGTCGTCGAGCGCCGCCTCGACCGTCCGCAGCACGAGGTGGTCAGCGGTCGACTCGACAGTGGTGACCCGACGCAGCAGCCCGGTGGGAGTACCCGGGGTCGCGGCGGCGACGATCACCGTGCCCGGCGTGATGGAAACCACCTGGGACGGGGCGGGCTGGGCCCACTCGACCGTGTCGGGGGAGACGGCGGCGACGGCGCCGGCGCTCACGTCGTCGAGGACCAGCGTGCGCGCCGCGAGGACCACGGTGGGTCGGACTGCGGCGGAGGTCGCGGCCGTTCCGGACCCGGCGACGGTCGTGGCCGTCAGCTCGAAGCGGTAGGAGGCAGCCGCGTCCTCGAAGGTGGAGACGGACGCAGCGGTCACGTCGCCAGCAAGGGACTGGGTGTGCTGTGGGGCCACCGGGTCGAGGTCGTACGACCCGTCCGGGCTCCGGACGACCCGCTGCCACACGAGGACGTAACCGCTGATCGAGCTGCCTCCGTCGTCCAGCGGGGCCTGCCACGACACGTCCACGCCGCCGGTTCCGTCGGGCGCGACCACCAGGCCACGCGGGACCGAGGGCGCGTAGGCAGCGCGTGGGGTGACCTCGGTCGAGCCGGCCGATGAGGCCCCCACGTCGTTCGTCGCCACGACGTCCACGGTGTGCACGACGCCGTTCTGGAGCCCGGTGAGCGTGGCCTCGGAACTGGTGGGGCCCAAGGTCGCCGTCCCGCGGACGACCCCGCCGGGATCAGTGGCCGAGACGACGTAACCCGTCACCGGGCGCCCGCCGTCGAGGGCCGGAGCCGCCCAGGACACCACCACCCGGCCGTCACGTCCGAGGGCACCGAGCACCGCCGGGGCCCGGGGCGCCTGCGCGGCGACGGGGACACCCGGCTGCGAGGGCGCGCTGGGGCCACTGGTGCCGGCGGAGTTCGTCGCCGTCATCTGCACGACGTAGGGAACCCGCGCGCACAGCCCGGTGACCCAGGTGGCGCTCGAGCCGCCGGCGGCCGATGCCGTGACGTCGGCCGGTTGCGGGCACTCCGAGGTCGTCACGCCCTCCCCCGGATGGGCGGTGAGGGTGTACGAGGTGACGCCCGCACCCTCGGGAGCGGGCAGCCACGAGACGGCGACCGACAGCGCGTCACCCGCCACCGAAGCCACGACGGGAGGCGTCGGTAGGGTCTCGGCCGGGCCGGCGGCGAGCGTCGCCGGGTGCAGGGCGTGGGGGGCCTCTGCGGCGACGCCCACCGACGCCGCGAGAGGGCCCAGGACGGACGCCACGACCAGCGCCGCCACCACCCGCAGCCGAGCACCCGTCATGCGTCTCCCCCGTCGTCCCGTCCAGCCGGCCGAGAGGGATGCTCTCACGCACAACACCGGTTCGTCCGACGATGGCAAGGATGTCGACCCGTTCGGTCGTGCGCGGCAACTCGGGTTTCGTCGGGCCTGCGGTCGGGCACCCGCGACCCCGGCTGACCTGTGGGGATTAGACGGGAACAGAAAACCGTTCCACGCCTGTCGGATGTGTCCGGCAGACTCGCTCCCGGCATCGCCGCCGGCCCGCGCGCCCCGGCTGCCCGCCGCCCGGGCCGCCTCCCCCCGCCCAGCCCGACCCGACATGGAGCCCCACGTGTCAACGACCACCACCGCCCCCGCGGCGCCTCCCGACTACCCCGACAAGATCGACGCCGCCGTCCTCAAGGTCGCCGGCGTCGTCGTCCTCGGCGCCATCATGTCGATCCTCGACATCACCGTCGTCAACGTCGCGCTGCGCACGTTCCAGAACGTCTTCGCCGTCGACGGCCGCCCGCTCGACTACTCCGCCGTCGCGTGGACCGTCACCGGCTACACCCTGGCGCTCGCCACGGTCATCCCCCTCTCGGGCTGGGCCGCCGACCGCTTCGGTACCAAGCGCCTCTACATGATGGCGATCCTGCTCTTCACGCTGGGCTCGGCCCTGTGCGCCACCGCCACCGGCATCCACATGCTGGTGGCCTTCCGCGTCATCCAGGGCCTCGGCGGCGGCATGCTCATGCCCCTCGGCATGACGATCATGACCCGCGCCGCGGGCCCCAAGCGCATGGGCCGGCTGATGGCCGTGCTCGGTGTCCCGATGCTGCTCGGCCCGATCTTCGGGCCCATCCTCGGCGGCTACCTCATCGACGCGTTCAGCTGGCACTTCATCTTCCTCATCAACGTGCCGATCGGCATCCTGGCGCTCGTCTACGCCTGGCGGGTCCTGCCGCGCGACCGCCCGCACCCGTCGGAGTCGCTCGACTGGCGCGGCCTGCTGATGATGAGCCCCGGCCTCGCGCTCTTCCTCTACGGCATCTCCTCCATCCCCGAGCAGGGCGGCGTCGGCCACCCCAAGGTGCTCATCCCCGGCATCGTGGGCCTGGCGCTGATCGCCTCGTTCGTCGTCTACAGCTTCCGGCCGGCGCACCCGCTGCTCGACTTCCGGCTGTTCCGCAACCGCAACCTCACGGTCTCGGTCATCACGATGTTCATCTTCGCGGCGTCCTTCTTCGGCGGCCTGCTGCTCGTCCCGCAGTTCCTCCAGCAGGTCCAGGGCGAGACCCCGCTGTCGGCGGGCTGGCTCATCGCGCCCCAGGGTCTGGGCGCGGTGCTGACCATGCCCATCGCCGGCGCGCTGGTCGACCGCTTCCCGGTCGGGCGGATCGTGCCGTTCGGGCTGCTGCTCATCACCGGTGGCATGTTCACCCTCACCCAGCTGCAGGCCGACTCCTCGCACTGGGGCTTCCTCATCCCGGTCCTGTTCGTCATGGGCCTCGGGATGGGCGCCACGATGATGCCGATCATGACCTCCGCGCTCAAGACGCTCACCCACCACGAGGTCGCCCGCGGCACCACGCTGCTCAACATCACCCAGCAGATCGCGAGCTCGGTCGGGGTGGCGATCTTCTCGGTCCTGCTCACCAACGCCTTCAAGGACCGGCCGCTGGTCGGGCAGGGCGGGCAGTACCTCCAGACGGTGCAGACGCAGGGCCCGGAGGCCGCCCGGAGCGCACTGGCCCGGCTGCCCCTGGTGGGGCAGTTCCTCGCCGAGCAGGGCGGCAACGCCCAGGCCGCGGCCGGCGCCCTCGCGGCCCGGGTCGCCGACCTGGCGGCCCAGGCCTACGCGCACACCTTCTGGTTCGCCGCCGGCTTCGTCACCCTCACGCTGGTCGCGGCCGCCTTCCTGCCGCGCAAGCACGAGGAGGCCCACCTCCTCGACGACGCCGACGCCGACGAGGTGGCACCGCCGGTGCTCATGCACTGACCCGCCCCGGCCCGATGCCGGTCCCGCCACCGCGGGGCCGGCATCGGCCATGCTGGGGCCATGCAGCCCGGCCGGCACAACGCCATCACCGACGTCGACGGGGTCCTCGTGGGCCACGTCACCCGCGACGAGCCGGGGTGGCTCACCGGGGTCACCGTCGTCGTCCCGCCCCCGCGCACCGTGGGCAGCGTCGACGTGCGTGGCGGCGGGCCGGGGACCCGCGAGACCGACCTGCTCGACCCCGTCAACCGGGTCGACGCCGTGGATGCCGTCGTGCTGGCGGGCGGCAGCGCCTTCGGGCTGGGCGCGGCCGACGGTGCCGCCGACGCCGCGTGGGCGGCCGGGCGCGGCTGGCCGGTGGGCCCCGGCCCCGACGAACGGGTGCCGATCGTGCCGGCCGCCATCGTCTTCGACCTGGGCCGGGCCGGGTCGTGGCGCCACCACCCCTCCCCCGCCGACGGGGCGGCCGCCTACCGGGCCGCCGCGCCCGGCCCGGTCACCGAGGGGCCCGTCGGAGCCGGCACCGGCACCCGGGCCGGGGGCCTGCGCGGCGGGGTGGGCACCGCCTCCTTCGTCGTCGAGGGCGGGGTCACCGTGGCCGCTCTCGTCGTGGTCAACGCCGCCGGGAGCGCCGTGGCCGCCGACGGCACCCTCCTCGGCGCCGCCGCCCTGGTCGAGGGCGAGCTCGCCGCCCTCCCCCACCCCGGCCCGGACGCCGCGGCCGCGCACTGGCGCGAGCGGGCCGCGGAGGTGGCCGCCCTGCGGGCCGGGCGCGCCACGACCCTGGCCGTCGTCGCCACCGACGCGACCCTCACCAAGGCCGGATGCCGCCGGCTGGCCACCGTCGCGCACGACGGCATGGCCCGGGCCCTGTCACCGGTGCACACCGAGTTCGACGGCGACACCGTGTTCGCCCTGGCCACCGGCGCGCGCCCGGAGCCGCAGCGGATCGACCTCTTCGAGCTGCACGACGCTGCGGCCCGCTGCGTCACCCGCGCCATCGCCCGGGCGGTGGCCGCCGGCACCTCGGTCGACCGCAGCGCCGACGGCGGCCTCACCATCCGATCCTGGCGCGACACCATGACCCGGGCCGGCTGACCGAGCTCGGCCCGGCGCCGGGCGGCCGTTCAGCCCAGGCGGCGGGCCAGCAGGTCGGCGATCCGGTCCATCTGGTGCACGTGGGCCGAGTCGCCGTCGGTCTGGCGGACGGCCGGCCCGACACCGACGGTGATGATGGCGACGGCGTAGCCGCCCACGATGCCCATCTGTCGGGTCTCGGTCTCCGAGGTCAGCCAGCCGCCCTTGAACGACGACGCCCCGATGGTGCCGAGCCCCCAGCGGTGGGCCGCGATGGGCTGCATCTGGGCCAGCAGGTACGCACTGGCCTCGGGGCTGACCACCCGGCCGGCCGCCAGCGCCGCCATGAACCGCACCTGCTCGCGCGGGGTCCAGGTCATCATCCCCTGCGAGCGGTCGGGCGCCGAGGTACGGGTGTCGCCGATGGAGCGCAGCACGGCGGTGATGGCCGCGCCCGGGCTGCCGGGGATGCGGTCCCGGACGGCGACCACCGCGTCACCGTCGCTGGCCGTGAGCGCGGCCCGGATCCAGCCGCGTTCGGTGCTCGGGATCCTCGACGGGTCACCCCCGACGACGGTGTCGAGGTAGGCCGCGACGACCAGCACCTTGGAGGTCGACCACGCCCGGGCGCTGGGCACCGAGCCCTCGGTCGTGACCGCCGACGGGTCCGACAGTGGCGCCCACACCATCGCGCTGCGGGTGTCGCCCACCAGCGTCGTCAGCCGACCGGCCGCCGGCGCCGCCGAGCCTCCCGGGGGCCCGCCCGCGGTCGGCGCCGTCGTCGTCGCGACAGTGGGCGAGGGCACCGCCACGACGAGGTCGTCGGTAGCGGTCGGCGCCGGGGTGGCGCGGGTGGGGGTCGGCGCGCGCGACGGCTCGGCCTCCGCGTCGTGGCTGGGGCTCACGCTCGGCCCCGTCGGCGCGGGTGCGGGGACGCTCCCACACCCGGCGAGGCCGAGCGCGAGCAGACCCGGGACGAGCCAGCGGGCGGGGAGGCGGCGCACGCGCAGACCATACGTCGGCTCACGGAGCGGCACGACCCGGGGCTCAGCCCTTCGAGGAGTAGTTCGGCGCCTCGACGATGCCGGTGATGTCGTGCGGGTGCGACTCGCGCAGCCCGGCGGTCGTGATGCGGATGAACCGGCCGCGGGCCTTGAGCTCGGGCACCGTGGGGGCCCCGACGTAGAACATCGACTGGTGCAGCCCGCCCACCAGCTGGTGCACGACGGCGCCGACGGGGCCGCGGTAGGCGACCTGGCCCTCGATGCCCTCGGGGACGATCTTGTCGTCGGAGGCGACGTCGGCCTGGAAGTACCGGTCCTTGCTGTAGGACTTCTTGCCGCGCGAGGACATCGCGCCGAGCGAGCCCATCCCGCGGTAGGCCTTGAACTGCTTGCCGTTGATGAAGACGAGCTCGCCGGGGCTCTCCTCGCAGCCGGCCAGCAGCGAGCCGATCATCACGGTGTCGGCCCCCGCCACGAGCGCCTTGGCGATGTCGCCGGAGTACTGCAGGCCGCCATCGCCGATGAGCGGGACGCCGGCGGGGCCGCACGCGAGCGACGCCTCGTAGATGGCGGTGACCTGCGGCACGCCGACGCCGGCCACGACCCGGGTGGTGCAGATCGAGCCCGGCCCGACCCCGACCTTGACGGCGTCGACCCCGGCGTCGACCAGGGCCTGGGCCCCGGCGCGGGTGGCGACGTTGCCGCCGATGACCTGCACGTGGCGCAGGGCGGGGTCACGCTTGACCCGCTGCACCATCTCGAGCAGCAGCCGGGCGTGGCCGTGGGCGGTGTCGACGACGAGCACGTCGACCCCGGCCTCGACCAGGGTGGCCGCGCGCTCCCAGGCCTCGCCGAAGTAGCCGACGGCCGCGCCGACCAGGAGGCGCCCGTCGGCATCCTTGCTGGCGTGCGGGAACTGCTCGGACTTCACGAAGTCCTTGACGGTGATGAGCCCGCGCAGCCGGCCCTCGTCGTCGATGATCGGGAGCCGCTCGCGCTTGTGCTTGCGCAGCAGCAGTGTCGCCTCGTCGTTGCCGATGCCGACCTTGCCGGTGATGAGCGGCATCGGGGTCATGACGTCGCGCACCAGGGTGTGGACCCACTCGGCCACGGGCGTGAAGCGCAGGTCGCGGTTGGTGACGATGCCGAGGAGGTGGTCGCCGGGGTCGACCACGGGCAGGCCCGAGACGCGGTAGCGCCCGCAGATCTCGTCGAGCTCCTCGAGGGTGGCGTCGGGGCCGATGGTCACCGGGTTGCTGATCATCCCGGTCTGGGTCCGCTTGACGAGGTCGACCTGGTAGGCCTGGTCCTGGATCGACAGGTTGCGGTGCAGGATGCCGAGGCCCCCGTGGCGGGCCATCGCGATGGCCATCCGCGCCTCGGTGACGGTGTCCATGGCCGCCGAGACCAGGGGCACCCGTAGCGAGATCTCGCGGGTGAGCCGCGCGGTGGTGTCGACCTCGCTCGGGATGACGTCGGTCTCACCCGGCTGCAGCAGCACGTCGTCGTAGGTGAGGCCCAGGGCGGCGAAGGGGCCGGTGGGCGCCGGCTGGGCCGAGGTGACCGGCACGCCGTGCGCGTCACCGCCCGGGCGGCCCGCGAGGGGTTCGGGACGATCGGTGGTGGCGCGGGTCTCGTCCAGTCCGAGGCTCATCCGACGATTCTACGACCCCGCGCGGGATGCCCCGTGCCCGTCCCGCGGCCGGGGCCCCACCTCGCACTTTGCGAACTCTTGACCTCGCCGCCGACCCTTGACCAAAGGCTTACCCGGCCCTTGCCCACCCTCTGCACATCCCGACCTACGGTGAGGACCGTCGCCACTCGGGGAAGTGGCCCGTCCGTTCGTGGAGGTACACATGGCCGAGATCACCCGGCTGCCGGGGCCCGTGGCCGACCTGTGGGACTGGCAGCTCGACGGCGCGTGCCGTCGGGTCGGTCCCGAGCCGTTCTTCCACCCCGAGGGCGAGCGAGGCAGCAAGCGCAGCCGTCGTGCGACGGCCGCCAAGGAGATCTGCCTCGCCTGCCCGGTCATCCAGGAGTGCCGCACCCACGCCCTCGCCGTGCGCGAGCCGTACGGCGTGTGGGGCGGCCTCACCGAGGACGAGCGCGAGTCGCACTACGCCCGGGAGCGGCACATCGCCTCCTGAGGCGAGCCGGCACCCGTCACAGACGCCCGACGAGGGTGGTCCCCTGCTCCGAGGGGACGAGAGTCAGGTCACCGCAGGTCGCGGCACGAGAGGGTCGCGGCCGGACGGGGACCGTGGGGGCGAGAGCCCACGGTCACCGGGAGACCGACCCTGGCCGCGGGGTGGTTCGTGGGGGCGAGAGCCCACGAACCGCCCCGCGGCCCTTTTCTCCGCCCGGGCCGGCCCGGAGCGTGCCCCTAGGCTGGGGAGCGTGACCGGCACCCCTGAGGACCTCCCCATCCGCGACGACGTCATCCGGCTCGGGCAACTGCTGAAGCACTCCGGGCTCGCCGACGACGGTGCCGCTGCGCGCGAGGTCATCGAGCGCGGGCTGGTCAGCGTCAACGGCGAGGTCGACACCCGGCGCGGGCGCCAGGTGCACGTGGGCGACGTGGTGGCGCTCGACGGCGGCGGCTCGGTGCGCGTCACCGCCGGCTGACCCTCCCCTCCCCCGGAGCGAGGGCCCGGGGCTCAGCCGGGCGTGGCGCAGAGCCAGTCGACGCCGGCCGCCACGTGCAGGGCCGTCGTGTCGACGAGGGGCACGGCGGCGTCCCCGTCGTGGACGAGGAGCCCGATCTCGGTGCAGCCGAGCACGACGGCCTCGACGCCCTCGCCCACCAGCCGGCCGACCACGCCCAGGTAGGCCTCGCGCGACGCCGGGCGGACCACGTCGTGGACCAGCTCGTCGTAGATGACGCGGTGCACCAGCTCGCGGTCCGCGGGGTCCGGCGTGACGACCTCGAGGCCCTGGGCCCTGAGCCGCTCGACGTAGAACGCCTGCTCCATCGTGAACCGGGTGGCCAGGAGCCCGACCCGCCGGTGGCCGCCCCGCAGCAGCGCCTCGGCGGTCGGGTCGGCGATGTGCAGCAGCGGGATGCCGGCCGCCTCCTCGACGGCGCCGGCCACCTTGTGCATGGTGTTCGTCGCGATCATCAGGGCCTCGGCGCCCCCGGCCGCCAGCCCCCGGGCCGCCGAGCCGAGCAGGGCGGCGGTGGCCTCCCAGTCACCGGCGTGCTGGGCCTGCGCGACGGGCGCGAAGTCGACCGAGTGCAGCAGCAGCCGGGCCGAGTGCAGGCCCCCGAGCCTGGCCGCGACCCCGGTGTTGAGACCGCGGTAGTACAGCTCCGTCGAGGTCCAGCTCATCCCGCCGAGCACACCGAGCAGCCGCATCCCCCCACGCTACGGCCCCCGGACGACGGACGCCGCCCGGCCCCACGAGGGGACCGGGCGGCGTCACGGTGCGTCGGCCGGGCGGGCCCGGCGACAGGGGACGAGCAGGCTCAGTGGCCGTGACCGTGGCCGTGGCCACCGCCGGCCGCCGGCTCCTCCTGCTCCTTCTTCTCGACGACCAGGGTGTCGGTCGTCAGGACCATCGAGGCGATCGAGGCCGCGTTGCGCAGCGCCGAGCGGGTGACCTTGACCGGGTCGATGACGCCGGCCTTGATGAGGTCCTCGTACTCGCCGGTGGCGGCGTTCAGGCCCATGCCGGCCGCGAGCTCGCTGACCTTGGCGACGGCCACGTAGCCCTGCATCCCGGCGTTCTCGGCGATCCAGCGCAGCGGCTCGGCGGCCGCCTTGCGGACGATGTTGGCACCCACGGCCTCGTCACCCTCGAGCGAGAGCCCGTCGAGCACGGCCACGGCCTGGATGAGGGCCGAGCCGCCAC
This sequence comes from Phycicoccus duodecadis, assembly GCF_002846495.1. Taxonomy (NCBI): domain Bacteria; kingdom Bacillati; phylum Actinomycetota; class Actinomycetes; order Micrococcales; family Intrasporangiaceae; genus Phycicoccus; species Phycicoccus duodecadis. Next base: position 2,388,111 of record NZ_PJNE01000001.1, read on the forward strand.
CGGCGACGATGCCCTCCTCGATGGCCGCACGCGTCGCCGAGATGGCGTCCTCGATGCGGTGCTTCTTCTCCTTGAGCTCGACCTCGGTGTGCGCGCCGACCTTGATGACGCACACGCCACCGGCGAGCTTCGCGAGACGCTCCTGGAGCTTCTCGCGGTCCCAGTCGGAGTCGGTGCGCTCGATCTCCTGCTTGATCTGCGCGACGCGACCGTCGACCTCGGCGGAGTCGCCGGCGCCGTCGATGATCGTCGTGTTGTCCTTGGTGACCACGACGCGACGGGCCTGGCCGAGGGTCTCGAGCCCGACCTGGTCGAGCTTGAGGCCGACCTCCTCGGCGACGACCTGGCCGCCGGTGAGGATCGCGATGTCGTGGAGCATGGCCTTGCGGCGGTCGCCGAAGCCGGGCGCCTTGACCGCGACCACGTTGAAGGTGCCGCGGATCTTGTTGACGACCAGCGTCGAGAGGGCCTCGCCGTCGATGTCCTCGGCGATGACCAGGAGCGGCTTGCCGGCCTGGACGACCTTCTCGAGGACCGGCAGGACGTCGGCGATGGCCGAGATCTTGCCCTGGTGGATGAGCACGTAGGCGTCCTCGACGACGGCCTCCATGCGCTCGGGGTCGGAGACGAAGTACGGGGAGATGTAGCCCTTGTCGAACTGCATGCCCTCGGTGAACTCGAGCTCGGTGGACGCGGTCGAGGACTCCTCGACGGTGATGACGCCGTCCTTGCCGACCTTGTCGAACGCGTCGGCGATGGTGGCGCCGATCTCCTGGTCCTGCGCGGAGAGCGAGGCGACCTGGGCGATCTCGTCCTTGGACTCGATCTCGCGAGCGGTCTCGAGCAGGCGCTCGGACACGGCCTCGACGGCCTTGTCCATCCCGCGCTTGAGGCCCGACGGGGCGGCCCCGGCGGCGACGTTGCGCAGGCCCTCCTTGACCATGGCCTGCGCCAGGACGGTGGCGGTGGTGGTGCCGTCACCGGCGACGTCGTTGGTCTTGGTGGCGACCTCCTTGGCGAGCTGCGCGCCGAGGTTCTCGAACGGGTCGTCGAGCTCGACCTCGCGGGCGATCGTGACGCCGTCGTTGGTGATGGTGGGGGCGCCCCACTTCTTGTCGAGGACGACGTTGCGACCGCGCGGGCCGAGCGTCACCTTGACGGCGTTCGCGAGCGCGTCGACGCCGCGCTCGAGCGACTTGCGGGCGGAGTCGTTGAACTCCAGTTCCTTGGCCATTGCTGTCCTTCGTGCTGGGGGTGCGGCGGGCGGCGCGTGTGCGGCCGGCCCGCGGCGGGTGGCTGGGTCGTGGGTGCCGGACGCGTCCCGGTGGCACGGGGCCACCGGGACGCGGTCACGGCGTCAGCGGGATGCTCAGCCGACGACGGCGAGCACGTCGCGGGCGGAGAGGATGAGGTACTCCTCGCCGCCGTGCTTGATCTCGGTGCCGCCGTACTTGCTGTAGATGACACGGTCGCCGACGTTGACGTCGAGCGGCACGCGGTTGCCCTTGTCGTCGATGCGACCGGGACCGACCGCGAGGACCTCGCCCTCCTGGGGCTTCTCCTTCGCGGTGTCCGGAATGACGAGCCCGGACGCGGTGGTCTGCTCGGCCTCGAGGCTCTTGATGACGATGCGGTCCTCGAGCGGCTTGATGGAAACCGACACGGTGTGCTCCTCCCCTTGCTGGGATGAGTCGAAGTGGACGGGGACTGCGCTCCGGGCCGCTCTCGCCGTCGCGGGGGTCGATCGTGATCCGGGGGCGCTGGCACTCACCGGGGGCGAGTGCCAATGAGCCAAATCTAGGTCCGCGATTAGCACTCGGTCAACTCGAGTGCCAGCAGCCCCCCGTTCCCGCCCGCTCCGGGGGATGCCGCACCCAGCGAGCACGCGGATGGCAGGATGACCAGCCGTGGACGTCGGGACGGTGCGAGCGCTGGGGACACCCGACGGTCAGGCCCTCCTGCGCTCCCTCCCCCCCTACGACGAGACCTCGGTCATCGGCCTCCAGGACCGGCTGCGCCGCGACGGGCATCCGCCCGATCTCGTGGCCGCCGCCCTGACCCAGCAACGGCTGCGCGCCCGGGCGGTGGCCAAGTTCGGCGAGTTCGCCTCGGACATGCTCTACACGCCCGACGGCCTCGAACAGGCCTCGCGCCTGGAGGTGGCCGCCACCCACGCCGGCCGCTTCTACAACGCCAGCCTCGCGACGGTGCACGACCTCGGCTGCGGCATCGGCAGCGACGCCGTGGCCATGTCGGCCCTCGGGGTGACCGTCCGCGGCGTCGACATCGACCCCGTCACCGCGGCCGTCGCCGACTCCAACCTGCGGCCGTGGCCCGACTCGCGGGCCCGCGAGGGGATGGCCGAGGAGTTCGAGGCGCCGCGCGACCCGCTGCGCTCACGCGTGGGCGTGTGGCTCGACCCGGCCCGCCGCGTGCCCGGGCACACCGGCCGGCACGGGCGCATCAAGCGGGTCTTCCGCCTCGACGAGATCCGCCCCACCTGGGAGTTCGTCCTCCAGGTGGCCACCGCGGTGCCGGCCACCGGCGCGAAGCTGTCGCCGTCGATGCCGCACGACGCCGTCCCGCTCGGGGCCGAGGCGCAGTGGACCTCGTTCGGCGGTGAGGTGCTCGAGTGCGCCGTGTGGTGGGGGCCGCTGGCCTACACCCCGGGCCGCACCGCGCGCATCCTGATGCCGCACGCCTCCCCGGTCGAGGTCGACGAGCGGATGTGCGAGCCCGACCCGCCGGTGGTCGAGAGCCCCACCTCGATCGGCGCGTGGCTGTACGAACCCGACCGCGCGGTCACCCAGGCGGGGCTGCTCGGCGCGGTCACGGCCGCGACCCTGGGCAGCGAGGTCGAGCGCGGTCTCGGCTACGTGCTCTCGGACGCCGAGGTCGACGTGCCGTTCGCGCGCCGTTACGCCGTCCTCGAGTCGATGCCGTTCACGGTCAGGACGCTGCGCGCCTGGCTCGCGCAGCACGGCGTCACCGGGCTGACCATCAAGAAGCGCGGCGTCCGGCTCGACGACGACGAGCTGCGCCGCGAGCTGCGCATCGGGCGCAAGGCCGGCGACGGCGCGCAGGCCACCGTCATCCTGACCCGCGTCGCGGGCCGGCAGACCGTGCTGGTCGTCGAGCCCGCCTGACCCCGCGGACCGCGCCGGGCCTCAGCCGACCAGGTCGCGGGCGCCGAGGACCCCCGGTGGGATGCCGAAGGCCTCGACCAGCGGGGCGGCCACCGGGCGCAGCCGGCGCAGCAGCGTCGACACCTCGCGGGTGATGGCCTTCGACCGCGGCGCCGAGAGCCGACCGTGCTCGAGGAACCAGCCGCGGTCGGCCTCGATGGTGGCGAGGGCGTGCAGGTCGCAGAGCGCCGCGAGGGTGTCACGGGTGGGCCCCTCGGGCTGCGCGCGGACCCGGGCCACGAAGGCCTCGAGCACCAGCCGTTCCACGTGCGAGCGGGCCGCGGCGATGACGTGGTCCTGCACGGCGCTGAAGACCGTCCCGGGCGCGGTGCCGGCGGCCACGCCGGCCTTGAGGCGGCGCGCCACCCCGGCCAGCTGGTGCTCCTCGCGGTAGCGCAGCATCGCCAGCTGGTAGTCGGGGTCGAGCAGGCCGGCCTCCTGGTCCCAGCCGTCGCGGCCGCCGGGCAGGACGTCGCGGATGCGCTCGAGCAGCTGGTGGGCGGCGGTGCGCTCGATGACGGTCTCGACGGCCAGGCCGGTGACGAAGCGCACCATCCCGAACTGGTCGAGGTCCTCGAACTCCGAGGAGTAGTCGGTGAGGAGGCCCTTGGCCACGAGCTGGAGCAGCACGTGGTTGTCGCCCTCGAAGGTGGTGAAGACGTCGGTGTCGGCCTTGAGGGCCGAGAACCGGTTGGCCGCCAGGTAGCCGGCCCCGCCGCACGCCTCGCGGCACTCCTGGATGGTGGTGGTGGCGTGCCACGTGAGCAGCGCCTTGGTGCCGGCGGCGCGCGACTCCAGGGCCCGGCGGGCGCGCTCGTCGGCGTCGGGGGTGCCGGCCGAGAACACCTGGTGCAGCTGCCCGGCCACCTCCTCCTGCGCGCAGGAGAGCGCGTAGGTGCGGGCGAGGAGGGGCAGCAGGCGGCGCTGGTGCATCCCGTAGTCGAGCAGGAGGTCCTCCACGCCCGGGGTGGTCGCCTCGAACTGGCGGCGGCGCAGGGCGTAGCGGACGGCGATCTCGAGGGCGACCTTGGACGCGCCGAGGGCCGCACCCCCCACGCTGACGCGGCCCTGGACCAGGGTGCCGAGCATCGTGAAGAAGCGGCGGTCGGGGTTCTCGATGCTCGAGCGGTAGGTGCCGTCGTCGTCGATGGTGGCGAACCGGTCGAGCAGGTTGCCCCGGGGGACCCGCACCTCGTCGAACCAGATGCGCCCGTTGTCGACGCCCTCGAGCCCGAGCTTGGCGCCGCAGTCCTCGATGCGCACGCCCGCCAGCACCTCCCCGTCACGGCGCAGCGGGACCAGCACCGCGTGCACCCCGTGCCCCTCGCCGCCGACCTCGAGCTGGGCGAAGACCACCGCCATCTCGCCGTCGTCGGCGGCGTTGCCGATGTAGTCCTTGCGCGAGGCGTCGTCGGGGGTGGTCACGACGATCTCGTCGGTGTCGGCGTCGTAGCGGGCGAGGGTGCCGAGAGCCTGGACGTTGCTGCCGTGGCCGGTCTCGGTCATCGCGAAGCAGCCGAGGAGGCGACCGCTCACGAGGTCGGGCAGGTAGGCCTCGTGGTGGCGGGCGGTGCCGAGCTGGAGGACGGCGCCGCCGAACAGGCCGTACTGCACGCCGGACTTCACGAGCACCGAGAGGTCGCCGTAGGCCAGGGTCTCGAAAGCCGCGACGGAGGCGCCGATGTCGCCGCCCCCGCCGTACTGCGGTGGGAAGCCGTGCCCGGACTGGCCTCGGGCGCCGATGTCGACGACGAGGTCGCGCACCCGGCGGCGCAGCTCCGCGCGGGGCAGGTCGACCCGCTCGTCGAGGATGGGGGCGTGCTCGACCAGCTGGGCCCGGACCTGGTCGCGGACCGCGGCGTGAGGGCCGTCGAGGAAGGCCCGCAGCGCGGCGGCGTCGCCCTCGAGCGGCGGCGGCGTGCGCGGGGCGGCGGTGCGGGAGGCGGCGTCAGTGGAGGCCATGGCGCCACTGTGGCACGGGCACCGCGGCCACGGCAGGGTTCGCGACCGAGAAGTTACTCACAAGTAGGGTTCAGGCTGGGCTCCCTCGTGGCGCACGGCGTCGGCCCCCGCGGCGAGCGCCGCGGCCAGCGCGTCGGAACGGTCGGAGCCGCGGGCCAGGGCGGCCGCGAGGGCACCGCAGAAGGCGTCACCGGCCCCGGTGGTGTCGGCCACCTCGTCGGCGGGCACGGCGACGGCCGGGAGCGTCTGCCCGTCCCACGAGGCGCCGTTGGCACCGAAGGTGACCAGGAGCGAGGCCGGCTGCGCGCCGGACTCGGCCAGCGCCTGCATCTCGTGCTCGTTGGCCACGAGCGGGTCGGCCAGGGCGACCACGTCCGGGGGCAGGGCGGCGTAGGGCGCGATGTTCAGCACGACGCGGGCCCCGCGCGCCACGGCGCGCCGGGCGGCGACGCAGACCACGGTGCGGGGCACCTCGAGCTGGAGGACGAGCACGTCGCCGGGCCCGAGGAGGTCGACGGCGGCGACCTCGCGCTCGTCGAGGGCGTCGTTGGCGCCGGGCACGACGACGATGGAGTTCTCGCCGTCGTCGCTGACCTGGATCATGGCGTGCCCGCTGGGGACCCCGTCGCAGGTGCGCAGGGCGCCGACGTCGATGCCGCGGTCGGCGAGCCGGGCACGGTAGGCGGCTCCGCCGTCGTCGTCGCCCACGCAGCCGACCATCAGCACCTCGGCCCCGGCGGCCGCGGCCGCCACCGCCTGGTTGGCGCCCTTGCCGCCGGCGAGCCGGCGTAGCCCGTCGCCCAGCACCGTCTCCCCCGGGCGCGGATGCCGCTGCACCCGCGTCACGAGGTCGACGTTGAGCGAGCCCAGCACCATCACCCGGCCGCTCATCGCTCCTCCCCCGCCACGGTGCGCAGCCAGAGCCCGGCCAGCGCGGGCCCGTCGCAGGCCAGCGTGACGTCGACCTGGGCCGGCGCGAGGCCGTGGGGATCGTGCTCCATGTCGCCCGACCAGTCGCGGCGGTCGACGATGGTGCGCCCGCGGGTCCACGAGCCGGTGAGCTCGACGCGCACCGGCAGGCTGCGCGTCTCGAGGGCCTGCGGCAGCAGCAGGGAGGCGACGGCCCCCGCGTCGCCGATGGTGGCGCCGTCGTTGGCGAAGCGGCGGTGGTGGAACGAGATGAGGTCGGCGGCCAGCCGGGCGACGGGCGTGTCGACGGCGCGCAGGGCGGTGACGTCGGCGTCGGTGACCTTGGGGTCGTAGAACACGTCGAGGCCGTACATCGTGACGGGCACGCCCAGGGTGGCGCAGGCGTCGAGGACGATGGCGGTGGCCTCGGGGTCGTGGAAGACGTTGAACTCGGCCGCGGCGGTGGCGTTGCTGACGTCGGCCCCGCCGCCCATGAAGACGATGCGGCCCAGCCGGGCGAACGACGCCGGGTGCAGCCGGGCGAAGATCGCGACGTTGGTCATCGGCGCCAGCGGCACGAGGGTGACCGGGTCGCCCTCCGCGGCGGCGGCGTCGGCCACCTCGCGGAGCAGGTCCACCGCCGAGCGCGGGTCGGGAGCGAGCGTGGGCGCCGGCATCCCGAGGTCGGCCATGCCGTCGGACCCGTGCACGTGGCGGGCGTCGACCGGCTCCTCGAGGAGGGGTCGGGCGACCCCGACGCCGACCGGCACGTCGGCGCGTCCGGCGGTCTCGAGGACGGTCAGGGTGTTGCGGACGACGTCGGCCAGGGGGGCGTTGCCGCCCACGCAGGTGACGGCCCGCAGGTCGAGGCCCGGGTGCAGGGCCGCGAGGAGCAGCGCGCAGGCGTCGTCGACACCGGTGTCGACGTCGAGGACGAGGGGGATGGTCGGCACCCCACGATCATGGCGCATCGCGGCCGGGGGCGTCGGGCGGCGTGGACACCCCTCCCCGCGCTCCGGGGACCGGCCCCCTGGGACCGACCCTCCTGCCGCCGGCGGGGCCCGTCGCCGGTCTCGTCTGTGGCCACCCGCACGATTCCACTCCACGGGGACGGTCGCGTAGCGTCGTCGCGTGACCAGCCGCACCCGCCCCGTCCGCCGCCGCGCCGCCGTCACCCTCGGTGGCGCGCTCGCGCTCGCGGTCGCCGGCTGCTCCGGTGCCACCCCGGCGGCCCCGCCCGTCACGAGCGCCACCCCGGCCCCCAGCACCTCGAGCGCCGGCCCGACCACCTCCCCCTCCCCCGTCCCCTCGGTGACGGCCACCCCGTCCTGCGTCGAGCAGACCGAAGGGTCCCTCACCGAGGACCAGCGCATCGGGCAGCTGCTCATGGTCGGCTTCGACACCAACGCCTCGCTGACCTCGCTCGACGACGAGATCGTCCGGGACCACGTCGGCAACGTCATCTACCTCGGCGGCTGGTACGGCGCCGACAAGGTCACCCGTACCTCCGAGCATCTCCAGGGACTGGTCTCGAAGGCCGCGACCGGCGGCGTGGGCCTGCTCGTCGCCGCCGACCAGGAGGGCGGCGAGGTGCACCAGCTGCGGGGCGAGGGCTTCACCCGGCCCCCCACCGCCCGCGAGCAGGCCCAGATGTCACCCGCGGCCCTCACGAAGGCCGCCACCGGGTGGGCCCGCGAGCTCAAGGCCGCCGGCGTCAACGTCAACCTCGCCCCCGTCACCGACACCGTGCCCGCCGACCTCGGCCGCGCCAACGAGCCCATCGGCAAGTACGGGCGCCAGTACGGCTCCGACCCCGCCACCGTCGAGAAGGCCTCCGAGGCGTTCATCATCGGGATGCTCGAGGGCGGGGTCGAGGCCACCGTCAAGCACTTCCCCGGGCTCGGCCGCATCCGCAACAACACCGACTTCAGCGCCACCGGCATCACCGACGCCACCACCTCCGCCACCGACCCCTACCTGCAGCCGTTCCGGGCGGGGGTCGAGGCCGGGGCGGGGCTGGTCATGGTGGGCTCGGCCCGCTACACGAAGCTCGACCCCGGCGTGCCGGCCATGTTCTCGACGCCGATCGTCACCGACCTGCTGCGCGGCGACCTCGGCTACGACGGGGTGGTCATCACCGACGACGTCAACGCCAAGGCCGTGGCGGCCACCCCGCCGGCCGAGCGTGCGGTCGCGGTCGTCGAGGCCGGCGGCGACATCGTCCTGACCGGCGACGCCTCGGTCGCCCCGCGGATGGCCGCGGCGCTGGCGAAGCGGGCCGCCGCGGACCCCGCGTTCCGCGCCCAGGTCGACGCCTCCGTCACGCGCGTCCTCACCCTCAAGGACAGGATGGGCCTGCTCCCCTGCTCGCGGGGGCCGCAGGACTGACGCCGGGCGCCCCTCGCGGGCGGCCGCCTCCGCATTCCGGTTCCGCCCGGCGCGTAACCCCCTGGGCCCGCGGCGCCGAGCCGCCTAGGCTCGAGGGGTGAGCGTCCAGCCCTTCCCCGGCTCCCCCACCCCCGTCCTCGTGCTCGTCTCCGGCGAGCACGCCGAGACCCTGCGAGAGGTCTTCTGGCGCTACTCGCGCGAGTACGACATCCGCACCGCCACGACCTGCCGCGAGGCCTGCGCCGTCACCGCGGCGGCCCTGGCCGAGGGGGCTCCCGTCGCGATGTTCGTCTCGGACTCACGGCTGCCCGACGAGGACGACGTGCTCGCGGCCTTCGCGCAGTGGCGCACCCTGGTCCCCACGGCGCGGCGCCTCGTCGTCTCGCCGTTCGACCGCTTCCTGGCCGACGCCCCCGGGCTGCGGGCGGGCATGGCCCAGGGCAAGTACGACGCGTACCTGCTGATGCCACGCGGCACCCGCGACGAGGAGTTCCACTACGCCGTCACCGAGCTGCTCAGCGACTGGGGCTGGACCACCACCGACCCGGACATCGTGGTGGCCAAGATCGTCGCGCCGGCCCACGACCCGCTGGCCCAGCAGATCCGCGACTTCTTCGAGCGGATGGGGATGCCCTGCCGCATCATCACGCCCGACAGCGAGATCGGCCGCCGGGTCGCGACCGCGTTCCCCGCCGACGCGGGGTATCCGCGGGTCTGGGCGGTCAACCGCGAGCCCATGGTGGCGACCTCCGTGCGCGACATCGCCCGCTCGTTCTTCGAGACGCCGGCCGAGCGCGAGCTGGCGGCCGAGACCGACCCCGAGGTGGTCGACGTCGCCGTCGTGGGCGGTGGGCCCGCCGGTCTCGCCACCGCGGTGTACGCGGCCTCCGAGGGCCTCTCGACCGTCGTCCTCGACGCCAGCGCCATCGGCGGCCAGGCCGGCACCAGCTCGATGATCCGCAACTACCTCGGCTTCCCACGCGGCATCGCGGGGATGCGCCTGGCCCAGCGCGCCCGCAACCAGGCGCTGCGCTTCGGCACCCGGTTCCACACCGGCTGGGAGGTCGAGGAGCTCGTCGCCGGCACCGACGGTGAGCCGCACACCCTGCGCGGCCCCGACTTCGCGCTGCGGGCCCGCACCGTGGTCGTGGCGTCGGGCGTGCGCTACCGGCACCTCGGCGTCCCGGCCGTCGAGGACCTCATCGGGCGCGGCGTCAACTACGGCACCGCCATGTCGCTCTCCCGCGAGATGGAGGACCAGGACGTCGTGGTCGTCGGCGGCGGCAACTCCGCCGGGCAGGCGGCCGTGCACCTGGCCCGCTTCGCCCGCTCGGTCACCGTCGTCGTCCGCCGCCCGACCCTGGCCGAGACGATGTCGGCCTACCTGGTGGGCGAGATCGAGTTCAACCCCCGCATCACCGTCGAGCCCTGCACCCAGGTGGTCGACGGCGGGGGCGAGGGCCGGCTCGAGTGGGTGACCCTCGAGAGCAGCGTCACCGGCGAGCGGCGGCGGCACGAGACCCGCGGGCTGTTCCTGCTCCTCGGGGCCGAGCCGCACTGCGGCTGGCTGCCCGGCGAGGTCGACCTCGACGCCCGCGGCTTCGTCCTCACCGGGCGCGACGTGCCGCCCACGCGATGGGTCGACGGGCTCCCGCCGGCCAACCTCGCGACCAGCGTGCCGGGCGTCTTCGCGGCCGGGGACGTGCGGGCCGGCTCGATGAAGCGGGTCGCCGCGGCCACCGGCGAGGGCGCCTCCGTGGTGCCGCTGGTGCACGAGTTCCTCGCACCCGACTGACGCCCCCGGCGAGGCTCAGGCCGAGACCTGCGTGACCGGCATCGAGGAGTCGGCGGGGATGCCGAGGTCGGACGGCGCGCGGCCCTTGAGCACCATCTGCGCCCCGAGGGCCGCGACCATGGCGCCGTTGTCGGTGCACAGGCCCGGGCGGGGCACCCGTAGCTGGATCCCCGCGGCGTCGCAGCGCTCCTGGGCCATGGCCCGCAGCCGTGAGTTGGCCGCGACCCCCCCACCCACCTGCAGGTGAGCGACCCCGTGGGTGCGGCACGCGTCGATCGCCTTGCGGGTGAGCACGTCGGTGACGGCCTCCTGGAAGCTGGCGGCCACGTCGGCCACCGGCACCGGCTCGCCCGCCGCCTCGCGCGCCTGGACCCAGCGGGAGACGGCCGTCTTCAGGCCCGAGAACGAGAAGTCGAAACGGTGCCGCTCGGCGTCGCGCCCGCCGGTGAGGCCCCGCGGGAAGTCGATGACGACCTGGCCCTCACGCGCCATCCGGTCGATGTGGGGGCCGCCCGGGAAGGGCAGGCCCAACACCCGGGCCACCTTGTCGAAGGCCTCGCCGGCGGCGTCGTCGATGGTCGAGCCGAGGCTGCGCACGTCGTGCGTCACGTCGGGGACGAGCAGGAGCGAGGAGTGGCCGCCCGACACCAGCAGCGCCAGGGTCGGCTCGGGCAGCGGGCCGTGCTCGACGATGTCGACGGCGACGTGGCTCGCGAGGTGGTTGACACCGTGCAGCGGCACGCCCAGCGCGAGGGCCAGCGCCTTGGCCGAGGCGACCCCCACCATCAGCGCCCCCGCCAGGCCGGGGCCCGAGGTGACGGCCACGGCGTCGAGGTCGCCGAGGGTGACCCCGGCCTCGCGGCAGGCGCGCTCGATGGTGGGCACCATGGCCTCGAGGTGGGCGCGGGAGGCGACCTCGGGGACGACGCCGCCGAACCGGGCGTGCTCGTCGACACTGGAGGCGATCGCGTCGAACAGCAGCGTCTCGCCGCGCACGATCCCGACCCCGGTCTCGTCGCACGAGGTCTCGATGCCGAGCACGAGGGGCTGGTCAGCCATCACCGACTCCGTTCGTGGACAGGGTCTTCCGCAGGACCAGGGCGTCGACCGGCCCCGGCCGGTAGTAGCCGCGTCGACGGGCGAGCTCGACGAAGCCGCTGCGCCGGTAGAGCGCGAGCGCGGCCTCGTTGTCGGCGCGGACCTCGAGCATCAGATGGGCTGCGCCCCGGCCGCACGCGCGACGCTCGAGCTCGCCCAGCAGCAGCCGCCCGAGGCCGCCGCCGCGGCATCGCGGGGCGACGGCCACCGTCATGACGTCCGAGACCTCACCGCCGTGGTCGAGGCCGGCGTAGCCCGCGATGCCGCGACCGTCGGTGAGCACCACGTAGTCGCGGCGCGGCCGGCCGGCGAGCTCGGCCCACCAGGAGGCCGCCGACCACGCGTCGTCGGGGAAGAGGTCGCCCTCGAGGGCCGCGAGGGCCTCGACGTCGCTCCAGCGGGCGTCGCGCAGTGCGGTGCCGGCGGGCGCCGGGGCCGGGTTCACGGCGGCGCGCACAGCGGTCGTCCCCGTCATCGCGCGGCCCGCTCGGCGGTGGTCAGCGCGTCGGGGCGCCGCAGGTAGAGGGGCTCGACGGGCATCGGCACACCCGCC